>JALWVU010000055.1 GCA_027079305.1 Aquificaceae bacterium
TTTTCTTCAAGGTAACCCCCGAGTCCCTTCTGGGGATAGGGGGTAGTAGCTGTGGGTTGAGCCTGAGGACTGTAGAATCTAATCATCTGAACACATTTTGTTCCTGATTTGCAGTTCTCAGGCACCTGGCACACTCAGGGCTCGGGGAAATCCCTTACTATGCTCTTTTATACAAAGAAAGCTCTCAGGGAGCTTGAGAACCCGCTGATAATCTTTATAACCGAGCAGAAGAGAGCTTGACGAACAGCTTCACGATACCTTCAAGGAGCACATAGGGACCGTAGAGAGAGCAGAGTCGATAAAGGACCTTAAAGAAAAGCTCGGAGCCAAGAGCGGGGGAGTTCTTTTCGTAACGATACAGAAATTCTCAAAAAGGTTGGAAGAGCTTGTCCCTATAAACGAAAGGGAAGATGTGATAGTGGTTGCGGATGAAGCCCACAGGAGCCAGTACAGAGAGCTTGCACAGAACCTGAGGATAGTCTTGCCAAGGGTGAGCTTTATGGGTTTTACCGCTACCCCTATAGAGCTTTCCGACCGTTCAACGACCGCGGTGTTCGGAAGTTACATAAGCATCTACCCTATGGACAAGGCGAGAAGGCACGGCGTAGTTGTTCCCATAATGTACGAGAGCAGATTATCAAAGCTCCACCTCACCAATGAATTTATAGATGAAGAGTTTGAAGAGCTGGAGGAAGAGACGAGCGATGAACAGAAAAGGAAGCTTTTGAGGAAGCTTGAGAAGATAGTTCTTAGCTCAGAGGATAGGCTAAGGAAAATAGCTCAGGACATAGTGGAGCACTTTAACAAAAGGGACAGGGAGTACAGAGGAAAAGGTCTAATAGCGACCATTACAAGAAGGGTTGCAGTGAAGCTGTATGAGGAAATCAAGAAGATTCCCAACGCTCCTTCCGTAGAGGTGGTCATATCCGGAAGCAAATCAAGGGATGAAGACATATTCAAACCACACATAAGGAGCAGAAAGGAGCTAAAACGGCTCGAGAACGATTTTAAAGACTCGACGAAGGACCCTAAGCTTGTAATAGTAGTTGATATGTGGCTTACGGGATTTGACGTTCCACCTTTACACGTTATGTACGTTGACAAGCCCATGAAGGGGCACACCCTCTTTCAGGCTATAGCGAGGGTGAACAGGGTTTACCCAGGGAAACCTTCAGGTCTTATTGTTGATTACGTAGGCATAACCGATGACCTTGCAAAAGCCCTCAGTATATACGCAAAGGAAGATATTGAGAACACAGTAACCAATATTGAGAAGATAGTTGACGAACTGAAAGAACGCTATGATATCGTTTCCTCAATACTCAAAGGTGTAAATTTTGATGCAAACAACCAGATAGAATTAATTAAAGCTTATGAGAGACTGATTGAGGATGAGGGGAAGAAAAGGAACTTCATAAAAAATAGCACTTACCTTAAGAAGCTTTACAGAATAGCTTCTCACCATCCCGAAGCTATAAGGATTAGAGATGAGATCAACTTTTTCAACAGAGTAAGAAGGATGCTCTTAACTCTTGGTAGGAATGGAGGATCTCGTAGCAGGGAGAAGGAAGAGATAGAAAAAGAATTCCATGAGCTCATATCAAAGAGCATAATCGCTGAGGAGCCTATAGACATATTCTCCCTCCTTGGAAAGGAGAGAGGAGAACTGACAATATTTGATGAGGACTTCATAAGAAAGCTGAGAGAGAGTGAGTACAAGAACTTCGCCATGGATGTGCTGTCCAAGATACTTAGTGACCAGCTGAGGGTATTTACTCAAAGAAACCCCAAAAGATACAAAGGGCTCGTTGAGAGATTAAAGGAGATTCTTGATAGATACCACAAAAGACTTATGACAAGTGCTCAAATAATTGAGGAGCTTGTAAGACTTACGGAGGAACTAAAGAAAATCTATGAAGAAGAAAAGTCATTAAACCTCTCAAGCTTTAGCACACTGATTTACGACTTCTTATCCGAATACATGGAGGACGAAGAAAAATTGAAAGACGTATCCTCCACCCTTGAGCAGGAGCTTGAGCCAATAGTTAACTCCCCGGAATGGTATCTAATCCCAGAAAAGTTAGCGAGGGCAAGAAGTATAACTAAGAGTGTTTTAAGGGAATCCTTCGGCTACAAAAAGGCAAAAGAAATTTCAGAAGAGCTAATAACTTACCTTAGGCTTTACCATTCCCCAGAGTTATCAGAGTACAGGAATTTTAAAATTTAGGGGCCTGCCCTCGCACGGCGGAGGTCGGGGGTTCAAATCCCCTCGTCTCCACTTTTTAAATATCCAAATCGGTGAACACGATAGCGTCCTTTCTTACCCTTCCCGCAGGGATGTCCGCTCCCTCGAGTAGCTTTTCAAGGGCCTGCCTCTTCTCCTCACCGAGAACCAGGAAGGCTATCTCGGAAGCGCTGTTTATGTAGCTCAGGCTCATACTTATCCTTTCAAGGCCGTCCGGGGACTTTGAGGTGCAGGCGTTCTCACCGCATAACCTGCAGGGAACTCCGGGAAATAGGGAAGCTGTGTGCCCGTCCGCGCCCATGCCAAGGAGGATGAAGTCAAGAGATCCCGTTTCCGAAAGGGCGCTTTCAAAATCCCTGCAGGCCTTTTCGAGGGGAAGCTCCGTCTTTACCCTGTATATCTTTGCTCTCTCACCGAGAGTTTCCCTCAGCATCCTGAAGTTGCTTCTGGGATCTTCTGGAGGGACGAACCTCTCGTCTGTGGGAAAGATGAGAATTCTGTCCCAGTCTTTTAAAGTTTGGGAAAGCAATCTGTATGTGAGCTTGGGAGTCCTGCCACCCGCAAGACCGAGCTTGGCAAGTCCTTCAGACCGCAGACGCTCCTCGACGATCCTCTTTATAAACTCCGCCAGCTCCCTGCTCACCTCTTCGGGATTGTTCCCCTTGACGAGTCTATACAAGGACCCAGCTCCTTCCGTCCTTCTCTATGAACTTCTGAGCCTCTTCAGGGCCGTAGCTACCCGGCTCGTAGAGGTAAAGGTCCTCCTGTTCTCGCCAGCTTTCTATTATGGGCTGGACTATTTCCCAGGCGAGTTCGGATTCGTCCTCCCTTATGAACAGGGTCTGATCTCCGCTCACGATATCCTCCAGCAGGGTCTCGTAGGCTTCCGGAGGCTCACCTATGCTCTCCGCCATGTCCGCCTCCATGGAGCTCTCTACCGTGCAGGCCAGAAGTCCTGAGGGAGGCATGACCTGAAACTTGAAAACAAGTCTGTTCTTGGGAGCTATCTCGAAGGCGAGCTTGTTCTGCTGGGGCATACACCCCAAGAGCCTTCCGAAGTTTCCCGGCACCTCCTTAAAAACTATGATCGCCTGAGTTTTCTTCTCCTTGAGCTTCTTCCCGGTTCTCAGATAGAAAGGAACACCCTCCCATCTGAAGTTTTCTATATAGAGCTTTAGAGCTACGAAGGTCTCTGTAGTGGAGTTCCTTCCCAGCTCCTCCCTGTAGCCTTTATACTGTCCCCTTACCGCGAAGTCCTTCACCTCGGATACCTTTATCCTTCTTATTGACTCGAGCACCTTTACCTTCTCGTCCCTTATCTCCTCCGCCCCCATAACCGCGGGAGGTTCCATCGCAAGGAAGGAGAGGATCTGAAGCATGTGATTCTGGACCATGTCCCTTAGGGCTCCCACCCTGTCGTAGTAGGAAACTCTCCCCTCAAGGCCTACGGTTTCCAGGGCGGATATCTGAACGTTGTCTATAAAATTCTTGTTCCATATCCCCTCGAATATGTAATTGGAGAAGCGGACCGAGAGTATGTTCTGAACCTGGAGCTTTCCCAGAAAGTGGTCTATCCTGTATATCTCCTCCTCGGTGAAGTATCTTTTGAGCTGGAAGTTCAGTCTCTTCGCGGACTCTAAATCAAAGCCGAAGGGCTTTTCCACCACTATCTTTCTTGGATTGGTGAAGTTCCTGAGGGTGGGTCCCAGGTGGGTTATAGCGGTCTCAAAGAGATCCGGAGGTAGGGCGAGGTAGAAGATAAGCTCTACACCTTGCAGGCTCTCAAACTCCTTAATTAGCTTTCTGTAGCTCTCTCTGTCTCTGACATCGAACTCTATGAATTTGAAGGGAACGGACAGCTCCTTTGAAAACCTCTCCTCGAACTCTTCTATCTTTCCCTTTTCCCTGCCGAGGGCATATAAACCTACGAGCTTTCCGAGTTTCCCCTTCTTTACAAGCCTCTCTATTCCGGGATAGAGCTTCCTTCTGGCCAGATCTCCGGTTCCGCCGAGAATGAAGAAGGCTATTCTTTTATCCATCCTTCTTCTTTACCTCGTGTCTCCCGAACTCGTATCTTAGAGCGGACAGGAGTTTATCTCTGAAGGAATCGCTCTGACGGGAGCGGAATCGGTTGAAGAGGGCGTCCGCTATAACCCAGAGAGGAACGCCAAGCTCCACCGCGGTCTGGACCGTCCACCTTCCCTCCCCCGAGTCCTGAACGAAAGGTTCTATATCCTTCAGATCTCCAAAGTCCTCAAAGGACCTGTAGGTGAGATCCATGAGCCAGGACCTTATGACACTGCCCTTTGTGTATACTCTGGCCACTTCCTTTAGGTCGAGGTCGTAGTCGGACTCTCTCATGAGCTCAAAACCCTCCGCTATAGCCTGCATCATCCCGTATTCTATCCCGTTATGGATCATCTTTACGAAGTGGCCCGCCCCGGACCTGCCCATGTAAGCGTATCCGTCTCCCTCGTAGGCAAGATCCCTGAAAAGGTTCTCTATCTCTTTAAAAACTTCCTCCTCACCCCCGATCATGAGACAGTAGCCCTGCTCTTCACCCCAGACACCACCGCTGACTCCCACATCGAGGAAGTGAACGCCCATGCGAGAAAGCTCGTTGAACCTGCGGACCGAGTCCTTGTAAAAGGAGTTTCCCCCGTCTATGACTATGTCCCCTTCCGTAAGGCAGTTCTTAAGCTCCTTAAGAACGTTATCCACCACACCAGCGGGAACCATTATCCAGATAAGCTTTCTATCCGAGAAGCTTCCGCACAGGAACTCAAGACTTTCAAAGACCTCTATGCCGTCCTTTTCCGCTCTCCTCAAGGATTCCTCGCTTCTGTCGTATCCGAAGACGGTCCATCCCTTTTTAAGGAGCCTCCTTCCTATGCCGGATCCCATCCTCCCCAGGCCTACTATGCCTATCTCCTTCATAATTTCCCCCAATAAATTATACGTCTCGTGTAAAATTTATCGCCATGCTGGCTTTCGGAACCATTCTTGCGTTCGTGTTCCTGACCTTCGGGATCGTTCTCGGGGCGGAGTTCTCGTTTGTAGAACCTAAGAAAGGTAAGTTTTACGTGGACGACTACTTTGACAAACTCGGCCTGCCGGACATAAGGACTGATATGAAGTGTCCCCGCGATGCTGACTACTGCCTGATCTACTTCGTAAATCACAGGGGAAGAATCATAGCCGGGCCATACAACACCAAGACTGAGAGTGTAGATATACTTGGAAAGGCCCGCTACAGGGGCAAGGCCATGGCCTTTGTAGAAAGGATCTACAAGGTGGGGGACAGAAGCTACACTCAGATTTTCCTCTTGTATCACGACGGGACCAAAAAGTTCTTCAAGGCGGGAATACCGGAAGGTTATGTGGAGGTAAAGCCTCTTTCAAACGGGAACGTGTTCGTGGTTGCCAAGACGCACATCTACGAGCTTTCTCCCGGAGGTGTCATCTTCAGCATGCCCCTGCCGAGGGAGGTCGAGTATGCGTACATAGGGAACAACCCCTACGGTGCTGTCTCTGCGGTCGCGGTAGGAGGTAACGATCTTCTCTTCATAAGCTACGACAGGAAGGCTACAAAGTTTGTGCTGGACCCAAACGCCCTGACTACACGTGGAGACAGGCTGGGAGTTCTGTCCATATATCCCGAGACGAAAGATATTTCCTACTCCGCGGTATACAGATACGTCAATCCCTACAATAAAGGCATAGTTCTCTACGAGGTGAACTTCCAGAAGGGAACCTTCATAAAGGGATTTCTGTTCAACTCTGAGGACAGAAACGTGGGTTTTGATCCTTCCGTGTTCTCCACCAAAAAGGAGGTAGTAGTCTCCGCGAAAAACTCTACTGAAGATACATATCTTCACTTCGTCGTTCCAAAGAGCAAGGTAGCGGACCTACCGAACGCTGTTCCCCCGCACATAAAGGGCTTTGAGGAGGAGAAGTACGTAGAGTTCCTCGTGTCCGCCAAGCTCTCACTTCTTACCTGGAACGCCTTCTCTGAGGTCAGAAAGGGAGGCACTACTTACGCCAAGGTAAAATACGACCTTAGCAACTCCCTCTTCTACGGAACCTCCTTGGAAGGAAGGATAGGGAACACACAGATAGCCATAACATACTTACAGAACAGGGCGGAGAGAAAAGGTGGACTGACCGCAAAGACATCCAAGTTTCTGTCCGCGGTGGTGGACCTCCACGGCCTCGTGGGGAAGAGGAACACCCTGAGGATAGGTTACGAGCAGGGGAAGGTAAACGGCATAGCTGAGTTTTCCGGCACCACCGGAAGCAGGTCCGTCCTCTTCGAGACAGACCTAAAGAGCTACTATGGATACATAATGATGGAGAGGGGCCTATACTTCGGTCTCGAGTATCTGAACTACAAGATACCTTCCGCGGTAGGGTTCAGCAGAGGCGGAAGCGTTGTTTTTGTAGATTTTGATCCAGACTTTACCCTGAACTCTCTCCTTCTTGTTCTCGGATACGATCATGTCAGCTACGCGAAAAGGTACGAAACCAACTTCAACAGCTTCTACTTTGCAGGGAACGGAGGTATAGGTCTTGGAAAGGCGGACATCTCTTCGAGTGTTAAAGATCGTGCCAAGGCACTCACGGGAGCTTCCGGTATTCAGACGCCCTTATACATAGTTCTCAAAGCATACGGAGAGGTAGGATACCTGTATCAGCGTAGGGCAAAGGTTCTCAAGGGCTTCGGGTTCTCCTTTAACTTAGGATACAGGCTGACCTTCATGTTCGCCGGTGCGGGAAACGACGGAAGCGGATCGGATCCAAACAAGCTCTATTTGGAGTTTAGCAGATACGACCTGCTTCACGGACCCTTTGTCCAGGCGAACGTGATCTTTTAATTAATGTTTAAATTGGAGCGCTTACGGGCCGTTATAAGTAGTATAATCATGATGGGAGGGAAAAGGATGATAAGGACAGCGGTAGCTGTGATCTTCTTTGCTCTGTTCGGTCTCGGATTTGCCTTCAGGGTTACCCAGGGAATAGACGAAGCCCAGAGGGCGGTTATAAAGGCCTACCAGGTGGGTGCAAAGGAGAAGGCTCCTTATCTCTACTCGAAGACAAAAGCCTATAAGGAGGTCTCCGCCATACTCGCCTCAGAGGCGGACGACGTAGGGTCCAAAGTATTCGCCATAAGAACAATGAACTACGCTTCGAAAGCGATAAGCGCTGCCTTCAGCGGAACCGAGGACTTAACGCCTATATCTGACGTTCCAAAGTTTGAGGAGGAGAAGGAAAAGGAGTTCCAGATAGTTGACATAAAGGAGATAAGGAACAGGCTCGACTTTCTCAGAAACAACAAGGGTGTTAGGTGTGCTCCCAAGGAACTCGGTAGGGCGGAAGCCTTCTACGATGCCCTCGTTTACGAGATGAAGAAGGAGGAGCCCAACTCCGCCCTTATACTCAGGTTCTACAACGAGGTTAGCACGGAGAGTAAGATAGCGGAGAGCAAGCTCAAGGTAGCCATGTCCAACGAGTTCGAATGCTACACGGGAAGGAAGAAGGTAGCTGTCCTGCCTAAAGAGGAGCAGAAAAAGGAAGAGAAACCTGTAGAGGAGGAGAAGCCCAAGGAGGAAAAGAAGGAACCTAAGATGGTGGAAGAGTATCTCAAAATCACCGCAAGGATACACTTCGACTTTGACAAGTACAACATAAAGGAGGAGTACATTCCTATACTGAACGAGGTAGTTAAGACTCTTAAGGAAAATCCCTTTGTGAAGGTCAGGATAGAGGGCTTCACGGACATAATAGGTTCCAAGGAATACAACGAAAAGCTTGCCCTGAAGAGAGCTGAAGCTGTTAAGAAATACCTCGTGGAGCACGGGATACCTGAGGAGAAGATAGAGATAGTCGGATTCGGTAAGGAGAGGTTTATAGCCACCAATGAGGATCCCATAGGAAGGCTCACCAACAGGAGGGTGGAGTTCATAGTTCTCAAGGTCCAGGAGGAGTGATACTTTTATGCCTGATATCCTTATGGGTGTGGGTAAGGCCGGACTGAAGGAGTCCGGCGCCCCAGATCTCCTGGTAGTTCTCCTCCCTTACCCCTGCGTATCTTCCTTCCTCTTCACGGATAACTACTTTAAGGCGGGCTCGGTGATATACTCCGAAGGTATTGCCAAAGGCAGGGACAGGTTCAGGGCTTTCGTGATCAACAGCGGAAACGCTAACTGCGGAACCGGTGAAGAGGGTATCACACATGCCAAAATGATGGCTGAGAGGGTGGCCCAAAACCTCGATCTGAAGCCTGAGGAGGTTCTGGTTTTCTCCACCGGGATAATAGGAAGACCCCTACCCATAGATAGGGTTCTCGGTGCTATAGATCAGGCCTGCTCCATAATGGAACCCCTCGACCTGGAGAGAGCTTCTGAGGTCATATCCACCACCGACAGATTCCCCAAGTTCGACTTTCTGAAAAGGGGAAGTCTTGAGGTCTTCGGATTCGCAAAGGGAGCGGGTATGATAGCGCCTTCTATGGCAACCATGCTCGCATTCGTATTTACCAACGCGGATCTTGACTACGAAATCCTGAGAGATATACACAAGAGGGTGGCGGACAGAACCTTCAACTCCATAACGGTGGACGGATGCGAGAGCACCAACGACAGCTTCGGACTCATATCCCTTGGGGAAGTAAAGGTGGATCCCAAAGAGGTTGAGGAAGGCGTGTTGGAGGTTTCTGAGACCCTTGCAAAAAGGATAGTGGAGGACGGGGAGGGTGCTACCAAGATCATAAAGGTCACCGTCAAGAGGGCCACCCTCGAGATGAAGGCGCGTGAGATAGCGAGGACCATAGCCAACTCCCTGCTGGTAAAGACCGCAGTTTATGGTAGGGATCCCAACTGGGGAAGGATCGCCGCCGCTGTGGGAAGCACCGAGTTCCCGATAGATCCCTTCTCGATGAAGATATATGTCGGGAAGCATCTCCTCTACGACGGCAGGCCCCATCCGAGGGCGGAGAAGCTCGCCAAAAGGTATCTGGAGGAGGAGAAGGAGATAGAGATAACTGTGGATCTGGGAGAGGGCAGAAACTCCTGGACTTACTATTCCTCGGACTTAGGTTATGAGTATATTAAACTGAACGCGGAATACCACACGTGAGGTGGGCTATGAGGGGCCTGCTTGAGGCTCTGCCTTTCCTGATATTCGTGGCGGTTTTCATAGCTTTCGTGACGGGCGGGAACATATTCAAGCTCTTAGGAGGGATCGGTATGGTTCTCTCTCCAGTGATCATCCTGGTAATTCTCGGAGTTATATTCCTGATGGCTGCCATAAAGATCATCCCCGAATACGAAAGGGCGGTCGTCTTCCGTTTAGGTAGGGTGATAGGTGCCAAGGGGCCCGGCCTGATAATCATAATTCCCGTAATCGATAGGATCGTGAGGGTTTCTCTCAGAACTGTAACCCTGGACGTCCCCACCCAGGACATAATTACGAAGGACAACGTCTCCGTTCAGGTGGACGCGGTCGTCTACTTCAGGGTAGTGGATCCGGTGAAGGCCATAGTGGAGGTGGAGGACTACCTCTACGCCACCTCCCAGATAGCCCAGACCACTCTCAGAAGCGTCTGCGGTGAGGCGGAGCTGGACGAGCTCCTTTCAAAAAGAGAGAGGATAAACATAAAGCTCCAGGAGATCATAGACAGACAGACGGATCCCTGGGGAGTGAAGGTGGTGGCGGTGGAGCTGAAGAAGATAGACCTTCCGGACGATCTCAGAAAGGCCATAGCCCGTCAGGCGGAAGCTGAAAGGGAGAGGAGGGCCAAGATAATCTCCGCGGAGGCGGAATACCAGGCTGCCCAGAAGCTCTTGGAGGCTGCAAGGATACTGGCCTCCGAACCAATAGCCATACAGCTCAGATACTTGGAGACCCTCCACACCATAGGTCTCCAGAACGCTAAGATGGTAGTCTTCCCCTTCCCCTTCGAGTTTATAGAGCTGATGAGGAAGGAGAAAAAGGATTAAACACTGAGCAGTATACTTCGAAGTTCCTCGGACTGCCTTTCCTCACCTACGAGGCCCCTTTCGTGAACCTGTTTATCCACCCGCTTAGGCTCGAGGGTGTTGATGATATACTCCATTGCCCTGTAAGCCTTGGAAGGGTCCCCGCAGGTGTAGACGTCCACGGTGGCGAGGCCGTGTTCCGGCCAGGTATGGATCGAGATGTGGGATTCCGCGAGAAGGACAACTCCCGTTGCCCCGTGGGGTTGGAACTGGTAGTAGTGAGAGGAGATCTTGGTTAGATCCGCGACCTTTACGGCGGTTTCAAGAAGGTCCCTTACGTCTTCAACGCGGTCGATGCGCTCCGCCTCCACTCCGTAAAGGTCCGCTAAGATATGCAGTCCGAGGGTCTTTGCCATTTTTTGTCCTCCCTTGAGAAGTTTTTGAAAAGCCTGAGAGACATAAAGAAGCTCATCGCTGAGCACCTCCTTGAGAGCAAATATACAGTATAATCTTTTTCCGTGAAAAAGACAAGAAGGATCCAGAAGCTCCGGCCCACCTCCTCCCTCGTTAAAAACGCTATCTTCAACATACTCGGGGACATAGAGGGACTGCACTTTTTGGACCTCTTTGCGGGAACGGGACAGATAGGTCTCGAGGCGGAACGCAGGGGGGCTGAGGTTGTCTTTGTGGAAAAAAACCCGAGGTTTGCGGAAGAAATTAAGAAGAGAGCGCGGGGAAAGGTTCGCAGAGGGGATGCGCTCAGGGTCCTGAAAAAGCTCGACTTCAGGCCTGATATAGTTTTCGCGGATCCTCCCTACGCCTATGGGAGATACAAAGAGCTTATAGAAAGCGTTCTCGAGATCCTCGAGCCTGGTGGCGTTTTCATACTGGAGCACGACAAGAGGAAGAGCTTCGGTGCTCAGGAGGAGAGGGTTTACGGAGATACGGTCCTGTCCATATGGAGGAAGGAAGAATGAAGAGAGCGGTCTATCCCGGAACCTTCGATCCACCGCACCTCGGGCACTTGGACATAGTGGAGAGGAGTCTGAAGATCTTCGACAGAGTTATCGTGGCGGTCGCCCGCAACCCGAGAAAACATCTCCTCTTCTCTATAGACGAGAGAGTGGAGATGTTCAAAGAGATGGTGAAGGATCTGGGAGACAGGGTGGAGGTCAGGAGCTTCGACTCCCTTCTGGTAGAGTTCATGAGAAGGGAGAAGGTGGACATTATAGTGAGGGGTGTCAGGCTCTTTACGGACTTTGAATACGAGCTTCAGATAGCCCTTACCAACTTCAAGCTGGCGGGGGTGGAAACCGTTTTCATGATGCCCTCCCAGGAGTTCATACACATAAGCTCTACCATAGTCAGGGACGTGGCCTCCTACTGCGGAGATCTGAGCGGTCTGGTTCATCCCTTTGTGGAGAAAAAGCTAAGGGAGAGGTTCGGGTGTGGTTCCTGATACTTTTGTTTTCTGCAAGCCTTCTGTGGGCTGAGGTATTCTGCGTAGAGGATGTAGAGAACAACACCAACGAACCCTACCTCAGCTACAGCCTTCTAAAGGTGGTTGAGGAAGCCATACTGGAGAACGGCCACCAGATCTCCTGCGATCGGAAGTCCAAGAAGGTGAAGGTCAGGATAAAGAGGTTTCAGGAGGTTCCCATAGCCTACACCCCCGAGCAGAGGGTGAGCTCCTACAACCTCTTTCTGAGCGTAGAGCTTGAGGTAAACGGACAGAAGCACTCCTTCAGTTCTTCCGTTCCATACACTTTACCCTACGGTGGCCTTGGAGACATCCCGAGGAGAAAGGCCATAGACGATCTGCTTGATAAAATATACTTAGAGATACTGAAAACGCTGAGGAGGTAGAGGAATGCTCATAAATGTTGAAACCAGCAAGAGCGTTGAGGAGGTAAGGCAGAAGCTGGAGGAGAAGGCTAAGGAGAAAGGGTTCGGAGTTATGAGCACCCACGAGGTTACCAAGATACTCGAGAACAAGGGGCACCCCATAAGCTACTCCTGTGTGATAGTGGAGATATGCCAGCCCAGAGCGGCGAGCCAGGTTCTCTCTAAGAACCCTTACATATCCACCGCTATGCCCTGCAGGGTCGCTATATTCGAACAGAACGGCAAGACCGTAGTTAGCACCATAGCACCTACCAAAATGCTCGAGATGTATAACGAGCCAGAGTTGAAAGATATAGCTCAGGAGATAGAAAACCTTGTTAAGGAGATAATGGAAGAGTCCATCAGATGAACGATGAGGCCTACATGAACCTGGCCCTTTCCCTTGCCAGGAGAAGGAAGGGACTGACCCATCCCAACCCTACGGTAGGTTGCGTTATAGTCAAGGACGGAGAGATAGTGGGCCTCGGCTACCATGAGAGGGCGGGATATCCCCATGCTGAGGTGATCGCTCTGGAGCAGGCGGGGGAAAGGGCAAAGGGCGCGACCGCCTACATAACCCTCGAGCCCTGCACCCACTTCGGCAGAACCCCTCCCTGCACGGATGCTCTCTTAGAGGCGGGCATTAAAAGAGTGGTTATAGCTACCCTCGACAGGAACGAGGTGGTCGGGGGAAAGGGAGTGGATAAACTGAGAGATGCAGGTGTTGATGTTGATGTGGGAATATGCGAAGAGGAAGCTGCGCTTCTGAACGAGGACTTCTTCACCTACATATCGAAGGGAAGGCCCTACGTGACCCTTAAACTCGCCCAGACGGTGGACGGAAAGATAGCTACTGTTACCGGAGACAGTAAATGGATAACCTCCGTGCAGAGCAGAAAGTTCGCCCACAGGCTCAGGAGTGAAGCGTCCGCGGTCCTGGTAGGGATAACGACCGTCCTGAAGGACGACCCCCAGCTGACCATCAGGCACTTCCCCTTTGAAAGACAGCCCTTAAGGATCGTTATAGATCCAGACCTCGAGATTCCCATCGAATCGAAGCTCGTTCGGGACAGATCCGCTCCCACCCTCGTGGTTTTCTCTGAAAGAAAACCGGACATTGAGCAGGCTTTAATCGAAGCGGGAGTTCAGCTACTGCATATGGAAGAGATAAACCTAAGTAAGCTTCTTGAGGAGCTTGCCAGAAGGGAGGTAGTTCATCTGCTTGTAGAGGGAGGGGCTTACACCGTGACGCGCTTCCTCAGAGAGGGCCTCTGGGACAGGCTTGTGATCTTCCAGTCTCCCAAGATCTTCGGAAGCGGAAAGGGTGTAGATAATCTGGGGATAATGAACGTAGAGGAAGCCTTGAAGATGAGGATAAGGAGGGAGTGGAGGATAGGTGAGGACAGGGTGTTTGAGTATGTCCCCGTCATGGGAAGTTCGGGGCTGAGGTGGTGAGGTACTTAATAATCTTTTTCCTACTGTGCTTCCCCGTGCTATGTTCGGAGATGGTGATAGATTCAGCAGAGTTCAAGTATGAAGGGATTTCTTATAAAGTTGAGATTAGGTTAGGAGAAGAGGCAAAGATGTACAAACCGAGGGAAATTTCCTGCTGGAATCCCAACAAAAGTCCAGAAGTAGAGGGCTCCTGCCACATCGTTCTGGTAAAGGGAGGGGAAGAGATCTCTAAGGTGAGCTTTGAAAACTGCTTCTTTGTGAAGATAAAGGGAAAGTGGAAAACGCCCGTTGAGCCTATGAAAGTTTTCGTAAGTGGTGAAGGATCACCCATAATTCTCTTCACCCAGTATGGAACGTGTGCGACCAGTGTCAGGATGTTTTTTCTGTGGTTGGATGCAAGGAGTAATAAGCTCAAACCCCTTATACTCACCGCATTCCACGGAAGGTGGGAGGGAGAGATCTACGCCCAGAGCGTTGAAGTGATGGAAAAGGAAATATGGATAAGGACATACGATCAATCAGTCGGTAGAAGCTACCTCCAGTTCTCACAGGTAGAAGAGGGTATTTACTCCCTGACAGGCTATTACACACAGGCGGGAGGCTTTCTTTCGGTGATTGAGGAGATCCTGGAAAAAAAAACGCGAGGAAAGCCTATATTAACTCTCTATGAAATGGATTGATCTAAAAAGGTCCAAGATAAAGGTCTTCGGAAAGCCCGCCAAGATCCTGATGAAGGGGATGACCGCCCCCGAGGAGCACACCCACTTCCTCCACAGCCTCCTCACCAACAACGTGAAGGCCCTCAGGCCCGGAACCTTCAACTACAACCTCTGGCTCAGGCAGAACGGCCAGCCCGTGGGGGACTTTTTCGTATACAGAATAGGGGACTACTTTCTGCTCGATACGGAAAAACCTGCGGACGAAGTGATAAAGGAGTTCGAGAGGCTCAAGCTCTCCCTCAAGGTCTACTTCGAGGACCTCACACCGAGCACTGACCACGTTTTCGTCTTCGGAGAAGGTTCCTCCGAGTTCGTAAAGGACGCCTTCGGCGTGTCTCTGGAGAACTTCGAAGTAAAGGAGGCGGGAGGGATCCTTGTGGCCAGGAACCCCCTCAGGCTCAGGATGGAGGGCTACGACCTGATGGGGGATCTCTCCGGCCTTCTCGAGAAGCTCTCGGAGGAAGATGAAGTGAGCGAAAAGGAGTTCGAGGACATCAGGATAGAGAGGTGCGTCCCGAGGATAGGTAAGGAACTCAGAGAAGGGTTTTCTCCGCTGGAGGCAGGGGTTCTCAGCTACGCCATAGACATGAACAAGGGATGCTACGTGGGACAGGAGGCCATAGCGAGGGTCTACTTCAGGGGAAGAACACCGAGGGTTCTCGTCAGGTTCGATCTGGAAGGCGAGATCAAGGAGGGAGCCAAGCTCTACGAGGGGGGAAAGGCGGTCGGCCTAATCACCTCCGTAAGCTCGGACGGAAAGAAGGCCCTCGGATACGTCCTGAGAAATCTCTACGAGGAGGGCAGGGAGCTTGAGGCGGAGGGCGGAAAGGCCTACCTGAGGGAGAGCTGTGAGGGAAAAACTTGAGAAACTGCTGGAAGGTCTGCTCGGGGAAAGGTGCGCTGATCTGATCAGGGAGGAGGAAGGGGACAAAACCCTCTTCTTCTGCCAGAAAGAGCTGGTGGGGAGCGTGGTGAGGATTGGGGAGGACAAGCTTGCTGGAACGGTATACTCTTACTCCATCGGCGACAGCCTTCATAAAGAGTTTCTTGAGCTGGCCCGCGAAGAGCTTGGGGAGAGGATCGAGGAAGAAGGGACAAGGACCTCGAGCGGTGTGGATCAGAACTTCTACTACACCTATGTTCATGTAAAATTATGAGCAGGAGGGAAAGGATATGGGAAGGACGGTGGAGTTCGAGGTAGAAGGAGTTAAGGTGAGCGGTTATCTGGCGGAGCCTGCGCAGAAAGGGCCCGCGGTCATCATCATACACGAGTGGTGGGGCTTAGACTCACCCCTCTCCAACATAAAGGAGCTCACCGACAGGCTCGCCCAGGAGGGCTTCGTGGCCTTCGCACCCGATTTTTACAAAGGCAAGAGCGCGGACAACCCCGACGACGCGGGAAAGCTGATGACCGAGATGTTTCAGAGCAGGATGGAGGAAGTGGACGCCATGTTCAAGGCCAGCGTCGAATACCTGAGAAACCTGGACAAGACGGATCCAGTTAAGGTAGGTGTTACGGGCTTCTGCTGTGGGGGGACCCTATCGATGTACTTCGCCAGCAAGTTTTCCAATCTGATAGACGCGAGCGTTCCCTTCTACGGACTTCCCCAGCTCGCCCCGATAGATCCCCACAGTATAAAGGTTCCCATCTTCTTCATAATGGCTGAGAAGGACGAGTTCGTGAACAACGACAGCGTGATAGACATATTCAAGGACGTCTGGAAGAACGGTGTGGAGGCCCAGGCGAAGGTATATGCGGGAGTGAACCACGCCTTCCTGAACGACAAGAGGCCCGAGGTTTACAACGAGGACGTGGCCCAGGACGCCTGGAGGCTCGCTGTAGAGTTCTTCAGGAGACACCTGAGCTGATTTCTGATACAATACTTAGCTCTCCGGAGGTAAAGGATGGCTGCCTGTGAGATATGCGGTAAGAGGGTGATGCACGGGAGAAGGGTTACCTTCTCCGCGGAGAGGAACCCCAGACTCTTCAAGCCCAACGTCCACAAGATGAGGGTGAGGCTCCCAGACGGGACCGTGAAGAGGATATACGTCTGCACCAAGTGCCTCAAGGCCGGGAAGGTGGTCAAGGCGGCCCGTGTTCCCAAGGAGTAGATGTCCCTCCGTTTCTTAAGATTCCTGACCGCGGGAGAGTCCCACGGTAGAGGCCTTACCGCCATACTGGAGGGGATCCCCGCCAATCTCGAGCTTAAACCGGAGCACATAAACAGGGACCTCGAGAGGAGGCAGAGGGGATACGGGCGCGGGGGGAGGATGAAGATAGAAAAGGACAGGGTCCAGATACTCTCGGGAGTGAGGTTCGGGAGGACCACAGGCTCCCCCATAACCCTCTGGATAGAGAACAAGGACTGGGAGAACTGGAAGGAGAGGATGTCCCCCGAGGGGGAGCCTTCCGAATCTGTTGTTCCCTTCACAAGACCCAGGCCCGGACACGCGGACCTCCCGGGGGGGATCAAATACAACCAGAGGGATCTCAGGAACATACTCGAGAGGGCCTCAGCGAGGGAAACCGCCGCGAGGGTGGCGGTGGGGGCTGTATGCAAGAGGTTCCTCGAAGAGTTCGGAATAAGGATAGGGAGCTACGTGGTCAGCATAGGGGAGTGCACCTTCCCCATTGAGGAGGAGGATCTGATCAAAAGGCACGAGCTCGCGGAGAGGTCTGAGGTCCGTTTCCCCGATCCCTCAAAGGATGATGAGTTCAAGAAATACATAGACAGTGTTAGGGAGAAGGGGGAGAGCGCGGGAGGCATCTTCGAGGTATTCGCGGTCGGAGTTCCCCCCGGTCTTGGGAGCCACGTTCAGTGGGACAGGAGGATAGACGGGAGGATAGCCCAGGCGATGATGAGCATACAGGCCATGAAGGCGGTGGAGATAGGCCTTGGTGTGGAGAGCGCAAAAAGGCTCGGCTCCCAGGTCCACGACGAGATAGGTTACGATCCCGAAAGAGGTTTTTTCAGATACTCAAACAACCTCGGGGGAACCGAGGGAGGGATAACCAACGGCATGCCCATAATCGTTAGGGTGAGCATGAAGCCCATTCCCACCCTCAAGAACCCCCTGAGAAGCGTGGACATAGAGACCAAAGAGGAGCTGAGGGCGGGTAAGGAGAGGACGGACGTGGTGGCGGTCCCCGCCGCCTCCGTCGTGGGGGAAGCTATGCTCGCCATAGTCCTGGCGGACGCCCTCTTGGAGAAGCTGGGAGGGGACTTCATGGAGGAGGTAAAGGAGCGCTACAGGTTCTACTTAGAACATATAAGGAGCTTCTGAGATGGACTTTCTCCTCAGGCTCTCGGAGGAGGTGGGGAAGGCGACCCTGCTGGCCATCCAGGCGGTCTACTTCCTCTTCAGGAAGCCTCCCAAGATAAGGCACTTCGTCAGCCAGTTCACTTACATAGCGGCGGAGACTTCCCTCGTTGTCGTGATCACCTCCGCATTCACGGGAGGCGTCATCGCCCTCCAGACTTATTCCACCTTCCACAGGTTCAACGCGGAATACCTGATAGGGGCGGTCGTGGCCCTTTCGATGGGAAGGGAGCTGGGACCGGTTCTGACCTCCCTCATGGTGGTGGCGAGGGTGGGTTCAGCCATGACCGCGAGCATAGGGACCATGAGGATAACCCAGCAGATAGACGCCCTCGAGGTGATGGCGGTGAACCCAGTGAGATACCTTGTAACTCCCAGGCTCTTCGCCACCACCTTAGGAGTTCCCCTACTCACGATACTCTCAAACGTTTCGGGCATATTTGGGGGCTGGTTGGTGGCCACCAAGCTCTTCGGTGTGAACGAATACCTCTACTGGCAGAAGATGGTGGACCTGACCGAGTTCTTCGACATAGTAGGCGGACTTTACAAGGCCTTCGTCTTCGGTTTCATAATAGCCACGGTGAGCTGTTACTTCGGATACTACACGAGCGGTGGAACGGAAGGGGTGGGAAGGGCCACAACCAACTCGGTGGTGACCTCCTCGATGCTCATACTCATATCCGACTACTTCCTCACGGCAATAATATTTTAGAAATGGACAGGAGCGGTAGCGTAAAGGCCCTCGGGATAAGCCTCTTCCTGATCTTCACCTTCGCCTTTGTGGAGCTCATAGGCGGTTTCCTCACCAACTCCCTCGCCCTCCTCTCGGACGCGGGGCACATGCTCACCGACAGCGTCTCCCTCTTCATAGCCCTCGTGGCCCAGCTTTTAGTTCAGAGGGCAAAGGGGAAGAGGATGACCTACGGCCTATACAGGCTCGAGGTCCTCGCCGCCCTCGTGAACGGTGTGTTTCTGATAGGCCTTATAGGATACATAGCCTACGAGGCCTTTCAGAGGTTCATAAGGCCTGAGCCCGTTCTCGGTCCCCAGATGCTCCTCATAGCCACGATAGGTCTCTTTATAAACCTGGTGGCGGGCTACCTCCTCTTCCGAAGGGCGGGGGAGAACATAAACGTCAAGGCCGCCTTCCTCCACGTGGTGACGGACACACTCGGTTCGGTGGCCGCGATCCTTGCGGGACTTGCGGTGACCCTGTGGAAGTTCTATCTGGCGGACCCTATCCTGAGCATAGCCATATCCCTGCTGATACTCCCCGGTGCCTACTCGGTCATAAGGGAGTCTCTGAATGTTCTCCTGGAACTGGTCCCCTCCGCGATAGACCCCGAGGAGATAGAGGAGGAGATAAGGAATGTCAGAGGCGTTCTGGACGTTCACGATCTTCATATATGGTCCATAACCGCGGGGAACGTGGTCCTCACAGCCCACGTTGTTGTGAGCGACGTGGAGGCCTGCAACGACATACTGAGGGATGTGGAGGAGATAGCGAGGAAATACGGCATAGAGCACACCACCATCCAGATAGAGAGGGAAGGCTACTCCTGTCCACCCTCCTGCCCCCTCCTGAAGGAGGGGAGAGCCTTCCATCATCACCATGAGCACTGAACTCGGCGAGTTGCATTCACTCTACGTCCGGGGTAAGTTATTAAGGCGATGCTGGAAAGGGCGAGGGGAGTTATAAAGAAGGTAACCTTGGAGGTAATCTACGAGGTAGTTGAGGAAAGGAGCAAGGAGATACAGGAGAGAATTGAAAAGCTTGAAAACAAGCAGGAGCAGGACTTCAGGTATCTAAATCAGAGAATAGATCAACTGGGCCAGAAGATAGATGAGCAGGTAGGGCAGGTAAGGCAGGAGATCGGGCAACTGAGACAGGAAATGGGACAGGTGAGGCAGGAGATAGGACAGCTCAAGAGCGAGATTTCAAGGCTCGACCAGAAGATAGATGATCAGACAAGTCAAGTAAGGCAGGAGGTGAATCAACTCCGCCAGGAGATGTTCCAGCTCAACCACAGGATAGATACGGTAATCCAGATGCTTTCGGAGATAATGAGGAAGTGAAGGGATCCAAGGCTACGGTGATATAATATTGAAAGCGTGATAGAGATAAGGGGGATAACCCTTCCAGTAATAGCTTTGAGAATAAAGGAAGACGGGGATCTGAACGCACTCAAGGAAGAGATAAGAAACAGAGTAAAGGGTAAGCTCTTTCAGGGGAGCTACTTCATCATAGAGAACGCGGAGGAGCTGTCGGAGAATATTGTAAGGGAGCTGGAGGAATTTCTGAGGGAGCTTAACCTCGAGAGCATAAAGAAGGTAGGCCTTAAAGAGAAAAGAGAATCAGAGAAAAAGGACAGGCTCCTGATAGTTGACAAGCCTCTCAGGTCTGGGCAGAAGGTGGAGCACGGCGGGGACGTTCTCGTTCTGGGTGACGTCAACAAGGATGCTCAGGTGGTAGCTGTGGGTAATATTATTATTATGGGAGCCCTCAGGGGCATAGCCATAGCGGGTGCCTTGGGGGACGAGAGCGCGGTCGTTGTGGCCCTCAGGATGGAACCCCAGCAGATCAGAATAGGTAAGAAGATAGCTATATCTGAGGACTCGGAGAGGGTTTCACCGGGTTATCCGGAAGTAGCCAAGGTTGAGGATGGTATGATAGTTTTAGAGAAGGTATAAGAGGAGAAAGTTATGACCGAGGTAATAGTAGTAACCTCTGGAAAGGGAGGCGTAGGAAAGACCACGGTAACCGCCAACCTGGGAGTAGCTCTCGCAAAGCTCGGAAAGAAGGTCCTTCTCATAGACGCGGACATAGGGCTCAGAAACCTGGACATGATCCTGGGCCTCGAGAACAGGATAGTTTACGACATACTCGACGTCTTAGAGGGCAGGGTCCCCCCCGAAAAGGCCTACGTTAAGGATAAGAGGGGGTTGAACCTTTACCTGCTTCCCGCAAACCAGACCAAGAACAAGGACGCGGTGAATACGGAAAAGTGGCTGGAGCTGGTGAAGGATATAAAGTCCAAGGGGGAGTTCGACTACATAATCATAGATTCGCCCGCTGGGATAGAGCAGGGTTTCAAGATAGCGGTTAGCCCCTCCGACAGGGCCTACATAGTGGTGAACCCGGAGGTTTCCTCCGTCAGGGATGCGGACCGTGTGATCGGTCTTTTGGAGAGCATGGAGAAGGAGGATTACTGGATAATAATCAACAGGATAAAGTGGAAGATGGTCAAGAGGGGAGAGATGCTCTCGGTGGAGGACATAGAGGACATCCTAAAGGCTCCCCTGATAGGGATAATACCTGAAGAGGAAAAGCTGGTGGACTTCACCAACAGGGGAGAGCCTATAGTCCTGCATCCTAAATACAACGCTGCCAAGGCGATAGTGGATCTTGCCAGAAGAACCCTCGGGGAGGAAGTGCCATTTGAGAGATACGGGGAGAAGGAAGGGTTTCTCAGCAGGTTCTTTGGAGGTTAGGGTTGCTGAACTTGGGGTCTCTTTTTAAGAGAAAGAGCAAGGACGTTGCCAAGCAGAGGTTGATGCTCGTCCTGAGCTACGAGAGGCAGGGTCTACCTCCCAGCATGGTGGAGAGGCTCAAGGAGGATCTTATCTCTCTATTCTCCAAGTATCCCCAGTTCGATGCTGCAGGAATAGATGTCCTCCTTAAGAAGAACGAGGACAACAGGGAAGAGCTCTGGATAAGCATACCCTTCAAAGGCTCTTAGGAGGTTTCCACGAGCTTTAACCTCTCCTCCAGCTCCTTAGCCCTGAGAGCTTCTATTATCTCATCGAGTTTGCCTTCAAGTATGTCCTGTAGTTTGTAAAGGGTCAGGTTTATCCTGTGGTCCGTTACCCTGCTCTGGGGAAAGTTGTAGGTTCTTATCTTCTCGCTCCTTTCCCCCGTTCCCACCTGCTCCTTCCTCTCCTTCGCTATCTCTTCCCTCTTTTTCCTCTCGTAGTAGTCTTTGAGCTTGGCGTAAAGAATCCGTAGGGCCTTCTGCTTGTTCTGAAATTGGGATCTCTCATCTTGACAGGATACCACTATACCGGTGGGCAGGTGTGTTATTCTAACCGCGGTTTCTGTGGTGTTTACATACTGTCCTCCCGCACCGGATGCCCTGAAGGTTTCTATCCTCAGATCCTGAGGATTTATCTCCACATCCGTCTCATCTGCCTCTGGAAGGACCGCAACCGTTGCGGTGGAGGTGTGTATCCTCCCACCGGACTCGGTCACCGGTATCCTCTGAACCCTGTGGACACCGCTCTCGAACTTGAGCCTCGAGTAGGCCCCCTCGCCTTCTATCAAGGCTATGACCTCCTTGTAGCCTCCCAAACCTGTTTTATTTGCACTGAGTATGGAAAACTTCCACCCTTTGTCCTCCGCATACTTCTGATACATCCTGAGAAGGTCCGCCACGAAGAGGGCCGCCTCCTCTCCCCCCGTTCCGGCTCTTATCTCAAGTATGACGTTTTTAGAATCGTTTGGATCCTTTGGAACGAGGAGGAACTTTAGCTTTTCTTCAAGCTCTGAAATCTTTCGCTGGAGTTTCTCAACCTCCTCCTGTGCAAGTTCCCTCAGCTCAGGTTCTGGACTTTTCAGGAGCTCCTTGGCCTCTTTGAGTTCCTTGAGGGCCCTCTTGTATTCCTGATAGGTCTCGTATATCTCCGAAAGTTCCTTGTGTTCTTTACTCAGCTCTCTGTACTTCTTTATATCCTGAATTACGTCGGGCTTGGATAGATCCTCTTCGAGCTTTCTGTATCTGGTGCTGAGCTTTTCCAGCTTATCTACAAGCTCCTTCTTGAGCATCAACCTTCCTTCTTCTCACCGGGTGAGGCTATCTCTAAGAACATGGGCTTGAGCCTCAGTTTCCCGGTGTAGAAGGGATGGCACTGGTTACATACCTCCACGTGGACCGTTCCACCCTTGGTGGAGAGCAAAGTAAAGGTGTTCCCGCAACCGCACACGAAGGTGGTGGGCTGGAGTTCTGGGTGTATTCCCTTCTTCATTCCACTTTACCTCCGAAGCTAAGTATTATACTACGCGTTCATCGCTTTTAGGAATTCCCTATTGGTCTTGAAGCGCTTTAGTTTGTCGAGAAGGAACTCCATCGCTTCTACAGGATCCATGGTGGAGAGGAACTTCCTCAGGACCCACATCCTCTGGAGCTCCCAGTCCTCCACCAGAAGCTCCTCCTTCCTCGTTCCCGATTTCTCTATGTTTATGGCGGGAAAGACCCTTCTCTCCATGAGTCGCCTGTCCAGATGTATCTCCATGTTTCCAGTTCCCTTGAACTCCTCGTAGATCACATCGTCCATCCTCGATCCTGTCTCTATCAGGGCGGTAGCTATTATGGTTAGGGATCCTCCTTCTTCGATGTTCCTCGCCGCTCCGAAGAACTTCTTGGGTCTCTGGAGGGCGGTTGCCTCTATACCTCCGGAGAGAACCCTTCCGGTTGGCGGTGTCACAGCGTTGGAGGCCCTCGCGAACCTGGTCATGGAGTCAAGAAGTATGACCACATCCTGCTTAAGCTCCACGAGCCTTTTGGCCTTCTCTATGACGAGTTCCGCCACCTGCATGTGCCTTTCGGGTGGCTCGTCGAAGGTGGAGGCTATAACCTCCGCTCCGTCTCCCACTATCCTCCTCATCTCCGTGACTTCCTCGGGCCTCTCGTCTATGAGGAGTATGATCAGATAAACTTCGGGATGGTTATGTATAAGTGCTCTTGAGATCTTCTGTAGGAGGACGGTCTTGCCTGCCTTGGGAGGAGCTACCAGCATACCCCTCTGTCCTTTACCTATGGGAGCTACAAGGCTTATCACTCTCGTGGAAAGCTCTCTGGGATCGAACTCTAAGTTAAACCTTTCTGTCGGATGGTAAGGTGTAAGCTTGTCAAAGGTTGGTCTGTTCCTGAGAACTTCCGGATCCGCGGGGAGACCGTTTACCGCCTCCATCTTTATGAGGGCCTTATACTTTTCCCCTTCCTTTGGAAGCCTTGCAAATCCAACTATGGTGTCTCCGGTCCTAAGACCGAACTTTTTTATCTGGGAAGGGGCTACATAAACATCATCCCAGCTTGGCATGTAGTTGTTCTGGGCGCTCCTCATAAAACCGTATCCCTCTGGGAGTATCTCGAGGACGCCCTTCACGAAAACGAGCCCTTCGTCCTTAGCCTGTGCGCCGAGGATCCTCTCTATAAGCTCGTCCTTCTTCAGACCGGTGGTTCTCTGGAGACCCAGCTCCTTTCCAAGCTTCTGAAGCTCCTGCAGGGTCATTTTCTTTAGCTCTTCGAGGGTGTAGATCTTTTTCTCTTCCAGTTCCTGCATACCTTCCTCCTGATTATTTTCCTATGCAAAACCTCGAGAATATACTTCCAAGAACGTCTTCAGTAGTTATATGCCCCACTATCTCACCCAAGTAATCCGCCGCCTCCCTTATGTCGAGCATGGCTATCTCTGGGCTTATGTCCTCCTTCTCGTATTTATCCCTAAATCTTTCAAGAACTTCCTTGGACTTCCTGAGAAGCTCCTCGTGCCTGACCGAAACATATACGTTTAATCCTTCTTGGACTACCAAACCAGCTTTTCTAAGAATTTCTTCTTCAAGGTCTTTTAGTCCGTGTCCTGTAAGGGCGCTAACCTTTATTATAGAATGTCCCTCGAAAATTTCAAGAGGTAGGGGGGCTTCCCCCAGATCTATCTTGTTGATCACGACTATGGTATCTCTGTCCTTCACCTTCTCGTAGATCTTCAGATCCTCCTCCTTAACGCCCACGGAGCCGTCAAGAACGAAGAGAACTACGTCCGCCTCCTCTATCTTCTTCACACTCCTCTCTACGCCTATCTTCTCCACGGGGTCCTTTGCATCCCTTATGCCCGCTGTATCCACGAGCACCACGGGTATGCCCTTTATGTTCAGCGTTCCCTCTATGTAATCCCTCGTTGTTCCTTCTATGTCAGTAACTATTGCTCTCTCTTCCCTGAGAAGGGCGTTGAAGAGGGAAGACTTTCCTACGTTGGGCCTTCCAACTATCGCCAGCCTCATGCCCTCTCTCAGAAACTTCCCTGTTTTTGCGGTCTTGAGGAGCTGGTCTATACCTTCCAGAATCCTCTCCACCATGCTGAGGACCTGTTCCTTTGTTAAGGTGGGGATGTCCTCCTCGGAAAACTCTATGTCCGCTTCTATGTAGGCGGAAAGCTCTAAAAGACTTTCTCTTAAGGAGTTTACATACTTACTCAGCTCTCCTTTGAGCTGGCGTATGGAAGCTTTCCTTGCAAGCTCGGTCTTTGCGGTGATCAACTCCGCGACCGCCTCCGCCTGGGCGAGGTCGAGTTTGCCGTTAAGGAAGGCCCTCTTTGTAAACTCTCCTGGTTCCGCAAGCCTGCATCCTGCCTTGAGAAAGAGATCGAGGGCTTTCTTCAGTATCAGAGGATTTCCGTGTAGGGACAGCTCTATCATATCTTCTCCGGTGTAGCTTCTGGGAGCTTTGTAGTATATGAGGATGCCTTCATCTACTATCTCTTCCTTTTCATCCACAAGGGTTCCAAAGTGGGCAAATCTGGGTTTTATCTGGGACCTCGTCCTGAAAAACCTCCTGGCTATGTTGAGCACACCTTTGCCGGAAAGCCTTACAACTCCTATGGCGCTTTCTCCAAAGGGGGTTGCTACCGCAACTATGGGATCTTTCATGGTTGGGCTTAATTAAAATATATTCTTGCGGGGGTATGGCGGAACTGGCAGACGCAGCGGACTTAAAATCCGCGGGCCGTAAGGCCGTCCGGGTTCGACTCCCGGTACCCCCATGAGAAAAGAATGAAAATAATCCAAGAAGGTAAAGCCAAAATACATGTCCCAGAGATAAGAGAGATAGTCTCCTCGGACATGCCCGTCTTCTACAACCCTAAGATGAGGGTCAACAGGGACCTCGCTGTCCTGGGTCTCGAGTATCTTTGCAGGAAGCTCGGACGGGAGCTCATGGTGGCGGACCCACTCTCCGCAAGCGGGATAAGGGCGATAAGGTTCCTGAAGGAGACCTCCTGTGTGGGGAAGGTCTTCGCCAACGACATAAGCGAAAAGGCTGTGGAGATAATGAGGGGGAACTTCAGGCTCAATGAGATCCCGGAGGAGAGATACGAGGTTCACAGGGAGGATGCCAACTTCTTTATGAGGAAGAGCTGGGGTTTCGGCTTCGACTACGTTGACCTGGATCCTTTCGGGACGCCCGTTCCCTTCGTAGAGTCCGTAGCCCTTGGTATGAAAAGGGGAGGTATTCTGAGCCTCACCGCCACGGACACCGCACCCCTATCGGGAACATACCCCAAGACCTGCGTAAGGAGATACGGAGCTAAACCTCTGAGAAACGAGTTCAAGCACGAGGTAGGGATAAGGATTCTCATCAAAAAGGTTATAGAGCTCGCCGCCCAGCACGATATAGCCATGATACCCATCTTTGCCTACTCCCACCTTCACTACTTCAAGCTCTTCTTCGTAAAAGAGAGGGGTGCAAAGCTCACCAACTCCCTGCTTGATCAGGTGGGATACCTGCTTTACTGCTTTAATTGCATGAACCGCGAAGCGGTCTTCGATCCTTTAAAGATAAAGGAGCGCTGTCCTCTGTGCGGGACCAGGTTCAGTCTCGGTGGTCCCATGTGGCTCGGCAAGCTCTGGGAGGAGGAGTTCACCGATTTCCTCTACAGGGAAGCCCATGAGAGGGAGGAGATCTCGAAGGAGACCAAGAGGATCCTCTCCCTGATAAGGCAGGAGTCCGGGCTCCAGACGGTGGGCTTCTATATGGCCTCCAAGCTAGCGGAGAAGGTGGGGATCCCCCAGCAGCCCCCTATAAAGAAGGTTCTGGAGTTTTATGAGGGTGTGAGGACACACTTTGAGGGAGACGGCTTCAGGACATCTCTTCCCCACGGGGAGGTTTTAAGGCGGTCTGAGGAGCTTAGGGTTATAATAGAACGGCGTTTGAAAGGAGGGGCGCCATGAGTCCTGAGGAGATGCTCAAGAGCTTTCCGGACCAGCTCCAGTGGGAGAAGCTGGACATCGACCGCTCCCTCTACAGGACCATAACCTTCTGCGGTATGGGGGGCTCCGGTATAGTGGGGGACATAGCCAAGTCCTGGCTCGAACACAGGGGATGTAAAGTTATCTCCCTCTCCTACAGAGGCTACGGCCTTCCCGGATACGTGAACGGGGAGGAGCACCTTGTCGTCTGCACCAGCTACAGCGGAAACACGGAGGAGACCATAAGCAACTTCGAGACCGCCATGGAGAGGGGAGCGACCGTAGTGTGTATAAGCTCGGGCGGTAAGCTGGAGGAGCTCGCCAAGGGTAGCGGTGTTCTCCACCTCAAGATCCCCGGAGGCCTCGCTCCCAGATACGCCCTCGGGTACATGCTTTCCAAAATCCTTGCCATCCTCGGTATTGATGAGGAAGAGCTCGAGGACGCGAAGGAAAACCTGAAGTCCAACTACGAGGAGATAAAGAAAAAAGGGGAGGAGATAGCTCAGAGGCTCTACGGATACATTCCGATAATCTACGCCACGCCCCTGACAGAAGCCTGCGCCTTCAGATGGAAGACTCAGATAAACGAGAACTCCAAAACGCAGGCCTACTTCGCGGTCCTCCCCGAGATGCACCACAACGAGGTGGTGGGCCTCGACAACGCTGAGATAAGGTCCAAGTGCGCCTTCGTAGTTATGTTTGATCCCAAGGATCACGACAGGGTCAGGAGAAGGGTGGACATAACGATAAGGCTCCTCAAGGACCTCGGTATAGTCCCCGTGGCCATAGGCGGGGACGGGAACTCCTACCTGGCGAGGGTCCTGCATCTAATACACGTCGGGGACTGGATGAGCTACTACCTCGCGGGGAAATATGGATTCGAGCCTCTTCCTGTGAAGACCATAGACTGGATAAAAGGAGAGCTTTCTAAGAGCTGAGTTCGGGACATCTTGACTTTGGAATACCTCGTTGGACCTAATTTCTCCTTGACCGAGGTAAGTAAGCACTTATTTTAAAAGATAAGGAGGGAGAGCCATGGATTTTAGCTGGCTCGAGATCGTAGTAGCTTCCCTTCTTTTGACGCTCGTGGGCGGAACCATCCTAACGAGGGGTCGTAGCTGGCTCGATCCAGTCTTCTGGAAGCGCTTCGCTATAGTGGGATCCCTCGTTATGTTCACCTTCCTGTGGATACTTACCTTCGACACCATGCGACAGACCGCGATAGGTAAGGGTAGAATCCCCGATCCCACCGTGATAAACAAGAAGATCGGCTACCAGCTCGATGCGGAGACCGGGAGATACAGGCCCGTGATTCTCGGGGACGAACCGCTCTTCGAAAAGGTATACACACGTGAGGAGGCCATGAGGCTCCTTACGAAGGGAAAGCTTACCATCCAGAGCAGGAACTGTATGGACTGCCACACACTCCTGGGAAACGGAGCCTACTACGCTCCCGATCTGACGAAAGCCTGGCTCGATCCCAAGTGGGAGAAGATCATGATCCCCATGACGGGAGCTAAGACCAAGGAGGAGGCTATGGTCAGGTTTCTAATGAATCCCGACAAGTTCGCCACGTGGACGCGCAGGATGCCCAACCTGCACCTGACGGAGGAAGAGGCTAAGGCGGTGGTCGCCTACCTCAAGTGGATGTCCGCCATAGACACGAACGGCTTCCCCGATCACTTCGGGGAGTCCAAGCTTGTTGAGTTTTGAAGGGGAGGTTGTAACATGAGCAAGCTCTACGAGAGTCAGAAGATAGCCTTACTTTACTTTTCCGTAGCGATTGTTCTCTTCGGAGCTCAGCTTGTGTTCGGTCTGGTAGCCGCCTACCAGTATATAAATCCAAGCTTTCTATACGAAGTTCTCCCCTTCTCAATAACGAGGATGCTCCACATAAACGCCATGGTCGTGTGGCTTTTGATGGGCTTCATAGGAGGGATATACTGGCTTCTGCCATACGAAACCGGCAGGGACGTGGTGGGGGCCAAGCTGGGTAAGCTCGCCTGGTTTCTGCTTACCGCCGCGGTGGGAGTTGTGGTTCTGGTGTATATTTTCAAGCAAATAGGACAGGGGGACTTTTTTACTCTCTGGTTCATAACTGAAGGGAGGGAGTACATCGAGGCGCCCAGGTGGGCAGACATAGGCATAGTGGCGGTTATGCTCATCATATACTTCAACGTTGCCGCCACGGTTTTTAAATCGGGAAGGATTACAGGGCTTATGGGTGTTCTCCTGATTGATCTTTTAGCCCTTGCTGGCCTTTATGTCGCAGGTATGTTTTTTACTCCTAACATAACACACGATCAGTTCTGGTGGTGGTGGGTGGTTCATCTCTGGGTGGAGGCGACCTGGGAGGTTCTCGTGGGTGTTCTTATGGGATGGGCCCTCATGCACGTTCTGGGAACTCCAAGGAGGATAATAGAGGGCTGGCTCTATCTGGAAGTTCTTTTGGTCTTCGGAACGGGAATTTTGGGTCTGGGACACCACTACTACTGGATAGGAACTCCCGAATATTGGTTAGGGATAGGTGGTTTCTTTTCCTCTTTGGAGCCCATTCCTCTCGTGGCCATGATAGTTCATGCGGTCTACGATGCTGGCGTTCACAAGCTCCAGACCGTAAACAGGCCTGCCCTGTTCTGGATATTCCTACAAGCCTTTGGAAACTTCTTCGGGGCTGGAGTGTGGGGTTTCATGCACACGCTACCCCAGATAAACCTTTACTCCCACGGAACTCAGATGGCTGCCTCTCACGGACACCTGGCTTTCTTCGGCGCTTACGTGGCAACGAACATAGTTTTCGTTTATATAATCCTTCAGCACGTGAGAGCTCCCGAGGGCCCGATCCTCGACAGCAGAGCTTGGAGGGTAGCCTACATAGGTATGATCCTTTCCATGGTGGGTATGGTGGGTGCCCTTCTCGTGGCGGGCTTTGCCCAGACCTTCTTGGAGAGGGCTGTAGGAGGCGCCACCTGGCAGGACTACATAACAGCCCAGATGCATCCATGGGTCAGCGTTCCCTACCTCTGGAGGTTCGGCTTCGGAATTCTCTTCTTCCTCTCCTACCTCGTCTTCCTGTATGACATAGCGACGATAGGCAGGAGGGCACCTTCCGTGGAGGTGAAGCCCGCATGAGGGATCCCTTCGAGGTCGTTGTCCTTCTGGCCGCTGGTTTTTTCTACGTTCTCAGCGCGGGAGGCTACGCCTTCTTCTACGCTTACGGAAAGCTTAGGGGTGAAGAGAAGTTCAGATACCTGGCCCTCCTGTTCGCCGGGGTGACCGTATACAGTGCCTACCTCATGGTGGCGAGTCCCGTGTTCGACGCCTTCTGGAAGGGTTTTCTGTCCGTTGCCACAGTCGCTTACCTGCTCGTTCCGAAAGGGATGTGGTGGGTGGTGGTGAGGGTCCACAGGGCGGAAGAGGAGGAAAAAAGAAGGACCAGGATCAACGGTGATCTCTGAGGGAAAGCACCTCTCCTCTCTTAGGTCTGTGGTAGAGCATTACGAGCCCGGCGGTTATTATCAGGGGGAATCCGTAGAACCTGTCTCCCATGAGCAGGAGAAGAAATCCGAAAACTCCTATGAACTCCGATATGCCGAGGGAGACTATCACCGCTATCCTGTATATCTCGAGCGCCCTTTCCAGTTTCCTCTCTTCCAATGCCTTCCTTATATAGCTCCTCCTGGCGTAGACCGAGTAGGTTATGGTTCCGAGGCTCAGCAGGTAGAAGAGCGTTCTCATCTTCCCGAGGGTCTCCTCCCCGAAGGAGAAACTCACGTAACTCTTGAGGAGTATTCCCAGAACTGTGTAAGCGAGGAGGGAGAAGAACATGATGAACCAGATGAGGTTCAGGAGGCTCCAGGTTCTCCCGATCAGCTGGATCTCCCTCTCATCCATGGGATCTATCCGAACCTTCCCGTTATGTAGTCCTCGGTGAGCTTCTCGTCCGGTTTGGTGAATATCTTCTCTGTGGGGCCGAACTCCACGAGCTTCCCCATATACATGAAGGCTGTGTAGTCGGATATCCTCGCCGCCTGCTGCATGTTGTGGGTGACGATGATTATGGTCAGCCTGCTCTTTAGCTCAACGATCAGGTCCTCTATCTTGGCGGTGGATATGGGATCGAGAGCGGAGGTGGGCTCGTCGAATAGGAGGACCTCGGGTTCGGGGGCTATGGCCCTCGCTATGCAGAGCCTCTGCTGCTGGCCTCCCGAGAGGGAGTAGGCGTTCTCGTGGAGTCTGTCCTTCACCTCATCCCAGAGGGCCGCCCCCCTGAGGGCCTGCTCCACCTTCTCGTCGAGAAGGCTCTTCTTCTTAATTCCCTTGAGCCTCAGCCCGTAGGCCACGTTCTCGTATATGGACTTGGGGAAGGGGTTGGGCTTCTGGAAGACCATGCCTATCCGCATCCTGATCATTATGGGATCCACGTCCCTTCCGACTATGTTTATCCCGTCTGGGTGGAGGACTATCTGGCCCTCGTATCTGTTTCCCGGATAAAGATCGTGCATTCTGTTGAAGCACCTGAGGAGCGTCGTCTTACCGCATCCGGAGGGGCCTATTATGGCGGTGACCTTCTTCTCGTAGACCTTCAGATTTATGTCCCTGAGGGCGTGGACGCGACCGTAGTAAAAGTTAAGATCCTTTACCTCTATCTTTAGAGGGGCGTCGCTGTTCATCTTTTCTCAAGAGTATTATAAGGGTAAGCTGATGCGCTTATGGTAGAATTTTAAGCCATGCACCGCAAGAAGACCTTGAGGGACACAGAGGTCAAAGGTAAAAAGGTCCTCGTCAGGGTCGACTTCAACGTTCCCATAGACGAGCAGGGAAACATAGTGGACGACACGAGGATAAGGGCTTCCCTCCCGACGGTCGAGTATCTGATGGACGCGAGGGCTAAAACGATACTGATGTCCCACCTGGGAAGGCCGAAGGGAAGGGATCCTAAGTATTCCCTGGCCCCAGTAGCCAAGAGGCTCTCCCGCCTTCTGGATGTGGAAGTCAAGCTCGCTCCCGATTGTGTGGGAGAAGAAGTAAAGGGTATGGTCGAGAGCCTCGGAGAGGGGGAGATCCTCCTTCTTGAAAACCTGCGCTTCCACGAGGGGGAGACGAAGGGAGAGGAAGGTTTCGCCAGAGAGCTGGCCAGTCTGGGAGAGGTTTATGTGAGCGATGCCTTCGGGACCTGCCACAGGAAGCACGCCTCCGTCTACCTCGTTCCCAAGTTTCTCAAGCCGGCGGTGATGGGATTCCTCTTAGAGAAAGAGATCAACTACTTCGAGAAGGCGATGATAAGCCCCCAGAGACCTGTGGTGGCTATCCTCGGGGGTGCCAAGGTGTCCACCAAGCTGGGGATAATAAAGAACCTCCTCAAGAGGGTAGACAAGCTCTTCATCGGCGGGGCCATGGCCTTTACCTTCATAAAAGCTATGGGATACAGGGTAGGAAGCTCCCTTGTTGAGGAGGATCTGATCCCTACCGCCCTCGACATACTGGATATAGCTAAGAAGCTTGACGTCAAACTCTACCTGCCTGTGGATTTTGTAATAGGCCAGGAGATCTCAGACAACACGCCCACCAGAGTAGTTCCCTGGCAGGAGATACCCGACGGCTGGAAAGGACTCGATATAGGCCCCGTGTCCATCGAGCTACTGAGGGAAATCCTATCTGACGCCCAGACGATAATATGGAACGGCCCTATGGGTGTCTTCGAGCTCGACAGGTTTAAGAACGGAACTTTTGAGACCGCCAAGATGATAGCTCAGTCTCCTGCCCTCACCATAGCGGGAGGAGGGGATACCGATCACGCCATACACAGGGCGGGTGTATACAACGCTATAGACTTCGTATCCACCGGAGGCGGGGCGTTCCTTGAACTACTCGAAGGGAACACCCTTCCCTGCCTCGAGGTTCTCGACGATAGGGAGTGAGCATGGAGCTTGAGGAGTTTCTCACAGCTGCAAAGGAGGCAGCCCTTATAGGGGGCATAGTTCTTAAGGAGAATTTCAGAAAGGTGAAAGACGAGAACATAGAGGAGAAGGCTGAGAAGGACTTTGTCAGCTACGTGGACAAGACCTCGGAGGAGAGGATAAGGGACTTCCTCTCGAGGAAGTTTCCCGACCACAGGATAGTGGGTGAGGAGGAGGGGGGTGAGGAGGATGGAGACTTCGTCTGGCACATAGACCCCCTCGACGGGACCAAGAATTACATAGCGGGGTTTCCCATATTCGGTGTCTCGGTTGCCCTATCCTACAGGAAAGAGCCCGTTGTTGGAGCGGTATACCTGCCCTACTTCGACGATCTATACTGGGCAGGAAAGGGGATGGGAGCCTTCAAAAACGGCAGATCTATAAAGGTGAGCGGAACTTCTGAGGCCAAGTATTCGGTGGTAGCCTACGGCTTTCCTTCGAGGGCGGTTAGGGATCTCGATACATACTGGCGTATATTCAAGGAGATCTTCGATAGGGTGGCCGCTATGAGGAGGCCGGGTGCCGCGGCGGTGGACCTGTGCTTTCTCGCGGAAGGAATTTTCGAGGGCCTGATAGAGTTCGAGCTCCACCCATGGGATATCAACGCCGGAGTTGTTATATTAAAGGAGGCGGGGGGAAGCTTTAAGATCATGGAGAAGGGTAGGAAGAGGGACATTATCGCCTCCAACGGGAGGATACAGGAATTCCTTGAGGAGGTAGTAGGGAGGTTCCTGGATTGAAGGTTCTCGTCCCGGTGGACTTTTCCGAGATAACCAACGCTGTTCTAAGGACGGTTAAAACCATAGTTGAAGCTCACGGGGGTGAGATCGTCCTCTTTCATACGGTATCCCCCGCAATATACATACCTTACCCCGAGAGCCTAAGCGTGGACGTAATAGACCTCAACATACTTCAGGAGATAGAGGAGACAAAGAAGAAAGAGGCGGAAGAGAAGCTGAAAGGTCTTCTGGACTTTCTAAAGCCTCTCAAGGCGAGGTTCGTGGTGGACGTCGGAGATCCGAGGGATCTCATACTCGAGATGGAAGAGAAGGAAGATCCTGATCTGGTGGTCATAGGTAGCCACAAGAAGGGTCTCATAGAGAAGATCCTGATAGGCTCAACCGCTGAAAAGGTGGTAAAGCACAGCACGAAACCGGTTCTGGTGATAAAGGGATCCGAACCCACGTTCAGAAAGAAGGTCCTCTTAGCCTACGACTTCTCCAAGACCGCGGAGAGGACCGTTGAGTTTGCCCTCAGCTTCCTAAAACCCTTCCAGGTGGAGATCAAGATCCTGCACATAGACGAGCCCATAGACCTTCCCCTCGTGGAGAGGATAGGAAAAGCCCTCTACGAGAAATACAGGGAGGAGAAGAAAAAGTATCTGGACAAGATCAAGGATAAGTTCGAAGAGGCGGGATTCAAGGTCTCCTCCGAGTTTGCGAGTGGAAGGGACCCCGCGGAGGAGATAGTGGATCACGTTCAGAAGGATAAGGACATAGAGCTTGTGATAATGGGAAGCAAAGGGCTGTCCGGTCTGAAGAGGATACTGCTTGGGAGCACCTCCACGGAGGTCTTCAGGAAGGTGGAGATCCCCATACTCATTTACAAGGAAGGTAAGAGCTGATGGGAAGACTCATTCTTCTGATGCTCCTTGTTGTGGGACTTGCCAGAGCCAACTACTACTTCGACTACCTTATGTGCAGGTATCTGTCCGACAGACCCAGGGACGCTGAGCTTTACTGCCTTCAGGCTCTTGAGGAAAAGCCTACTCCGTCCCTCTATCTGGACACGATACGCTTGGAGATGTCCCTTAGGAAGGTGAGCGACGCCCTCAGGCTGGCGAAGGAGTATCTGAGAAAGTATCCGAACAAGGTAGAACCCTACATAGCCCTCTACAGCATTTACAGGCTCAAAAACGAAAGGGCAAAGGCCCTTCACATACTTGAGAAGGCCTACAGAAGGTTTCCAAAGAACAGGGAAATACTTATATTCCTCGCGGACGAGTATATAAAGTCCAACCGAAGGGACAAGGCTAAGGAGGTGATAAGAAGGTTTGCGGAGCTGAGTCCCAACAATCCGTTCCCCTACTATCTCCTCGGACAGCTGTATCTGAGCGAGGGAAAAGTAGATAAAGCGATAGAGTTCTTCCAGAAGGCTTTGGAGATCAAGGGGAACTTCGAGGCTGCCTTCGTGACACTCGGAAAGATATACGAGGGAAGGAAGGAGTTCTCCGAGGCGGAGAACCTTTACAGGGACATTCTCAAGAGGGATCCCAACAACAGGGTGGCCCTGGAAAAGCTCGCTCAGCTTTACATGGCGACCGGCAGGATAGAGGAGGCAAGGGAAGCATACGAAAAGCTCACCAAACTCTTCCCGGATAACTACCAGTATAAGCATCAGTATGCCCTCACGCTACTCCAGTCGGGCAGGTTTGAGGAGGCTAAGGAGATACTGGAGGAGCTTTACAGATCGCATCCGGAGGACCTTAACCTCACCTACTCCTACGCCCTCTCTCTCGAACTTACGGGCGAACTGGAGAGAGCTAGGGAGCTTTACGAAAAGTTGAGGAAGCTGATACCCAAGAACGAGAGGATAATGGAGAGGCTCGTGAACGTTTACCTCTCCCTGAAGAATTACGACAAGGCGAGGGAGCTCGTGGAAGAGGGCCTGAAGATAAATCCTGCGAACGTAAAGTTCCTACTGCTGAAGGCCAACCTCCTTATGGATCAAAAGAGATACGAGGAAGCTTTAAAGGTTTTGGACAGAGCCTCCTCCATAAACCCGAGGGAGTACAGGATATACTTCCTCAAGGCCATAGTTCTCGACCAGCTGGGAAAGATAGTGGAGGCGGAGCGCAACCTCAGAAAAGCTATGGAGCTCAATCCTGAGGATCCTGACCTATACAATCACCTGGGATACTCCCTGCTCCTCTGGTATGGGAGCGCCAGGGTGGAGGAGGCGGAAAAGCTCATAAGGAAGGCCCTGCTGGAGGATCCCGACAACCCCGCCTACATAGACAGCATGGGCTGGGTCTACTACCTCAAAGGGGACTACGAGAAGGCCATCCAGTATCTCCTGGACTCCCTCAGAAGGGCTTACGACGATCCCGTGGTGAACGAGCACGTAGGGGACGTTCTCTTAAAGATGGGCTTTAAGGAGGAGGCCAAGAGATATTACGAGTCCGCCCTGGAGCTCTTGGAAAAGGGCAAGGAGGGGGAGAAGGGCCAGAGGGAGCGCATTCTTGAAAAGCTCAGGAACCTGTAAGATAATAGTTTCATGAAGCGAGACTTCATAGATCTCTGGAACCTCGATCCCGAGGAAGCTTGGTATGTAGTCAGGAAAACCGGGAAGGTCAAGGGGGGAGAGGAGGACCTGAAAGGTGTCCTCGAGGGTAAGACGATAGCCCTGATATTCACCAAGCCCTCCACCAGAACGAGGGTTTCCTTCGAGGTGGGAATAAACCAGATGGGGGGTAACGCGGTATTCCTTCAGGAGAGCCAGCTCCAGCTTTCGAGAGGAGAGGACGTCAAAGACACCGCCAGAACCCTGTCCAGATACGTAAGCGGAGCGATCGTGAGGAACCACTCCCACACCTGGCTCGAGGAGTTCGCCAAGTGGGCCTCTATCCCGGTCATAAACGCCCTCACCGACAAGTCGCACCCCTGCCAGGTTCTCAGCGATGTCTTCACCCTCTACGAGAGGTTCGGCGACGAGATAAAGAACATCAAGATAGCCTACGTGGGGGACGGGAACAACGTCTGCAACACCTGGCTCGTGGGGGCAGGGCTCTTCGGGCTCAACCTCTTCGTGGCCACCCCCGAGGACTATGGACCAGACAGCTACTATCTCCAGGCGGGCCTGGATCTCTCCAACTTCACCGGCGGAAACGTTTATCTCACAACCAACCCCGTGGAAGCGGTAAGGGACGCCCACGTGGTCTACACGGACGTGTGGGTGAGCATGGGGGACGAGGAGAGGGAGGAGAAGCTGGAACTTCTCAGGCCCTTTCAGATCAACGAAGAGCTCCTCTCACACGCGAGGGACGACGTTCTGGTCATGCACTGCCTCCCCGCCAAGAAGGGGCAGGAGATAACGGAGGAGGTCTTCGAGAGGTTTGCGGACTTCATCTTCACCCAGGCGGAGAACAGGCTTCACACCCAGAAAGCCCTTTTAGAGTTCCTCTTCACTCAACGGTGACCGTCTTGGCCAGGTTCCTGGGCTGGTCCACGTCGAGGCCGAGTTTGCTGGCTATGTGGTAGGCAAGGAGCTGTAGAGGAACCGCGGTCAGGAAGGGTGAGAAGTCCTCCTCCACGGGAGGAACTGGGAGGAAGTCCTCCGAGAGCTTCTCAAGCTTCTCGTCTCCCTTAAAGCCTACCGAGATAACCTTACCCTTGCGCGTTCTGACCTCCTCCACGTTGGAGATGGTCTTCTCGTATACCCTGTCCTGAGGAGCCACGACGACGACGGGCATCCTCTCGTCTATGAGGGCTATGGGACCGTGCTTCATCTCACCCGCTGGATAACCCTCCGCATGTATGTAGGATATCTCCTTGAGCTTCAGGGCCCCCTCGAGGGCTATCGGGTAGCTCAGGTATCTTCCCAGATAGAGAAAGTCCTTAACCTTCATATACTTCTGAGCGACCTTCTCCACTATTTCCGCCTCTTCAAGCGTTTTCTCTATCAGAGAGGGGATCTTCAGAAGCTCCTCAAGAAATCTCTCCTTCTGGGGGTGCTCCGAGATCGAGAGGAAGTAAAGGGCAGCCAGCTGGGCGAGGAAGGTCTTTGTGGCGGCGACCCCTATCTCCGGACCCGCATGGGTGTGGAGGGTGAAGTCCGACTCCCTGTCTATGGAGCTACCCACCACGTTCACGACCGCGAGGGTGTAGGCTCCCCTTTCTCTTGCGTAGTTAACCGCGAACTTGGTGTCTATGGTCTCCCCCGACTGGGAGACACCTATAACGAGGTCCTTATCTGATACGGGAGAGTCCGAATACCTGAACTCGGAGGCGTAGACCACCTCCACGGGGACCTGGGCGTATTTCTCTATCCAGAACTTTCCTATCAGACCCGCATGGTAGGAGGTCCCGCAGGCTATTATGAGAACCCTCCTGAAGCTCTTCAGACTGAAGGGAAGCTCTTCACCTGAGGATATAAGCCCCCTTATCGTATCTCCAACCGCCTTGGGCTGTTCGTATATCTCCTTGAGCATGAAGTGCTTGAAGCCCGCCTTCTCAGCGGAGATTATGTCCCAGGGGACTACCGTTATCTCCCTCGTGAGGGGTGTTCCGCCAAAATCGTAGAGGTTTACTCCCTCGGGGGTTATGTCCGCGACCTCCCCGTCGCTGAGGGCTATGACCCTCCTCGTGTAGGGAAGTATGGCGGGTATGTCTGAGGCGAGGAAGTTCTCCCCTTCCCCCACACCCACCACGAGGGGGCTCCCCTGCTTCACGCCCACTATACGATCGGGTTCATGGACCGTGATAACCGCGAAGGCGAAGGCGCCCCTGAGTTTCCTGACCGTCTCTAAGACCGCCTCTAAGAGGTCCCCCCTGTAGCTCCTGGCCACCAGGTGGGCTATCACCTCCGTGTCCGTTCCCGATCTGAACCTCACTCCTTCGCTCTCCAGCCCCCTCCTCAGCTCTAAGTAGTTCTCCACTATCCCGTTGTGGACGACTGCGAACTCCCCCTTCTCATCGGTGTGGGGATGGGCGTTCTGGGTGGAGGGTTCTCCGTGGGTGGCCCAGCGGGTGTGTCCTATGCCTGTTCTGGCTTTGTAGGGCTTTCCCCAGAGGCTCCTGACCAGCTCCCTTATCTTCCCCACCCTCTTCTCCACTATGAGCTTCCCGTCCTCTATAAGCGCCACCCCTGCGGAGTCGTATCCCCTGTATTCGAGCCTCTCCAGCCCACCCAGGAGGAGGGGAAGGGCCTCTTCCTTACCTGTGTAGCCTATGATCCCGCACATGACTCTATTCTACCGCTAAAATATAAGCATGCTTTGGAAGAAGGGCATAGCGGAGATCCGCGATCTGATCCGTAAAAAGGAGATCAAGCCCTCGGAGGTGGTAGAGTCTTTTTACGAACGTTTTTCCCAGACCGAGGACAAGGTAAAGGCCTACATAACGCCCCTTTACGAAAAGGCTCTCGATGAGGCCAGGAAACTTGACGGAAAAGTTTCGAACGCCCCCCTCTTCGGGGTCCCTTTGGCGATAAAGGACAACATAGTTATAAAGGGTGAGAAAACCACCTGCGCCTCGAAGATACTTGAGAACTTCGTCTCTCCCTACGACGCGACGGTGATAGAGAGGCTCAAGAAGGCCGGGGCTTTGTTTTTAGGCAAGACCAACATGGACGAGTTCGCCATGGGCTCTTCAACGGAGCACTCCGCCTTCTTCCCCACCAGAAATCCCTGGGATCTGGAGAGGGTTCCCGGAGGATCCTCGGGAGGTTCCGCGGCAACTGTGGCGGTGGGATCAGCTCCCGCCTCTTTGGGCTCGGACACAGGAGGGTCCATAAGACAGCCCGCCAGCTTCTGCGGTGTTATAGGGATAAAGCCCACCTACGGGAGGGTGTCCAGATACGGCCTCGTGGCCTTCGCCTCCTCCCTCGATCAGATAGGGGTGTTCGCCAGGAGGACCGAGGACGTGGCCCTGCTCCTCGAGGTTATCAGCGGATACGACGAGAGGGACTCCACCTCCTCAAGGATTCCCGCCCCCAGATACTCGGAGGAGATGAGAAAGGATCCTAAAGGCCTCAGGGTGGGGCTTCCGAGGGAGTTTTTCGAGTTCGATCTACAGAAGGAAGTTAAGGAGATCTTTGAGAAATTCATAAAAGAGCTTGAGAATATAGGCTGTGAAATCAGGGAGGTGAGCCTCCCCCACGTGAAGTATGCAATACCCGCCTACTATATAATAGCCCCCTCCGAGGCCTCCTCGAACCTCGCCCGATACGACGGCGTCAGATACGGATATAGGGCTGAGGAGTATCAGGACCTGTTGGATATGTATTCCAAGACGAGGGACGAGGGTTTCGGTCCAGAGGTCAAGAGGAGGATAATGCTCGGGACCTTTGCCCTCTCCGCTGGATACTACGACGCTTACTATCTGAAGGCCCAGAAGGTCAGAAAGCTGATATACGAAGACTTCATGAAGGCCTTTGGAGAAGTGGATCTGATCGCAGGACCCACCACGCCCACCCTTCCCTTCAGGCTCGGGGAGAGGCTCGAGAATCCCATAGAGATGTATCTCTCTGACGTCCTGACCGTTCCTGTGAACCTGGCGGGCTTGCCGGGTATCTCCGTCCCCATAGGCTGGGCGGGAAACCTCCCGGTCGGAGGACAGCTCATCGGAAAGCCCTGGGACGAGACGACCCTCCTTAAGGTGTCCTACGCCTGGGAGCAGGTCTTCAGGCACTACGAGAGATACCCCGAATTATGAGAATATTCTCCCTCGACACCTCCTTCTCCTTCTTCAACTTCTCCGTAATAGAGGACGGGGAGGTGAGGCTCCTCCACTACCTGGACTCTTCCCGGAAGACCCTCGAAAACCTTCCTAAGGTCCTTTCGGATCAGGGTATAGATCTGAGTGGGTTCGACGCCTTTGCGGTATCTGTTGGAGTTGGGTATCTGACATCCCTCAGGATAGGCGTTACCTTCATGAAGACTACCGCCTACCTCTTCAAGAAGCCCATAGTTTCCTTCGAGAACCTCTACCTCCTTGGCAGGTTCACGCCCGCTCCCTATCCGAGGGTCCCTTTCCTTAAGGTGAGCACCAACATATTTTACAGGGTGTTCGAGGAGGGGACATATTCTAAGGTTAGACTTCATAGAGGTGAAGAAGTGAAAGGATACGGTGTGAGTCTGGAGAAGTTCAGGGATGTAGAGTTTTTGAAGGGGGCTTTCTACCACCCCCTCTTTCCCTTCTCAGCCTATGGAGGAATTTACGCCTGTGAGTTCCTGAAGGAGAATCCGGAGGGCGAGAACATCTTCCGGATAGAGCCCCTCTACCTGAAGCCTCCCGTCTAAGTTATCTCCTCGGGCTCGTCGAACTTCTCGTGTTTAACCCCTTCGGGAGCGGGAGGCTCGGTCTTGGTGAAGAGGAGTGTGAAGCAGAATAGGTTCAGGCCTAAGATAAGTCCCCAGGAGAGAACCATAAAAAGGAAGGCGTCCCCGTCCATGCCTTCAATTGTATCTTATAACCTTAACCCTTTCCAGAGTTATTAGACCGCTCTTCACGACATCCTTCAGGTCCTCGAGAATACCTCTTATCTTCTCCTCGCAGTCTACCACCTCCACAACTATGGGAAGGTCGGAGGGGAGCTTCAACAGACTCTGCTCGTGCAGAACGGAGGACTTTCCGTATCCCAATATGCCCCTGAACACGGTCACCCCTGCTATTCCTCTCTCCCTGCAGAACTCGGTTATAAACTTGTAAAGGGGCTTCCCTTCATGTCTGTCGTCCTCGCCTATAAATATCCTAAGAAGGATAGCCTCCTCACACCTCACAGTAACCTCCCCAGGTTGTAGCCGAGCATCGTCATAGTTATCCCGATCAGGTTAGTTCCTGCAACGTAAAGGAGGAACTTGACTCCCTCGCCGTTGAACAGAAGATTGAAGCTCTCGTAGGAAAAGGTGGAAAAGGTGGTAAGCCCTCCGAGAAGACCCGTAATCAGGAGCGCCCTGACCTCCGGGGATACAGTCAATCTCTCCACCAGGTAGGAGAAGGCGAAACCTATGAGGAAGGCTCCCATCAGGTTCACCACCATAGTTCCCATTGGAAAGTCTATCCCCGCCTTATTCTGAACAAACTTGGATATCAGATACCTGAGGAGGGATCCTATCGCACCACCTATAGCTACAGCTAAGGCTACCCCCATACTTCCGCACTCTCCATGGTTATCAGTCCGCTACTCAAAAGCTCTTTCAGATTCTCTATAACACCGAGCGCCTTTTCCTCCTCTTCCACGAACTCCACCACTACGGGCAGGTCGTAAGAGAGGGCTTCTATGCCCTCGTAATACATTTTTCCGGTGGTTCCGTATCCGAGTATAGCTTTAAGGACCGTAGCTCCCCTCACTCCCTTCTTCCTGAGTTCTTCAACTATCACCCTGTAGAGGGGCTTTCCCTCTATCTCCTCGCTCTCCTTGAGGAATATCCTGACGAGGACGTGCATCTTGATATTTTAACCATCCCTGTGAAAACTGATCTAATCCATGAAAGATGCGTGGAAGAGTTTGTATTATTGTCCGATAATTTAATGGGGGGTTATAGGGATGAAGATACTCAGCCTGATGCTCTCTCTTCTGATAGGAGTCTCCCTGGGCCAGGAGGTTATAAAGGCTCACATAGGAGCGGTCAGGGATGTGGATCTGGCCGGTAAGTTCTTCGTCACCTGCGGGGACGACGGTTACATAAGGGTTTGGAATCTGAGGGGAAAGAAGATCCTTGAGATAAAGAGCCACCCGGGTCAGGTTCTCTCCGTGGCCATAAACAGGAGGGGCTTCATAGCTTCCTCCGGGGACGACAGGACCATAAAGATATGGAGGCTCCCCTTCGGGAAGCTGGTAAGGACCCTGAGAGGTCATCAGGAGTATGTTAGGGCCCTGGCTTTTTCCAGATTTGGAGACAAGCTCGCTTCCGGAGATGATATGTGGGAAATCCGTGTTTGGGACTCTACCGAGTGGAGGCTCCTGCGCAGGCTAAAGGGCCATACGGGATGGATCTACTCGGTCGCCTTCTCTCCCAAGGGGGATATCTTCGCCTCCGCCAGCAAGGACGCCACGGTCAGGATATGGCACATGGACGGAAGATCAAAGGTTCTTAAGGGCCACAAGGATTACGTTTACGATCTCTCCTTCTCCCCCGACGGAAGGAGGCTCGTCTCGGTGGGAAACGACGGCTATGTTATAGTCTGGGACGTGGCAGGCGGTAAGATGGTAAAGAGATTCAAGGCCCACGAGGGAGCGGTCTACACGGTCCACTACTCCCCCAGAGGGGACATGATAGCCACGGGAGGCTTCGACGGGACCGTGAAGCTCTGGAGCACGAGGAACTGGCGGGTGCTCGCCATACTCAAAGGGCACAAGGGCATAGTCACCAGGCTCAGGTTCTCTCCGAACGGGAGGAGGCTCGTCTCCGGCGACGACAGGGGATGGGTGATAATATGGAACGTTAGATGAGGGCGGTAGTCCAGAGGGTCGAGGAGTCCCACGTTAAGGTAAACGGAAAGGTAGTCGGCAAGATAGGCAGAGGTCTGAACGTCCTTCTGGGAGTAAAGAAGGGAGACACCGAGGAGGATGCGAAAAAGCTGGTAGACAAGATCTCCAAGCTCAGGATCTTCGAGGACGAGAGGGGGAAGTTCCAGCACTCCCTGCTGGACATAAAGGGGGAGGTCCTGATAATCTCCCAGTTCACTCTCTATGCGAACATTAAAAAGGGGAGGAGGCCCAGCTTCGAGCTGGCGGAGGAGCCGAGGAAGGCGGAGGAGCTCTACAACAGGTTCGTGGAGCTATTCAGGGAGACGGGACTAAAGGTGGAGACGGGTGTATTCGGGGCCATGATGGACGTCCACATAAGGAACTGGGGACCAGTAACCATAGTTCTGGATTCGGAGGAGCTGTAGGCTATCTTATTATCTGGAGGGAGAAGATGGAAGATAAGAGAACCATAATAGAGTGCGTCGGCCCCTGTATACAGAAGATAAGGGAGCACGAGGAGCTCAAAGAACTCTACAAAAGGCTCGCCCAGAAGGATGAGGAGAGGGTGGCAAAGGTTCTTCCCGAGAAGATAGGGGACTACCACAGGAAGATGAAGGCCTACATAAAGGAGCTCGTGGAGGAGATAAAGGCCCACAGGGAGATGCTCGAAAACTTGCGGGAGGGAGAGCAGAAGAAGCAGGTGGAGCAGGATCTGGACGACCTCGAAAAAGAACTTTACTGCTGTCTTGTGGAGATCTTCGAGCTTTACCACTACTTCAGGACCTTAGAAGAGCTCTCGGACCAGCACATAGAACAGGCCCTCAACATCCCCGGAAGGCTCATCTACGACATAATCCTCGAGATCGGGGGAGCCAAGGGAGGCTTATAATATTCCTATGGTAGAGGTTGAGAAGCTCGTCAAGGAAGGCCTGACCTTCGACGACGTTCTCCTCGTTCCCGATTACTCGGAGGTTCTCCCCCACGAGGTAGACGTCTCCACATACATAACCAAGAACATAAAGCTCAACATCCCCATAGTCTCCGCTGCCATGGACACGGTGACCGAGGCCCGCCTCGCCATAGCCCTGGCCCGCGAGGGTGGTATGGGGATCATACACAGGAACATGCCCATAAAGGATCAGGCGAGGGAGGTGGAGAAGGTAAAGAAGTCCGAGAGCGGTATGATCCTCAACCCCGTTACGGTGAGGCCCGAGGCCACCGTGAGGGAGGCCCTCGAGATAATGGAGAGGTTCAGGATCTCGGGAGTCCCCGTGGTGGACGAAGAGGAAAAGCTCGTCGGGATACTCACCAACAGGGATCTGAGGTTCATAAAGCCCACCGACTACGACAAGCCCGTTTCCGTCTTCATGACCAAGGAGAACCTGATAACCGCCAGGGAAGGGATAACCTTAGATGAGGCCACGGAGATACTCCAGAAGTACAAGGTGGAGAAGCTCCCCATAGTGGACGGGGAGGGAAGGATAAAGGGTCTTATAACGATAAAGGACATAGTCAAGAGGAAGAAGTATCCCAACGCCTGCAAGGACGAACTCGGCAGGCTCAGGGTTGGTGCTGCGGTGGGAACGGGGGAGGACACGCTGGACAGGGTTTCGGCCCTCGTGGAGGTCGGAGTGGATCTTATCGTCGTTGACACAGCCCACGGGCATTCCAAGAGGGTGATAGAGACGGTCCAGAAGATAAAGGGACACTTCCCCGATCTGGATCTGGTGGCAGGGAACGTGGCCACCGCGGAGGGGACCAAAGCTCTTATAGAGGCGGGTGCGGACGCGGTTAAGGTGGGCGTGGGACCGGGATCGATCTGCACCACGAGGATAGTGGCGGGCGTGGGTGTTCCCCAGATAACCGCCATAATGGAGGCCTACAGCGTGGCCAAGGACTACGGCGTGCCCGTGATAGCGGACGGTGGAATAAGGTATTCGGGCGACATCGTGAAGGCCCTCGCCGCGGGGGCAAGCGTGGTCATGCTCGGGAACCTGCTGGCAGGAACCGAGGAGGCTCCTGGAGAGACCATCTACTATCAGGGGAGAGCCTACAAGGTCTACAGGGGTATGGGCTCCCTCGGGGCCATGATGTCGAGGCTTTCCTCGGACAGATACGGGCAGGACCAGATGGAGAAGTATGTCCCCGAGGGCATAGAGGGAAGGGTCCCCTACAAGGGGAAGCTGAGCGACATAGTCTACCAGCTGGTGGGGGGACTCAGATCGGGCATGGGATACACCGGTTGCAGAACCATAAGGGAGCTTCAGGAGAAGGCCAAGTTCGTGAGGATCAGCTGGGCTGGATACAGGGAGTCCCACGTTCACGATGTTCAGATAACCAAGGAGGCTCCCAACTACTGGGTGGAGTGAGAGGATGCGGTTCAGGGAGACGGACCTTCCTGGGGTAGGGAAGAGATACACGCTCGAGCTCGAGGACGGAGGTGAGCTCACGCTCATAATCCACAACACGGGCAGGAGGGAGCTCTACATAATCGAGGAGGACGAGGAGGAACCCACCTGCGTCATTTCCCTCACCGAGGACGAGGCCAAGGAGCTGGGCTTCCTTCTGGCGGGAACCACCTACCAGCCCGTCGCTCCTGAGAGGATGGAGCTGATAATGAAGGAGATGGTGATGGAGTGGGTGAAGGTGGGGGAGAGGTCCCAGCTCGTCGGAAAGACCATAGCCCAGGCCCAGATAAGGAAGAAGACGGGAGCCTCCATAGTAGCCATAATCAGGGGTGAGGACATGCTCGTCAACCCCGATCCCAGCACCACCGATATAAAATCTGGTGACATCCTCGTTGTTGCGGGCACCAGACAGCAGATAAAGAACTTCCTCGAATACTGCGGGGACTGCTCTACCTGAGCGATGGAGCACTCTCTGACCTTCCTCCAGATAAACGCCCTCTTCATACTGATGTTCCTTACAGCCTACTTTCTCAGGAAGGTAAACATCCCTCCTATAATCTCCTTCCTTCTGATAGGTTTTGTATCCAAGTTCTGGATCCCACACGAGAGCACCCAGCTGATAGAGCTCTTCAAGGAGGCTGGGATAATCCTCCTCTTCTTCTTCATAGGCCTCGAATATTCCTTCGAGAGACTCAAGAACATGGTCTCCATCTGGAAGCCTGGGCTGGCGGATTTCCTTTTCAACTTCGTCCCTATCTTCCTGCTTGCCCGATTCTTTGGCTTCGATCTGGTCACCTCCCTGCTCATAGCGGGGGTCTTCTACCCCTCGAGCACCTCCATAGTGGCCAAGCTGTTGATGGACTTCAAGCGTCTCGCCTCCCCCGAGGCGGAGCTTCTCATAGGGATACTCATCTTCGAGGATCTGGTCTCCATAATACTCCTCTCCGTTTTGATACCCGTGGTCGAGTTCGGGAGCCTTGAGCCCAAGACCCTGCCCGTTAGCCTTCTCAAGATACTCGTTGTCCTGATTATCTTCTACCTGCTCCACAGGTTCCTCGTTCCACGCATCCAGCTCTGGCTCGACAGGGCCTCGGAGGAGGAGAGCTTTGTCTTCTTCCTGCTCGGCTTCACCATGGTGGTGGGCGTATCCTTTAAGGACCTCGGCCTTTCGGAAGCTCTCGGGGCCTTCCTCCTGGGGGTTTTGGTTCCGGAGACGAGGGTTATGGAGAACATAGAGCACCACCTCTCCGCTCTTAAGGAGCTATCCATAGGTGTGTTCTTCTTCTTCTTTGCCTACGAGAGTGAGCTGACGGTTCCAGAGAACCTCCAGTTCGTCCTGCTCCTTATCCTTCTTGGAGTTCTTCTTAAGGTTATCTCCACCTATGTGGCCGCTTACCTCTACGGCATGAAGAGGAAGGCCAGGCTCAGGACCTCCCTCTCCTTCGTCCCGAGGGGTGAGTTTTCCGTGATCATAGCCTCCCTCGAGCCCACGGTTAAGCTGATCTCCATACCTTTCATCCTCTCCACCGCCCTGATAGGTAGTTTCCTTTTCGTGCTCGCTCCAAAGGTTGCGGATCTCATCTATCCTCCCAAGAAGAAGAGGAAGAGGAGAGCTCGGAGAGAGCTTTCTCCAGCTCAAGTCGTTTCTCCTCCAGATCGTCCTCCTCGCGAACGATGATCTCCTCCCCTATCAGGGCCTCAGCCCTCGTGAAGGGAAGAGGGACCATCAGTCTGTCCCAGGTCTTCAGAGCCTTGTATCTTTCCAATCTGACCGCCGCGGGGACTATGGGTGCACCCGTCTTCTGGGCGAGGAAGATAACTCCCTTCTGAACCTTGTAGGCCGGCCCCTTCGGACCGTCCACGGTTATGGCTACGTTGTGTCCCTCCCTTAGGGCCCTTATGAGTTGAATGGCGCTCCTCCTTCCTCCCTTGTCCACCCTCCCCTCCTCGGTTGATCCTCTGACCACCCTGTAGCCCAAACCTTCCGCTATCCTCGCCGCTATCTCTCCGTCCTCCGATCTGCTCGCTATAGTGTATATGCCCCTGTCCATACCGAACAGGGTCAGAGCTAAGGCGTGGCCGTGCCAGAGGGCGTATATCTTTCCTCTGTCCTTGGAAAATTCGTATCTTTTCCTCCACCTTATAGTTCTTCCCAGTATCCTTACCAGGAGAACTATCAGCGGAGTTAGCGCAAGGGCAAGTCTGAACTTAATTTTTCTCCGCATCCGTATGATATTATTACTAAAAACCTTCGTGAGGTGGGTTATGGAAGAGCAGTATGTAGCGGTTCCCTTCAGCCTGGTGGGTTTTTTCGTCACCAACAGGTCCGTGGAGGAAAGCATAAGGAGCGATATAACTCCGGAAGAGCTTGAGAAGCTCCAGGACCTGATAGCGAAGCTTCTGTTCAGAGAGGGTGTACGTGTGGCTATCTATCCCTACGTGGTCCCACCCGAGCAGGCCGGGGACGCTGTTAACGAGCTTGAAAACCTCATCTTCGGAGAGGACGAGGAGTAATGACGAAGGTGGTTGTCTGCGGTGCTCTCGGCAGGATGGGAAGGAGGATAATAGAGCTCTCTCTTCAGGATCCTGAGGTAGAGGTGGTGGGAGGTGTCGAGCATCCAGATTGTATACCTTCCCTGGATCTCGGGGAGGCGCTCGGAAAGGAAGAGCTGAAGGGAAAACCCCTCACCAGCAGGCTCGAGGAGCTACTTCCCTCCTGTGATGTGGTTGTGGAGTTCTCCAACAACACTACCGCGGCGGTAGGGCACGCCAAGCTCGCCACCCTCGACGGAAAGGGTGTGGTTATAGGAACGACGGGCTTCACCGATCAGGAGGTTAAGGAGATAGAGGAGGCTTCCAAAAACGCGCCCGTTCTCCTTTCCCCCAACATGAGCCTGGGGGTTAACCTCTTATTCAAACTGGTGGAGCTTGCCGCGAAAGTCCTCAGGGACAAGAACTTCGATATGGAGATAGTGGAGATCCACCACAGGTTTAAAAAAGACGCCCCGAGCGGAACAGCTGTCAAGCTGGCCAGCATACTCAAGGAGAGCGCGGGGCTCGAGAGAGTGGTTCACGGAAGGGAGGGAGAGGCACCGAGAAAAGAGGGGGATCTCGGCGTCTTTGCGGTCAGAGGCGGGGACGTGGTGGGGGACCACACCGTTTACTTCCTCGGCTTCGGAGAGAGGCTGGAGCTGACCCACAGGGCGAGCTCGAGGGACACCTTCGCCAAAGGTGCGGTGGAAGCCGCCAAGTGGATAAAGGGTAAGAAACCGGGCATGTATTCCATGTTCGACGTTCTCGATCTATGAGGGAAGAGGACCTCAGGAAGTTAGAGTTCGACAAGATAATCTCCAGGCTCAAAGAGTTCGTTCACTCCCCAGCAACGGAAGAACTGCTGGATACACTTAAACCTTCCACAGACAGGGAGGAGATACTATCTCTTATAGAACTCTTCAGAGCCTTAAGGGATATAGATCTGAAGCTCTACAGGTTCGAGGACATAAGGGAGCTCCTGGAGAGATCCAGGATAGAGGGGGCTGTCCTGAGCGTGGAGGAGCTTCTTTCTGTCTTGAGCGTTCTGAAGCTCATAAGGGAGGTGAGGAAGGTCATCGGAAGGGAGGCGGAAAGTAAGCCTCCCCTCAGGAGGCTCTCAAGAAGGCTACACCTCTTCTCCTCCTTAGAGAACCTTATAGAGGCGAGCATAGACAGGAGGGGGTTCGTCAAGGACGAGGCGAGCGAGGAGCTCTTCAGGGTTAGGAGGAGCATAAGGGGGGTGGAGAAGGAGATAATGGAAAGGCTCGAAAATCTCCTCAGAAGGCCGGACGCGGAGAAGATCTTCTCGGACAGGATAATCACTATAAGGAACAACAGATACGTGGTTCCTGTAAAAAGCTCCCAGGTAAAGAAAATATTCGGAATAGTCCACGGAACCTCCTCCTCCGGATACACCACCTACGTGGAGCCTCAGTTCGTTATAGAGTTGAACAACAAGCTTACCGAGCTTAAGGCGGAGGAAGAGGAAGAGGTAAGGAAGGTCCTTAGAAGGATCACCTCTTACGTAGGGGACTTCTCTAAAAAGATACTGGAAAGCTTTGAGGTTCTGGTGGAGGTGGACCTGCTTCAGGCCAAGAGGAGACTCGCTGAAACCTACGGAGGTGATTTCCCTAAGTTGGGGGATCACGTTGAGCTGAGGAAGGTGAAGCATCCCCTTCTTGCCCTGATAAATCCAGAAACGGTTCCCGTGGATATAGTTCTCAAAGAAAGGAAGGGCCTTATTCTAACCGGACCTAACACCGGGGGAAAAACGGTAGCCCTGAAGACACTCGGTCTCGTATCCCTTATGGTCCAGAGCGGTATTCCGGTCCCCGTAGGTGAGGGGAGCGTCCTAAAGGTTTTCAAAAAGGTGTTTGTGGACGTTGGAGACGAGCAGAGCATAGAGCAGAACCTCTCCACCTTTTCCTCCCATATGACGAACATCGCCCAGTTCCTCCCGGAGACGGATGAGACTACCCTTGTCCTCTTGGACGAGCTCGGAGCCGGGACGGATCCCGTGGAAGGTTCGGCCTTGGGAATAGGTATTCTCGAGTATCTTAGGAAGAGGAAAGCCTGGATCTTTGCCAACACCCACCACACACCTATAAAGGTCTATGCGGTTAACTCGGACTACTTCGTTCCCGCAAGCGTTCTCTTCGACAGGGAAACCCTCAGACCCCTCTACAGGATAGCCTACAACACGGTGGGGGAGAGCATGGCCTTCGAGGTGGCGGGTAGGTGCGGTATACCGGAAGAGGTTCTGGAGATCGCGCGAAGGAATGTGGGGGACCTCGGAAAGGAGTACATGAGTGCCATGGAGAAGCTGGCGGACTACACGAGGGAGTATGAGGAAAAACTCCTCCAGCTTGAGAAACTCAAGGAGGAACTCCAGAAGGAGAAGGAAAGATACGAACAGCTCTACAGGGAATACATGGAATTCAAAAGGAAGAGCTGGAAGGAGGCTTACAAAGAGGCCAAAAACTACCTCAGGAAGCTCATGGAGGAGGGGAAGGAGGTTCTGAAGAACCTGAGAACGGAGGAAGATCTTGAAAGTTTTATAAGGGAACAGGAAAAACAGCTTGAGCTTTTCTCTCCCAGAGAAGACAGAGAGCAGGTGAACACCGGAGATAGCGTGGAGTTCATGGGAAAGAGGGGCAAGGTCCTTCAGATAAAGGAGGGGAAGGCCTACGTGGCTTTGGAAGGGATGAAAATCTGGGTGGACCTGGGAGCCCTAAAACGTATAAAAGAGGAAAAGAGGGAGGAGGTAAGAACGACTCCGAGGGGGACAATTTCGAAGCACGAGATAAATCTCATAGGCATGGACGCCAACACAGCCCTTATAGAGCTGGAGAAGTTCATAGAGGAGGCCCACGCCTCGGGCCTCAGGAGCGTGAAGATAATCCACGGTATAGGAAAGGGCGTCCTCAAGAGGGTGGTCCACGAGTTTTTATCCAAATCCGAGAAGATAAAGTTTTACAGGGAGGCCTACCCGAGGGAGGGAGGCTCGGGCGTTACCATCGCCTTCCTGAGGGGAGCGGAGGACTGATATATTTATCTCATGGGTATGATGCTCGAGATCCTTCCGGTCGGACCTCTCTCGGTGAACTGCTCCATACTTGCGGACGAGAGAACGGGGAAGGCTGTGATAATAGATCCTGGGGCTGACGCGGAGAGGATAATAGAGGTAGCCAAGGAGTTCGATGTGATCTGCATTCTCAACACCCACGGACACATAGACCACGTGGGTCAGGTGGGAAGGATAAAGGAGTTCTTCAAGGTTCCCTTCTACCTTCACCCAGAGGACGTATACCTAATAGAGGACGAGATATGGCCTGGATTTGGAAGCTACATAAGGGCGGTCCCCTGCCCTCCACCCGACGAGCACCTGGAGGACGGCATGTCCATAAAAGTGGGGGATCTAAAGATCAGGGTCATCCACACGCCAGGGCACACTCCCGGCCTCTGCTGTTTCTACATAGAGGAGGAAGGAGTTCTGATAGCTGGAGATTTACTCTTTAAAGGGAGCGTGGGCAGGTGGGACCTGCCCGGGGGAGATCCCGAAAAGCTCAAGAAGTCCCTCGAGAGGATCTTCAGCGAGCTTCCGGACGATACGGTTGTGGTCTGCGGGCACTACGAGGAGACCACCATAGGCTACGAGAGGAAGTTCAACCCCTACCTCCACGGAGGACTGCTGTGAGCGAGGCGGTCGTCAGAGTCGAGAACCTCTACAAGGAGATAGAAGGGAGGAAAATTCTGAAGGGTGTCTCCTTCGAGGTCAGGGAGCGGGAGATCTTTTCCATAATCGGAGGGAGCGGTAGCGGAAAGACCTCCATCACCAAGCACATAATAGGCCTCTGGAAGCCCACATCGGGAAAGGTTTACGTATTCGGGAGGGACGTCAGCACCCTCTCTCAGGCGGAGATGGACGAGCTGAGAAAGAACATAGGCTACGTCTTCCAGGAGGGGGCTCTCTTCGACAGCCTCAGGGTGTGGGAAAACGTGGGCTTTTACTTCCTGGAGCACACCAACATGAGCGGAAAGGAGATAAGGGAGATCGCCTTAGAGAAGCTCAGGCTCGTGGATCTGGACGAGGATGTTCTCGACCTTATGCCCTCTGAGCTCTCGGGAGGGATGAGGAAGAGGGTGTCCATAGCGAGGGCGATAGCGACCAATCCCAGGCTCATAATCTACGACGAGCCCACCTCCGGACTCGATCCCATAACGAGCAGGGTAATAGACAAGCTCATCCTCCAGCTGAGGGAGAGGACGGGAACCACCGCCATAGTTGTCACCCACGACATGATCTCCGCCTTTACCATCTCCGACAGACTCTTGGTCCTGAGGAAGGGGGAGGTGGTGGCCTCAGGAAGGCCCGAGGAGGTGATAAACTCTACAGATCCGTTCGTTCAGGAGTTCATAGGTAGCATGAAGGAGTGTCTACTCCACCAGAACAGGGTCTCTTGAGATGTTCCTCCTCATCACCGGATAGTCGTTCTTCACACCCTTAGAGAGGAGAAACTGGAAGAGATGGTTGCTCCCCGTATAGAAGGAGACTGCGGAGGATACCAGGTATAGATCCCACATCCTCACGAACTCCTCTCCATACATCTCCCTGATGGTGTCCACCTTCTCCCAGAAGCGCCTCCTCCACTCCTTGAGCGTCCTGTAGTAGTGGGGCCTCCAGTCGTCCAGATCTATCAGACAGAAGTCAAGACCTTCAAAGGCACAGAGGACCTCCGCTATGCCGGGCAAGTATCCCCCGGGGAATATGTATTTCCTTATCCACCTGCTCTGGGGACCTGGGTGGACCTTTCCTATGGTGTGTAGAAGGAAAAGCCCTTCCTCCTCCATGACCGAGCTGATCGTCCTGAAGAAGGCCCTGTAATGTTCCCTCCCCACGTGCTCAAACATACCCACCGAGACCACCTTGTTGAACCTCTTCCCCAGCTTGGGAAGATCCGCGTAGTGCATCAGGTATACTTCTACTTTCCCTTCCAGACCTCTCCTCCTTATCTCCTCCTTAACGTGTCTGTATTGGTTCTCCGAAAGGGTTATCCCCACGCTGTAAGCTCCGTATTCCTGGGAAGCCTCCAGAATTATAGATCCCCACCCGCATCCTACATCTAAGAGCCTGTCTCCCTCCTGAAGCAGTAGCTTCTCGAAGATGATCCTCCTCTTCTCCCTCTGGGCCTCCTCTAAGCTCGCATCCGGAGAGGGGAAGAAGGCGCAGGAGTATGTCATCGACTCATCGAGCCATAGCCTGTAGAATTCATCCCCCAGATCGTAGTGGTGCTGGACGTTCTTCTTCTCCTTAACTTTGTTTATAACGCTGAAGGTGTTTGCTACACGGAAGAGGAAGGCGGAGAACCCCTTGCTTCCTTCGAGCTCGTTTATATACCTGCTACCTGCCACGAGCAGTCTCTCGAGATCCCCATGAACCTCTATCTCACCCCTCATGTATCCCTCTCCAAAACCCATCTCAAGGTCCCTTATAGTCCTCTTCAGAGCGTCCCATGTCCTGAAAAGAACTCTGTGATCCACCCTCTCTTCTGGGATCTCTCTCCCGTCTGGAAGCGTTATACCTATTGTTTCATCGCTTTTAGAGTTTATCTCCTCCAGGATCTTCCTTATGACCTTCTCCCTCAGCATGATAGCCCCTCCTGGTAGGAAAATTATAATCCCGTGAGGTTCATGGACTTTAAGAGGGAGGTTGAGAACATTGAGAAGCTCGCGGAAGGATGGAGGGGAGTGATATACACAGGCGACTGGAAAGGGCGGAAGGTTTCCATAAAGGTGGCCAAAACACCCGAGGTGGTAGAGGCTATTCAGAAGGAGGCGAGGATACTTAAAGAACTTAAAGGACTTGAGGGCTTTCCCCAGCTACTTGAAAAGGGAGAAGACTTCTTCGTATACGAGTTTATAGAAGGAACCCCTTACGGGGAGCTGGAGCTGGATACGGAGAAAGATAAGGAGATACTGCGCAAAGTTCTTGAAGCGGCCTACCTACTCGACAGGATGGGTATAAAGAGGGACGAGTTTTCCAAAATAGACAAGAACGTTCTCGTTGGAAAAAATGGGGAAGTTTACATACTTGACTTTGAGAGAGGAGCTTTTAAGAAGAGGCCTTCCAATCTGACTCAGTTCCTCCAACTCCTTGTCAGAAAGGGGTTCCTCGATCTCGAGGAGGCGAAGGATCTTGGCAGAAGATACTCCAAGGATATGGGAGGAGTCTTTAAGGAGGTTCTGGAGAGGTTAAAATAAAGTGGTGGAGCTTGTTCAGGGCTTTGACCTCTCGAGGCTGACCAGTATAAGGATAGGGGGAAGGGCCAGATACCTCGCCCTACCGGAGAGCCTGGAGGATCTTTACAGAGTTACACTCATCAGCAGAGAGAAGGACATCCCCCTTTTCTTACTCGGCGGGGGGTCGAACACCATATTCGGGGATGTGAACGGTGTCGTTGTCAGCCTGTCAAAGATCAGGGGTATTAAAGTCTGGGAGGAAAAGGGACACATATTCGTTGAAGCCCTTGCAGGAACACCTCTGAAGGAGATAACAAGTCTCGCTCTCAGGGAAAACTTGGAGGGAATATACAGACTCCTCGGGTTCCCCGCTACGGTTGGCGGTGCGGTGGCCATGAACGCGGGAGCCTTCGGTGTGGAAATAAAGGACTTCCTTCAGGAGATCACCTACATGGACTGGTTCGGAGAAGTTCATAAGATCAGCGCACGGGAGTTGGATTTCTCCTACAGGAAGTCTCCTTTTCCGAAAGAAGGTGTGGTTATCTCATGCCTTTTTAAGTTGAGAAGGAGTAGCAGTCCTGTTGCTGAAGACTACGGAAGAATCAGAGATTTGAGAAAAAGGACACAGCCGATAAACCTTCCCACGAGCGGTTCCACCTTCAAGAATCCCCTTCCTAAGAGGGCAGGAGAGCTTCTGGAAAAGGTGGGTATGAAAGGTTTCAGGTTGGGCGATGTGGCCTTCTCCGAGAAGCACTCCAACTTCCTGGTTAATTCGGGAAGGGGAACTATAGAGGAGGTGAGGAAACTGCTGGAAGAAGCTAAGAGGAGGGTTTACGAAGAGTTCGGGATAAAGCTCGAGGAGGAGGTTAGGCTGGTTGAGGATAGTGGTTCTGATGGGTGGAAGGTCCTCTGAGAGGGAGATCTCCCTCAAAACTGGGGAGGCGGTCTCGAAGGCCCTAAGGGAGATGGGGCATGAAGTGATCGAGTTTGACCTCACAGAGGACCTCGCCTGCAAACTTCTTGAAGTGAAGCCTGATAAAGTGTTCATAGCTCTTCACGGCCCCTACGGGGAGGACGGGAGAATTCAGGGCCTTCTGGACATACTGGGGATCCCTTATACCGGCACGGGTGTTCTTGGGAGCGCCCTCGCGATGGATAAGGACATAACCAAGAGACTGCTCAGATCCGAGGGTATACCCACTCCGGACTGGGTGTGTGTGAGAAAGGGGGATCCCATTCCCGGGTGGGATAGCTACCCTGCTGTGGTCAAGCCCGCGGATCAAGGCTCGAGCGTGGGGCTGAGCGTGGTAGACAGCCGGAAGGAGCTTGAGGAATCCGTTAAAGAACTCTTCCAAATTACCGAAAAGGTTCTCATAGAGTCCTTTGTGGAAGGTCGGGACATGACCGTGGGCGTGCTTAAGGGGAAGCCTCTCCCCGTGATAGAGATAAGGCCCAAGAAGGGCATATACGACTACGAGAGCAAGTATACGAAAGGAGCAACCGACTACGTGTTCTTAGAGGACGAAGACTTATCGAAAGAACTTCAGGAGATAGCCCTCAAGGTTCACAGGCTCTTAGAGCTAAAAGATATGTCCCGGGTAGACTTCAGAGTCGATGAAGAGGGCAAACCCTACGTTCTGGAGGTGAACACCATACCCGGGATGACCGAGCTGAGCTTACTACCTATGGCCTGCAAGAAAGCGGGAATGGACTTTAAGGAGATGCTGTCTATAATACTAAGTTAGCCCTGGAGGATGCTGTGAAAAAAAAACCTTCGAGGGGAAATAGAGCGGGGAGGCTCTTCTCACTGCTTCTCTTCTCTTCCTGGATAGGTTTTATGGCTGTGGCGAGCTTCTTTTTGCCCTCCTTCCTCGGCCAGCTTCCCCTCTTTCAGATAAAGCAGGTGGAGATAGACGGCAACTACAGGATACCCTTTGAGTATATAAGGGACGTGGTTGTAGATCTTAACGGCAATCTTATGAGTCTGAGAAGCTCCGAGCTGAAGAAACTTCTGAACGCAAAGTTTGAAAACAGAGTTAAGAAAGTAGACTTAAAGAAGAGGTTCACCAGTAAAGGCATAGTGCTGGAGGTTCGCATAGAAGAGAGGGTTCCGGTGGCAAAGCTCAAGCTCGGCAGGAGCTACAGGCTTCTGGATAAAGAGGGCGTGATCTTCAAGCCAATTGGAGATGAAGGCAAGGATCTTGTGGAGGTTAAAGCCTACGACAAGGGTATTTTGAGCAAATCTTTTCCAAGGCTTTACGATGAAGTTTTGAGCCTTGGTCTTCCTGTTGAGAAGATAATAGTCAGGAGGGACAAAATTATTCTTGAATTTAAGAGGAAAAAAGTAATTCTCCCACCTCTCGAGTTTTTATCCGATAATGTATCCGAGCGTCTTCTTATGATTTATAATTTTCCTCAGGAAAAAGTTGATTTGAGGTTCGACAGATTTATCTTAGTAAGAAATTAGAGGTGGTATGAGAACGGTTGCTTCTATAGATATAGGAACAGAAAAGATAGTCGCTCTCATAGGGGAGGTGGACTCCTACGGTGACATCCATATAATAGGCGTAGGTGAGACCAAGTCCAGGGGTATAGACAAGGGAACTATAACGAGGCTCGGAGTTGCCGCCAGAGCGATAGCCACCGCGGTAAGGGAAGCGGAGGAGATGTCCGGCCAGAAAGTCTCCGAGGTTGTGATAAACATATCCGGCAGGGGGCTCAGAAGCCAGAACGAGTTAGGCTCTACGAGCGTCTCCCCGAGTCCTGTAGAGGTGGCGGAAGAACACATAAAGCGTCTTATCGACATGAGCATAGCGAAAGGTAAGGAGGATGGGTTCGAGATAATCCACGCCATACCCCGAAAATACACCCTCGACGATCAGGAGGGGATAGAGGATCCGGTGGGACTCATAGGCTCCAAACTCACGGCTCAGGTTCACATCGTCAAGATAAGCGCCAGCTCCAGTATGAATCTGGAGAAAGCTGTAACTTCTGCGGGATTTGAGCCTGTCTCCAAGGTGGTCAGCGCCCTCGCCTCCGCCAAGGCGGTTCTTAAAGAGGAGGAGAAGGAGGATGGTGTCCTGCTCATAGATATGGGTGCTGGATTGACCGACTTCGTCCTCTTCCTCGAAGGTCATCCGGTCGTAACAGGCTCGGTGCCCTATGCGGGAAGCGTGATAACCAAGGACATCAGCAGTTTCATGAAGGTAGATCAGGAGGAGGCTGAGAGGATAAAGAAGGAGGAGGGAGTGGCTCTCGTGGATCTCGTCAAAGAGGAGGAGGTCTTCAAGATAAAGCCGAGGGGAGAGACGAGGGAACTAACCATAGAGAAGTTCAAACTGGCGGAGGTCATTCAGGTCAGGCTTGAGGAGATAATGGAAAAGGTGATAGCTTACATAGAAGAGGCTGGCTTTAAGCTGGACATGGCCAACGCTGGTGTTGTCATAACCGGAGGGTGCGCGAATCTAAAGGGAATAAAGGAGTTTCTGGAAAGATTTACGGACCTTCCCGCAAGGGTCGGTGTTCCTACTGGTCTTATAGGTCTCAAGGAGAAGATAGAGGATCCCAAATACGCTACCGCGGTTGGACTTCTCAAGTTCAGCGTTCTGCCGGAAGGTGCTGTGTCCGAGAAAAAACACGCGGTTTCCCACAACAACAGTAAACCCATAAGTATTAGATATATCATGGAGAAGCTAAAGGAGTTCTTCAGGGAAATTCTATAGGAGGGACGGCCATGGAAATTCAGGGGACTTTGAACCCCACCAGGATCAAAGTGATAGGTGTGGGTGGTGGTGGTTGTAACGCTGTGAACAGGATGTTCCTTGACGGAATAGAAGACGTTGAGATATACGCGGTAAACACGGACGTTCAGCACCTCGGCTCTCTCTCTGTTCCACACAAGATACAGATAGGTGAGAAGGTTACCAGAGGTCTGGGTGCAGGTGCAAGGCCTGAGGTGGGAGAGCAGGCTGCTCTCGAGGACGTGGACAAGATAAAGGAGATCCTTAAAGACACGGACATGCTCTTCTTAGCTGTGGGCCTTGGAGGCGGAACAGGGACGGGAGCAGCACCCGTAATAGCCCAAACCGCCAGGGATATGGGGATACTCACCGTTGCAGTGGCAACCCTTCCCTTCAACTTCGAGGGCCCTCGCAGGATGAAGGTAGCCCTTGAGGGCCTTGAGAAACTCAAAGACAGCGTGGATACCTATATAGTTATACATAACCAGAAGCTACAGGAGATAGGAAACAAGGTTCTCACCGTTAAGGACGCCTTTAAGGAGGTTGACAGCGTTCTCTCTAAGGCGGTCAGAGGTATAACGAACATAATATCCACCTCCGCCATGATAAACGTTGACTTTGCGGATGTAAGGACCGTGATGGAAGAGGGAGGGCTTGCTCTCATAGGTATGGGTGAGGGAAGAGGTGAAGGTAAGATAGACGTGGCGGTCGAGCAGGCCATAACAAGCCCGCTCCTGGAGGGCAACTCCATAGAAGGTGCGAAGAGACTGCTCGTTACCCTCTGGGTTTCCGAGGACGTTCCCTTCAACGAGGTAGAGCAAGCGATAAACACAATCATGGAGAGGGCCCACAACGAGCCTCTTATAATCTTCGGTGCCGTCCTCGAAGAGGGAGCGGACAACTTCCTCAGGGTGGCGGTTGTTGCAACGGACTTTGATAAGACAGAGACCGCAAGGGAAGAGGAAGATAACCTGTTCAGGATAATAAAGAGAGAACCTCAGAACCTCAAAAAAGCCGTTCCAGAGGAGGGTGGCATAAACCCCGTAGAGCCCGAGGAGGAGATACCCGCCATACTCAGAAGGAAGAGAAAGATATAGTCCATGAGGCCTATAAACCCTAAAAAGAGCAGATCTTTTTCCTTCCTTCTGGGTCTCATCTACGGATACAGGACCGCGGACATGGAGCTGAAGATCCTTTCTATGAAGGAGTTTTCCGAGGATCTTCATCCGGACTTTGACATCTATTACCTGGACAGGAAGAGCGACAGGGTCAGCAAGAACGAGCCCATAGAGAACCCCACCCACATAGTCGCTCTCAAGGAGGACTTTGAAGCCAAGAAGGTCAGGATCTATATTTATAAGGCATGATTCACAAAGAGCTGGGAGAACAGACCAAGGAGGATCTCAAAAACTACTTCCAGGACAGGGACTACATGGTTGTGGCGGTTCCCAAGAGGGAACCCGCGAGGGTATACGTGGTCAGGGCCACGAGGGCTGTGGAGACCGCAAGGCGGATCCACGGTCTCTCCCCGGGCGCCACGGTGGCTTTGGGCAGGGCACTTGTGGGGGCCTTACTTCTTACCTCCCTCGTCAAGCACGCCACCGACCAGAAGGTTCTTTTAAAGATAGAAGGAGACGGCCCTATCGGGACCATATACGCGGAGGCGGACGGCAGGGGCAGGGTGAGAGGATTTGTGGAAAACCCTCAGGCTGAAACCTTCACGAAGGTATCCGAGGGCAAGAAGAAGTTCGACCTTTCCAGGATAGTGGGGAGAAACGGAACGCTCACGGTTGTGAAGGAGCTCAGGATGGGGACCCCCTACACGAGCATAGTCCCCCTCGTCTCGGGTGAGATCGCCCAGGACCTCGCCTACTACTTCGCCCAGTCGGAGCAGATACCCTCCGCCGTGGGGATAGGTGTTCTGATATACGAGGACGGGAGCGTCAGGCACGCGGGAGGCTTTCTCGTCCAGACTCTCGGGGGGATAAGCGATAAGGTTGTGGACCTCCTGGAGAAGAGGGTGAGGGAACTGCCACCAGTTACAGAGCTTATGGAGAAGGGATACAGACCTGAGGATATAGCGGTGGCCATTCTGGAAGGTCTCGATCCCCAACTCATAGGTCTTAAGGAGGTGGAATACTACTGCCCTTGCGATGAAGATGTAGCAAAGTCGAGCCTTCTCCTGCTTACGGAAGAGGAGCTTGAGGAAGTTTTTGAGAAAGGACCTGCTGAGGTAGTATGCAGGTTCTGCGGTAGGGTTTACAGGTTTTCCAGGGAGGAAGTGATCAAGGGTAAATCAAAATAGATACCCTTCCTTTCTTTCCCTCCTCAGTTCATCTATGTTTACATAGTCCTTTATCATTTCGAGGAACTCCTCCTCGCTTATAGTGGGAATACCAAGCTGTTTAGCTCTGCTAAGCTTTGTTCTGCCTGGCTCCTGTCCCACCACCAGGTAGGAGGTTTTGGAGGTTACGCTGTTGGCAAAGATACCCCCAAGGCTCTCCACTATCTCACCCGCCTTTTCCCTCGAACAGCAACCCAGAGTTCCCGTGAAGACAAAGATCTTACCCTTCAGAGGTCCTTCTTTTTCGAGCTTGGTTCTCCTGAGCTTGACTCCAGCCTTTTCGAGCTTTTCTATCACCTTCAGATTCTCTTCCCTCGAGAAGAACTCCTTGATGCTTCTGGCCACGACATCCCCTATACCTTCTATGCTTTCGAGCTTTTCAAGGGGCATATCTTTGAGGTCCCATATGCTGTCTATCACCTGGGCCAGCTTCTTGGCGGTCGTAAGGCCCACATACCTTATTCCGAGACCGTATAGGACCCTGTCGAGGCCTCTGTTTTTAGATTCCTGTATGGCGTTGTAGAGGTTCATGGCCGCCTTTTCCGCGAAGCCGGGGAGTTTTATCAGGTCCGTTATCTTGAGATAATAGAGATCTCCCACGTCCTTCACAAGGCCCTTCTCGTAAAGAGCTTTGGCGGTCGCTTCACCGAGTCCTCTTATGTCCATAGCCTCCCTTGATCCCCAGTGCTTTAATCTCAGTATCACCTGAGCGGGACAGGCTATGTTTATACATCTCCAGGCGACTTCCCCGGGAAGCTTGACTAGCTTAGAACCACAAGAGGGACACTCCCTCGGAAACTCTATGGGGATCTCGTCCCCGTCCCTGGCTTCCTTTATCACTTCCACCACGTAAGGGATTACATCTCCCGCTCTCTCTATCAGAACCAGGTCTCCTATCCTTATGTCCTTTTCTCTGATAAAGTCCTCATTGAAGAGGGAGACCGAGGATACTGTAACACCTCCCACCTCCACCGGTTCGAGCTTGCCTACGGGAGTTATGGTTCCAACCCTACCAACTTGAAATACCACACCTATCAGCTTGGTCGTAGCTTGCTTGGGCTTAAACTTGAAGGCTATCGCCCACCTTGGATGGTGAGAGGTGAAGCCAAGAACCTCGTAGAACTCCTTCCTATTTACCTTTACCACCATCCCGTCTATCTCGTAAGGATAACTCTCCCTCTTCTCCTCCCATTCCCTGCAGTAATCGATGACCTCTTCTATGCCCCTGCACACTTTCATGTCTTTGAAGGGTGTTTTGAAGCCGAGCAGGTGGAGCATCTTTACCGCTTCGTAGTGGGTTTCAGGATGCTTGGACTCCGGTTCCACGTAAGAGACCTGGTATACCACCGCCTCGAGCTTTCTTTTAGCCACCTCCGCAGGGTTCTGGAGTCTGAGGGATCCAGCCGCCGCGTTCCTGGGATTCGCAAAGGGAGGAAGACCCTCCTCGAGACGCTCCTCATTCATCTTTTTGAACTCTTCCTTATTTATCAGAACCTCTCCCCTTATCTCTATGAGCCTTATACCAAACTTGGAGAACTCCGCCCTGAGGGGTATGGTCCTCACGGTTTTAAGGTTGTTTGTTATATCCTCACCGGTCTCTCCATCTCCCCTTGTAGCTCCCCTCACGAAGAGGTTGTCCCTGTAGACGAGGGCTATCCCTGCCCCGTCGTATTTGGGCTCCACGCTGTATTCGACCACCTCCAAACCGGTAAGCTCCCTCACCCTCCTGTCGAAGTCTCTAAGCTCCTCCTCCGTGTATGCGTTGTCCAGGGAGAGCATAGGAGTGTAATGCCGGACCGTGGGGAAGCTTCCCGTTATCTCACTGGCGACCCTCTGGGTTGGGGAATCGGGTGTGATGAGTTGAGGATACTTCTTTTCGAGGTCTCTTAAAGCTCTGAAGAGCTGATCGTATTCGTAATCCGATATTACCGGGGAAGCCTGAACATAGTACTTGTAATCGTGATAGTTTATAACCTCTCTCAACTTCTGAACGTAAGCCCCTGCCTCCTCAAGGGATGCACTTCTGATCTTATCAATATCCTTGAGGAGCTTTCTCGTTAGCTCTATAAGTTCCCTTTCCCTCTCCGGAGTATACATGCTTATTAATTTAACCGACAATTGAAATGGGTTAGAATCTATCTCCGTGCGATACAGAGGTGTAGCGGAGATATTTTCACAGATAAGCGGTATTTACGATAGATTTCTCTCCACTGCAACCGCGGGCAGGATCCACTCTTGGCAGAGGGAGCTTTTATCCCAGATGAACCCCTCCGGAAACTGGCTGGACGTGGGAACCGGAACGGGAGAGGTTCTGAGAAAGCTGAGGGATAGATACGAAGGTATTAGGGTGGGTGTGGATCCTGCTATAGGGATGCTTAGGATAGCCAAGGAGAAATGCGGAAGCTGTTATTTCATCCAAGCTGTGGGAGAGAGCCTGCCTTTTAAAGACGGGAGCTTTAGCAACATCTCCCTGTCTCTTGTTTTCAGACACCTTCAGGACAAGGAAAGCTTTATAGAGGAAGCGGGTCGTCTTCTTGCGGAAGGGGGCAGGGTTGGAATAATAGACATAGGCAAGTTCAGAGGGACCCCCTTTCTCCTGTTCCTTATGAGAACTCTCCTGAAGCCGATAGGCCTACTCCTGTTCGGGAAGGACAAATGGGACTTCTTCATACATTCCGTAGAGGAGAGCTACAGCCTTGAGGAGATAAGGAGTATGTTTGAGCGTAAAGGCTTTAGCCTCAGCTACCGGAGCGGGAGGTTCTTCGGAGTGGTCCAGATAGCTATCTTTATCAAAACTGCCTGAGAAACCGGACGTCGTTTTCGTAAAAGAGCTTTATGTTATCTATACCAAAGAGCAACATGGCGAGCCTCTCCACCCCCATGCCGAAGGCAAAACCCTGGTATAGGTCTGTATCTATACCGCAGGCTTCCAGAACGTTGGGATGAACCATGCCACATCCCATAACCTCGAGCCATCCTGTATCCTTGCACACTCTACATCCTTCCTGATGGCATATCACACAACCTATGTCCACTTCCGCGGAAGGCTCCGTAAAGGGAAAGTAGGAGGTTCTGAATCTGACGGGCAGATCCGTCTGAAAGAACTCCCTCAGAAACTCCTGGATAACGTATTTCATATGCTTGAAGTTAGCCTGTTCGTTTACAACGAGTCCTTCTACCTGATGGAACATGGGTGAGTGAGTGGGATCGTCATCTCTCCTGTAGACCTTACCGGGAGCTATCATCTGAATGGGAGGCTTCTGCTTCAACATAGTTCTTATCTGAACAGGGGATGTGTGGGTTCTGAGAAGATATCCGGGTTTATTTACATAAAAGGTGTCCTGCATATCCCTGGCGGGATGATCCGGGGGTATATTGAGTTTGTCGAAGTTGTACTCCTCGAGCTCTACCTCAGGCCCTTCTTCAACGGAAAAGCCCATACCTCTGAATATGTTCACTATCCTCTTGAGAGTTATGGTTATCGGATGAAGGCTTCCCGCAGTTCCCCTTACGGGAACCGTTAGATCCATCCATTCTTTGGAAAGCTTCTCCTCCAGCTCTCTCCTCTTAAGTTCCTCTTCCTTCTTTTGAATTATGTCCTCAACGAACTCTTTTAGCTCGTTTACCTTTCTACCGAACTCCTTCCTTTCTTCAGGTGGGATATCCTTTATTCGCTTTAGAGCGGAGCTGACCAGACCTTTCTTACCCAGATACTTTGAACGGACGTTCTGAAGCTCTTGCAGGCTATTTGCTGAGTTTACATCCTTTAGAGCTTCTTCCCTTATATCTTCAAGGTTCATTACAGGGCGGACTTTGCCTTTTCGACCACCTGGGCGAAGGCTTCTGGATCTCTCACAGCCATGTCCGCGAGGATCTTCCTGTCAAGCTCTATACCGGCTTTCTTTAGCCCGTTTATAAACCTGCTGTAGGACAGCCCGTAGGGCCTGACAGCCGCGTTTATCCTCGCTATCCAAAGTCTTCTGAACTCCCTCTTGCGCTGTCTCCTGTCCCTGTACTCATAGTAGAGGGCACGCATAACCGCTTCCTTGGCCCTCCTGTAGGAGGTATGGCGCATTCCCCTGTATCCTTTTGCAAGCTTGAGTATCTTCTTCTTACGCTTCCTCGAGGAAGGACCTTTGACTCTCATCTTCTCTCTCCTCCTTAGATGGAGCAAAGTATTTTAGCACAGAAAAAGCCCGTGGGTGTAGTGTTGGTGGAAAACTCAGCCACGGAGGGGGTGGGATTCGAACCCACGGAGGGCTGTGAACCCTCAAGGGATTTCAAATCCCCCGCCTTCGTCCGCTCGGCCACCCCTCCTGAGGAAAAGCTTCTGACTAACCTCCTCCGTATTCGCTCTGATCTATTTCCATTTCAAACTCTTGAATGAAGTGCTCTATCAGGTTGATCAGGTCCTTTAAATCCTTCTTAAGGTGGTATTCGTATAGGTCTATCCTCCTCTCGTGGAAGTGTTCGTCTATGTAGTATCTGACTCTTACATAGGGAACCCCTACTTCGGACTGGTATCCCTCATCCCCGGGAAGGAGGATCTCCACCTCCACCTCACCGCCTTCGCTTTTGTTCTTAAAGATCTCCTTCAGTTCCAAAACCTTTTCCTTATACTGCTCCCAGTTGTGTTTCATAATGGGTTCATTTTAACACAGGCCGACGACCGGTATGCCCAACCTGTCAGCCTTCCGTAAGAACTTTTCCTTATCCACTATGTAGACCTTACCAGCTTCCAAAAATAAAGCGTCAGCTTTGATCTCTCTTATCACCTCGAGAGTATCTATACCTACGGTGGGGACGTCTATCCTGAAGTCCTGATTTTTTCTGGCAACCTTAACTATACGTGTTCCTTTGCCACCTATTTTCCCTCCTCTCTTTATTGTCTCCTGCGTCCCTTCCATGGCCTCGACCGCCACGACCGCTTTATCCTTTACCACTACTGTTTGTCCGACATCGAGCTCAGCCAACTCCTTAGCTACGATAAAGCCAAACATACCGTCTTCCATAGCCTCTTCCGAGGGTTCTCTTCTTCCCATTACACCTTCATCAGCGAGGAGATCCCTTAGATAAGGTGTAGGATCTATAAACTTAAAACCCTCCTCCTCCAGGGCTTCCATAAAAGCTTTTATCAGAGTTGCTGGTCTTCTATCCTTTGCGCGTCTCAGGATCGAGAGGGCTTTGAGATCGAAGGCCAGAAGGCTTGAGTATATTAGCCTGTGTTCAAACTTGCCGAGCATAACCACCTCACGAACTCCCCTCTTCTTAAATAGCTTTATCAGTTTTCCTACTCTTCCGAGAGGAAGTAGCTCGTCCACTTGAAAGTCCGTTATACCCTTTACTCCCACGCTGAACACTTCCTCGCCCGATTTCTCCGCGGACTCCCTGAATATCTGCGGGAGCCTGCCCCTTCCCGCTATAAGACCTATAGGCATATCAAGAAATACTTTAAAATATCTACGATGGATGTCCGCCTTATAATATCAGCGAGCAAGAGCCTCGTTTTATCCTTCATCCTTAAGGAGGGGGAGATCTCGGAGATAAAAGTCGAAAAGAGGGAGGAGAAGAGACTCGCGGGTAGCATCTTTAAAGGAAAGGTAAAAAGGCTTGCGAAGAGCCTCAACGGCGCCTTCGTGGACATAGGCCTCGATAAGGAGGCTTACATGCCCCTGAAGGGGGCGGAGGATGAAGAGACCTGCGCTCCGGTGGGTGTGGGATCCGAGGTCATAGTCCAAATGAAGAGAGAGCCCATGGAGGAGAAGGGAGCTAAGGTTACAAACAGGATAAGCATACCGGGCAAGTATCTCGTTTACCTGCCTACTACGAGGAATGTTTTCGTCTCCTCGAAGATTGAGGGCGAGGAAAAGAGGCAACATTTTAAAAAGCTTTTGGAAAGCGTTCTAAGGGATGAGGGCGTTATAGTAAGAACCTCCGCTGAATGGGTCTCTGACAAAGAGCTTTTGGAGGAGCTTGACCTCCTGAGGGAAAAATGGGGGGAGATAAGGAAGAGGGCTTCTGAAGTAAAGGTGGGCCTTGTTCACGAGGAGGTTCCCCTCTACGGACAGATAATAAGGGATTACTGGCACGATATTTCCGAGATAGTGGTAGATAACAGGGAACTGTGGACAGAGATCCTATCTTTCCTTGAAGAGAACTTCCCAGAGCTGGTCGACAAGGTCAGGTATGTAAAGGACATGAGTGTTTTTTTCAAGAGATACGGCCTCGATAGAGCACTGGCAAAGCTCTTCTCCAGGTGCATATGGCTTAAAGGGGGAGGTTACATTATAATCGAGGAAACACAAGCCCTTACGGTTATAGATGTAAACAGCGGTTCTGGATGTGGCGAGACTCTCGAGGAAAACGCTCTCAGGACGAACCTCGAGGCAGCGGAGGAGATAGTCAGACAGATAAAGCTCCGCGATATAGGAGGGATCATAATAATAGACTTCATAGACATGAAGGATAAGAGGAACAGGGATAGGGTGGTCAGGAGGGTCAAGGAGCTCTTTGCTGATGAGGGATCCAAAGTCCATGTATACGGCATAACCAGCCTCGGACTTTTGGAGCTTACCAGGAAGAAGGAAACGCCAAGCGTAACAAAGCTTCTGTCTACCGATTGCCCTTACTGCAGGGGGAGGGGCTACCTGAAAAGCCCGGAGGTGGTTCTATACGAGATAGAGAAGGAGATAAACTACTTTAAGGGCAGATACCTGGAGATAAGGGTCAATCCGACCCTTAAAGGTAGTGTGGAGAGGCTACTGGAGAAGAAAAACCTCAAGCAGTGGGTTCAGATAAAAGAGGATTATGATGCTCCTTTAGACTACTACGAGATGTTCTTAGCGGGATGAAAGTGAGAGGTTTACTGACTTTCCTGACACTTTTACTTCTCTTGGGTAGCTGTGCCAAAATGTCCGAGGAGGAAAGGGCGAGAAAGGCCCAAGAGTACTACGCTGAAGCCATAAAAGCATTCAAAGAGAAAGATTATAAAGATGCTGCCTGGAACTTCAACGAAGCCCTCAAGTTCATGGACTACCTGACCCCCCAGCAACTGGAAAACGCCAAGTTCCTTTTGGGGAAGAGCTACTACCTGAAAGAGGACTACGTAAACGCTGTTGTAGCCCTTGAGGACTACGTCTTCTATTATCCCAAGCTTCCCAGAACAGAAGAGGCCTACTACATGCTCGTAGAGAGCTACATAAAAGTATCGCCGGATCCATACAGAGATCAGGAGTATACCTGGAAGGCTATAGACAAGGCAAAGGAATTCCTGAGTAAATTTCCCAACAGCCCCTTCGCTCCTAAGGTTCAGGCCCTGATCGAAGAGGCTTACAGGAAGATAGCCAAGCACGAGCTTTTCATAGCCAAGTTCTACGAGGATTACGGTTATCCGTACTCCGCCGCTGTCAGATACAGGGAGATACTGATAAACTTTTCCAAATACATATCCGAAGAGGAAGTGGCCTTCAGGTATATTAGGTGTCTTCTGCTCTCGGACAGGCAGGTTGAGCTGGAGAAGGAGAAGGTAAGGGATCTTCTGGAAGATACTAAGGACAAACTTAAAGAGCTTAAGGGAGAGGAAAGAAAGGCTGTAGAGAGGAGGATAAAGTTCCTTGAGAGCGAGATAAAAAGATGGGAGATGATAGGTAAGAGAGCAAGGGAGGAGGCTTTAGAGACTCTCAGGAAGTACAGGGAAGTCTACGGGGAGACCAAGTACTACATAGAGCTCAAGAAGCTCATCGAGAAGAAGTCATGGAAAAGTTGAAGCTCATAAAGGAAACTTTGGAGAATAAGAAGGCGGAGGACATAGTAATCCTCGATGTCTCCAGGCTAACGAACATAGCGGACTTCTTCGTAGTAGCCTCAGCTTCTTCTCCGGTCCATGCAAGAGCCCTTGCGGAACACCTCATGGAAAAAATGGAGAAGGCAGGCTACGCGGTGGATCATGTGGAGGGGATGGAGTTCGGAAACTGGATACTTGTTGATCTGCTGGATGTGATAGTCCATATCTTCACCCCCGAATGGAGGGAGCACTACGGTATAGAATGGATATGGGCGGAAGCGGAAAGGTTGGAAGTATGATAGCCTTCAAGGTAATCCTTTTCACCGCTTTCCTTCTTATTGCTCTGCTGTTTGCCTACTACAACCTTCAAGAGGCGGAGATCAGGTTCCTGAACTACTCCCTGAATATGCCCCTCTTTCTGCTCGTCCTTGCAAGCTTTGTTCTGGGATTTATCCTCGCGCACCTTTCCAGTGAGCTGAGGTCCTTCGGAACGCGCAAGTACGGAGAGAAACTCAGAAAGGGCCTTAGGAAGCGCTGGACCGGTAGGTACACGGAGGCGGAGACGGAGCTCTCTAAGCTCCTCGATGGGGAGGAGATCGTTCCTCTTTACGTGGACGTTCTCGATCGATTGGGGAAAGAGCCTTCCCTATATCTGGAAAAATATAATCTGGGAATAGTGGAGACGGTCCTCGCAAGAAGAGTCCTCAGGAAAGATCCTGAGAGGGCAAGGAACCTGCTTGAAAAGGCCCTTGGCAAGAACTGGGAAAATCTGGAGGCGAGAAGACTGCTAAGGAGTCTGTATTTCTTAGAGGGTGACTTCGAGAAAAGCATAGATCTTCAGAGGAGCCTCCTTCAGGACTCGGAAAAGCCGCTTAAAGAGGAGGAAAGACAGATCTTGGCATCGATGCTATCGGAAGCAAAAGGAGAGGGAGCTTTGCAGGAGGTAGAGAAACTGCCCCTCACACCCTCTTCTCTTGCTCTCCTGATCAGTTCCGTAGATCAGAAAAGGAGGAGGAAATATATCTCCAAGATGTTCCAGCTCGGAATTCAGAACGAGGTGATCCTGATCCTGACAGAGAAAAACGACCTCTCTCCTGAGATCATAGAAGCTGTGGAAGAAAATAAGGAAAGGTTTTCCAAAGCGGTTCTTGCGTTCCTGTATGCGAACCTGGGCATGCATGAGAGGCTGGAGGACCTAAAAGAGCAACTCCCAAAACCGATAAGAACTTTCATAACCGGAGGTGAGGAAGACCGGGAGTGTTTGATGCTCTGGGAGTGTGCTGAGTGCGGGAAGGATTTCGGTAGATATACACCTGTATGTGGAAACTGTTTAAGTTGGAATAAATTAAAAACAAAAGGAGGAGGTTAAGATGCTGATCGACTCTTCGAGGGGGACCGTCAAATTCAAGGTGGTCTACCACGGTATAGCTATGTCAGGCAAGACTACCAACATAGAACAGCTCGCCAAGGCAAGCGGTCTCGATGTCCTGAGCTTTGACACGAAAGAGGAGAGGACTCTGGTATTCGACTTCATAACGAAGAAGGTAAACTTGGACGGCTTCACACTGAGCTTTTCTATATACACTGTCCCAGGACAGAGCATCTACGGTGATATCAGAAAGATGGTCATGAGGGGAGCGGACGCGGTGGTGTTTGTGGTGGACTCCTCCGAGAGGAGGCTCTCGGAGAACAAGGAGTTCATAAACGTCCTCGAGGGGGACCTTAAGATGTATGGAAAAACCCTCGAGGATACTCCCATAGTGGTTCAATACAACAAAAGGGACCTGCCCGACGCCCTCCCGTTAGATGTCCTCAAGGAGGAGGTCTGCATACCCGGAAAGAAGTGCACTGAAGCAATAGCAGTTCAGGGGAAGGGAGTGGAGGAAACCTTCAATCTCGTGATGGAGGAACTTCTTGAGAAGTTCAGAAAGATGGTAGGATAGTTAAGAGTTATGTTCCACGGTTATATCGGGGACACCCGAAGTTTAAACGATGTGGTCACCGGACTCCTCCAGGGAAGGACCGGGACCTTAGAGCTTTTCATAAACAGATACTTCCTCTCCATGACTGTGAAGGAAGGTCTCGTTACCGAGTTCAGATGCGACTTGGCGCCCTTTAACAAGAAGAAGGTGAACCTGTACAACCTGCTCATATACTGCCTGGCGGAGATGCTGTCCAATCCTGAAGGGTTCTTCGCCTTCTACGACGAGGAGACTAAACCGAAAGGTCTCCCTTTAGAGAACCCCGTCGGAAGCGACGAGCTGATGATACAGGCCACCATAGTTAGAAGGGAGCTAGACGAGATAGTGGACAGGATAATCTCGCCCTACGCCATCTTCAAGGCCACCACGAAGGACCAGAGAGCCGGCTTTTACGAGGGTAAGAACCTCATAGAGGCAGTGTCTCTGTCCCAGGACTCCATAGTGTCTGTTCTGAGGGAGATAAAGGACCTCCTCATAGAGGGAAAGCTTGACATATACGAGTTCAGGGAGAGCGACCACTCCGACGCTCCCGAGATAGACTACATGATGGAGGGTGTCCCTTTAAGGAAGGTGAACATGGTTGCGATCCTGGAAAGCCTCAAAAACAACTCTTTCTCCGGGATAGCGAGGATATCTTCCCCCACTTACACCATAAACCTCTTCTACGAGAACGGGGAGATGTTCGCGGTCTATCCGGTGGATCAGGACATATTCGAGTTCTTCCTCTCACCCGACAAGAACGCGGAGCTGAGCCTCGTGAACCTCGAGAGCTCCATAGTGAAGTTCGTGGCCATGAGGTTCCTCTCAAAACCCGACGTAGACATGGTGAGCAGTCAGTTCATGGAGGTAAGCAAGCTCGTCCTCGGCCTGAGCAAGTATAAGAAAGACGCTCTGCTGCTGATATCAGAGAAGATCGGGGACAGATACATAGTCTTCAAAGAGGGGAGACTCCTCATGAACATGGTCGAGTCCTCGGGGAAGTTCAAGGCCTCCGATACCCTCAGGTTCACCGAGCCCTACTTCGTGAGCCTCTTCTTCTACAGGAAGGTGGAGAACCTGGCCTCCATAGTCTACCTATTCATGATAAATGAGGTCCTGAGCGTCTTCATGAAGCGCTCGCCCTCCAAGATGAACTCCATAATCCTGAGGGAGGCGGTCAGGTATCCCTTCATAACCTTCTCCGAGGGGAAGTTCCACCTGGTGAAAAACCCCGGGGAGGAGGAGGAAAGGGATCTGATGGCCCTTCTGAGCTTCATGCTGGAGCTCGGCTCTCAGGAGATAGGTGAAAGTAAGCAGGAAGAGGAGCTCGAGTTCCAGCTGAGACCTTTCAAGGACATCTTCAAAGTTCTAAACATCGAAAAATACCTCCAGGTGGCCCACGGCTGATATGCTCGAGGAAGGAGACTGGATCCTGATCAGGTTCGGGGAGAAAAAGTATCTGAGAGAGCTCCGCCCGAAGGACTCCCTGAACGTGAAGAAGGAGGTCCTCAAGTTCTCCGAGATCTTGGGAAAGCCCGAGGGGATCAAGGTAGGGAGCTTCGAGATCTTCAAGCCTACCCTCGAGGAGATCATACTGCTCGGCTTCGAGAGGAAGACCCAGATAATATACCCCAAGGACGCCTTCTACATAGCCTTCAAGCTGGGGATAGATAAGAACTCAAAGGTTTTAGAGTTCGGCACCGGAAGCGGGGCCCTGTGTGCCGTCCTCTCGAGGGTGGCGGGAGAGGTCCACACCTACGAGATGGTGGAGGAGTTCCACAGGCTCGCCAAGAAGAACCTGAAAAGGTTCGGCCTCGGGGAGAACGTTAAGTTCCACCTGGGTGACTTTCTCGAGGCGGAGGTGGAGGAGGAGAGCTTCGACACCGCCTTCGTGGACGTCAGGGACCCCATACCCTACTTGGAGAAGCTCCACCGCTCTTTAAAGAAGGGTGCGCCCGTGGGCTTTCTGCTTCCCACCGCAAACCAGGTGGTGGAGCTTCTAAAGAGTATGGAAGACAGGTTCGGGGGGGTGGAGGTGCTCGAGATAATGGTCAGACATTACAAGACCGTTCCCGAGAGGTTCAGACCCGAGGACACCATGGTTGGACATACCGCATACCTGGTCTTTGCAAGAAAGCTCACAGCTTAGAGAGGACGAACTCGCCTATGGGATTTCTGAACCTCTCGTCGCCCAGATGGTAGGCGGTCCACAGGTGAAGGCACCTGACCTTGAAGGGCCTGCTCCTGAACTTCCTTATGCCTCCTATGCCGATGTCCGGATCCAGGAGGACCCTCTTGCACACGAGGTCCCATTTGCCCTTGCCCTCGTAGACCTCGGGGAACCTATCCTTCAGTATCCGCCTCCTCACCTCCACCTCCCTCTCGTGGAGCCTTACGAAGAAATCAAACAATTCCTCATCCGCGGTTATACGCTCCGAGAACCTCCTTATCCACCCCTCCGCCTCCAGCTTCGAGATCTCACCCCTCACCTTCCTGTCCAGTACCCAGAAGCGGGTTGGCTCGGGCCTGTATATTCCTCTCTCGTAAACCACTATCGGATTTTCCACTACCTCGATCATGGCCTAATCATAACCTTTGATAGCGGGAAATTACATAAGGCTTAGAATCGAAAACTTGATCGGAACTAAGCGGTCTTTCTTACTCTCGATCCTCTTCTGTATTTCTCGAGCTCGTGAAAGAACTTGTTCACAGCTCTTACTATAAGTTTCCTCGCTTCCCTTCTGCTGTTTATACCAAAGTCCTCCATGAAGGTTCTTACGTCACCCTCAAAGTATCTGCCTCTGATTATCTCGTCAAGTGGACTTTCGAGCTTTGATATAAGGTTCTCTATGTCCACCGCGTAGATAACTATATCCTCGAAGTATGCATTCTTACTAACTTTGCCTTCCTTCTCGGGAGGCTTGACGAAAAGTTTAGAGTTCGGCTTCCTCGCCCCGTTCTTGCAGTTCTCATACCTGTCGAGCATCTCTCCTATAACCCAGACCTTGTAGTGGTAAGGTCCTATCGCCCCCATTCCGATCCCCTAAGCTTTTAGTTTAGAGCGCGGACTTAACCTTTTCAAGATCCTCAACCTTCTCCACGTTGAAAACCCGAACGTTTGAAACTGTCTGCTGGACGAGTTTTGATAGAACGTTCTTTGGGCCTATTTCTACGAAGGTATCCACGCCCAGCTTTACCATATACTCTACGCTCTGATACCACTTGACGGGGGAGAAGATCTGCCTGTATAGGTTTTCCCTTACCTCATGGGCCATGGTGTGCTCCTTAGCTGTGTAGTTCTGAACTACCGGTATCTTCGTGTTTTTTATCGGTGTCTGGGCGAGTTTTATCTTGAAGGCGTCAGCGGCGTCCTTCATAAGTGAGCAGTGGGAGGGAACGGAGACCTTCAAAGGTATAACTTTTGCACCTCTTTCCTTTGCGATCTCCCCAGCTTTTTCCACCGCCTGCTTCTCACCTGATATAACAGTCTGCTGGGGAGAGTTGTAGTTGGCGGGCTCTACCACTCCGAAGCTGCGGGCTTCCTCGCATACTTTTTCAACCTCCTCGGGAGAGATCTTCAGGACCGCCGCCATGGCTCCCTTACCTTCAGGAACCGCTTCCTGCATGTATTTACCTCTCAGATAGGTCAGCCTGACAGCTTCGAACAGCTCTACACCGCCTGCCACAAGGAGAGCTGTATATTCTCCGAGTGAGTGTCCCGCCACATAATCCGGTTTTGGAAATCCTTTTTCTTCCATAACCCTGTATATGGCGTAAGAAGCCACCAGTATACCCGGTTGAGTGTATACGGTTTTGTTAAGCTTCTCCTCCGGGCCCTTGAGAACCACGTCAACTATATCGGGCAGAGACATCCTTAAGGCGTGCTCAGCCTCGTGAAAGACGTCCGCCGCTTCATGAAACTCCCTGTAAAAGTCGTAGGCCATCCCAACGTATTGAGATCCCTGTCCCGGAAATATGTAGGCTATCTTTCCCATGGAGGAATATTCTATTACAACCTCGTGAGTTTATTGTGAATTTTAACTTCATGAACTTTCCGGCACACCAGCTTTTGGGAAACCACAAACCCTTTGAAAAGGCGCTTGCAGGGGATATAATAATAGTCTGGCTGGAGCCGTAGTTCAGCCCGGTCAGAACGCCGGCCTGTCAAGCCGGAGGGCGCGGGTTCAAATCCCGTCGGCTCCGCCATAAAAACACACAAAGGGATGGGGATATTTTTAGAGAGGTTAATACTTGAAGACTTCAGAAACTTCAAGGGAAGAACAGAGATCGAGTTTACATCTCCGCTAACCGCAATAGTAGGAAAGAATTCTACGGGGAAGTCTTCAATACTTTCCTCAATAGAGTATCTGGCTTCAGGAAAGGAAAATGAGGTAGAGGAGATAGGCAGGATAGAGGGGGTGGTAAATGGGAGAAAGATCCTCTATCCGGAGGAAACTCTGAGGAGTGCGGGTGTAATTCTTCTCAAGCTCAGGAGCACCAGGGGTGTGTCCGAGTCCATCAGAGTGGATTATCCGGACAGAAGCTCTCCCGATTTCGTCAGACTCGTTCAGGGATTCGATCTCGGAAAGGATAGCCTTGAACGTCTGAACGAGACCTGCTGTCGTAATCTCGGATTTGAACTGTGCAGGGAGGGAAAGGACCTGCTTGCGGTTTTCGAGTATGGACACAAGGTTCCCGTAAACAAGCTGAGTGCGGGTCTTCAGTCCCTTTTAGCCTTGGAGACGATCTTTCTAATCACGCTAAAGAACCCGGACAGAAAATACCTAATCCTGTTGGAGGAGGTGGAGAACTTCCTCCACCCCACACAGCTGAGAGCTTTAATAGAGAAGTTGAAGGAAGCCTCCTGTGAGGATAGATATCAGATAATCCTGACTACACACTCACCTTTGGTTGTTTCTATGCTCACTCCCGGAAACATAATCAGGATATCTGCGGAAGGCGCTGTTCACCAGCTCAAGAAAACTACCAGGAAGATGGTAGAGACTTGGATAAAGCTCCTGGACCCCATCAAGTCCGAGGTGTTCTTCGCGGACAAGGTAATCGTCTACGAGGGCATAACCGATCAATTTATAATAGAAGGTGCTCTAAAGTCCACAGGTGTGGATCTAAACAGAAAGGATGTGGTTTCCATCAAGCTGGACGGGCTGTATCATTACGAATCTATAACGGATATCCTCAGGAGCTTTCAGATTCCTTACCTTGCCATAGTGGACAGGGATCCGGGAGGAAGAACACAGGAGGAGCTTAAAGGGAAATTCATTACCATGCTGAATCCCTACGGGGAGATAGAGGACGCAATCCCTTTGGAGGACTGGATACGTATACTCGAAAACAACGAAAGGGATGCGGAGATCTGGTTTCTGATAAATCTTCTGGATTACTACCTCGGAAGGGAGGACAGCTTTGAGAGGTTCGGCGATGCGATCGCACGCAGTTTCGGTAAGAACAAGTTATCTTACGCCTACAGGCTCGGAAAGCTATACGAGAAATCAACCGGTGTTGGTATTAGGGATAAAGGTGTGGGAACTTTTGTAAGTGTGGTAGAGGACTTCCTCGCAGGAAGAGACATAAGTATAGAGCTGAAGAAGGTTGATAAAGACATACGTTCTAAAAACGTACTCCTTCTAGATGAAAGCCTTGGACTTTCCAAAGAGAAAATTGTGAACTTCCTTTATGAGGAGGACCTGTTCCCCGATGAGATACTCCCCTTCATGGTAAACGGAAGACATTACGGGCTGGTAACGAGAAGGGCGATTCCGGTTATGCTGGAAGCCCGCGTTCCCTTTGTAGCGGTTCTGGGCAGGGATTACGACATTAACCGTGCTTACAGAACTCTAAGTAATGTAGAAAAGACTGATGTCGAATACAAGGATGACAGGACTCTAAAGATCTCGATAGAAGGAATAAACTCATTCATTACGGTTAGACAAAGGCTCTCCGAAGAAGATCTGGGCAAGCTTGCGGACTTTAATGTATAATGCTCTTCCGAATCTCAGACTGGAGGGTTCCATGGACTATCACGTTAAGGACCTGTCTCTCGCGGACCAGGGGAAAAAGAGGATAGAGTGGGCGGAGATGGACATGCCCGTCCTCAGGAGCATAAGGGAGAGGTTTTCTAAAGAGAGACCCCTTGAAGGGGTGAGGATATCCGCCTGCCTGCACGTGACCACGGAAACCGCCAACCTGGTCTTGACCCTTAAGGAGGGCGGTGCTGAGGTCTTTCTGACCGCCTCAAACCCTCTTTCTACTCAGGATGATGTTGCTGCTTCCCTCGTGAAACATTACGATATCCCTGTATTTGCAGTAAGAGGAGAGGACAGGGATACCTACTACTCCCATCTCAAGGCTGTTATAGAGAAGGAACCGAACATAGTCATAGACGACGGGGCGGATCTTATATCCACGATCCACAAGGAGTATCCGGAACTTGCTGAAAAGGTTCTGGGAGGTATGGAAGAGACCACAACGGGAGTTATAAGGCTCAAGGCAATGGCAAAGGATGGCGTTCTCAAGTTTCCCATAATAGCGGTGAACGATGCCTACACCAAGCACATGTTCGACAACAGATACGGAACCGGGCAGTCTACCATAGACGGGATACTTAGGGCTACCAACAGGCTGATTGCGGGCTCCTACTTTGTTGTGGCGGGATACGGATGGTGCGGTAAGGGAGTTGCCCAGAGGGCAAGAGGAATGGGAGCTACCGTTATTGTTACGGAAGTTGATCCAATAAAGGCTCTCGAGGCGAGGATGGACGGCTTCCTGGTCATGCCCATGAAGGAAGCTGCAAAGATCGGGGACTTCTTCGTGACCGTTACCGGAAATACCTCTGTCATAAGGAAGGAACACTTTGAGGTTATGAAGGACGGAGCCATAGTGGCCAACTCGGGACACTTCAACGTGGAAATAGATCTTGAGGCTTTGGAAAGTATGAGCGTGTCCAAGAGGGAGGTAAGGAGGGAGGTTGAGGAATACAGGCTTGCGGACGGAAAGAGAATATACGTCCTTGCCCAGGGAAGGCTTGTAAACCTTGCCTCCGCAGAGGGACATCCCGCCAGTGTGATGGACATGTCCTTTGCAAACCAGGCCCTTTCAGCGGAATACATAAAGAACCACTCCTCGGAGCTTGAGAAGGAAGTTTACAAGGTTCCTGATGAGATAGACAGGGAGGTCGCAAGGCTCAAGCTGAAAGCCATGAACATAGAGATAGATGAGCTTACACCTGAACAGGTGAAATATCTATCTTCCTGGGAGTTCGGGACTTGAAATAGGGGGGCGCAAGCCCCAGAGCCATAAACAAGAGCTATCTTAAGGTTCTTACTTAAGCAGGGTTTTCATAATAGCCCAGATTTCCCCCTCGCTTACACCTGTAGTATTTATCCCTTGAAGGGACTCCAGGGAATTTCCACCGGAAGATATGCCGAAGGATCTTCCGAAGACGTCTCTCCCGTATTTGTATGCTTGCGCTTTGACTATTCTGTAGTACTGTTTATTTATACTGTAGGCTCTCCCCGAGGAGGGAATGAAGAGTTCGGGTTTTATGGTTCCATCATTGTTGAGATAGTTTATGAGGCTTGGGTCATTTAATATATTCTGACCTGGGCTCAGAACAAAAGATATTTTGTTAGGATCCGTGCTTATCCACGAAAGAATCTCTGTATTGCTCCTAAAGTGGTCTCCTCCATTAGTCATTGAAAAGTAGAGCTGATACTCTCCAAATTCACTTCCTGGATTGGAAGAGCAAAAAATTTCAAGAACCGATTTCAGGCTACCTCCGAGGTTCAGGCTCTGAAGATTAGAGCATCTCAGCTCCCTGTAGCTCCAATCCTTTATACTCGCTTGGGTAAGGTTGTAATCCTGCTCCATCCAGCCGGCTGAGCCAGGAACTTTTCTCCAGAATGTGAAGGTTCCATCAACAGTCCCACCTATACCTCCATGACAGGATATACAGAACTTGCTTTCTTCTTTCGTTTGGGGCCTAAGGTTTCCCATTTCATCCTCTATAAAAGCTCTCATCTCCCACAAGCCGGAACTATTTAAGAACCTGCCCTTATCCCAGAAAAAGTTTTTTTCCTCTTCTTCTCCCTCATCATCTTCACGTATTGGAGCGTAAGTTATCTTTCTCATATACCTCATCTCCTTTATCCTGAGAGATTTGAAGGAGTAGGTATTCGCTGGATCAAGGTAATATATGGGATGGGCAAATTCTGTTCCCGGAGGATACTGAAAGGTGATAACCGGGGTGTCGGAAGCGTCTCCCTCGTAGCGGGAGGGCATTGTAAAGCTCCCTACTTCGGTTCCCGAGCAGATCTCACCGGGCTTTATACCTTTGATCGCGCACTCAAGTATACCGAGATTCTTCTTGTAGGTATTTAGGTCAAAATTTCCGTTCCTTTTTCTGAACTTCTCAGGCAGTCTTATCAGGGTAGAGTCTATCCTACCGTTGGTAGGAAAGAATCCGGGAAAAGGCTTCCACTTGAATACCCTCCAACCCGTGTACTCACCGTTCCATATTACAAAGCCTTCGGAATCTACATTTACTAAGCTGTAATTTCCAGCGCTGTAAGAGTAAAGAGGGGGTACATCCGGGAAGTACTCAAGACTCCCTCTGCCTCTGTTCATAAAAGCTGGAGTCCAATTATCCGTTCTTATCCAGTTTTCTATTTCGGAGTCTGTGGGAACAGGAACATGTCTTATAGTAAGCTCAGGCTTTATAGCATTCAGCCAGGGATTTCCCATTGTTTTTATCTTCTTAGGGAAGTCGTAAGAGAGTGTCAAATCGAAGTCATCAGCTTCGTTAGCGTATGGTGTATTAGCTTTGGTGTGGCAGACATAGCAGGGATTTGCAACTGCTATACCTGAAGTAGTTATGCCTGTGTCAGTATAACACTCTAATGGTATGTTCGGTTCGGGATTGTATTCTTTTGTGGCGAGTATGTCATCCATGCTTAACTCGGAAGTCCCACAGGAAAGAATAAAACCTAATGTTAAAAATGTTAAAATCTTTCCCATTTTATCTACCTCCTGTTTACTTCTAAGCGGAGTTCCTTTGCTATTTCAAATACTTTTCCGTCTTCCACAAGACTGAATCTTCTTACAAGCTTTGAGGCTATCAGAGGCCTTTTCCTTATGTGGTCTTCTGACAACCTTCCGTTTCCAGGCATGGCTTCACCTCCTTCCCCTCCCTCCCAGCGACAGCCAAGCTGGGAATCTTAGAACATCCAGCTTATAGCTCCCCTGTATATGTTTTGGTCTTCAACACCGTCACTCCTGTCCTCTTTAACGTAGTCAGTCTTCAGAGCCACGAGAGGATGGGGTTTGTAGGAAACACCCAGATTGTAGACTCTAACTTTGTGTCCTGCGGGTTTTAAGTAACTGGAGGGTGTACTCGCATGGGTGTCATAATTTTCATACATTCCGAAGAGGTACAGTTCCTGATCAAGATCCGCAAATCTGAGAACGTTGTAGGCTACTTGAAGGTAGAATCCCTGCATCCTCTTTGGAAAGACATTACACTGGGTGGGGTCTATACCGCAGGCTGCGGGTGAGAGTTCAGCCGTTATCTTATCCGCATTACTCACAGTTGCGTAGGTTCCTACAAACCTAACGTCAAATCCCGCGTATTGCCACCACAGGTGGGGTGAAAAGAGTGAAATAGAGCCGAGTCTGTCTCCATTTCCGTTTTGCACTCCAGAGATAAAGGCGGAAGCTCCCACCTTTAAATTTTTCGGGAGTTTAAAGTCAAACCTCCCGGTAAAGGCAAGCTCGTCAAGGGAAGCTTCAGCCCCGTTCTGGCGTAGTTTTTTCAGCGGAGCTGAACTTTTAAACTCTCCCTCCTCTGCCTTCATTCCGTTCACCACGTAAGCCCTGTAGCTGAGGAGCTTAGTTTCTCCGTAAACTCCTATACCGTTCTCCCTCCAAGTTGTGGGAATTACGTTTCTTTCAAGGTACGGTCTATCAACGGAGTAGAAGGTTGGGGGTTCATGAAACTCGTTAACGATACCTACCGGTATGAGAACCATACCTCCTCTTATACCGAAGCTTCTGCTGAAGTTGTAGTCAAGAAAGGCAAACTCTACCGCAAGCTCTCCGCTCTCCTCTCCACCCTCTACAAGAGCGTGCTCTATCTCTATCTCCGAGTTGAACTTGAGTTTCTCGGTGAAGGAGTATCCGAAGTATAAGATAAACCTCTTCAGGTCTATTTCGCTCTTTGGTTTTCTATCCGGGTTGTGGGTCAGATGGATCTCACCGTATCCGCCTACGGAAACACCTTTGGGGTTTATCAAAGCCTTCGAGGCTGCGGGGCCGAGTCCGCTGTAGCTCTGATAGGTGGTTATCTGAGGCATGGAGATTTCAAGCTTGAGTTTACGGAGTTCTTCTTTCAGAACCTCAACCTCCTCCCTGAGTTGTCTTATCTCGTCCTGGGCGAAGACCGCCGAAGAGAGCAGAAGAGTGGTCCCTATCAACTTCCTCATCATTTCCGACCTCCCTAAGTTTGAAGATAATGAAATCGGATTTCAATTTCTATTACTATGACACAGATCATTTCAGGCACTTGTAATCCTATACCGCAAATATGTATTTTGAGATTTGCTCTCTATTTCTTTATGATTATTGTCTCGAAGAATTTCCTGAAGCCCTTATTCATGTAAATGCTTCCGTCTCTGAAGAGTTCCAGAACTCCTACATCGGGATTCTCCTTCTCGAACCTTCTCCTCAACTTCCTCGGCATGGAGAAGAGGGCTGTTGCGTAAGCGTCCGCATAGGTGCAATCTTCATGGGCCACCGTTATCTGGATCAGCTCCTCGTCCCTCTGACGTATGTGCTTCCTCAGGTAGTTTCCTGAGGTGGAAAGACATAGATCCCTCGAGTTCACCATCTGGACCAGGCTTCCCCCGGAGATGGGGTCTTTTATCGCGAGCGCTCTTTTGTGTCCCCAGACCTTCATGTCACCCGCGGCTCCTATGAATCCCCGGGGTGTATTCAGCGCTTCGTAGGCCTTCTCCACTATAAAGCCCTTGCCTATACCACCGAGGTCTATGGCCATGCCTTTCTTCCTCAAGAATACCTTACGCCCTTTCAACTCTATCTCCCTGTAGTTCACGAGCTTTTCAGCCTCCTCCAGGCTCAGTTTTCTCTCCCTCCCGTGTCTTACGGTTATGGCTCCCACACTGATATCGAAGTATCCGTAAGTTTTCTCCGATATCTCGAGGGACTGTCTAATTACCTCAAGGGTTTCCTCCGACACTTTCACGGGCCTTATCCCAGCCCATTTGTTTATAAGGGATACCTCTGATTCGGGAATGTAATCGGAGAGCTTCTCCTCGAGGGATCTCATTATCCTGTAGGCCCTGTAGGCATCTTCGTCAGTGGGAAGGTCTACAACAACGTAGGTTCCCATCAGGTAAAAGACCTTCTCCTTGCTGAAGGCTATGACGAAGATTAGTAAGAGGGGGACGATGGCCTTAATCATGGCAGGGCCTAAAATTAAACTATGCAGATTTTGAAGGAGAAGTTCAAGGGAGCGGTCCTCGGTGCAGCGCTCGGAGACGCACTGGGAAAGAGCGTGGAGGACATCGTCGAGGAGGAGGTGTACGAGTTCTATGGCGGGAGAATAGAGAGCTTTGTCTCGCCTCACCCTTCGAGCCCGGCCTACGGACAGCTTCCCGAGGAGACCTCGGACGAGACAACGATAATGAGGATCCTTTTAGAAAGCGTTGTGACCAAAAAGGGCCTGGATGTTAGGGACTTCTTAAACAGGCTTATTCTCTGGTATGAAGACGAGCCGAGCCACAGGTATCCGGATCCCACGCTACTCAGGGCGATAGACCTCCTTTCGAGGGGGATAAACCCCACCTCCCATGGCCTGCGCTCTGACTCGGTGGAAGGTATCCTCAGGAGCGTGGTGGTAGGCCTGTTTCACTACTACAATCCCGAGCTCGCCGCGGAGGGATCAAAGCTCGTTTCGCTCTTAACTCACAGGGGGCAGGCCATAGCGGACGGATCCGCAGTCCTGGGAGCCTCCGTGGCCTATCTGGTCTTAGAGGAGTTCGACCTGACAGATTTTAACGAGAGGATAAGGTTTGTAAACGCTCTCAAGAGATTCGTGAGCGAGAGAAGGTTCGAGAAGGTTTTGGACCTCGTTCAGGAGCTTCTCTTCGAACAGGCGGATCTGGATACCGCCATAAGGAACATAGGAAACGGGAGCTATGTCTTTGAGGCCCTTCCCCTCGCCCTGTTCATATTCCTGTCCAACGTGGACTCCCCCCTAGAGGGCCTCTGGTGGGGGGTGAACTCCTACGGGGAGTTCGGAGGGGACACGGACTCGATAGGCTTTCTGGTCGGTGCCTTCACGGGGGCTTACTTTGGAAAGGGTGTATTCCCGAGGCATCTGATAGAAGGGCTGGAGAACTCAGAACTCTATGAAGATCTTGCCCAAAAGCTGTATGATATTACAGAAAACATGATAATAAGGAGGTAAGAGCGGATGCCTTACAAACTACAGGAAAGCTTTCTTAACACCGCGAGGAAAAGGAGGGTGAAGGTCTCCATATACCTCGTAAACGGGGTCAGGCTTCAGGGTAAGATAAGGTCCTTCGATATGTTCACAATTCTTTTGGAGGATGGGCGTCAGCAGACTTTAGTATACAAGCATGCGATAACTACAATAATTCCTCACGAGAGGCTTGAGATAGAGTTCGAAGAGGCGGGGGTGCCGGGACAGGCTTAGAACATTCCCGGCGGTTTCCCTTTGGATACAACGAGCCTGTCTACTGGCTGGCCTCCCTTCAGGTGCTGGCTAACTATTTCTTCTACATCCTCAACCTTAACGTTTCCGTACCAGACACCCTCCGGATACACCACTATGGTGGGGCCCATCATGCAGGGTCCGAGGCATCCGGTGGGCGTTATCGCCACGGACATGAAGAGCTCGGGGTCCTGCTGGAGCTTCTCCATGAAGGCCTGGTAGATCTCCCTCGAGCCCTTGTCCGCACAGGATCCCTGGGGGTGTCCGGGTGGTCTCTGATTTACGCATATAAACACGTGCTTGAATTCCATTCCCTTACCTCCTCTGGAGTTTGACCATAATTTTATCAGCGAAAGGACTCAGGCTCCTATGAGTTTTCTCAATCACTTGAGAACTTTTTTGGTCTTTATGTAGAAGATGTAAAGGTCCAGCTCCGCCTGCGTTATCCCGAGTTCCCTGCATACCTTCTCTAAGACTTTTTCAGCCTCGAGGTATCTTTTGGGTGTTATAGTTTTTACCTCCGGGAAGAGGCGGTTTTCAGTTAGGAATCTGTAGACGTGTCTGTCTATTATGGCCACATCCTCCCTGCCGATGTTTCTGAGGAAGTGGGAGGCCTCCTTGTATCCGAAGCCCTTTATCTTGAGAGGTGATTTTGGATCTGCAAGGAGTTCCCTCAACTTTTTGGAATCCTCCTCGCTTTTGATGGCCTCCTCTATCTGGTTCCATCTCTCCCTCACCTCCAGTATCCTCTCCGCCCTTTGCTCGGGAAACCTGTGGCCGTGCTCTCTTATCGTCTGGGCAAGCTCCTCGAAGCTCGCGTTCATAAAACCCTCGTCTCCCAGCCTGGCCTGTATCCTTATCCCCATCGCTGCGGAGGAGTTGGCGGTCAGTATGCAGAAGCACAGCTCCGAAAAGAGGCCCGCCTCGAAGTCTATGTCGAGAAAAGGTCTGAAGTCGTAGTGGGTTCCTCCCTCCTTCCCGAGTTTCCTGAACTCCCCTATCCTCTGGGATACGTAGGGACCTACCTTGGGGATGACCTCCTTTACCTTTTCGATCGCTATCTTCATGGCTCATCTTATATCGCTGAAAGGAAAGAGGCTTTCTTTAACATGACTACTTATAGTATATCCCTCTCGGAGAGAAGGTAGAGGCATCCCTCTGGTATATAATCCTTAAAACTTCCTGCAGGTTTAACTTCAGTGTCTCATGGTCTTCCGCAACCACGTTCACGTGTCCCATCTTCCTCCTCTCCCTCTTCTCCTTACCGTACCAGTATAGCTTCGCTCCCTCCACGGAGAGGATGTCCTCGACATCTATATCCTCCAATGAAAGACCCAGTATGTTCACCATTCCTGAAGGTGCTTTTAGCCTGGTGGATCCTAAGGGAAGGCCCGTTATGGCCCTTGTGAGGTTCTCGAACTGGGAGGTGTAGGCCCCGTCGAGAGTGTAGTGTCCCGTGTTGTGGGGCCTTGGAGCAAACTCGTTTATGAGGATCTTTCCTTCCTCCGTCAGGAAGAACTCAACCGCGAGAAGTCCCACCACAGATAGGTCCTCCATCAGATCCGAAACTACGCTCACCACATCATTCGGGACCTCTTCTTCTTTGGGAGTCCAGTTGTAGAGGAGTATACCTTCTTCGTGAACGTTCTGGGTTACGGGAAAGACCCCTATCCTTCCTTTCTTGTCCCTCACACCTACAGCGGAAATTTCCGCTCTGAAGTGAACCATCTCCTCTACTACGAAGCTCTCACCCTCGGGATGGTTTTTACTAATGCTTTTGAGATCATTTAAACTGGACACTCTGTATTGGCCCTTACCGTCGTATCCAAGCTTTTCCGCTTTAACTACCGCGGGCAGACCTACTTTTCTCACACATTCTTCGAGATTTTCGAGCTTGCAAACCTCGAACTTAGGCACGGGATAACCTGCTTTCAGAAGGAAGTTCTTCTCACTCCCTCTATTCTTCTTTATTTTGAGAACATCAAGGCTTGGAAGAACTTGCCCTTTCAAATTCTCTATAACGCTGTCCTCTATGTGTTCGAACTCGTAGGTGATCACATCGCACAACTCGGAAAACTCTTCCACCTTCTCGGGAGGAAACCAGCCGTCCGCTACTTTGCTTGCGGGAGCATGAGGGTTTTCGTCCAGAACGAAGAAATTGAAGCCGAACTTCCTTCCCTCGAGTATGGTCATCCACCCCAGCTGACCACCGCCGAGGATGCCTATGTTCATAGTGGACCTCTCCTTCCTTACCGGAGGAACTTCCGGTAGTGGATTTTACCCCATCCAGAAGACCCGCAGGGGGATCCCTGCATGGGCTGGGGCTCTTCGTTCCCTCCACAAACGTAAGTTCGGGTCGTCTTGATCTTAACACTCCTGAGGCAGGCGAGATCTTTCTTTTCCATTACTGTCCCGCATTCGGGGCATTCATGCAACCTTTCAGCTATGAGTTTGGCTGAACTGCTACTTTGAACAAGTCCCTTTATGTTCAAATTTTCAAAGCTTATGTGGTCGCAATTGCTTACGAGGTATCTTGACAGCTTGCATAGAAAGCCTCTCCTTGCATTCCTTACATTCTCGTGAATCTTAGCTACTCTTTTCCTCTCCTCAATAGCATGGTTGTAAAGGTTGCAAAGCATGTAGATCTGATTTTCCATTCTGTATTCCAACAGGGCTGGGGGATATGCCCTGAACTTGTAGGTCAGCAAGAGCTCAGTTTCTTTCGTAACTCTGGACATTTTATCTACCACTTTGTTTTATTATATTCACCAACGTCCTTCACAAACGACGTTCTGTATCCATTCCCTGGATGGGGATTTAGGGTGTGGATTTAGTTAATATGGTCATATGACTACGTTCAAAAGAACTCTTCCTTTTCTTATGCTTATGTCGGTCACAGCTTTTACCTCGGAGGAGACTAAGAAGAAGGTGTGGAGTGCTCACATAGAGCTGTCCTACGTGAACACCTCCGGGAACATAGAAACTCAGACTCTCTCCGAAAAGCTTGAAATAAAGAGAGAGGGGAAGGTAAACAGGTTCTACTTCAAGAACTCGGCCCTCTACGCTACACAGAAAGAAAAGGAAACCGCCAAGAGGATAGATGCAAGCGGGAGGTGGGAGAGATTGTTCACAGAGAGATTCTTCGGCTTTCTGACTGCAGGTTATGAAAGGGATAAGTTCTCGGGATACGAGTATAAGGTAAACGGCGGTCCGGGTGTAGGTTACGATCTTCTGAAGACTAAAAAGCACGAGCTGAAGATCCTCGCCTCGACGCCTTACTACTACAACAAAGTGGAGAAGGACGGAACAGACAACTACGGGACCGCAAAACTCGAGCTTTACTATCAGTGGAACATACTTGAAAACTTGAGATTCAAAGAAAACGCCAGCTACTTTGTGAATCTCTCCGATACGAGGATTTACTTCATAAACTCGGAGACCTCCATCGAGGTGAAGGTCTACAGCTACGTCTCCCTCGGGGTCAGCTACAAGCTCGCCTATCAGAACAGACCTCCTGAACCAGACATAGAGAGAACTGATACGACCTTCTCCACCTCGCTGATAATAGACTTTTAGATCCTCTTGAACGCAAAGGAAAGCAGAACACCGAGTATATTCTGGGACAGGCTGAAGACAGCTGAAGGCAGGGCGGAAAGCTGGGAGAAGAACTTTAGGGCGAGCACCGTAGAGAGTCCCGAGTTCTGCATACCCACCTCTATGGAGAGGGTCTTTGCCAGTTTGTTATCAAGGCCCACAAGCTTTCCAAAAAGGAAACCGAGGGAAAATCCAAGCAGGTTATGTATAAGGACCGCACTGAGGACAAGAAGACTCAACTCCTCCAATCTATCCTTGTTCAGGGCAAAGATCACCGCTATTATGAAGGAGATTGAGAGAACCGCAAGGTAGGGAAGGGAAGGCTCTATCTTTTTGACATCTTCCCCGAGAAGGCGCCTTATACCCATACCGAGCAGAACCGGGACAACCACTATTTTCAGAGTCGTCAGAGCCATGTCCAGAAAGGGAACGGGAACGAGTTTGCCCGCGAGGATCAGGGTCCAAAGGGGTGTAAATATGGGAGCGAGGAGCGTGGAGAGGGTGGTCATGGATATGGAGTAGGATAGGTCTCCCTTAGATACGTAGGTTATAAGGTTAGAAGCGGTCCCTCCGGGAGCGGATCCAACGAGCACCACACCCACCAGAAGTTCTGGACCAAGTCCAAGCCCCCTCGCTATGAAATAGCCCGATAGGGGCATTATGGAAAACTGCAGGAGCGCCCCGTAGAGGATTATGTGTGGTCTTCTGAATATCCTTTTGAAGTCTTCCGGAGTCAGCGTTATTCCCATACTGAGCATTATGACAACGAGTAGGGGGACTATGAGACTCCTGAAGCTTTTGAAGAACTCGTCGAATGCAAAACCCAGAGCGGAAAGAGTCAGGAGTATGAGCAGAAGGTATAGGTTCCGCATGGAATTATAATTTTAGAATGCCGGAGAAGAGAAAGAAGCTGTATGAAGGAAAGGCAAAGATAGTATACGAAACCGAGGAGAGGGATAAGCTTATCCTTGAGTTTAAGGATACAGCTACAGCCTTCGACGGCGTGAAGAAAGCGGAGCTGGAGGGAAAGGGAGCGCTGAACAACACCATATCGAGCCTGATATTCGAGATACTGGAAAGGCACGGTGTGAGAACCCATTTCATAAGGAAGCTTTCCGACAGGGAGATGCTGGTGTGGAGAGCTGAGAGGTTTCTGGTGGAGGTGGTTGTCCGGAACGTGGCAGCCGGTAGCGTGGTAAAGCGCCTTGGGTTTAAGGAAGGAGAGAGATTTAAGAAACCTCTGGTCGAGTTTTTCTACAAGAATGACGAACTGCACGACCCACTCGTGTGTGAGACACACATAGAACTGATGAACCTTGCTCCTATGGAAGCCCTACCCTCGATGAGAGAGACAGCTCTGAAGGTAAACGAGGTGCTGTCCAAGCTCTTTTCCGATAAGGGGATAATTCTTGTGGACTTCAAGTTAGAGTTCGGGAAGCTTCCGGACGGGAACGTGGGTATAGTGGACGAGATCTCCCCCGATTCTATGAGACTCTGGGATGCTGAAACGGGAGAGAAGCTGGATAAGGACAGGTTCAGGTTCGATCTGGGAGATCTTCTCGAAGGCTACAGGAAAGTTCTCGAGCGTATCTCTTAGGACCTTTCCCTTGTCATAAGGAGGGTGTTAAAGACCACGCTGAGGGAGGAGAGTGCCATCATAAGCCCCGCAACTTCTGGCTTCAGGTATATGCCGTACTTGGAGAAAAGTCCCGCGGCGACAGGTATACCTATGACGTTGTATATGAAGGCCCAGAAGAGGTTCTGCTTCACCTTCCTGCTCACAGATCCACCTATCCTGATGGCTCTGGGAAGGACCTTTATACCTCCTAAGAGGACCACATCTCCCACCTGCTTGCTGAGATCTACCCCCTGAGCAACCGCAAAGGATACGTCCGCCTGGGCGAGGGCGGGAGCGTCGTTTATGCCGTCTCCCACCATACCTACCTTCCTACCTTCCTTCTGGAGTCTGCGAACGAACTCCCTCTTCTCCTCCGGACTCACCTCCGCCACGAACTCCTCTATGCCAAGAAGCTTGGCCACCCTCTCGGTGTTTTCCTTCCTGTCCCCTGAAAGTAGCACCGGTTTTATGCGGAGCTTTTTTATCTCCTCCACCACCTCCCTCGCCTCGCTCCGGAGGGTATCCTTTAAGTGAAAGACCGCGAGAACCTGGCCGTTTTGGGTAAGGGAGACTATCTTCTCGTTCCCGTTGGCTTCACGGGCGTCACCTATGAAAAACTCTCCGCACCTTATCCCCTTACCCCTTATCTCCTCACAACCTTCGAGCTGAACCTCCTTAGCCCCTCTGTTTCTGGCGAACTCCCTTATAGCCTTCGCTATTGGATGGTTCGATCTCATCTCCATTGTGTAAGCCAAATCTAATGCTCCGGGAACCTTAAGCTCGAACCTGACCACCTCGAACTTGCCTTCTGTAAGCGTCCCCGTCTTGTCGAAAACGAGTGTATCTATCCTGTGAACGAGTTCGAGGATCGAAGGCCTTTTTATGAGGATACCTCCCTTGAGAGCTTTAGATATTCCCACGGTTATCGCCAGAGGTGTGGCTATGCCGAAGGCGCATGGACAGGATATGACGAGGACCGCAAGGGCGAACTGAACCGCTGTCTGAATGTCTGAAGTAGCCTTAAACCACAGGAAGAACGTCCCGAGGGATATTAAAACCACCACCTGCACGAAGTAGTGGGAAACCCTGTCCGCAAGTCTCTGTATCCTCGGCTTGTCCGAAAGGGCCTTATCTATCAGAGCACCTATCTTGGAAAGGTAGGAGCTTTCGTAGGAACTCTCCACCTGCACCTCAACGACACCGTCCTCCACCACAGAACCACTGATTATCCTGTCTCCTTCCCTCTTCAGCACAGGCTCGGGTTCTCCCGTCAGAACCGCCTCCGAAACGTAGGCACTACCTTTAACCACGATCCCGTCCAGAAGAACTATGTCCCCGGACCTGTATACGACCCTCTCCCCCCTTGCAATCTCCCTAACGTTCTTCTTTATTTCCTTGCTTCCCTCCACTACTACCACCTCAGAATGCTGGGCGGAGAGCATATTCCTCAGTAGCTGTGTGGCCCTTCTCTTTGCCTTCTCCTCTATGAACCTGCCCCCCCTAACGAAGGTTATCAGGAGCGCGTTGGTCTCAAAGAAGGGAGTCCCCTTTATAAAACCCACAAGGGCAAGGAGGCTGTAAAGGTATGCCCCGCTCGTCCCGAGGGAAACCAGAACGTCCATCCCCGCAACGCCCTTGGAGAGAGAAGAGTAAGCTCCCCTGTAGAACTTCCATCCCCCTATTACCTGCACGAGGGTGGAGAGAAGAAACTGAACGTATAGAGCTCCCTTAACCGGATACAGCATCAGGAGAACTATGATCAGGGAAGACACACCTGAAAGGAGCAGGACCAGAAGGTCTCTCCCGCTCTCCTCCTCTTCCACCACCCTGTATCCCAGGCTGTCTATAGTTCTTACTATCTCCTCCTCACCGATTTTATCCTCGTCAAAATCTACCTTAACCCTTCCCAGCTCAAAGGAAACTTCAACATCTCTGATACCATCCTTCCTCTTTAGAGCTATCTCAATGGTTCGGGCGCAGTTAACACAGCTCATGCCCTCAACTTTAAAGGTCTTCTTCATGGGATTTAGGTTAAGGCGATGGCAGTGTTAATACAATCCTTTAATTTCACGTTAAAAGTTTCAGAACCTCCTCATCCATCCCCTCCCTGTTGCTTCTCTTAAGCTCTATGAGAACCGCTCCGGGAAGCCTTCTCAGTTCCTTTACTATAGGGTGGACGTCCCTTATTGGAAGCGTCGCGAGGAGTCTGAGCTTAGGATCGTAGGCTATCTCTCTGACGAGATCCCTGAACCTCTTTGAGAAGAGCTCCATCTTCCCTATCTCGTCTATGACGATGACTTTGCCTTTCCCTTCCCTGAGGGCTCTTTCGAGGAGGGGTAAGGCCACCTCTTCAAATCTCTGAACGTTCACCCCGTAGGACCCGACCAGATGCTTTGAGGTGAAGGTTTTGCTCGCAAAGAGCTTCTCTTTGCCGTCGGTGTTTACCACCTTAAATCCTTTTCTCTTCCCGGTCTTCTTATCCCTTACCTCCTCCGTCCAGAAGCCGATAGCCCTGTCACCGAGTTTCTCCACGACCTTTTTAACCAGTGTAGTCTTCCCGACACCCGGTTCTCCCGTTATAAAGATCTTCATGGATCCTCCTTGCTGTCGGGGCCCCCTTCCGTAATTAAGTGGAAGAGAGCGCTTTTGAAAGTTTGCAAGTATTTAAGTAATATATGAATATGAAACTCCAACGAACCCTTAAACTCGTCCTCAAACCTACAAAAGAGCAGAAACAGATACTTCTTGAGACCATTGAGCAATACAAGTTTGCCTACAATTACATCTGCAAAGTCGGTTGGGAAGCTGAACTTTGGAATAGTATTGAACTCCACAAACTCACTTACCGCACAGTCAAGGATAAAACCTTTCTTCCTGCTCAACTCGTTATCTCCGCAAGGGTTGTGGCTACAGAAAGCCTCAAGTCCGCCATAAAGAGAAAGGGAAAAGGACTCAAAAGCAAATGCCCTCAGAGCAACAATCCTGCCATACGTTACGATAAACGTTCTTATACAGTTTGGCTGGATAGAGAGGAAGTTTCCCTTACCACTATCAAGGGAAGACAGAGGTTCAAGATAAAAGTTCCTGAATACTTCAAGCAATACCTTGACTGGAAGCTTACATCCGCAAACCTCAAATACGACAAGAAGCTTAAGAAGTTCTTCCTTCACGTAACCGTAGAAAAGGATGTTTCCGAGATAGAAACCAAAGACTTCTTCGTAGGAGTTGACCTTGGACTCCGTAAGCTTGCTGTAGTTTCTACCTCTGATGGAAAGATAAACAAGTTCTTTGATGGAGGGCATGTGAGGGCTGTATCTGAGAGGTATCAAGCTCTTAGAAAGCGTCTGCAGTCCAAAGGCACCCCCTCTGTCAAAAGGCATCTCAAGAAGCTCTCGCGGAAGGAGAAACGGTTTCGGACTGCAATCAACCATAAGGTGGCAAAGGATATAGTAGAGCTCGTTCCTGCTGGCGGTGTGATAATTCTTGAGAAGCTTAAGGGGATAAGGGGGAGAATAAAAGCAGGTAAGCAAAACAGGAAGTGGATACACAGCTGGAACTTTGCTCAGCTCCAGAGGTTTATAGAATATAAAGCACGGGCTAAAGGTATAAAGGTAGTCTATATAGATGCACACTATACATCTCAGAGGTGTAGCAGGTGTGGGCACATATCCAGAAGGAACAGGAAGGACCAGGCGCACTTTGTGTGTGAGGTGTGCGGTTTTCAGCTCAACGCAGATCTGAATGCCAGCAGGAATATAGTTAAGAACTATCTGGCTTCCCTTGAAGGGAAGTCGGGGCACGGAGAGGCAGGTCCCTCCGTGTGGGGCGTGGTCAATCGTCCCTATGTAGGGAGTGTTGGCTGTGCTGTGCATGGCTAACCTCACCTACAAGCTCCTCCTGTCAGGGAGGAGTAGTTGACGGATCCTCCTTTATACGTCTAAACACCTCTTCTACCTGCTTCCTCGTTCTTTCTATCCCATCCGAGTTATCTATCACAAAGTCCGCGAACTTAACCTTCTCCTCTATCGGCATCTGCTTCCTCCACCTCCTCTCAAAGTCCTCCTCCGAAAAGCCCCTCCTCAGTGCCCTTTCCTTGCACACCTCGTAGGGAGCGTAGACCACCACGGTCTTGTCGTAGTTCCTGTAGGTTCCCTTTTCGATCAACAAACTTGCCTCCACGACCGCAACCGCATCTTCGGGAAGTCTGGAAAACTCCTCCTCGAGGTATTCGTAAAGGGCCCTGTGTGTTATCTCCTCGAGCTTCTTCAGTTTTCTTTCATCTCCGAAGACCACATCAGCGAGCTTCCTCCTGTCCACGTTCCCTTCCTCATCCAGGATTCCCTTCCCGAAGGCTTTCACAACCTCGTCCCTGACGGGGTGATCCTTCATGTAGAAGGAGTGTATTATCCGGTCCGCGTCAAACACGTAAGCACCCAGCTCGCTGAATATCCTGCCCACGGTGGACTTACCACAGCCGATGTTCCCCGTGAGGCCTATTCTCTTCACTTTGGTGATTATATAATGAATTACCATGCTCATAGCGGTTCCCCTCACGGACGAAAACTTTGAGGAAAAAGCTAAAGAGGCGAGGGAGAAAGGTGCGGACCTTGTGGAGCTCAGGGTGGATCAGTTTTCGAGAACAGAGGTGGAATACGTATCCGATCTTCTGGAAACCGTCAAGAATCTTGGGCTCGGAACGATACTGACCGTCCGCATAGAGGAGGAGGGAGGAAGGAAGGTTCCCAACAGAAGGGAGATCTTCGAGAAGCTCGCCCCTAAGAGCGACTACGCGGACGTGGAGCTTGTCGCGAGGGAGGAGGTAATCCTCGTTAGGAACGCCCTTGAAAGGGGAGGAGGCAGGCTTATAGTTTCCTACCACAACTTCGAGCGCACACCCGCCAACTGGATACTCAGAGAGGTTCTCAGGGAGGGTCGCAGATACGGAGGAATTCCCAAGGTTGCTGTGAAGGCAAACTCCTACGAAGATGTATCAAGGCTCCTCTGCGTGGGCAATCAGGAGAAATACGAGAAGATACTTATAGCGATGGGGGAGGTAGGAAAGATCTCGAGGCTCGCGGGCTTCATCTTTGGTTCGGTAATAACCTACGCCTCCCTTGGGAAGAGCTTAGCCCCCGGTCAGCTCCCTCTGGAGGATATGGTAAAGCTGAGGGAACTTTTCTACAAGTGAGAAGTAGATAAGATTGGAGCTGAAGTGTAGTAGGATCGGAGCGAGTATAGATCCCGATCTCCTGTAGACTTCCCCGAAGAGTAAAGAAGGAAAGAAAACGAGCAGGGAGTTTAAGGTTGGAAAGTGGATCAGGTGAGCGAGGGAGAAGAGAAGGGAGGTTCTAACGTTTCCCAAACTTCTCATCAGGTATCCCCTGAAGAAAATCTCTTCCGCGGTAGCTATACCGAGCTGGTTCAGAACCCAGGCTGGACAGGAGAGGTTTGGAGGCAGGAGGATAAACAGAGGGAACAAAGCAACCCCGTATAGAAATCCTTTTCTGTAGTTCTTGAAGCCCAGCTCCTCGTCCTTCAGGGTAAAGAGGGGAAGGAGCATATACAGTAGAGTCAGGATTTCAAGCTTGGGAACATGCTTGGAGATGAACAGGGTTATTAGAAGTCCCAGATAGATTAGAAGCTCTCTCCGCATTCTTTGAGTCTCCACATATGGTTGAGGGGTCCTTTTCCCCTTCCGAGGTTGAGGCTGTTCTCTATAGCCCCCTGGATATAGTCCCTGGCCCTCTCGACCGCCTCTTTAAGCTCAAGACCTTTGGCCATAAAGGCGGTTATTGCAGCGGAGAGGGTGCATCCGGTTCCATGGGTGTTTTTGGTTCTTACCCTGTCTCGGACAATGTAGTGAAATTCATCACCTCCTTCGTAGAGAAGGTCTATTACCTTACCGCCTTCCAGATGTCCTCCCTTTATCAAGACCGCTCCCACACCGGTCTCCATTATCTCCCGTGCGCACAGTTCCACATCCCGCAGTTTGCTTATCTTCATACCGCAGAGGACCTCCGCCTCCGGCACGTTGGGAGTAACGAGCCTTGCGAGGGGAAGTAGCTCCCTCTTAAGAGCCTCAACACCGTGTTTATCGAGCAGGTCAGCACCGCTGGAGGACTTTACTATAGGATCTACCACAAGGTTTTCTATGCCAAGTTCCTGAACAGCACGGGCAACCGCGGAGACAATATCACCGTTGCCGAGCATACCGGTTTTAGCGGAATCGACACCTATGTCCTCTACCACAGCTCTAATCTGCTCGTGAACAAGATCCGCGGGCAAGTGGAAGGTCTTTAATACACCCTCCGTGTTCTGAACGGTTATGGAGGTTATGGCGCTCATACCGTAAACTCCCAGGGCTGTGAAGGTCTTAAGATCAGCCTGAACTCCAGCCCCTCCGCTCGGATCTGATCCTGCAACTGTAAGAGCCCTCGGGAGTTGAGCCATGGGATTAATATACTTCTCAGAAGAACCCGCCCATAACAAAGTGGACTCTGGTATTGGAAGTGTCCCCGGGCACCTTCTTGGTCTTCCAGGCCAGATCTATCCTTATGGGGATCATGGGCGTTATTATCCTTACTCCTATACCGTATCCTCCCTTCCAGTTCTTAGGATCAAACTCCCTCCAGTCGTCCGCGCCCAGACCCGTATCGTAGAACACCCCCGCGTAGAACATGGGATGGATCTTGTAGTTAAGCTCGAAATTGAGAATAAGTTCCTTAGTAGAACCTATCGGATCGTTGTTCCGGTCGAGAACACCAGCCATTCCGTAATCGTATCCCCTTATGGTAAAGTCCCCTCCCACGAAAAACCTCTCGTCGAGGGGAACCTCTTCACCCCCGTAGGGTTCCACAAAGCCTACCGTTGCCTTTGAAGAGAAGACAAATCCCGAATCAAAGTAGGTGTCCTTTATAAACTTGGAACCTGTGAAGATAACTTTGTGGAACTGCTCTGTTCCACCCAGGACGGGAACCGCAACCGTGTAGCTAAGACTCGTATAGGAACCTTCGGTCGGAAACAGGAAGAAGTCCCTCGTATCCCTTGATAAAGAAAAGGTAAGTTTCCTCGACTCCCTCCTTCCCTCCTGGGCCCTCACGAAGAAGGAAGCGTTCGGATCTATGTCCGAATACCTTATCCTCTGGAAGCTGAATCCTATTGCCCACCTCCAGTATTCCCAGAACTCCCTCGAAAAGGTGGCGCTCGCTCCGGTTCTCTGAATGGTGTAGGTTGTATACTGGATCCTCCTGTCGAACACCGACCAGGTAAGGTCCACGGGCTTGTTCATGAACCACTTGTCCGTGTAGGAGATGGCGTTATCCCTGTATCTGGATCCGTAGCTGATAGAAATTCCGATTATGTCTCCTGTGCCGAGGAAGTTCCCCTTCCTGATTGAAGCGAACCCGGAAAGCCCCGTTATTTGGTTGTAGGAAAGTCCCACCGAGAACTGGCCCGTGAACCTCTCTCTTATCTTCACGAGGAGGTCCCACTTATCGTTTCCCACGGGAAAGGGCTGGATCTGAACGTCCTCGTAGTATCCCAGGTTCAGTATCCTGCTCCTCGACCTCCTTATTCCCTTCCTTAGAGCAAGCTCCTGTTCCTGAACCCTCAGCTCCCTCCTTATGACGTAGTCTCTCGTTTCGTAATTGCCCTCTATCTTTACCTTCCTCACGTAGACGGGCTTACCCTCGTGCACGTTCAGAACCACGCTGACTTCTTTCCTCTCCGCATCTATCTTCCTTTCCTCCTGGACGAGGGCGTTGGCGAATCCTATCTCCGCGTAGAGGTCCTTTATGTTTTGCTTTACCTTATCTATAACCCCCTTTCTATAAAAGCCCCCCTTCCTTCTGTTCTTTTCAAGGATGTTGCCTACAAGCTCCGAGTAGGCGTAGAGTTTGTTTCCCTTTATCCTGAGTTCCTTTAGCCTATATCTGGGGCCTTCCTCTATGAAGATGTATATGTCGTGTCTCCCGTTCTTTCTCTCTACCTTGTAGTCTACCTTTACCTCAAGAAAGCCTTCGTTTCTGTAGAACTCTCTAATCCTCTCTATGTCCTCTTTTAAGACCTCTTCGCTGAAGGGAGGTTTCAACCTGAATATGAATATGTTCCTGTCCTGAGTCTGCATGAGATCTTCCAGCTTGCCTGAGGAAAAGGTTTTGTTTCCTTTAAAGACTATGTCCACCACATACTTTTCCTCTCCTTCCTTTATATGGAAGACGAGCTTGGAAGCTCCCTTCTTGGGAACTATCCTGTAGCTGACTTCCACGTCCGGGTATCCTTCTTCCCTGTAGATCTCCTTTATCCTCCTGACAAGGAACTCTATCTCCTGCGGTGATAGAACCCTGCCCAGCTTTATTTTCCTCTGGATCTCTATTCTCTCCTCCAAGGCGGGGCTCGATGTGTATCCGGTTATCAGCTCCTCCACGTCTATCTTTCCCACCTCAGTTTCGACGCCGAGCTTATCGGAAAGGTCTTCGTCGTCGAGTTCTTCGTTTCCTTCAAACTCTATCTTGTATATGACCGGAAGGTCCTCCACAACGTAGAGGAGTTTTACCTTTCCATCCTCTTCGAACCTGTGAACCTCTATCTTCTTGAAGAAACCCGTCCTGAATAGTCTCCTTATATCCCTGCGGATTTTTTCTATCGAAAACTGGCTACCTTCCTTCGTAAGTAGTATCTCCTTTATCAGCTCGTCCGGAACGTATCTGTTTCCCTCTATCTCTATCCTTTCTACTACCTGAGCGAAGGACAGACCGCTGAGGAGAACGAGGAACAGGAAGAGCTTTATGTATCGTTTCACGGGAAGTGTATTATAACTTACTTCCCGCTTGCGTCAGGACGAATGGATAACACCTATCAGCTCTCTTTAAGGAGCGCTTCCTCGAGCTTTTCCTTCTTCTTGACAGGTTTTATGTAAGGTTTGTTGTTCTTCACCCTTATTTCAACCAGATCCACGTCCTTGAGGGTTCCCTTTATAAGCTCCTCCGCGAGCAGATCCTCCACATGCTTCTGGAGAGCACGCTTGAGGCTCCTTGCCCCGAACTCGGGTTTGTATTCCCTATCAATTATCCAGTCGGTGAAGCTCTTGTGGAGCTTTACCTTTATACCCCACTCTTCCAGCTTCTCGTTCACTTCGTTAACCTGCAGATCCAGTATCTTCTCCACGTCCTTCTTCTCGAGAGGTCTGTAGACGATTATCTCATCCAGCCTGTTTAGGAACTCAGGATTGAAGGTCCTCTTAACCTGATCCATCACGTTCTTTCTCATCTGTTCGAAATCGATCATTCCGAACTTCTTCTCAAAGCCCATCGTTCCGCCTTGGACTATCATCCTCGCTCCCAGGTTGGAGGTCATGATTATGATGGTGTTGGAGAAGTCTACTGTCCTCCCGAGACCGTCGGTGAGCCTTCCGTCGTCGAAGATCTGCAGGAAGACGTTGAACACATCCGGATGGGCCTTCTCTATCTCATCGAAGAGCAGGACGGAATAAGGTCTTCTCCTAACCTTCTCCGTGAGCTGGCCACCCTCCTCGTATCCCACATAGCCCGGAGGTGCGCCTATAAGTCTTGATACGGTATGCTTCTCCATATACTCGGACATGTCGAATCTTATAAGGGCGTCCTCGGTTCCGAAGAGGTACTCCGCCAGAGCTTTGGCGGTCTCAGTTTTACCGACCCCCGTAGGTCCGAGGAAGAGAAAGACACCTATGGGCCTGTGCTTTCCTTTGAGACCAACCCTCGACCTTCTTATGGCCTTTGCTATTGCCTTTATAGCATCGTCCTGTCCGACGACCCTCTTCTTCAGCTCGTCCTCTATGTGGAGGAGCTTCTCCATGTCGCTCTCGTGAACACGCTTAACGGGTATACCGGTCCACCTGGCTACCACCTCCGCCACGTCCTCCGCGGTGACCTTGGGCCTGTTCTTCTCCATCTCCTGCTTCCACTTGGCCTTTAGGTTCTCAAACTTGGCCCTGAGTCTGAGCTCTTCGTCCCTTATCTTTGCGGCACGTTCGTAGTCCTGATCGCTCGCAGCTTCCTCCTTTTCCTTTTCAAGCTGTTTTATCTTCTCCTCGAGCTCCTTTAGCTCAGGGGGGAGGTCCATGGCCTTGAGCTTCACCAGCGCCCCAGCCTCGTCCACCACGTCTATGGCCTTATCGGGTAGGTTCCTGTCGGTTATATACTTGACCGAGAGGGACACCGCCTTCTCTATGGATTCGGGCGTATACTCAACTCCGTGGAACTCCTCGAACTTGCTTTTGAGACCATAGAGGATTTGAATCGTATCCTCCTCGGAAGGCGGATCTACGAGAACGGGCTGGAACCTTCTCTCCAGAGCACCGTCCTTCTCTATATACTTCCTGTATTCGTCGAGGGTGGTGGCGCCTATCACCTGTATTTCGCCCCTCGCCAGGGCGGGCTTTAGCATATTGGAGGCGTCTATTGACCCCTCCGCGGATCCAGCACCCACGAGGGTGTGGATCTCGTCTATAAAGAGTATGACGTTGGGAGCCTTTTCAAGCTCTTTCAGTATGTTCTTCAACCTCTCCTCAAACTGGCCCCTGTATTTAGTTCCAGCAACGAGGGCGGCGAGGTCGAGAGCAACCACCCTCTTGTTCAGGAGGGGCTCGGGAACCTCCTTGTTGGCTATTCTCTGGGCAAGACCCTCCACTATGGCGGTCTTACCTACTCCGGGATCTCCGAGGAGAACGGGATTGTTCTTTCTCCTTCTCACAAGGATCTGTATAACCCTCTCTATCTCACGTTCCCTGCCTATTACAGGATCGAGCTTTCCTTCCCTGGCCATCTGAGTCAGATCCCTTGAGAACCTGTCCAGGTTGGGCGTGGGAGCGTATTTGACACTCTCCTGGGGAGGAAGCTCTCCGAGGATCTGGAGAACCTCTCTTCTGACGGAGTATTCGTCAAGACCGAAACCCCTGAGTATCCTACCGCCGAGGCCCGTCTTCTCCCTGACTATACCTATGAGTAGGTGTTCCGGACCTACGAACTGGTGATGGAGTATCCTCGCCTCCTCCACAGCAAACTCTATCACACGCTTGGCGTCAGGGGCAAAGAGTATCTCTCCCGTGTGGGAGCCCTTGTTTATCTGCCCCATTATGGCCTTTCTTACTTTTTCAGGCGTGAGGCCGAACCTCGAAAGGACCAACGTGGGAACATCCTCGTCCTTTATAAGGGCAAGCAGTATATGCTCGCTTCCGAGATAACTGTGTCCAAGGTCAAGCGCCTCTTCCCTTGCCTGAAGTATTACCTGACGTGCTCTTTCCGTAAACTTTTCAAACATGCCTTAACCTCACTTGAGTTTATAAGATAACAATACGGAGAGCGGATGACAATACCATGTTAGAGGTCATTGACCTCAATCATTTGACAGGCGTCCGGGCAAGCCTTTATTCTAATCGAAGATGGCCAAAAAGAAAAGAACCTTCAAGATAAGCCTCATCGTTGAGGCATTCCAGAATCTGGAGAAGTCTTATGTGGATCTGAAAAAACACGTATCTCTTCCCAAGGAAGAGTTTGTAAAGAACAAGCTCGTTCTGGACAAGGTCAGGATAGACTTCAACCTCGCCTTCGAGAGCTGTATGAGGGTCTGCAGGCACATGTCAACCGTTCTGGGACTCAAGACGAGCTCCAAGGACTGCCTCGTGAAGCTCGCCGAGCACATAGGTATGAAGGAGGTAGATAAGCTCCAGAGGTTTACAGAGTTTTACTTCAAATACAGAGATCTGAAGGATTCGGTTTCCCCTGAAGAGCTTTACGATTTTCTGAAAGAGAATCTCTACATGTTCAAGGAGTTTGCCAGAGCTGTGGTTGAGTATATCAAAGAAACTACCGGAAACTACCTGCTGATAGACTTTGACCTTCTGAATGAGAAGTCCAAGTTCATAAAGGACTCTGTAAAGAAGATAGAATTCGTTCTATCTCAGGGGCTGGAGGAGTTCAAGAGCAAGCCTATGTATTATGACAGGACGAAGTATTTTTACCAGGTAGCCTACGACTCCCTTTTCGACATATGCAAGCATCTGGCTCCCAAGTTCGGGATAAAGAAGTTCGGGGACGACTGTCTCTCCAAGATGCTCGAAGCGGGAATAATCCCCCAGGAATACTACATGGACGTCTTCAAGATGACCAACCTGAAGAATAAGCTCATAAGCACCTGGGACGTATCTCCCGATGAGCTTTACAGATCCCTTGAAGAGCTCACGCCCAAGTTCGGGATAATAGTTAAGGAGATCTCAAAGAGCCTGAAGAAACTTCTTGAGGAAAGGAGCGTGAAGAAATGAAGCTTTTCATAACCGGTGTGGGCTCCGGACTGGGGAAGGCTCTGGCTGAGGAGGCTCTGAGCAGGGGCTACGAAGTCTATGCCCTGAGCAGGCATCTGCCGGAAGATTTGAGAGGGAAAGTAAAGTTTAAGAGGTGCGATCTTCTGGAACTGGAAAAGGTCTATCCCGCCGTGGTAGAGCTCCTGTCTGGTATGGACTCTCTGGATCTCGTTATACTGAACGCAGGGATCCTCGGGAAGTTCGGAGACACACACGAGGTTCCCCTCTACGAGATGGAGAGGGTGATGGACATAAACGTCTGGGCCAACAAGGTTATCCTGGATGCCTTGATCGATCTCAAAGTTCCCGTTAAACAGATCGTCGGGATCTCTTCGGGAGCGGCGGTCAACTGCAACAGGGGCTGGAACGCCTACTCCATATCCAAGGCGGCCCTGAACTGCCTTTTAAAGCTCTACGCCAGGGAGATGGAAGGGACCCACATAACCGCCCTCGCTCCGGGACTCGTTCTCACCCCCATGCTGGAGGAGGTTATGAAGCAGGACGAGGAGAAGTATCCCTCCATAAAGAGGATCAAGGAGTCTCCCAAACGAACTCCCGAGGAGGCGGCCAAGCTACTCTTCGAAACCTTTCCGAGACTGTTCGATTTTGAAAGCGGGTCCTTCGTGGATATCAGAAAAATCTGAGAGCTGATTTTAGCCCTGTTCCCCTGCGAACTTTGGTATTCGCTGAAATTCAGCGTAAAGGGCTTGCACACTGCTCAAAGCGGCATCCGGATTGACCTCACCCTTAAGAACCTTCTCGAACTCCTCTATCATGTAGGCAAGTAATCCGAGAGCCTTCTCAGTGTTCTTCAATCTCTCGTTGGAAACATCCACGGTTTTGAGGGCGGAGAGTATGGTCTCCCGAACTTCCTGAAGGAGGCCCATGTCCTCTTTCACATACGCCCGGACGTATTCGAGAAAGTCCATAAAGTTCTGAGCCATCCAGAGGAGATCCTTGTTCAGTCTGTCCGAGAATTCCTTGTGCTCCCTCTCCATACTGACCATACTGGTCTCGAAGCTGTCCTGGGCCTTCATCTGCTCCGCGAACCTGCTGTGCAGGCTCCTTATAGCCTCTATTATTTCAGAGGCAAGCTCGTTCGTCCTGACAGAGGCTCTCCTGACCTCGTCCGCTATCACTTTAAAGCCCCTCCCCTGGTCCCCGAGCCTTGCCGCCTCTATGTAAGCGTTCAGAGCTATTATCTCTATAACCTCCGCTATGTTCATTATCTTCTCAGCACTCAGTGTCAGCTGTTCCACCTCCTTTCCGAGCTCCCTTATACCCTTCTTCAGGTCCTCCGATCCTGCCTTTATGGACTCTCCGAAGGAGCTGATCTTCTCGATTATTTCGGAAAAACGCTCCTTCAGATAATCCACAGACTTCTTGCACGTGCACTCCTCTCCCGTAAAACCGCAGACGTCCGGATCCTCTCTAAGTTCCCAGACCCTTTGCTTGATTTCCTCCGGTATATCCTTCAACCCGTAATCAAGCTCGCTTGTATAAGCGCAGGAAACATATCTCTCAAACACAACGAAGTCCCTGAAGCTCGTCTCTATCTTTTTGAAGAAGTTGTTTAGCTTCTCCAGAATACCCCCGAAGGCGGAATCGCACTCCGAGTAAGAAGAAGCTCCTATCATCTCTTCCACCGATCTTGCGGTTTTAAGGATCGTGTCGGTAAGCTTTATGAGGACCTCTTTTTCACCCATGGCGATCCTCCCTATGGAGGGTATAGTTGTTTCACCTTCAAACCCCCAGATTTTTACGCCTTTAAATCGGAAACTCAAGGAGATATTTTTAGGGATTTGATCGCATCAATGACGGTTTCGGGATCCAAAGGCCTGTTTATGTATCCATCCGCCCCGAGCCTCTCCACAAGCTCCCTATGTCTTGCGGGAGGATCGAAGGAGAAGAGGAGGATATGTGTTCCGGGGGAGAGCTCCTTTAAATACTCTAAGTGATTTGTCTCACCGTCTGTCAAGCAGGACATATCGCAGATGACTACGTCGTAGCTCCTCCTTCTGAGGAGGTCCGTAAGCCTGTCAGGCGAGTGAACCACGCTTATGTCCTCGACCAAATTGTGAAGTATAAATTTCAAGGCCTCCGCAAAGAATTTTGATCTTGAAAGTATTAAGAGCTTTACCCCTTTCATGAACCGCTATCAATTTATCCACCGCTCCGGGACTATCAACCAGAAGACATACGTATTTTTATGGAAGAATTGCTACCTCAGGTCCGGCTCTGGTCTTCCCACATAGAATCCCTGAGCGTAGTCTACACCCAAGGACCTTACCATGTCGTAAACTTCTTCGTTTTCCACGAACTCAGCCACTGTTTTTATCTCAAGAGTCTTTGCAAGGGCCACCACGCTGATGACAAAGGCTCTATCCATTCTGCTGTTTATAATCGAGCGGATGAACTCACCCTCTATCTTCACATAATCTACCGGAAGGTGTTTGAGATACATGAAGGAGGAGTATCCAGAGCCGAAGTCGTCCACCGCAAAGTGGAAACCTTCCCTTTTCAGGCTCATGCTGAGATCCCTCAAAGCGTGAATATTTCTAACGGTTTCCCTCTCGGTTATCTCGAAGACCATCTGGTCAGGATTGAAGCCGTGCTTTTCAACGAGTTCCAGAGTATCTTTGATGAAGTCCTCAAAAACGAGAACCTTCGGTGTGATGTTGAAAAAGAGCCTGCCCTTAAATCCGTTCTTCACGGCCTTCTCTAAGGCTTTATCTATCAGGATATGATCGAGCTTGTGGATAAGTCCCATCCGTTCCGCCGTCGGAACGAACTCGGAGGCTGGTATGAGCTTCCCGTCTTTCTCTATCCTCATCAGGACCTCGTAGGCGTGTATCTTTCTCGTCTCCACTTCTACTATTGGTTGGAACACAGGAACTATGCTTCCCTTATCGAGGGCTTCAAGGACTATGATCCCCCTCTTACCCTCGGCCTGTCTGAAGCTCTCCACGTCCTCCGGTAAGGGCAGGGAGACCCTGTTCTTGCCTTCCGCCTTTATTCTGTACATGGTGCTGTCCGCCACCTTGAAAAGCTCCTTGGCATCCCTTCCGTGGACCGGATACACCGCCACGCCGATAGAAACGGTAGCCTTCACCGGTTTTCCGTCGGGAGCCTGAACGGAGAAGTTCTCGAGTCTTTCGAGCAACCTCTTCGCGGTCTTAAGAGCTTCCTCTTGAGATGTGTAAGGTAGGATTACCGCGAATTCGTCCCCTCCGTAGCGGGCAACTATGTCTTCTCTCCTGAAGGTCTCCTCGAGGAACCTGGCAAACTCCTTCAGAAATTCATCTCCAAAGATATGCCCGTAGGTATCGTTTATTACCTTGAAGTTGTCTATGTCTATCATCAAGAGGGCGAACTCGTACTTCCTCCTCTTTGCCCTTTCCACCTCATACTCTAAAAGCTCCCAGAACATACGCTGGTTATAAAGACCCGTCAGGGCATCCCTTGTGGCGTAATACTCTATTTCCTTTGCGTAGCTCTCCAACGCTCGGGCGGAACCCACAACGCTTGCAAGGGCGGGCAGGAAACCTTCCACCACCTCCAGCTCTCTGGAATCTCCGTCACTGATCACGAGGCCGGTGCAGACCACCTGACCTATCGAGGCATCTTTGAGGGCTATGTATACCAGCTCTCTGTTCTGGGCCTTCCTACTCTCGGTGGAAAGCTGATGATTTATGAGAATAATATCCTTCAGATCTTCGTAATGCCCTCTCACCCTCTCCTTTATAAGCTCCTCGTAGGATGGATCCCTCTCGCACAACCAGAAGAGATGAATTTCGATCTCGTCCTGAGAGAACATAAAGCCTACAACGAAGCAATCGATCTCCATCAGCTTGGACAAGTCCGCGAGTATTTCCCCCACAGCCTCGCTCCAGTCCCTCACACTTGCGTAAGGTATAAGCAGGGCTTTAGTTAGGCCGAGTTCCAGTTCCGCCAGACGACTGGAGATCCTCGTTTCCTCAAGCTCCCTGAACACCTTTATAAGTTCTCTCTTTATCTCGTTCAGCTCCTCAAATCCGAGATCTTCCCTTTCCAGAGAGTAAATCTCCGCATCTCCATCTCTTGCAAAGGAAGAGGCTCTTTCCCTGAGCCTGGATAAAGCGGAGGACACCTTCCTCCTGAACACCAGAACAACTAACGACGCTCCCAAGAGGGGCGGAACGAAGGAGAGGAGAACTATGTCCAGTAGGTGTTCATCTATAACCTCTTCTATAGCCTCTTCTTTCCCTTCCACAGCTCCAATCAGATCGCTGGCAAAATCCCTTATAACTTTTTCTACAAGGATAAGAGTTGTGATCGAGCTTAATAGAGCAACGATTAAAGCTATTACCAGCAGAAATGTGGAAAAGGATCTATAGATCACCTTCCTCAGCCTTGATAGTAGGGGAAGATGCATACTTAATCATTATAGTCCTCCATAAACTTTCTAAGCTTTGCCTCTAAATACATGTTCCTTTCTCTGCACCTTCCCAACTCAAAGCTGAGTTCCTCTATCCTTTTGACTATGTAATCAAGTTTTTTAACGATTTCCTTTAGTGTATCTTCGTTTTTCCTTCGTTCGCAATTCTGTTCGTAAAGATTTCTTATGGCTTCTTTCAATACCACGACCTCTTTTTGATTCAATTCACACTTCAGCTTATCTATCATGTCTAATGTGCTGTCGTCGAATATGTAAGTTTTCTTTTTCAAGGCTCGCCTCCTGCTGTAAAGTTTAATGATATAAAGGCAAAAGCTTCCAGTAAACCTGACGAAATCCGTAAGATTACAGAATTCAAAGCGATTTTGTAGGGTTTTTATCTAAAATCCCTCTGCTAAAATTTTATGCATGGTGCTGTATATAGTAGTAGCGATCCTGGTTCTCTTAGGCCATATGTCCTGTGCCCAGAAGTCTACTCCGGAAAGATCTATCCGCGTTGCGGTTCTTTTGCCCATAAAGGGAAAGCTGGAATACAGGGAGTATGAAAACGGCAGAGAGGTGGGAGCTTACCTTCTCGAATACCTTTCCTTTGGCAAACACAGGGCGGACAAGGGATACATATACTCCTCCATGGCAAGGGACAGGGTGGAAGAGGCGGCGATGTGCGGTGATCTTCTCACCACAACCCTTAAGAGTATAAAGGGAAAGAAATTAGAAATAGAGGTAGTGGACAGAAAGAACATAGATAAGATCTTTGAAGAGCAGAAGTTTCAGCACTCAGGCTTCATAGATACCAGCACTATGGTTGAGATAGGCAGGTTGCTGGGAGCAAACTATCTGATATTCGTAGAGCCGAGGTATATATCCTTTAAGAAAGACTCCTATCAGGACGTCCGGAAGATAGGTGTCCCTCTCGTGTTCGAAAAGGGCAAATACTTCTGCGTATCCTTCAAGGCGAGCGTAAGGCTGAAGATATCGGTCGTAAACGTGGAGACCGGGAAGGTGCTTGTGAGCAAAGTATACGAGGGCTACGGTGGTCCGGAGAAGCAGTGTTCCAAAACAGGTTTCAGGACGGATGAGCTTCCCTCATACGACGATCTTATAGATGAGGCTATAAAGGACTCGGCCTCGGATTTCGCAAGCGAATTTTGTAGTTTGGAACTCTGAAGCGAATGATAAAATACTGAGCCAGTATGGCAGCTGTGAGCGGTGCGGAGGGGACAGCGGGGATAGACGTTCACACTCTTTTCCTGCACATAGCCATAATTCTCCTTTCGGGTAAGCTTTTCGGGACACTCTTCAAGCGTATCGGCCTTCCGCCGGTTTTGGGAGAGGTCCTTGCAGGAGTGGTTCTGGGTCAGAGTGTTCTTGGAATAATACCGCTCAGCGAAGCCATAAAGGTCCTTGCGGAATTGGGAGTTATACTGCTCCTGTTCGAAGTGGGGCTTGAGGCGGATATAAACCTGCTCGTAAGGGTGGGACTTGCTTCAGCGGTGGTGGCCTTCTTGGGAGCTACCCTTCCCTTCGCGGGTGGTTTTCTCGTTTCCCACTACGTTTTCGGGATGTCCATGCTCAGCTCTCTATTTATAGGAGGTGCTCTCACAGCTACGAGTATAGGTATAACAGTTAAGGTTTTATCAGATCTCGGAAAGAGAAAGGCCAAGTTCGCTCAGATAGTCCTCGGTGCTGCGGTGATAGATGATGTTCTGGGTGTGGTTATACTGGCAGCTCTTTACGAGTTTTCAAAAAGTGGAGAAGTCAACTGGGGAGCCACCGCTGGCCTGATGACGGATATAGCCATCTTCTTTGTAGTTGCGCCTTTCATAGCCAGACTCGCCGCGAAGCTTATATACTTTGTGGTCTACAAGCTCCAGGATCTTGATGTAATACCTCCCGTTATACTCTCCCTCGTTCTTTTCACCGGATACGGAGCATATAGAGTCGGTTCACCCGAAATACTGGGAGCCTTTACCGCCGGTCTTGCCCTTTCGAGGCGCTTCGTTATACCCTTCATGGCCTTCCTCAAACTGGATGAGAAGGTGATCCACAGCGTTGAGGAGAACATAAGGGCCCTGGTGTGGGTGGTATCTCCTATATTCTTTGTATCGGTAGGGCTTGCCCTCAACTTTAAAGCGATAGATTTCAGCTCTTCCCAGTTCTGGTTACTTTCTCTCTCCCTCATAGCGGTTGCCATACTCGGTAAGGTGGTATCTGGTCTTTTTATCCCTCTCAGCTTTAGAGATAGGATAAACGTTGGTCTTTCAATGATGCCACGGGGAGAGGTAGGTTTAATATTTGCGGAGTTCGGGAGAAGTTTTAACGCCATAGATGAGGTGGGCTACGCGGTAGTGGTGTTCGTTGTTGCAGTTACCACACTCCTGGCCCCGATACTTCTTAAACTGAACATAAAGGCCTGAAGAGATATTTACCCTTGAGGTTTAGGCTCTCCCAGAACTTTATACAGAAGCTGGTGCAGTTCCCTTATATCTTCCTCAAGCTTATCTATGCGTCTATCTATGCTGTCGAGCCTTCTGTTAACGGAGTTTTCCAGAGTGTCTATCCTCTTGTTTCTAAAGATAATAAACCTGACCCTATTCCATCAGCTTTGAATACCCGGACAATGTGTCAAAACCTCAAGAGATAAAGGCTCAGAAGTGCTACGCCGGTAGAGAGTATGGCAACGGGGGTTCCATATTTCATGAAGGTTAGAAAGGATATGTGGTAGCCTTCCTTCTCCGCCAGGGCCGCGGCCACTATGTTAGCGGAAGCGCCTATTATGGTAAAGTTTCCCCCAAGGCAAGCTCCGAGGGAGAGTGCCCACCAGAGGGCGTCGAAGTCTCCCGTTATATGCTGTGCCATGTTTTTGAGAACAAAAGCCATGGACATGGTGAAGGGTATGTTATCTACAAAACCGGAGATAAGCGCGGAGGAAGCTCCTATTATCCATATACCCTTGCTCACATCGGTTCCCATCAAACCGGTCAGGTAGTTAGCTGCCTCCGTAAAGACTCCCGTGTGTTCGAGAGATCCCACCACTATGAAAAGCCCCACGAAGAAGAGGAGGGTGGTCCACTCCACCTTTTCCAGAACATAAGCCGGAGAGAGACCAGACCACATCATGAGGAGCGTGGAGGTGAAGAGAGCTATTATTCCCGGCTCTATGTGAAGTGTATGGCCCAGGATAAATAAAACTATGGTCCCCACGAAGGTTATAACTCCTTTTCTCATGAGGTCTGGATACACCTCTTCAGACTGAAGCGCTTCAAATTCCTTCAGATCTATGTCTTCCTTACCAGGCTTCAAAAGCCCTTTGAACTTCAGGTAGGCGAAGTTCACTATCAGCCCTACAACGAAACCTATTATGGCGTGGGGTGCCACGTGTATGAGGAAGTCGTTGAAGGTCTTCTTGGCTATGCTTCCTATGATTATGTTGGGAGGATCACCTATGAGTGTTGTAGTCCCGCCCGTGTTGGAGGCAAGGACAAGGGCTATAACGTAGGGAACCGGAGGGAGATCGAGGACTTTGGCTATCCTTATTATTATCGGGGTCATAAAAAGGACGGTGGTAACGTTGTCGAGGAATGCGGAGAAGACCGCGGTCAGCACCGTGAAGGTTAAAAGTATCCTGAAGGGGTTGGTTCCGGTAATTTTCAACGCCTTCACCGCCAGGAGGTTGAAGAAACCGCTGTGAGCTAAAACGGTGACTATATTCATCATTCCAAAGAGCAGAAATATGGTGTTGTAGTCTATCGAGTTCCAGGCATCTTTGGGAGATATAACTCCAAGGACCATCACAACCGCTGCACCGAGAAGGGCTGCGACAGTCCGGTGGAAGTATTTCTCAAGGATTATCATCACATAAACGAGAACGAAGATTCCGAGAGCAAGCTTCTGAAGTCCCTCCTGAGCTATCTGGATATGAAAGGCCTGCAGGAGTCCCCCTATCTCATGGGCTTCCGTCATAACGTTCCTCCAAAGAGTTTGTATTAAGATTATATCGGAGGGTTTTTCTATGGGAGTAACCGTCATAGGAAAGCAGAAAGAGGAGATACTGCATCTGACGAGCTACGCTAAAGACAATATAAAGGACGTTAAAAAATTTTTGATAATCTATCTGATACCTCAAAATAAGAACGAATCGGAGGCCCTATCCGAGATAGAAAGTGGTGTAAAAGAGGTAAGCGAAGATATCCCCTACGAGATAAAGACCTTTACAGGAAGCCCGGACATGGCCATAGAAACCTTCCTCGCAAAGAGGGAGGACATGAGGATGGTCTTCTTACACATAAGGAAAAAAGACATAAAAGAAATCTTGGAGGGGGACGAATACTCAGTGATTCTTAAAAAGCTTCAGAAAGGTGTTGTGAAGATCCCCGTTGTTTTCGTCCCGCACCGATGAAAGTTGAAGAGTTCGATTACGAGCTTCCCGAGGAGCTTATAGCCAAGTATCCCGCGATTCCAAGGCACAGCGCAAGACTCATGATCCTTGAAAGGAGGTCGCAGAGTATAAAGCACGATACCTTCTGGAATCTTCCCGATTACCTGGAAGAGGGAGACCTCCTTGTATTTAACGACACAAAGGTTATACCTGCGAGGCTCTACGGTAGAAAGCCTACGGGCGGTAAGGTGGAGGTGGTCCTGACGGACTACATAAAACCCGACCTCTGGAAAGCCCTCGTGGGAGGAAAGAAGATAAGGAAGGGCCTCAAAGTAAAGATAGCTTCAGACTTTGAGGTGGAGATCCTCGAACACATAGAGGAGGGGAAGTTCCTCGTCAGGCTGATAGGTGAAAACCCTTTAAGGCTCATAGACAGATACGGGTACATACCCATACCTCCATACCTCAAGAGGGAAGAGGAGGAGATAGACAGGAGATACTATCAGACCATATTCGCAAGGGAAGAGGGCGCGGTTGCAGCACCCACCGCCTCACTCCACTTTTCGGAGGAACTACTGAGGAAACTGGAGGAGAGAGGCATAGAGAGAGCCTTCATCACCCTGCACGTTTCTTACGGGACCTTTAAGCCCGTTAAAGCGGATAAGGTAGAGGAACACTACGTAGATCCTGAGTATGTGAAGGTTCCCGAGGAGACGGTGGAGAAGATAATCGAGACGAAAGAAAAAGGGAAGAGGGTGATCGCGGTGGGAACCACAGTTGTTAGAGCCCTTGAAACGAAGCCCTTCAAGTCTTACGAGGGCTGGACGGATCTTTACATATACCCGGGTTTCGAGTTCAAGGTGGTAGATGCCCTGATAACCAACTTTCACCTGCCGAGATCCTCCCTTCTTTTTCTGGTATGCGCCTTCGGAGGTAAAGACTTCGTGCTGAGAGCCTACCGCGAGGCGGTCCTTAAAAGATACAGGTTCTACAGCTACGGAGACGGCATGCTGATACTATGATCAGGCTACTTCTCCTGCTCTTCCTGATAAGCGCTGTATCCTACGTGGACAGGATCAATATAGCTGTAGCGGGAAAGGGGATGATGGAGGAGTTCGGAATAGACCAGGTCCAGATGGGGGTTCTCTTCTCCGCCTTCGTTCTCGGATACGCCCTCTTCCAGCTTCCGGGGGGTGCCCTCGCGGACAGGTTCGGTGGAAAGCTGGTCCTCACCTTTGCTCTGATATGGTGGTCCCTGTTTACCGGTTTAACGGGAGTTGCAGGGGATGTGGCGCTCAAATTAGGTTTAGATCTGATAATGCTCACAGCTCTTGTAAGGTTCCTCGTGGGTGCGGGAGAGGCGGTCGCCTTTCCCTCCTACAACAGGATAGTGGCCTCCGAGCTCCCTCCGGATAAAAGAGGACTCGGCATGGGAGTTTCCATCGGCGGTATAGGAGCCGGAGCCGCGCTCACTCCTCCCTTCGTGGTCTTGGTTATGGAGAACATGGGCTGGAGGTGGGCTTTTTACCTGTCCGCGCTCGCGGGCTTCCTTCTCGCGGTCCTGTGGTGGCTCTCTGTAAAGGAGAGAGGAGTGGCTACGGAGGAAAGGGGAGAAAATTTCTCAAAGCTTTTGAAAGACAGGAGGGTGTGGTTCCTTACCCTCAGCTATACAACCTTCGGATACATCGTCTACGTCTACTACTCCTGGTTTTTCCTATACCTTACCGAGGTGAGGGGCGTCGATTTGAAAGAGAGCGCTGTCCTGAGCACCATGCCTTTTATAGCCTTGACCTTAGGCTCCTTTGCGGGGGGTTTCTTAACCGACAGACTTACCTCAGCCTTCGGAAGGACAAAGGGGAGGATACTCCTTATCTCCGCCTCTATGAGCACCGCGGGACTCTTTATAATCCTGGGTAGCACCGCAGAGTCTCCTGTGCAGGCGGTCATCTACCTTTCCCTCGGAGCCTTCTTCCTTTTCCTATCCTTGGGGGCCTACTGGGCCCTTCCCATAGACATATCAAATCCGAACGCGGGAAAGATATCGGGAATAATGAACACGGGAGCAAACCTTGGAGGAACGCTTTCTCCCACCCTCACACCCCTCATAGCTAAGGGCTTCGGATGGCAGTGGGCCATAAACTTCTCCGCCCTGATGGCCTTCCTGGGCGCTGTGCTAATTCTCCTCTGTGTGCGGAGAGAAAAAGGATCTACATAAAGACCACCCTGTTCTTGCCGTGCTCCTTGGCCTTATACATAGCCTTGTCCACTCTGTCGAGCACTTCCGTATAAGATTCTCCCTCCCTGTATCCAGTAGCACCTATGCTGACAGTTACCCTAATGCCTCCGAAATCTGCTTCCTCCACTATTCTTCTTATTCTTTCCGCCACCCTAACTGCCTCCTCAGGTCTGGTCTCAGGAAGAATTACAAGAAACTCTTCACCCCCGAACCGGCCAACATAATCCGTAGAGCGAAGTTCCTGTCTTATGAGTGAAGCCACATGCCGGAGAACCTGGTCTCCTCTCTTATGGCCGTAGGTATCGTTTATCTCCTTGAAGTTGTCTATGTCTATGAATAGGACGGAGATGGGTTTTTTATATCTCCTCGCTCTCTCTACTTCTAACATAAATATGTCTTCTATCTTCCTTCTATTGTATATTCCCGTTAAACTATCAAAGTCAGCAAGGAACTTTAGCTCCCTTATTATCTCACCTATGTATCTGTCTATGAACATCTCCATATATAGATCCTCATCCAGCTTGCTTCCTACGAGAAGATGGTAGCTCCTGACATCATGCTCGTGGAAGGAGTAGGATCTTTTGCTACATTCCAGATTCTTTATGGGACAGTAGTTTTCTCCGAATACCTTCCAGCAGGGTCTGTCTATCCCATGGGTTAACTCATAACATTTAGTTCCCTCATCCTTGAAAATCCTTTCCGCCTCCTCGTTCATTAAGATTACTTCGTATGAAGAATTTATGATTAATGTAGGAAAGGGGAGTCTGTTTATGTAAAAAAGCAATCCCTCCTTCTTCAAGCACTCTGAGAGGCCCATTTCCCCTCCTCCTGCATATGGTTTTTAAAATTTTGCAACGAACAAAGTAAGAATCAATTTAAATAGATTTTATGTGGCAATTAAAAAAGCTTATACAGTCTTACACCTCAAAGCCTTTCATCCTCTCCTCGACCTGGGCGGACACTTCCTTTATATTCCTGATCTCCTGAACCATCTCCCTTATGCTGGAGGTATTCTTTTCGGAGACCTGGGTTATCTCGGTCATGTTGTCCCTTATTATGTCTATGGCCCTGCTCTGCTCCTCCATGGCAGTCGCTATGGTATCTATCACGCTCGCTATCTCCCTGGTAACCTCCTCTATTCTCTTGTAGCTCTCCACCACGTCTTCAGAGGCGTTCTTTCCTTCCTCAACGGTTCCGAGAGCCTTTTCCACGAGGGAGGCTATCTCCTTGGCCGCGTTCCCCGAGATCTCGGCGAGCCTCCTCACCTCGTCCGCCACGACCGCAAAACCCCTCCCCATCTCACCTGCCCTCGCAGCCTCTATGGCCGCGTTCAGAGCCAGAAGGTTCGTCTGCTCCGCTATGTTTATGATGGTCTCCGTTATAGAGCTTATCTCCTTGCTCACCTCCACTATATTGCCCATGGCGGTGTGCATTATGTCCACCTTGGACTTTCCGTTCTGTATGGCCTTTTCCATGTCGAGGGAGATGTTCCTCGCCCTGAGGGTCTCCTCGGAGATCTGCCTGACAGCCTCGGAGGTCTCGTCCACGGAGGTCATTATGTTGGCTATGCTGTTGTTGAGGTTCTCGTTCTCGCTCTCTATCCTGCCCGCGTGATCTGTCAGGACGTTTATACTGCTCGCTATGCTGAGTAGCCCCTCCTTCACATTTTTAAGGGCTTTCTGAAGGTCCGAGAGTGAGTTGTTTATATATTCGGAAAGCTCCTGAAGGTCCCCCTTGTAGCTTCCCTGAATCCTTACCTTCATGTTACCCTTTGCCACCCTCATCATCACGTTCTTTATGGAGTTTATGGCGCTTCCAAGATCCCTTACCATCGCCTCGAGGGCTTCCACCAGCCTGTCCAGCTCGTTTCTGAACTTCCTGAGCTTTATATCCCTGAACCTCATGTTCCTCGCAAGCTCGTCCACGGTGGAGGAGAGGGTGTTTATCTGCTTAATGATCCCCCTTGAAACAAACCAGAGTAGTATGGAAACGACGAGTATGGAAGGAACCGTTATGCCTATTACGAGTGTCCTTGCCATGACCACATTCCTTAAGAGTTCCTCCTGGGCGTTGGCTATAAACTCCCGTCTAATTTCGATCAGCCTGTTGAGAGTCTCGATGGTATCCTTGAAGCCCTCCTTCTCAAGCTCAAGCAGGGTTTCTTTGGCTTCATCGTAGGCTTCAAGTTCGAGGAGCTGTTTTATACTCTCAAGGTCTCCCTGATAGGTGAAGAAGCTTAAGATCCTTGTAAGCTCCGCCTCTTCCTTAGAAAGCTCTCTCCTGTTCTCACTTAGCTTTTTGATGTTTTCCGTGTACTCTTTTATGTGCCTGTCCAGCTCCTTCCTGAATTCCTCGTTGTTCGGATCGAAGATTATGTTCCTTATGTCTATGGCCATGTTCAGAAGACTCATTTTCATATCCTTGTATATAGCCATTTCCTTGAGAGCATTGTGAACCTCCTGGACGGACCTGTTCACCTTCTCCTGTATGTTGTAGAGAATAACTCCCACCGCCACCGCCGCTACCACAAGAAGGACATTGATCGAAAGGAGTCTTGCCTTTATACTCATGCCCGAACCTCCTGAGAAAACCTCTCAAAAATAATCGTAAAGTAACGAAGGATATTATAGGAGGGTAAAATTCCGTGAGCTTGAGGGAGAAGATAGAGGGCTTGAAAGAAAGGCTTCTGGACCCCTTCGATGTGGAAGGGCTCGATAGGGAATTCGAGGAGCTTCTGGAGATGATGAGTAGAGCTGAGCCTGGAGAGATAAAAGGTTTGCAGGACGAATTCGAAGAGGTGAGAAAGCTCGTGAAAAGGAATATGGAGATAATCTCTGGAAGCATTAAGCCTCTGGTTGAGAAAGTTCAGGACGGAATTCTATCGAGGAGGGTGTGATGTTCGGAGCCTCCTTCGGGATAATCTCTCATGCTCTTGAGATATACAGGAAGTCCCTCGATGTGAGGAACAGGAACGTCCTGAACGCCAACAACCCCGACTACGTGGAGGAAAACCCTGTTGTGGAGAGCTTCGCCCCAGCGGGAATAAACCTGGCGGACGTTCTCAGAGATCAAAACCTCTACTACGTGAACCTCAGGAACTCCAAGCTGTCGATAGTCAGATACTTAGAGGAGAGGAGCGGAGTTCTCTCCAACGTGGAGGGGATCTTTCAGGAGCTCTTCGAGGGAACTGGTATAAACGACTACACCAACCGCTTCTACAGGGCTTACCTGGATCTTATGAAGGATCCCACCAACGAGGGAGCCAGGAGCGAGCTATACAACTCCGCAAGGAGCCTCTCGGACTTCATAAGGAACAGGGGAAGGGATCTGGACGAGCTCAAAAACAGCCTCGACTTCACAATAAGCCAGACGGTTTCCAGGGCCAACGAGCTTATAAGGAAGATATACGTGATCAACAGGGACATAACGGTCACCTACGCCCAGACCTACGCGAGGGGGAAGGACTACAAGAACCTCCTCGACACGAGGGACAGGTATCTGAGGGAGCTTTCGGAGCTCATAAACATAGACGTTCAGGAGGACGAGATAGGGAGAGTCAAGGTTATAACCTCGAAGGGCTTTGCCCTCGTGGACTTTCAGGACAACTACTGGCAGTTGGAGTATTCGGGGGGAAGGCTCTTCTGGAAGTCCAAGAGCGGGAGCGACGTAGACATAACGGACGTTATAGAGTCTGGAAAGCTCAAGGCCCTCTTCGACGCGATGGGAGACCTGGACAGGTTCAAGAGCGAGCTGGACACGATAGCCAGGGACCTCATCTCCAACGTCAAGCTCCCCAGGGCGAACAGCGGGACCTGGTATCTGATAGAGAACCAGCCAGACACCACCTCCTACATAGGAAGCTCTGGAACCCTTTACCTATACGACAGCTCCAACAACCTCCTGGGAAGGATCGACTACTCCTCTGGAAACCTGAGCGTATACGACTCCGCCAACAACCTGCTCGCCACATACCCAGAGGCCAGCCTCCAGAACTTCAGGGACGCCATAAACACCTACTTCGGAGCCAACTTCAGCGCGGACATAGTCAGCAACCCCGACGGGACATACACTTTAAAGATCACTGAGCTCTCCCCCAACTCCAGGATAGACGACACGGGAGGGAACTTCTACGAAAGCTCCCCCGTCTTTCAGGGAACGGGAGTCTCGGACATATCCCCGGTAAGCACCTTGAGCTCGGACTTAGAAGACCTCGACTTCTCACTCACCGACACCTTCAGCGACTTTGCCAACTCCTGGTGGGAGGGAAGCAGGCAGAAGATAAACGATCTTGTGAACGACATATCCACCACCCAGGCGGACACCAAGGACAAGCTGAGGATAGAGTCCGCCCTTCTCGAGTCCCTGAACAGGAAGCTCCAGGAGATGCAGGGAGTCTCCATAGACAAGGAGTTCATGGAGATCATGAAGATCCAGAGGACCTACCAGGCGGTGGCGAGGATAGTGAGGACCATAGACGAGCTTCTCCAGACCACTCTTAACATGTGAGGTGTGAGAGATGAAGGTGCCCGATAATCTGGTCTACTCGATCTTCCAGTTCCAGGATGCGAGGATAAGGCGGGAGCTCACAAGGAAGACGGTGGAGATAGCGACGGGGAAGAGGATACAGAACCTCTCCGACGATCCCGTGGCCACCCTGGACGTGATAAACCTGAAGCGTGAGATATCCCAGCTCTCCCAGTTCTCCAAAAACAGGCTCTTTGCGGACGTCAACCTCTCCTACATAGACTTCACCCTCGGCAAGATGTCCGACAAGATAAAGATGCTCTACACCAAGGCGGTCCAGGCCAAGAACGAGATAAACTCAACGGACGCCCTCAAGGCAGTAGGGGCGGAGTTCCAGGAGGCGATAAAGTTCCTGCTGGATAGAGCAAACGAGAAGGTGGGGGAGAACTACATCTTCTCTGGATCCGCCCTCACCACAAAGCCCTTCACCGACAGCTTCGTCTACCAGGGATCGGACGAGCCTTTCAACGTCCAGATAGACACGGGGAGCTTCATCCAGGTCTTCTCCTCTGGAAGGGAGGTCTTCTCAACGAACGTCTACCAGATGGACGCCCTCTTCTCTTCACCCGAAGACCCCTTTGCGGTTTCCGGAACCATGAGCGTGAGCTACGACTCGACCACCGTGAGCGTGGACTACGGGAGGGGGATATGGTATCTGGCTGGTAAGGTCTCGGATCCCGACGTTCCCCTCTCCAGCTACGGCTTCGACGGGGACCTTGTCCTCTACGACAGCTCCATGAACGAGATCGCGAGGATCTCCAACTACGGCCAGTATTCCCTCAACGACCTTAAAAACCAGATAGACACCCTATTTGGTGCTCAGAACATATCCGCAACCATCGTAACCAACCCCGACGGGACCTACACCCTGAAGATAGTGGATGCGGACATCCCCCCCGACAACTTCATAGAGGACACCTCTGGGAACATCCTCGAGAGCAACAACCTCCAGAACTTCGTGAAGATATTCAACGGGATATCCCCTGGGGACGTTAAGGCCTTCGTCCATCAGGTTCCGAACGGCCAGTTCACCATGAGGCTGATACCAGAGGATACCTCCACCCCTCTCTCCGTCTCCTTCTCGGGGACCGCCCTGGGGAACTTCTCGACACTCAACGTCTTCCAGGTCCTCGGTGAGATAAAGGACAAGCTCCTTGCAGGCCTGGGCCCAGACGACTCGGACATAATGGCCAATCAGAGGGCCTACGACAAGGTGGTGAAGGTGAGATCCCAGGTGGGGAGCGTCCTCTCGCAGGTTAGGGACCTCCAGCCCGTTCAGGAGAACAGGATGGATGTGCTCAACAAGCGCAAGTCCGACACAGAAGAGGTGGAGCTCTCCGAGAGCATAATGGAGTATACCAGATACAGGATAGCCTACGAGGCCCTCATGAGGATAGTGGCGGAGTCAAGAGATCTAACCATACTCAGATACATCTGATCACTCCTCCTCCTCCGTGAAGGCGCTTATTATGGTCTCTATTATGGAGATTATCACCGAGATCACGTTCGCCGCCAGAGCCCCCTGGGCGAGACCTATCGCCTCCTGGGGATCCCCCATGTGGTAGAGGAAGAGGGCTGGGATAAGGTGGAGGTCCGCCACCAGGCTCGAGGCGAGCATCTCGGTCGAGAGGACCCTTCCCTCGCCCACCTTCAGTATGGTCGCTGCCAGGTTGGCTGCAACCGTCACCACAAGCTCGTAAGAGTTGGGGCTCGTTATGAAGCTTATGTTGGTGGTAAGGGCCATCAGGATGAAGAAGTCGGTGATTATCTTCTTGTATCTCATATCTAACCCTCCAGGACCTTGGAAGCCTCCTCTAAGAGGATCCTCTGGGCCTTCCTCAGGTTCTTGGGCTGTCCGAAGATGATGAGCGTGTCCCCCTCCTCCACGGTAGTCTCACCCGTGATGGTGACGTCCAGGTAGCCGTCTGGCTTTCTTATGGCTATGACCGTGACTCTCAGAGCCCTTCTGAGATCTATGTCCTTCAGCTTCTTCCCGATGAGCGGAGAGCCAGGCTCCACCTTCAGCTCCAGTATGTCTATGTCCGTCTCCTCCCCGAAGGCTATCCTGTCGAAGAGGTCCGAGATGAAGGCGGAGCCCGTGTGGAATATGTAGGCGGCGAGCCTGGTGGCGAGGAGCTTGTTGGGAACGAGGGCCCTGTTGGCCCCCAGCTCCTCCAGCTTCTCCGCGGTCCCGTCGGTGGAGGCGAAGGAGTATATGTAGAACTCCTCCTTGGAGGGCCTCAGGAGCCTTGCGGTAACTATCACCGCTATGTTCCTGGCGTCGTCCCCTAAGTTCACTATCATCCCTCTCGCCCTCTTTATACCAGCGGACTGGAGGACGGACCTCTTGTGAGGTTCTTCTATCAAGAAATACTTGATGTTGTGCTCCTGCAGGAACTTCAGGGCCTCCTCCCTGCTGTCTATGACCACGAATTCGATCTTCCTCTTTTTAAGAAGCGTTGCGAGCCATGCGGAGGTCTTGTCGTATCCACAGATTATGTAGTGCCCCTCCAGGTTCTCTATCTCCCTCAGCATCCTTATGGCCCTGTAGAGCTTAATTATATCCTCCTTGAAGAAGACCCTGACTATAACGGTTACCGAGGTTGTGAAGACCCCTATCCCCATGAGGGCCAGGAAGGAGGTAAAGACCCTGCCGACGAGAGTATCGCTCCCGGCCACTATCTCCCCGTATCCTATGGTCCCGATCGTTATTATGGTCATGTAGAAGGAGTTTACGAAGTCCCCGTCCGAGAGGATCATGTATCCGATGGTCCCGACGCTGATGGCTGTGTGAAGCATCAGTAGAGGAATCCTGAACTCCTTGAGGGCCTCTATGAGCCTTCTCTCGTATATCTCTATGAGCTTCTGCTCCCTCTTCCTCCTCCTTATCCTCTTTCTGAGCCTTTTCTTCAGCCTCGCCATTATCAAGTATAATAGTCTCAAGCGGGATGAGAGTGAACGCCCTTGTAATAGACATCGAGGGGACTACCTCCGAGATAACGGAGAAGCTCAACGAGGCTCTCGACGCCATATACGAGGAAGGGGGAGAGGTGATAGACGTGAAGGTCACCCACGCGAGGGAGCACGGGATAGACGGCTTCACGGTAGTATACACCATCCTCTACAGGAGCGAGAGGGAGATCCCAGAGGAATGAGATACACGCACAAAAACCTTCGGAGGTTCCCCCGTGGAGGAGATAAGGAGCGTGCAGAGGTATCTTGAGGAGATATTCAACGAGATAAAGAAAGAGCTCAGGGAAAACGAGTTCATCAGAAACCTGGTGGGCTCGGAGGAGAGGATAGAGAGTCTCATAGAGGATCAGCGCACCCTTATCTCCGAATACATAGAAAACTGGGAGAGCGGGGCGGTGGACTTCTCCAGGAGGTTCGAGGAGCTGTATACCAGAATGGACGTTCCCTACGCGGTGATAGCCTGGAACATAGATAGGATAAAGAGCAGGCTGATGGAAAAGCTCATAGAGGAGAACTACTCCCAGGAGTTCCTGCTGAGGTTCAAAAGGTATCTGGAGGACCTCGTCAACCAGATAGCCAAGATATACCTGAGAAAGGACGTCTCGGTTCTGAAGAACTTTGAGAAGTCCCCCTTCGCTAACAGGCTCCTCTACAGCGTCCACAGGGACTGGTTCCTGAAGATAGCGGAATGCGTTGAGAGGGACGACTTTACCGAGTTTCCCCTCATCTCCGCTGAGGAGTGCAGGTTCTCTGAGGTTCTCGAGTATCCCGAGTCCCTCTTCGTCTGTCTGGACGCCAACATGTGCACCTACGTCCACAACCTACACAAGCTCATACACGACACAGCCAACACCTTCTACACCTTTTACACCAAGGGGGCCTTCTACCAGGCCTACAGAGTCTTTAAAGACCTCACTGAGCTGGTGGCCAAGCTACTCAAGACCGTGTCCGAGCTTTACTTCCTCGCCTACTCCGATCCCGAGTCCAACTTCTTCAGGTTCGTGAGCGCCCTCTCGAGAGAAGAGGGATACAAATACGTCTCAGCCATAGACGTGATAGGTCTGAAGAAGATAAACAGGACCCACGGAGAGGAGGTGGGGGATGCGATTATAAGGGAGATAGAGAAGAAGCTGAAAGACCTCACCTCAAAGGACACAGCCAGAACCGTGGTGGTGAGAGGTTCCACCTCCAACTTCTTCATGTTCAGCAAGGATTACTCGGAGGAGGAGGTCCGCAAGCTGGTGGAGGAGATAGGGAGGGAACTGCACTTCGAGTTCAGGGGCGACGGAAAGAAGGTCCCCATAGAGGTTACGGTGGCGACCCTCGAGATGGAGCCCTACACCGAGCTCGTGGAGAGTGAGCTCAGGGACATACTCTCTTATCTGAAGGAGGAGGCCAAGAAGGAGAGGGAGCACACGAGCATATCGGTGGGAAGGGAGCGCCTCCAGAGCATAATGAACTGGATCAGCGAGAAATACAGGAACGTGAACAGGATCAAGACCATGATAGAGGAGGGGGATGTGGAGGTGGTCTTCCACCCGATAGTGGACTCTCAGGATTCGAAGGATATAGTGGGAGTTGAGGTCCTCGCAAGGCTCAGGGAGGAGGACAAACTCGTCCCCACGGGCGTCTTCATAGACCTAATATACGAGCTGGAGCTGGTGGAGAAGCTGGACATGCAGGTGCTCGAGAAGCTCAAGGAGTATCTGAAGCTCCTGAAACCCGTCAAGAGCCTCTTCATAAACGTCAGCTCCCGCTCCCTGATGTCGGACAGATACTTAGAGCGCCTCTGCGATTTCATAAAGGAGGTGAAAGACCTGAACATAGTCGTAGAGCTTACGGAGCAACAGCTGTTCGAGAACACGGATGTGGCTCTCCGATTGGCCCAGAACGGGCACGTGAGCATAGCGGTGGACGACTTCGGGACGGGATACTCCTCCCTCAAGATAGTGGCGGACCTGGTGGACAAGGGAGTTTTGAAGGTCCTGAAGATAGACGGATCCCTCATAAGGGAGATGCTCAGGTCCAGGACGGTCTGGAAGGTGGTGGACATGATCTCCGCCCTGAGCAAGCGCTTAGAGACAAAGACGGTGGCTGAGTTCATAGAGAGCGAAGAGGACCTTTCCGCTGTGAGATCCATCGGCATAAACTGCGTGCAGGGCTACTACATAGCCAAGCCCATGACGGTCCACGATCTCATGGCCTGGATCAAGACCCTCTCATGAGGATAAACGTTAGAGTAAAGCCCAATTCCAGAAAGGAAGAGGTCAAAGAACTGGCTCCCGACCGCCTCGAGGTGAAAGTCGGTGCCCCTCCAGAGAAGGGGAGGGCCAACGAGAGAGTGATCGAGCTCCTGGCGGAGCACTACGGAGTTAAAAAGAGCGCAGTCAGGATACTCAGGGGCCACTCCTCGAGGGAGAAGCTCATCGAGATCGACTTCTGATTGTGATGACCACAACGTCTGGAGGGGAAAGGAGCCTCATGGGAGGGCCTCCCGTTCCCAGGCCCTTGCTCACCGCTATGAACTTCCCCGGGGCCAGCTCCTTTATGCCCCTGTCTGTCTCGAAGATTAATCTCAGAACCGTGTAGCCCACAAAGAACAGAACACCCCCGTGAGTGTGCCCCGCAAGGACCAGATCCACGTAAGGGAGAGCCTCCTTTTTAACCTCGGGCCTGTGCTTCATGAGAACGGTGTATCTGGAGGTGTCCAGCCCTTTCAGGACCTCCAGCTCGTCGGTGAAGGCCTCGTAGCCGAGCCTCTTCCCCGCGGGATCGTCCACACCCACCAGGTTCAGGAAGCCTCCTATCTCTACACCCTCACCCCTCAGGACTCTGAAGCCTGCCCTCTCCAGGAAGGCAACCGCCTTCTCGTGCCCCACGTAGAACTCGTGGTTTCCCAGAACCGCGAACTTCCCGAGGGGAGGGCTTACCTCGGCCAGCCTCTCCGCGAGGTGCTCTAGCCCCCTCATGTCCCCGTCCACCATGTCCCCCGTGGCCACTATCAGGTCTGGTCTCTCCTCCCTGTATACCCTCTCGAGCATCTCTATCCTGTCCTCTCTCATCACGGGGCCCAGGTGCATGTCCGAGATGTGGAGGATCTTTATCTCCTTATCGGGAGGGAGCTTGGGAGTCTCCAAGGTGAGCCTGTATACCTGGAGGTAGTAGGTCTCCGCGTGGCTGTAGGCGCTCAGGAGCAGGGAGAGGACCAAGGTTATAAAGAAGGCCTTCCTGGGGCCCGGGGAGCGGAACCTCCTGTATATGTCCACCGCAAGGCCCACCATAAGGAAGTAGATCACAAAGCCCATCCAGAGGAGGCTCACAAAGGCGAGAGGTCTCGAGATCTCTACCAGACCGCCCCTGTCGAGGACCCTCCAGAGGACGGGGGAGAGCGTTGCAAAACCCAGGAGGAAGCCCAGGAGCAGTTTTGCCTTCAGATTAATGGGAAAGGCCTGGACCACCTTCCTGTAAAGATAGTAGTGGACGAGTGCGTATAGGATCAGGAAGGAGAGGACGAAGAGCCTCATCAGGCCTCCAGGATGGCCCCCTTGGAGGCGTCCGTGACGAGCCTTGCATACCTCCTCAGCCAGGGGCTGGGGATCTCCTTCCGCTTTGGCCTGAAGCTCTCAAGCCTCTTTTGAAGCTCCTCTTCAGAGATCAGGAGCTCGAGTTTTCTGTTCGGTATGTCTATCAGTATCTCGTCCCCGTCTCTGACAACGCCTATGGGGCCTCCGGAGGCCGCCTCTGGGGAGACGTGGCCTACGCAGGCTCCCCTCGTTCCACCCGAGAACCTCCCGTCCGTTATCAGGGCCACCTTGTCCCCGAGGCCCATACCCACTATGGCGGAGGTGGGAGAGAGCATCTCCCTCATACCAGGGCCTCCCTTGGGACCCTCGTATCTTATAACCACCACGTGTCCTGGCTTCACCTTCCCCCCCAGTATCCCCTCTATGGCCTCCTCCTCCGAGTCGAAGCAGATGGCCCTTCCCTTGAACCTGAGCATGCTCTCCACAACTCCCGCGGTCTTGACGACCGCCCCATCGGGGGCCAGGTTCCCGAAGAGGATCGCTATCCCCCCGTCCTCCGAGTAGGGGTCCTCTATCCTCCTGACCACCTCACCGTCCGCATCGGGAGCCTCCTTAGCTATCTCTCCCAGAGTCTTCCCGCTCACGGTCATCCTGTCAAGATGAAGTAGACCTTCCTTCTTGGAGAGCTCCCTGATTATGGTGGGGATACCGCCCACCCTGTCGAGGTCCTCTATGTGGTAGTGGGAGGCCGGGGCTATCTTGCACAGAGTGGGAGTTCTTCTGGAGATCTCGTTTATCCTGGCAAGGTCGTATTCGATACCCGCCTCCCTCGCTATCGCCAGCAGGTGGAGGATCGTGTTGGAGGAGCCTCCCATCGCTATGTCCACGGTGAAGGCGTCGTCTATCGCCTCCTCGGTGAGGATGTCCCTCGCCCTTATGCCCTTCTCGAGGAGCTCCATTATCCTCCTCGCCGCCTCCCTGGCGAGGAGCTCCCTCCTGGGATCCACCGCGGGGATCGTCCCGTTCCCCGGAAGGGCGAGGCCGAGGACCTCGGTGAGGCAGTTCATCGAGTTGGCGGTGAACATCCCCGCGCAGGAACCGCAGGTGGGGCAGGCGTTCTGCTCTATGAGCTGGAGCTCCCTCTCGGTTATCTGACCGCTCTTGAGCTGTCCTATCCCCTCGAAGACCGAGATAAGGTCTATCTTCTTCCCCTCGTATTCACCCGCCAGCATGGGACCACCGCTTATGAAGATGGTCGGGATGTTCACCCTCATGGCACCCATGAGCATACCCGGGACTATCTTGTCGCAGTTGGGGATGCATATCAGGGCGTCCAGCTGGTGGGCGTTCACCACCGTCTCTATCGAGTCCGCTATAAGCTCCCTCGAGGGGAGGGAGTAATGCATGCCGTAGTGTCCCATCGCTATCCCGTCGTCCACCCCTATCACGTTAAACTCTATGGGAACACCTCCCGCCTTCCTGACCTCCTCCTTTATGGGCTCCACGAACTCCCTAAGATGGACGTGCCCGGGGATTATGTCTATGTAAGAGTTGGCTATGCCTATCAGAGGCTTGTCCAGGTCCTCCTCGGAGAGCCCGCAGGCCCTCAGAAGCGCCCTGTGGGGCGCCCTCTCTATACCTTTCTTGACGATGTCGCTCCTCAGCCTCATTCCTTTTCCTCCCGAGAATAATTTACTCCCTTTTTGCCCCTCTTCATCTCGTACATCCTCTCGTCCGCCAGCTTCAGGATCAGGTTTATGTCCGTCCCCTCCGAGGGGACCGCCACCACCCCGTAGCTGACCGAGAGGCCGTATTTTCTGAAGGTGGTCTCTATTATCCTCTTTATCCTCTCGAGCCTCTTCAGAAGCGCCTCCTTCCTGCAGTCGTAGACGATAACTATGAACTCGTCCCCTCCGACCCTTCCCACCACGTCCCCGCTCCTGAAGTTCTCCTGAAGAATGCGGGCGACCTCTCGCAGGACCATGTCTCCCTCACCGTGCCCGTAGAGGTCGTTTACCCTCTTGAAGTTGTCAAGATCGAGATAGGCTATGCAGTATTCCCTGCTCCCGTCCCTTTCCACCATAGCTATAACCTTGACCAGCACATCGAAGACAAAGGCTCTGTTGTGAAGTCCTGTAAGTGCATCCACAGTTGCCCGAACCTCGAGCTTCTTCATGAGGCTGTTCAGTATGAAGCTGTAGAAGGAGGATAGCATCAGAACCGCAAGGTAAGCTCCCAAGGCCTGCCTGAGGCTGACCCAGCTATAGTAGAAGCTGATCACCCCCTTCTTCCCGAGCCAGAAGAAGAAAAGGAGAAGTAATACCAGTCCTCCGTTCCAGGCCAGAGCCTCCTTTATGGGCCTCATGAAGAAGGCCAGAAGGGGAAAGGTGTATATCCAGTAGATCCCCGTTCCCTCCAGGCCTCCTGTGATGGCGAGGAAGGAGAGAACCACAACCATGATAACCAGTATCACCTTTGAGGTGAGCGAGTAATCCTTAGTTCTGCGGTAATATAGAACGTTCACGAAAGCCACGACGCAGAGAAAGAGCTCAAAGAGTGCGGAGTAGTAGTTCCCGGCCCTCAGGTGCTGGAGGACTCCAAAGATCAAGGTTGAGCTTATTCCGACGAAGGAGAAGGCGTAGATGAACCTGTCCCTGTAAAGGGGAATTTCGGGAAGAGTCATCTAAGGAGTATTTTGCCATAGGCTATACGCCAGTTGGCGGTTAACTTTCACTTCTCGTTTAGAAAGTTATAATAAAAGCCATGAAGATCTCCGAGCTTTCCGAGAAGCAGAAGGAGTTTCTCAAAAATGTCTTTGAGCTTGAGGAGCTCTCGGAAGAGAGCGAGCTTGAGGACTTTTTAAAAGAGAGAGGTTGTGAGCTATACGAGTGTATAGAGTGCGGTAAGCTCGTGTTTCACGATAATTACGAGTTCTGGAATCTGTCAGAGTGCTGTGATGACAACTCCAAGCTCACGGAGAGAGGACTCCTGTGTGAGGTCTGCTACTCCAAGAGCCCCGAGAACATGAAATACTGGATCGCCTTCAGGCCCAGCTGGTTCAATAACGTGGACTTCGATCCGGGAAGCTGATATGCCTCAGTTCGAAAGCATAGAGGAGGTGAGGGAGTTCATAAAAAACTCCTCCGAGGAGAGCGCCATATACGTGGGATGTGATTCAAGACAGATCAGAGACAACACTATCTTCGTCACGGTCGTGGTGGTGCATATAAACTCGAACCACGGCGCCAAGATCTTCTGGCAGGTGGACAAGGTAAGGAGGATAAACTCCATAAGGCAGAGGCTCCTGGAAGAGGTGAACAGGGCGGTCTACACAGCCCTCATGATAGCGGACGTGGTGGGAGAAAGGCCCTTCGAGGTCCATCTGGATATAAACCCTAATCCTGACCACAGGTCGAGCGTGATACTGAAGGAGGCGGTGGGATACGTTCTCGCCCAGGGACTCAAACCCGTTCTCAAACCGGACGCCATAGCGGCGACCGCGGTCGCTGACTTCTTCGCCGAAAAGTTTTGATCTAAGGCCGATAGAATATTTCCCCCATGGGAAAGCTTACCCTCTTCTTAATACCGCTGGCCTTCCTGCTCTCCTGTGCTCCCGCCCCAAAGCAGGTGAAGAGCTTGAGCGCCCCCTGTCCGAAGACTACCTACATGGTTGTTCGATACTGTCCCACAAAGTTCGCCTACTCCGACAGGATACAGCACCTGAGCAGGATAAGGATCACGAGTCTTGAGACGGGAAAGAGCCTTACCATATCGGTTAGGCTCAACAGGAACGTGAAGGGACTCTGCATACCAAAGAAATACAGGCGCTTCATGAGCAGGAGAAGCTCTTTTAAAGCTAAGGTAGAAGTTCTGAGATGCGGGGAGAATGGTGTTAGGAAGTGCCCTCAGTTCATTAGAGGATACGCCTCCTGGTATGGCCCCAAGTTCCACGGCAGGAAGACCGCTTCGGGAGCGAGGTTCAACATGCACGATTACATCGCCGCCCACAGGACTTTACCTTTGGGAACCATCCTTTTAGTGAAAAACCTCGAAAACGGCAGAACCGTAAAGGTTAAGGTGGTGGACAGGGGTCCATATGTGAGGGGCAGGCATCTTGATCTTTCCTATGCGGCGGCAAAAAGGTTAGGCATGCTCGGCAAGGGTGTAATACCCTTTGTCGCCAAGGTGATCAGGTGTGGAAGTTGATATATACTAAGTCCTATGGAAAAACCACTTGTGGGCATCATAATGGGAAGCATCTCCGACTGGGAGCATATGAAGGGGGCTTCTGAGATCCTGAAAGAGTTCGGCGTTCCCCACGAGAACAGGGTGGTCTCGGCTCACAGAACGCCCGAGCTAATGTTCGAATACGCCAAGAGTGCGGAGGAAAGAGGGATAGAAGTCATAATCGCTGGAGCAGGCGGAGCGGCTCACCTTCCGGGAATGGTGGCTTCGCTCACAACGTTGCCAGTGATAGGCGTTCCGGTTCCCTCAAAACACCTCTCCGGAGTGGATTCCCTCTACTCTATAGTCCAGATGCCCGCGGGAGTCCCTGTGGCCACCGTGGCCATAGGGAACTCCACTAATGCCGGACTCTTAGCGGTGAGAATCCTTTCCATAAAGTATCCGGAACTTTCTCAAAAGCTCAAAGAATACCGGGAAAAGCTGAAAGAAAAGGTTTTGAACATGAGGATAGAAGGGTAAAGTCATATGTTTGAAAAAGCTAAAGGTATAGCCAGGAAAGGAACTTACATGGTAGTAGAGGAAAATCACAAGGTAGATCCATGCACACAGAAGTCTTCTGAGATAATTAGAAGATGAGTTTTGAAAAATACTTAAAGGAGCTTTATGAAACTTTCAACCAAAACCCGAGGGAAGAGAGCTTCTACCCCGCTCTCAAAAACCTGCTTGAGTCAAAGGGCGTAAGCGTCCTTATCCTCCCATCCAAAACCTCCGCAGGTTTCCCCGACTTTAAGGTCTTCCAAAAAGATGGTTTTATCGTCGGCTACATTGAAGCCAAGAAACCGGACCAAAACCTTGATGCGCTCTTGGAAACGGACCAGATCAAAAGATACAAAAAGCACTTCAGAAACTTCCTCCTTACCAACTTCATTGAGTTCATTCACTTCCTCGGCGGAAAGGAGGTGAAAAGGGCTAAGCTTATAGACCTTGATGACCTCAAAAGGGAAAACCTCTCAAAAGCCAACGAAAAAGACCTTGAAGAGCTTTTAAAGGACTTCCTCAGCTACCAAGAAAAGCCCATAAAAACACCCGACCAGCTTGCCAAAGCCCTATCTTGGAGAGTAGCCCTCCTCAAAGAGGAGATACTATCCGAACTAAAAAGTAACCCCTCCCTCAAAAACCTCTACAGCCTGATCAAGGAATACATCATCCACAACATAAGTGAGGAAGAGTTTGCGGACACCGTAGCCCAGTCCCTCGCTTACGCCCTATTGATCCTCAGAGTAAAGAGGGAGTTCATAAAAAAAGAAGAGGTCATCTTTCAAATCCCCCAAAGCCTGAGCATCATAAGGGACATATTCGTAGAAATCCTCAAGATAGAAGGGAAGGAAATAGAGTGGATAATCTCCGAGATAGAAAACACACTAAACCTCTTTGAACCCACCGCCCAAGAGCTTACCCCCGAAGAGCTTACCATCCACTTTTACGAGCCGTTTCTCAAGGAATACAACCCCAAGCTCAGGGAGGTAAGAGGCGTTTACTACACCCCCAAGGAGGTTGTAAGGTTCATCGTAAAGAGTGTGGAAGAGGTTCTGAAAGATCACTTTTCCTTCAACGGATACATGGAAGAGGGGCTAAAGCTCTTAGACCCTGCGGGAGGGACTTTAACCTTTATCTTGGAGGTTCTTGACAGGCTCAAAGAGAGAGTAAAAGAGACCCTCGGTGAAGGGACTATCAGGGAATACTTTGAAAGAGCTGTTCTTGAGAACTTCTTTGCCTTTGAGTTACTTCCTGCCCCCTACGTGATAGGACACCTTAAGGTGGGAAAGTTTCTGAGCGACATCGGGATAGAAGACAAAAAGTTCAAATTCTACCTGACCAACACCTTGGAGTTTAAGCACGAAGGTATACCGTATCTTTTCTCTCAGGAGTGGGCAAAGGAGATAAGGGAAGCGGACGAGATAAAGACAAAGGAGAGGATACTTGTGGTGATAGGCAACCCGCCCTACAGCGGTATTTCCGCCAACAACCGCAGGGAGATAAACGAGTTTCTGAAAAAGGACGTGGACGGATGCCAGAGCTACTACAAGGTGGACGGGAAGGATTTAAAGAGCTTTTTAGAGGAGCTTTCAAGGACTCAGAAGGTAAAGGTATGGCTTCAAGACGACTACGTAAAGTTCATACGCTTCGCCCAGTGGAAGATCCAAAGAAGCGGTAGGGGAGTTGTGGGCTACATCACCAACCACGCCTACATAGACAACCCCACCTTTGCGGGAATGAGGCAGTCACTTTTAAAGACCTTTGACAGGATATATATCCTTGACCTGCACGGGAACAAGAGAAAAAGGGAACCCGATGAGAACGTTTTTGACATCCAGCAGGGCGTAGCGATAGGGATTTTCATCAAAGACGGTTCAAAGGAAGGTGAGCACGGAGAGGTCTTTTACTACTCAACTCTTGAGGATGAGAAGCTACTTAGCAGGGAGGAAAAGCTGAGCTTTTTAGAAGAGAAAACGCTAAAGGACATAAACTGGCACAGAGTTGAGCCTAAGAGCCCCTTTTACTTTTTCAAACCCGTGGGGGTGGATGAGGAATACGAAAAGTCTCCGAGCGTGGCGGAGATCTTCAAGGAGTTTGTAAGCGGGATAGTAACCGCAAGGGACAATCTGGTGATAGGCTTTACCCCAGAGGAGGTGGAAGAGAAGATCAGGATGTTTTTGGACGAAAGCGTAAGTGATGAGGAGATAAGGAGAAAGTTCAAAGTAGGAGACAACTATGCTTGGAGACTCTCAGAGGCAAGGAAAAAGTTAAGGAAGGAACTGGAAGGTAAAAACCTTTCAGACTTCATAAAACCCATCCTATACAGACCCTATGATGTCAGGTATATCTTCTACCACCCTACGGTGGTTTTCAGAGTAAGGGATCTAATGACCCACATGCTCAAAGGCGAGAACTTGGGGCTTGTGATGCCAAAACAGTCTAAGGATGATTGGGGCGTGTTTATAACAAGCCACATAATAGGACATAAGGCAGTGGCAAGGTTTGATATTAACTACCTCTTCCCCCTCTATCTTTACAAAAACTCAGAAAAAGTCCCCAACTTCACGGAGGAATTCAAAAAGTTCATCAAAGAACTCTACAAGGAAGAACTCCCGCCCGAAGAGGTTCTATACTACATCTACGCGGTTCTCCACTCCCCCACCTACAGGGAAAAGTATAAAGAACAGCTCAAATATAACTTTCCCCGCATTCCCTTTGTTCCCGATTACGAAAAATTCAAGGAGGTTGCCCGCCTCGGCGAAAAGCTGGTAAAGCTCCACCTCTTGGAAGACGAAAGCCTAAAAACCCCCAGCGCCAAGTTCCACGGAAAGGGCAACAACGTGGTAGAAAAGGTAACCTACAAAGACGGGAAAGTTTTTATAAACAAAGAGCAGTATTTTGAACCCGTTTCCGAAGAAGTTTGGAACTTCAAGGTGGGCGGTTACCAAGTCCTCGAAAAGTGGCTCTCCGACCGTAGAGGTAGAAAACTCACCCTTGAGAATATAAAAACCTACCTCAAGATAATCAAGGCGATCGAAGAGACGGTGCAAGTATCCGAAAGGATAGCGGTTCACCAGATCACAAAAGCCCGTATTGTTTAAGTATCTTGGCAAGCTCCTTATCGGTATTTGCCCTCTCCCTGAGGGCGTTAAGAATCTGTCTGAACTTTTCGGGCTTTATCTCCCTTTCCATATCTTCAAATGTCTCCTCCTTAGCTTTCCTGATAATCGTTTTCCTGTCCCACCAGGCGAAACCTATAACCGCTACAACCAGGGCTACCTGCCCCGCGAACACACCCACCATTATGTTCACAAGCCTGTCAAGTTCTCTATTGATCTGCTCAGATCTCTTGTCTATCTGGTCAAACCTTTTGTCTATCTGCCTGAATCTTTCGTTCATATCCTCTCTTAGTTCTTCAAACCTTTTATCTAATTGCTTAAATCTCTTGTCTACCTGTTCCATAAAAGTTCCGAACGTAGCCTTTATCTCCGCTATGTCTTTGAGCAGTTGCCTCTCCTCGGAAGGAGTGAGGGAAATCCCAAGCTCGTTGTGATAATCAGGGAAGCGATAATGAACCTAACCATCAACATTTAAATATAACCCAAGCTTAACAACTCGTATTAGAATAGTGAGGTAAAAGATGAAGCACAAAGGAAGACCGACGGAGATCTTAGAAGTAGAGAACTTCCTTTCCATCAAAAAAGCCAAAATAGAGATCAAACCCATGACTATTCTGATAGGGGACAATGCGGTTGGAAAGAGCGTTATATCAAAGCTGGTTTATATGATGAGGGATGTTTTCTTTAAGGAGAGTTTGAGAGAAAGTATAAGAGATGCTATTTCCGAGGCCATCCTTATTAGGGATAGCGATGATATAGATAAAACATCTTTAAAATTAAATTGGCGTTTTTCCTTTGAAAATTACCTTAATGATGTTTTCCCTGCTCAGTATTATGGTGACGATAATTTTAAAATAGCTTATAAAATAGACAATTGGATTGTTGTAAGTATCACAAAAACAAAAGGGAAAAGAGTAAGAATAAATTTTGGTAGAAGATTCTTTGAATGGGCATACGATACTATTTCAGAGCTTGTTCGTCAAGAATTGGAATCCGTTCGCTTAGAAATAGAAGAAGATGATTATAAGGAAATATACAGGCGTGTTCCTTTGATTGCTTTTCGTGTCGAGGACAGGTTAAATGCAAAAATCTTTGGCATATCTGAATATGTGAGAAACTTATTTGTCCCACATGCAAGAACTATGTATCTGTATATAGACCTACTTGATATTGAAAAGAGATACGAACGCTTTGATGAACTGATGAAGTCCTTCCTAAGTATTACAGATGGTATAGCTACCTATATCAGAAGAAGAATGTCTCTTGTAGAGGATAACACTTTGAGAGATTACCTAAAATACGAAAGCAAAGTTATAAAAGGCAAACTGAGGATAGAGGATGACAATGTATACATTGTTATAGGAAATCAAGAATTTGACATTTACCATATATCCTCTGGTCAGCAAGAGCTTTTACCCCTGATACTGCTACTCAGGTATGGGCTTATACTAAGAAGATCTGGAGGTGTTCTCCGTTTATGCGTTGAAGAACCAGAAACACACCTATTCCCAACCACACAAAGGGATTTAGCCTATTTATTCGGCTTCATGCACAACCTGAATACTGAGTTTCTCATAACTACACACAGCCCGTATATCCTGACCGCCCTCAATAACCTACTGCTCGCTAAGAGCCTGTATAAAGAGACCAAGAATAAGGAGATAAAAGAGAAGTATGAAAAGATATGGATAGATAGCAGGGATATAGCGGTATATGAAGTTAAAGACGGTTACGTCAAAAACATAATTGATGAAGAAGGATTGATAGAAGCAAGGGCTATTGATGAAGTCTCGGATGAAATAGTAATGGAAACCGATGAAATGCTGGAGATAGCCTATGGGAAAGAGGAGAAAAAAGAGAATAGTTCTGAGTGAGAATAAAAGTGAGTTGATAATTGAGTATGATTCGGATGTTGAGCTTGTCTACTTTAAACCAGAGGATAAATACCCATTTTTAAAAAAGCAGGAAAAATGTGATTATGTAGTGGAGCTCAATAGCAAGGTGCTGTTTGTGGAGCTAAAAGGTGCAAAATTTGAGAAGGGGATAACACAGCTTGAAAATACAGTTAAACAATTGCAAAGCAACTACATTGATCATAGAAAATGTTGTTTTTATATAGGCAGGCACATACCTTCTGCAAAAATCCTAAAACAAAAATATAAGAAAAACTTTAAAAGTCAAGGTATTGAGCTGATAACCAAAACAAAAACCTGTATGATTAAAACATCATCAATTTTAAAATGTAAATGTGGGTGTGTATAGCTACTCTTCGAGCCTCTTCATGTCCCTGTAGGCGTTCCTGAAGCCAGAGATTATTCCTATGAAGAAAAAGATCAGCAATCCCCAGGGGGAGGTCTTGTATCCGAACCAGTTTTCAGAGACCCAATCCACAAAATAGCCCACAAGAAGGCCTGCTATTATGCCTCCTAAGATGTTCAGGCCGACGGTCATTGCGGAAATGTCCTTGGGCCTCATCTTGCAAACTCCGTATACCAGGAGTATATCGCGTAGGCTAAGTATATGAGCAGGAATATCCCCGCCTCAAATCTGGAGACGGAGTGCCTCCTCCCGGTGTAGTTGGATATGAAGAGAACGAGGGTGGCTACGAACAGAAGGGCGAGATCCTTGAAAACCCTCTCGGGCACGGGTATGGGATTTATGAGGGCACTTGCTCCGAGGACGAGGGAGACGTTGAATATGTTGGATCCCGCCACGTTCCCGAGGGCTATGTCCGGGTTGCCCCTGTAAGCGGCCACCGCGGAAGTGAGGAGCTCGGGGAGAGAAGTCCCTATCGCTATCATAAAGAGCCCCACCACCACCTGACTTACACCGAGGGAAAGGGCGAGGTTTACCCCACCGCTGACCGTCCAGTCCGCTCCCAAAATAAGCCCTGCGAGGCCTAAGATTATAAGAACGCTCCCTTTCAGGTAGCTCAGCCTCTGAAGGTTGTCGTCCACCGAGTCTCTCTCCAGAAAGGCGGCGAGAAAGTATAGGTATCCCACAAAGGTGGTTATCAGAACGAGGCCCTCCGACCTGGATACGAAAGCCTGCGGTGAGTGATCGAGAACCTTATCGCTCACCATAGCAAAGAGAACGAGTATGGAAAGGAAGTTCAGGGGTATCTCCTTCTTGACGAATGTCCCGTGTATAGAAAGGGGCCTTATCAGACCCGCCACGCCCAGTATAAGGAGGATGTTGGCTATGTTGGAACCTATCACGTTCCCTAAGGTTATCTCCGAAGCACCCTCGAGGCTGGCCTGAACGTTCACCGTAAGCTCGGGAAGTGAGGTCCCGAAGGCGACTAGGGTGAGGCCTATGACGAACTCGGGTATGCCCGCCCTCCTCGCAAGCCCCGAGGCTCCGGTTATAAGGAGGTCCGCCCCCTTGACGAGGATGGCTATTCCCAGGACGAGCTTGATGAAATCTAAGACTATCCCCTTTTCCATAGGCTCTCGAGTATTTTAAACCTTTCCAGAGCTTTCCTTTTAAGCTCCTCCTCCCCGCTCTTCTTCAAAAATTCTCCTAGGTCTTTCTCGAGCTCTTTAAACCTTTTCTCCTGAACCTCCTGGCTTTCGGTTTTCTCCCCCTGGAGCTTGTGTCCGCCCTCCATAAGTCCCTCGGGGATATACCAGTCCCTCACGTAGGTAAAGCCTCTCTTCGCGAGCTCAAAGCCGAGCCTCGAGAGGGCGGGAGGGATACCCTTCTTCAGCTCGTCCGCGGTCCTCAGGTCCTCGAAGTACTCTATGAATAGCCTCCCCGTGTGAGGAGAGAAAAGGTCGAGTATCTTTTCCTCCAGCTCGGTTCCGTATATGTCTTTGCTCAGGCCGAAGAGTTCTATCCAGTCCCTGTAGTGCTCCCTTCCCAGAAAGAGCTTCGCGTGTAGTAAAAGCCTACCTTCAAGAAATAGATCCAAATTGAACTCCTGAGCGAACCTCCCGCCCTTGACCTCCGCTTTAAGGATCTTTCCGTTCTCTATCTCAACGCCCTTTTTGAGCTTCTCTATCAGCTCGATCATGGGATCAGCCCTCGTAAAGGAGCTTCATAAGATCCTCTACCTCAACTCCGGGAAACTCCACCTCTTCCCTGCTGAAGAACTCTTCTATTTTCTTCCTTATAGGTTCTTTCTCAAAGGGAACTCCCTTAAGGCTCTCCTCAAGCACCCTCAGTGAGCTTCTGGGATAAAGTGTGAAGTCTCCGTATATCCTCACGTCCTCTATCACACCCTCCCAGATATGAACCTCCGCCCTCAGCAGTCCTCCCCTCGCCTTGTGGACTGCGGTCCTCACAAATACACCTTCCTTTATCTTTATCGCCCTGTGCTTTCTCCCCGTGTCCTCCAGGAGGGCTTCCTCTGATGTGAACTCTTCTTTTAACTTGTCCGCCAGAGAGACCGCTGGAGGCGGTATTTCTCCAAAACCCTCGAAGTCTATGATCTTTGAGAACTCTTCCACGAGAAGGCTCTCCACCTCCTCGTAGCTCGGCATCTTGCCCGTTTCCTTCTCTACCCAGGAGATGTTCTCCTCGAGAGACTTGTAGAGCTTGTCCCTGAACTTCTCTTCTGGAACCCTGAAGATCTCGGACATCAGCTTCGTGTTGAACCTCAGGAGCAGACCGCCCACGAAGACAAAGGAGTCCCCTATGTCCGCCGCACCCTGACCGCTTATCTTCTTCTTGTTCTTTTTAACCACTATGTCGTTTATGGGTCTGTATTCGGTCTCCACCCCGAGCCTTCTGTAGGTCTCTATAACAGGGACAGAGAACTTCCTGTAAGCTTCCTCTATCTTGAATGGGAGCTTTCCCGAGCATCTTTTCAGTATGAGCTGGTAGAAGACCTGATCCCCGTCCAGGAGGACCGCTCCGCCACCTACTTCCCTCCTTATAACCGGAATTCCCTTCTCCATGCACTTCTTAAGATCGATTATCTCCTCTGTCTTATCGAAGTATCCTACGCTCACGTAGGTCTCCGTAGGAGAAGTGATTATCAGGCCCTCGTATCCGAGCCTCGCCATGGCGTGGAAGAGGGTTATCGAGCGGAGATTGGGCTGTTTTCCCGCAAGGTAGATCTTCATGGTTCAGGAAGGTTTACCGTGCTCCTCAAGATTTCTTCCTATAAGTATTAGAGCCAGTGTTATGAGGAGAGCTGCACCTCCAAGCAAAAGGGCAAAGGTAGTGAAATCTATCTCATTCATCTCTTTTCCCTCCTATGAATATTAGGGTAGCTCCGAGGACAAGTAACAACAACCATATGAGAAAGCCTACTAGGGCGGTTTTCAAGGGTATGCTACCTTCCATACCGAACTTTATGAGGACAAATGCTATTATCGCAAGACCTATGGACAGAAAATGTTTGCCCACCTCGTAAAATACCTTTCCCATTAAACGCTTCCCTCGAGCTCCTTCAGATACACCTTCCACCTTGGGGGTGTCAGCTCCGTGGAGCATCCGAGGGAGGAGGTATCGTATATCTTGAAGGCTTTAGGGTTTTCTGGCTCGTGGACGAAGATAAAGACTGTTCCCTGTGTAAGAGTGGTCAGGCTCTCCTTCCAGTTTTTAACCTCATTTACTATGTCCTTGAGTTTTTCTTTCGCTTCCTCCGCACTGAGTAGCTCCCTCTTTTTATCCTTCACGTCTTCGAATATCCACTCTCCAGAGTTTATGCTGTCGAGTATCTCCAAGACCCTTCCTTCAGAAGGTATCCCATAGAACCTCATGACAAAATTATAGTCGAAGGAGGACTGTCTGGACACTATCCGGTCCATACCGATCTTATACTATTAATCGATGAGCATAACAACAGAGGTGAAGCTGGGGGCCTTTGTTCTCGCAACCGCCTTTGCCTTTGCTTTCCTGATACTCACCTTCGGAGAGATCCCTCTTTTTAGGCCTGAGACAAAGAGCTATACCGTCTACTTCAAGGATGTGGGAGGGCTATCCAAGGGTGCGGAGGTTCGTGTAGCGGGAATAAGAGCAGGAAGAGTGGAGGAGATAACTCTGGAAGAGGGCAGGGTCAAGGTCCTCTTCAGCGTGGAGAAGAAGGTAAAACTCTTTAGGGACGCCTCCGCAACCATAGGAACCTTGGGTCTGATGGGAGACAAGTATCTGGCTATAGATCCAGGATCTCCGGAGAGCGGTGAGCTTTCCGAGGGTAGCACACTGAAGGCTTCGGAAGGGGGTGCGGATACGGACAGGCTCATAAGGGAGCTCACCAGAACCGCTGAGAGCTTCAGGGAAGTCGCTCTGAACCTCAACAGAATCTTAGAAGAGAACAGGAGGAACCTGAGAGAAACATTGAAGAATCTTAACGCTCTCACCGCTACACTCAAGCAGATAGCGGAGGAAAACCAGGAGAATCTGAGGATCACCCTCGCCCAGATGGCTCAGCTCACCGAGAAGCTCAACAGGACACTCCCCGAGGCCATAGCCTCCATAGATAGGCTTGCGGACGAGCTTAACGCTATAGCTTCCGAAAACAGGGAGGATATAAGGCTCCTCGTAGCCAATCTGAGGAGTATATCTCAGGACCTAAAGGGAGACTTACCTCGTCTTGTGGAAAACCTAAACACTCTGTCCGAGAACCTGAACGAGGTGGTAAAGGAAAACAGACGTGACATCAGGATAACCGTAAGGAACCTGACGGAGATAACGGAGAAACTCAAGGCGAGTTCTAGGAGGCTCGACAACATACTTTCCAAGATAGAAAGCGGAGAGGGAACCATCGGAAAGCTCGTTACGGACGACGAGCTTTATGAAAGCGTGTCCAAGGGGGCAAAGCTCTTTGGTGAAGCGGGAGAGGTGATAACCAAGACCAAGATATTCGTGGGGTTCGGGGGTGAAGTCTATACCGGTGGGGACGCTAAGGGATACATGTCCCTGAGGATAGAGCCCGATAAGAAAACCTACTATCTTCTGGAAGTGGTGGGAGATTCCAGGGGGAGGGTTTACACGGAACAGATCGTAGGGGGAGACGAGATAGTAAAGAAGGAGTTCAAGCCCGAATTCACTCTCCAGATAGCCAAGAAGTTCTTCGTATCCGACGATAAGTACTTCACCATAAGGGCAGGCCTGAAGGAATCTACGGGAGGGATAGGATTCGACTTCGTCCCTTCCGAGAGGATAAAGCTTTACTCGGACATATGGGATACGGGTAGAAAGGACAGACCCGGGGAGGATAACCTCAAACCTCTCCTTCAGGTGGGCCTCCAGCTGAGAATAAAAGGACCCCTCTACACCAGATTCGGCGGGGACGATCTGCTGAACGACAAACTCAGGGGAGCCTTCGTGGGTGCTGGACTTGAGTTTTCGGAAGAGTATCTTAAGTATCTCCTGGGTGGATTAGGTCTACCTTTTCCCTGATTTGTATTTTAATTTATATGAGGAGCGCCATGTTTAAAGAGCAGATAAGGAATCTATACAAAGTAAACTTAAATCTGAGGGGAGAGGAGACCCTTTTAATCTTTACCGATGACGAAAAGGATTACCTGAAAGATCTCCTCCCCGAGTTTGTGGAGGTCGCCCACAGTATAACACCGAACGTTAAGAGCCTCGTGTATAAGTCTACAAAGGTTCATGGAACAGAACCTCCTGAGGAACTGTGGGAACTGACCTTCGGCAGGGAGGCGGTCTTGGCGCTTAAAGAGAAGGGACTATTAGAAAAGATACTGGGTAAGGAAAGCTACTCCCAGGAGGAAGCGGTCAGCATTCTGAAGGAGAAGGCGGAGGGTGTTCCGGATGTGGTCGTCGCATTCCCCTACTACTCGACCACCCACACCTTCTACAGAAAGGTTCTAACAGACGTATTCGAGGCCAGATACGCCTCCATGCCCCTCTTCGATCCCTCCATGTTCCTCACATCCATGAACGTGGACTGGGAGTATGTGGCAAAGCTCAGCAGGGATATAGCGGAGATTCTTACGGAGGCGGAATGGGCTCACGTCAAATCCGACTACGGGACGGACATAGAGTTTTCCGTAAGCGGAAGGAAGGGGATAGCGGACACGGGGCTCTTCCACGAGCCGGGAGACTTCGGGAACCTGCCCGCCGGTGAGGCCTTCATAGCTCCGGTGGAAAAGGAGGCTTACGGAAGGCTCGTGATACTCTACGCACCCGACAGGGAGCTGGAGAGACCCCTTACCTTGAAGTTCATAGACGGCGGTGTAGAGAGCATAGAGGGTTTCGAGGATTACAGATACTTCATAGAGGATATATTTAAGAGGATGCCGGAGGCCAGATACATAGCGGAGTTCGGAGTGGGAACGAATCCGAAGGCATCGAGGCCCGACAACCTCCTGGAGGCGGAGAAGATACTGGGAACTGTCCACATAGCCATAGGAGACAACCACACCTTCGGGGGTCTGAACAAGGTGGGTTTCCACACCGATTACGTTGTTTTCGAGCCTACAGTTCTTATAGGAGGAAGAGGATGGGAAAAAGAGTTGCTACGGAAAGGAAAACTCCAGAGGATATAAAGCTCGATTTCATAGAGAAGGTCCACCTCTTCGAGGACCTGAGTCAGGACGAGCTTCGGGAAGCGGTCAGGTACATGACCATAAAGGACTACGACAAGGGAGACTACCTCTTTTTCGAGGAGGATGCGGAACCCGGCATATTCATCCTCGTGGACGGCCTCGTCAAACTTATAAAGGAAACTCAGGATGGTAAGACCATAATAGTGAGGCTCGTCTTCCCGGGGGACGTCTTCGGGTGGATAGAGTGGGGTAAGAAAGCACCCAAGAGCACCTACACCGCCATGGCGGTCTTAAAATCCAAGGTCCTCTACATATCCAACAAGGACTTCATAACCCTCGCCATAAAGTATCCCGCGGTTGCCATAAAGATGACCTGCGACGCTACCGCCAACCTCCTCCAGACCTACGAGATCCTAAAGAGCATAGCTTCGGGAAGAGTAGAGGAGAGGATAGCCAAGGTTCTCTTAGAGCTTGCGGACAGGATAGGGGTGAAAAAGGGTAATAGCGTGGTGATAAGGCTTCCCCTAACCAGGCAGGACATAGCGGAGATGACGGGAACCACGGTGGAGACCGCCATCAGAGTCATGAGCAGGTGGAAGAAGCAGGGCATAATAAACACCGAGAGAGGATACATAGAAATACTCGACCGCAAGGAGCTGGAGAAGCTTTTGGTGTAAAATAGGTCAGGATGAAAAGGTTTCTTCCGCTGATCCTGATTACACCGCTTCTTGTAGGTATGTCCGAGCCTGCGAGCGTCCCTCCAGAGGTTAAGAATATTAAGGCTAAAGTTCTGGACAAGAAGGGCGTTGAACATCAGCTTAAGGAGTTCTCCTGCGGTGAGGGTGCGAGTCTGGAATTCAGGAAGGGAACTCTGGACTACACGATATCTCTTTCCTCCATAGAGAGGATCGAGGTTTTGGGAGAAAACTCGGGGAATGTGAAGGTTAAAGTCAGACTAAGGAGCGGTAAGGAGGAGGTTTTCGATCTTCCTTCCTCCGTCAGATGCACAGCCTACTCCGAGGTGGGAAGCGTGAGCTTTTACATAAACGAGGTCAAAAGTATAGAGATCATAAAGGGAGAGGAGAGATGAGGAGATTCCTGTTGCCTCTTCTTGCAGGAACCTTTTTCTTTGCGGGATTCCTCGCAGGAGCCTCCAAGCCTGCGGAGGGAGAGGACGAGTATTCCTATCTAAAGCTCTTTACGGACGTTTTGAAGATAGTCAAGGAGAACTATGTGGAGGAGCCCAACATAAAGAAGCTCATATACGGAGCCCTGAGCGGTATGGTTTCCTCCCTCGATCCCTTCTCCGCCTTCTTCCCGCCGGACAAATACAAGGAATTCATGGAGGAAACAGAAGGTGAGTTTGGAGGCGTGGGGATAGAGATAAGTATGGAGAAGGGCAGGCCTATAGTTGTGGCTCCAATAGAGGGAACACCTGCCTTCAAGGCTGGTCTCAGGGCTGGGGACATAATCCTTGCGGTGGACGGGGAGGATACCTTCGGTAAAAGCCTATTAGAGATAGTGAAGAAGATAAGAGGAAAGCCGGGCACGAAGGTTAAACTCACCATAATGAGAAAAGGACTCGACAAACCTATAACGGTGGAGATAACGAGGGCGGTTATAAAGATCGAAAGCGTTAAATACACAAAATACCGCGATATAGGTTATGTAAAACTTATTCAATTCCAGCACTACACGTCCAGGGACCTCAGGAAGGCCATAAAAGACCTTATCTCCCAGGATGTTAAGGGTCTTGTCATAGACCTCAGGAACAATCCCGGAGGACTGCTGTCGGAAGCGGTTAAGGTCTCTGACCTGTTCCTTCCGGAAGGAAAGCTCATAGTTTACACCAAGGGCAGGAGGGACGAAGAGAAATACTACGCCAAGGAGCCTGCCCTCGTTCCCCCGGGTATGCCCGTGGTTGTTCTCATAAACAAAGGTTCTGCGAGCGCCTCGGAGATAGTTACAGGAGCCCTTCAGGACCACCACAGGGCGATCATAGTGGGAGAGAAGAGCTTTGGGAAGGCTTCTGTCCAGAACATAATACCCCTCGAGGACGGTTCCGCCATAAAGATCACGGTGGCCTACTACTACACGCCGAGTGGAAGGCTTATCCACGGCAAGGGTATAAAACCGGACGTGAAGGTCGCTATGGACGAGAAGACATGGGAGAAGCTGGCCAAGACCATAAGGAAGATGAGGATAGAGGGTAACGGCAGTAAAGTGATACTGCTTCCCGACATAGACGTCCAGCTCAAGAAGGCCTTCGAGGTTATAGAGGAGAGGCTCCACCACGAGAAGGCCGCATGATAACCCTTGCGGTCGAGACCTCCTGCGACGAGACCGCCCTGGCCATCTATGACTCCGAAAAAGGCCCTATCGGGGACATACTCCTCTCCCAGGCCAAGGTTCACTCCCCCTTCGGTGGCGTGGTTCCGGAGCTCTCCGCAAGGGAGCACACGAGGAACATCCTTCCCCTGCTGGACAGACTCTTAGAGGAGACAGGCTTCGATCTTAAAAAGATAGACTTCGTGTCCTTCACACTGACGCCCGGTCTAATTCTCTCCCTCGTGGTGGGAGTTTCCTTTGCCAAGGCAGTAGCTTACAATCTCGGAGTCCCCCTCGTTCCAGTTCACCATTTAGAAGGGCACATCTACTCGGTCTTCTTGGAGAGGGAGGTTGAGTATCCCTTTTTAGCCCTGATAGTCTCCGGCGGGCACACGGACCTCTTTCTGGTGGAGGGGTTCGGAAGGTACAGGTTCTTGGGAGGGACCCTCGACGATGCTGTTGGAGAGAGCTACGACAAGGTGGCCAAGATGCTCGGCCTCGGCTATCCGGGAGGGCCCGTTATAGACCGGCTGGCGAGGGAAGGAAGGCCTATCTATGACCTTCCCAGGCCCCTGATCGAGAGCGGTGATCTCAACTTCTCCTTCAGCGGTCTAAAGACCGCGGTCATGAACCTGATAAGGAAGGAGAAAAGCTACAGGGTTGAGGATGTCGCGGCCTCTTTCCAGGAAGCCGTTGTGGAGGTTCTTGTGAGCAAGGCCCTGAAGGCGGTGGAAAAGACTGGAATTAAAAGGCTCGTGGTCGTTGGAGGGGTCTCAGCTAACTCGAGGCTTAGGGAGGTTCTCAAGGAAGTCTGTGAGGAGGAGGGAATAGAGCTTCGCATTCCACATCCGAGGCTCTCCACCGACAACGCCCTGATGATAGCCTACGCTGGGGTGGAGAGGTTCAAAAGGGGAGTAACCGCTCCTCTGGACGTAAATCCCGAGCCGAATACTCCCTTAGAAGAGTTTGGGAGGCTCTGGACTTAGCTTCTTCAGGGCCTTTTCGAATATCTCCTTATCCCCCTTGTACTTGAGAAGCTTTTTAGCCTCCTCTACGGGGAAGAACCTTGCGTCCTGAACCTCCCAGGAGGGCTTCGGCTCTCCCTCTAAGTATCTCATCAGGTAGTATTTGACCGTCTTAAATGTTTTCTCCCCCTCGAAGTAATACCAGTAGCTTATCTCACCGATGTAGTCGATTATCTCCCCCTTCACTCCCGTCTCCTCCAGGACCTCCCTCACCGCCGTCTCCTCGGGTTTCTCCCCCTTCTCTATGTTTCCCTTCGGGAAGCTCCAGGCCCCCGAGGGATTCCTGATCAGGAGAACCTCTCGGTCTTTGAAGAGAACGCCTCCCGCTGAGAACTCTCTCCTCACGAGCCTATTATATCAACCAGATCCTTCGCCCCCCTGATCGTGTTCTCCGTTGCCCTGCCCATCAGCCTCGCCACCTCTAAGAGTTTCTCCTCCTCCGAGAGCTTCCTGACTCTTATGTAGGGTATATCTCCTATGAACTCCTTCTCAGTTATGAAGTTCACGTCCCCCGCGGCGCAGACCGGAGCGGAGTGGGTGATAACTATGAGCTGCATACTTTTGGAGAGCTTTTTGAGTAGCCTGGCGAGCTTTATGGAGCTCTCACCGCTCACGCCCACGTCCACCTCGTCGAACACGTAGGTTTCCGCGGGAGGGAGGACGAGGGAAAAGGCAAGAAAGAGCCTGGTCAGCTCACCTCCAGAGGCGGACTCCTCTAGGGGTTTGAGATCGGAGCGGTAAGAGGAGAAGAGGAAGCGTATCCTGTCGAGGCCGAATCTGGAGGGATCTTCCCTCTTTAACTCTACCTTAAGCTTTGCTTTTTCGAGGTTGAGGTCCTTCAGAACTCCCTCTATCTCCCGCTCGAGCCTCGAGGCTGTCTTTTCACGTGCAGAGCTCAGCTCCTCGGACACCTTCATGAGCTCTTCCTTTGCCCTCTCAAGCTCCTCCTTTATCTCCTCTATCAGCTCTTCGTAATTGTAGGAGACGGAGAGCTCCTCCTTTATCCTCTTTGCCTCCTCAAGTATCTCCGCGTAGGACTTCTTATACTTCTTCTCGAGCCTCTGGACCTTGAAGAGGGTCTCGTTGATCCTGTCTATCTCCTCCTGTGAGAGGTCGAGGTCCTTATCCCTCAGCTCCTCAGTTATCTCCAAAAGCCTGTCCTTTATCTGGGTAAGCTCCTCCAGTAGCGCGTCCACGGGAGTTCCCAGCTCCTTAGCCCTCCACAGGTTCCTAAGAGCCTCGCTCAACTTGGAGTAGGCGGAGTCCTCCGCGTCGTAGAGATCCTGAAGGGAGCTGCTGATCAGCCTCTTTATCTTTTCGAGGTTCCTGAGCCTTTCCGCTTTAACCTTCAGCTCCTCCACCTCTTCGGGGCTAAGAGAAATATCTTCTATCTCCCTCAGCCTGAATTCCAAGAAGTCCCTCTTCTGGATGAGCTCCTCCCTTTTGCTCAGAAGCTCCTCGTATCTTCTTCTCAGCTCCGCATACCTCTCGTAGGCCTCCTCCACTTTATCCCTCAGCTTTAAAAGCCCCCCGAATCTGTCGAGGAGGTTCCTCTGGAACTCGGGTCTCAGGAGCTTTATGAACTCGTTCTGGCCTTGGATGGAGATCTTTCCCTCGGTTATCTCCCTGATCACCTTCGCGGTTGTCCCTCTGCCGTTGAGGTAATACCTGCTCCTTCCGTTTTTAATCTCCCTCCTCAGAAGGTAGGTCTCCCCATCGGTATCGAGCTCGAGCTCGACAGCGGTCCCCTCAGGGAAGTCCCCCTGCTGGCCCATCACGAAGCCGACAGCAGATATGGTCATGGACTTCCCCGTTCCCGTCTCCCCTGAGATGACGTTGAGGCCTTTCCCCAGCTCCAGCTCTAAGTCCTTGATAAGCAGGAAGTTTTCCACATAAACCCTTCTGAGCATGGGTAATAATATCGGATCTTCCAGGGGTAGCTTCAACGCCCCAGGAACCCATTGGGGAGATTTTTATCAAATCACCTAATTACGGGAGAAGTAGTTTCCGAGCCAACTCTCTTTTTTTCATCCTGAGGGCTTCCGGACCGAGGTGGAAAACACCGAATGCTCTGAGGATTCTGTCATCCATAAGTATACCGCCCCTGTTGCCTTCGAGCCTTTTCAGAACCTGCTTTACCTCCCTGTTTATCTTCTGAAAGTCTTTTCCAAGCCTTTCGCGTTCGAGAATTTCCCTCAGCTTTTTCTCGAGATCTACCACACTTCCCAAGTAATCCAGGAAATCGTCTACGGACATACCAAGATCGGGAGGTTTCAACCCCTCTTCAACCATAATCCTCTTGAGGAGGTTCGCCCTTATGTGCCCTACACCTTTTATCCCGCCCAGAGCGGAAAACTCTTCGGTAAGTCCATACTTGACCGAGTGAGCTATCTTGAGTATCTCCTCGTTGCTCCAAGACACATCCCCGAAGCTCCTTATGTCCAGAAGGATCCTTATAAGGTGTAAGGCGTCCGTCCCCAAGTAGGAGAACTCCCCCGGGGGATGCTGAATATTCGGGTATTTGAAGGTAAGACCCTCTATGTAGAAAAGGAACTGGTGTGTATTGTCCGCAAAGCATTCCCCCCCACATGGGGCGAGCTTCTCCCTTATATAAAGGTCATCTTCTACGAAGCTTCTCCCTCTTTTTACAAACTCATACAGACCGTCGAAGCGCTTAACAAAGAGGAGAGGCCTTATAACTATTAACCTCTCAAGGCCGAGTAGCTTCCTTCTCAGGAACTCCTCATAATTGACAGGAGACATACCGGACCTTATACAGAAGAGAGCTTTGTCCGAAAGCTTACCTCTCTCTATGTAGCCGGTATCTTCGAGCCACTCGTATATGTCATCTATCAAAGGATCTTTCGAGAACTCCTTCAAGGAAAAGGTTCTTCTCAGAAACTTACGGAAGTTCTTTCCCTCATACAGGTAGCCTATAAGTATGAATAGGCTAAGTATTCTCTCAAGCTCCTCGCTCAGATCTCCCTCCCTGACCTTCTCCTTAAGGTAAGGCTCGAACTCACCCTCTATCTTCCTTCTCAATTCTTCCTCTATAGTGTCCGGTCTTGCTCCGTAGGGAAGTATGTAGGAGTATCCCTTTTCCTTTATTCCGAGCCTCCCCGCTCTACCTTCCATCTGAAGTATGTCAAGCTGTGAAGGGAAGATCTTCCACTTTCCCTCCCTCCTGTCGTAGAAAGCTCTTATACCTATGATCACCGTGTCCGCGGGAAGGTTCACTCCGTATGCGAGAGTGTGTGTTGCAACGAGAACGGGAAGTTCCCCCTTCCTGAAAGCTCTCTCTATCTCCTCCCTCTCCTCCCTCGGTATGTCCGCGTTGTGAAAGGCAAGCTCTACCTCTTCCCTCTCCTCCTTCTCGAAAGGTGTAGTCTCGTTCATAATACCTATCTTTTCCCGGTTGGCTATCTCCAGTATTTTCCAGCCCACATTCTTCTTGTGAACAAAGAGAATAACTTGATCATCCTGCTTCTTCAGCTCGTAAAGGGCGGTCAGGAGCTTCGAAGCTATTCTCTCATCTTGGTCCTCAGGCTTTACGAAGTCCCTGAACTCGGTAAGCGGTATCACTTTTCTTTCCAGAGGAACCGGTCTCCACAGGGATTCTATAAAGAGATCCGCTCTTATCCACTTGGCAAGTTTTATACCTTCGGGGAGGGTTGCGGAAAGGCCAAGTATGTCCACACCGCTCTCCAGTAGATACGCTATCACCTCCTCCAGGACCCATCCCCTTGATCCTATCAGGTGATGAATTTCGTCTACAACGACGCTTTCCGCCTCCAGGGCCCAAGGAACTTTGTTTCTTAAAGCCAGAGCGAGGTTCTCGTAGGTGGAAACTATCACGTCCGAGTGAGCGCTCTTATAAAGCTCTATAACGTCCCCCGTTCTCATGTCAACCTTCTTGCCGAATAGCCTCTTCAGCTCCACCGCCTTTTCGTATACCAAAGACTTGGTGGGTGCTGTGTATACCTTCTTACCTCTCTTGCCTTTCATGAACATGAAAGCGATCAAGCTCTTTCCTGCAGAGGTGGGTGCGGATACGAGAGCACTTCCCTTTTTGTATTTCCTGAAAAACAGAGTTTGGATTGGATTGAGGAGATCGTATGGAACACTTTCTCCAATCACTTTACCTTCAAGCAGGCCTTCTTCCCTGGGTCTTCCGGAAGGTGTTTTGTATACCAGCCTGCCTCCTGGTGGGTTCAGTTTAAACTCGGAGCTTTCGAGAACGAAGTAGTGTTTCATTTAACTTTATATATAACAAAAGCAGGGAAGTTATCTTTGATCTTTTCAAAGTGTTTAAAATCTTCTACCCCCAGATACAGCTTGAACATCATAGAATTGAACAAAACCTCTGATACGTCCATGTAAAACAGTTCTTCTTTGTGTTTAATGAGAAGTGCTATCCTTTCCTTTCCGTTTTTATTTGAATTCAGGATAGTTATCCTTTGGGAATCTTTATCTACAAGCAGTATTCTCTTGTATGTCAGAATACGATCGACGATCTTCTTATCCCCATCAAAACTTATATCCTTAATATTAAATCTCAAGAGTAAACAGTTGTAATTGATACGATCTTTTGACAAGCATTTAGTAAAAAACCATACAGGTGTTTCCTTTAAATCCTTCTTTCCTATATCGTAAATAACCCTCATTCTGGTCATTTCATTGGTTATAAGCACATAAATTTCTCTGTCAGGTTCTCCTTTATACTTCACAGCCTTTTCGTAGAGATTTTCCAAAGAACGCACATTTCTAAAATGATTCGTGTCTACAAAGCTGATAATTTTGTAAGCGGTGCTTTCCTCACTCGTCAACATACTTTTTGCAAATAGATAAAGCTTTTTAGGCTCAAAGTTTCCGTTATCTACATATGTCCCCACACGAGAGGTATACTCTATCAGGTAGCCGTAATCCCACCAGGTCCAGAAGGAAGCTCTATATCGATCTTGCGGTTTTATATCTTTAAGGGCTTCATACAGTTCATCTGAGAACATAGGTTTTGGTATATAAAAGAAAACATTCGCGGGGATTAGGAATATGACAGTTATTAATCCGATTATAAGCTCACGAAGATTGGACCTGAAATTGATCTTTTCAAATATGTATGACAGCATGATATGCATTGCATAACCGAATCCAAGACCCAGGAACGGACTCAAATAGATACTCATCCTGTTCCCTGCACCTGTAAAAACCGTCAGCCCGAGCAGTGCAAAGGGTAGAGCAATGGATAGATACCTGAAGTTTCTAAAAGTTAGAAGCAGAAATCCTATAGCGCTGATAACAAGCACAGGGAAGTTATCAGTAGTAAAATTGACAAGACCCTGCAAAGACAGAGGTTGGAGCTCAACTATATACTTGCTTACCGGCACCGTTTGCTGAACTGATGGAAACAACCTGACTATATATTGAGTCAGATCTGACTGTATAATGAAGTGGCTAACACCCATAGTAAAGAGCAAAGTCTTAAATAGGGTATCCTTGTAGTCTTCTCTTTTGAAATACTGATAGATTAGAAGTATAACAAGACCTGCTAAAAAAAATATAGATATAAAAGGTTTGTAATACCACCACATGAAAACGTAAAATGAAACAAGAGACAACCCTAAATACATCCATCCTCCGTAGGACTTTTTACTTATAGCAAGATCAAGAAGCAAGATTATCAAAAATATAAAAAACAGTATCATAAAGTCCGTATCAAATCTTCCCACAGTAGCTCTTACATAGTAACCGTATCCGAAAGCCCCTAAGGTTATTCCTCCGAGAGCGACAGGTAAGGGAGCAAAGTTTCTTACCCACAGATAGAGTGGAATAGCGAATAGCAAGGACATTAGAGGTGGAAGGTATAGAAAAAGCGTTTTAATCTCGACTCCGAATATACCGCTTAGAACCGCAGGTATTACTGATATCAAAGGAGGAGGCTTAGGGTAAGGCATAAAGTCGGGTAGATTTCTCAGGAGATCAATTCCACTATAGATACCTTCCTTTAATTCTTCCGTATATCTGGCATAAAGAAAACAATCCGCGCAGGTTAGTATGTTCTCCTTATCGAGTAAATACTTTAGCGGTTTAAGTTTGATGTATACGAACAGAATAGAAAGTAGTAGGAAAAAAATCATCTTTATCTTACCGCGCACTTTATACCCTCTCCGGAAGATGTGGTCAGTTCACATTCTGCATATCCAGAAACACCATTTAGAGAGGCTCTGACATTTGCCCGTTGTGGAAGTCCATTTGAACTACAACTGTCAGCATCTATATGTAGGGAAACTATATAGTCCATTATGGTAGTATTTGAACATCCCCTAAGTTCGGTAACATTCACACTTCTGTTAGGGTTGTCGTTGCAGTATGAAATTATGTCCATTAAGCAAAACCTCGCTACAGGTTCCGCATAGGAGCTGAGCTTAGCTTTATGTTGGTATTTTATATAAATTGGCAAGGATATAGACGCAAGAATAGATACTACAGCTATAACTATTATAAGTTCTATGAGTGTAAACCCATAGTTAACTCGCATAAAAAAATAATGTAAAAAGGGGCCCAGGGGCCGAAAGCCCTTAGATACCCCTTACCGTGCACCTTATACCGTTGTTCTGGAATACGCAATAAGCTTCATAGTCACTAACACCTGACAAGTTTGCAGTAATGGATGTACCATCGGAAAGAGCGTTTGTAGCGGAGTCGCAAGTAAAGTTCGCAGGTGCGTTCAAAGTAACCGTTCCCCCTGGGGTGGTTACGTTGGTAGTTGCACAGTTGGGAGCGGTTGTAGAGTTGATTGAATACGTACCTGGTGCAGCTTCATTACAGTATGAAACCAGATCCATAAGACATCCCCTAGCTACCGGCTCAGCGTAGGAGCTAACCTTAGCTTTACGCTGGTATTTTAGATACTGCGGAATTGCAAGGGATGCCAGTATGGCTATGATGGCTATGACGACCAGTAGCTCGATGAGGGTGAAACCCCTCTCCCTGTTGAGCTTCCTGCTGTCCTCAAAAGACTTGTAAAGTTCCCGCATGGCACCTACCTCCCAAAGGTTTTGTTAATTTAATTTATATCAACTTTTGTGAATAAAACGTGAATGATTCACAACATAATATTTTGGGATAGATCTTCGAGAGCTTCGAAAAGTTTCTCCAGATCATTCTCTTTATACCTAAGGCTGACAGTTAACCTCAGCCTGGCCTTTCCCTTAGGGACAGTAGGATACCTTATGGCCTGAAGGAAGATACGTCTTTCCAAAAGTTTCTTAGACATGTCCAGAGTTCTCCCTTCGTCACCGATCACTATGGGAATTATAGGAGTGTGGTGGAACATGATCTCAAAGGGGAGCCCCTTAAGTCTACTGTAGACGATTTCCGTCAGCTCTCTCAATCTTTCTACCATTCTGGGATCTTCCTCAATTATCTTCAAACTCTCCAGCGCTCCCGCGCAGACAGGAGGAGGCAGGGAAGTAGTGAATATCAAACTTCTCGACCTGTTTACAAGAAGCTCTATAAGAGCTTCGCTTCCGCACACGAAAGCCCCGTAGCTTCCGAGAGCTTTCGAAAGAGTTCCCATAATGACTACGTTTTCTCTCCACCCCAGTCCAAGTTCCTCAAGACTACCTTTTCCTTTACCTACCGTTCCAGTCCCGTGGGCGTCGTCCACGTAGAGGATGCAGTCGAACCTCTCCGATATATCATAAAGCGCTCTCAGATCCGCCATGTCTCCGTCCATGCTGAATACTCCGTCCGTAACTATGAGGACTTTCCCGTATCTGTGCCTCTCTCTTTTGAGAATTTCCTCCAGCTGTGTGTAGTCTCTGTGTCTGAAGACCTTTCTCTCCGCCTTTGAGAGCCTGCACCCGTCTATGAGGGAGGCATGATTCAGCTCATCGCTGAGGATGAGGTCTCCCTCCTCCGCGAGGACAGGTATGGTCCCCACGTTCGCCATGTATCCGGACCCGAAGAGAACACAGGAAGGTGTTCCTTTGAACTTGGCAAGCTCCTTCTCAAGCTGAGCATGAACCTCCGTGTAGCCCGAAACCAGCTGGGAAGCCCCGGAGCCGAGTCCGTATTCCTCGAGAGCCTTTTTCGTGGCCTCTATGACCCGCGGATGATCCCGCAGGCCCAGGTAGTCGTTGGAGCAAAAGTCTTTCAATTCTTCCCTTAGTATCCTCTTTCTGTAGAGATTTTTATTTTCAAAGTCATACAAGATCTCCCTTACCCAGTCCATACTTATTAATTATGCTCGGCAGGAACTACAGGGGTGTCTTCAGCAAGATGGGGGAAGGACTTCTGGAAAAGCTCATAGAGGATCTGAAGAAGGAGTTGGAGGAAAGGCCTGAAGATCCGGAGCTCCTCTTCAAGCTGGGGATTGCCTACACAAGGATAGGAAAGGTGGACAGCGCGAGGGAAGTATACAAGAAGCTGAAGGAGATAGACCAAGAGAAGGCTAAGGAGCTTCTGGACGCTATATACGATATTTAGCCACTTCGGTGTTATAATAAAGAATTGCACTTCGATAAGGAGGTCTGCATAATGCCCCTTTCTAAGGAGAAGAAGTGGGAGCTGATAAAGAGCTTCCAAAGGCACGAAGGAGATACCGGCTCTCCTGAAGTCCAGATAGCGATACTGACGGAACGCATAAACCGCCTTACGGAACACATGAAAAAGCACAAGAAGGACATCCACTCGAGGAGAGGCCTCATAGCTATGGTGAACAAGAGGAGAAAGCTCCTCGAGTATCTGAAGGACACGGATTACCAGAGGTATCTGGAGGTTTCAAAAAAACTGGGGCTACAGGTAAAGTAAGATGGCCCAGGAGAGTGCGAGGATAGGGAACAGTAGAGAGCCGATAATTATAGAGACGGGAAAATACGCCAAGCAGGCGGACGGTGCTGTGGTAGTCAGGCAGGGCGGGACCGCTGTCCTCGTTACCGCGGTTATGTCCGACGAACCCAACACGGAGATAGACTTCACCCCCCTCACCGTAGACTACAGGGAGAGGCCTTCAGCTTACGGGAAGATACCGGGAGGATTTATAAAGAGGGAAGGAAAACCCTCGGAGAGGGAAATACTCACCTCGCGGGTCATAGACAGACCCATAAGGCCCCTGTTTCCGGAGGGGTTCTTCCACGATGTTGTTGTAACCGCCCTCACCCTCTCCGCGGACGACCAGTTCGATCCGGACGTTCTCGCAATAACGGGAGCCTCTGCAGCCCTCCACATATCGAGGATACCCTTCGAGGGTCCTATAGCCGGTGTGAGGATCTGCAGAATAGACGGTGAGTTCATCGCAAATCCCACATACGAAGAGAGAAAAGAGTCGGACCTCGAGATCGTTATGGCAGGAACAAAGGACGCCATAGTTATGGTAGAAGGCGGGGCCAAAGAGGTTCCTGAGGAGGTCATAACCGAAGCCCTCTTCTTCGGTCTGGAGGCTATAAAAGAGGCTATAGAAGCCCAGGAAAGGCTCAGGGAGAAGGTTGGAGTTCCCAAGGCGGAGTTCCAAGGTATAGAGCTCGACGAGTCCATAAAAGAGCTCCTCGAGAAGGAGTGTTCGGAAAGGATAATCTCCGCCTTTGCAATACAGGACAAGAAGGAAAGGAACAAGGCCCTGTCGAACATAGTGGAGGAGTTCATAGAGAAGCACGAGATCCCGGAGGATATCCACTTCAACGTCAAATACTTCTTCAAGAAGCTCGAAAGCAGGTTGATGAGGGAAAAGATCCTCAACGAAGGGATCAGGATAGACGGCAGGAGGCCCAGTGAGATAAGGCCCATAACCATAGAGGTCCATCCCTTTGAAAGACCCCACGGGAGCGCCATCTTTACGAGAGGCCAGACCCAGGCCTACGTTACCGTCACTCTCGGTGCTCCGGACGAGGCTCAGCTTATAGAGACCATAGCGGAAGGAGAGGTGTTCAAGAGGTTCATGCTTCATTACAACTTCCCTCCCTTCTCCGGAGGAGAGGCGCGTTCCTGGGGTCCGCCCAGAAGGAGGGAGATAGGTCACGGTGCCCTTGCGGAGAGAGCCTTGGAACCGGTAATTCCGGACGAGGAAGAGTTCCCCTATATAATACGTGTGGTCTCGGACATACTCGAGTCCAACGGCTCCACCTCCATGGCAACTGTCTGCGGAGGATCCTTGGCTCTGTTCGATGCGGGTGTTCCCGTTAAGGGAGGTAAACACGTCTCCGGTATAGCCATGGGTCTCATAAAGGAGGGCGACAGATACGTTATCCTCTCGGACATACTCGGGGATGAGGATCACCTCGGAGACATGGACTTTAAAGTGGCGGGGACCAAAGATGGCGTCACCTCCATACAGATGGACATAAAGATAAAGGGGATAACCAAAGAGATAATGATAGAGGCTCTGAAGCAGGCCAAAGAGGGAAGGCTATACATACTTGAAAAGATGTATGAGGCTATACCTGAGCCGAGGAAGGAGCTTTCTCCCCACGCTCCGAGGATCGTCATACATAAGGTGCCCGAGGAGAAGGCTCCCCTCGTCATCGGTCCCGGCGGTGCCAACGTGAAGAAGATCTTTGAGGAAACTGAGGTCAAGGTATGGGTGGGCGAAGAGGGCAAGGTATACCTGACCGGATACTCGGACGAAGCTATAAAGAAAGCTATAGAGATGATAGATAACCTGGTCAAGGACCTCGAGGTAGGCGAGGTTTACGAGGGCAAGGTAACGAGAGTTGAGCCTTACGGCGTATTCATAGAGGTCCTTCCGGGCAAGATAGGACTGCTCCACGTTTCTAAGATGGCAATACCTGTAAAACACGCGGGAGAGAAATACAGCGTAGGAGACGTAGTTAAGGTTAAGGTTCTCGAACTCGACGAGCTCGGAAGGCCCAAGTTTACCACGGTTGGAGTGAACGGGGAAACTCCAGCGGAGGAGAAAATAGAGGTAGGTAAGGTTTACGAGGGTAAAGTGACGAGGGTGGAACCTTACGGAGCCTTCGTGGAGATACTTCCCGGTAAGGTGGGACTCCTCCACGTGGACAACATGAAAAGGAGGGTCAGGGACGCGAGGAGCCTCTTCAAGGTAGGCCAGGTGGTAAAGGTCAAAGTTTTCGAGCTGGACGAGAAAGGAAGACCAAAGCTAACCGACAAGACAGAGTGATATGGTCCGTGTGAAGGTAAAGCGACTTCCCCACGGGGAGGGTATAGAGCTTCCTTCCTACGCTACTGAGCACTCCGCTGGACTCGATCTAAGAGCGGCGGTGGAAGAGCCGGTGATTCTCAGGCCTATGGAGAGGGCGGTCATCCCTACCGGATTTGTATTCGAGATACCCGAAGGATACGAGGGACAGGTCCGCCCGAGGAGCGGTCTTGCCCTCAAGAAGGGTGTAACCGTTCTCAACTCACCGGGAACTGTGGATGCGGACTACAGGGGGGAGGTGAAGGTTATACTGATAAACCTCGGAAGTGAAGAGGTTGTCATAAGAAGGGGAGACAGAATAGCTCAGATGATAATAGCACCCGTCAGCAGGGTTCAGCTGGTGGAGGTGGAAGAGGTAAGCCAGACCTCCCGGGGAGAGGGAGGTTTTGGAAGCACAGGTGTTAGATAACTTTGTAAGATCTTTTCCTGAGCCAGAAGAAGGCGCTAACCCCCATAAGGATTAGAGTTGCCACCGTGGCGGTAGGCACCGCGATACGTTCGTTCACCCTGACCATGGTATCCCACACGAAAAGGAAGAATAGGTAAAAACCATACAGGACAAAGATAAAGGAAATAAACTGCCAGATTTTCCTCAAAGCCTCCCTAAGTTGCATGCAAGTATTCTAATACAGATCAGACCCCCTCCTCTTCGTCCTTCATGAGCTTGTAAACGAAGGCGTCCCTAAGGGCTATCCAGGAGGCCTCTATAACGTTCTCGGAGACCCCCACGGTTCCCCACTTCCTCTTGGAGTCCGCGGACTCTATCAGGACTCTGACCTTAGCGGAGGTCCCCGCGGACTCGTTTATGATCCTCACCTTGTAGTCTACCAGCTGCATCTCCTTTAATGTGGGGTAGAACTCCTCAAGGGCCTTCCTGAGGGCTCTGTCCAAAGCACTCACGGGACCGTTCCCCAGGGCCGCGGTGTGCTCGTCCACACCCTCCACCGAGAGCCTTACCGTCGCTTCGGATGTGGGAAGGTCGTCGCTCCTCCTTTTTGCTATCAGGACCCTGTAGGCGTCGAAGTTGAAGTAGTCCTTGACGAGGCCGAAGTGCCTCTTGCAGAGAAGCTCCAAGGAGGCCTCCGCTGCCTCGAAGTGGTAGCCCTCCTTCTCCAGCTCCTTTATCTTCTCCACGAGCCTCAGAAGCTCTGGGGACTTCTCGTCCACCTCTATGCCGAACTCCCTAAGCTTGTAGATGAGGTTGCTCCTGCCAGCCAGATCCGAGACCGTTATCTTCCTTCTGTTCCCGACCAGCTCGGGATCTATGTGTTCGTAGGTGATGGCCTTCTTCAGAACCGCGGAGGCGTGGACCCCTCCCTTGTGGGCGAAGGCGCTCTCACCAACGTAGGGCATGTTCCTGGGGAGGGGCATGTTGGAGAGCTCCGCCACGAACCTGGCCAGCTCGGTGAGCCTCTTCATGTTTTCGGGAGGGATCACCTCGTAGCCGAGCTTGAGCTGGAGGTTTGGGATTATGGAGCACAGGTTGGCGTTCCCCGTCCTCTCCCCTATCCCGTTTATCGTCCCGTGGACCTGGCGGGCTCCTGCGAGGACCGCCATCACGGAGTTGGCCACCGCGGTCTCCGAGTCGTTGTGGGCGTGGATGCCTATCTTTGCCTCGGGAAACTTCTCCCTTACTTTTGCCGTTATCTCCTGGACCTCGTGGGGGAGGCTTCCCCCGTTGGTGTCGCATAAGACTATCCAGTCCGCTCCGCCCCTGAGGGCCGCATCTAATACCGCAAGAGCGTAGTCAGGATTGGCCTTAAAGCCGTCGAAGAAGTGCTCCGCGTCGAATATGACCTCGTCCACATACTTTTTCAAATGTTCCACGGACTCGTAGATCATCTCCAGGTTCTCTTCGAGCGTGGTCTTGAGGGCCTCGGTCACGTGGAGGTCCCAGCTCTTCCCGAATATGGTTATCACGGGAGTCTCCGCCTTTATCAGTGCCTCTATCTGCCTGTCCTCCTTCACGCTCTTTCCTGGCTTTCTCGTGGATCCGAAGGCCACGGGCCTCGCGTGGGAGAACTTCATGGTCTTTATCTTTTGGAAGAAGAGGTTGTCCTTGGGATTGGCGTAGGGCCAGCCCCCCTCTATGTAGTCTATGCCGAACTCGTCCAGCTTCTGGGCAATTCTCAGCTTGTCCTCAAGGGAGAAGTTAACCCCCTCCGCCTGGGAGCCGTCTCTCAGCGTTGTGTCGTAAGCGTAGACCTTTTCCATAGATGATAATAATAAACTAATTCGAATCACTTTCAATCAGAGCTTCCAGAGCTCTCATAAGGAAAAGGTTCTGGAGAGTTGCAAAGCTTTAGATCGTTTTATTTAATGTAAAATGCCTCCACTCTTGCGTAAGTGTTCCTATCTCCGTAAGCCTCCGATATTATTCTGTATACCGCTCCCGCCTCCGCTGTCCCTGGCGTTCCCAAGTAAGCTGTCCCAGAAATGCCATAACCGGAGGCCTGACCTACATAGCATATGTATATCTTTGTGATGTATACATTCCCGGAACTTGCTAACCTATATTGCATCTCTAATCCTTTGGTGCTACAGTCTTCTCCGGGTCTGCAACAGTAGTTGGGTGATACATCACCATTTATTATTCTAAGTATAGCATGCTCCACGCCTCCCTTAGCAGCATCCCTAACACTCGAATAGATCTTTACTGTTTCTGAACTTTCAAATAAACGCTTTAGGAGTAGATACAAACCGCCGACCGCCAAAAAAGTCATAAGTGCTATAAATATAACGGATACAAGGGCTATACCTCTGTTACTCATCATCCTGCGTTTCCTATGTTCCTTATAGGAACATCTAACTCTATTACGTTCCATCTATACCACCTCCAGGAAGAGTCGGCGGAAGACAGAGCCCCCCCACAGTTTGCACTGAAAGAAGGTATTCCCCCATCCGTGCTGGTTCTGCCACCCACCTGAACTATAAGACAAACCCTCACGCCTCTAATGAGCTTAGAGTTATTGGTAGTTAGGGAGTCAACATAAGGCGGTGTCCCTGAGACAATATACCTGACGCGGAAAGCTGCCACGCAGGATATTACAGGTTGAGGTGTTTCAGGATATATCCTTTTGTATAGTGTATAGGTTCCGGGTGCACAGGAAGCGGGTTGATTCGGGTCGCTTCTAAGAAAGTAGGAAGTGGCAAAATCCGAAATGTAGGTATAACTACCCTTAAAGAAGACAAGTGCCCCAAGAGATAATGGAGAACACCGAACACCACCTTGAGCTGAACAGGCTGTATCTGCACTACAGCTAACGCTGTTAAGCAATCCTTTTGTGGCTGGATTCAAGACTACCACGTTGGTTCCAGTAAGTGCGGAAGGATCACAGGGTGAACCAAGAAAGGTTAAACTCTGAATATTAAGGCATCCATCCTTGTCTATATATCCCCAGCAACCGCTGTTGCCGGAGCTTCTAACAGCAAGACTGAAAAAATAAAGCTCGTTCCTATCAGGATCGGTAGTTGATATAGCTATAAAACCGGAATCAACACTATTCACATCTGTGGTAGCAAACGTGCTGAGGGAGCCGCTGGCTATAGTTCCATTTGTTCCATACGCCTTATCTATGGTTCCGTTAGCATTGGAAGGATTGCCATCACTATCAAGCACACCGAACCCTGCGCTCTTTATATCTGTTATAAGCTGGTGTATAAGAGACACGGATTCCTGTTCACTCTTGGCAACAAGAGCGGAGCCAACAGACCTTTCCACTATAAACTTGTAAGCTATAAATATTCCGCTACCTATTACAGACAAGATAGCAATGACAACGAGAAGCTCGACAAGTGTAAAAGCCCTATTCCTATCCATACCTCTACCCACCCCTTATAACAAGAGTTCTAAAATCTTTATACTTACCATTCCAGGGATCGAAGTACCATACAACTATGCCTACCGCTACTTTTTCAGGTGTAGTTCCAGTTGGTGGTGCTACTCTGGCTATGGTAAGAGCAAGGTATATGTCTCTCCCCTTGAATCTGTTAACGCATCTGACTCCAGCAGGTATTGAGGAGGTAGTGTTGTTCCTTATAAGGCATCCTCCTCCGGATGGATAAACATATAGCCAACCTGCGGTATTTAACGGTGTAGTCTTAAAGCTATCGTTATTACCGTTATAAGGATCGTAGAAATCCGGGATCCCATCGCTATCACTGTCTCTATTTTCAAAAGCACATGAGGTTCCCGAACACGGAGCATTATTCCAATTCCCTATAAAGGCTGTAGGCCTGAAGAGTGGCGCATCCGGAGGCAAACTCTCTATGTAATTGGATATAGACTTTCCTATCTTCATGGCTTCATCTTTCATTTGTGCTCTAAGAGACAGAAGCGTATAATCCAAGATACCCTTTAGGAAGCCCACCATAATTATAAAGAGAAGAAGTATTGCAACCAAAAGCTCTACGAGTGTGAAACCGTCGTTATTCGACCTCATACCTTATTCTCCCGAAACTCGTTATGTATATAGATCTTCTTGAGCCGGTGACCGTACTTCTCAATGTTATAGTTACAGGACCAACACCGCAGCCGTCGTTTCTGGGGTAGCCTTTTCTGTCAAAAACAACACTTGAACCTGTATCTACAACCACACCCGGCGGAAGATCAACTCTCGATACCACATCAGCTGTTCCTGAGTAGTTGCAGCTGGCGTTTACAGTTCCAGTTATATTACAGCTCGCATCTCTGTCCTCAAAAATAAGATAGCAGTTTTCACCCGGACTCAGATAAACTCCCCACATATATCTTCCAGAAACGGACATAGTTTTAGCCTTTGAAAGATCATTCATTAGCATATCCGCAGCATTTTTTAACCTTTGGTTTGCTACAAGATTTATTATCCAGTTATAAGCAACGCCCATTATTATGGAAATGATTGCGATTATAATCAAAAGCTCAATTATACTGAAGCCTCTTTGCTTTACTTCTCTATCCATAGGATAATACCTCTCCTCCCGGTAGCTTGGTAAGGAATCCTTTCTATTTTCCCTGTCGATGTTTGTAGGTATATAGCTTTCTCCGTTATCTGTATGGGCTGACCTCCGGCGGGAATACCTGGACCAAGGTTGACAAACCCTCTTACCTGCACACGTCCACCACCAGCGTCTTCTACCATGTCAGGTCTAAGGAGAGGAGGTCTCGGAGCATACGGTTTACCGGATGTATAGTGTAGAGCGTAGAGATTGCTTGTTCCTTCAAGGGCACATACATCACTTCCCGGAGACTTATATGTATTGAAATAAACTATGCTTCCAAAGACTGCAGGTTGAGAGTAGGCAGCTTCATAATCGCTGAGCTGAACAGACCATCCTTTTTTCGTCGTTGGACTTGGAGGTGTAGCCCTTGTTGCTACTATGACTTCTTTATTCTCACACACACCGTTATCACAAGTACATATCTCCTTCTTCTCTGTAACTACAACTTCGTCGCTCAGCATATCCGCCTGAGTAAGGTTATCTATATCACATCCACTGATGAGATCACAATTGTATGTTGTCTGACAATGTCCATCCCAGCAGGGGTCCTTTATACCGAATAGATAGTTGGTGTAAGGCGGAGTTCTGTCATCCAGACTCAGGAACTTACCTGTTCCAAAGTATACCCATAGTTGACCCTTATCATCACGAGAAAATGTAGGTGCTCCGAAAACGGGAGGTATGTGGTTATCGGTAGCGTAGTCTCCCAGATCTACAACCGCGGAGATGTCCGAGCTTGTGAGGCTGGTTATGGCTTTATAACCATTTGTATCCGTAAGACTTGTATCACTTACATCCCTTAACCTTAGTCTGAAGAAACCTCCCCAGGAATACCAGTCTCCTCCCACCTTGTGCTTACCATACATACCAAAGTAAAGGCTATCGTCCCTATAATCGTTGTCAAAATCTATCGGGTATATATCTCCGACAGCAGCCTTTGTATCAGGAGGAAGGTCTATGCTTACCTCTACTATGTCCCCTGCGGTAAGGCCGTTCTTAATGGGGATGAAGTATATCTTGGGATTTGTAGGATAGTCTTCCTCGTCCACACTGTTTTTAAGCTGTGTGGGTCCACTTCCGATAACCACATACCATGAGCCGTTTTCATTGGGATCCCCTGTTCTGATAACTGCAGGGAATGAAAGCGTAAGTGTATTGTCCGGTAACTTCGTCTCCCAGAGAAGTTTTATATCGTTTATACTGCCACCGTTCAACCACTTGGTAAGATCCAAGACGAAAACGGAAGATGCATATGTTTGATCGGTGGTGATCTTCTTCCCACCGAACCCCATAACACCTATAAGTATTGTGCTCCAGCACTTGTCCCCCTTCTTTACACAGCCCTGCAGGTTGGCAGAGACATCGAGTATGTTTATCCTGTAATCTACCGTGGGAACTCTGCAGTAATTATTATGTCCATACCAGTATAGGTATGGAATAGCATTCTTGGGCATGAAAGCGAACTCTTCCACTCCGACCTTTGTGCTGGAGGAACTTCCGGGAGCATTTACAAGCTCTATAGGTTTGGCCGGGTTGAAGGTTTCTTTCAGATGTCCCATTCTGAATATGTGAAGCATGCCATCGTTTGCGCTTACAGCAACTATGCCGAATCTGCTTTGGTATTCCGTAGAGGTCCAGTATTGATAGTAGGTTATATCTCCATACCTTGAATCGTAAATCCTTAGTTTTCTGTTCCCGGCTCCCACAGGTGTGGAGTAGACTATATCTCCGAGTTTCCATGTTTTTTCTCCCGTTATACCTACGCTACCGCAGAAGTTGGTAACATCGAGAGTTCTTGTCCTCTTTACACTATCAAAGCTACCGCAACCAGATGGGTTGTCGTTTCCGAGCAGGTATTCTATAACACAGGAGGCTTCCGAAGAGCTAATAGCTTGACAAACTCCTCCTGCTCCACAGTCCGCGTTACTGGAGCAGAGCTTGGTTGAATCATTACTGCAAACCTTCCATATGTTCCTGAAATATGTTGCTTCGGAAGGGGTAAGCTTTTTCAAAGCTCCATCCTTATTGAAGTATACATTCCTGTTATGAGGATCAGTATTGGCGAGAGTACATCCTGAGTTGAACACAGGTATAAGCTCCTGTATAGATTTAGTGGAATCCGCACTGCACACGTTGGGGTAGTCTTCATCAAGTATTACAGCCTTGGTAGAAGCATCCGCGGTATCGTAGAAGAACTGGAACACTCTGTCTATGGAAGTTCCCGATATGTTCAAAATCTTGCTCTCAACGGTATCTTCTCTGAGGTCCTGATTAGCGTCGACCCAGAAAGATCTCAGGAAGCCCAACCAGGATATCTGTGCTCCATCATCCCGAACGTAGGAGGGGTAGAAATATGGCTGGACTATGAGCGAGGATACCTGACTACGGGAGGCGAGTGTGGCTACCGTTGCTCCAGAGGAAGCTCTTCTGAGAATATCGAGTATTGCACTTAAGATAGCGTTTTTAATTTCCGCAGCATTAGAGGCATTGTAAAAAGTATCGGGCACACCATCTCCGTCTTTATCCCAGTCAGGAGATGAAGGAGGCAGGTCCGTGCAACCACTACCTCTGCCGTAACCGCAGTCGTCCATGGAACAGGTATCTGTCGGATACCCGGAGAGGCCATCCGGCCAGGTCTTGGACCTATCAAAAGAACCATACATGGCAACATTTTTGACCGCCAGTTCTCCCGTGCCCCTCAACCATAGACCTATGCCGTATACAGCTTCCACGTAGGAATCTATACCTGTGATTCTGTTCGTAAAACCTCTCTTATGAAGCCAATAAGCGGGAACTACAGGGTCTGCTGAGTGATCTTCGTATCCATCATAGATACTACATGAAGATCCAACAGGATTCCCTCCACGGTTCCATTGCCCGTCAGTAAGTAGAATTACGAAGTTCTTTGCACAGGGGACAAGCTCAAATTCGTTACTTTCACACTGACCGTTTTCATTTTTATCTATGCACTGATACATAGGATTTCTCCATCTATCACCGGATCCTTGCTGTGGGATGAAACCATTATATTGGGGATCTTCTTGAGCAAAGTAGTTATACGCATCCCAAAGGGCCGGTGCGGTGGGAGTGGCACCATCTGGATCCTCTACGTTTATCTGTGTAATCACGTTCTTATAAGGATTTAAAGCATCGTAGTCGTTGCTCCCTTTAAAATCGCCTATATAAACGAGTGCATCGTGCCTCACACTTCTACCGCTGAAGAACATAACACCAACACGGGGCTTCAGGGAAAGGTTCTTTAACTGAAAGAGAAGAGAACTGTGTATCCTTTCCCAAGGGACCTTTACCCTTATACCCCTGTAACCCTCCAGGATACAACCTGTGTCATCACATGAAGTTTGATCTCCGGGCATACCGTAAGCTTCAGGATTACATCTATTAAACGATGGATTATATACATTCACACCGGTAGAGCAGCTACTGAGCGTGCCCCCTGTCAGTGCCCATCTGACAAGATCTATTCTTGTCATGTAGAGGAAGTTAAGACAGCTTCCCCTGTAAGCGCGGTTTAGTCTTATATCCTGCCTGCGGTTCGGACAGCTGGAAGGCGTTGCATTGGTTTCTTCCCAATATCCTCCACTCCAGTTATACCTATATACCTTATCTGGTATAAAGTATCCTTCCTCTGTACCAGTATAGGTCCATCCACAACCGCTGGACCTGTAGCAACATCCACGTCCATTAGATCTGGGATTGTACGCACACCTCGTCATAGAACCACTTGCGTCTATGACCAGTAAGATGTTGGGTGCGACCGCTTGACTTATGAAAGGAGGTGTGAAGCAATAGCTTTCCATAGAGGCTGAGTGTGCTGATTTAATAAGTAAGAAGCACATAAGGATCAAAAACATTACTGCTCTCATGGCTACTCCCTCTCAACACTTAAAACTTTGTAGGTTTTACCTTCCTCGCAGGTTGAACTATTCAGAGTTACAAACACTTCCTTAGATATGAGATCTTCAGCAATAGGTTTGTCTATACCTGTTAGGTATATCTTGGCTCCGCGACATGCACCGCTGAGGCTTATAGCTCTAACCGTCCCGGACTCTGCATCATACCCCTCTATTCTGACCTTTATGTCAATTTCGTCTGCCCCGAACACTAAGCTTATTACCGCTGTTATACTTAAGATTACTACCCTCTTCATCATGGATATATAGATACCAATAGACCGTGAAACTATCGTGAAATTACCTTCTAAACTGCAGGATAGTGGTATACGTATCTCTCCTTATCCTTATCCTCATAACGCCTTTCATTCTTTCAACCATATACTTGGCTATCTGTGTTCCTACACCTCTCCCTTCGGAAACTTCACCTATATCGTTCCTTACAATTATGCAGATCATGCGTCTTCTTGTAAAGCTCTTTACGTGGACTAAGCCCCGGGCATACTTTATAGCATTCTCCACAACTATACTTACTATGTTCTCGAAGTAATCTGGATTTACGTTTATATACGTATCTTTAACACTCAGAATAAGCCTATCGGGTTTTCCGTAAACCTCAACCCATTCCTTTACGTTTTCCAAAATAACGGGTTTTACGTTTACCTTGCTTTTCTTACTATCCTCCCCCTTTTTGATCCTTTCCATGAAGAACATTATGCGCTCAAAATCCTTCTTCATCCTATTAGTCTGAGCTGTAAGTCTTTCCACAGCCCTCTTATTCTCACAATCCTTAAGTATTTCCAGATTTATCTGCTGAACCGCGAGGAAGTTACCCAGCTTGTGGGTTATGGACAAGAGTAGCAAATTTAGAAATTCCTCTCTGGATTTCTCCCTTAGATAGAACCTTTTAACTACCACGTAGGCTAATAAAAGTATTGATGTTACTGTTATGAACTCCCATGCTAACAGTGACAGGATAATTTTTTTCAATTTGTCCCAGAGATAACCTTTTTTAACGTATATAAAGTTATCATCCAAATATGCTTTAAATATGTAATTTGGGTTGTTTATAGGTTCGGAGGATACAATTATATGGTCAGGTGTGCTAAATCCATTCTCTTTAAGGAGGATAGATGTTTCTATCTCCTTGAAAAGATTATACTCAACCTCTTTTTTCAACAGGGATATTGTATAGATGTTTATCGTTGAAAGTTCTATGAAGGTAAGTACAGCAAAACTTAAAAGTATCTTATGTTCAAATCTCATTTTAAACGATAGCCTATCCCTTTATGGGTCTCTATACTGCCCTTAGGAAGAACTTTCCTAAGCTCCTTTATATATGCTCTAACAACTTCGGATCCTACAGGCTTATCTTCCCATACTGAACTGAGTATAGTTTCTGTTCTAAGGACCTTTCCCCTGTGCTTGATAAGTAGCAACAGAAGCTCCCATGCCTTTTTAGAAAGTTTATATTCTTTGCCTTCACGTTTTACAAGCATAGACTGAGTATCTACTATGGCACCGTTTATATCAATTATATGAGATGGCTGTTGTCTTCTCACCAAAGCTTTCAATCGTAAAAGAAGTTCCTTCGGATTAAAGGGTTTGGTAAGGTAATCGTCAGCCCCGAGTTCAAAGCAGATTTCCTTATCTTTTATACTACTCTTCGCGGTTAGTATTAGAACGGGTGTGGAAATTCCTCTATCCCTTATCTCTTTCAGTATGTCCTCACCGCTACCGAACTTTAGCATCAGATCGAGGACTATAACGTCGAAGCTACCCAAAGCATCTACATCCACATATCTATCGTCAGATATCCACCTCACCTCAACGTCCTGGCTTTCCAAGTATTCTTTTAAGCTCTCCCCAAGTATAGTATCGTCTTCTATGAGTAGTATCCTCATGTATTTTTAAATTTTAACTCCACACGTGTGTTGTATAATCCTTCTAAAAAGGAGGTTGACCATGAAACTATTGGTCATCCTTTTAGTTACTGCGAGCGCTTTGTTCAGCAAACCCATTTTAGAAACTTTCGCGGAAGTTAAGAGATTTCCTTTCATAACATACAAGAAGGTCTGGACAGGGACCCCAGCACAGGCGGAGGAAGCTGCGGTTCCAAATGTGGTGATAACCTACGGTCCTAAGGAGAAAAAGAGTGTTGTGGCTTCCGCGGTTCAGATAGCTTACTTTCTCGGCCAGTGGACGGACGATCTTGGGATAAATCCAAAGATGGTCAGGAAGGGATACACACCCTCTCTCGTGATGCCTCTGCCTAAAGCTCTAAAAACTAAGAAGAACCTGATACTTCTGGGAACAAACAATAGGGTAGTCAGGGAACTTGGTCTAAAATTCAGGGGACCTACGCTGAAGGTGGTGGAGTGGCATGGGAGAAAGGTCCTAATAGTTGGGGGAAGGAACACCAAAGAAGTTCTAAAGGCTTCGAGATTCTTAGCTAACAAGGTTCTGGCCTTCAAAGCGGGAGCCTACAAGACCTTCTTTAGCTTCGTAAAGCTCAGAGGACTTATAGAGCATGAGAACTATACCGCAGCGCTACACCTAATAGAAGATCCTCAGGGGTTGTCCGCATGCGGTAAGAACATGTCCATAGCTGCACCGATGATGGTTAAGTTTCCTCCGGATGTGAAAAAGGTGGTTAAAAAAAGGAACAGGATTATGTATGCGGAGCTGGTGAAAGCCCTCAGGGAAAAGGACAAGAATAGAGCGGTGAAACTCTGGAGGGAGGCTATGTTCACCTGCTACCAATGCCATCAGGGGCTGGGAATAAAAAGGTTAAGAAGGTTTATTCCTAACCCGGATATCCACTCCAAGCACCAGAGGATAGCGATGAGCTTCGGACTTGTGAAGAGAACCGATAAGGGCTTCGATTGCTCCGCCTGCCACACAGGAGGGACCGAGATAAGGGGATATTGAAGACCAGAAGAGTTTTCCTCGTGGGCTTTATGTGCAGTGGAAAGACCACCGTTGGTAGGATACTTGCCAAGCATCTCGGCTGGGGCTTTCTCGACGTGGATGAGGAGATAGAAAGAAAGGAAAATATCACCATACCTGAGATCTTTGAGAAGAAGGGAGAGCCTTACTTCAGGAAGCTTGAGTTAATAACTCTCAAAGAGCTGTCGGGAAGAAATGATGTAGTGATTTCCACAGGCGGGGGTCTGGGTGCTAACCCTGAAGCCATGGATCTGATGAGAGAAAGAGGACTTGTGGTCTGGCTCAGTGTCTCCTACGAGGATTTTTTGAAGAGATGTGGAGGTGATACGGGCAGACCCCTTCTTAAGCTGGGAGAAGCGAAGCTGAAAGAGCTTTTGAGAGAAAGGGAAAAGGTTTACTCCAAAGCCCACCTGAGGATCGAAGGGAAGAAACCGGAGGAGGCGGTCCGAATGATAATGGACCACCTCTATCAGTCCGCCTGAAGGTCCCTCTTTATCTCATCCGGTGTGGGGCATGCCTCGGGAGGTATTCCTTTCAGCTTGGAGGCGTAATACATGAGAGGTATTAGAACGAGGGTAAGCATTGTAGATCCTATTGTTCCAAAGATTAAGGATATGGCGAGCCCGTTGAATATGGGATCGAAGAGTATGACAAAGGCGCCTATAACGACCGCTACCGCGGTGAGGAGTATAGGTCTTGTCCTTACCACACCGGCCTCCACAACAGCAAGGTGAACTGGAAGACCCTCCTTCAGTCTCTCCTCCGCGAAGTCTACAAGAAGGATAGAGTTCCTGACTATTATTCCCGCGAGGGCTATGAAACCTATCATGGAGGTGGCGGTAAAGAAGACTCCGCCCATCAGCTTATCCATCAGCCAGTGGCCTGGGATTATGCCTACCAATGTAAGAGGTATAGGAGCCATTATTATCCCGGGGACCTTGAAGCTCTTAAACCAGCCGAGAATCAAGACATACATTACGAAGAGGGCCACACCGAAGGCGAGCCCGAGATCCCTGAAAACCTCCAAAGTTATGTGCATCTCGCCGTCCCACTTCACGTAGACCTTGTCCTCTATAAGGGGTAGGGACATCCACAGCTCGCCTATGTTCCCGTAAGGATTCTCTATGTTCAGGACCTTATCACGGACCGCAAGGATTCCGTAGAAGGGGGCCTCTTCTCTTCCCGCCACGTCTCCTATTACGTATATAACCCGCCTGAGGTTCTTGTGATATATGGTCTTGGGTATCGTCTTTTCTTCAACCTCAACAAGCTCCGAGAGTGGAACCGCAACGCCTTTAGAGTTAACCAGCTTGAAGTGTTTTAATATCTCGGGAACCCTGTATTCCTCCGCAAGCCTTAGCTTTATGGGAACATGTTCCGTGTCCGTATTCTGGAGGACTCCCACCTGCATACCGCCTATCAAAGCCCTCATCGTGTAGACTATTTCCTCTTTAGAAAATCCTGCGAGTTTAGCTTTGTCCTCTTTGACAACGAAGTTGAGCATGGGAGCGGGGGATTCGAGATATATTCCCTCGTCGGTTATGTTCCTGGACTCCCTGAAGATATCGAGGATTCTGTAAGCCACCTCTTCCTGAACCTCCCTGCTGGGGGCGTAGACCTCCGCCACGATGGGGGACAGGACCGGTGGGCCGGGCGGGACCTCAACGACCGCCACATACTTAGCTCCGTGTTTCTTGGCTATCTCGTGAACCTTGGGTCTTATCATCTTGGCGAACTGGTGGGACTGCTCCTTCCTGTCGTGCTTTCCTATGAGGTTTATCTGGATCTCCGCAAGGTTGGAGGCCTGTCTGAGGTAGTAGTGCCTGACGAGTCCGTTGAAGTTGAAGGGTGCAGCGGTCCCCACGTATATCTGATAGTCTGTGACTATGCTCTGCTTAGCTATGTAGTTTCCTATCTCCTTTGCCACACGTAGGGTCTCCTCGAGAGTGGTTCCCTCTGGCATGTCGAGGACTATCTCAAGCTCGGATTTGTTGTCGTAGGGGAGCATCTTCACCACAACCGCTTTTGTGTAGAAGAGGAAGAGAGAACCTCCCATCAGGGCGAGGACGAATCCGTAGAAGGCGTAGCGCTTGAGTTTGCTGGTGAGCATGGGCGTCATGATCTTGCAGTAGAGCTTCCAGAAGAGGGTCTTCCTGACGTCTATCTCCTCGTGCTCCCTCTCCTTCTCGAGAAACTTGTAGGCGGCCCAGGGGGTTATTATGAAGGCTACCAGCAGGGAAAAGAACATGGCCACGGAGGCGTTTATCGGTATGGGCCTCATGTAGGGCCCCATGAGTCCTGTAACGAAGGCCATGGGCATGAGGGCCGCGATAACCGTGAAGGTAGCGAGTATCGTAGGGTTCCCCACCTCGTCCGTGGCACGGACTATGGCATCCCTGGGCGGGAGCTTCTGCATCTCAAACCATCTGTGGATGTTCTCAACCACCACTATGGCGTCGTCCACGAGAATTCCTATCGCAAAGATGAGGGCGAAAAGGGTCACCCTGTTCAGGGTAAAGCCATACATCTCGCTGAGGAAGAGGGCTATGGAGAGGGTAACGGGAACCGCTATACCTACAACGAGGGCTTCCCTGACACCGAGGGCAACCGCTATCAGGAGTATCACAGAGCCCGTGGCTATCAGGAGGTGCTCGAGGAGCTCGTTAGCCTTTTCCTTAGCGGTTTCCCCGTAGTTCCTCGTTACGGTTATGTTCACATCCTTGGGGACGACGTGGCCCTTAGCGTATTCAACGAGCTTTAGAACCTCCTCCGCCACGTCCACCGCGTTGGTTCCCTTCCTCTTGGATACAGCGAGCGTTACAGCGGGGAGTAGCTCTCCCGGCTCTTTGTCTATACCTTTGGCCTTTGCGGAGGGCCCAAAACCCATCAGAACGTAATCCTTTATCTCCGCGGGCCCGTCCACCACCTTAGCAACGTCTCTCAGATAGATAACCCTTCCTCCCCTAACACCTACCACGAGGTTTTCCACGTCTTCTTTGGATTTGAAGAAGTTACCTACCTTTATCAGATACTCCCTATTTCCCTTGTTCACCTTACCGCTGACCGCCTGCGCGTTCGCTGCCTTCAGCAGTTTGGCTATGTATAGGGGGGAGATCCTGTATGCCTCGAGCTTCTGGGGGTCGAGGACTATCCTTATCTCCCTGGGAGTTCCCCCCACTATGAAGACGTCCGCCACGTTCTCAATCTTCTTTATCTCGTTCTGAAGGGTGGCGGCGAGCTTTCTGAGTGAATACCAGTCGTAGTTCTCACCCCAGAGAGTCAGCGTCAGTATGGGAACGTCATCTATGGACATGGGCTTTATGAGGGGTGGCAGAACTACACCGGGAGGTGCAAGGTCGAGGGCGGACATCATCTTGGAGTTCAGATCCACAAGGGCCTTGACCGGATCGGTCCCCACGTAGAAGCGGGCGGTAACTATGGCCATATCGTTCATGGAGGCGGAGTAGATATACTCTATGTCTTTTAGCTCCCAGAGTTTCTTTTCGAGAGGGATAACTACCCTGCTCTCCACCTCCTCCGGAGTTGCCCCCGGATAGGAGATGTAGATGTCTATCATGGGGACGATTATCTGAGGCTCCTCTTCCTTGGGCGTTGTTATGACCGCAAAGAATCCGAGCGCGAGGGAAACGAGTATGAGTATGGGTGTAAGCTTTGAGTCTATGAAGTAGTGAGCCAGTCTCCCCGCCAGTCCGTACATGCCTTAACCTCCGATCTTACAGCCCTCGCAGGCTTTCTCAAGTCCGCGGACAACTATTTTTTCTCCTTCAGACAGACCGGAGAGAACTTCCACCTTGTCCCCTATTTTCCTCCCAAGCCTGACGAATCTGAGTTCGAGGGTGTTGTCGGGCTTTACCACCCAGACGCCCGTAAAGTCCCATCTCTTGTATACAGCGCTTCTGGGTATGAGAAGTGTTTTCTTTGTGGGCTCTTCCACAAAAGCCCTCGCGAACATACCTCCTCTGAGATCTTTTCCTCTAACTTCAGCCTTTATCCTGAAGGTTCTGCTGGAAGGATCTACTGAAGGTTCTATCTCGATCACCTTCGCAGTGATCTTCCTCTTTACGGAGGGAATGTATACTTCGATCCGATCGCCCACCTTTATCCTTCCCAGGAACCTTTCAGGGAGGCTAACCTGAACCCTGTAGGGTGGCTTCTCCATTACCAGGAGCGGATAACCCGGTCTGGCGATATCTCCCAGATCCACCTCCTTCCTGACCACGTATCCATCGAAAGGTGCCCTGACTTCCGTGTAGGACACGTTCGAGGAGACCGCCCTAAGTTTCTGGCGGGCCATCTCTATGGCGGATTTGGCCGCCTCCAGCTGGGCCTTTGCAGCTCTGAACTTGGCCTCCACCATATCGAACTCGTGCTGGGTTATGGCTTTCTCTTCCAGGAGCTTTTTGTATCTCTCGTAGGTTTTTTTCACCGCTTCAAAGTTGGCCAGAGCCGCTTTGTAGTTTTTCTGGGCCTGAATAACACCCTGACGAGCGGCCTCCACCTGTGCCTTTGTGTCTCTCGGATCTATCCTCAGAAGTAGCTCTCCCTTCTTGACAAACTGGCCTTCCCTCACACCCACATAGCTGACAAAGCCCATCACCCTCGTAGATATCTCCGCCCTGTCCGAAGGAACGAGGGTTCCCGCAAAGCTCAGCTTAGTCCTGCTCAGGACCTGAACCTCTCCTATCTCCAGACCCTTTACGACCTTTCTCTCGGTTTCTATCTCCTTGGCGGATATCTTGGGATGGAAGGCTCCCGCAAGCCACAGGATAACGACCGCTATGGGGAGGACAAGGAACACAAGGTATTTGAAAGCTGTTCTCATCTCAGCACCTCCTTTGCGAGGCCCGCTTCGAGAAGGGCCTTACCGTAATTCAGGTTGCACTCGTAGAGGGCCTTTATGTAGTCGAACCTTGCGTTTTCAAGCTGGGTTTGAGCGTCCAAGAGATCTACCATTCTGGCCAAGCCGTTTTTGTATCTCGTTCTTATTATCCTCACCATCTCCTCCGCCTCCTTTAATCTTGCCTGAGCTGAATTTAGCTTTTTGAGCGACACCTCATAGTCCGAGAAGACCTTTTCGAGGCTGAGGAGTATGGCCTTTTCCATAAATCTCCTCCTGGTCTGGAGCGCCCTCTCCTTCTCTTTGAAACTCTGGGCCTTCTTTATGGAATAGAGTCCTGTGTTGAAGCTTATGGAAAAGCTCAGCCCGAACATGTATCCACTTCCGTCGCTCCCGAAGGGTGTGTTCCTATCAAAGAGACTATAGGAGGCAAAGGCTACCAGATGAGGAAGGTTGTCTCCTACGGAGGCTCTGTAGCCCTCCTTTGTCAGCTCTATAAAATCCGCTATGGCTTTCAGATCCTCTCTGTTATCAAGGGCCTTTGAGAAGAGTTCTTCTCTGTTAAGCTCCCCACACACCTTAAGCTCCGGAATGTCGTAAGAGGTGTAGTCGGTGTTCGCTATCAGGGAGAGGGACTTTTTAGCTATCCTGTAGTTGCTCTCAGCCTCGAACAGCTTTTCCTGAGCCTTTTTCAGAAAGACCCTCGCCCTGAGAACATCCGATAGAAGAGCCATGCCTATCTCATAGAGCCTCTCAGCTATTCTGAGGTGTTCCCTTGCATCCTCCACGTTCTTCTTGGCCACCTCTACCGCGGACCTGGACAGGGAGGCTCCCAGGTAGGCTTTGTATGCGTCGAAGATTATCGTTTCCTCCTTTCTGTCGAGCTCTTTCCTTTGGGCTTCCCTTTTTATCCGGGCCATATTCTTGAAAGCTCTGAGCTTCCCTCCCATCCAGATGGGTACCTCTAAGGAGAGCTTTGTCTCAAAGTTGCTGACCGCATCCGGGTCGTTCAGGTTGGAGGGTGTGAAGTCGTTCGGTGTTATTCTCTCCTGGTTCAGCTTCGTGAAGAGCACATATGCGGGAATGTCGGTTCTTGTGAAGGTCTCCTCCAGCTTCAGGGTGGGAAAAAGCATACCTTTTGCGGAGCTTTCCTCTCTCTCAAGGGCCTTCAGTTCGTGCCTGAGGGCCTTCAGTTCAAGGTTATTGGAAAGGACGTCCTCCTTCACCTTCTTAAAGGTAAGCTCCTGAGCCAGAAGGCTTCCCGAAATCAGCAGTATCAGAAGCCAAGCCATCTTATCCCTCCGAATTCAGGATATTAGAATATTCTAATATTCTTAAAAGTCAAGCCCCTCCTTTATGATACGGATTATAAAGCTCCCAGCGGTAGGCCCTTGTAGACAGGACTCCCATCACTATAATCTTATCCCATGACTCTGGAAGATCTTCTGAGCATATTAGAAGGCAGGCTCGATCCAGGCAGATACGGGGAAGACTTCTTCAGTAAATACCTTGCCTTCAGGTTCAGAAGGGGTGAGATAGAGCCAATTCCACACCCTTCCGTCCCCGATCCTGAAGACATACTGGGAGTGGACTCCCAGAAAGAGATCCTCTTCAGGAACACCGCCCAGTTCGTGAAGGGCCTACCCGCCAACGATGTTCTGCTCTGGGGAGACAGGGGGACGGGGAAGTCCTCTCTGGTGAGATCTCTCCTCAAGCCCTTTGCGGAGGAGGGTCTAAGGATAATCCAGCTCCACAAGTGGGAAATACCCTCCCTTTCGGATCTCTACAAGGTCCTCAGGGGAAAGCTCCAGAGGTTTATCCTCTTCTTCGACGATCTCTCTTTCGAGCCGAGCGAAGAGGTCTTCAAGCTTCTGAAGTCCCTCCTCGACGGGGACATAGAGGAGAGGCCCTCCAACGTCCTTGTCTACGCCACCTCCAACAGGAGGCACATGGTTTCGGAAAGGGAGGAAGAGGGAAAGTTCCCCACCGACAGCTTCCACGAAAAGATCTCTCTGATAGAGAGGTTCGGTATAAGGCTCGCCTTCTATCCCTTTGACAAGGACACATATCTCAGGATAGTGGAACACTATGCAGAGAATAGGGAGCTAAACATTTCAAAAGAGAAGCTCAGAGAGGAAGCTCTCAGGTGGGCCACCGAGAGGGGGAACTTCTCCGGCAGAACCGCCTACCAGTTTATAAAGGATCTCGAGGGAAGGCTCAGTCTCTCTTCCTGAGGTCTCCCACGCTCAGTTTCCGCATTCTTCTCAGAAACTCCAGAAGCCTCTGTTTGTGGTAGTCCTCCTGCTTCTCTATCCACTCTAAAAGGTTCTTTATCTTGGTGTCTGAAACTTCCTTGGCTCTCTTTATGTATTCCTCCTTGGAGCTCTCCTCGTAGAGTATATGGGACTCGACGTCCTTCGTTCTCTTTAGCTCGGGCATGGAGAGGTCCGGCACGCCTCCCATCTCTCCTATCTTCTCCCCCAGCTCTCCCATGTGGACCATGCTCTCTACCGCAAGGTCGAGCATTATGTCCTTGTATTCACAGTCCTTTGAGTGGAAGAAGTTGTGGAGATAGTCGAGGATTATCCTGTATTCCTCATGGAGGAGTTTGTTCAGAAGCTCCACCGTCTTTCTGTCCGCTTCCCTCTTTTCGTCCTCGCTTGGCTCCATGCTTTTGACCTGCTCTAAGAGCTCCGAGAACTCGTGCTTGTGCTGTGACTCATCGTTTATAACTCTCTCTAAGAGCTTCTTCACCGAGTCGTCTTTGACCTCCTCCAGCTGTCTTGTGTAGGTCTCTATGGCGAACTGTTCCGCGTTCACGTCGCTCTCAAGCATACTCGCCCAGTCGGGACCTCCTACCTTTATCTCCTCCTCTATTCTCCTCAGCTCCACCTGGCCTCCAAGCTGGACGATCCTCTGGGCGAACCACTTCATGTGCCTCATCTCCTGACGGGCTATCTTCTCTATCTCCTCCGTTATCTCAGGGTTTCTTATCAGGAATATGTGGTGGAGATACTGGACTATAGCGGAGTGTTCAAGGGCGACGTTGTAGAGGAGCAGGGATATAAGCTCGGACTTTTTCATACTACACCTCCCTGATATCGTCCTTGATAAACCTCTTATACCATCCTTCAAACTGCTCGGGCGTGGCGAAGTGAACCTCGAAAGGAGCGTATGGATCACCTATAGCGTTCAGGAATTCCGTTACGATCTCGCTTTTCCTGTGAACCTTCCTGGGAATTTTTTTTGAAACAACGAGCACGTCTATATCGCTCTTACCCACAATGTAATCCCCCTTTACCGCCGAACCGAATAGGAAAACCTTTACATCATCGCCGAGCTCTTTCCTCAGGATGTCCTTGAGAACTTTGAGGTAGCTTTCCGGATTCTCGAAGTACTTTTTCTCTGCCTCAGCTCTCTTCTTAAGGAGTTCGATAAAGGCACTCATTCACTATCTCCCTCACCTTTAAAGCAAGCTGAAGCATCTGTCTTACTTCGCTCTCCGTGTATTCGGTCGGAAAGTATCTTGCCCCTATGTAAGCGAACTCCATATCTCCTATAAGGGGTGTGTTTTCCTCGAAAAGTTTAAAAAGCTCGGGGCAGAGGCTTCCCGCATCACGAAAGAGCTTTTTCAAGGAGTGGGTCTTGGGAAAATCGCCCAGCTTAGAACCTATTAGGTACTTGAGATACAGCTGGACAGCCTGCTCGCTGTTGAAAGCAACGAGCTTGAACTCACCGTCCTCAAGCAGTTTCTCCGCATTCCTCAGGAAAGCGTCTGCGTTATCTCTCAAAAACTCCATCACACATTGAACCTGAAGTAGACTATGTCCCCGTCCTGGATCTCGTAGTCCTTTCCTTCCAAACGGACGAGGCCCATCTCCTTGGCCTTTGTCATGGATCCAGCCCTTACGTAGTCCTCGTAATTTATCACCTCCGCGGCGATGAAGCCCCTTTCCATGTCCGAGTGGATCTTCCCCGCCGCCTGGGGGGCCTTGGTTCCCTTTACTACGGTCCAGGCCCTTGTTTCCTTTTCTCCAGCAGTGAAGAAGGTGATCAGGTTAAGGAGTCTGTAGCCCTCCCTTATAACTTTGTTCAGACCCGGCTCAGAGAGTCCGTAGGCCTCCAGTAGCTCTTTCCTCTCCTCATCTTCCAGACCAGCGAGCTGGGCTTCTATCTCCGCACAGACCACTACCACTGGAGCTCCTTCCTTTTCCGCCCGCTCTTTAACCCTCCGGACATGGGGGTTGTTCTCACCCTCGGGAAGGTCCTCCTCTCCTATGTTGGCTATATACATGACGGGCTTTGTGGTGAGGAGGAAGAGTTCCTTTGTCGCGAACTCCCAGGCTTCCTTAGGGAGCTCATCTTTATGCCTTCTGAGGGGTTCGAGGTTCTCGAGGATCTCCTTTATGATTTTCAGGTGTTCGAGCTCCTCCTTTGCCTTCTTATCACCGCCCTTGGCGGTCTTTTCGGCCTTCTCAAGCCTCTTGTTTACGGTTTCCAGATCTTTGGCTATGAGCTCTATGTCTATTATGTCCGCGTCCCTAACGGGATCAACGCTCCCCTCCACGTGGACCACGTCGGGGTTCTCGAAGCACCTGAGGACCATGGCTATCGCGTCCACCTCCCTTATGTGAGAGAGGAACTGGTTTCCAAGACCTTCTCCCTTGCTCGCTCCCTTCACGAGGCCCGCTATGTCCACGAACTCTATGAAGGTGGGAGTGATCTTCTTGGACTTTTCGAGCTCAGCTATCCTGTAAAGCCTCTCGTCTGGAACCTCCACCACGCCCACGTTGGGCTCTATGGTGCAGAAGGGGTAATTGGCCGCCTGGGCCTTTGAGGTCTGGGTGAGGGCGTTGAAGAGGGTGGACTTTCCCACGTTGGGGAGACCTACTATGCCAAGGTTAAAGCCCATAGCAGAGTAATATAAAGCTTAGGTGGGTATATTTCCACTCAGGACTTCCTGGCGGAGTTTCTGGAGCTCCTCGAACATCTCCTTGGTGTGGAACCTGGTCTGGTATGTGTCCAGCATGAGTTTCCAGTCCCAGTAGTTGTTCTTAGCCTCAAGGAATGAAACCTTCTCAAGCTTATTGTTAACGAAAACAGCGAGGAAGGTGGAAGCTACCGGGTCCTGCTGTCTCTGGTGTTGCCAGATAAGGACTCCCATGACAAAGCATTCCTTCCCGTTCCTCTCACCAAAACCCACCATCCCGAGGATATCCTCCACCTGGGTGGGGTAGAGCCTCTTGAGGCCATCCCTGAAAGGTTCTAAGAGGGCGATAAACTCCTCCTTGGAGAGCCTTCTGGCTCCCTCTTCCCTTTCCTCTTCCCCTCCGCCTGAGGGGAACTTCACTATCTTCCCCATCACTTGGACCCGCAGACGTATCTAACACCCTTTTCGGTCCTGGCCCAGTGGGGCGTTTCCGGATCAAGTTCTATCATATCCCCCTCTCTTAAAACTATCTCCTTTCCCTCCGCACCTATGACCACCTCTCCCTCGATCACCCACCTGACCTCCCTGTCCGGATGGGTGTGGGTGGGATAGTAGGTTCCGGGAGCGTCCGACCAGGTGTATACCGAATAACCTCTTTCTCTCAGGATCTCCTTAACCTTGCTTTCATCCTTTATTCCGGTGGACTCGAACCTGACCCCCATCGAATTAAAATTATACGCTCCCATGCTGTTGGAAAAGTGGGACGAGTTCATAAACAGGATCAGAAGCTTTTTCCGAAGGAGAGGTTACCTTGAGGTATCCACACCTGTGCTCTTGAACTTCCCCAACTTAGATTCCAACGTGGAATCCATTCCCGTTAAGGTTAGGCTGAAAGGGGATGAGAAAACCTTCTGGCTCCAGACATCCCCCGAGTATTCGATGAAGAAGCTCCTCTCGAGGTACAAGAGAGACATATTCCAAATAGCGAAAGTTTTTAGGGACGGCGAGCTTGGAAGACTTCACAGGATAGAGTTCCATATGCTCGAGTGGTATCGGGTGGGAGCGGATTACACGTCCCTGATAGAAGAGATAAAGGAGCTCCTGAGAGAGCTCTTCGGATTCGGAGACTTTGAGGAGATCGGTGTGGAGGAGGCCTTTAAAAAGTATCTTGGGGCCGAACTTCCCCCTGAGGAAGAAGAATTTAAAAGGGTCCTTAAGGACAGAGGCATCCATTACGAGGAGGACGAAGACTGGGAAACACTCTTTTACAGGGCCTTTATAGAAGTGGAGAGAAAGCTCGGCTTTGGAAGGCCCACATTTTTAAAGGATTTTCCGGAAAGGCTCTCCGCCCTCGCAAAGGTGAAAGGTAGCACGGCAGAGAGGTTCGAGCTTTTCATAAGAGGTGTGGAGCTCGCCAACGGCTGGACGGAGGAGACGGATCCGAAGGAGGTAAGGAGAAGGCTGGAAGCGGAGGCAAGGAAGAGAAACCTTCCGGTAGACGAGGAGTTCATAAGAGCACACGAGGAGATGCCCCCCTGCGCGGGATGCTCCATAGGTGTGGACAGGCTCTTTATGCTCTGGCTGGGAAAGGATAGCCTCGAGGATGTAGAATTATTTAACTATGAACACCTTTGAGGTCTTCCTAGAGATTGTCCTGAAGTTCTCCGATCTGAAGTGGTCCGAGTTCAGGGACGACCTGATCGTCAAGTGCATGAAGGCTTTAAGGAAGTTCAGGGACGGAAAAAGCCTGGAGGAGGTCCTGTCGGACAGGAAGATCTCTTCGGAGATAGAGGGAGTTCTCGAGCTTCTGAAGAGTTTTGCAGATTCTAATCCCGCTGAGGAGGTGAACAGACTGATAGAAGCCCTCGGTATGTTCACAAAGGCTCCCGCACCCTGTAAGACAAAGATAATAGCCCTCGTGGAGACGCTCACCGGCAGAGGAAAGGTCAGGAGTTAGGTATCCTGATCTCAAGAAATTCCGTATCACCCTTTTCGTCCTTTATCCTTACCCTGAAAATAAGGTCCTCCTCAAGTCCGAGTTCCCTCAGGGCTTCCCTGTGCGTGTAGTTTATCCAGATCAGAGAGTTGCTCGTGCAGGCTACCTCTAAGGGCTTGTTCCAGAAGTCTATCTCCTTAAGTTCGCTGTCCGAGAAACAGGGACATATCCTCAAAGGGAGCAGGTAAAATCCACCCCTTTTGGGCAGAAGCTTGGTCTCAACAGCCCAGGCATCGTCCCCGACCTTAATCAGCCCAGATATGTTCTTACTCTCATCTTCGTAGTAGACAAGGCCGTAGCAGGGAACAGCGTAAACGTATCTGAATATCCTGTGAAGACCCTGGGGGTCCAGGTTAGGGCCTGCCCTCTTTCCCTTTGGAGGGTTTAGAACCTCGAGGGTTATACGGTCTGCGTCCTTTATGTATACCAAAACGTCACCCTCCCTCACCTCTACCTTCCCAACTTCCAAGCTGAAAACCGATCCCAAAAGGATAAGAAGTAAACTAATCCACATCTATCCTGAACACCTCCACACAGACCTTACGATGATCAGAGTAGATCACGTAGAACCTGTCCCTGTTAAAAACTACATCCCGAGGAGGCAAACCTTCACACTCTACTTTTCTGTAATCTACCATCCTGCCACTTTCCGCTTCCAGGACCACTATCCTGTCTTTGAGAACGAAGTTCCTGAAGACATGGTCCGGGTATGGAACCGCAGAGGTCCTTCCGAGAACCTTCCACGTTTCTAGCTCTCTCAGCTCAGCTTCAGTCTTGCTGTATAGACAGAAGACTGTTCCGGAGTGCACCCTTGCTCTGCATCCTTTGGGCATCTTTTTAAAACTCCCGTCCTTGAATAGAATAAAAACCTCATCCCCGTCGAAGAACACCTTTACATCCTCACCCCTCTGCCTATCTGAAAAACCACCGAAATCGAGAGGCTTAATTTTTAGGTCTTCGTCCACAAAGACACACCTTTCTCTGCAGAATACGAAGGCACCGTCCATAGGGTAGACCTCTGATCTTTCAGGCAGATCTATAGATTTCAGAACGTTGCCCTTTAAGTCCACCACGGAAGCCTTGCCCTTGTAATGCCTTTCAATAGCACACCCACCCTGCCAGGTCGGACTGATACATACACTGTAGGGAGGTAGGATAACTATGTATCCCTTTTCTCCTAAGGGAATGAAAAGGTAGCGTTGATATATGTTTTCTATTGTGTAGGAGAGAAGCCTCTCGAAGGATCCTGACTCAGGATCAAGTCTGTATAGGTGGCTCCTCATATCGTATGTTTCAAGGGTTATGTATAGCTTTCCATCTGAGAGGACGATGAGTCTGACATCTCCTTCAAGGTTCATCTGCGCCCTAAGGCTTAGATTATCGTCCATAACTATCATCTTCTTGGTGGACGCTTCCCCAATCTGACACATGAGGATCACAAAACCTCTGAAGAAGCTTGCGGAGAAGCTCCCGGTAACTGTGGCTACCTTTTTAATTAGCCTCTTTGCAGGCCTGAATGCAATCCTTTCCCCATTCTTTCTGAGATCGACCACCTTCCCGAGGATACACACGAACCTTTTGCCCCTCTTCTTCACTACGCGTCCTTCCCCGCTAACGAAGAGATTCCAGCCCTCTGCCCACGTCCAGTAGATATCTCCGCACGGAACCATACCTCTTGCCTTCGGATAAACCCAGTGCTTGGGGAAGGGATCCCTTACCTTGATTACCCTGCCCTCGTGGACTATCTCTACCCTTTTGTCCTTACCTATCCTCGCAACAGCGGGGAGCTTTTCCAGAACCCTCTCCTCCATGGTTGTAAGGTCGAGTTCTAAAAACCTACCCCATCTGACCAAGAGTAGCCTGTTATCCTTCAGGTAAGTGGGATACCCTTCAAAGCAGGTGTTTTTCGAAAGCAGGCAGGTGTATACCCTGCCAAATTTGTAAGGATCAACCGATAACAGGGCTTTAAAGACGACAACTTCGCCCTCTCTCGAAAGGAGTTTTACCTCGGGGAAGCCCTGCTCCGCGAGGAGCCTGTTCATGTCCTGTGGTGCGGAGCGGTTGGGCTTGGAGTGTGCAAGTAGGAGTATGCAGAGGAAGATCAGAACAGCTACACCTGTTGTGCGCATCGCATAGTATGATATAAACTCTCTATTTCAGAGGTGCAAGGCTTTGAAGATAGGTGAGATTCTGAAGAAGGGGATCTTTTCGGTATCCTTTGAGTTCTTCCCCCCCAAAACGCCCGAGGGAGAGAGACAGCTCTTCGAGACCATTCGAGAGCTTAAGGATCTCAAACCCACCTTCGTCTCCGTGACTTACGGGGCGGGAGGCTCCACGAGGGACAGGACGAGGAACGTGGTAAAGAGGATCCACGAGGAGGTTGGCCTGACGGTGATGGCCCACCTCACCTGCATAGCCCACACGAGGGAAGAGCTCGTGGAGATACTCGAAGACTACAGGAGGATAGGGGTAGAAAACATACTCGCTCTCAGGGGAGACGTCCCGAGGGATCAGCCGGACTTCAGACCTCCCGAGGGAGCCTGCAGGTATGCGAGGGAGCTTGTGGAGCTCATAAGGGAAAACTTCAAGGACCACTTCTCGGTCGGTGTGGCGAGCTATCCGGAGGGGCATCCGGAGTCTCCCAACATGGAGTGGGAGATCAGGTTCTTTAAGGAGAAGGTTCAGGCAGGTGCGGACTTTTCCATAACCCAGATGTTCTTCGAAAACAGATACTACTACGAATTTGTTGAGCTATGTGAAAAGGCGGGGATAGATATCCCCATAATTCCTGGGATAATGCCGATCACCAACTTCAAACAGATAAAGAAGTTTGCCAGCATGTGCGGTGCCACCATACCCCAGTCTTTAATAGAGAGGATGGAGCCGGTGGAGGATAAGCCCGAGGAAGTAGCCAAGGTAGGTGTGGAGTTCGCGGTAAGGCAGTGTGAGGATCTTCTCAGGAACGGAGTTCCGGGCCTTCACTTTTACACCCTGAACAAGTCCAGGGCAACCCTTGAGATCTACAGGGCCATAAAGGATCTGGTCCCGGTCAGGGACCTATATGCCTGACAAAGGAGGGAACCTCCTCGCTTCTGAGCCAGCCCGCGTCCTCCAGTCTGTCGTCCACAAAGTTCTTGTCTTTTCCGAGTTTCTCAGCCAGATACTCCACGAAGCCCGCCCTGTTGCCCTTGAACTTCTCTATCTCCTCCTCGCTCACCTCGGGGAACCTTGAGATAACCCTTCTCTTAACCTCCTCCCAGGCCGCTTTGTTATCGTAGAGGAGGAACTTCTTGTCCCTGACGCCGGTCTTGGTGACGAGATCCTTGAGCCTCTGAACCACCTCGGGATCGTATGTGAGTATGGCCTCCGCCATAACAGGGTCGAGGGTGTAGTAAATTCCGAAGAGCTTACCCAACAGCCTCCTCTTGGTTCTTATGAAGAGGTTGAGCTTGTCCTTAACCTCCTCGAGCCTCTCGTATAGAAGCTCCCAGTAGTTGAGCATCTCAAGCTCGAGACCTCCGAGATGTCTTATGTGGGCGGTCAGCTCGCTTATGCTGAAGCCCCTGAGCTCCTCACGGATTTCCTCCTTCTGCTCCTTTTTAACCTCACGGTCTCCGTAATCCGCGTAGGCGTCCGTATGGACCGGGGGTATTATGTGGTAGCTCTCAGACTCCCACCCCGCCTTCCTGAGGATCTGCTCCGCACCGTGCTCGTCCAGGTTGTATCTCTCCATAAGGAGCTTCTTAAGTCCCTCCCTGTCTTTCCTGAATTTGTCCAGCTCCTCATCAGGTATGTCCACTTCCACGTAGACGAGCTTCTCCTCACTGTTATCTCCCTTAAGGATTATGTTCTTCCTTCCGTTTATGTTCCGCTTTATAAACTCCCAGTCTTCATCCGTCATGATGGGTTCCGGATGCCAGCGGGAGTCCATCTCACTCTCAAGCTCCAGGTAGGGAACGGTCTCATACCACGTAGCCTTGGTCAGCTTCTCCTCTATAAGCTCCTCCGGCTCCCCCAACCTGTCCCTGACATAATCTATAAACTCCTTCCTTCTGAACTTGAACCTGTCTATCTCGTCGAAGGTGAGCTGTGGGAAGAATATCTTTAGCTTGTATCTTATGTAGTCCCAGTTACCGAAGAGGTTCTGAGGTTCTAAAACCTCTTCAAAGTAGGGGTGCTTCTTCATGAAGTCGAAGTAGTAGGAGATATACTGCCTAACTCTCGGATCGGTGTTTATCAGAGCCTCCATGAACTTGGGATCGAACTCCCTTATCATGGAAAGGAGCCTTGCTATGTTCACCTTCTTTATGTTGTGAAGATGACAGAGCTCGACAGCGTAGCTTTTAGGTATTCTGTCGTTTATCTTGCAGTATTCGTTCATAACGTCCATCTCTCTCTTCAAAAGCTCCCTTAAGAGAACGAGCTTTTCGATCTTAGAAAGCTCTTCTTTCAGAACAAGTGTTTCAAACACCCCCATGGTCCTACCCTCCTTTGTATATTAAGATAGGCTCTCCAAAGGCTACCTACCTGATCTACGCCAGTTCAAGGAACCATCTCTTCCCTTATCTCTATCCTCCCGTGCTCCCTATCAACTGCCAGGACTATGTCTCCCACGAAGGGGATCATGGTTTTCTCATCTTCCAGAATGAGCATGTCGTAAACTCCGAAGTCCTCAACTCTCTTTACCTTTCCGAGCCTCCTACCTTTATCAGTCCAGACCTCCATCCCCACGAGCTCGTAAGCGTAGAACTCCTCCTCCCCCCTCTCGGGAAGCTCCTCCTCTGGAAGAAAGAGGTGGGCGCCCCTGAACTGCTCCACATCGCTCAGGGAGTCGTAGCCCTCGAGCTTCACCAGAAAGAAGTCCCCGTGTCCCCTGACACCTTCCACCCTGAAGGGAACGTATCCCCCTCCGCTTCTTTTGAAGTAAACTTTCCCGAGATTCTCAAAGACCTCCTCCGGAGCAAGGGGCAAAACCTTCAGCTCTCCCCTGACGCCGAAGGTGTCCACCACCTTACCTATCACCACGTAGTCCATCTTCTTATAATTATCCTCCGTGAAAGAGCTGGCGGATCTTAAGGAGGAGATAGTAAACTGCAGGAGGTGCCCCCGCCTTTCTGAATACATAAGGGAGGTGGCGAGGAGAAAGATAAAGAGGTTTTGTAAAGAGGAATACTGGGGCAGGCCCCTGCCAGGGTTCGGGGATCCGAGGGCTGAGCTTCTGATAGTGGGTCTCGCCCCCGCGGCCCACGGAGGGAACAGAACGGGGAGGATGTTCACGGGAGACAGCTCTGGAAACTGGCTCGCGAGGGCCCTATACGAGACGGGATTTGCCAACAAACCTGAGTCCGTTCACAGGAACGACGGCCTCGAGCTTAAAGGAGCATACATAACCGCGGTGGTCAGATGTGCCCCTCCCGAGAACAAGCCCACGAGGGAGGAGATGGAGAACTGCAATCCCTTCCTGGTCAGGGAGCTGGAGGTTCTGAAGGAGGTCAAGGTTGTCCTGTGTCTCGGGAGCATAGCTCTGAAGGGGACGATCATGGCCCTCAGAAGGCTGTATCCTGAGGCTGAACTCAAGGGACTCAGGTTCGGACACAATCTCCTATACAAGCCCGAAGGGCTTCCTTACACGCTTATAACCTCCTACCATCCCAGCAGGCAGAATACGCAGACGGGAAGGCTAAGATGGGAGGACTGGATCAGCGTCTTTGAGAGGGTAAGGTCCCTCCTCGAGGAGGGGAAGTAGCTCTTCCGTAGTCAGGCTTCTGATCGTTCTGACGGAGGGATCCACGGATCTGAAGCTCTCTTCGGGGAAGCTCCTGAGTAGGGCTATAAAATCTATCCCGCTGGAGCGAGCCAGCTTAAGGTCGTTGGGGCTGTCCCCCACCATGAGGAAGCTTTCTCTGGGAAGGGATGTCGCCTCCTCGAGGAACCTCACGTGGGGCTCCCCCTTCTTGAACTCTTTACCGTCCCATCCGAGGACGAAGTGGGGTCTGACCTCCCATCCCTTTACGCTCTCCTCCACATACCTCTGAAGGTTGTTGGAGGATACTGCTATCAGGAAGCCCCTATCTCTCAGCTCCCTCAGAAGGGGCTCCACCTCGGGAAAGGGCTTCAACCTGTGGAGGACCTCCTCCTTCCAGCTTTCGAAGATCTCCGCGACCTTACTATTCCTTCTGTCCCCAGGGAAGAGGATCCCCAGCTGTTCCGCGAAGGGAAGGCCCGAGGTCTTGAGGTATAGCTTCTTCGCCTCCTCTTTACCAAGACCGTAGTGCTCGCTGATCAGCTCCCCAGCCTTCTGAGCGTATATTCCCATGCTGTCGACGAGGGTCCCGTCGAAGTCAAAGATGAGGAGCCTCTTTCTCATACCAGGTCCTCCTCAGGTCCGAGACCGTGTCCACCTCGTAGAACTTAACATCGTCTATCCAGACCACCTTGACCTCCCCCAATCTCGCCAGCTCGTTGAACACGTCCTCCACCTTCCCCTCACCTTTCAATCTATTGAAGACCTCTTTTGCGGTCCTCCAGAACCTCTCCACCGAGTCCCCTCCCACGTAGGCGAGGCCTGTGTAGGCCCCCTCGTAGTCCTCGAGCTTTTTGTCCATGTATATCAGCTTCCCTCCGCTGACTCGCACCTTCATCTCGTCCTCGAGTATCTCCCGAGTTCTCCTCCTGTGGCAGGCCACCTGGACTCCCCCTCTGCCCTCGGGGAAGAACTCCCACACCTCCGCAGGGAATATGTGGTCCGCGTTCGCCACAACGAAGTCTCCCCTGAGCAGGTCCCTGGCGTTCAGGAGGGTGTAGAGGTTCCCAGGGAAGAGGTTCTTGATCTTGAGTATCTTCACCTCGGGGTATCTCTCTCCCACATACCTTTCCAGAAGCTCGTGCATGTATCCCGCCACCAGGATTATCTCCTCGCAGGCCTCCGAGAGGTAGGAGATGACGTGGTCTATTATCCTCTTCCCTCCCACCGGGAGGAGGGGTTTGGGTATGTATGAGGTTATGGGCCTGAGCCTGCTTCCCTTCCCTGCGGAGAGGATCACTCCCCTCATCTCTCAGCTCCTCAGCGCATGGAAGAGCCTGTGCAGGGCGGAGAGGTTTGAGACGATCGCCAGCGTATATAAGGTAAAGCAGGGAGCGCTCAGGATCAAGCCCAGGAACATTATCAGGTTCCTCACGTCCCTCGAGCCGAAGGTGGCTGTAGAGCTCTTGCCCTCCGCCTCCGCCTTGGCCCTTATGTAGGGAACGAGGGAGGAGCCTATCATGGCGAAGACTCCCGCCAGGAGACAGCTCTCCTCGTAGAGGAGCAGGGCGCCTATGAGCAGGAGGTCCGTATACCTGTCGAGGACCGCGTCCAGGATCGCTCCCTCCCTCGAGCTAATCCCCCTCTCCCTCGCCAGATCTCCGTCGAGGGAGTCCAAAAGGGCCCCCGCGTATACGAGGAGTCCACCTAAGGGGAGGAGTCCCTTTACTATCGCGAGGGGGGCCAGGATCCCCGAGAGGAGGAAGGAAAAGAGGGTTATCCTGTTTGGGGTTATCCACTCCACGTCCCTGAGCCTCTTGGCGAGGGGAACGGTGATCTTTTTATTGAGCGTCTCCACCATACCTCTCATCGATCATCCTCCTCACCAGGGGAGGGTCGTTGGTGCAGATACCGTAAAGGGGCAGTTCCAGAAGCCCCTCCAGAACCTCCTCCCTCTCCTCGTGCCAGCTTATCACCTCCACTCCCCTGTTTTTTAAATATTCTATCCACTCTCCGCTGAGGAGTCTGTCGGGGTAGGGATGGCGGGCCTCCCAGGCGGGAAGGAGGAACCGGGCGCCGATCTCCCTGCAGAGATCCAGAGCGCTCTCCGCGCTCACCACGCTCCCCAGCAAAAGGCAGGTCCTCACATCGGGGCTCAGCCTGTTGAACTCCTTCAGAAAGACCGCGTCGAAGGAGCCCACCATGAAGCGGTCCCTCTCCGCACCTTTTAGCTTTCGGGAGAGAACCTCCGTCAGCCTCCTGTCCTTTACCTCGAATAGGAAGCTCTTCCCTTCCTCTAAAAGCTCCAGGACCTCGTCGAGGGTCGGGTTTTCGGGGGCCCTGGCCTTGAGCTCCTTCAGGGTCTGCTCCGCTATGCGAACTCCTCCCAGGTAGTAGTCGTGGAAGATGAAGACCTCTCCCTCCCTCGTCATCTGGAGATCCACCTCGCACATGTCCGCCCCAGACTTGAACGCCTCTTTTATGGAGGTGAGGGTGTTGTCCCCGAACCTGGCGCTGTATCCCCTGTGGGCTATTACGAGCGGTCTCATCTTCCAGACCTCCTCGAGAGGATTATCCTGTCCAGTTCGGAGACGTTTATGAGTCTCCTTCCCACGTCGAGGATGAGGGAGAAGATGACAAGGACTCTGAGGAGGGGCAGGAACTCTCCCTCCTTCAGAAGGGAGGAGACCATCTCGTTGCTGTATCTGAGCCATCCCCAGAGGAGGAAGGAGGCTATCAGGATCGAGAGGGCTGTGGTGGTGAGGAAGTGGAGGAGGCTCTCCCTGAGGCGGAACTTGATGAAGAGCCAGAGAAGGTAGAGGGAGAGAACGAGGATAGTTGAGTAAAGGTCCACCTTGTGGTCCCTCTCGGGGAGGATCAGGGCCTTTAGGAAGTCCTCGCTCAGGAATACTCCCAGCATCAGGAAGGTGGCGATCACGAGGGAGATCAGGTCCCTGACGGTGAGGCTCTCGCTCAGCTTCTCCGCGAGCCTGTATCCTCTGTGTGCCTTTGCCAGGAAGTTCAAAAGCCTCTCCCCCACACCGTCCCTGTGGCCTGGGAGGAGGGGAGGGATCTCCGCGGGAAAGGAGAAGAGATCTTTCAGCTCCTCGTATCCCTCGCGGGCCAGCCTGTAGGGGTTCGTCCTGACCGATCTCAGCCACTCCCCGAGGGCTATCCCCGCTATGAGCATCTCGTTGTAGAGGTGCCCCTCCTTTGAGAGCCATCTTCCCTTCATATCCGTAAGGGCCTTGAGGGATCTAAGAACTCTTTTATCGAGGGGATCCTCGGCAAGAAGCAGAATAGCCCTCAGGTGCATGGCCCTCAGGCTGACCGTCCTGAGGCTGTAGGGGTCTATGTCTTCGAGGAATCTTATCGCCCTCTCGAGGGATCTCTCCACCTCTGTCCTGAGGGCTGGTTCGAGGAAATCCTGGGAAGCCTTCAGGGCCCTCACCGCGTTGAAGGTGTTGTCCACGTTGGGATTTCCCTCGGGGGAGTCGGACCAGCCCCCCTCCTTCTGCCTCCTCAGAAGCCACCTCACCGCACCGTTTATCAGCTCCCTGTCCTCCTCCCTCCCCAGAAGGCAGAGGGAGTAAAGGGCCAGAGAGGTGGCTCCGCCTATGCAGGAATCGGTGCCCTTCAGCTCTTCGGGCGGGAGGTCCGTGTGCCAGGCGGTCTCGTCTTTCCCAGAGCAAGCCCTCGAGAGGATAAACCTCCTCATGCTTTCTATGGCTTCCTGGTAGGTCTTTCCGTCGAACCTGTAGAGGATGTGAAGGAACCTTGCGGTGGTCCCCACCTCCAAAAGGGCGCCTTCTATCGGCCCGGGTGAGGCGAGGCCCCCTTCCCGCAGGGATCCTATCAAAAACTCCACCGCCTTTCTGACCTTCGGATTTTCCTCTGCACCGAGCAAGAGGGAAAGCTCCACAGCCCTGTAAGTAGCTCCCGAGTTGGGGACGATCCCGTCCACGGAGAAGCTCCCGTCCTCCCTCTGGAGGGAGAGAACGTAGCCAAGGAGGCACGCCAAGGGAACGGGAACTCCCCTCCTGAACCAGGTCTCAAGGATCCTCAGATCTATCCAGGCCTCCACGGGGATGCGGTATTCGATCAGGAGGTCCCTCCTGCTCAGGCTGACCTCGGGATCGGGGACATCGGAGCGGTAGAGGTCGTAGAGCATGCTGTAAACTCTCCTCCAGGTGCCCGAACTCTGGGAGATGTGGTACAGGGTGAGGGGGAGAGCTCCCATGGGTTATAGTATTTTATCCCCATGAACAGGCTCTTCGTCCGATCCCAGCTCCAGCGTTTTCTGGAGGAGGACCTCGGGACGGGAGATCTAACTACGGAGCTGATAGTCTCGGAAGAGACCGCTCGGGCGGTGGTGAGGGCGAAAGAGAGGGGGATACTCGCGGGTCTCCCCTTCGTCCAGGAGCTATTTCTGATGCTGGGGGGTGTATACGTGAAGCCCCTCGTGAGCGAGGGCTCCGAGTTCAGGGAAGGCGATACCATACTCGAGCTCGAGGGAAGGGCTGAGATAATCCTGAGCGGGGAGAGGGTAGCTCTGAACATCCTCCAGAGCCTCTCGGGGATAGCGACCAGGACGAGGGAGTTCGTGAAGGCGCTCGAGGGGACAGGGATAAGGATCCTGGACACGAGGAAGACCACTCCAGGATACAGGTTCTTCGAGAAGTACGCGGTTAGAGTTGGAGGGGGCTCAAACCACAGGTTCGCCCTCTACGACATGGTGCTGATCAAAGACAACCACAAGAGGGTGGCGGGAGGTCTCGAGCCTGCGGTCAGGCGCGTGAGGGAGAGAGTCAGCCCCGCCTACAGGATCGAGGTGGAGGTGGAAAATCTCGAGGAGCTCGAAAAGGCCCTTGAGCTCGGTGTGGACATGGTGATGCTCGACAACTTCTCCCCCGAGGAGGTAAGGGAGGCGGTAAAGGTGGTCAGGGGAAGGGCTGAGGTGGAGGTCTCTGGCGGTATCACGCTCGAGAACATCGGGGACTATGCTATAGAGGGGGTGGACTACATCTCCTCTGGGTCCATCATCTACTGCGCTTCCTGGATCGATCTCTCTTTGAAGGTTCTTTGAAGAGGATGAGGGCGAACTCCTCCCAGTTGAAGGGCTTGAAGCCACGCCGAAGGGCGTATCTCTCGAGCTCCCTTATGTTTAGCATCCTCTCTATCTCCGCGCGCAGGCGCAGGTTCTCCTCCTTCAGGCTCTTGTAGGTGCTGAGCTTCTCCGAGTGCTCTTTTAAAACCTTTATTGAGTAGGCGGAGTAGATCATGTTGGCGAGGAATATCAGAACTCCCAGACCTACCGCAAGAAAAGGGTTCATATCCTCTCCCCTGCTCTTAATTTAGCACTTCTGCTGGCGGGGTTCATCTCTATCTCCTCCTCGGAGGGGGTGAGGGGCTTTTTGGTCAATACTTTGAAGGTATCCGAGTGCTCTTTGAAGAATCTCTTCACTATCCTGTCCTCGAGGGAGTGGAAGCTGATTACCACTAGCCTGCCCCCTGGGTTCAGGAGGTCGGGGATCTTCTCGAGGGCAGTTCTGAGGCTTTCGAGCTCCCTGTTCACCTCTATCCTTATGGCCTGGAAGGTCCTGGTTGCGGGGTGGATCCTCCCGTGCCTGAGGGGAGGGGGGTAAACTGAGAGCACTATCTGGGCCAGCTCCTTCGTGGTCTCTATGGGCTTTTTCTTTCTCCTCCGGACTATGGCCCTCGCTATCTTCCTGCTGAACCTCTCCTCCCCGTATTCTCTTAAAATTCTCTCCAGCTCCCTCTCGGGATACTCGTTCACTACTTTATAGGCGGTCAGCCTCTGCTCCCTGTCCATCCTCATGTCCAGGGGTGCCTCCACCTGAAAGGAGAAGCCCCTCTCGCTTTTGAGCTGGAGCATGGAGACTCCGAGGTCGAAGAGGAGCCCGTCCACCCTGTCCACACCTTCCGCCCTCAGAACCTCGTCTAAGTATGCGAAGTCCGCCTTGTATATAGAGAACCTCCCCTCGAACTCCTTCAGGTTCTCTTTGGCCAGCTCTATAGCCTCCTCGTCCCTGTCTATACCTATCAGGAAGGCTTCGGGGTTCCTCTCAAGGATCCTCCTGGCGTGTCCGCCGAGGCCGAGGGTGCAGTCCAGGTAGAGCTTCCCTCCGTTTCCTAAAAGTATCTCCGTGGACTCTTCGAGGAGAACGGGGGTGTGCATCGGATCAATCGTTAATATACATCCTGCAGGCTTCAGAGACCACGTGGATTATAATGGAATTACTATGAAGACTTACGAAGGTGAGCTGAAGGCGGACGGACTCAGGTTTGCCATAGTGGCCTCCAGGTTCAACCATATGCTCGTGGACAGACTCGTGGAGGGCGCTATCGACTGCATAATCAGGCACGGAGGCTCCGAGGATAACATAGAGATAGCGAGGGTTCCCGGCTCTTGGGAGATACCCGTGGCGGTAAAGAAGTTTCTGGAGCGAGAGGACATAGATGCGGTTATAGCTCTCGGTGTTCTCATAAGGGGGAGCACCCCTCACTTCGATTACATAGCATCCGAGGTCTCAAAGGGGATAGCCAATCTTTCAATAGAGACAGGGAAGCCCGTCTCCTTCGGGATAATAACCGCGGACACCCTCGAACAGGCTGTGGAGAGGGCGGGCACTAAGATGGGCAACAAGGGATGGGAAGCGGCCCTCTCCGCTATAGAGATGGCAAACCTATTTAGGAAGCTCAGCTAACCTACCATGAGGTTCAGGAAGAAGGCTAGGGAGAACGGTCTGCTTATTCTATACAGGTGGGACATAAGGGGGGACTCTATCGACCGAGTCCTAAAGGAGTATCTGGAGGAGAAGGGGATAAAGAACAAGGATGTGAAGGGATACACGGAGAAGCTCATAGAAACGGTTAAGGAGAGATTGACCGAGATAGACTCCCTCATCTCAGAGCACTCGGAGGACTGGAGCTTTGACAGGTTGGGATACATAGAGAGGAACGCTCTAAGGCTCGGTGTGGCGGAGCTTCTATATATAGGCCCGCCGGACCCAGGAAGGGCCTTCAACGATTACATAGATCTCGTCAAGAAGTATGCGGACAGAAAGGCGGCAAGGTTCGTGAACGGTGTTCTATCGAGGATATACAAGGAGCACAGGGCTACTTCTTCAGCGAAAAGAGCAGGTTGAGAAGCAAGGTCAGGATAAGGCTGAGTAGCAGGGAAGTGACTATCGGGAAGTAAAAGACGAAGTTGTCCCTCTTCACGACTATATCCCCGGGGAGCTTTCCAAGGCCCAGAGGTAGTTTTTCAAAGAAAATCAGAAGCAGGCCAAGGACCACCATCAAGATCCCGAAGAATACCAGGATCTTCCCCATTTCGGACATACTTATAGTTTACAACGCTCCCTGATAAGCCTGTTAAAGACCTCCCCCCTCTCCACGTAGCTGGAGAACATGTCAAAGGAAGAACATCCTGGAGAGAAGAGGATGTAGTCTCCTGGAACAGCTGAGCGCAGGGCCTCCTCAACCGCTTCCTCTAAAGAGTTCAGTGTTCTGATATTAGAACCACCGCCGAAGGCGGTCCTCATGGTATCCTTCGTCTCACCTATCAGAAGGGCAAGCTTTACTTTCCCCTCGACGAGATCTCTTAGGGGAGAGAAGTCCGCGCCCTTGTCCTTTCCGCCTGCTATGAGTATAACGCTCTGGTCTGGGAAGCTCTCTAAGGCGGACTTTAAGGAGTTGGGAGTGGTGGACTTGGAGTCGTTGTAGATCTCCACACCTCTGAAGTTGGCGACAAGTTCCATCCTGAAGGGAAGCCCTCTAAAACTTCTCAGAGTTTCCCTTATATCCTCCGTATGGACTCCAAAGTGCCTTGCCAGAACCGCCGCGGTTATAGCGTTCCTGAGGTTGTGCTCCCCCCTCAGGCTCAGGTCCATGGTCTCGAAGAGCTTCTCACCGCGGAAGATGATATCTCCCTCCCTGATTTCCACCTCTTTTTTAAGACTTATCCTCCTCGCTCTTGTGGGAGTGCTGAGCACCTCTTCCTGGTCGAGAACCTCCACGAAAAGATTCTCTTCCTTCTGCCTTCTGAATATGTTGTGCTTACTGAACAGATAGTCCTCCATATCCGGATGCCAGTCGAGATGGTCCTGGGAAAAATTCAGGAAGGCTCCCGCAACAGGTCTGAAGGTGGAGAGTGTCTTTCCCTGAAAGGAGGAGACCTCTACAACTGCGAGAGCCTCAGGGTCCTTCAGGGCTACTTCCGATAGGGGCGTTCCCGCGTTCCCGGCTTCGTAGACCCGTGGGAACTTCTTTGAGAGCATAAGATAGGTGAGCCTCGTGGTGGTGGACTTCCCGTCCGTCCCAGTTATGGCTATCGCCCTGCCTTTGAAAAATCTCCAGGCAAGCTCGAGCTCCCCTATCACTTCTATGTCCTTTTTCAGGGCTTCCTTCCAAAGGGGATGTCTGGGCGGTATTCCCGGAGACAGGACCACAGTGTCTACCGAGTCTAAGAACTCCTCCCACCTGTCTCCTCTGGCGTCGTCTCCTGAGTAGACCTCGTAGCCTTTATTCCTGAGAAGCTCTACCGCGGCACGTCCGCTCTTCCCCAATCCCCAGACGAGGTAGGTTTTCATGCTCTTACATGAGCGACGGATGGTATAGTGCTAACGCATAAGTTGTCAGTAGCAAACAAAAAATTTTTAAGCAAACTCCCAACTTCCTCCCGCCCGAGGGAACCTTCAGCGAATCCCACCGCAATATCGTAGAGAACATCATCCGGTATACCTGAAGTATCGTAGCGGTTTATCTCCAGAAAGGTAAGCATGGCTATTACGCCGGTTCTCTTGTTACCGTCTATGAAAGGATGATTTCTGATTATAGCCTCGCAAAGCACAACAGCCTTGGTAATATCGTCTTTATAAAGCTCCTGTCCTTCAAAAGAAGCTTTGGGTTTGTTCACAGCACTTTCCAGCAGATCGTAGCTCCGGATACCAGTTAAACACTCCTCCCCCAAAATACTGGCCCATATGTAGAGGATGTCAGCAAGGTTAAGGTATTTCATTTCAATCTTTCTAAAAGCTCCCTTCTCTGAGCTACGAGCTTTTTAACCTTTTTGCGTAGATCTTTCACCACCAAGTTGTATTTTATAAGGGCCTTGGAAAGGTCAATTCCTGTGCGGGATCGTCTTACTATGCTATCAAGTAGAAAATCTTCTTTTACCTTCATAGCGATCCATTTAAATGGAGGCGACGGGCGGATTCGAACCGCCGTAGAAGGGATTTGCAGTCCCTCGCCTAACCGCTCGGCCACGTCGCCTACTTTATAAATTTAAACACACCTCTCGGCTGGTGTGCAATCGTCCACAAACCTATCACTCAACTCCCAGCTTCTCTCTTATAAACCTCGCCGCCCTCACTATAGCGTCCTTGGCTGCGAGATCGTCCGCAAACTTCCTTCTGTTGCCGTTCCTGAAGTCGAAGCCCCTTCCAACGCCCGGGTAAACCACTATGTAAGCCTCCCTTCCCTTACTCTTCAGATAGTCTATGGCCATGAGAGCGGGTCTGAGCCTCTGATACTGCTCGTCCCTTCCCACGAAGAACATAACGGGAACCTTGACCTTCTCTATGTCCTCGTGATACCTGTAGACCTGCATAGGTTCGGGCCTGTTGGGGTCCTGGAGGTGGGGATAATACCCGACCCAGCAGGCTATGTCCTTCACCTGCCTATTCTTGGCCACGAGAAGCCTGAGAGAGTAGAAACCTCCCCTCGTGAGACCGTAAACGCAGACCTTCTTGGGGTGTATGTCCTCCCTCGAGAGGGCGTAATCCAGAACCACGTTCGCATCGTCCTCAACCACCGGATCGTGGTAGATGGGGAATCTCTCTATGAACCTACCCGTATAAAGGTCGGGAGCAACAACCACAAAGCCCCTCGCTGCGAGCCTCTTGGCGTGAAGCTGGAAGAGGTCGTCGAGCCCTCTCCTCCCGTGGAGAAATAGAACTCCCGGAAATTTCCCCTTCTTCTCGGGCCTTGCCACCATCACGGGTATCTCCACGTCCCCGTTGTTCACCGTGACCCACTCCACTTCAACCTTGTAGTTTCTGGGTGGCTCTATGTAGCCCTCCTTCCACCATCTCTCGTCCCACCACCAGGCTTTTTCACCCCTCTCATCCAGCTTCTTGATCAAGTTTTCTATGAACTCGTCCGCGTGGGAAAGGGAGAAAAGAACTGTCAATAAGACTACCAAGAGTCTCATGGCTTACCCTCCTTGTGTTTTCTCCTCATGTTATGTTTAAATCTTTAACGTTCTTATTCTCTTGCAAGTATATTATTTCTTCCTCTTTTTCTTACCTTCGGAGAACTTTTTAATTAAAAAAGCTGTCGATAGGCCGGTTAAAAAGCCAACAAGTCCTCCGGCTGCGACGAGCCCCAGCAAGCTACCTGGGATGAGGCCCGAGAGATTGGAAACGAGTTTTCCGCTTTCAACATCTTTTAAAATTTCCTTCAGGTCTTCTATCGTGAAGTCTTCACCCTCTTCCGCTTCCTCAACCAGTGTTTTCAGCCTTTCTAAAGCTTCTAAAGCCTGCCCTCTCGGTTCATTCTTACCATTCTCCCATCTGTTGACGGTTGTGTATCCAACACCTAAGAGTTTGGCAAACTCTTCTTGCGTCAGCCCCAGCTTCTTTCTGAGTTCTTTTATTTCTTTTCCCGTCATGTTTTAGAGTATATACCATACGATTTATCAGGCCATAATCAGCTGGAAAGCACCGAGCAGTAGACCTACGACAAATCCCAAGACAGTTCCGTTTACCCTTATCCACTGAAGTTCATCCCAAGAAGCTTTCTTGACAGCGGAGATGAATTCTTCATCCGAGATACTGTCTATCCTGTTTTTTATAAGTTCAAGAAGGTAGGAGTGCTTTTCTGCTATGAGCTTTATGAGATACTTTTTCATAAGCTGATCCGCTTTTTCCTTTAACTTTTCTTCGCTCCTCAGTCTCGTAAAAGCTTCTTCAATCCACTCATCAAGCTTATTCTCCATCACAGAAGTGAGTGTTTCCTCTATAGCCTCCATTATCGCTTTGATCAGCGGGCTTGGAATTATGGTCGTAGAAGGCATTAATTTAGCAAGGATATCTCCATAATCTCCTTTTCGCCTCCTCATCACCTGAAGAATTAGGTCCTTTATTTTGGCCTTCACCTCAGGCGTGTCTATCTGATCTATCACAAACTCAAAGTTTATCTTCTCTATCTCCCTGGCTATGTATTCCTTATTGAGCAAAAACTCTCCCACAAACTCGGTAACCTTCTCCGAAAGTTCTCCCCGCTTTCTTCTTAGCAGATCCGTGTGTGGTCCCAGCTTCCTGAAAAGCCCATAAACCGCATAGGCGTCCGCTATTGCACCAACCGCCGCAGCCTCAAAGGCGGTCTTTAAAACGAGGAGCCAGCTGAGATGAGGATATGCATGGTAAAAGTATGCGGTGAGGACAAAGAGGACCAGAACCGTAAGGAGTAGGAAATTAACTTTCTTTTCCATAGCAATTCAGGTTGTGTATTTGTTATTAGTGTTACTTAGGATATTTTTATTAAGTGCACACCTTCACTCACATCTTTTGTCAGATCCTTCCACTCTTGGAAAGAGAGGCCAAGATTTTTCACAGTTTCTACCTCTTTTTTATAGCTCCAGAATCTTTCTATATCTACTTTAAGAAATTCAAGTTTATCCAGCTTATCTTGTAGAGGGTTTGTTTTATCTACCAATTGACCATATACATCCTTTACTCTATCATAAGCTTTTTGATACTCAAACGCGGATTGGTCGACCTCATCAAGCTCAAAAAGTAGTCGTGAGTATTCAGCGTAAGCAAGCATGTATAGTTTTAAAGGTTCACTAACTACTTCTGGGTTTGAACCATTAAAAAGTTTTGTGAAGGCATAGCTTATATATGTATCATAAACAGCCACAGCTCTTCTGAAAGTTGTTAGCCTCTCCGTAAGAAGCTCCCATCTGAGATTTTTATCCTTTATCAAATCCTCAGAAAAGAGCAGGCCGGACTTTAAATCCTTGAATACTTCTATAGCTTTTATAATCTCCACATCTTGTCTTATTCTTTGTATTTCCGCAAAAAGTTTATCAAGTTTTTCACTGAGCTTTGATATCTGCTTTGAGAGGTAATATGTAGACAATGCCACAGCTGCCAAGGTGAGAACACCAATACCAACATTCACGTAAGGCATTAAAGGACCTAAAGAGCTCATCAATCCCTGTGTAGTCAAATTTCCTACCTCTCTCATATGAGCAACTATTTTTCCTCCATTTGCTTCTCTTATTACTCCGCCTGTAACTTTATATATTCCCTGCTTTAAACCCTCCAATATAACAGGATCGTTAGGAGGAGAAACCACAATTTCATGCGGCATAATTCTACACCTCCTATTCTGGAAGATCCTTTAAAGCTTCTATAGTTTTATGAACATTGTGGCGTAGCGTATATATATAGACTACCAAAGGTATGTATTTATCATATTCTCTAGGGTTCAAAAGCTTTGACACAAGAACGAGCGTAGAAATAATGACTATTATCCAACCAAGTGGTCCAAGAACTGTTGCTACAACCCTTTGTATCATTGCATTTACAGCTAAAGACAAACCAGAACCTGTAAGCAAAGCCCCTGTATAACTCCATATACTGTTTATTACTATGGCAGTTAATATGTGGAAGTTAAAGCCTAGGGCTTGTCTCAAAGCTATTAATCCCCCATGAGTAAGTATATAACCTACATTAACTCCTGATATATCTACACTTTCCATGCTAGCATATCTTTGAAGGTTATTTACAATTTGTTTAACTATATTCTCTCTATCATTTTTGGGCATAGTCCTCAAGTATGCATCTAATAGCAAACCCACTATAATTTCCTCAATCTTAACACTCTGTTCACAAGTTAGTTCTATGTCTTTGTTATCCTCCCGAATTTTGCGTAAACTTCTTCTCCATTCCTCATCTTTGAGCTCTTTTGCTTTTCTTTCCAAGGCAAGGGTTAAGGCTTTAACACATTCCTGTAATTGTCTTGGGTACTTATCCATATCCCTGAATTTGTCTACAATCCCCATACCCTCAGTTATAGCATCATTCATTTTCCCTATAATAGCTTTTATTAGGTCATATTTAATTGGTTTCGTAGTGTTGAAGTTTAACATCGAACATAAATTTCTTTTTTCTTGTTTATATTGTTCATCCTGTATACTAAGATACTCTTTTCCAAGTTCTGATATAGCTAACATCTCCTTTAATGTTTCTTCATCAGCGCTCTTTAAGATATCCCAAATGCAATTTTTGAGCGTTGGCTCCTTTTGACTCATCATTTCACCTCCTTTTTCTTCCTTTATGCACCCTCACCCTCCACGGTGGCCTAAGCTCTATCTTCCCCCACAACTTTGGAGGCTTCCAGGCACTTGTAGGCATCTTGTAGCCACCGCCGAGGTCTATAAAGTCTTCGTTTTCATCAAGAGGAATGCTTGTTTTCTTGAACGGCTTTTCCCTTCGCTTTTTGAAATATCCAAAGAGAGCCAGTCCAAGGAGAATCTTGAGCAGATTCCCCATTACTTCCCTCCTTATCTGCAAAGATTATACACTTTCCGGGAAGATGTTCTCACCGAAAGCCTCAGTTATGAGCTTCTTTAAACTTTCATCTTTTGTATTTTCTGCTTTCCACAAGGCGTAATCTTTAACGTCCTCCGATATCATCTTCCAGACGAACATGAGCATGGCAAGGTCATCCATCTGGCCGAGGATGGGGATTATGTCAGGTATAAGGTCTATAGGGTTGAGTATATATAAGAGAGCTATAACCACCGCTACTACTGTCCTATAGGGAAGCTCGGTATAATCACCGTTCCAGTAATCTTTGATTAGTATCATAAGAAGCTTTACCTTCCCGATCTCCCTGCTCAGGATAGAGCTTTTTTCCACCTTATCGTAAATCCTGTCCGACTCCTTTACAGCCTTCTCGATATCTTTCTCGGAAGTTCTTTCGCTCAATCTTTCGAACTCTGCCCTGATCTGATCCTCGGAAATCCTTTCGTTCATCTTTACCACCTCCTCAAGATCTCCCCAATAATATAGCGAATGCAATATATATTGTCAAGTCTTGAAATATACCCTTTGCGAAATAAATTTGTAAACATGGTCTTCAACGATTACCTCTTCAGATTGCCCTTCTATGCCCCTGAGAACATAGAGTTCATACTCGGGATAGACCTTATAACCGATTCCCCTTCCTCCTGGCTTGTGCTATCCCCTTTCAGCGGTAGGGTGAAGTTTATAAGGGAATACGATGAGGGGTTCTGCCCCTTCCCTGAGAATCTTTCAGTTCTCGTAAACATAGAAAGTATCAGGCCAGCTGTGAGTATGGCTTACCTCAGGGTTTTCAGAGAATCGGGAGCTCCCCTCAAAAGGTTCGTGGCCTGTTACCTGATAAACACACAGAGCGAGGAGTGGTTCGTTACTCAGCTCAGGACAGCTGAAGAGATAGTGGGAAGATGGAAAGTTAGTCCCAAAGAGAGGCTTAGAGTCTTTTTAGAATATGCCAAGCTCCTGAGGCTCTGGGGTGTTGATCCTGCAAGGCCAAGATGGGAGAGGGGAAAAGATCCCTTACACAGTTACATGGCGGAGAGGAAATCTGTAGGTCTTGAGGAGATAAGGGCTTACAGAGATGAGCTGACCTTTACAGATCCGAGCTACGAAGCCTAACCTGGAAATAATCTCTGCCAGCAGAGGTGTCTTCGATCCCTTACAAAGAGAAGAGCTCATGAGGGCGAGGGCAAGAAGTCTGGGTGTGGATTATGAAGAAGTAATGAGCGCCTGGGACGTGAGATGGTATCTGGAGAGGGTGGCCTGCAGGTAGAGGTTAAAATAAACGATCCATGTTCAAGTTCCAGCTTCTCAAAAAGGACGGAAGGGCCAGAAGGGGAAGGCTGACAACTCCCAGAGGTGTGATAGAGACTCCCGTCTTCATGCCCGTGGGAACTCAGGGGACGGTGAAGGCGATGATCCACAGGTTTCTCGTAGAGATGGGAGCTCAGATAATCCTCGGAAACACCTACCACCTATATCTGAGGCCTGGCATAGAGGTTATAAAGGAGGCGGGAGGACTCCACAGGTTCATAAGCTGGGATAGGCCCATCCTCACAGACAGCGGTGGGTATCAGATCTTCTCCCTCGCTCAGGGCAGGTTCGGGGAGAGGAAGTCAAAGGTGAGGGTGAGCGACGAGGGGGTGGAGTTCAGGGACCATCTGGCGGGGGATCTCCACTTCTTCACACCAGAGAAGGTGATCCAGATCCAGGAGATCTTTGGTTCAGACATCATCATGCCCCTCGACGAGTGCGTGGAGTATCCCATAGATAAGGACTACGCGAGGAAGGCTCTTGAGAGGACGATCAGCTGGCTCGAAAGGAGCCTAAAAGCCAAGAGGAGGGAGGATCAGGCCCTCTTCGGGATAGTCCAGGGGGCCTTCTTCGAGGACCTGCGGATAGAAGCCACTCTGAGAACGCTCGAGATGGACCTTCCAGGATACGCGATAGGAGGGCTCTCTGTGGGGGAACCTAAGGAGATCATGCTCGATATGACGGACCTCGTCTGCGAGCACCTTCCCGAGGAGAAGCCCAGATACCTGATGGGTGTGGGGAAGCCAGAGGACATCCTCAACGCTGTCGCCCTCGGTGTGGATATGTTCGACTGCGTGGTCCCCACCAGAAACGCGAGGACGGGAACGCTGTTTACCTCGAGAGGTGTGGTGAACATAAGGCACGAAAAGTATAAAAAGGACTTCTCCCCCCTCGATCCCGAGTGCGACTGCTACACATGTGCCAACTTTTCGAAAGCGTATCTTAGACACCTCTTCGTGGCCGAGGAGATAAGCTCCTACGTTCTGAACACCATCCACAACCTCACCTTCTACCTCAGGATGATGGAGGAGATCAGGAAAGCTATAGAGGAGGGGAGGTTCGAGGAATACAGAAAGGAGATGCTGAGCAGGATAACGCAAAAACTTTAGCCTTTCGTCCAGCTCTCGCTCACCACGCTCTCCGCCTCGACGGGAACGTGCTTCAGGACTATGTGCCCTGCTTTAACCATGGCATCCTCGAGGGTGTTCCTGACCTCCTCTGCCTGCTCCGCGGGGCACTCGACCACTATCTCGTCGTGGACCAGGTTCACCAGCTTGGCGTCCAATCCCTTCCTCCTGAGCTCCACATCGAACATGAGGACCGCCAGCTTCAGGAGGTCCGCCCCTGTCCCCTGTATGGGGTAGTTGACCGCATCGGTGAAGGTGGTGGCCCTGTAGGGTCTCCCGAGGAGTGTGGTTCCCTTTATCTCTTCTTTTTCCTTAAGCTCACTCTTTACGCTATCGTGCCACTCCCTGAAGGCTGGGAAGAACCTGAAGAACTTCTTCCTGAAGACGTCCGCAGCTTCGATCTCCAGCTCAACTCCATAGCTACTCCTGGCGTATTCGGATAGGCCCCTCGCGGATATACCGTATATGAGTCCGAAGTTCATGGCCTTTGCCAGCTGTCTCTCCTCCTTCGTTATCTCCTCCTCGGGCTTTTCCAGAACCAGGCTCGCTGTGTATCTGTGGAGGTCCCTCCCCTCTCTGAAGGCTCTGAGCATGTTCTCGTCCTTTACGTATTCGGCGGCGATCCTGAGCTCTATCTGGGAGAAGTCCGCTATAACGAACATGTTCCCCTCCGAAGCCCTGAAGAGGCTTCTCATGTCCCTTGGTATGTTCTGGACGTTGGGGTTCGAGCTCGACATCCTCCCCGTCACCGCCCCTATCTGCTTGAACTCGGGGTAAACTCTCCCGTTCCTTATGAAGCCCCTGAGCTCCTTCAGCTTGTCGAGGGCCTTCTTCATCCTCCTTATCTCGAGTATGTCTCTGACCTCTTTTATGTGGGCGAACTCCGATAGAGTCTTATCGTCCGTGGATATGTTCCCCTTCTGGGTCTCGGGAAGGTCGAGGCCGAGCCTGCTTTTGAGGAAGGATCCAATCTGCTTTGGGGACATGGGGTCTATCCTGTGCTTTATGTAGAAGTCCATTATAAGCTTCTGGAGCTTTTTGTCGAACTCTTTAGAGAGCCTCTCAATCTCCCCCTCATCCACAGGGAGACCGCTCATCTCGAGCTTGGCCACCTCCTGAACGAAGGCCATCTCCACTATCACCGCGGGGTTCCTGAGCCCGAAAACTCTGGCGGTCCGCGTCTTCAGAAGCTCCTCCCCCCTGTCCACCTCGGGGAGGGAGTTGAGTCTTTCCCTCATCCTGTGGAAGAGCTCGCGGACCACGAGGACGTCGGTGGCCGCATATTCGATCTGCTGTTTTGTGAGCTCGGTCTTGGACCAGTCGGAGAGCTGGTAAGACTTGTCGAGGGTGTAGCCCAGCAGGGTCTCCGCCACGTGGCTCAGGGAGTGCCTCTCGAAGCCGAGGAGATAACTCCCTATCATCGTGTCGAAAGTGGCGTAAGGAACGATCCCGAGGGGATACATGAACTTGAGGTCGAACTTGAGGTTGTGCCCCACTATTCCCTTTTTGGAAAGCAGATCTCTTAAGAGCTCTACCGCCTCGGGGAGCTCGAAGATGTCTATTACGAATATCTCCTCCTCGTTCCCTATCTGGAAGAGCCTTATCCTGTCGGAAGTGGTCTCGGTGTCGAGGAAGAGGAAATTATCCTTCTCCAAGTGGGATAGGGCCTTGGCGAGATCGGATCTGTCAGTTATGTATTCATACTTCATCAGTAATAATATCTACGCCTCAGGAAGAGCTTATCAATCAGGAGGTATCCCGCCAGAAAGCCCCCTATGTGCGCCCACCAGGCCACACCTCCCAGACCCACCGCTGGGAGGGAAACCACACCGTTCACCAGCTGGATGAAGAACCAGAGACCTATGAAGATGACCGCTGGAATTTCCGTCAGGGCCATGAAGAAAAAAACGGGAACCAAAGCGAGGACCCTCGCGTGGGGAAAGAGCTTCATGTAGGCTCCCAGAACACCGCTCACTGCACCGCTCGCCCCCACCATGGGAACGTGCCCACCACCGAAGAGGAGGCTTATGAAGGTCTGGGTGAGCGCCGCTACAAGGCCGGTTGTAATGTAGAAAACCACATACTTGAACTTCCCGAGCCTGTCCTCCACGTTGTCCCCGAATACCCAGAGGAACCACATGTTCCCGATTATGTGGAACCATCCCCCGTGGAGGAACATATGAGTCAGCAGTGTGTAAGGCCTCTCCAGTATCTCAGCGGGAACGAGGCCGAACTGTCTTATGAACACATCGAGGGCGCTCACCTGACCCTGGACCGTCATAAGGATCTTCTTTGAAAGGCTCCACTCGTAGAGCCACACAACGGAACATATGACGATTATGGCCACACTCACCGTGGGAAAGGTTTTGGAAGGGTTTATATCCCTAATCGGTATCATCCTTATCCGCTCCTCGGGCTCCATATAATACTACACGGAGGTGATCTCATGAACAATCCAGAGAGAATCAAGAAGCTGATGGAGAAGGCAAAACTCGTGGACGAGAACGTTCAGATAAACTTCGTCATACTCGATCTCAGTCCAAAATGGATGAAGTGCAGGAGGACCAAGCGCCTGGTCTTCCAGTTTCACAAGCTGGGTGATGCGGAGAACAGAACTGCCTGCGGAAAGGAGCTCGAGAACTACCAGATCCTCCCGGATAGACAGGAGAACCTGGTCATAACTCAAGTGAACATGATGCTGGGCGGACTGGGACTTCTGGTCTTCTTCGACCTCTGCCCCGAGTGCTTCGGGGACGTGAACAGGTGCACCCCCTTGGAAGATAAGAAGTGATATGACATGGGGGAAGGCCACCTCCTATTTTATGTCCGAGGTTGTTCGCAAACGCAGTTATCTGAAACCCGAGTGGATAGAAATGGCAAGGCGAGGGGAAGGAGTCGTTAAAGAAGAAGTGCAGGAGGATGGCAGGATACGTAGGTGGATTCATATAAAAGAAGCGGATAGGTTTCTACGAGTTGTATTTCTACAGGACGGAGAGACCGTGCACAACGCGTTTTTTGACAGAAATTTTAAGAAGGAGGTCGGAATATGAAGGTTCGATATTTCCCCGACACGGATACGCTTTACATAGAGTTAATAGATGCGCCGAGTGTAGAGTCGGAGGAAGTTATGGAAGGAGTGGTTCTTGATTACGATAAGGGGGGAAAGGTGGTCGGTGTAGAGATAGAGCATTTCACCGAAAGGTTCAGAATGGAGCCAGTAGAGATACCCCTTAAGCTTGTATCAACTTGACTCACAGCTATTCTCTAAAAGCGACGTGGACGTGTGGGAATACCTCTAATTGTGTTATCATTTTATTAGAATTTTCTTAAACGGAGGTGTAGGTATGAGGAAACTGATCGCTCTCGTGGTTCTCGCCGGAGGGGTGACCTTTGCTGCGGACGGCGCAGCCATATTCAAGTCCAAAGGATGTGCCTCCTGCCACCAGCCCAACGCGGACACCGTAGGACCCTCTCTCAAGAAGATAGCCAAAGCCTACGCGGGTAAGAAGGATCAGCTCGTCAAGTTCCTCAAGGGTCAGGCCAATCCTATAGTCGATCCCGCAAAAGCCGCCATAATGAAGGCCCAGCTTGCCACAATAAAGAACCTTTCTGACGATCAGCTTTCCGCTCTCGCGGACTTCATACTCAAGCATAAGTAATATCCGAAGGGGCATCCCGCCCCTCCTTTCCCTTTTAATCCCCATATAATATTCCCCCATGATAGAAGCTTTCGGTGATTTCAAAAGGGACAAATACTGCGGTGAAGTATCCCTCGGGGATGTAGGCAAAGAGATAAAGCTCTGCGGATGGGTTCACAGGGTCAGAAACCACGGAGGAGTCGTATTCATAGACCTGAGGGACAGGGAGGGAGTAGTTCAGGTAGTCGTGGAAGAAAAGTCTAACCCCGATGCCTACGAGAAGGCGGACAGAGTTAGGCCGGAGTGGGTGATCGGCGTTGCGGGGAAGGTCAGGAGGAGGCCCGAGGGGACCGAGAACCCCAAGCTCAAGACGGGATACGTGGAGGTGGTGGCGAGCGAGATAAAGGTATTCAACACCTCCGAGGTTCCACCCTTCCCCGTGGAGGAGGAGACCCAAGTCTCTGAGGAGATAAAGCTCAAATACAGGTTCATAGACCTCAGAAGGTTCTCGATGAAGGAGAACCTCCTCTTCAGGCACAGGTTCTACCAGATAACGAGGAGGTTCTTCGAAGAGGAAGGCTTCGTGGAGATAGAGACTCCCTTCCTCACCAAGTCCACACCCGAAGGAGCGAGGGACTTCATAGTTCCCTCCAGGCTCCATCCTGGAAAGTTCTACGCCCTCCCCCAGTCTCCCCAGCTCTTCAAGCAGATCCTCATGGTGGCTGGCTTCGACAAATACTTTCAGATAGTCAAGTGCTTCAGGGACGAGGACCTGAGAGCGGACAGACAGCCCGAGTTCACCCAGATAGACTACGAGATGTCCTTCGTCCGCGAAGAGGAGGTTATGGATGTAGCGGAGAGGCTGGTGGCGAGGCTCTTCAAGGAGCTCCTCGGGATAGAGCTCAAAACTCCCTTCGAAAGGATCTCCTACCAGGAGGCCATGGAACGCTACGGAACCGACAAGCCCGACAGAAGGTTCGGTTTAGAGCTCATAGAGCTCTCGGACATATTCAGGAACACGGAGTTCAAGGTCTTCAGGAGCGTCTTGGAGAACGGGGGGATAATAAAGGCGATAAACTTCAAGAAAGGGAACCTCTCGAGGAAGGAGATAGACGACCTGACCAAGTTCGTTCAAAAGCTCGGAGCAAAAGGCCTTGCCTGGATAAAAGTCGAATCTGGAAAGTTAACCTCCCCAATAGTCAAGTTCTTCTCCAAGAAGGAGATAGACAAGCTCCTGAAGCGCGTTAACGCGGAAGAGGGAGACGTGATCTTCTTCTCCGCGGATAAGAGGGAGATGGTCTACAAGATCCTCTCCGCCCTCAGGCTCGAGCTCGCGAGAACTCACAACCTTATTGACGAGAGCAGATGGGACGTTCTGTGGATCGTCGACTTCCCACTGATGGAGTGGGACGAGGAGGAGGGAAGGTTTGTCTCCCTCCACCATCCCTTCACCGCCCCGAAGGAGGAGGACATACCCAAGCTCAAGGAGGCCCTCAAGACCGAGGACCTCGAGGAGAGGAAAAGGCTCGTCCACTTGGTGAGAGCCAGAGCCTACGACATGGTCATAAACGGAGAGGAGGTGGGAGGAGGATCTATACGTGTACACACGAAAGAGCTCCAGGAGCTGGTCTTTAAGCTCCTCGGGATAGGAGAGGTGGAGGCCAAGGAGAAGTTCGGCTTTCTCTTAGAGGCTCTTAAGTTCGGTGCACCTCCCCACGGCGGTCTCGCCTTCGGACTGGACAGGCTCGTGGCTCTGATGAGAGGTCTGGACTCCATAAGGGACGTAATAGCCTTCCCCAAGACCCAGAAGGGGATATGCATGCTCACCTCCGCACCAGACTACGTCACCCCCAAACAGCTCAAGGAGGTCCACATAAAGGTTGTGGAGTGAAGGCCAAGGCCTATAATCACTGATATGAAGCTAAAAGAAAAGCTCACCTTCGAAGACATAAAGGAACTTCCAGAAGGGAACTACGAGGTTATAGACGGGGAGGTGAAGGAGTTGGCACCCACGGGATTCGAGCACGGAGAGTGGGAAGGAGAGCTTTACACCCTGCTTAAGCATAAGCTGAAAGGAAAAGGCTACGTGGCTGTCGGGGAGGTCGGAATCCTCATCTCCAAGAACCCCCTCAGGATAAGGTCCGCGGACGTGGTCTACATAAGCAAGGAGCGCTCCCCAGAGAGGCCCAGAGGGATACTCACGGTGCCCCCCGAGCTCGTTATAGAGATCGTCTCTCCCAGTAACACATACACGGAGATGGAGGAGAAGGTCTTCGACTACCTCAAAGCTGGCGTGAACAGAGTCCTTCTTATAGACCCCCAGCTCAGGAAGGCCACCCTCTTTGAGGGAAAGGAGGCCAAGCTATACGACTTTGAGGAGGAGATCGAGCTCCTCCCCGATCTGAAGATAAAGCTCTCGGAAGTTCTTTCATGAAAGTGGTCTCGGTGATAGGCTCCTCCAGCGCCACGGAAGAGGAGTATGAGGTAGCCTACCAGGTAGGCAGGGAGCTCGCCAGAAGAGGTATAGCGGTCGTCTGCGGAGGCAGAACGGGAGTTATGGAGGCGGTCTGCAGGGGAGCCAAGGAGGAGGGAGGCCTGACCATAGGCATAATGCCCTCCTACGACGGCCACGAGGCTAACCCCTACGTGGACATCAGGATAAACACGGGGATGAGCTGGAACAGGAACCCCATAGTGGTCGCCAGCGGGGACATGGTGGTGGCCATAGGGGGACACTGGGGAACCCTTTCGGAGATAGCCTACGCCCTAATCCTCGGGAAATACATAGTCGGATACAAGACCCACGACGTAGGTGAGATTGAAAAAGCCAACAGCCCTGACGAAATTATTAGGAAGGTGGAGGAGTTTTATGGGAAAGGACGTCAGCCTCCTTGAGGAGATGCTCTTCAACACCATGTTCTCGGAGATAGAGGAGAGATACAACGACGTTGTAGACATATACAGGAACGACTACGAGATAATGTCTCTGGCCCAGCATTTAAAATCCGTGAAGGATGCGGTGGGAGAGGTCTTCAGGGAGATCCCCAACCCCGAGAAGAAGCTCGGCGAGGAGCTCTACACCACCCTCTACGAGGTCCTCAAGGAGGTGAGCTCCATACTCTACGACCTCTCCATAGCGGAGGGGGATCAGCTCAGCTATGTGATAGTCCAGGCCTACAGGAAGCTCGACAACATAAACTCCCTTTTCGAGAAGCTCGTATGATGTTCCAGGACAGGGAGGAGGCGGGAGAGCTACTGGCGGAGGCCATCAAAGACAAAATCCATCCCGAGGACAGGCCCATAGTCCTCGCCATCCCGAGGGGAGGGATACCCGTAGCCTACAAGGTTTCAGAAAAGCTCGGGATTCCCATGAGCATCGTCGTGGTCAGGAAGCTCGGACTTCCCTGGAACGAGGAGGCAGGCTTCGGAGCGATAGACTCAGACGGAGCTATCTATCTGGACGAAGACCTCGTGAGCTACGCCAAGCTCGACACAAAAACCATAAGCGAGATAGCCAAGAGGGAGCTCGACGAGCTTAAAGAAAGGGAGAGGAAGTTTCTCCCCGAGGGATATCCAGAGCTGAAAGGGAGGGAGGTTCTGATAGTGGACGACGGCGTTGCCACTGGATACACCGCGGTGGCGTCCGCGGGCTTTGCCAGAAAGAGGGGAGCGAAGAGAGTGATAGTTGCGGTCCCCGTGTGTCCCAAGGACAGCCCCAAGAGGTTCAAAGGATATGCGGACGAGTTTGTATGCTACCACCCTTCCGGAGAGATGAGCTTTGCGGTGGGGATGTTCTACAGAGACTTCCACCAGCTTTCGGACGAAGAGGCTAAGGACTACATAAACAGAGCTAAGGAAAAAGGCCTCTTCGAGCCCTGAGTGTTATATTAATCTCCCATGAAGGTCCTCATGATAGACAACTACGACTCCTTCACCTACAACCTCGTCCAGTATCTGGGAACTCTCGGGGCGGATGTGATCGTTAAGAGGAACGACCAGACGAGCGTAGAAGAGATAAGAAGCCTGAAGCCCGAGGCCATAGTCATCTCCCCAGGTCCCTGCACCCCCGCGGAGGCGGGAGTATCGGTGAAGGTGATAAAAACCTTCCACAGAGAGATTCCGATCCTCGGAGTCTGCCTCGGCCACCAGTCCGTAGGTGTGGCCTTCGGTGGGAGGATAGTGAGAGCCAAGAACCTGATGCACGGGAAGGTCTCGAAGATAACCCACACGGGAGAGGGGATCTTCCAGAACATCCCCAGCCCCTTCACCGCGGTCAGATACCACTCCCTCGTGATAGAGAAGGAGTCCCTTCCAGAGGTACTCAAGGTAACCGCCTGGTCCGAGGACGAGGAGATCATGGGAGTCCAGCACAGGGAGTTTCCCGTCTTCGGAGTCCAGTTCCACCCCGAGTCCGTCCTCTCCGAATACGGGATGGACATACTGAGGAACTTCCTCGAGATAGCAAGGAGCGTCAGAGTCTAATCTCCTCTATGTTGTAGATCTCAAAGACCTCTCTGTGCCTCAAAAGGCCGAGAGCCTCACGGTATATTATCAGATACCTCCTCTGCTCCACGGCCCTATCCCTGAGCTCGTAGAACCTCTTCCTGAGCCTCACGAGGAGCCTCATGGAGAAAGTCGGCGTTCCCCTCTCCCTCTCGAGCCTGAGCTTCAGATAAAAAACAACTCTCTGGATCCTCCTCATCTCGGAGAGATAACTCTCTATCTTGGCCCCGTAGCCTCCGCCAACGCTCGCTATCTCTCTAAGAAGCTCCTCGTCCAGCTCGGACTTGTCCAGCATAAGTATTAATTTACCTCCTGGAACACCGCCCAGCTGAAATTCCTTATACTTTAGACATTTGCTTGTGCTTGTATTTTATATAAATGTGTTCTCTAATTTATATGTGCTTCGGGATTTAAAGGGAAAACTATAAACAAAACCGCTTTATTTTGATAGTGTGTTCTATTCAATTTATTTTATTGATGTTCCGAATTATCGAGTCGATTTGATTGGTGATGAGTTGCCCTCCTTGTCCTTCTATGCCGTTGGCGTTATAATTAGTAACAACAGTCTTAAGTTCTATTGCCCGGTCATCGAAAGTAATATCTATCTTTTGGTTGTTCTCTATATTATTTTCTACAATAATGTTAGAAACCTCACCTAATTTTGATAAGCTGTCGCATAATTCTACTTTGAGCCATCCTTCAAACCTCGATCTTCTCCTAATAAAAAAATAAACTCGCTCAAGTCTTTAGCCCTTACACTCATAACTGCTTCTCCCTTTTAGCCCAAAGTATTTGATGTATTATATTACTCCTACGAAAATCATCACCTTTTTAAGTTAAAAAGTTGAAATGTTGGGGCATAAGAACTTTCATACATAGAAACAGAATACCCGTTGAAATACAAGGATCTACAATTCCACATTTAAACCCAGCTGTCTACTCTGAGGTCTTTTATCCTCTTGAACTCTCTCAGGTTGTTAGTTACAAGCACGGCGTTCAGAGAGATGGCGTGGGCAGCGATTTGCAGGTCATACGCTCCTATCGTTATTCCCTTCCTCTCAAGCTCTGCCCTCAGCCTCCCGTACTCAACAGCTGCCTTGAGGTCATAATCGTAAATCTCGAAGTAGTCCACGAAGCTCTCAACAAGCCTTACAAGCCTCCGACTCCCCTTTTTATAGGCGCCGTAGAAAAGCTCCGAGACGACCACGGAAGACAGTCCTATGCTGTGTTCCTTTTCCACTTCTTCGAGCTTCTCTTTTATGTGCTTCGGCCTGTTCCTTATGATGTAACTGCACGTGTCGGTGTCCAGCATGTAGAGCATTAGAAGATCTCCCTCTCCTGAGGTTCCGGCTGATCCCTTTCGATCATAAAGTCCCTCGCTTCCGGAACTTCCTCGAGTTCCTTATACAGCCTGTCCCACTTGCTTTCCTTCGGGATTATCACTATCGTGCCGTCTTCCTTTTTCAGGTAAACCTCACCCTCCTTCAACCCGAACTCCTTAGGTATCCTTACAGCTATTGAGTTACCGCTCCTGAAGACCTTTGCCGTTTTCATATCCATACCTCCGTCCGTATATACAAAAAGTATATACATATACGGTTCGGGGCAAGGGCTGAAAGCCGGCCGGATTCAGCTCAAGAAACTGCTTATAAACTCCTTTGCTGCGAGTGACATGAGATCCCTGTCGGTCCGAATCTCGGGAAGCAACATTACAGGCTCTCCCTCTTCTGTGGAACTTATAACGCCTATACGTTCCGCCTCATCATTTACTAAGGAACTTTTGCTTAATCCGGGACCTGACACAAATCCTATCTGGTAGTCGTAGCCGAGATACTTTTCCCTCAGCTGTCCTATACCGCTTCCTTCAGAGTGGTTGTTGGCCTGATAGGATGTGGACTCTGCCTCGACAACTATACCCACATCGACGTGACCGAACCTGCTGCTGAATTCCTCTGCGAAAGTGCTAACTACTTCTGAACTTTTACCGTATGTGTGGAACACGGGATGGGTATCAACTATTAATTCTTTCACCATAAGCATCAGGAGGGACCACTGGTACGGATAATCAATCGGAGGGCTATAATCCCTGAGGAAGTAGCCGTGGAGGTCAGCGTTGGTAAGGCCCTTTTCCCCGGTAATTACACCGCACTTTCTAAGTGCAAGGGAAGAAAAGTAAACCCAGAAGTCTTCACCGAGGTATGCTCCCCACACGAGCAGATATCTTGAGTCCGGACAGACTTCACTGTTGAGTCTGTCGAACTCCACGGGGTTTTCGCTGTAGGGAAACAGGGAAACATCTTTGAATACAAGGGGTATGTCGCTTTCCCTGAGCAGGAGATCAAGTTCGGTGCTCCTAAATGCGTCAGGAGACACCTTATTAACAAGCGGTTTCCACCTGTATCCTTCTGCAACTTCCAGGACATCCCTAAACACAACCGGTTCTCCCACCCTGAAGACCATCTTTCTGTCTCTATCTACTATTGCTACGTTTCCATAAGCTGATATGTTGAAGGCTTCTACACCATTAGCCAACTTCAGATAGTCCTCCTCTTTTCTAAATAGGTCGGGAAATGTGTTTACCAGTAGCTCCTTTGCCAGGACTGTATCTATTTCCCAGTTTCCCATAGTTGTTCCTTAATAGTCTTAAAGTTACATTGCTTTCATTCTATACACAACCTTAGATAGCAGTAATAGTTATGAAGAAGGCAAAGTTAGTGTGTATATAGGAGAATGTCAGCTTTTTCAAGCAAGGGAACCCCTCCGAGCGGAGGGGTAGAATGGAAATATGAGTGCTCTAAGGCTCGTCAGAGAAATACTTGATAAAGTTTACCACTGGCACAGAGTTCCTTCAAGTGTTAAAGCAAAAGCAGTCCTGCTCTACTTCAGAGGTATGTCTCTCAGAGACGTTCAGAAATACCTCTCAGACGAAGGTTACAGAGTAAGCATAGAAGCTATCAGGGAATGGTTCCACTCAGTAGGCAAGATGCTTAGAGCTTTATACACTCATGCGCTATGTGTGTATGTGGACGAGACTAAGATAAAGAAGCGAAGGAAGTTTTACTATCTGTAGCTTGCTGTGGATGAGAAAAGCAGACCTGTGTATGTAAGTCTGACAGCCAGGAGAGATTCATGGACAGCTTAGGTGGTTATAAGTAGCACGAGAGCCAAGGTATGCACAACTCGTGGTATGTGAGTGCTGTTAGGAAGCTTTCGGTAAAGTGGGTTCATGAGACTTTCGGGAAGAGGAATGTGGTAGAGAGGTGGTTCTTTCCCATGAAGCACAGGTTGAGGAGGTTTTACAAGAGGTTTCCCTGGAACGCTAAGTATGAGACTATTTGGAGCTGGCTTGCTTCTTTCATTACTCTCTACACGCTCCTGGAGGTTAAAAGTTGACATGGTCAATCTTCTTCCCCATTCTTAATTAAATTTTAATAAACTTACGCCCTAAGGCCACTTCCATAAGGGGATAGAGGTTCACGCTATTGTGCAACATTTTATCCTTATTAAGGAGTGAATGCGATGGGTAAGGTGGTAACCGTAACCGCAAGGGTGGATGAAGAGACCAAGAAGGAAGCGGAAAGGATATTCAGAGAGTTCGGCATTCCGATGTCCTCTGCCATATCCGCTTTCCTGAAGGCTGTGGTAAGGAATAAGGGCATACCCTTTGAACTCAGGGTTGAAGGTGCGGTTCCACTCTATCCCTATGAGGGCAGGCTTGCAAAAGTAAGAGATGCAGAGCTGTCCGAGTCCTCCTTAAAGGCTCTTAAAGAGCTGGAAGAGGGGAAGGTAGAACCGTATTGAGGTGCCTACGATGCTGTTCAGGTTACTTACGAAGCTCGGCTACAGAACGGACGAAGAAGTGAGGGAGGAGTATACCAAAAGGTTGAAAGAGCAACTTGAGAGAAAAGAGAAGGAGTGGGAAGAAAGGCTCAAAGACCTCAGTGACGCTGAGAGACTCGACATTATAGAAGCCATTGTCAAGTATGAGACCAACTTGGAGGAGATGAGGGATAAGATCGTTAAAGTTCTCGAAAGTAGACCAAAGCCCGAGGGCATGGATACGTCAGAGTTCGAGGAAGACTGGTACTGGACTCCCGGTGCAGCCGGGAGCTATTTTGATCCCTTTGATTACCTCCCGAGAAAATAGTTACCTTCTTATTTCCCTTTCAAATTTACTGTCCTCGATCATGGTGGAGCGGACCCCGCCCTCAGAAGATATAGAGCTATGAAGAGGAGGATAGTGAGCCCCATAAACCTTAGGAAGGACAGGCTTCCCCCAGGACAGCACTGGATCCAGTATCCTATCGTCTACGACATAGTCGACAGAGTCCCCGACTTCGACATGACAAGATACAGGTTCAAGGTCTGGGGAGAGGTGAAGAACCCCGTGGAGCTTACCTACGAAGAGGTCCTGAAGCTCCCCTCTGTTGAGCTCGTGGCGGACTTCCACTGCGTTACCAGGTGGAGCGTCAAGGAGATCCAATGGGAAGGAGTTCCTACACGGGAGATAATAAAGCTGGTAAAGCCTAAGCCCGAAGCCAGGTTCGTCTTCGTCTACTGCCTTGAGGGATACACCACCAACATGCCCTTGGAGTTCTTCGCTCAGGAAGATTCCATCCTCGCCTACAAGATGTTCGGCGAAACTATACCCAAAGAGCACGGCTACCCATTGAGGCTCGTGGTTCCCAAGCTCTACGCCTGGAAGAGTGCCAAGTATGTGTGGGGAATAGAGTTCAGGAAGGAGGACAGACCAGGATACTGGGAGGAGAGGGGATACCACATGGTGGGAGATCCCTGGAAGGAGCAGAGATACTGGGGAGACTGATATAATCCCCCTATGCTCATAACCTTCGAAGGGATAGACGGGAGCGGAAAGACCACCCAGTCCAGGAAGCTCTTCCACTTTTTGAAAGAAAGGGGACTCCCCGTCCACCTATTCAGGGAGCCTGGAGGAACCGACCTTGCGGAAAAGCTCAGGGAGATCATACTCGGGAAAGAGATGAGCGAAAGGACAGAGCTCCTCCTGTTCGAGGCCTCCAGAGCGGACCTATGCTCAGAGGTCATCCTTCCCCTTATTGAATCCGGGGAGATCGTAATCCTCGACAGGTTCACCGACTCCACCCTCGCCTACCAGGGATACGGCAGGGGGATAGAGCTTGAGCTTGTAAAGAGGCTAAACGATTTCTCCACCTTCGGCCTCAGGCCCCACCTGACCTTCCTCCTCGACCTGGACCCAAGAACCGCCCTCGATAGAGTAAGGGAGAAGACCCGATTCGAAAGTCTCGAGTTCCTCGAAAAGGTCAGGAAAGGCTTTTTAGAAATCGCAAGGAAAGAACCAGACAGAGTGGTCGTCCTCAGAACCGATATGCCCGAAGATCAGGTTTTTGATGAGGTTGTCAAAATCCTTAAGGAGAGAACGCCTTTAATTTAGAAAGGCCCCTCCGGGCGGAGGGGCAAAAACTCTTGGGGAGGGAGGGGGAGGGAGTTTCTCACTCCCAACCTCTTTCTCACCTATAGCTGTGATTAAATATACCACCAAGGAACTGCACTGTCAAGTAGTTTTGAGCCTGTTGGAAAAAACCTCATTTTATTGAAGGACAATGAGCTGGAAAGAGTTATAAGCTTCAAAAGCTTAGGCCACAAAAGGTTGTGTATGACAAACCTATCTAAGGATTAAGGATTCGCAACGCGCATTTCGGTCCAGTTCATTTCCTCATTAAAACCGTTGCATATACGCTCGCTCCACTTGAGAATGATAGATATTAGACAAAGCTTTCCTTAATTAATCTTAGGAAGATATCTCTCAGTCTTCCGAGAACACCCTCCCCGCCTAAGCTCTCTCTCAGCTCCAGGAAGGCCTTCTTCTGTTTCTCTCTTATATCCGCACTCCTCAGGAGCTTTTCCGCTTCCTCGACCAGCCTCTCGGGGCTTTCGTTTATTAGCTCGGGAACCGCGCACCTTTGCAGGACTATGTTGGGGAGGCTGATAAAAGGGACTTTCACGAGAAACTTTCCCAGAAGGTAAGTTAAGGAGTTTACCCTGTAGAAGACCACATGAGGATTTCCCGCAAGGGATGCCTCGAGGGAGGAGGTTCCGGAGGCTATGAGGGAGATTTCCGAATAGAACATGGAGCTGTAAGCAGGAGAGGGGATGTCCCTTTCGGTTATAACTTTCACGGGAAGGAACGAAAAACTTTCCTTCAAAAACCTTTCGAACTCAGGGAAGGTAGGAAGGACGAACTCAAAGTCTTCCAGTTTTTTCACAACCTCTTTGAGCAAGGGGACGTGTCTCTTGATCTCGCTCCATCTGCTTCCGGGCATTAGGTTTATGAACTTGCTCTTGATACCGAGCCTTTTCCTGAACTCCGCCTCTCCCAAACCAGGCCTTACCATATCCACGAGAGGATGGCCTACGTAGTGAACCTTTAGGTTTCTAAACTTCCTGTATATTTCTACCTCAAAGGGGAGTATCACGATCAGGTGATCACAGAATTCGGCGATGGTCTTGGCCCTTCCCGGCTTCCAGGCCCAGACTTGGGGAGATATAAAGTAAATGATCCTTTTAACACCTGCCTCCCTTGCCTTTTTTATGAGCCTGAGATTGAAACCCGGTGCATCGCAGGCGACCAGAACATCGCACCTTTTCAGCTCCTCAACAGACCTTCTGAAGATTTCTCTTATCTTTGCAAGACGCGGGACAACCTCCGCAAGGCCCACTACCGATAGATCTGATATCTTCCCAACGCTTTTGATGCCGAGATTTTCAAGCCTATCATCCGTGATACCCACAAAATCCGTATTCTCGAAGCCTACCTTCAGGATCTCGTAGAGGTAGTTTGCAGCGGAGACGTCTCCAAGGGAGAGAAAGACTCTCATGGTAATATTTAAAGACATGAGGATAGCCTTCGTCAGCAGGGGAAACGCGGTAAGAAGCATAATGGCGGAGGCGATCGCCAGGAAACTTTTCGCCGATGCCGGCCTCAGAGCGGAGGTCTTCTCCGCCGGGACTGAACCTGAAGAAGAGGTAGACCCTTTAACCATAGAGGTTCTGAAGGAAAAGGGGTATCCTACCGAAGGTCTTTTCCCTAAACCCCTCGAGAAGATACCTTACAAAAAGCTCGACATTCTCGTTACCCTCTGCAACGAGGCGAGGGAGAGATGCGAGTTCGTTATCTCCCACAAAAGGAGGGAGAACTGGAGCGTGGAGGAGCCTCCGAAGAGGGCTGAGGCCTTCAGGAAGACCTTAACCACCCTCGAGGAACTTATCATGGACTTGCTCAAGCTCCGATCTTAAACCGCTCAGGTAGCACTTCTTTACCTTATTCGAATACTCTATCAGGCTCTCTTTAGGTTGGAAGCCTTCAGAAAGGATCTTTCTTACAGCGCTGACCATATCCATATAGTCTCTTACCTTGAAGCCGTAGCCTTTCTTTAAAAGGATCTCCTCCAGGTCTCTAACCTTCCACGTGTTCGGCCCAAAGAGAACGGGCTTTCCAAAAACAGCAGGCTCCAGGAGATTGTGACCTCCCACCTTTGCCATAGTTCCTCCCACAAAGGCTACATCCGCAACCGAATAGAAACTTTTAAGCTCACCCAAGGTATCTACCACGAGGACCTCCCAGTCATGGTTCTTCTCCGACATTTTGGATACCTTAAATCCCATTCCTCTGGCCAGACGGACCACCTCTTCCGCTCTACTGATATGCCGTGGGGCTATCACGAACCTGATGGGAAAATCCTCTTTCAGCTCCGTAAAGGCCCTCAGGATCACCTCTTCTTCACCCTCTCTCGTGCTCCCCGCTACAAAGATTCTGCACCCCTCAGGAACATCTGGAGGTTTAACCTCACCGATCTCCTGAACCACCTTAAGATTCCCGCAGGCTATAACCTTCTTAGCTCCCTCCTCCAAGAATATCTCGCGGTCCTTCTGCGTCCGGGCTATCACAAGATCAAATTCCTTTATCAGGAGCCTCTCCATAAGACCTCCGGTAGAGTAGGCGTTCAAAAGGATTTTTTTAGTTCTCGTGAACTTTATCAGAGAAGGCCACATCTCCCTTTCCATCACGAGGAGAGCTTTAGGTTTTATAAGACTCTCGAACCTTCTAACCAGAAAGGGAAAGTCGAGCGGGAGGGGGAAAAGAAGATCGTAGAAGTTTGCCTTTTTTTCCAGATACTCTCTGGCTCTCGGAGAGAAGTAGGTTAAAACTATGCTGTAGAACTTCTTAAGTTCCTTTATTATGGGGAGGGCGGTGTTGAACTCTCCTACGCTCGCACAGTGGAACCACAGGACGTTTTCAAGATCACGGATATCAGGTTTTTTTATCAGGAGTCTTTTCCTGAGACAAAGATCCATCGGTGGCTTAGAATTATAGTATGAAAGTCCTGCTCCTCCTTTACTCGGACCTTCTCAAAGAGGGGAAGGAAAAGCTTTATTCCCGCCTTGAGAAAAACTTAAAGCTTATAAATAAGGTTATAGGTATAGATAACATATACGCCTCCGTGAGCGTTCACTTCAAAGATCTCTTCGAAAGGTTTCCAGAGGTATGTTTCATAAACAACGTCAGGGACAGTTCCGTCTTCGGGGCCTACAAAGGTCTAAGGAAGCTGAGGGGAAACGACGTTCTCATAATAGACGGGGGCATTAAACTCGAGAAGGAGCACCTCCTCCAGTTCCTGAGCAGGGTCCACGTTACGGTAGGTATGATAAGGGAGAAGTGGTCCGGGATAGCCTTCGTGAAGATGAGGGATGTGGACTACATGATAAGGAGCCTCGAGAGGAACTTTGAAAAGAGTATGCTCGATGCGTTCAGAACTCTGAAGGAGACCTACAGCATAGCGGCGGATTTCGTTGAGCTTACCGGAAGCCTGGAGACACCCCTCCTCAAGCTTAAGTGAGACTATCTTTTAAATCAGGAGGTCAACAACAGTTGAGGATTAACGCACAACTGTGCACAAAAGTAAAAGGCAGTCCGCAAAAGCAGAAAACCGTAAATTACAGCAACGCGTATAATAAAAGCAAAATGCTCAAGATCATGACCACGATCCAGGCAATACTTAAGGTCAAGGGAGAGGAGAAAAAAATCTTGGACGACCTCATGAGAAGGTGGTCTTCCTGTATGAGGTTCGCATATAAAAGGCTTCTCGAAGGAAAGACAAGAAAGGAGCTGAAAAAGGAGCTTCAAAAGATCTTTGGTCTCAACTCCCGTTATGTGGATGATGCAATCTTAGAGGCACAGGGAATAATAGCCTCTGCAGAAGAACTGGGCTTCAAACCTGAGAAGGTTGTGTTCGGTGGAAGAGTCCTCTTTGAAAAGCTCTCCGGAAAACACTTGTCAGAAAAGGAAAGGACAAAGCTAAAGAGAGAATGGAAAGAGAAGAGACAGGGAAACCTGTATTCGAGAGGAGACAAGTCCAAGGACGGAAATCTCAACCTCAGGGTTGTTGAGAAGGAGGACAAACTGTATCTCAGGATAAACACGGGAACGAGGAGCTGGGTATTCGTTGAGATGGTAACCTCTCACAAGAAGCTTTGGCTCTTCAGGAGCCTGCTTGCCCAAGAAGTTCCGTATTCGGTAAGAGTTCAAAAGAGAAACGGAAAATATTACGCCCACATCACCTTTGAAGAACCTTTGCATGAGATAGAGATAGGTTTTGAAGAAGGAGCGATAGGGATAGACCTCAATGCCTTTCCCTCACACGTAGCATGGGCGGAAGTTAGCAAAGATGGGAACCTGATAAGCTACGGGGAGATACCCACACCTCATCTGTGGGATGGTAGGAAGACGAAGAGAGATTACTGGGCATGGCAATACGCTCACCAAATAGTCAGAATTGCCTTAGAGAAGAGGAAGGGAATAGTCCTTGAATACCTCAAGATTAAAAACAAAGGCTTTAGAGGAGACTACACGGGAAGAAAATCAAGGAGGGTAAAGCACAACTTCTCATACAGGAAGCTCAAGGAGAGGATAGTTCAACTTGCAAGAAGGTACGGGATAGCGGTTAAAGAAGTAAATCCTGCATACACAAGCGTGATAGGGATACTGAAGTATACACCGCAGTTATCACTCACCAAAGACGTAGCTTCAGCGTGGGTGATAGCGAGGAGAGGGTTGGGGCTATCTGAGAAAGTGCCCAGAAATTACAGGTTGTTGATAGAAAGCCCTCGGTGTGAGCCAGGGACGGAGGTAGGGTCAACCGGTGGAAGGAACCTCTCCTCTGCGGGGAACCTGAAAAGGTCTCCGTACAATCTCTGGCGAGTGCTGAGGGTAGCGGCGCTAACTGCGCTCTCCCCTGACCCACTTAGAGTTCCCAGGTGCGGGTCTTCCCTAAAGCGCTTACTTGTTTCAGGGGACGTGGGGAGAACCCTAAAAAGGCGTGAGACCCTGCTACCTGGGACAGGGTCTATGGGTGTCCAAATGCCGCCTGCCGGGTATCTGGGCACCCTGAATAGGCGGGGTATAAATAGCCCGGCACCGGACTGCACAAATGTGCGGTTCGGTTAACCAGGTGCGGTATGGTGGATCCCGATATCCTCCTCATCGCCATGGTGGAGCTTATAGAGGGTGTAAAGAACCTGATAGGAGATAAAGGGGCTAATGCGGTCTTGAGAGATGCGGGAAGGCACAGCGGGCCGAGGCTCCTGGAGAGTCTCATAGGAAAACTGCCGGAGGTTCTCGACAAGGAAGAGGCGGTCAGGAGAACCTGTATGATGCTGGAGGAGCTCGGGTTCGCAAAGAAGATTGAGAAGGAGAATGGAACAATACGGGTTCAGGGTGACATATTCAGCGATGCGGTCAGATCCGAAAACATGGAGGATTCCCCGGTGGTTTACTTCCTGATAGGCCTTATAGAGGGTTTCGTCCAGTTCATGTCCGAGGACAAGATCGTCCTCATGCCGAAGGAGATCAAGAAAGGAGACATGCTCTTCTCCTACTCCTGAACCCTCAGATAGCTCACGCTCTCTATGTGGTAGGTCTGGGGGAACATGTCGATCAACCTTATCCCCTCCAGAAGGTAGCCGTTCTTGATGAGAACCTTGAGATCCCTCGCCAGGGTTGAAGGGTTGCAGGATACGTAGACTATCCTCTCGGGTTTGTTTTTAACGAGAAGGTCTATCTCTTTCCCTTCAAGACCGCTTCTGGGAGGGTCGAGCACCACAAGATCCAGCACCTCTCCTCCCCTGCTTTTAAGGTGTCTGTAGGCGTCAGCCTTTACGAAGACCACGTTGTCCCTTCCGTTGATCTTGGCGTTGTAATCCGCGTCGTCTATCGCAGATCCAGAGCTGTCCGATCCTTCTATGAAGTTCCCTCTCTCGGAGAGGGGTATTGTAAAGAAGCCGACACCGCAGTAGAGCTCGAGGGCCTTCCTGTAGGATACGTCCGAGGCCACCGCCTCTACAAACCTCTCCCACAGGGTATGGTTCACCTGAAAGAAGGAATCAGCGCTCACCCTGTAGGTCCAGGGACCTACCTTGAAGAAGAGATACTCTTTTCCTATCCAGTAGCGCCTGTTGAGGATGGTTCTCAGGCGCGAGTAGTCCCCTATCCCGACCACATCCTCGGGAAGGTAGTCCTCCTTGAGGGAGACAAGAAGGCCTCTGTCTATCTCGGTAGGGGTTACGAACTTGAGAAGGAACTTGTCCTCGTAAGGGGAGTAGATCACGTGGACCTCCTGGAGCTCCCTTATGTGTCTCGCACACTCTTTGAGGGGCTTTATCAGATCGTTTATCCTCGGGTGTGCCACGGGACAGTGGTCTACGTCCACCACCTCCCTCTCGTTCCACCTGAAGAAGCCCACCCTGCCGTTCCTGACCTTGAACTGGACCCTGATCCTGTATCCGAACTCCTGTCCCGAAGGTATGCCGTCCATTAGGTTGGGATCCGTTATCTTGCCTATTCTCGAGAGAGTCTCTCTTAGAATCTCCTCCTTCGACTCGAGCTGGGCGGTGTATTCGATGTGCTGAAGCTGACAGCCTCCGCACACGCCGTAGTATGGACAGGGAGCCTCCCTCCTTACGTTGGAGGAAAGAACAACGCTTTTTACAAGGGCCTCCGCGTAGTCCCTTTTTGTATGTATCACCTCCGCGTCCACCAGCTCTCTGGGAGCGGCGTATCTGACGAGGAAGGTTTTGCTCCTGTGCCTCGCGAGGCCGTATCCGCCGTAAACGAGCTTTTCTATGCTCAACCTGAGGAGTTTATCACTCTCCCGATCCTGACTCTCTAAGTTCTGTGAGCTTCTCAAAGTCCTCCTCCGACATCACATCGATGTGCCATCCCGTCAGCTTGTGGGCGAGTTTCACGTTGGATCCCCTCCTGCCTATGGCGAGTGAGAGCTGGTCCTGGGGAACCGCCACCTCCGCCCTCTCCTCTTCGGGGATAAGCCTCACCGCTGTCGGCTGGGCAGGGGAGAGGGCCCTCCTTATGAACTCCTCATCCTCCTCGGTCCACCTGACCACGTCTATCTTCTCCCCGTGAAGCTCCTCCGAGATAGGCTGGATCCTCGAACCTCTGAGGCCCACAACTATACCGACGGGATCCATCTTCATGTCCTTGGCGTAGACCGCCACCTTCGCCCTCTCGCCCGGTATCCTCGCCACAGCCTTGACCTCTATCTCCTTCTCCGCCACCTCAGGTATCTCCGTCTCAAGAAGCCTCTTCAGGAAGAGGGGATGCGTTCTCGAAAGTAAGAGCCTCGGCTCTCCGTGGACCTTCTTTACCTCTAAGAGGAGAGCCTTTACTTTATCCCCTACCCTGTATGTCTCCCCCGGGATCTGCTCCCTCCTCGGGAGGACCGCCTCCACCTTACCGAGGTCCACCAGGATATCGCCGTTATCGAAGATCTTCCTCACTATTCCCGTGACTACCTCTCCCTCGAGCTCTTTATACTCCAAAAAGCCCCTCTCTCTTTCCGCTCTTTCGAGCTCGCTCAGGAACTCTTCTTTGGCCGCGTAAGCTGCTATCCTGTTTACGTCTTCCGTGGATATGTCGAGGGGAAACTTCTCCTTTTTCTTGCCCTTTTTCCTGACCACGTAGACCTTTATCCCCTCGTCCGTGAACTCTATGTCGAGGCTGTCTTTTATCCTCTTGTCCTTCTTGATCGCTATCGCTATGGCGTTCTTAAGGGCGTATTCCACAACCCTTTCGGGAAGGTCCTTTTCCTTGGCCACCTGCTCGATGAGTCTTCTTATGTTCTTTACCATCTCTCCGGCTCCAACCTCCCTTTAGCTATGGCGGAGAAGGGTATGTGAAGCTCCTCTCCCTTTTCCTTCTCCCGTAGCGTAATTATACCTTCTTTGACATCCTCCACGTATCCGGTCGCCTCTCTCCTTCCTCCGACGGGCTCTCTGAGGACGACCTTTACAAGCCTACCCTTGAAGAATTCGTAGTGTTCTGGCTTTTCTAAGGATCTCGTGAGCCCGGGAGAGGATATCTCGAGCATGTAGGAAAAAGGTATGAGGTCCTCCACATCCAGAAGACCGCTTATCCTCCTGCTAACTTCCTCGCAGTCTCCTATTGTTACTCCACCGGGCTTGTCGATTATGACCCTGAGGACCCACCCCCTCTCGGGCTTGAACTCCACATCGAAGAGCCTGTAGCCCATGCCGATTATTATGGGCTCTACAAGCTCCTTAACCTTTTCAGCCACCTCGTTGCTGTCTATGTTCATGGATATTATTTTAAAGCTCCCAGCAGGCAACCCTCCAGGCGTCGAGTTCCCACCTCTTCTTCATAGAGGAAAATCCCATAGAGTTTGCCTGAGGACAGAACTGGGAGGGATCCAGTTCATACTCCACCTGAAAGACCGCCTTATCTCTGTTTATGAAAGGCAGAAGCTTATCACACTCGTTGTAGTAAAAGCATTCTTCGTTCAAAGCCCAGTCGAAGTAGGGTTCAAGATCAGGGATCTGATCCAGATCGTTCTTCAGACCCACAGAAAGTCCCCTCTTGTGAGCCTCCTCCGCTATCCAGCGGTTGTATCTGAGCTGATCCTCGTAGCTTAAAGAGAAACCCGTATCGTTCTGGTAGCCGTCCACGTTGTCCGGCTCTACACCGTCGCACCCCTTGCTTACAGCGAGATCGAGCCTCGCCTCCATTATGGGACCGATCACGTCCAGCTGTCTTATGTCAAGCCAGCGCTCATCCGGCCAGTCCTGGAGGGGATTGCCTATAACTTCCTGAGGGAATTTCCAGGCGTCCGGCCTCCAGGGTTCATAGGTTCCAGCGCTGAAGTAGCAGATGACAATTCTCCCCTTCCTGTGAAGCTCTTCTATGACCTCCACGGGCGTGTCGAAGAGGTCCACATCGAACATTTCAGCCTCAACCGAGGTATCTACACTTCCTGTGAGTTGCCACTGCCAGGTGGTTCCCGGTGCGGGTTTCCATACGTCGGTGTTCCCGTTGGTTGGGTTTCCGGAACCGCCCCCGCAGGCTGTAATTAGAATCAGCAGGAGTGAGTATAAGGCAATTGACCTCATCGGGTTATTTTATAATTTCCTGAACAAGCTATGGGTTTGAGCGAGGCGATCCTTTCTATACCAGCCCTCATGATAGCGGTTATACTCCACGAGGTAGCCCATGGATGGGTGGCCTACAGGTGGGGAGACCCAACAGCTAAACTTGCCGGGAGGCTTACCCTTAATCCCATTCCCCATATAGACCCTATAGGGACTCTTCTTCTTCCGGGCATGTTCATAATCCTCGGATCGCCCATAATATTCGGCTGGGCGAAGCCCGTCCCTATAAATCCTTCGAACTTCAGAGACATAAGAAAAGGGACATTCTTCGTATCCATAGCCGGCGTTGTGATGAACCTGAGCCTCGCGATCCTCTTCGGAGCCTTGTACAGGGTGATAAGCGGTCTCTACGATGCTGTGGATCCTTTCTTGGCTCAGTCGGTAATAACTCCCCTCCTGATATTCTGCACCAAATCGGTTCTTATAAACCTGGTTCTTGCCCTCTTCAACATAATACCTATACCACCCCTCGACGGGAGCAGGGCCCTCATGAGCTTTCTCTCCTTCAAATACTGGGAGCTCTTTTACAGATACGAGATATACGGCTTCTTCGTGATAACCATATTGCTCTTTACAGGAGTCCTGGGTAAGATCATATACCCCCCGCTGATATTCCTATATCATCTCATACTGGGCGGAGCATGAAAGGAGCTATATTTATAAAAGCATGAGAACGATCTTTGACAGGGAACTTATAAAGAAATACGACAGGCCCGGCCCAAGATACACCAGCTACCCGCCCGCGACCGAGTTTACCGAGGAGGTGAAGGAGGAGGATTATAAAAGGAAGCTAATCGAGAGCAACTCCAGAAAAACTCCCCTATCCCTTTATTTCCACATCCCCTTCTGCGAGAGTGGATGCTACTACTGCGGGTGCAACATAATAATCTCCCACAGGAAGGGGATAGAGAGGCCATACCTGGACAGAGTCTATGAAGAGATGGACATGGTCTCGGAGCTCCTGGACAGAGAGAGAAAAGTAGAACAGCTCCACTGGGGAGGAGGAACCCCAAATTACCTGGACTCGGAGGAGATAAGGGAGTTTATGGAAGAAATCAGAAAAAGGTTCGATTTTTCCGAGGACGCGGAGGTAAGCATAGAGATAGATCCCAGATACGCGACAGAGGAACAGCTCGAGACCATAAGGGAGGTGGGCTTCAACAGGGTAAGCATGGGACTGCAGGACCTCGACGAGAGGGTTCAGAAAGCTATAAACAGGATCCAGCCCTACGAGCTGATGGTAAGGACCATGGAAAAGCTCAGGGATCTCGGTTTTCAGAGCGTAAACATAGACCTCATATACGGCCTCCCCTACCAGACGAGAGAGAGCTTTGAGAGGACAGTGGAAAAAGTAATAGAGCTCAATCCCGACAGGCTCGCGGTCTACAGCTTCGCCTACGTTCCCTGGGTAAAGCCCATACAGAAACACATAAACCCAGATACACTCCCCTCCCCCGAGGAGAAGCTCTCCATACTCGAGATGGTGATAGAGAAGTTCCAGGATGCGGGATACGTCTACATAGGTATGGATCACTTCGCCAAGCCCGAGGACGAGCTGGCGGTGGCCCAGAGGGAAGGGAAGCTCTGGAGGAACTTCCAGGGGTATACAACCCGCAAGGGGGTGGAGCTGATAGGCTTCGGCGCCACCTCGATAGGAATGCTCTACGACTCCTACTTCCAGAACTACAAGACTTTGAGAGAGTATAACGAAGCTATAGACGAGGGCAGGCTTCCCACCTTCAGGGGATACGTTCTAACCGAGGACGACTTCGTGAGGAGGGAGGTGATAATGGACATAATGTGCAACCTGGGTGTGAGCTTCCCCAAGATAGAAAGTATGTTCGGAATAAACTTCGAGGAGTATTTCGAGAGGGAGCTGGAGGAGCTGAAGGAGCTTGAAGAGGACGGCCTGATAAGGGTAAAGGACAGGAGGATCGATATCCTCCCCGTGGGTAGGCTCCTCATAAGGAACGTGGCCATGGTCTTCGATGCCCATCTCAGAAACAAGAAGGAGCTGAAGTTCTCGAGGACCATATGAGCGGGCTCCTGGAGATAGATCAGGTATCCAAGGCTTACCCCGTCAGGAAAGGTCTCTTCAGAAGGGAGCACTTCTACGCTCTGAGGGGTGTGAGCCTGAGCGTGGACAGATCGGAGATCCTCGGTGTGGTGGGTGAGTCGGGCTCTGGGAAGACCACCCTGGGTAAGCTCGTTCTCAGGCTCGAGAGGCCCACGTCGGGAAGGATCCTTTTCGAGGGAAGGGAAGTGTTCTCCATGGGAAAGGAGTATACAAGAAAGGTCTCGGTGGTCTTCCAGGATCCAAGGAACTCTCTTAACCCCAGGATGAAGGTAAAGGAGATAGTTGAAGAACCTCTTGTTGTTCACAAGGTAGGTGAAAGGAGGAAGAAGGTCAGGGAGGTTATCGAGAAGGTGAAGCTGGAGGAGAGTTTTCTGGAGAGAAGGCCCGACGACCTTTCGGGAGGCCAGAGACAGAGGGTGGCCATAGCGAGGGCTATAGTTCTGGATCCAGACCTCATAGTGGCGGACGAGCCAACCGCCTCCCTCGACGTCTCCGTTCAGGCGGAGATCCTGAAGCTCTTCGAGGAGCTTAAAAAGGAGGGCATAGCATTCATCTTCATAACCCACGACATAAGGGTGGTGGAGAGGATAGCGGACAGGGTGGCGGTCCTCTACGGAGGCATGCTGATGGAGCTGGGGAGCAGGGAAGAGGTCCTGAGAAACCCCATGCACCCCTACACCAGGTTTTTACTCAGCAACGTCCCAGTTAAGCATCCGAGGGAGAGGAGAGCGGAGAGCTACGCTGAGATAGAATACGAGATACCTCAGAAGGGGTGTCCCTTTGCCCCGAGGTGTCCCGATTACATTCAGGAGTGTTCAGAAAGGGTGAGGAGGTTCGAGCTGAATGGAAGGATCGTTAACTGCAATCTACACTGACCTTCTCGTCTTCACCTTCCTGCTGATGGCCTCTGGCTTCTTCGCCTCCTCCGAGGTGGTCTTCTTCAGCGTCAGCAAGCCCGTCCTTCTCAAGTATTCAAAAAGCAGAGTATACAAGCTCCTGATGAAGCTCCTCTCCAAGCCAAAAGAGCTTCTGATCTCGATCCTCATAGGGAACGAGATAGTGAACGTCCTGATATCCTCCTACGGGGCCAAGCTCTTTACCGATCTTTTCGGAAAGGGAGGAGCCTTCCTCTCCGCGGTCCTCATGTCCACGCTCATATTCATCTTCGGGGAGACCCTTCCAAAGAACGCGGTCCTCCCGATAGCGGACAGGCTCTCCCTCATCTACACGCCCATCTTCTACATATTCCACACCCTCAGCATGCCCATAAGGTGGATATTCCTGAGACCCCTCCAGGGACTACTTTCAAGGCTGGGTGTGGAGGCCAAGGAGGAGACCTACGAGCTTTCGGAGGAGAAGCTTCTGGGAATACTCGAGCTTGGAGTTGAGTCGGGAGAGTTCACCGAGGAGGAGAGGGAGATAGTGGAGAAGGTCTTCGAGATGGACGAGGTGCTCGTAAGGGAGATAATGACGCCCAGGCCCGATATATTCGCCCTTCCTGAGGAGAAGAAGGTGGGGGAGGTTATAGAGGAGATTAAAAGGCACGGCCACAGCAGGGTGCCCGTCTACGGGGAGAAGCTCGACGACATAACGGGAATAGTTCACGTCAAGGACCTGCTTCCCGTGAGCGCAAACAGGGAGAGGAAGCTCTCCGATTTCAGAAGGGAGGCCCTTTTCGTTCCAGAGGTCATGAGCGTGGAAAGTCTCCTGCAGGAGCTGAGGAAGGCCAGGACCCAGATGGCCATAGTGGTGGACGAGCACGGTGCTGTCTCGGGTCTGGTGACCATGTCGGACGTTCTCAGGTGGCTCATCGGGGAGGTTCCAGAGGAGTGGGAGGAGGAGAGGGAGGTGGAGAAGATCTCCAACGATATGTATAGGATAGACGGATCCGCGGACATAGAGGAGGTGGCCCAGATGCTCGGATTCGAGCTTCCAGAGGAATATGACTACGACACGGTCAGCGGTTTCGTGATGGCCAACCTCGAGAGGGTTCCCAAGAAGGGGGACGAGTTCGAGAGGGGAGGCTTCAAGTTCATAGTGGGCGAGGTGGAAAAGAACAGGGTGAAAGAAGTTATAGTCAAGGTCCCCAAGGAGGAAAAGGTGTAGCCCTGATATGAACTTACAGCACTCCGCTCAAGGCTAAGAAATACCTGCCTAATTGGGATTAAGACCTGCTCCTGAAGATCCGTAATATGAGATTCCGATGAAAGACTTCGTTCACCTCCACCTCCACACTCAGTACTCACTACTCGACGGAGCCATAAAGATAGAGGATCTCGTCAAGAAGGCCAAGGAGTTCGGATACAGGGCGGTAGGAGTTTCGGACCACGGCAACCTCTTCGGCTCCTACCAGTTCTACAAGGCTCTAAAGAAGGAGGGGATAAAGCCCATAATAGGGATGGAAGCCTACTTCACGACGGGATCCAGGTTCGACAGGAGGACCAAGGGGAGCGAGGACAACATAACGGACAAATACAACCACCACCTCATACTGATCGCCAAGGACGACAGAGGTCTCAAGAACCTCTTCAAGCTCTCCACCCTCGCCTACAAGGAGGGCTTCTACTACAAGCCGAGGATAGACTACGAGCTCCTGGAAAAATACGGGGAGGGCCTGATAGCGCTGACCGCCTGCCTGAAGGGGGTTCCCACCTACTACGCCTCCATAAACGAGACGGAGAAGGCTATCGAGTGGGTTAGGAAGTTCAAGGACATATTCGGTGAGGATCTATACCTTGAACTCCAGGCCAACGATCTTCCCGAGCAGGCTGTAGCCAACAGGAACCTGATAGAGATAGCAAGAAAGTACGGGGTGAAGCTGATAGCCACCAACGACTCCCACTACCTGAACCCCGAGGACAGGGACGCCCACACGGTCCTGATGGCGATACAGATGAAGAGAACCATCCACGAGATCACAAAGGGAGGCTTCAGGTGCGCCAACGAGGGACTCCACTTCGCGAGCCCCGAGGAGGTCTGGAGAAAGTTCGAGGGCAAGTTAGACGGATGGGAAGAGGCCCTCCTGAATACCCTCGAGGTGATGGAAAAGACCGCGGACAGCTTCGAGCTCTTCGAAAGCAGCGGATACCTGCTTCCTAAATACGAAGTTCCCAAGGACACCACCTTGGAAGAGCATCTCAGACACCTCGCGGTAAAGGGACTCAGGCAGAGGATAGCCAAAGGACAGGCGAGGGATTCAAAGGAGTACTGGGAGAGGCTCGAGTACGAGCTGGACGTCATAAACAGAATGGGCTTTGCTGGATACTTCCTGATAGTTCAGGACTTCATAAACTGGGCCAAGAGCAGGGACATACCCGTGGGACCGGGAAGGGGATCCGCGGCGGGATCCCTCGTTGCCTACGCCATAGGCATAACGGATGTGGACCCCATAAGGCACGGCCTCCTCTTCGAGAGGTTCTTAAACCCAGAGAGGGTCTCCATGCCCGACATAGACGTGGACTTCTGTCAGGACAACAGGGACAGGGTCATAGACTACGTGAAGGAGAAGTACGGGCACGAGAACGTGGCCCAGATAATCACCTACAACGTCATGAAGGCAAAGCAGACCCTCAGAGACGTGGCCCGTGCCCTCGGCCTGCCCTACTCCACCGCGGACCAGCTGGCCAAGCTCATACCCCAGGGGGACGTTCAGGGGACCTGGCTTTCCCTCGAGGAGATGTATCTGACTCCCCTGGAGGTTTTAAAAGAGAGATACGGAGCCCACAGGGGGGACATAGAGGACAACGTAGGTAAGTTCAGGAAGCTCTGCAGAGAAAATCCGGAGATAGACAGGCTCGTCCAGATAGCCCTTAAGCTGGAGGGCCTTACAAGGCACACATCCCTCCACGCGGCGGGCGTGGTCATAGCACCCGAGCCACTTTCAGAGCTCATACCCATGTTCTACGACAGGGACGGGACCGCCGCGACCCAGTATGACATGACCAAGCTGGAAGATCTGGGGCTCCTAAAGATGGACTTTCTGGGCCTCAAGACCCTAACAGAGCTCAAGGGCATGAGGGATCTCGTCAAAGAGAGGAGGGGGATAGATGTGGACTTCCTCTCCCTCCCCATGGACGATCCCAAGGTCTTCGAGCTCCTTCAGGAGGGGAACACAACGGGAGTCTTCCAACTCGAGAGCAGGGGTATGAAGGAGCTCCTGAAACGCCTCAAGCCCGACTCCTTCGACGACATAGTGGCGGTCCTCGCCCTCTACAGACCGGGCCCCCTCAAGAGCGGTCTCGTGGACAGATACATAAACAGGAAGCACGGAAGGGAGGAGGTAGAGTATCCCTTCCCCGAACTCGAAGAAGTTCTCAAAGAGACCTACGGGGTGATCGTCTACCAGGAGCAGGTGATGAAGATGTCCCAGATCCTCGCGGGCTTCACTCCCGGAGAGGCGGACACACTCAGGAAGGCGATAGGAAAGAAGAAGAAGGAACTTATGGAGCAGATGAGGGAGAAGTTCATTAAAGGGGCTGTCGAGAGGGGCTATCCAGAGGACAAGATAACAAAGCTCTGGGAGGACATAGAGAAATTCGCCTCTTACTCCTTCAACAAGTCCCACTCGGTAGCCTACGGATACATCTCCTACTGGACCGCCTACATGAAGGCCCACTACCCCGAGGAGTTCTTCGCCGTCAAGCTCACCACCGAAAAGAACGATAACAAGTTTATAAACCTGATAAAGGACGCAAAGCTGATGGGCTTTGAGATCCTCCCTCCCGATGTGAACAGGAGCGATGTGGGCTTCAGAATAGAGGGCGACAGAAAGATAAGGTTCGGGATAGGCAGGATAAAGGGAGTCGGTGAGGAAGCAGCCAAAGCCATAATCTCCGCAAGGGAGAAAGGTAAGTTCAGGAGCCTACAGGACTTCGTGAGAAGGGTGGACGGGAAGAAGGTGAACAAAAAGGTTCTGGAGTGCCTCATAAAGGCAGGAGCCTTCGACTGGACGGGAAGCAGAAGGGAGGAGCTCCTGGAGAGGCTCTCCTCCGCGGGCAAGAGCATGGCTAATCTGAGCCAGAATGCCCTATTTGGAGGAACACCCGAGAAGAAGGTGGACAGGAACGAGATCCTCAAGATGGAGAAGGAGGTTATAGGCTTTTACATCTCGGGACACCCCCTCGACAAGTACGAGTCCCTACTCGGGGGCAAGTTCACACCGATAGAGGATCTCGAAAGCGGTAGATCCTATACGCTCGCGGGCGTTATATCCAACCTCCAGGTCAAGAAGACCAAGAACGGAACCTACATGGCTGTGTTCAATCTCATAGACAGATCCGGCATGATAGAGGCGGTCGCCTTCCCGGATGTGTTCGAGGAGAACAGAGACAGGATTTCGGAAGATAGCGTTGTTGTATTGCACGGGAGTGTGGAAGAGGATCTTGAAACCGAAAACCTCAAATTTCTCGTAAAGGAGGTCTTTCTTCCGGAGGAGTTCTCAAAGAACACTTCAGGAGCCATAACCTTTGTTCTAAAGAGGGAGGATACCCTCAACGGCAAGCTGGAAGCCTTGAAGAGGATCCTTGACAGGAGCCAAAGTGAGGAGGGCCTTCAGGTAGTCTTTAAGGTTGTCAGCAGGGATTTCGAAGCTGTCCTTCAGGCACCGCCCGATTACAGAGTAAATCCCTCTCCCGAGCTTATAAACCTGGTAACTGGAAAGTTAAAGCTCCGGGTTCTGATGTGAAATTTCACGACTCAAAAAACTTTCCAGATCTATAATATGACCAAAAGGAGGGTGGAAAGATGAAGAAGGCTGTAGCTTTCTCTCTCGCGGGACTGATGGCCCTATCCTTCGTTACATCCTGCGGTAAGAAGAAGGAGCAGGCCGCTACGGGATTCGAGGGAGACCCCTGCCTCAAGGGTGCACCTTCTTGGGTCCTGAACCCGCAGGTTGAAGGCTCCAAGATAGCGGCGGTAGGATCCGCCCGTATAGGCAAGGCAGGTCTTCAGTTTGCACGGACGGAAGCGCTCGCTAACGCCAGGGATGAGCTTGCCAGGATGATAGAGGTAAGGGTAAAGAACATGGTCAAGAACTTCATGCAGGTAACCGGCGTGGGAGACGCTGAGACAGTAGACAGAGTTTCCGTTCAGGTCTCGAAGCAGGTTGCCTATCAGACCATAAGAGGGTCCAAGCAAGTAGCTCTCTGGAGGTCACCCTGCAACGAGCTGTTCGTTCTCGTGGGTGTGGATCCGGAGATGGTCAAGGACTTTATAAAGACACAGCTCGAGACGAGCCTCAAGAACGAGCAAGCCCTCTGGCAACTTTACCAGGCCAAGAAGGCGTATCAGGAGCTGGATAAGGAGATAGAGAAAGAGTTTAAAGGAGGACGTTGATATAAGACTTTCTCTCTTCCTTTTTTTCCTTATACTTTTGTGGGGATGCGGTGAGAAATCCTCTAAACCTCCCCAATGGATATACCACTACAAGCCCAAGAAGGGGGAGATATGCGGTATAGGGAGTGCGGGAGTTCATATGAAGGGCTTTCCCTACCAGAGGGCTACCGCCATAGCGAGGGCAATAGACGAGATAGCACGGCAGAAGGGTGTTACGGTGAACACCCAACTCGAATACTTCATGAGGGGAAGTTCTTCGGGAGGGTCCCAGTCTTCCCTTTCCGTTTACAGCGTCCAGACCACGGAGGGTCAAACGATAAGAGCGCGTATAGTGGAGACATACTACGACAGGGAGAAGGAAGTTTTCTACGTTTTGATGTGTGAGGAGAGATAAGGTATGAACAGGAGGGAGTTCCTCCTCGGACTCTTCTTAAGCACAGCCTTTGCCCAGGAGAGCTTTCAGGAATTTTTGAAGAAAGAATTGGAGGGATACAGAGAGGAAGAGGAGGGTTTCAACAGATACCTTGAGGAGATAAACAGGGAGTTTGAGGAGTACAAAAGGATAACTATAGAGGAGTTCCGGAAGTTCAAAGGGGAGGTGCTCAGCCACTGGGATGTATACGAGGCTACCGACAGAAGGAAGATCGTGCAGTATTCGGATAACTTCAGAGTAAAAAGGGTCTTTGACTTCAAAAAAGGTGAACTTAGAGTTGAGGTAAGGGATGGTATTAGGGACTTTAAAAATTTTCTAAAAAAAGAGCTTGAGGACTTTACCTCCCAAGACGAGAAGGAAGCCTTCAGATCCGATAGACTCCTCAGCAATATAGAGAGAAGAGTCCGGAAACTCAAGCACATAAAGACGGGCGAGCTGAAGAGGGACCCCGTCCTTACACCGATAGTTTTTGGAAAGGATAAAGTGAGCACCTCTGAACTCAAAGAGGGTGTGAGACGCCTCATTAAAAAGGGAGCTATCCATAGAGGAAGAGATGCAAAAGGCAGTTACACAACCTTCGTAGTCAGGTTTCCCCCCAAGAGAGTTCTGGAGAAGGCCCGTCAGTATAAACCCATAGTGGTCAGAGAGTCGGACAGGTGGCGTCTTGACTATCCCCTAATCTTTGCCATAATCCATACGGAAAGCTATTTCAATCCCCTCGCTACTTCTCACGTTCCCGCCTACGGGCTTATGCAGATAGTTCCGCAGACCGCGGGCAGGGATGTGAGTGAGTTCCTGCTTGGTAGACCCGTGCTCTTTGCGCCCTCTTACCTTTACAATCCGGAAAACAACATAAAGATAGGAACGACCTACGTGTATCTACTCTACTACAAGTATTTCAAAGGGGTAAAGAACCCGGAAAGCAGGCTTTACTGCACCATAGCCGCTTACAATACCGGACCGGGAAACGTGGCAAGAGCTCTCACGGGAACTACAAGCTTGAAAAGAGCCTATAAAGTGGCCAACGCCATGGATCCGGACGATGTTTACAGAATTTTACTCAGGAATTTGCCGTATCGGGAAACAAAGGATTACCTGCGTAAAGTTTCTGCGAGAATATCCGTTTATAAGAATCTGTAAGGAGGTGTAAGGATGAAAAAGTATGTCCTCGCTGTCGGCACACTGTTGATTTCGGGCACAGGTTTTTCCCTTCCTCTTGTAAAGATAGACCTCTCGGTAGGAGCCATTAGCCACGATCCATCTGGTTATCTCCAGTATCCCGCGGATACGGGAACGCGTATAGACCTAAAGGATACCCTGGGTCTGGACAAAAAGACGAAGCCCTTCGCGAGAGCTAAGATAGAGATACCCATTATCCCGAACCTCTACCTTCAGTATATGCCCATGGAGTTCAGCGGGAGAAAACAGCTCACGCAAACTATAACCTACGGTGGGCAAACCTTTACAGCAAGCACAACTGTAGAGACAAAGGTTAAGCTCGACAGATACGATGTTGGCCTATACTACAACCTGCCCTTTATAGGATCCCTGACCGGTGGTGCACTTGATGCGGAACTCGGTGTGAATGTCAGGGTGGTAAATTTCGAAGGGAGCATAAGGGATACTTCCGGGACTCTTTCAGAATCCAAATCCGCCACCATACCTATTCCCATGCTCTACACAAGTCTTGGCTTAAATCTGCCTTACGTATCCGTGCTGGGTGAGCTTAGAGGTATAACCTATTCGGGGAACAGATACTACGACATTACCGGCGAACTCAGGATAAAGCCCTTCTCCATACCCGGAACAGCTACCTTCTTCGTGGGTGTGGGATACAGATACGAACAGCTGAAACTCGACAGTGTTAGCGACATAAATGCGGACATAAAGATCAAAGGTCCCTTCGCGGTCGCAGGAGTTTCCTTTTAAAGGGCGTTTTCGCAGAACTTCCTGAAATTCTCGAGGAGCCGGAGGCCTTTCCTCTGGCTCTTCTCTGGATGGAACTGAACCGCCCAGAGGTTTTCCTTCTGAACCGCGGAGACGAAATCCACGCTGTAGTCTGTAGTTGAAGCCACAACACCGCTGTCCCTCGGAACCACATGGTAGGAATGGACGAAGTAGAAGAAGTCCCCGCTTTCTATCCCAGAGTAGAGTCCCCCTTTCTTTCTAATCCAAACCTGATTCCAACCTATGTGGGGTAGTTTTACCTTCGGTGGAAGCAGGACCACCTCTCCCTCAAGGAGTCCGAGGCCCTCCGTCTCTCCGTGCTCGTAGCTCTTTTCAAAAAGAAGCTGGAGGCCAAGGCATATTCCCAGAAAGGGTTTGCCTCTCTCCACATGTTCTCTTAGGGGTTTGAGAAGCCCGAGATCCTTCAGGTTCTCCATAGCTTTCCTGAAGGCTCCTTGACCCGGGAAGACGAGAGCATCAGCTTCTCTCACCTCTTTCGGATCCGAACTTATCTTGACCTCAGGGAATCCCACATACTCTAAGGCCTTTGCCACGCTCCTTAGATTTCCCATCCCGTAGTCTACCACCACCACTCTCATATACCGACTCCGAGGGAGGCAAACCAGCTGAGTTTATCGAGAACAAGAAGAACACCGAGGGATATGAGAAGCACACCTCCCGCGAACTCGACCACACCGAAGAACCTCCCGAACTTCTTGACAAAGTTGAGGAACAGAGAGAAGAGGAGACCAGCTATGAGGAATGGTATTCCAAGGCCGAGGGAGAACAGAAACAGCATAACAGCTCCTTCCCTGACCGTCTCCTGTTGGGAGGCCAAAAATAGAATGGATCCGAGCACGGGGCCTATGCAGGGCGTCCATCCGAAGGCAAAGACTACACCTATCAGGAAGGCTCCTATATAGGAAGCCTTGGCTTTGGCCTCCTTCTTGAGTTGTCTATACAGGTATTGATGAACACCGAAGACATACAGGGCCAGAACGATCGCAAGGGCTCCCGTGAGATTTAAGAAGGCTTCCTTCGATATGACTTCAAATAGGTATAGAGACAGTAGAAAGGCCTGCACACCGATAAGCTCCTTCAGGAAATTAGGTCTCAGGAACGCTCCCGCAAAGTGGAGTCCGAAAAATATGACCAGCCCCCCACCTATCTTGGCTATTTCCGTCTGATAAGCTCGCAGGAATTGACCTATAAAAGAGGCTCCCGCCCCGAGTAGTGTAAACACTATGGAAAAGCCGATCACGAAGAACAGAGTCGAGAGGAATATCTTTGTATTGAAAGCTTTGCTTTCCTTCTGAACCTCCTCAACACCAACGCCAGATATGTAGGACAGGTATGCAGGTATTATGGGAAGAACGCAGGGCGACAGGAATGCGAGTATCCCCGCTAAAAACGCGCCCAGGAAGGTCACTTCAAACATAGCTCTAATTATAAATCCCTGCGGTTGTGGTAAGTATGATCGGGTTTTGCAAGGAAATTTTCCGGAATTATCATATTACCTAAACTATGAAGCTCATAGTTGTATCTAACAGAGAACCTTACAAGGTGGAGGCGAAGAGGGGGAAAGCGAACCTCGAAAAGACGGTGGGAGGTCTCGTCTCAGCCTTAGAGCCTATACTGCGTAAGAATGGAGGTATATGGATCTGCTGGGGCAGGAGAGGGCAGAAGACTCCCCTCGAAGTCTGGATACACGATAAATTCCTGATGAAGCAGGTGCCCCTTACGAGTGCGGACGTATCCGAATACTACTACGGATTTTCCAACGAGACCCTGTGGCCCCTCAGCCACATGTTCCTTAACAGAACCCACTTCGATGACAGCTACTGGCTCGGATACAGAAGGGTTAACAGGAAGTTCGCGAGAGCGGTCAAGGAGGTATACGAAGAGGGATCTAAGATAATAGTGAACGACTACCACCTGGCTCTCGTTCCCAAACTGATCAAGGACGAGGGGATAAAAGATCCCATCTACTTTTTCTGGCACATCCCCTTTCCTCCCTACTTTATGCTCAGGTTCCTGCCCCAGAGGAGGGAAATTCTCGAAGGTATGCTGGGTGCGGATGTAATAGGTTTCCACACTCAATACTACGTGAACAACTTCTTAGAGTGCGTGAGGGAGATTCTCGGTGCTTTCCCTGACGGGAACACAGTCTACTGGAACGGGAGAAAGATAGAGGTCAGGGCGGTTCCGGTAGGTATAGACGTGGAGAGATGGGAAAAGCTCAGAACCGATACCAAGGTAGTAAGGTATGCGAGGAACCTAAGGAGAAAGCTCGGCGTCGAGTACGTGGGAATAGGTGTGGACAGGCTAGACTACACGAAAGGTCTTGAGGAAAAGTTCAGAGGTCTTGAGAGGTTCTTCGAGAAGTATCCCTCCTTCAGGGGTAAGGTTTCCTTCATGCAGATAGCTGCCCCCACAAGGACTAAGCTCGAGGATTACATGGACATAAAGAGGAGAACGGACGAGATCGTGGGAAGGGTGGAGGGAAGGTTCGGGGAGCCGGGCTGGGTCCCCATCTACTACTATTACAAAAATTACGGGGATGAGAGGCTCGCATCCTTATACATGATGGCTGACTTCGCCCTAATAACACCGGTAATAGATGGGTTAAACTTGGTTGCCAAAGAGTATGTGGCTTCAAGAACGAACGATGAAGGTGTTCTCATCCTGAGCGAGTTCGCCGGAGTGAGCGTCCAGCTGAGGGAAGGAGCGCTTATAGTAAACCCCTTCGACGAGGATCAGGTGGCGGAAGCCATATACATGGCTTTGAAGATGAAGAAGAGGGACAGAAAGGAGAGGATGAGGAAGCTCAAAGAGATAGTCAGAGAGAGGGACGTCCACTGGTGGCTTAAGGAGTTCTTAAAGGATGTACCTGCTTAGCTCCTCGTCCTCTACTATGTCCTCGAGCTTGGCTTTGACGAACTTACTATCGATTATTATGTATTGACCAGCCATGTCCGGAGCGTTGAAGGATATATCCTCGAGGAGTCTTTCCATAACCGTGTGAAGACGCCTTGCTCCTATGTTTTCGGTCCTGTTGTTTATCTCCTCGGAGATCCTCGCTATCTCCTCTATGGCGTCCTCCGTGAACTCTATCTCCACCCCCTCCGTCTTTAGAAGCTCTACATACTGCTTGGTGAGGGCGTTCTCGGGCTCGGTGAGGATCCTTATGAAGTCCTCCTTGGTCAGTGGTTTTAGCTCCACTCTTATGGGGAACCTTCCCTGAAGCTCGGGTATAAGATCCGAGGGTTTGGCCATGTGGAAGGCACCCGCCCCTATGAACAGGATGTGGTCGGTTTTTACGGGGCCGTACTTGGTGTTCACCGTAGTTCCTTCCAGGATGGGGAGCAGATCCCTCTGGACTCCCTCCCTCGAAACCCCCGGCCCGTGCCCCGGGGTCTTGACCGCTATCTTGTCTATCTCGTCTATAAAGATTATCCCGAAGTTCTCCGCCCTGAAGATGGCTTCCCTCGCCACTTCCTCCATGTCTATCAGCTTCTCCGCCTCCTCCTGCTCCAATATATGAAGGGCCTCCTTGACCTTTAGCTTCCTCCTCTTTTTGGAGGGCATGAGGTTCGAAAACATCTCCCTCAGTTGATTCTCAAGCTCTTCCAGCCCGGGCGGTCCCGCTATCCCTATCATAGGGATGGCCTTCTCCTTGACGTCTATCTCTATTACCTTCTCGTCCAGCTCTCCTTTTCTGAGTTTCTCCCTGAGTTCCTCCCTTTTACCCGAGTCCTGAGTCTCCCTTATGCCGAAGCTGGTAAACTGCTGAGGTGTCAGATAATCGAGCACCCTCTCCTCAGCCAACCTCCTGGCTCTCTCTCTAACTTTCTCCACCTTCTCTCTCTTTACCATCTGGTAGGAGACCTCCGCCAGCTCCCTCACCATGGACTCCACGTCCCTGCCGACGTATCCCACCTCGGTGTATTTGGTTGCCTCCACCTTCACGAAGGGAGCTTTTATAAGGCCTGCGAGTCTCCTCGCTATCTCCGTCTTCCCAACACCGGTCGGGCCTATCATAAGGATGTTCTTGGGGGCTACCTCGTCCCTTATGTAATCGGGAAGCTTCTGTCTCCTCCATCTGTTTCTGAGGGCTATCGCAACCGCCTTCTTAGCCTCCTCCTGGCCCACTACATACTTGTTAAGCTCCTCTACTATGCGTTTCGGAGTCAGATCCTCTAAGAGTTCAGAAAGGGAACTCTTCATCGGTGAATCCTCTCTTGGTGAGTTCTCTCGGCGTGTTCTTAACGATATCTTCCAGGAACTTATCTATGTCTTCTGGAAACTTCTCAAACTCGGGCTCCACCGGGAAGAACTTTTTGACTATATCCACGGGAGGGTTGCCGTATCCTATGGCGGGGAGTATCCTTTTGGCTCCCCTCCTCGCCGCCTCTCTGTAAGCTATCTTATATCCTTCCCTGAAGGCGGTCTCTATGTCTCTGAACCTCTCTATCTCGTCCCCCAGCTCGTAAAGGACGATGTCGTATGTGGTCTCCTTGAACCTTTCCCAGTTCTTTATGCCTACTATGTAACTCTTCCCGGACCACTCCTTCAGCTCTACGGACTTCAGGTTCCCCAATTTAAAGGCCAGTATGTAGTAGTCTATGAGCTGTCTGTCCGCGTAAACGTCGAGGAAGAAGAAGAACTCCATATCGCCTCCGTGGTTAATAGTATATAATGTATTCTCCCGTGGAGGACCGAATGAACGAATTTGAGAAACTCCTCAGCGAAGCTATTCCCAAAGAAGAGGACTTCAAAAAGGGAAAGATAGTTACAGGGAAGGTGGTCAAGGTAGACGATAGATACGTTTATGTGGATATAGGCTACAAGGTGGAGGGAGTGATACCGAGAGAGGAGCTTCCGGAGGTGGGTGAGGGAGAAGAGATCCAGGCGGTAATAGTTAGGATATCTCCCCGCCTTGACTACCCGAGACTATCCTACAGGGTGATAGCCCAGCAAAAGGGCCTCGAAGAGCTTCAGAAGGCCAAGGAGGAAGGAAAGGACGTAGTCGGGAACGTGGAGAAAAAGGTCAGGGGCGGATTCATAGTGGACATAGAAGGTGTAAAGGCCTTTCTACCCTCGAGCGAGGCGGGTAAGAAGCTCAGCGTAGGTAAGCCAGTCAGGGTTAAGATCTTGGAGATCCAGGTTCAGGAAGGAAGGCCCAAGGTGGTTGTATCTCACAGGGCCTACGTGGAGGAGGAGAGGGAGAAGAGAAAACAGGAGCTTCTAAAGACTCTAAAGAAAGGGGACGTTGTAGAAGGCAGGGTGATAAAGATAGATCCTAACAAGGGGATAACCTTGCTGATAGACGGTGTTCTAAGGGCTTTCTTGCCCAAGGAAGAGCTTTCCTGGGGAAGGGATAAGAATCCTTACAACTACGCGGAGGTAGATGAAACAATCAAGGTTAAGGTTAAGAAAAAGAGTAGGGAGAGGGACTTCATCATAGTCTCCCTCAGAGAGATGAAGGAGAACCCGTGGGACAAGTTCCTTAAAGAGCACAAAGAAGGGGATATCATAGAAGGCAGGGTAGCTCAGGCGGTTCAGAAGGGTTTAATCATAGACATAGAGGACGGCCTCGAGGGATTCGTGCCCTCCGAGGAGATCAGCTGGAACGGAGAGGTCCCCGAAAGGGGAGAGTCTGTAAAGGCTAAGATCCTCAGAATAGAACCTAAGAGAAAAAGAATAATCTTAAGCATAAAGCAAGCCCTTCCTAAGCCCTGGGAGGAGTTCATAGAGGAGCATCCCGTAGGTTCCAAGGTGAAGGGCAGGGTGGAGAAGATAGAGGGAAGCAGAGCAATAATAGACCTGGGGAGCGAAAAGGTAAAGGGAATAATCCACAGAAGCGATCTTTCCTGGACCAAGCCTAAAAGGGTCGAGGAGGTTCTCAAAGAGGGTGAGGAAAAGGAGTTTGCGGTTCTCGGAACCGAAGGCAAGTTCGTAAAGCTTGGTCTGAAACAGCTCACCCCCAACCCCTGGGATATAATCTCCGAGAAGTACAAGGTGGGTGATGTGGTCAAACTGAAGGCAAAGGAGGTTATGCCCTTCGGAGCATTCCTCGAACTGCCTGAAGGTGTGGAAGGCCTGCTTCCCTTTTCGGAGGTTCCGAGGGACGTTAGGATCGAGGAGGGCGGTGAGTACGAGGTGAAGATAATAGACCTTAACACCAAGGAAGGAAAGGTTACCTTCTCCATAAAGGCCCTCCGGGGCGAGGAAGAGGAAAAGACTGAGGAAAAAGCTGAAGAGGTCTCCGCAGCAGGGTTTAAGCTCGGAGATATTCTGAAGAAGAAGTGGAAGCTTTGAACCTTCCGGAGCTGTAGGATGACCAAGAGGGACATAGCCAACCTGATCTACGAAAGGTGTGAGGGTGAGTTCGATCTCACCAAGAAGGAAGTTTACGAGATAGTTTCCGAGATCTTCGAGATAATTGAGTCTACCTTGAAGAAGGGAGAGAAGGTTCAGATATCGGGCTTCGGAACCTTCCTCGTAAAGGTCAGGAAAGGCAAGATAGGGAGAAATCCGAGGACGGGAGAGGAAGTTCCCGTTCCCGACAGGAGGGTGGTCGTATTCAAGCCCAGCAGGAAACTTCTGGAGCTTGTGGAGCTTAAGCTGAAGAATATAAAATAGTTAGAGAACGGGGTGTAGCGCAGGTGGCAGCGCGCTGGCATGGGGGGCCAGAGGTCCCGGGTTCAAGTCCCGGCACCCCGATTTTATCCGAATAAAATCTCAAACTCTGTGGCACTCCCATACCCACGATGCTATCTTATTCAGGGAAATAAAAACCTAAAGGGGGTGTGCCATGGACAGAAGGGACTTCATAAAGGTAGGAGCCTTTACCTTATCCATGCCTTTCCTCATGAAAGGGGCCTTTGCCCAGGAAAAGAAGCAGAGTCTTCCGAGGCTGAGTCTGGAGGACCTGCCCCAGAAGGAGACCGAAGACGCGGTTGTCTACCACTGTGACTTTCCTCAGGAAAGTAGGTTCCACGCAATGCTTACCAACATGAGAAACCACTTATCCGCTTACGACTTCGATCCTTTCAGAATCAAGCTTATACTCGTTGCCAACGGTGTAGGAGTAAAGTTCTTCATGAAAACCCACAAAGGGACAAAGTGGGAGAAGGAAAAGATAGATCTCAAACGTGCCCATGAGCGTCTCTCCTATCTTTCCCAGTTCGAGGTGGAGTTTTACATCTGTGACATAACCATAAGAAGCCTCAAACTCAAATACGAGAACTTCTTTGACTTTGTCAAGATAGTCCCCTCCGGGGTGGGGAGTGTAGGGAGACTTCAGACCAACGGATTCGGATACATAAAAGTTCTCTGATGGACGCACAGGATTTTTACGAGTATCTTCTCACAAAGGGTTTCGAGAGGAGGAGATCCCAAGAGGAGTTTATAGAGATAGTCCGGGAGCTAATAGAGGAAGGAGGTGTTAAGCTCGTCGAAGCTCCCACCGGAACAGGGAAGACCTTCGCATACCTGATACCTCTTATAACCTCCGGACAGAGGGCTATAATCTCCACCGGGACCAAGATACTACAGGATCAGTTAAGGAGGGACATAGAGTTCCTCGCAGGACACTACCGGCTCCTGACAGGGGAAGAGATCAGCTACGCCATACTTAAGGGAAAGGGGAACTACCTGTGCCTGGACAGATTCCATAAGGAGAAGCTTCCTCCCGAAGAGCTGGGAGATATTCCTGAGCTTCTGGAAACAGAATGGGAAGGAGATCTGACATTAAGCTCGTGCTCCCCGGAGGCTATTCCCAAGCTGAACGTGGATGAGGACTACTGCACTTTCCACTATAGAAAAGTCTGTCCTTACAGGATGGAGTGCTACTACTGGGAAAAAGTTAAGTCGAAAGAGAGGAAGGCTCGGATCCTTGTGGTGAATCACGCACTGCTCGCCCTTAAGGAGTTTGATGACACGGAGGACAGAATCCTCGTTGTAGACGAGGCCCACGAGCTGGACAGATACCTTATCCTTGCAAGCACCTCCGCCCTATCCCTCTACTGGTTCAGAGAGCTGATAGGTAACCTTGAAAAGCTTTTGAACAGGGAGATCAGACTCAGTCCGGAGGACTTCTTCAGGGAGAACTTCGAGAAGCTCTTTAAAGAGGAAAGTCAGGAGATCTCTCTGGACAGCCTATCCTCCTACGTTCCCCAGCTCAGGAAGGAGCTCGCGGATCCGATAAGAAGACTCGTTCAGGAGTTCAGGGACAGACTCCTCTCGGAGGTGGAGGAGTTCTTAGAAGGCAGGTTGATGATCAGCTTCCGGCTAAAGAGCTTCTTAGAGGGAACTATGCTCTTTCCACCCGAGTTCCTCGAACGCTTTAAAGCAGGCTACGAAGAGCCTGAAAAGGAAGAGAAGAGGCTTATAGAGAAGGTCAAGAAACTCGACTACCTGGACAGAAAGGTCAGAAAACTTTTCCAGTTCTTAAGACTCTGCGAGGAAGATAGGGAAGATCTTGGCTACAAGGTTTCCAGAAGCTGGAGCAAAAGGCTTCAGACCTACAACTACAGACTCGAGATATTCCCCGTCTTTCCGAGGGGAATAGTGGAGCCGGAGCTTTACAGGGGTGTTCTGCTCACCTCCGCTACAGTGGATCCCGAGGACATCAGGTTTACAACGGGCATAACCGGAGACTTCCACAGGCTCGATCACAACTTCGACTACTCGAAGGTAACCTTCATAATCACGAACACCAATCCCAAGAAGGAAGGCTGGGAGGAGAGACTAAAAGAGTCCTACGAGGACATAAGGAACGTTTACGACAAGGTTCTCGTGCTTCTGACGAACAGAAGACACCTAAAGCTCTTCGAAGGGAACGGAGAGGTGGCAAAGCAGGGGGAGGGAAGTCTGAATTCACTCCTTGAGAAGCTGAGGAAAGGGGAGATAAAGGTTCTTGTCGGTCTCGACAGTCTCTGGACGGGTGTGGACGTCAGGGGTGAAAAGGGAATACTCATGTCCAAACTACCCTTCGAGAGTCCAGAGGATCCCGTAACCTACCACAGGATAAGGTATCTAAGAAGTATCGGGGAGGATCCCTTCGAATATCAGAGGAGAAAGGCCTTCATAAAGTTCAGGCAGGGGGTGGGCAGGCTCATGCGTCAGAAAACTGATTCAGGAACTATAGTCCTCTGCGACAACAGAATATGGCGCTACAGAGAATTTATAGACTTCCTGCGCCAGCTCGGAGTAAACGTGATCTACGAAAAGAACTTTACAGCCCGAAGGACATGGGGACGTCCATATTCACGTCCTTGACTTCCTTTATTTCGGGAAACTTCTGCTTTAACGCCCTCTCTATGCCTGCCTTCAATGTCAGGACGGACATACCGCATCCGGAGCAGGCTCCTACCAGTCTCACGAGGACCGTTCCGTCCTCTTGAACGTCCACAAGTTCAACGTCCCCGCCGTCGAACCTGAGAGCGGGCCTTATCTCGTCGAGAACCTTTTCAATTTCCTCTCTCGTAGGCATTCCCATCCTTCTTACCTCCTCTTTTGAATTTAAAGTTTACGTTCCTTTCCGCAAGCGGAGTATGTAGCTTATCATATTCCCATGAGACTTCTGGTCCCTGCAACCACCACCAACTTTGGTGCTGGCTTCGACACCTTTGGCCTTGCCCTGAACCTATACAATACCTTCGAGTTTGAAAAGAGCGATACCTTCAGTGTGGAAATAGAGGGGAAAGGTAAAGACCTTCCGAAGAACGAGAACAATCTGGTTATAAAGGTATACAAAAGAGCCTGTGAAATCTTCGGTGTCGATTTGAAACCCTTCAGATTAAGGCAGATAAACAAGGTTCCAACCGCAAGAGGCTTGGGCTCCTCCGCAACCGCTATAGTGGGTGGGATAGAGGCTTGTGTGAGGTTTCACTCTTTGGATGTGGACCTCGAAGAGAAGCTCAGGATAGCTTTCGAATTCGAGCCTCACCCCGACAATCTCCTCCCCGCCTTCGTGGGAGGCTTCGTGATCTGCGTCCAGAACGGGGAACTTCGCTTCAGCAAGCTTGAATTTCCTGAGGACCTTATCCTCGTTTTCGCTGTTCCGGACTTTGAGCTTTCCACGGAGGAAGCGAGGAGGGTGATAAAGAGAGAGATATCACTGAAGGATGCGATCTTCAATATCCAGAGGGCAAGCCTTTTCGTTTCCGCCCTGCTGACCGGAAGATACGAACTTCTCAAGACCGCGGTGGAGGACAGGCTCCACCAGCCCTACAGATCTAAGCTCGTTAAGGGGTTCAACAGAGTCCTGGAGGCGGGATACTCCGCAGGAGCCTACGCGGTTTTCCTGAGCGGTGCTGGACCTACCGTATGTGCTATAGTCAGCGAAGATCTTGCGGACGGTGTGGGTAGAGCTATGAAGAATGCCTTCCTTGAAGAGGGCGTGCGGGCGGAGATACTGCTTCTCAGGGCTGAAAGTAAGGGAGCACGGTGGGAGTAATTTATGTGGACGCTGATCATACATTACCTTGTCTTATATGCCTTTAGAAGTTAATATCTTTTAATGATGTTCGAGCGGGCTAAGGGAATAGTCAGGAAAGTAACCCTTGAAGTAATCTATGAGGTTGTTGAAGAAAGGAGCAGGGAGATATACGAAAAGCTGGAAAAGATCGAGAGAAGACAGGAAGAGGACTTTAGATATCTGAACCAGAGGATAGACCAGACGAACCAGAGGATAGATCAGCTCAGGCAGGAGATGAAGGAAGAGATCGGAGTGGTCCACCAGCGTATAGACCAGCTCAGACAGGAGGTAAAAGAGGATATAACAACTGTCAATCAGCGCATAGACCAGACGAACCAGAGGATAGATCAACTCAGACGGGAGGTAAAAGAGGATATAGCTACAGCAAATCAACGCATAGATCAGCTCAGACAGGAGATGAAGGAAGAGATAAGCAACATTCACCAGCGCATAGATCAGACGAACCAGAGGATAGATCAACTCAGACGGGAGGTAAAAGAGGATATAGCTACAACAAATCAACGTATAGATCAGCTCAGACAGGAAGTGAAGGGTGAGATAAATCAGCTCAGGGACGAAATAAACCAGCTAAGGACCGAGATAAGTCAGGTGAACCACAGGATAGACACGGTCATTCAGATGCTTTCGGAGATAATGAGAAGGTGAGAGCCATAGTTATACCCTCCCGTCTCTCCTCCACAAGGCTTCCGGAGAAACCCCTCCTGAGGATAAAGGGAAAGCCTCTTATCAGGTGGGTGGTGGAGGGATGTCTCAGGACGGGGGAACGCGTAATCCTCGCCACGGACAGCGAAAGGATAGCGGAGGTTGTTTCGGATCTGGAAGTGGAGGTGATACTGACTCCTCCTGAGCTTCCCTCAGGCTCGGACAGAGTCGCCTATGCGGTGAGGAATATGGATCTGGACTTCGTGATCAACTACCAGGGAGACGAGCCCTTCGTTTATGAGGAGGATATAAAAAGGATCTTTGAGGAGCTCGAAAGGGGTGAGGAGGTTGTGACCCTCGGTGTGCGGGAGGAGGAGTGCTATGAAAGACCTTCGGACGTTAAAGTTGTTCTGGACAGGAGGGGCTACGCCCTCTACTTCTCGCGCTCGCCCATTCCCTTTTACAGGAGCAAAAACACCAACGTAAAGCCAATAAAGCATGTTGGCATATACGGCTTCAGGAAAGAGACACTGATGAGGTTCGTCTCTATGGAAAAGGGGAGACTCGAGGAAGCGGAGGACCTCGAACAGCTGAGGCTATTAGAGAACGGCATAAGGATAAAGCTTCTTCTGACCGAGAACTACTACCACGGGGTGGACACGCGGGAGGACATAGACATAGTAGAGAAAAGGTTAAGCAGGGAGAACAAAACCTAATATCCTCTCCTTAAAAAGGACTCCCAGAAAACATCCGAGCGATAGGAAGGGACCGAAGGGAATGGCAAACTGGAGATTTCTGTTCCTGACAAGGTATGGAAGGGCAAAGATCAGGCCCGCCAAACTACCCAGAAAGAGGGCGGACAAGACACCGAAGATGCCCGTAAAGGCCCCTATCATTGAGAGGAGCTTAACGTCTCCGAAGCCGAGGCCCTCCATCTTTCTTACCTTGACGTAGTAGATGTATATTCCGAGTGGTATCAGAAAGCCCACAACCGCACCCGAAAGACTTTCGAGAAAGGTCATGTCCTCCCTAAGGAGTGAACTCAGCAGGCCTACCCCTATCCCGGGCAGGGTTATGACATCCGGAAGGATAAAAAACTTCAGGTCTATCAAGGACAGAACGAGCAGGGCTGAGAAGAAGACATACATGAAGAGGGCTTCGTAGGATATCCCCCACCTATGGTAGGAGAGGACCGCCAGAAGACCTGAGGTGAGTTCAACGAGGGGATACTGGAGGGAAATTCTCGCACCGCAGTTCCTGCACCTTCCTCTCAGGATAAGGTAGGAGAGGATGGGGATGTTGTCATACCACCTTATAGGTTCCTTACACTCCGGGCAGTGAGAGGATGGAAATACCACAGAGATATTCCTCGGGAGCCTGTATATCAGGACGTTGTAGAAACTCCCCAGAGCGAGACCAAAGATAAAGACTACAGCGTAATCCATCAGGCTGTCTCTTCCTGAGGCTCCTCTTTTTTAAAGAACCTGCTTACATCGAGGACGAGGGAGCTGGCAACGAATACGGAAGAGAAGGTTCCCACCACCACGCCCACCACAAAGGCGAACATTATGTTGGAGAGGGCGTATCCGCCGAGAACGAACAGGGCCAGAGCGGTCGCAAAAGTTGTAAGGGACGTCATCAAGGTTCTTGAGAGGGTCTGGTTTATAGAGAGATCCATTACCTCCTCCAGGGGCAGTGCCTTTCTGATCCTGAGGTTCTCCCTTATCCTGTCGAAGATGACCACCGTGTCCGCCACAGAGTATCCTGCCACTATCAGCAGAGCGGATACCACCTCCAGGTTTACCTCCCTGTAGGTTAGAGAGTAAGCACCGAGGACTATCAGAACATCGTGAACCAGAGCGACAAGCGCCCCCACACCCCAGAGGGGTTTGAACCGGAAGGCGAGGTATATCAGTATACCCGCGAGGGCGGTCAGTATGGCCATTATCGCCTTTTTCCTCAGCTCCTCGCTGATCACACCCCCTATCCTCTCCTCCCTTATAAGCTCGAACCTTCCCAGCTTCTCGAGGGCTTTTTTAACTGCGGAGATGTTTTCGCCCTCCCTGACTTTAACTATGTAGGTTCCCTCTTTGGTCTCCTGAACGAGGAAGGACTCTATACCAGCCTCATTAAGGACCCTCCTAAGATCTCTTATCTCAGGCTTCTTCTCGAATCTGACCTCAACCACCTTCCCTCCCGTAAAGTCGAGGCCGAGGTTAAGACCTTTTGTAGATAGAAGGAAGATGCTTCCCGCAACGAGAAGCAGAGAGACAAAGTAGGAGAAGAACCTGAACCTTAGGAACCTGAATCTTATATCCATCCTACATGAGCTTGCACTTGGTAGTTATGAGACCGTAGTTTCCTCCCTTCTTCCTGTAGAGGATCTTAAGGCTTCCCGTGTCTATGTCCACGAAGGGAAGGAAGAAGGCTCCCGTCTGCTCAAGCTCGAACATGGCATCCTCCACACTCATCGGCTTTTCCACCGCCAGCTCCTCTTCCACTATGAGGGGCTTTTCCCTCTCTTCCGGGGGTAGTGTTTCTGGCATGTGCATCTGTTCCTTGATCTTGGCGGACACTCTCCTCTGCTCGAGCCTCCTCTGCTTAAGCTTTATGAGCTGTCTCTCTATCTCATCGAGGACCTGATCCAGCGCTGTGAAGACGTCCGTATCCTCCTCCCAGGCATGTATAGATCCGTGGGGGAGGTTTTTGAGATACATGTGCATATCCACCCTGTAAACGATGGGCTTGCTGTCCCCTGCGTAATCCTTGTGCCTCGCACGGACCGCGGATATGGAGACTATAACCTCCACCTGATCTTCTCCCGCCTCCTTCAGGTATCTGTTGAATCTTTTGAGCTTCCCTTCGATGAAGCTCTTCATGGCGTCCGTTATCTGGACATCAACTCCCCTGAACTCGATGTTCATCCTCTTACCTCCGTGGATCTATTATTTTAACCGCAAGCTCTCCACCCTGTAATGGGCCTCTCTGAGAAGCCTTCCCACCCTCACTCCCGGATCGAAGGGCTGAGTCTCCTCGAAGGAACTGGGAACGAACACCACTCCGTCCGCGATGTTGTTGTTGATCTTTACCCTCAGTCTTACTCCCCTTATCTCTATATACTCCTCCACTCCGATAGTCCTTGCGGTCCTTTCACTTATGTGGGCAAGCTGTTTTCTTTCTATCTCATGGGTCCAGACGTTCCAGTGGCCCAGCTCGTCCACGAGGGTGTTGTCGCAAACAAGGTATAGATCTTCTTCATCAATCTCGGATCTTTCAACCTCCCCATCCCATTCCTCTATTGGAGGAAGGTCCACGTCCACGCCACCTTCCTTTTCAGGAAGTTCATCAACACCAACACCCAGATCCGATAGATAAGCTCTTACGTCCGTTTCAAGGCCGAAGACATCCTCCGGGAGCGGAACGCCTTCTGGTCTTTCTAATACCGGGGGTGAATAGGATACAAATCCGAATCCGTTTCTGAAACCTATGAACTCTCTCTCTGGAAAGATCAGGTAGGGAAGAACGAGGTCCGAGTGGTGGGCGGTGAGGTTGGGGAACACTTCAAAGCTAAGAACCTTCTTGCGGGAAAGCTTCTCAAGCTCTTCTTCAGATAAGTATACCGCGGGGTTTCCGAAGAGTATGAGGGCGTCGAGGTCCTCGAGATCCCTCTTGAAGTCCCTCACCTCTTCCGCCGGAAGGGGAGATACGTTTCCCACTATCGCATAGTTCACTCCCACCTTTCTCCTTATCCTCCTGAGGGCATCGAGCACGTTCCCTCTCCAGCGTGTCCTTAAAAGAATCTCGCCTATAAGTATGAGGGACTCCTTTATAAGGGTGAAGGCTCTGGACAGCTTCTCCACCTTCTCTTCAAACCTGTATTCTCTTTCTTTTCCCTCAAGTTTATCAGCGAGTTCTTCCAGGAACCTCACAACCAGAGGCGGTTTCAGGAGGAGTCGCTCGGTGGCCTTTGCGGAGGTCGTTTCGAAGCGTGAGGAGACCGAGAGTATGTAAGCGGATCTCTCGAAGGCGTCCACGAGCCACCTGGTTGCCATCACTTCCGAGAAAACCGGATCACACTCTAAAGACAGGATCACCCTCTGCTCCCTCCATTCCTGAGGTCTGAGCGTGGAGGCCCTGAAGGGAAGGTATACCGAGTCCGAGTAAACCCTGTCCGCCAGCTGTCTGGCGAGAGCGTAGTCTTTAAGATCGGTGAGTCTGTCCAGGAACACCCCTATACTTCCTCTGAGGTTTTCCTCTATCCAGTCCTTTACCTCCCGATAGGTCATTCCCCTGAAGCTGTCTCCCTCCTTGATCAGAGGCTTTCTTATTCTTAGCGGGCTTTGAGTTGCTTCCTGGATAAGCGTTAGCCCTTTGGTGCAAAGGCTCCCTATCCCGTTGGGATCGTGGGGGTGCCCGTAAAGGTCAACGAGCTTGCTGTCCTTTAGGTAGACTATATATCCGCATGCGCAACCGCATCCTGCACAGACCCCACACCTCTGGGTGTCGAACTCCTTTACCGTCAGGGGGACGTTGGTGGGCCTGAGGCTCACTTCTGGAAGACCTCTTCCTTTATCTCCTCCTCTCTTCCGAAGACGCCCATTATGTGGTATCCGTTGTCCACATGGATTACCTCTCCCGTTATGCCCCTCGACCAGTCGCTACAGAGGAAGACCGCGGTGTCCCCAACGTCCTCTATGGTTATGGGCTTTCCAAATGGGTTCACCTTGGTGGTATGCTCCATAAGGAGGTGGAAGCCCGTTATGCTGTAAGCTGCGAGTGTCTTGACCGGTCCCGCAGATATGGCGTTTATCCTGTGGCCGTGCTTGGCTATGTCGTAGGCCAGATACCTGACCGTGCTTTCGAGGGCCGCCTTGGCTATTCCCATAACGTTGTAGTGGGGAACTACCTTCTCCGCCCCGTAGTAAGAGAGTGTTATTATTGTCCCGTTCCTTCCCTCCATAAGGGGCAAAAGCTCCCTCGTTATAGCTATCAGAGAGTAAACGGAGATGTCCATGGCTATCTTGAAGCCCTCCCTCGTGGTGTCTATCACACCCTTCTTGAACTCCTCCTTGGGGGCGAAGGCTATGGAGTGAACTATGATGTCCAGGGATCCCCAGTTCTTTTCAAGAAACTCTTTAAGAGCCTTTATCTCCTCGTCAGAGGAGACGTCACACTTGGTAGTGAGATCGGAGCCGAACTCCTTGGCTATCTCTTCGACCCTCTTCTTCAGCTTCTCGTTCGCGTAGGTGAAGGCGAGCTGGGCCCCCTCTCTGTGGAAGGACTTGGCTATGCCGTAGGCTATGCTTCTTTCGTTGGCTACGCCGGTTATGAGAGCCTTCTTTCCCTCGAGAAGTCCCATCCGATACCTCCTGTGTTTATCTCAACCGTTTTCTAACACCTCAAGAGCCTCCTCTACGGTTCCGCCCTCGTGAACTATCTTGGCCATCGCCCTGACCATCAGGGCCGGATCCTTTGCCTGGAATATGTTCCTGCCTATGGAGAGGCCCGAGGCCCCCGCCTTTATGGCTCCGTAGACCATCTCCAGAACGTCCCTCTCAGACTTCATCTTGGGACCGCCAGCTATGACCACGGGTATGGGACAGCCCTCGGTGGCGAGCCTGAAGCTCTCGGGATCACCCGAGTAGGGGACCTTCACTATGTCCGCTCCCAGCTCCGCCCCTATCCTCGCACAGTGGGCCACTACCTTGGGATCATACTGGTTCTCTATCTTGGGTCCCCTTCCGTAGACCATGGCCAGAAGTGGTATCTGCCACTCCTCGCATGCTCTCGAGACTATGCCGAAGTCCCTTAGCATTTCCCTCTCTAAGTCAGCTCCTATGTTAACGTGTATGGAGACAGCGTCCGCCCCCAGCTTTATGGCCTCCTCAACGCTTCCCACCAGGACCTTGTCGTTCTTAGAGGGGGAAAGATCCGTGGAGGCGGAGAGGTGAACTATGAGACCTATGTCCCTTCCTCCTCCCCTGTGGCCCGCTCTGACCATACCCTTGTGGAGGACAACCGCGTTGGCACCACCTTCCGCCACCCTGTCTATGGCAAGCTTTATGTCCCTTATTCCCTCTATAGGACCCGAACTCACACCGTGATCCATGGGGACGATTATGGTCCTCTTGGTGTTCCTGTTCATTATCCTTTCCATCCTGACCGCCTTACCTATTCCCATCTTATCAACCTCCCTGGAAGCTGAAGGTTATCTCTCCCACCTGGACCTCCTGCTCCTGCACCTTCTCGAACCTTATGCCTCTTACAAAATTGAGCAGAGTATTATCTATATTAACACTTCCGCTCCTCTGAAGGAGGAGAGCCTTCACCACCCTGCCGTCCGGAGATACCCATATCCTTATTCTCACCCCGCTGGGGAACTCCGTGGATATGAGCTGAGGGAGGGGTGGAGTGTATACTATCCTCCTCGTCCCCCCCTTTATCCTGACCTGTTTACCCGTTACCACCGCGGAGATGCTTCCCACTTCCTTCTTTACCTTCTTCTCCTTCTTCTTAAGCCTGCTCTCTATCTTTTTCTCAAGCTCTGCGAGGACCGAAATGTCCTCTTCCTTTTGAACTGGAACCTTCACATCTCCTTTCTTGAAAGCGGAGCTCACCGTAGCTCCGGCCTTTCTTTTACTGGCTGAGCCTTTGCTCTTTTTGGCGACTGTTTTCTTGGCGGTGGCCTTTGCCTTTACCACAGAGCGGAGTTTTTTGGGCTTTTCCACCTTCAGTTCTCTTATCTCCACCCGGAGAGGGTAAAACTCGGGAACCTCTTGAACTTTAACTATGAAGACCGTGGTGAGGAGCGAGAGGAGTATGAGGTTTATTAGAAGGGATATTGCCCAGTAAAGAATCTCTTCCACAGCGCTCTTGAGCATCCTGGTCCGAATAGTATAATCCTAACACCATGGAGTTCGGAATCCTTGGAGGAGGCAGATGGGGAACCGCCTTGGGACTTCACCTCTCGAGGCTCGGCCACAGGATTCTCATCTACGACATAAACGAGGAAGCTGTCAGGAGCATAAACGAAGGTAGACACCCGTATATGCCCGATATAAACCTCCCTGAAGGCATGAGGGCTACAACCGATCTCGCGGAGATGGAAAATTTTGAAAACCTCCTCTGCGCCTTGCCCGTCCAGAGGGTCAGGGAAGTTTTCTCCAGGCTCAAGGTAAGGGACAGGGTAATAAACGCCTCGAAGGGTATAGAGATAGGGACCTTCAAGAGGGTAAGCGAGATAGTGGCGGAGCTTCATCCGGGGGCGAGGGTCTTTGCCTTGTCCGGTCCTTCCTTTGCGGAGGAAGTGTCCAAGGGACTTCCCACAGCGGTGGTTCTGGCTTACCGGGGCGATGAGGAAGAGGCAAAAGAGCTTCAGAGGGTCCTCATAAACGAGAACTTCAGAGTATACCTTAGCAGGGACCTGGTAGGCGTGGAGCTGGGGGGAGCTTTAAAGAATGTTATAGCTATAGCCTGCGGTATCTCGGACGGCCTCGGTTTTGGACACAACGCGAGGGCTGCGTTGATAACCAGAGGCCTTGCGGAGATGACTAGGATAGGGGTTAGACTCGGGGCGAGAAAGGAAACCTTCTTCGGCCTGTCGGGAGCGGGTGATCTGATACTTACCGCCACGTCGGATCTTTCGAGAAACAGGACCTTCGGTCTCTTGCTCGGAGAGGGGCATTCCCCAGAAGAGGCTCTCGAAAAGATAGGCCAGGTTGTAGAGGGAGTTAAGACTGTGGAAGCCCTGAGGGAGCTTACAACCAGGGAGGGTATATACGCACCCATAACGGAGGCTGTCTACAGGGTAGTCATTCGGAGGGAGGATCTGAAGAAGGTTCTGAAGGAGATGCTTCTTCGCATTCCGGGGGAGGAGTTTCTTCTATGAGCTCTCCGTAGTAGTAATACTCACCGCACCTGTCACACCTGAATATGCCCCCGCCACAGCACTCGATTATCTCGAGAACATAACCGCAGGAGGGACAGGTTTCCATGCCGAATTAGAATTATAAGCGATGTATGAGGAGCCCAAAAGACTCACCCGGAGGGTTTTAAAGATAACCGGCTTTTACATAGGAGTTCTTTTACTATCGAGCTGGATCTTCGCCTACATGGAGAACTGGAGCTTTTTTGAGGCTCTGTATCAGATAGTGATAACAGTTTCCACGGTTGGATTTGCGGAGATAAGGGAGGTTAGCGATCTGGGGCGGGCATACCTTATGGGTATGATCGTTTTCCAGACAGGCTTCTTCGTATACGTGGCTTCCCAGATAGCCTACCTTGTGGCGGAGGGAAAGCTCCTGGAAATCCTTAGATATAGGAGGTTGGTGAAGATGCTCGAGAAGATCAGAGGACACACCATAGTTATAGGCCTCGGCAGGACGGGTGTGGCCATAGCAGAGACCCTCATAAGCTTAGGGGAAAAGGTGGTTGCCATAGATACCGATCCAGAGAGGATAGAGTCCTTCAAAGGCAGGTTTCCCGGAGTCCCTGTTATAGAAGGAGATGCAAAGGACGAAGGGATTCTCGAACTTGCCAAGATAAGGGAGGCAAAGAGGCTCTTCGTGAACACATCCTCCGACAGCGAGAACGTCTTTATAGTGGTTACAGCCAGGGGCATGAATCCGGACCTTTTTATATCCTCGAGGGTGGTGGACGTAGAGAACGAACCCAAGCTAAAGCGGGCGGGGGCGGATCAGACCTTCGTGCCCGAGAGCTTCAGCGGTAGGTCGGTGGCCCTTTCTATACTAAAGCCCGAAGTTTCTCGGTTCCTTACGGAGGTCCTCCTTTCAGAGGAATCCCCATACACCATAGAGGAGGTCGAGGTGGGGGAGAGTTCACCGATCAGGGGAAGGTCGCTGAGGGACTTTTTCAACGAGGAAGTCTTCGGAATACTACTCGCTATAGTGAGGGAGGGAAAGTTGATAGTCAGCCCGCAGAGGGATACAAAAGTGGAGGTAGGAGACAAGCTCATAGTCCTCGGTAGTCTCGAACAGGTAGAGAACCTCATAAGTGCGGTGGAATCTTAAGAGAGTAGTGTGGAGATGTTCTCCTCCGCATACTTGAGATTCTTTTCCTTAAAGGCTTCTGGATCTATCCCCAAAGACCTGAGATAGTCTTCAAGCTCATCCGTCTCAAGTAGATCGAGAATCTTAAGGATCCTCTTCAGACTTTCCTCTTCGTAAAGCTTAACTATCTCCTCGGGGAGCTGGAGAGATTGAAAGAGAACTTGGGGTCTCACACCGAAGGCCTCCGGCATCTTATAGAACAGTCCGAGTAGGAATAGCTTGTCCTTGGGCACATTGTCCACATACTTGTGAAGACTCTCCAGAAGGAAGGCGTTAAAGAGCATCCTTTTTATGAACTCCAGGAAGGACGGATCCTGACCGAAGAACTGGGACATCCAGACCGCTATGAGGAATTTCTTCAAATTCTCGAGTCCCAGGTAGTTTATAGCTGAGGTGATAGACTCTATCTCCTTCCTGTGAGGGAACAGGGGAGAGTTTACATACTGGAGGAGCTTGGTAACGAGGGCGGGATCACCCTTGATCGTCTCCGCAAGCTCGTCTATGGAGGGATCCTCTGAAATCATAGATATAAGCTTGGAGACCGCCGCCTGAGTGTGTCTGAGAGAGTTCACTATAAGAACATCCTCGAACTCTCCCTCGCAGATGAAGTCGTAATCCTGAGGAGGGAACTCTCCGCAGGCTATCAGTAGCTTTCCGTCCACCCTCGGATAGGACTCATATCCGTAGACGTAGGTTATGAACTCGTCAAACTCCTTAACGAAGTCAGGTTCCACACCCAACAGGTCCTCGTGGATTGAGAACAGAAATCCGTTAGAAGTGTAGTAGTCGAACAGCTCCCTTAGCATGCTCCTGTGCTTGGCTGTCAGGGCTTTTCGTGGAGGTAGCAGGTTAAGTATGAACTTGGTGCCATCGAGTATGTCCAGCAAAGATCGTGACACTATCATGTCCACAGGAACCTCTATAAGGCCCCTCCTGTTCCCGAGGAGCTGTTTTTCCATTTCAGGAGAGTAGTTGGCGGTAAAGTGAAGTATCAGAGACTCCCTGCTCACAGGTTCCCTTTCATCCTCCCACCTGTCCACCCATAGACGGAAGAAGGCTATGTCTCCCTCTGAGTTCCTCACGTTCATGCGCTTGAATATGAACGAGCTAAGTTTCATTCCCATCGCACAGCTCCTTCAGATCCGGTATGTATTCCTTAATAGTTTTAAGATAGCTCTTGTATCTTTCGCAACTAATCTCTCCTCTCTTGAGAGCCTCTCTGACCTCACAGCCCGGTTCGCTGAGGTGCATGCAGTCCGGATACCTGCACTCGTATCTAAGGAACTCCCTGTAGTAGTTCCTTACGTCCCTCTTCCTGACGAACTGGAGGGCGTCCACCTTGGAAAAGCCCGGAGTATCCCCGATAAAAGAACCTTCCCCGAAGGGAAGGAGCTTCACACCCGTGGTTGTGTGCCTGCCCCTCTCGGTCTTTTCGCTCACCTCTCCTACCCTAAGCTCCTCACCAGTGAGTTGTTTCAGGATAGAGCTTTTTCCCACACCTGAGGGCCCAGCGAGTATGCATATCTCCCCCTTCACCAGATCCTTTACCTTCTCCAGCCCCTCTCCCGTCCTTGCGCTCACGTGAACCACGTCGTAGCCAGCCTCCGCGTATATACCGGTCCACTTTTTTAGTTCCTTTAGCCCTTCCTCGTCCAGCAGGTCCACCTTGTTGAAGAGGATAACGGGCTCACAGCCAACGTGATCGTAGACCACGAGCAGGTTGTCGAGAAGGTGGTTGTCGAACTCGGGCTTTTGAATTGTCATAACGCATATGACCCTGTCCACGTTGGCTATGGGGGGCCTTATAAGAACATTCTTCCTCTCCTCTACCTCCTCTATGGCAAAGGTGCCGGGATCCACCATCTTTCCCCTTACGTAGTCCCCGGCGTGGATCCTCGTCTTCTTCAGAACCTTACCTCTGGGGATACCCCTCACATACACGTCTTTATCGAACAGATATACCCTTATCAGCTGGGCGACCCTCTCTACTACCAGACCCCTCTCCATATCAGATGCTCACCAGATCGAGACTTACGGAGGAGAGGGGCTCCCCCACGCCGTTCACTACCGCCACTATGTTTTCGAGCCTCACCCCGAACTTCCCCGGAAGGTATATGCCCGGCTCTATGGTAAAGACCATGCCCTCTTCTATCACCACGTCCGCGTCCTCCCCTTTATAGTAAACCCTGGGATACTCGTGGATTTCAACACCCACACCGTGGCCCGTGGTGTGGACGAAGAACTTCCCGTAGCGCTTTCTCTTTATGTAATCCCTCGCGGCCTTGTCCACATCTCCCAACCTGTTCCCCACCTTCACCTTTTCGAGAGCAAAGAGGTGCGCGTCCCGAACTATGTTGTAGACTTTGATGAACTCCTTATCGGGCCTTCCCATGTAGAATGTTCTCGTGAAGTCCGTGCAGTATCCCTTCCACACAAGACCCATGTCCACGAGGACGGGAGAGTTATGCTCTATCTTTCTCTCCGAGGTCTCCCAGTGGGGGATCGCGCTTCCTTCTCCGGAGGCCACTATGGCGGGGAAGCTCTCTCCGCTCCCTCCCTGCTCGAATATCCTGCTCACTATAAAGCCCCTGACCTCCAGCTCGGTCATGCCGGGTCTAACGAAGCTGAGAAGCTCCCTGTATATGGAGTCGCTCTTCTTTACCCCTTCCCTCATGATCTCTATCTCTTCCTTGGTCTTTATGGCCCTTATCTCCTTAAGGAAGTTGGAGTATCCCCTCCACTTTATCTTCGTGCTTCTGAGATGTTTTCTGAGCTCACAGCTCACCCTGTCGCTCTCGAAGCCAACCCTTATGAGGCCCTTTTCTCTTAGGAACCTCTTGAGGAAGCGGATAGCCCTCCCCTTTATGAGGACCACCTCCCAGTCTTTGAGCTGGCTTTTTGCCCTCTCGTAGTATCTGCCGTCGGTGAGGAGGTATTTGGAGTCGGGGGTTATTACCGCGTAGGCGTGGGTGGAGCTAAAGCCCGAGAGGTAGAATACATTGGCCCTCGAGCTGAAGAGGAAGGCATCGAGACCTTCTTTCTCTATGAGCTTCTGGACTTCCCTTAGCTTCATAGCCCCTTACTTGATAGCTTCTTTCCTGTGGGCTGGTCTGGTAAAGAGGACCACAAATAGGCCCATAATAAGTAGCACCACGATTACCGAAAGAACGCCCACTTCAGGACTCATCATCACCTCCAGCGTTTAAAAAGTAAACTCCTAAGGCGAAGAAGACAATGGCTGAAAGCCTCATCTCACCCTCCTCTCCCTCGAGGATGGTATGCCCAGCATCTCCCTGTATTTTGCCACGGTCCTCCTTGCCACGCTGTATCCCCTGCTCTGGAGGATTCTGGCTATCTCCTCGTCGCTGAGGGGTTTCATCTTGTCCTCCTCCTCTACGATCTTCCTAATCTCCCTCATGAGCTCCTCCTGGGATATGCCTCCCACCGTCTCCCTCACGAAGAAGAACCTGAAGGGGTAGGTCCCCTGGGGAGTCTTTACGTATTTGGAGTTTATGAGCCTGCTTACGGTGGACTCGCTTATGCCGAGCCTCTCCGCCACATCCTTAACCATCAGGCTCTTCAGGTTCCCCTCCCCCTTCAGGAAATCCTCCTGAGTCTCTATTATCAGATCCAGGATCTTTCTCAGGTTCTCCCTCCTTATGGAGAGTATCTTCTTGAAGTTCTCCAGCCTCTCTAAGTATTCTTTCAGAAACTCCCTCGCCTCCCCCTTCGCCCTGCGGACCATCTCCATGTATCTTAGGTTCGGTCTTATGTCTATGAGCTCCTCGTATATGTAGCCCACCAGCTCCCCGTCGTCGAGCTCTATCACCGCGTCCACCTTCGAAACCCTCGGAGCGCTGACGGGCTCCTCGATCGGAGATCGCCTCAGGTGGGAGAGCCTTTTCCTGGCTTCATCGCTAATTCTCTCTCCCCTGATGGCCTTCTCAAGCTCCTCAAGAAGATTTGGTTCCTCCGGGTAAAGTTCCTTCAGCTGGATCTTCGCAAACTCGAAAAAGTCTTTTGAACACACACCCACGGGTTCAAGGCCCATCACGAACTCCCTTATGTCCTCCACGTATTCGGGAGAAACACCGAACTTGTCCGCAATCCTGAGTATATCCCCTCTGAAGAAACCTCTCCCGTCCACGTTCGAGAGGAGCTCTAAGGCTATCTCAAGGTCGAGACCCTCCAGTTCCGCTTTAAGGTTCCTCTCCAAAACCTCTAAGGGGTGTGCCTTGTAAACCGGTTCGGGGAGTCTTCTCTCCTCGAACAGCTCTACCGCCTTTCTTGAAACGCATATCTCCTCTATGAAGGGGTTGGACTCCTTCTCTTCCTTGAGAACCTGCTCCAGTTCCTGAACCGGATAGAGGAGGACCTCTACCTGGTTTTTAAGGAGGAGGTTTAGGTTTACCTTCAGCCTGAGCTGGAGCTCGTTCCTCAGCATTACTTTTTAAACTCTTCCGGAACGCCGAAGTTGTCTCTGATCTGCCCTTCCCCGAGGATTATGAACTTGGGGATGGTGAGCTCCTCAAGGGCCATGGGGCCTCTGGCGTGGATCTTGTCGGTGGATATGCCCATCTCTGCCCCAAGGCCGAACTCGTTCCCGTCGGTGAACCTGGTGGAGGCGTTCACGTATACCGCCGCGGAGTCCACCTCCCTGAGGAACTTCATGGCCCTGCTGTAGTCCTCGGTGATTATGGCATCCGAGTGTCTGGAGCCGTATTTCTCTATGAAGGCTATGGCCTCCTCCACGTCCTCCACAACCTTAACCGCAAGGATGAGGTCTAAAAACTCCTCGTAGTAGTCCTCCTCCCTTGCGGGGGCCGCCTTAACGAAGGAGAGCTTTGGATCGCTCTTGATTACCTCGAGGCTCTCCTCGTCGCATCTGAGCTCCACCCCAGCCTTGCCCAGGTAGTAGGCCATTCTGGGCAGGAACTCTTTCAGGATCTTCCTGTTAACTATCAGGTTTTCCACCGCGTTGCATACGGAAGGCCTCTGAACTTTGGCGTTGAAAACGATGTCGTAGGCCTTCTCAAGATCCGCCTTCTCATCCACGTATATGTTGCACACTCCCTTGTAGTGCTTTATCACGGGAACCTTCGCGTGCTCCGCCACTGCCCTTATAAGGCTCTCACCTCCCCTGGGGATGGCCACGTCAATCCTCCCCTCCATCTTCAGGAACTCCCAGACCAGCTCCCTCTCGGTCCTGTCCACGAACTGGATGGCCTCTTCGGGAAAACCCTCCTCGCGTGAGGCCTCCTTCAGAAGCTCCACGAGAACCCTGTTGGAGTTGACCGCCTCCTTACCGCCTCTGAGGATAACCGCGTTCGAGGATTTCATGCAGAGGGAAGCAGCCTCCACGGTGACGTTGGGCCTCGACTCGTAAACGATAAACACAACTCCGAGGGGAACCCTCATCCTCCCCACCCTGAGACCGTTGGGGAGGCTCCACATCCTTATCACCTCCCCCACCGGATCGGAGAGGGAGGCCACATCCCTGAGAACCTTTATCATCCCGTCTATACGCCTGTCGCTGAGGACGAGCCTGTCCACGACAGCGGGCTTGAGGCCCGCGCTCTTTGCAAACTCCACGTCCTTCCGGTTCTCCTCCTTTATAAGATCCCTCTTTGCGTCCAGAAGCTCCGCAGCCCTGAGCAGTGTCCTGTTCTTGACCTCAGTCCTTAGAGAGGCAAGCTCTCTCAAAACACCTCTCGCCCTCTCCACTACCTCTTCCGCGTAAGACTTCAACTCCTCAGAAACTGTGGACATTACCTTTCCTCCTACCAGAGCTTATCAACCTTCACCTTAAGCGTGCAATCTTTTATTTTAAGCTCAAGCTCTCCTCCGTCCGAGTCGAAGAACTTCCTGTATCTGCTTCTGACAATCCTGAAGGCCCTTACCTTTCTGAGATCTGGATATACCAGAACATAGGTCCTCACCCCTTCCCTTTCGTATAGCTCGAACTTGAGCTTCTCGTCCTTCTGAGCTGTGCCGGGAGAGACCACCTCCACTACAAGCTCGGGGGTTTCCCTCAGATACTCCTCCACCTCCTTGCAGACCACCATTATGTCGGGCCTCACAACCGTGTCCTCACTCACTATCCAGTCCAGCTCGGGATAGACGAAGCACCTTTCGGGGCAGTGCTCGAGCTGTTCCCTCAGCTGATATACGAGCTCACCGGCCACCCTCTGATGCTTTCCAAAAGGTGAAGGGGCCATAGCGTAGGGAACTCCCTCTATAAGCTCCCAGTCTCCTTCCCAGAGCCTGTAGTCCTCATACGTGTAGCGGGGGAGGTATTTTTTAGCGAGGTTCATGACCACCTTACCTTTTTCCTTATGCACTCGGACATAGTCTTAAGATACCCCCCGGAAGGTAAAGAAGTCAACTTGGGCGCTGGGATATAATTTTATCCCCATGAAGATCAAGGACTTTCTGAGAGAAAATCAACTTTCAGTAGGAGACAATATGATCCTGCTCCTGGAAAAGCTCGGAATTAAGAACGAAGAGCTTGTGAAGAAGCTCGAGTCGGAGATAGGTGAGAACGCCAAGATGTCCAAGTCAAAGGGAAACGTGGTGGATCCGGAGGAGGCTATAGAAAAATACGGAGCGGATACCGTCAGGCTATACATACTCTTCGCAGCGCCCCCGGAACAGGACTTCGAATGGACGGAGGAGGGAATACAGGGAGCCTACAGATTTTTGAACAGGCTCTGGAACTTTGTGGTGGAGAGGGAAGGACTGCTGAGAGAGGTCCGGTATACGAGGGAGGAGCTGAAGTCCGCAGAGGGTAAGGCGAAGGATCTCAGAAGACTCGTTCACCAAACCATAAGAGACTACCAAACGGACATGGAGAAGAGATTCCAGCTCAACACCGCCATCGCAAAGCTCATGAAACTGTTTAACGAGATCAGCTCCTTCGAGATAAGAAACGAGATGGACAGAAAGGTCCTGAAAGAGGCTGTGGAGGTTCTGCTACTTCTCCTCTCCCCGATAGCTCCCCACATATGTGAGGAACTCTGGCACAGAATAGGTAAGGAAACCCTTATAGTAAGGGAGAACTTCCCGGAGGTGGATGAAGAAGCTTTAAAGGCTGAAGAGGTAGAGATACCTGTCCAGATAAACGGAAAGCTCAGAGCCAAGGTGAGGATACCCTTCGGGGCGGAGGAAGATGTGGTTAAAAGCGCGGTCCTTGATAACGAGAAGGTAAAGAATTACATAGACGGAAAGCGGATAAGGAAGTTCATATACGTTAAGAACAAGCTCGTTAACATAGTCTTAGGAGGTTAGGAATGGAGCAGGATGTCAGCCTCTGGATGTGGGTGATGTGGTTTCTGAAAGTCCTCATACTCGCATTCCTGATAGGGATTCCCTTCCTCGTGGTGGTGGTCCTCGTATCTCAGGGGGTCTACAACAGATTCCTCAAGAGGGTGGAAAAGAAACTGGAGGAGAAGTATCAGAACAAAGGGTTTACCTTGATAGAGGTTCTCGTGGTTCTCATAATACTCGGCCTGATCGCGGCGATAATAGTTCCGAGGATCACGGGAAGGGTGGACGAGGCTAAGGTGGAAACCACCAAGATACAGCTCAGGGCCATAAAGGATGCCTTGGAGCAGTACAAGCTCGACAACGGGACTTACCCCACCACCGAGCAGGGCCTCAAAGCCCTCGTGGAAAAACCTACCACCCCTCCGGAACCCCCCAGGTGGAGACCTTATCTGGAGAAGGTTCCCAAAGATGGATGGGGCAGGGACTTCATATACATATCCCCAGGTGTAAACCGTCCCTACGAGCTGAGGTCCAAGGGCCCGGATGGAGAAGAGGGGACGGAGGACGATATAGATGTATGGAGTCTCTGAGAGAGGGTTCACACTGCTCGAAGTCGTGGTAGCACTGATGATAATCTCCGTCGCTTTTACGGTGCTCCTTGAGTTTCTCTCCGATTCCGCAAGAAGACTTGAGGAGGCGGAAAGAACCTTCGAGGGAATTCTTTTACTTGATTCGAAGTTAAAACGAAATGATCATGAAGGTGTTGAGGTTAAAAGGAGGACCCTTCCCGACTTCCCCAATATAAGAGAAGCGGTCTACTCCTGGAAAAGCATCTTCTTCGTGCGATACGAGGCTAATCTGAAATGAAACTGGCTGTATGTCCCCACGATGCCAAACAGGGATTGGAACCCTGGAAAGGCTTCATAAGAACTCTCGAGGACAAACTAAAAGAAAGTGTAGAGCTTATAAGTTTCGAAAGTTTCGAGGAGGAGAAGAAAAGGGTTGAAGAAGAAATCTTTGATCTATACTACGCGAGTCCGGATACAGCCCTGAGCCTCTGGAAAAAAGGCTATAAACCTGTAGGAAAGTTTGCGGGACAGAGGGATACATTCCTGCTCGTGGGCAGGAAGGGATCGGATAGCGGAGAAGTAAGGAGTCTTGCCCTCGTTGATTTGAAGGCGGTTCTCTTTTCCTTCCTCAAGCTCAAGTCCCTCGACATAGACAGGATAAGGCTCCATTACACCGAGCATCACTCCCAGACCATAGAGGAGGTTCTGAAGGGGAATGTGGACGCCGGCCTCGTTTATGAGGACTTCTACTATCACGAAAGGCCGGAAGGCCTCGAGATTTTAGAGAGGATCTCAATGGAGGTCAGCCACCTCTTTATGGCGGGTCCGGAGGCGCCCTCGGATCTTAAAGATGCTCTCCTTTCCATGGAAGGTGTGGAACCGGCCTCTGAGAAAGACATAGATACCATAAGAAAACTGGATGAGGAACTTGAGAGAATGCTCAGGTCCTGGGAGGAGCACACCATAGCCAAGGCCATTTCAGAAATGCCCCACCTGGGGGTGGTAATCTACAGAGACAAGGTGGAGTATGCGGATAAAACAGCTCTGGATCTGCTCGGCTACACACCGGAAGAGATAAGACAGCTCAGCGTGGAGGAACTCGTTCCCGAAGAGATCAGACCTCTCATAAGGAGGATAAAGGAAAGCAGGCTTAGGGGTGAGGCAGTTTACACAAACTTCAGGGAAATAGAGGCCCTCACCAAGGACGGCAGAAGGCTTCCTATACTCTCAGCCTCCTATCCTATACTCTACAGGGGGCACTATGCAGGCTTTGTCGTTTTCATAGATATCTCTAAGAAGAAACGTCTTGAGAGACTTTACTCCCTTTTAAGGGAAGTAAACAGCATCATAACGGGTGCGGAGCTTGAAGAGGAGCTGTTCGAGAGGCTCTGCGAGTCTCTGGTGGAAAGGTTCCAGCTCAAACTCGTTTGGGTCGGTCATATGAAAGACGGGAAAGTAGATGTGATTTCGTGGAGGGGAAGGGACGAGGGGCTTCTCAGGATAGTGGAGGAGAAGGTGTGCCCTTCCTGCGCGGATATGATAGCCTCCGCGATCCGGAAAGACAGGATACACATAATAGAGGATGCTGAGGGATCGGATATAGGTAAGGAGTGCAGGGACATATTAACCAGCAGAGGGTTCCTCTCAGTAGCCTTTATCCCCGTAAAGGTGAAGGATGCGGATCCTTACGTTCTTTCCCTTTACGCTGGGGAGAGAGGCTATTTCGAGGAGGAGAATGCGGAAGTTCTGATGGAGATAAAGAGAGACGTGGAGTTCGCCCTCAGGAGGCTCAGGGCTACGAGGATGAGCACGGTGGTCTTCAGGGCTTTGGAGGCCTCCCACGACTGGGTCCTGATCACCGATGGTGACGGGAGGATAGTTTACGTGAACGACAGGGTCTGCGAGCTGAGCGGTTATAGTCGGGAGGAGATAATAGGCAGGAAGCCAAATATATTCAAGTCCGGTATACATCCGAAGGAGTTCTACGAAGAGCTCTGGAACACCATACTCTCTGGAAGGACCTTTTACGCGGTCATAACCAACAGGGCCAAGGACGGGAGGCTCTTTACTCTTGAGTCCACCATAATGCCCGTGGAACTCCCCGGTGGGAAGAGGATGTTCGTGGGCATAGGCAGGGACATAACCCACGAGCTGGAGCTTTCAAAAGAGCTGGACAGGCTGATGTTCTACGATCCCTTAACGGGCCTACCTAACCTACAGACCTTCGTCTTCAGGGTATCGGAGATACTAACTCAGAAGGGGGACACTAAAGGGGCGCTTATTCTCATGGATCTGAGCAACTTTGCCTTCATAAACAGGACCTACGGCTTCAGGAAGGGAGATAAGGTTCTGAAGATAGTAGCCCAGAGGCTCAGGGAAGCCTTCAGAACTACGGATCTGATCTCAAGGACGCAGGGGGACGAGTTCGCCCTCTTCGTTCATCCAATAAAGAGGAGGGAAGACGTCTTCTCCGTGGTGGAAAAACTCAGGAATGTGGTGGGCGAGAGGATACAGCTCAACGGGGATCAGGTTAAGCTGAGCATGAACGCAGGTGTGGCCATCTATCCCGAGGACGGGACGGAATTCTTTGAGCTGTATGAAAAGGCGAGACTTGCCCTCAGCGAGGCGAGGGAACGTGGTGAGGAAGAGGTGGTCTTCTACAACAGGGAACTGGAGATCAAGGCAGAGGGCTTCCTGAAGGCTAAAAACATAATAGAAAAGGCTTTAGAAAGGAACCTTTTCGTATACGAGTTTCAGCCCTACTTCAGGGTGGATGATCTTAGGGTCGCCGGCCTTGAAGCCCTGATAAGAATAAGGAACAACCGCAGGGTATACCTTCCCTCCGAGTTTATAGACTACCTCGAAAGATCCCCTTATCTGAGGGAGTTCCACAGAGTGTCTCTCAGAGAGCTTGAAAGGCTTGCGGGAAGGTGGGAAGTTCCCATCTCGGTTAACCTCTCCGGAAGGAGCTTTCAGGATAAGGAGTACATGGAGAGCCTGAAGAGTATCTCCCAGAGACATCCCGGGAAGCTTATAGTGGAGATAACCGAGAGGATTCTTGTGGAGAACATGGATAGGGCGGTAAAGATCCTCGAGAGTTTGAGGGAGCATACAAAGGTGGTGGTGGATGACTTCGGGACGGGATACTCCTCCCTCTCTTACCTGAGGGATCTTCCCGTAGACATGGTGAAGATAGATATGAGCTTTACAAAAGCCATGATAAAAGATCCTAAGAGCAGGGCACTTGTGGAGACCATAGTGGACTTCTGCAACAAGATAGGCCTGGAGAGTCTGGCGGAGGGTGTGGAGACCGAGGAACAGCTAAGGGCTGTGAAGGAGATAGGTTGCACCTACGCTCAGGGCTTCTATCTTGCAAGACCCATGCCTGAAGAGAAGGTAGATGAACTTCTCAAAGGATAGAGCCTTTACCCTTGTAGAGGTTCTTGTAGTTCTTACATTGATAGGTCTGACCTTCTCGGTGCTCCTCTTCGTCTTTTCAAGGGGGGTAGACTCGAGCCTTAACCTGACCGGCAGGGCGGAAAGGCTCAAGCTGGAAGCCCGCCTCTTCTGGGACCTTCAGAGGAAGATCCTTGGAGCAAAAAGACTCAAAGTAGAAAATAACAACCTCTACCTGATCACCTCCGCAGGAGATTTCTACCCGGGAGTGGTCAAGTGTGCATACCTATACAGGGACGGAGAGCTTTACTACTACGAGTTCCCGTATCCTTACGGTGCGATAGACGAGGTTGAAGAGGGTAGACTCTACCTGCTCGGGAAGGTGGAGAACTTCGAGGTCATAGCTGTGGTTGGAAACAGGGAGGAAAATACTTACGAGGGCTTACCCCTATTCGTAAAGGTTAAACTGAACGGAAGGGAATTCCTGCTGGAGACCATACGGTAAGTTAGTGAAAGATACTGGTGAGAGAGTGTAAGTTCATGGACCTGGGAGGCCCCGAGGGGTGGAAAACAGGAAACTCACTATCCTCCGCTGTATCGGTTATTCTTCGGAGACCGCCGGGCATACCGAGATCAACATAGAAGACATCCGACTGTTTACCATCGAAACCGTGCAGGAGCATACGATCCCCTATCCCGAAGCCGAGGATGCTTAAGCCCGAGGGGACTAGCCCGAGTCTGGTCCTGCTGGAGATATTTGCGGGATCCACCGCGTAGAGGATACCTCCGATAGCCCTACCTTCAGAATCGTAGGAGACTTCTTCCACTTTCAGGAGCCTGTATATCTGAACGGTAAATCCGCCCGAGATGTCGATAGCTCCATCTCTTACCAGGCTGAAGCCTGCCCAGTAGGCATTCGGAGTGCACGTGGGATTGGAGTCCTCCTCCCTCCAGAGGCAGGCATACTTTACACCTGAAGCATCGGATCTGGTGTATACGAAGGAGCTCGACGTTGCCCATCCGTAGGTGTAGCGACCGTCTACAATGAACTGTGAGACACCGTCCTTCTTAACCGCCCACAGACCTTTGGCGGTTGAAATTATTACGTAATTCCGCGTCAAACCCTCTATAAATCTTGCATTTCCTTCATCGTAAATGGTCTCCCAGGAGCTTCCCCCGTAGGGCAGTCTGAGGAGTTTCCCCGAGGATACAGCGTATATGGCCCTGTCGTCATACCACGTGTTCCGGACAGAGCCACAGGAAACATTAATGTGGTTTAGATCCGCCCCGTCGAAGACGTAGAGCCTTCCATCCGCGCATAAATAGATACTTTCCCCCACAGGATCTACCGCGAGCTTCTTGGCTTTTTTGATACCACCGAGCAGGGGCGGGCTACAGCCCTTCAGATTCGTATCGCATCTCCGAATATTTCCGCTGTCGAGGACCAGAAATCCGGTAATACCTACAGCCTCTATAGGTGCGATGATGTTTCTGTTTTTCATGTCTACCGGCGTGTCCGCTCTCGTCATACCGCTGTGGACGAATACCTTCCCGTCATCTGGGGTGTAGCAATTTTTATCTCCTCCCGCGGTGCGAACGACCATGAACTTCCTCTTGTTTATGGGATCGTTACCAGCCCAGGAGATGTAGCAGGCATCCTTTACCCTGCTGACCTGCTCGGGGAGGGGTGTTCCGGGAGCTTTATCCGTAAGGAGCTTCATCACGGGACCGCCGTTTAAGTTCGCTGTATCGCCGTCCGCCTCCTCTATCCAGAATACGGAGTGTATGTGCAGATCCGAGTAATCCTTTGTTCTGTGATCGAATGAACTCACAGCTGTAAGGAACCAGTAAGCGTCGAGGACGGGACCGTCCGATATCCGAACCGGAGATGTAGGATCGTTCGGATCGACAAGATGCAAGCTCGCTTTCTGAGCGTTGAGGTAAGCAAGGTAGGTATACGTAGACCCGGTCTTATCTTTCTTATCAACTTGACTCCCTACATAGACAGCTATAGAAACGACCACAGCAAGAAGCAAGGAAAAAGATAACCCGCCTATGAGCACTTCCCTCTTCATATATTTCACCTTTATTTTGCTGAAGGGTGGCCCGAGCTGTAGGATGGTAAGGTGGCTGTGAAGGACAGATCCCTCAAAACCTCGTAAACCTTCACTATGGGAAGGCCCATCACGGTGTAGAAGTTGCCCTCGATCCTTTCAACTACGGTGGCTCCGAAGCCCTGAACCCCGTAAGCTCCCGCCTTGTCCATAGGCTCTCCGCTCCGCACGTAATCCTCTATCTCATTTCTCGTAAGGCTCCTGAACTTAACTCTGGCTATATCGTGAACCGTTCTTCGCACACCCAGCCCGACAAAGGAGACTGCGGTCACCACCCTGTGCCACCTGCCCGACAGGAAGCTGAGTATCCTAACCGCATCTTCCTCATCTTTAGGTTTTCCTATTATCTTGCTATCTATAAAGACGAGGGTGTCCGCCCCTATAACAAGGGATTCCCTGTTTCTCTTCCAGACGTCCAGAGCCTTCTCGCGGGAGAGCCTCCTCGCGGTTCTTATTGGATCTCCGTAGCTTCTCTCCTCTACTTCGGAAGGTATTACCTCGAACTTTATACCTAAGAGCGAAAGGATCTCCCTCCTCCTCGGCGAGGCTGAAGCGAGGATCAGTCTTTTCACTGCTTGAACCCCCGAATTGAGGCGTTTAAATTATACACTTACCAAATTCAGGAGGAAGGCGATGAGCGTAGGTTTTGACATACAGGAGAGAGAGCTTACCACCGAGGAGATAAGAGAACTGCAAAGAGAGGTCAGGAGACTCGCTCAGGAGAAGAACGCGGTTATACTCGCCCACTACTACCAGAGGCCCGAGGTTCAGGACATAGCGGACTTTGTGGGGGACTCTTTAGAGCTTTCGAGGAAGGCGGCCAATACGGACGCGGACATCATCGTCTTCTGCGGTGTCAGGTTCATGTGTGAGACCGCCAAGATCCTCAGCCCACAGAAGAAGGTCCTCCATCCAAATCCTGAGTCCGGATGCCCCATGGCGGACATGGTCACCGCCCAGCAGGTCAGAAAGCTGAGGGAGGAACATCCCGATGCGGAGTTCGTCGCCTACATAAACACCACCGCGGACGTGAAGGCGGAAGTGGACATATGTGTTACATCCGCCAACGCACCCAGAATTATAAAGAAGCTCCCCTCAAAGAAGATAGTTTTCCTACCCGATCAGGCCCTCGGCCAGTGGGTTGCAAAGCAGGTTCCAGAAAAGGAGTTCGTTATATGGAAGGGTTTCTGCCCTCCCCACTTCGAGTTCACCGCAAGGGAGGTTATGAAGCTAAAGGAGAAGTATCCGGACGCCAAAGTGGCGGTCCATCCCGAATGCCACCCTAAGGTTATAGAGCTCGCGGACTTCGTAGGGTCCACCTCCCAGATCATCAAATACGCTACGAGTGTGGAGGCGAAGAGGGTCATCGTGATAACGGAGGTGGGACTCAAATACACCCTCCAGAAGAAGAACCCCAGCAAAGAATACATATTCCCCGAGTCCATGAACTACTGCGGGACCGTATACTGTTGCACCATGAAGGGTATTACGCTCCCCAAGGTTTACGAGACCCTCAAGAACGAGATAAACGAGGTTCTTCTGCCCAAAGAGATAATAGAGAGGGCAAGAAGACCCATCGAGAGGATGCTTGAACTCAGCTGAAAAGGTTCTGCGGTCATGGAAAAGGATAAATACAGCTTTGAGGATCTCGTAAAGGTAATGGAAAGGCTCAGGAGGGAATGCCCCTGGGACAGGGAACAGACCCACGAGAGTTTAAAGAAGTATCTCATAGAAGAAGCCTACGAGGTTCTGGACGCCATAGATTCAAAGGATGATGAGAAGCTCAAGGAGGAGCTCGGGGACCTTCTGCTCCAGCCGGTCTTTCACGCCCAGATAGCTAAGGAGAGAGGTGCCTTCGACATAAACGACGTCATAGACACCCTGGTAAGAAAGCTCATAGAGAGGCACCCTCACGTTTTCGGGGATGCCAACCCGGAGGAGGTTCTCAAGAACTGGGAGAGGAAAAAGATAGAAAAAAGGGAGAGTGTCCTCGATGGTATTCCAAAACATTTGCCTGCCCTCATGCGGTCCCAGAAGCTTCAGGACAGGGCCTCGAGGGTAGGCTTTGATTTTACCCACATATCCCAGGTATTTGACAAGATACAGGAGGAGATAGAGGAGCTGAAGGAGTCAATCGAAAAGGAGGACCGGGAGAACATAAAGCATGAGATAGGGGACATACTGACAGCGGTGGTAGAGCTGGCCCGGTTCGTGGGCGTGGACGCGGAAGAGGCCCTTCAGGAAGCGAACGATAGGTTCATAAGAAGGTTCCGATACATAGAAGAGAGAGCTAAAGAGATGGGAAAAAGCCTGGAGGAAATGACCTTAGAAGAGATGGACAAACTCTGGGAGGAGGGAAAGAGAAAGATAGAAAATGCAACCTGATGCAACGCTGTTGCAACAAAGCAACACTCCGATAACATACAGATTTCGCTAAAGTCTTTGTCCTATCAAAGACTTTTTATAAAACCATTTTTGGCACACATCTTGCATATTGACAAAATGAAAACTTATTGAAGGAGGTGGAGAGATGGCTACTCTGAGCAAACTCAAGGAGCTTATGTCCATACCGGGTGCGGTTGCGGCAGGGGAGTTTTCGGATGACGGTAAACTGCTGGCTTACTACGGGGATATAGACGAGAAGTCCGCGGAGATAGCGGCGATGATGTGTGCAGCCAACAAGATGATGGGCAACATGCAAGCCAAGGGTTGGAGCGCCTATACAGGTCAGGGTGGCTTCTATCCCGTCTATGGCTTTGCGGTTGCGGGCGGTAAATACGCAGCCTGCATAATGGGGAACGTGGGCGTATTCGTAGAACTGGACAAGGCTGACTTTGATAAAACTTTCGAAATTCTCTCTAAGTATATCTGAAAGGAGGTGTATGTGATGGCAAACCTTGACAGACTCATGCAGATCAAGGGAGTTTGGGCGGCAGGAGAGTTTTCCGACGACGGCAAGCTGGTTGCCTACAAGGGCGATATATCCGAAGAGCACGCTGCTATGGCGGCGGAAATGTGCGCGGCGAACAACGCTATGGCGAGGATGCAGTGTGATGGATATACCGCCTTTTCCGGACAGGAGTGGACACCCCTTATAGGATGGGCACTGACCGGTCCCAAGTATTCCGTATGCGTGGTAGGGAACATAGGTGTGTTCGTGAACAACGACGAAGTTTCTTTCAACGAGGTGTTTAAGATCCTGAGGGAAGAGGCAGGTTGTTAAGTCCCCTCCCCGCTTTTCCTGCCTTTCCCTTTTTTTCTTTTTTTAATTGGGAGGTTCAAATGTATAAGTTTCTATCGGAAGAGTGGATAAAGGCTTACGCGGAAGAATGGAATAGGAACGAGAAGTTAAAATCGGATTTAAGGAACTTCAGTGCATCTATAAAGTATTTCGTGGAGGGAGAAAAGGACGGAGCTGTGGAGATAGTAGTGGATAAAGGGGAGGTTGTGTCAGCGGGAAAAGCTGATCCCAGCAAAAAGTATGATTTTGAGCTGTGGGCGAGTCCGGAGAATTGGAAGAAGCTTGCGAGCGGTGAGATGGGTCCCCGTGCTGCCATGCTCACCAAAAGATTGAAGTTCAAAGGTTCTATGATAACCGCTATGAAGTATATGTCCGCCTTTGAAGAGTCCCTGAGGATGATGGGAAAGATACCCACATCTTGGGGCTAATTTATTAAGGATGGAGTTTGAGAACTTCCAGAACCTCTTTGACTGCGTGCTGGTGATAGATAAGGACAGGAGAATAATATTCTCAAACGAGAGAGCAAAGAAACTTCTCGGTGAAAGGGCAGGTGAAGGGAACTCATGCAGGGGATTATTTTCCATATGTGACTCATGTCCCATGGAACTTGTAGAGGACACAGAGGAAGGTGTCCAGGTTTACGATGTCAGAACATTCGATGATAATCACGTATGTCTCAGTATGACTCCTTATTACGAAGGTGGAGAGTTTAAAGGTGTTATAGAAATTTTTAGGGACGTCAGCAGGGTCATACATTATATGGAAGAAGTGAAGAGACAGAAGGAGTTCGTCCAGGTAATACTTGACTCCATAGTAGAAGCGGTCCTGATATCGGACGGTCAGGGATATGTAGTAGAACACAACTCCATAGCGAGGAGGATCCTCTGCAGAGAGCTGGGTGATCTGAAAGGTAAACATATAAGCGAGCTTATAAACCTTTCCTTTGAGGAACTCCCCCCAGAAGGTGAGAGGGGGGACGTTTACATAGAAACTCCGTGTGGTAAGCAGAAAGCTTCTGTCCTCGTTTCGAGGCTTAAGGTGGGAGATGGATACGTAATATCTTTCTACATAATTCCCGAGCTATTCTCACCCGAGGATGAAAGCGTCAAGATAATTACAAAAAGCCCAAAATTCCTTAAGGTGGTGGACAGAATAAAGTCTGTAGCGGACATGAATGTCAATCTGCTTATAACCGGTGAAACGGGAACTGGAAAGAGTCTTATAGCTAAATACATACACATACTTTCCTCAAGAAGGGATAAACCCTTCGTTAAGATAAACTGCGGTGCAATACCTGAGAACCTTCTTGAGGCGGAACTGTTCGGCTACGTAAAGGGTGCCTTCACCGGTGCTATAAGGGATAAGATCGGGAAAGTTGAACTTGCGGACGGAGGCACACTATTCTTGGACGAGATAGGAGAGTTGCCTCCCCACCTCCAGGTCAAGCTATTGAACCTCATACAGGAAAAGGAATTCGAAAGGATAGGAGATCTGAGACCGAGGAAGGTGGATGTAAGAATTATAGCGGCGACCAACAGAGACATTAAGGAGATGGTAGAGAAGGGGGAGTTCAGGGAGGATCTGTATTACAGGTTGAACGTGGTTTCCATACACCTACCTCCTTTGAGGGAGAGGAGAGAAGATATGCCTCATCTTGTCAATTTCTTCCTCGAAAAGTTTTCCAAACTCCACAAAAGAAGTATAAAAGGTTTTTCACCCGGAGCTATGAAGCTACTTTTGGAGTATGACTATCCGGGGAACGTGAGGGAACTTGAAAATATAGTGGAGAGTGCTGTGATTGTGGCGAGAGGCTCAATAGTTAGGGAGGAAGATCTTCCCGAAGAGGTTAGGTTTAAAAGATCCCTGAAGAAAAGAGAACACCTAAGTGAGAAAGAACGGATAAAGGAGGCACTTATCAGAGCGGGAGGGAATAAAACCCTTGCAGCTAAGCTTTTAGGAATGCACAGAACCACCCTCTGGAGAAAGCTAAAGGAGCTTGGGATCGAGTAGAGCTGTTCCGTAGTCCAGCGTGTATTCGAGACTTCTTCCTAATATCTCCTCGAACACCCTCTGCCCCACCCTACCGATGGAGTGTGCACCCAGCAGAACCAGGGAGATATAACCGTCCTTTATGAGTTCAATGTTCCTCTCCATGAACGCCTTTACGTCATCGGAAGCAAAGCCCCTTCCGTCCTGGAGGGTGTCCGCGGGGATTCCCACAAACTCTCTGGCTTCATAAGTTCCGATTATAAGAAGGCTCGATGTAGAGTTCACAAACTCAGCTCTCAACCTCGCGTCTATCCTGTTCTGGAGGAGAGTTTCTCTATAATCCTGTGGCACTAAGAAGGTAGGATAGGTAGCTATTTCAGGTTCCTTTAGGGGAAGGTCCCTGAACTCTTCCAGAAGGATTATCCTCACAAACTGCTTGTTCAGGTATAGGGTGTTTCCGACTATCCTCTCCACGTCCGCCCTAACCTTACCCCTTATGGACTGGGAGTAGGGCCTTATGAAGGAAGGAACTGGCTCACCCTTTACCCAGAGTCCACCCTCCAAGGGGATCCATCCGAGGAAGGGAAACTCGATCTCCTTCGTCGGTAGCTCGAGAAGCTCCGCGTGGGTCCTGACCTCCTTTATGAAGAGCCTCTCCTCCTTGGAGCCGGGCCTTCTCCCAAAGGTGGACACGAGGTCGAAAAGGGACCTTTCCTCCTTCTGCTGGAAGAGACCGTATATACATCCGCAGTAGTCCTGTTGGTAGATTTCCTTCTCCTTGGTGAGCCTGAACATCTCCTGAGTCCCACCGCCCTTCCTGTAATCCACAGCTATGAACTCTATTCCATACTTTGATGCGACCTTCTCACCGCTCTCCTTGAGCTGGGAGAACTTCTTCTTGGGACTCATCAGAAGGGTGGTGGTGAAGGCTGTGCAACCGAGATCCCTGGCGAGCTTTGCGGAACGCTCCAACCTGAAGTCAAAACATACGGAGCATCTCTCACCCCTTTCAGGTTCATATTCGAGCCCCTTCACGCTCCTCAACCACTCTTCAACGTCGTATTCTCCCTCTATAAGCTCTATACCGAGCTCCCTGCAGGTCCTTTCCGTTTCCTGGTATCTGAGTTTGTATTCCTCGTAGGGGTGTATGTTGGGATCGTAAAAGAAGCCCACGAGCTCCGAATCGGGGTTCTCCTCTCTGAAACGCTTGAGAAAGTAAAAGGCGTCCGGAGCACAGCAGATGTGGACCAGAACCTTACGCATGGAGAAGAGTTTAAGCTTCAGACTTCTTAGAAGGTATGATATCCTCCAGCTTTATCACCTTCCTCTTGGGAACGCTGACGATGGCCTTTCTGAGCTCTTCACCTTCGTATATCTTGGAAAGCTCGTTCTGTATAAACTCTATCAGCTGGTCTATCTGCCTCTGGAGCTCCTCCATCTGCTCCTTCATGTTTAGGATTATGTCTACACCTGCAAGGTTCACGCCAAGCTCCCTCGTCAGGAAGAGGATAAACTCGAGTCTTTCGAGATCCTCGTCCGAGTATAGGCGCGTGTTGCCCTCCGTCCTCGAGGGTTTGAGAAGTCCTTCTCTCTCATAAAGCCTGAGGGTCTGGGGGTGTATGTCGTACATCCTCGCAACCACACCTATGGTGTAAAGACCCTTCTTCCTCCTCATGGCTCCTACCTCTCCTTGATCCTCTCAGGCTCAGGGAGCAACTCCTGAAGCTCTTTGAGAAGCCTTTCCAGCTTCTTCCCGTCCTTGAAGACTTTGTCGAGCATACCTATTTTGGGAACGTCCACGTTGACCCTGACATACAGGTCTCCCCTTCCGCTACCTCTCAGCCTCGGCATACCCTTACCTTCCACCCTGATAAGATCTCCGTGCTTCGTTCCAGGTGGGATTTTGACCTTAACCTTCTCGCCGGACAGGGTCGGGACCTCTATCTGGGTTCCCAGGACCGCCTCTGGGTAGGTTACGTTCACGTCCACGTAAAGGTCGTCTCCCTTTCTATCGAATATCCTGTGGGGTTTCACCCTGACCTGTATGTAGAGGTTCCCCGGAGGTCCTCCGAACCTACCCGCGTGGCCTTTCCCCTCCACCACGAGCTTGGAACCTGTATCGACGCCCGGTGGTATCCTGACCTTTATCCTGTCCCTATCTCTTACAACTCCCCTACCTCCGCACTCCCTGCAGGGTTCGTATACGGTCCCCTCACCCCTACACGTGGGGCAGGTCTGGGCTATGGTCATGAAGAACTGCCTCTGGACAACCTGACCAGTCCCACCGCAGGTCGGACAGGTCCTGACTCCCTTGCTCTGGTCGTATCCTGTTCCTCCACAGGCCCTGCACTCCACCTCTCTGTCCACATCCACCTCTACGGTTGTTCCTCTGTATGCGTCTTCGAGGGAGATCTCTACGGTCTTGTATATATCCTCTCCCCTTTGGGGTCTTCTCCCTGTTCTGCGTCTCCCCCTTGCGGCCCTTTCGAATATGGTGTCGAAGACCGATCCGAACCCTCCTCCGAAGAACTCGTTTATTTCGTTCAGGATCTCCTCGAGATCCGGTATCTGGGTGGTGTAGGTCTGCCCCTGTGCTCCCTGACCTTCGAAGGCGGCGTGACCATACATGTCGTATAGTTTCCTCTTCTCCGGATCTGAGAGGATCTGATAGGCTTCGTTTATCTCCTTGAACTTTTCCTGAGCTTCGGGATCCTTGTTTATATCAGGATGATACTTCCTGGCGAGCCTCCTGAAGGCCTTCTTTATCTCCTCCTGACTCGCGTTCCTCGGAACACCGAGTATCTCGTAGTAATCCTTCTTGGTGGAGGGCATTACATACCTCCTATCAACTTTTCTACCCTGGTATTAAGATAAAATTTGAGCCTTTTAATGTCAAGATTGGAGAAGTCCTTCGGGGATGAGGAGTCTCTCGGGTTTTAAAACACCGCTCCTATGGACGCCAACGCCCACAAAAGTCTCGTCGATGTAAATTCTAACATAGCCTTCCTGAAGATCGCCCTCCACGAGAACGGGGTTCCCGTTCAGGACCTTCCTTCCTTTGAAGAAATCTAGACTTACCTTGGGAAGAAAGCTGAGAGACCTGTCTATCGGTATCACAAACCTCCAAGGATCTTCCGAGTCCAGAAACTCCTCAAGTGGAACCGCTTCCCGCAGGGTAAAAGGACCCACCCTCTCCCTTGTGAGATCCTTAACCACAGCCCCGCTCGAAAGCTCTTTTCCTATATCGTTTACGAGGCTCCTGACGTAGGTCCCGGAGGAGACCTCCGTGTAGATCTCGAACTCCGGTATTCTGCACCAGCTCAGTTCTATCCGGTAGATCTTAACCCTGACCGGCTTTAGCTGTGGTTTTACACCTTTTCTCGCGAGCCTGTAGGCCCTCTTGCCCCCCACCTTCTTTGCGGAGTAGGGGGGAGGGACCTGCTCTATCTCTCCGCAGAACCTCTTCAGGACTCCTTCCAGATCTTCACAGCTCACTCTGACCTCCCTCTTTTCCAACACCTCGCCCTCAAGATCGTATGTATCTGTGATCAGACCAAGGACACCGTGAACCCTGTAGCCCTTCTCAAGCCCTGTGAATATCCAGGAAAACCGCGTGGCTCTCCCTACGGTTAAGAGGAGTATGCCGGTAGCTATGGGATCGAGGGTTCCCGTGTGTCCTACCTTGGCCTTCAGCTTTCTGCGGACCTTCTCGACCACCCTTGTAGAGGTGATCCCCTTGGGTTTATCGATTATCAGAACCCCGTCCATCGGTCAGCTCAGGAAGTCCTTCAGGTGCCTCTTCATGGCCAGGCTCCTGAGCTTTCTGAGGGCCCTCGTCTCCAGCTGACGGACCCTCTCCCTCGACACGCCGAGGATGTCCCCTATCTCTCTAAGGGTTTTGGGTTCGTTCCCCCTGAGACCGAACCTGAGCTCTATGACCTTCCTCTCCTTCTCGGGAAGCTTGTCCAGAAGGTCGTATATCTCCTTTTCGAGAACCTCCTGAACCACGTGTTCCTCCACCTCCGCGGTCCCGTGCTTGCTTAGGAAGTCCACGAAGAAGGTATCCTCATTCTCACCGACGGGAGCATCCAGAGAAAGAGGTATCCTGCAGACCTGAAGGTATCTCTCCACCTCTTCGGGAGATATCTTGTAGCCTTCTTTCTTGAATTTCTCCTCTACCTCCTCCTCTGTCGGAGGTCTTCCGAGTTCTTTCTCCAGTTCTTTAGCGATCATCTCCTTGGATAGGTGCTCAGCAACCTCTTCGGGTGTGGGTTCTCTCTCGAGCTCCTTGGCAAGCTCAGCGTATATGGTCCCTATCTTGCTTATGAGGTGGGACTGCTTGAGGGGGATCCTAACCGCCCCGGTTTGCTGGGAGAGCGCCTGCATTATGGCCTGCCTTATCCACCAGACCGCGTAGGAGATGAACTTCACGCCCCTGTCCGGGTCGAAGCGCTTGGCAGCTTCCAGAAGGCCAAGGTTCCCCGCCGCTATGAGCTCGGAGAAGGGAAGACCGTATCCGATATACTGCTTTGCCACACTTACCACGAACCTGAGGTTGGACTCCACCAGCTTCTTGAGGGCTTCCTCGTCACCCTCCTTTGCCCTTTTTGCAAGCTCCTTCTCCTCCTCAGGGGTCAGAAGCGGTATCTTGGATATTCTCTTAAGATACTGATTTATCAGTTCCTGCTCGGTGTCCGGCATCGGTTCACCTCAGGGGAAGGACTAAGTAGATATTGCTACCTTCCCTCCTGACGAGAAGGAGGGCTTTCGCCTTTCCCATCTTCTTCAGGTTCTCTATGAGCCTGTAAAACTCCCTCACCGTAGATACCTTCTTGTAGTTGACCCTCATTATAACATCCCCGGGTCTTAGGCCACTTTCGTAGGCGGGGCTTCCCGGAGCTACGCCGACCACCAGCACACCCTCCACACCGAGTCTCGCCTTCTCCTTCTGAGTAAGATCCCTGAGAGATAAACCTAAGTCGCCTCCTTCATAAGATTTAGGCTTTCCGGGTATTCTCTCTGGAAGCTCTCCCACCTTTACCTTAATTTCCTTCTCTTTACCCTCCCTTATTATGGTCAAGGTCACCTCCGTCCCGGGTTTGGTCTTCATTATGGAGAGCTGAAGATCCCTCACACCCTCCAGCTTCCTGCCGTTGAGGGCCACTATTATGTCTCCCACCTTCAGACCCGCCTTGTCCGCGGGGCTACCTTTAAGAACCTGGGCGACGAGTATGCCTTCCTTAACTCCTATGGCCTCCGCTATGTCCGGAGTGATCTCCTGTATAACCACACCGAGCCAGCCCCTTACCACCTTGCCGTGCTCAAGGATCTGTTCCATCACCCACTTGGCGAGGTTTATGGGGATGGCGAACCCGAGGCCCTGACCGGAAGCTACTATAGCTGTGTTTATCCCGATAACTTCCCCGTGTATGTTTATGAGAGGCCCTCCCGAGTTCCCCGGATTTATAGCCGCGTCCGTTTGAATGTAGTTCTCATACTGGGTTATGCCTATGCTCCTCTTTATGGCGGATACCACACCTACGGTTACGGTCCTTTCAAGGCCGTAGGGATTTCCTATGGCTATTACAAGCTGGCCTACCCTCACCTTATCCGAATCTCCCAGCTTTGCTACCCTCTTCTCAACATCCTTTATACCTTCCGCGTCCACCTCTATGACCGCTATGTCCGTCTTGGGATCGGTTCCAACTATCCTGGCCTTCTTTTCCGTATGCTTGTCGAACCTGACGGTTATCCTCTTGGCGTCCTCCACCACGTGGTTGTTGGTAAGTATGTATACCTTTCCGTCCTCATACTTTACTATCACACCGGATCCCAGAGACCTCTTCTCCTGCCTGAAGGGCTCTATGGGGATGCGGAAAGGAAGATCAAAGCCCTCGAAGGGATTGAACTCTACCTCCTGAACCGCGAAGATGGTCACCACGGAGGGAGATACCCTGTCCACCACTCTCGTGAGTTCACTCTCGAACTTTTCCAAAATTCCTCCGTTGTTTATCCGCTCCTCTTCCTCCCCGACGGCCTGAGCCTTGCACCCTATTGCGATAGACAGCGTAAGCAGGAAGAGTAAAGCGAGAGCTCTCATGATCTTCCTCCTCATCCCAGCCTCGCATACAAAAATAGCATACGGAAGGTAGGTCTCTCTATCGAGTTTATCAGATTCTCCACGCTTCTTCTACTGAGAATCTTTTTCCTTTTAGGATTCAGCGAACTCCCCGTGTGGTGGAAGAACCTGACCAGATCCCATCCGGAGAAGGGTATCTGGATCTCCTTCACATAGCTCTTTACAAGGGAACCTTCAAATCGATCGAGGATCTCCTCTTCCCGTGGAAAGGGGAAGTCAAGGCCCTTAAGGCTCCCGTATACGGGAAGGGATACGCCCACACCTCTCCTCGCCACTCTAAGAACTTCGGATATACTCCTGCTGAGATCCGTCCAGTGGAGTGAGAAGTTGCTCAGGATATAGTCAAAGCTCCTGTCTTTAAAGGGCAGGCTCTCCGCGTCCCCCAGGATCGCCCCCTCGAATCGCAGGGAATATACACGGAGCATTCCCTCGGATATATCCAAGCCAAAGGGCCGACAGTCCTCGGAAAGAAAGGAGGAGACGAAGCCTGTTCCACACCCGAGATCCAGAACAAGGCCTTCCGGTTTTACAAGGTTCACAAGCTCGAGGGCGGACTCCCTCTGGGGAACTGCCCACTTCTCATAGGTGTCAGCTGACCTTGAGAAGCGCAGAGAGTAGGCTCCTTTCATCCTCAGCAGGGAAGTGACCTCCGGGGAGGATTATAAGTTTACTCCCTTTTATGAGATTGTGTAGCTTGAAGGCCTCATAAACCGGGACTATACGATCTTCTTTTCCGTGGAGTATGGTGACCTCCTTCTTAAGGAAAGGAAGTCTGTCTCTCAGGTCCAGTCTGACGTAATCCTCGAGCATCCTGAAGGCCTCCTTTTCCAAGGTGTCCTCAAAGGGTTTTGGATAGGCCATTTTTCTAAAGACATTTATGCCCTCCTTTTTTATCCTGAGCTTCAGGGCCCTTACGTTCTTCTCAGGCCAGGCACCTCCGAAGAAGGGGGAGGCCCCGATCAGGAAGAGTCTTCTTACCTTTGCAGGGAACCTCAGGGCCAGCATGAGGGCTATTGATCCCCCGAGGGACCATCCCACCACGTCATGCTTCCCGGGAAGGGACAGAGCTATGCTCTCCACAGCCCTTTCAAGGTTTTCATAGGGTCCGCAGTTTGAACCGTGGCCGGGGAGATCCACCTTTATACCTTGGAGACCGCGGAAAACCTTGGAGGAGAAAGCCCATCCGTGGATGAAGAGGGGATGGTAAAGTCCCATGGGAATATAATAAAGGTTGAAAGTTCCGAAGGAGGGTATCATGGAAACTCTCAAGGAGTGGAATCTGAAGCTCGAGGTGGTCAGAACCAAAAAGGGAGTCCTTCTCCACAAGATAACCCTCAGCGAGGATCACTTCTTCCTTGAGCAGAACCCACTTAAAGACAGCAAATACGGATTCGCCTACAGGAAGATAAAGGAGAGGTATCCGGAATTCTACATGTTCTGGGAGATAAAGAACAACAGGTATACTGGAAGACTGATAGCGGGTGCCATCCTCGACAAGGAAGAGATCGACCTATTCATAACGGACGTCCTGAAGAGTGAGGAGTTCAAGGGCTACGAGGACGTTAAAGAAGATCTGGAGGGCTGATGCTTGTTGCAAGGAACTTAAAGAAGAGCTTCAAGGGAAAGGAAGTTATAAAGGACGTAAGTCTTTATGTAAATAAGGGAGAGATAGTGGGACTCTTGGGCCCTAACGGAGCGGGGAAGACGACACTCTTTAACTCTCTCGTGGGCTTCGTTAAAGTGGACGGAGGAAGGATAGAGATGGAAGGTGAGGACATAACGCACCTTCCTCCCCACGAGAGGGCCAAAAGGGGAATGGCCTTCCTGCCTCAGGAACACACTCTCTTCGAGGATCTTACGGTTATGGAAAACCTGCTGATATTTTTGGAATTCTTTACCGAAAGCAAGGAGGAAGCCATCGCCAAGGCGGAAGCCCTTTTAGAGGACTTCGGTCTTTTGACTCTCAGGAATCAGAAGGCCTTTACCTTGTCCGGAGGACAGAAGAGGAGGCTCGAGATAGCGAGAAGCCTCATAACTAAGCCCAAATACCTATTCCTCGATGAGCCTTTCGCGGGCCTTGATCCCATAATAGTGAGCGACATAAGGAAGATGGTCCGGGAACTGAAGAACCAGGACATGGGGATACTGATAACGGATCACAACGTAAGGGAGACCATAAGCATGGTGGACAGGGTTTACATAATATCGGAGGGGAGGATAATAGCCCAGGGGGAGCCCGTGAACGTGGTGGAGCTGAGGGAAGTAAAGAAGACCTACCTTGGAGAGGACTTCAGGCTATAGCCTTTATGTCCGCCTTCCCGAAGTAAAAGCCCTGACCGAACCTTATACCCATGCTCCTGACCGTCTCCAGATCCTCGTAGGTCTCTATGTATTCCGCCACCAGATCTATTGAGAACCTGTCAGCCATCGCCTTTATGCTCTCGAGTATGGCCCTGTTGTAGGGATCTCTCCTGATGTCCTTGATGAAGGAGCCGTCCACCTTTATTAGGTCGAGGAACTTTATGAAGCTCCTCATGGAGGAGAGCGTGGAGAAACCGCTCCCGAAGTCGTCCATCACCACCTTGTAGCCAAGGTTCTTAAGCTCCTCCATGTATCTGAGGGCCTCCTTAGCGTTCAGAAAGGTTTCCCTTTCGGTTATCTCCAGGTATATCCTCGACCTCTGGTGCCTGGGCAGTTTGGATAGTTCCGAGAAGAGCTTGCCCCTCTCCAGACTTCTGGGGGAGACGTTTATGAAGAAGGTGTATCTGTAAAGCTCGTCCTGCTTGAGTAGCTCTATGACGTGCCTGAGTGTTATCAGATCTATCTTCTCCAGAAGGCTCACGTCGTCCACCTTGTCTATGAAGCTTCCCATCGGCAGTTCCTTACCGTCTTTGATAACCCTGAACAGAAGCTCGTATCCGAAGACGTAGTCCCTCTGAATGTCATATATGGGCTGTAGGTGGTGGGTGTAGGACCCCGAGTGGATAAGCTCCGCCAGCTCCCTCTCGCTCCTGAACCTCTCCAGATACTCCTCCCTCTCCCTGCTTCCCAAGAAGGCCACCGTCTTGTCCTTGCCCTCGCTCTTGGCCCTGTATAGGCTCAGATCAGCGACGGTCAGAAGGTCCTCCGGCTCCTCCGCGTCCTCAGGAAAGCTGGCTACACCAAGGCTAACGGTTATGTAGATACGCCTTCCACCACCTATCTCTATACCCGTGCCCTTTATCCTCTCTCTTATCTTCTCAGAAAGCTCGTAGGCTCCCTTCTTGTCCGTCTCGGGACAGAGGATCGCAAACTCCTCCCCTCCGTATCTGTATACCCTGTCCGTATCCCTTATGCTCTCTTTTATTAAGCTCGCTATCCTCTTGAGAACCTCGTCTCCCACCGCGTGGCCGTATGTATCGTTCACTCCCTTAAAGTTGTCTATGTCCAGCATTACGAGACTCAAATGCTTGTCATACCTCTTTGCGAGTCTTCCAAAGTTCTTCATGTCTATCTCCAGCATACGTCTGTTTGGTATCCCCGTAAGCGGGTCCGTGGAGGCCAGGTGGCTGAGCTTTATGGTTCCCACTATGTGCTGGCAGAGGATCTTGAGGTAACTCTCGTTTACCTTGTCCATATCCTCCTTGAAGCTGAAAACAAAACCTCCTTCGGTTCCCTCGTCCAGTCTGAAGAGAACTATGCTCCTACAACCCCTCCTACCTACCTCCTTGAAGCATACGGGTTCCACCGTGTCCGAGCTTACCGCATCCTTCGCTTTCTTATAAAATTCCATCAGGCTCGACGCCTGCTCTTCGGAGGTTCTACCCGAGGGGATCTTCATCAGGACCCTTCCCCTCTCTTCTACAACGAAGAGGGAAGCCCTTGTGCCGAATATCTCATCTATCCTGCTGAGGAGGTTTCTTATAAATACCGGGACCTCCTCCGGAGAGCTCACCGAACTCAGAGCGGTCTCCATTATAAGCTCGAGTTTCTCGAACCTTTGCTTGGTCTCCCGGGCATAGTCTCTCAGGAGCCTGCCCATAAAACCGAACTCGTCCTTTGCGCTCGCTATATCCGAAAGATCCATATCGTAGTTTCCGGACTCGAGGGCTTCGAGGGCCTCCCTGAGCTTCATAACGGGATAGTTTATGAGCCTTGCCCAGAGCAGGTAGGAAACTCCGAGGAAGAGCAGGAGTATGAGGTAGGTTCTCATGTAGAGTATCACCCTGTCCTTCACAAGGGTCTGGAGTATGTTCCCGGAGGGGACCACGACGAACATGCTCGCGTTTGAAAAACCGCTCTCGTAAACTACAAGAACGTCTCCCTCCTCAACCTTAGGTTTCTTACCGAAGTAGAATTCAGCCCCGTATTTGGATATGGCCCCGAGTCTCTTTGAGAGGATGTTCTGGAGGTAGGAAACCCTGTGGCAGAAGGCGTAGGTGCTACCATCTCTCCTTATGACCGCCACGCCCAACCAGAAATCGGGAAGAAGGTAAAAGTAAAAGGATCTTTCTCCGGACCTGTGCAGGGCCTCCTCCAAGATGTTCCTTTTTACGTTTCCCAGTAGGTTCTCCCCGTCGTAAGCGCAGGTGATGTAAGATTCCAAGAAAGGCTCCACGGAGCCTATGCCTTCGCTTCTGATGAGATTTACGAGGGCGGTATCTCCCTGAAAGAGGCTCAGAACCACATTCCTTATGGCGGTAGTTCTAAATAGCGCTGCCCTTTCGCTGGCTACCTTTATCTCCTCCTTTACCTCCTTGTAGGAGATCAGAACGTCCACGCTGAAGGTTAGGAACATGGATATGAAAACTATCAGGGCGAAAAGGGAGACCACCTTTACGGGATAGGACTTTATCCCGATCTTCTCCTCGACGAAGGTATTGATACGAGAGAACAGGTCCATGCATAATTAAAATATTATCAGGAAGAGTAGGTGAGGTCTCTATACAGGGAGAGTAGAGCCTTGGCACCCTCTCCCGCGGCGGTTATTATCTGCTTGGCGAAGATGCTGGTGCAGTCCCCGGCCGCGTAGACACCCCTTTCTGAGGTTCTGTTGTTGCAATCTACAATTATCTCGTTCCTTTCGTTGAGCAGAACTCCCAGCTGGCGGGCCAGCTCTGTGCGGGGGACGAGCCCTATCTCCACAAAGACCCCGTCCACGGGAAGCTCGTATACCTCAGAGCTGGAGAGGTCCTCCAACACTACACCCGTTACCCTGGATCCGTCCCCCTTTATTTCCTTAACCGCGTGCCTGAGGAGAACCTTCACCTTGGGTGAGGGGAGGACCTTTTCTTTGAGGATCTCGTCCGCCCTCAGCTCCTCTCCTATCTCCGCGATGTAGATCTCTCTGGCGTAGTTTATGAGCTGCTGGGCTGCCTCGAGGCCCGAGTTGCCCCCTCCCACCACGAGAACCTTGGAGTCCCTGAAGAAGGGAGCGTCGCAGGTGTAGCAGTAGGAGACTCCCCTTCCCGTATACTCCTCCTCCCCGGGGACGTTGAGCTTCCTGTGATCCGAGCCCGTGCACAGAAGGAGAGTTCTCGACCTTATCTCCTTCCCCGAGGCGGTCCTGCTGAGGAATATCTCCCCTTCCCTCCTCACCTCCACCACCCTGTCCATGAAGGGCTCTATCCTTAGGTGGTTCATATGCTCCATCATCTTCTCTACCAGCTGGACGCCGTCTATCTCCGAGTATCCCAGAAAGTTCTCTATCTCCCCCGAGGTGAGGACCTGGCCCCCCACCGTTTCTGTGATCAGTAGGAAGTTTATTTTCTTTCTAACCGCATAAATGGAGGCGGAAATCCCCGCGGGACCTCCGCCCACTATTACCAGGTCATAGATACCTTCCCTCATCCCTCCAGCCTCCGTAGTAGTATTTTGCCTTCCTCTCTCCGAGCAGAGCTTTCGCGTAGTCAAAGCCGAACCAGGGATCGAAGGGCATCATGTCCGATCCGAATATCATATCCACACCGAGCTCGTCGAGCATGACTATGGGGTTTATCCTTTTAAACCTTTTCTTCCCCAAGGCCTTTATGTAGGTCTCCTTAAAGAAAGGGGTGAAGTTGGGCTGAAGGCAGAGGAGAAGCTGAAGCTCCTTGGCTCTGAGGGCCTGCTCCCTCGTTATGAGCTCCGCGTGCTCTATCCTGTGGTAGGGGAGCTTCGGTCTTGCTGTCTCGAAGGCCTTGAGACACTCCTCCACAGCGCCGTCCCCTATGGCGTGGAGGGAGATCCTGAGGCCCTCGGACTCGAGCCTCTCGATTATTGAGGCTATCTCCCTGTGGCTTTTGAGGAGGACGCCCCTGCCGTCCGTGTCCTCGTAAGGCTCCTTCAGGTATGCGGTCCTCGCACCTATGGAGCCGTCCACGAAGACCTTCACCCAGCCGAGCTGAAATTTCTTCAATCCCCTCACCACCTCTACTACCCTCTCGTAGTCCTCGTAGTAGGGCATAAGGATCACCCGCACGGGAAGCTCCTCAAGACCTGCGTATATCTCCGCGAGCTCTCCGTCCACGAAGTCGTGGACCTCTACTATGCCCATGGAGGAGGCGTCCCTCAGACCTTTGGTAAGGACATGGGCCATCTCCCTCCCTCTGGGCTTGAGGGTGGAGGCCACCTTCCAGAGCTCCTCCTCGTAGAGGTATCCCCTTTCGGGATCGAACCTCTCGCTCTCCTCGAGCCCGAGCATCTCTATAAGCCTTCCGTTCACCACGCCCACGTGGGCGTCCATTCTCAGGAGCAGAACTGCCTTGGGGATGTCCTCCAAGTGCTTCCTCTCGAGGGGCTCTCCCAGAGTCTCCTCCCTCCATCCCCAGCTGAGGACCACATCCCTCGGAGAGCTGAGGATCATCCTCTTTAGCTCCTCAACGCTTCCTGCCCTGTCCGCTGGGACTTGCCTGAAGGCCAGGAGCTCCATGTGAGTGTGGGCGTCCACGAACCTCATAGGTTAAAATTTTTGCCGTTATGGCAAAGAAGGTAGAGTGCAGGCTTTACGACAAGATAGTTAGGGGGGAGACCCTAAGCGAGGAGGACTACAGGGAGCTGAGCGAGATAGTAAAGGAGGCCCTCAAGTTCATGGCTTCCGAGAAGATAATACCCTCTCCCCAGAACTACGAGAGGTGGTTCCTGATATTCTGCTACATCAAAGAGAAGGGCCTATCTCTTTCCAAAAGCCAGCTGGTGGATCTGTATCTGGACCTATACCAGGTGAAGCTGGACAAGGAGGTGGAGGAGTCTGCGAACCTGGTAGAGAGGGTGGCGGAGGAGCTCTTCGAGGAGATCCAGAAGCTCCTGAAGAACGTGAACGAGCACAACAGGGGGATTTCTGAAGGAGGAAAGCGTCTCGAGGAGATGGCGGAGGAGGGACTTGAGGAGAACATAAAGAGCGTTCTGGAGAGGATAATGGGGGAGGTCAGGGAGCTCAAGGAGGTGAACAAGAAGTTCATAAGCAGGCTCGAGGAGCAGAAGGAGGAGATAAGGAAGCTGAGGGAGGAACTGAGAAAGGTAAAGGAGGAGGCCAACATAGATCCCCTCACCGGCCTCAGGAACAGGAGATCTTTTGAGAGGACTCTGACCGAGTTCTTCAGGGACTTCAAGAAGTTCGGATATCCATTCTCCCTCATAATGTTCGACCTCGACAACTTCAAGGAGATAAACGATACCTACGGACACCTTGCTGGGGACAAGGTTCTTAAAGAAGTGGGGAACATACTCAGGAACTATCTCAGGGCCAAAGATGTGGCCGCGAGGACGGGAGGCGAGGAGTTTGCAGTGATCCTCCCCGGAATAACCAAGGATGAAGCTCTCCTTGTAGCTGAAAGGCTCAGGAAGGTTATATCTAACCACACGGTGGAGTACGACGGGAAGAAGATAGACTTTACCGCGAGCTTCGGCGTTGCGGAGATGAGGGAGGGTGTGGAGAGGCCGGAAGACTTGATAAGGGAAGCGGACGAGAAGCTCTATACAGCCAAGAGGACCGGGAAGGACAAGGTCGTAGGCTAAGCCACTTTCTCACTACCTTTCAGGTATTTCTTCAGGAACATGCCCGTGTAAGAACTGGAATTCTGGGCTACCTCCTCCGGAGTTCCCTCCGCCACGATTTTTCCTCCCCTGTCCCCTCCTTCGGGACCGAGGTCTATTATCCAGTCCGCGCACTTTATAACGTCCAGGTTGTGCTCTATGACCACCACCGTGTTCCCCCTGTCCACGAGTCTCTGAAGGACGTCGATCAGCTTCTTTATGTCGTCCATGTGGAGTCCGGTCGTGGGTTCGTCCAGGAGGTAGAGGGTTCTCCCTTTCTCCCTTTTGGAGAGCTCCCTCGCCAGCTTTATCCTCTGGGCTTCACCTCCCGATAGGGTAGGGGCGGGCTGTCCGAGCTTGATGTATCCCAGGCCCACGTCCCTCAGGAGCTGGAGCTTCCTCCTCAGAGAGGGGACGTTCTCGAAGAACTCGTAGGCCTCGTCCACGGTCATGTCGAGGACCTCGGAGATGTTCTTCCCCTTGTAGAGTATGTCGAGGGTCTCCCTGTTGTATCTCCTACCCTTGCAGACGTCGCAGGTAACGTATACGGGGGGCAGGAAGTGCATCTCTACCTTTATAACCCCTTCCCCCTGACAGGCCTCGCACCTTCCCCCCTTCACGTTAAAGGAGAACCTTCCAGGCTTGTATCCCCTCGCCCTGGCCTCGGGAGTGCTGGCGAAGAGATCCCTTATCTGGTCAAAAACTTTTGTGTAGGTGGCTGGGTTGCTCCTCGGGGTCCTCCCTATCGGGGACTGATCCACGTTGATGACCCTCTCAAAGTGCTCGAGCCCCTCGATCCTCTCCACCTTTCCGGGGATCTCCTTGGAGCCGTAGAACTCCGCCTTGGCGTATTTGTAGAGGACATCGTAGATCAGGGTGGACTTCCCGCTCCCCGAAACTCCCGTTATGCAGACGAAGAGTCCCACGGGGATCTCCACGTTTATGTTTTTCAGGTTGTGCTCTTTAGCTCCCACTATTCTGATAAACTTCCCCTTGGGCTTCCTCCTCTTTGTGGGGACGGGTATCTCCATCCTGCCCGAGAGGTAGGCTCCCGTGAGGGACTTTGGATGCTTCTTTATCTCCTCCACAGTCCCCGTGGCCACCACCTCCCCTCCGTTCTTTCCCGCCCCCGGCCCCAGCTCCACTATCCAGTCCGCGGACTCTATGGTCTCGGGATCGTGCTCCACCACTATGACGGTGTTGCCTATGTTTCTGAGTTCTTTAAGAGTGTTTATCAGTCTGTTTGTGTCCCTCGGGTGCAGGCCTATGGAGGGCTCGTCGAGGACGTAGAGAACACCCGTGAGCTTTGAGCCCACCTGGGTGGCGAGCCTTATCCTCTGCATCTCCCCTCCCGAGAGGGTGGTGGCGCTCCTCGAGAGGGAGAGGTATTCGAGACCCACGCTGACCAGGAAGCCGAGCCTCTCCGAGATCTCCTTTATCAATCTTTCCCCTATTATCAGGTCCTTCTCACCGAGCCTGGAGGGGAGGGTATCTACCCACTCCTTGGCCTTGGAGACGGGCATGTCCACCACGTCCCATATGCTCTTTCCCTCTATCAGGACCGCCAGGGCCTCCTCCCTCAGCCTCGATCCACCGCAGGCCGGGCAGGGCTTCTCCACTATGTACTCCTCTATCCCCTCCCTTACCCTCTCCGACTCCTCCTCTAAGAAGCGCCTCTCTAAGTGCTTCACTATCCCCTCGAACTCGAACTCCTGATCCGTCCCGTAGAGGAGTATGTTCTTGGCCCTCTTGGGAAGGTCCTTGAACCTGGTCCTCGGGTTTATCCCCAGCTTCCTGAGGACGTTGGCCACGGGGAACTTTATGTAGCTGAAGAGGGAGGACTCCGCTATCCTGAAGGCGTATATGGCGGGCTCCTCCTCGTCCACCAGAAGCCCCACGTCTATCTCCCACTTGACCCCCAAGCCCTTGCAGGAGGGACAGGCCCCGTAGGGGGAGTTGAAGGAGAAGAGCCTGGGGGAGAGCTCTGGTATGGAGAAGCCGTGATCTGGGCAGACGAGCTTCTCGCTGAAGAGCTCTTCTTTACCAGTCTCCACATCCTCTATCTTCACGAGGCCGTTTGTGAGCTCGAGGGCCTTCTCTATGTCCGTCAGGAGGCGTGCCCGTTCCTCCTCATCCAGCGTCAATCTGTCTATTACTATGTCTATGTCGTGCTTCCTGTTCTTCTCGAGAGGGGGGACCTCTATAACTCTCCTCAGCTCCCCGTCCACCTTCACCCTTCTGTAGCCCATCCTGTCTATGTTCCTCATCAGATCCCTGAACTCTCCCTTCCTCCCCCTCACCACCGGAGCCAGAACCATAATCCTCTTGCCCGAATACTTCTCCGCTATCTTTTCCAGGATCTCGTGGGCGGAAAGCCCTTCCAAAAGACGACCGCAGACGGGGCAGTGGGGCTTCCCTATGTTCGCCCAGAGGACCCTCATATAGTCGTAGATCTCGGTGACCGTTCCCACGGTGGACCTGGGGTTCTTTGAGGTGGTCTTCTGGTCTATGGCTATCGCGGGGGAGAGCCCCTCTATAAGGTCCACATCGGGCTTCTCCATGACACCGAGAAACTGGCGGGCGTAGGAGGAGAGGGACTCCACGTATCTCCTCTGGCCCTCCGCGTATATGGTGTCGAAGGCGAGGGAGGACTTTCCCGAACCCGAAGGACCCGTTATAACGACGAGCCTGTTCTTGGGTATCTCCAGATCTATGTTCTTTAGGTTGTGCTGGCGGGCACCCCTTATTACTATCCTGTCCATCTCAGCCTATACCTTCGTGGGAGAACACGACGGTCCTGTTCTTGCCCTCCTTTTTTGCCATGTAGAGGGCCTTGTCAGCCTTCGAGAGCAGATCCTCCAAGTTGCAGTCTTCGGGAAGGTCGCAGGAAGCCACACCTGCGCTCACCGTGAGTCTGAAGACCTCCATACCTGCTCTGAAGGCAACTCCTGCGAAGTTCTTTCTTATCCTTTCAGCTACTTTGATAGCTTCCTCCGCATGTGTGTGGGGAAGTAAAACCAAGAACTCTTCACCCCCATATCTCACGGGCATGTCCGTCTTCCTCACGCTCTTTTTGAGGACCTCAGCGAACTTGATCAGAACCTCGTCCCCCTTCTGGTGCCCGAACCTATCGTTTATCTGCTTGAAGTTGTCCAGATCGAGGATTATAAGGGAGAGAGGATAACCGTATCTCTTGGCCCTCTCGAGCTCCCTTCTGCCCTCCTCCTCGAAGTAGAACCTGTTGTAGAGCTTGGTCAGGTGATCCTTTATAGCCCTCTCCAGAAGTTTCCTTTTCTCAATATCTTCCTTTATTATGAAGGAGAATATGAATGCTAAACTCTTGAGAATCTTCCCGTCCTCCTCTGAGAAAGGTTTTCCTTCTCTGAACCTGCCTATAGCGAGACTTCCGAAAACATTTCTATCTCCAAAAGGAGCGACGATCACAGATTTCAAGCCCAACCTCCTCCACTCCTCTACAGCTTTGCCATAGCTCTGATAGTCGTTCACAATTATGTATCCCCTTTTTATAGCCTCACCGAGGGCACTCCTCCACAGGGGGACTTTGAATTTATCGGGGTCATAATACTCGAAACGGTCCGCATAGGAAGACAGCTTGGTATACAGGACGTATCCTTCTCTGTTCTCCCCTATGGCGGCTACATCCGCTTCGAAAAGCTCCGCCACGCTGTCGAGTATCCCCCTCCAGTTGTCCCTTTCGTATTCCCCGTTTGCGACCCTTTCTATTATGTTCAGTAGCTTTTCTATCTTCTCCTCGCACTCCATCACGGAACCTCCGTGCTGAGGACTATTTTAACTCCCTTCTCCCCCGCCTTAGCGGAGGCGCTTCCTACTATGTCTCCCTTCTGAACCTCCGCCATCGGTGATTTGCTCACCCTCGCGCTCAGGATCAGATCGCCCTCTATAAGCTTGTCCTGCCTTATCTTATGCTTTCCGGAGATCCTGAACCTGTAGGGGAACTCGGGATTCTTCACCCTGAGGACCGCTATGGGCTGGGGATCCTCCGGATTTTTGACCGCTATGATGAGAAAGTAGTCTCCTTTGGGAAGTTTGTCCTCGAGCTTTTCATCCAAGAGAACCACACCCTCTACGAACTGCTTTCTATACTTTTCGAGCTTTTTTCTCCCTTCCTCTCCCCTGTATTCCTTGGGAAGATCCTGACAGGCTAACAGCAAAAAGCTTATGAAAAGGAGTATAATTGCCCTCAGAACCGGACCTCCTTAACGGACTTCCTCTTCCAGTAGCCCACGCTCCTGCTCACCTCGTAGAGAGTCTTCTGAAGCTCTATAAGCTCCGATATACCCTTTAGGGCAAGGTCGAGCAGGTTATCCAGATCTTCTCTGGAAAAGGTGTGTTCTTCACCCATAGCCTGGACTTCCGAAAACTTTCCGCTTCCGGTTCCCACCACGTTCATGTCCACCTGGGCTACGGAGTCCTCCTCGAAGTTAAGATCGAGCAGAGGTCTACCCTCCACTATGCCCACGCTCACAGCGGCTACGAAGTCCTTTATGGGAACGTTTGTCAGAACTCCATCCTCGTAGAGTCTTATCAGAGCATCTGCCACAGCCACGAAGGCCCCGGTTATGGAGGCGGTTCTCGTCCCTCCGTCCGCCTGTATCACGTCGCAGTCCACCCAGATGGTTCTCTCGCCGAGCTTTGTCAGATCCACCGCTGTCCTCATGGCTCTACCTATCATCCTCTGTATCTCGTGGGTCCTACCGCTTATCTTCCCCTGAACGGACTCCCTTATGTTCCTCGTATGGGTAGCCCTCGGTAGCATGGCGTATTCCGCGGTTATCCAGCCCTGGCCCTTTCCCTTTAGGAAGGGTGGAACCGTGTCCGTTACGGAGGCTGCACATATAACCTTGGTGTTTCCAAACTCTATGAGACAGGACCCTTCTGGGTGAGTCAGGAAGTCCCTGACTATCCTTACGGGTCTCAGTTCATCCTCTTTCCTTCCATCCTTGCGCATAGCTGAACTATTTTAAATCAACAGCGATCGAAGCTAACGATCCTGTTCTTGCCTCTCTTTAAAGAGCCTTTAAGGATAAATCTCTGGGTATCGTCCTCCTTGTCCAGCTCCGCCAGCCCAAAACTTGAGGTTACCATGATGCCGTTCCCAAATCTGTAGGCCTGCACCCTTTTCCGTATATAAAAAAGCTCCTATAATTTAAAGTATGACCGGCAAGAAAAAGGAGGATATTAAGGTAGAGAGCCTCGAAGAAGAGGTAGAAGAGCTGAAGAGAAGTGTTTTCGGTCTATTTGAAAAGCTCCTGCCTCCAAGAGAGGTTCGGGAAGAGGTGATAAAGAACGTATACACCATAGAGCTGTCCCTCCTTAAAATAGCAAAGGCACTCCTCGACTACCAGGTAGAGAGCCTGGAAAGAAAATTAGAGGAGAAACCTAAAAAGAAAAGGGCCCAAAGGATAGAGGTGGAAGGTTAAAAGACACCCTTTATCTCGTATCCGCACCTACCGCATAGATTCCCTTCAAGATCCACTTTGGTTATAAGATACCCGTGTCTGCCTATCACCTCGTTTCCACACTTCGGACAGAAGGTGCTCTCGTGCTTATTCCCTACGAGGTTTCCCACGTAAACGTAGAGAAGTCCAGCCTCTTTACCTATCCTGTAAGCTTTCTCCAGATCATCTACAGGTGTGGGAGGCAGGTCAGTTGCCTTATAGTAGGGAAAGAATCTGGACAGATGCCATGGGACCCACGTTGCCAGCTCCTCAGCTATCCACTCCGCTATGCCCCTTATCTGCTTCTCGTCCAGATAGCGGGGAACTATCAGGGTAGTCAACTCCACCCACTTGCCCTTTCCGAATACGAACTTTATGGTGTCCAAAACAGGCTGGAGCCTGCCCTTTGAGTATCTCCTGTAAGACTCGTCCGAGAAGAATTTGATATCTATGCTGTATGCGTCCATGAACCTGTCTATCTCCTCAAGAGGTTCGGGATTTATGTATCCCGCGGTGACCATTATGTTCTTCAGACCTTTCTCTTTGGCGAGCTTAGCCACGTCAATCATGTATTCCGCAAAGATGGTGGGATCGGAGTATGAGTAAGATATACTTTCACACCCTTCTTCAAGGGCCTTCTCCACTATAAGCTCCGGAGGGACCATCGTCTCCTCGTAGAACCTGTTCTTGAATACCTCTCCCTTGGGAACCTGGGATATCTCCCAGTTCTGACATCCTTTGCAGTGAAGATTGCATCCGGGCGTAGCTATGGTAAGCGTTTTATGTCCCGGATAAAAGTGAAAGAGGGGCTTCTTCTCAACCGGATCTATAGCTGCGGATATAAGTGAGCCGTAGGTGTATGTGTATAGTTTTCCCCCGTGGTTTACTCTAACACCGCAGGATCCCACCTGTCCTTCTTTCAGTTCACACCCAACAGGACAGAGGTAGCACTCCACCTTCCCGTTTACAGGTTTCCAGAACTTGGCTACGGTCTTCATTTACTGTTCAATTTAAATCGGGAATGTCGTGGATGGTAGACGCTCAGAGAATTGCTGTGCTATAATTTCGAAGACCAAAGCAGGACGGAAGGGCCTGCAGGTTCCTTGGCAAGTGAATAGGGGGAAAGTTGTTTAAGATGCATCAAAATGTCTTGATGCTTTGATGTCTTGATGACGCACTTGTGAACATATTGGGACGCAAGAGTCTAAGGCATGCGATTTTTAAAGCCATTTGCGGAACTAACGCTTTCCGGAAATTAACTTAATTTGGCGAGTCATGGTATTGCACAAGCTATTGATGTGGCTTATATTATTAAACGGCCCGTTTGGGGTTCCTAATCTGCCGTGTGGAGTTGAAAGATTTTGTCAGTTTTATCAAAGACTTGCGAATTGCGTTTGTTCCTAATCTGCCGTGTGGAGTTGAAAGGACTCTTAGCTTTCCGCTTCGTTCCGCCCTCTTGATATGTTCCTAATGTGCCGTGTGGATCTCAAGGAGCGTAAAACCCAGTAAACCTGAGTGAAGACACTCCGGAGAGTTGGACTAACTTTAGTTTCCACAATCCCCTCGGCCCCTTCTGTCTATAATGTAAAGCATGAACTTCCAGGAGATAATAATGACCCTTCACCGCTTCTGGGCGGACAAGGGCTGTCTGATCTGGCAACCTTACGACATAGAGGTTGGCGCAGGCACCATGAACCCTGCTACCTTTTTAAAGGTCCTCGGTCCTCAGCCATGGAACGTGGCCTATGTAGAACCTTCAAGAAGACCTCAGGACGGCAGATACGGAGAGAACCCTAACAGACTCCAGCACTACTATCAGTTCCAGGTGATACTAAAGCCTGCTCCGGAGGATCCTCAGGGTATATACCTCGAAAGTCTCGAAGCTCTCGGCATAAACGTGAAGGATCACGACATAAGGTTCGTGGAGGACGACTGGGAGAGCCCTACCCTCGGCGCGTGGGGCCTCGGATGGGAAGTATGGCTCGATGGGATGGAGATAACACAGTTCACCTACTTCCAGCAGTCGGGAGGGCTCGATCTTGATGAGATCTCTGTAGAGATAACCTACGGCCTTGAAAGGATAGCCATGTATATACAGGAAGTGGACAACGTATTTGATATAGAGTGGAAGGATGGAATAACTTACGGGGACATCTTCAAAAGGGCAGAGTGGGAGTGGAGCACCTACAACTTTGAGAAGGCTGACGTGGATATGCTCTTTAAACTCTTCGAGATGTTCGAATCCGAGTCCAAGAGACTCGTTCAGGAAAGGCTCGTCCTCCCCGCTTACGATTACCTCCTCAAATGCTCCCACACCTTCAATCTTCTCGACGCAAGGGGAGCCATATCGGTTCAGGAGAGGGCCAGGTATATAAGAAGGATGAGCGGTCTGGCGAGAGAGATAGCCCAGCTATATCTGGACCTGCTCGGTTAATATATTCATAGCCATGAAGGACCTCCTCATAGAGATAGGGACCGAAGAGCTACCCCCTTCCGTTATAGAGCCCGCTCTGGAGTTCATAAGGGAAAGGCTGAGCGAGATACTCAAAAGGGAAGACATAAAAACCTACGGAACCCCCCGCAGGCTCGCCTTCTACGTAGAAAAGTTTGAAGACAAGAAAGAGATAAGCGAAGAGATAGTTGTAGGCCCTCCCTGGAAGGTGGCCTTTGACGAGGAAGGAAAGCCCACCAAAGCTTTGGAAGGATTTCTGAAAAAGCAAGGAGCAAGCCTGGAAGAGGTGTTCAAGCACTCAAAGGGCAAGGGTGAATACGTTGCCATAAAGAAGGTTCAGGAAGGCAAGAGTTATCTCGACAATCTCAGGGAGAGCTTTGAGGATATTCTCCTGTCCGTTCCATTCCCCAAAAGAATGAGGTGGACCTCCTCCAAGAAAATTTCTTTTTCCCGGCCTGTTAGATGGTTGGTTGCTCTATACGGGGAGGAGGTTCTGGATCTCAGCTTTGGAGATCTTAAGGCGGGAAGGAAGACCCTCGGGCACCGTTTCCTCTCCAAAGGATGGATAGAACTGAATGATGCATCCGAGTATCTCAAAGTTTTGGAAGAGAACTTCGTTATTCCAGATATAGATAGAAGGAAGCGTATGATCCTTGAGAGCATAGAACAGATGGCCCACTCCGAGGGGGGGAAACCCGAGTATCCCGAAGGCCTCGTGGAGGAGGTTACCAACCTGGTCGAGTATCCCTTTCCGGTTCTCGGCAGGTTTGACGAGAAATTTTTGGAACTTCCCGATAAGGTGATAATAACCGTGTCCGCTCACCACCAGAGGTTTTTCTGCGTATCTAAAAACGGAAAGCTCACAAATCTGTTCATCGGCATAAGCAACAACGAGCCCAAGACAGATCTGATAAGAAGAGGCTATGAGAAGGTCCTGAGAGCCCGCCTGGAAGACGCCCTCTTCTTCTACAAAGAGGACCTTAAGAAAAAACTTGAAGATCTTGTTCCAAAGCTCTCGGGTGTTCTGATACATCCAAAGATAGGGACGGTTCTGGATAAGGTGGAGAGGCTGAAAAAGCTTGCGGAAAGACTTTGTGACCTTTTCGGTTGCGATGAGGATCAGAAAAGGAAAGTGCTCAGGGCGGTTCACCTCTCGAAGGCGGACCTGCTCACCGAGATGGTGAAAGAGCTGGACGAGCTTCAGGGCTACATGGGATACGTTTACGCTTTCAAGCAGGGTGAAGAGGAAGAGGTGGCCTTAGCCATTTACGAACAATACAAACCCAGGGGGCCAGAAGACGAACTCCCGAAGACTTTCACGGGGGCCCTGCTCTCGGTAGCGGACAAGGCTGATGACCTCATATCCTTCTTCTCCGCAGGTGAGATACCGAGGGGAAGTTCAGATCCTTACGGACTCAGAAGATCCGCCTTTGGTATCTTCAGGATAATCGAAGACAGGGGCTGGGATCTGGATCTGAGAGAGTTATTCCCTGTATACGGCAAGGTGGACAATCAAGAGGAGCTTGAAAGGTTTCTATCCCAGAGACTCGAGTCCTATTTGGAAGATTACGGATACGATCTTGTCAGGGCGGTTCTGGCAGTTCACAGTCCCCTCAGACCCTTAGAGATCATAGAGAGGGTAAAGGAGCTTGATAAGTTCAGGAATACGAAGGAGTTTTCGGACGTGTGCGAAGCCTACAGGAGGGTTGTTAAAATATTACCCAAAGGGTGGGAGAGCGTCGAGGTGAAGGAAAAGCTCTTCAGAGAGAAAGAAGAGTTTGCTCTCTGGGAGGCGGTGAGGGAACTGGAAGACAAAGAAAACCTCTCCATAAAAGATCTCGCTGGGCTGAAAGAACCTATAGACGACCTCTTTGACAAGGTCCTAATAATGGACAAGAACGAAGAGATGAAAAACAACAGGCTTTCCCTTTTAAACAGGACAAAGCTTCTGTTCAACCGGGTTGCGGACTTCAGTAAGGTCCTTTTTAAGGAGGTCTCCTGATGAAGAAAGACGCCTACGTTCTCTGGCTGGACGAGCTTACCATCGAGGACATTCCCGTTGCGGGAGGAAAGAACGCTTCTCTGGGCGAGATGATAAAGAACCTCAGTCCCTTGGGCATAAACATACCCTACGGCTTTGTGGTAACCTCCACCGCCTACTACAGGTTCCTTGAATACAACGATCTCCGGGACAAGATAAAAGAAACCCTCCAGGGACTCGACGTGAACGATGTGGCGGATCTCTCGAGGAGAGGATACAGAGTAAGGGAGCTCATAAAGGGAGGAGAGTTCCCTCCGGAGATAGAGGAGCTCATAAAGGAATACTACGACAAGCTTTCTGAGAAGTATAAGACCCACGCAGTAGACGTAGCGGTCAGATCTTCCGCGACAGCGGAGGACCTCCCAGACGCTTCCTTTGCGGGCCAGCAGGAGACCTACCTGAACGTGGTGGGAGCGGAAAACGTCCTCACCGCCATAAAGAACTGCTTTGCCTCCCTTTTCACCGACAGGGCAATATCCTACAGAGAGTCTTTTGGCTTTGACCACTTCAACGTAGGTATAGCGGTGGGCGTCCAGAAGATGGTGCGCTCCGATCTCGGAGCCTCAGGTGTCATGTTCACTCTCGATACGGAAACCGGTTTCAAAGACGTGGTGGTCATAAACGCCATATACGGCCTCGGGGAGCTTATAGTCCAGGGAATGGTAACTCCAGATGAGTACATGGTCTTTAAGCCTACCTTCCAGCAGGGATACTCTGCTATAATTGAGAAAAAACTGGGGAGGAAGGATAGGAAGATGATATACGGGGCTGGGGAGGAGAGGACCAAGGTAGTAAACGTTCCCGTTGCGGATCAGAAGAAGTTTGCCCTCGAAGACGAAGAGATACTCAAGCTCGCGGAGTGGGCCATCCTTATAGAGAAGCACTACTCGGAAAAGAAGGGCAAGTGGACACCCATGGACATAGAGTGGGCCAAGGACGGCCTGCTGAACCAGCTCTTCATAGTCCAGGCAAGACCAGAAACCGTCCACTCCAGAAAGGCGGACAACGTAATAAAGGTTTACAAAATACTCGAGCCTGAGCACGAAAGAGCAAACAAGAGGCTGATCCAGGGCATAGCGGTCGGGGATAAAATCGCCACGGGAAAGGTCAGGGTCCTCTTCGACCTCAAGGATGCGGAGAGCTTCCAAGAAGGTGAGATTCTCGTAACGGACATAACCGACCCCGACTGGGAACCCATAATGAAGAAGGCTTCTGCTATCGTTACCAACAGGGGAGGAAGGACCGCCCACGCTGCGATAGTGGCAAGGGAGCTGGGTATTCCCGCGGTTGTGGGAACCGGCAAGGCCACCGAGGTTCTTCAGAACGGTATGGAGGTTACCGTATCCTGCGCGGAGGGAGAGACCGGATACGTTTACGAAGGCTATCTCAAGTATGAAGTGGAGGAGGTAAACGTAGAAGATCTGCCGAGGCCTAAAACCAAGATAATGATGAACGTTGGAAACCCCGAGTCCGCCTTTAGGCATGCCTCCATTCCCAACGATGGGGTGGGGCTCGCCAGGGAAGAGTTCATAATAGCCAACTACATAAAGATCCATCCCCTCGCCCTCATCCACTACGAGGACATAAAGGAGCTCTATCAAAAGCTCCAGGAGGCAGGTCTCGTAGACGACAGGGGCTTTGTGACCTTCAGAGCCATATATGCCCACGCCAACGGCAGGCTGAAGGAAAAGCTCGCCAAAGGAAAGGAGAAGAGGAATGTAAACCTCAAGAGACTTATAGAAGATATAGACAGACACACCTTCGGATACGACGACAAGAAAACCTACTTTGTGAAGAAACTCTCCTACGGGATAGCCAAGATATCCGCCGCCTTCTACCCCAACCCTGTAATAGTCAGGTTCTCGGACTTCAAGTCCAACGAGTACGCCAACCTGATAGGAGGACAGCTCTTCGAGCCGGAAGAGGAAAATCCCATGCTTGGATGGAGAGGGGCATCCAGATACTACTCTCCCGTATTCAAGGAAGCCTTTGGTATGGAGTGCCAGGCCATACTAAGGGTCAGAAACAAGATGGGTCTGACCAACACTAAGGTGATGATACCCTTCTGCAGAACTCCTGAAGAGGGAGAGAAGGTTCTTGAGGTCATGGAGGAGTTCGGTCTCAAGAAAGGGGAGAACGGCCTCGAGGTTTACGTTATGGCTGAGCTTCCCAGCAACGTGGTTCTCGCCGACGTCTTTGCGGAAGTGTTCGACGGCTTCTCGATAGGCTCTAACGATCTTACTCAGCTTACCCTCGGACTGGACAGGGACTCAGAGCTTGTAGCCCACCTTTACGATGAAAGGAACGAAGCGGTGAAGAGGCTGGTAGCCAAGCTCATATCCACCGCCAAGGAGAAGGGTAAGAAAGTAGGGATATGCGGACAGGCTCCCTCCGACTTCCCCGACTTTGCCCAATTCCTTGTGGAACAGGGAATAGACAGCATATCCTTGAACCCAGATTCAGTCCTTAAAACTTTGCTCGTTGTTGCCGAAATGGAAAAGAAAATGGGGGTAGGGAAATGAAAATAGCTGTTCAGATGCCAAGTTTGGGGAGGATATTCAGCAGAGCGAAGACAGGCCTCTCCGTATACTTGACCGATAAGCTCTTGCGTGTTCTCGAACTCGATAAGGACAAAAAACCTGTCTTCGAGCCAGTAGAGGTATTCTGGGAGCACGAGTCTGAAGAGGAAAAGAGGAAAAGGCTTTCACAGATAGTCGAGACCAACAAACTCAAGGGTAAAGAAGTAGTCTCCTGTATAACCGCGGACGAGGGTATCCTTAAGTTTCAGAAGTTTCCCGTAGCGATGTCCAAAAAGGATCTTACAGACGCAATAGACTGGTATATAAAGTCGGAGACGCAACAGATAAGGGAAGAAACCATCTTCGATTACTACTTCCTGGAAAAGGAACCCGACGATAAGTATATACGTGTGGTAATAACCATAGCGAGGAAAAATTCTGTGGACAGGCTGTTGAACACACTAAAGTCTGTGGGTCTGAATCCGAAGATAATAGACTACGAGATAGTTGCGATAATAAACTACGGAATTAACAACAACTTACCTCCTCCTTTTTCTATACTCTACATAGACTATCACGAAAGCATACTTACCTATTATGCGAAGAATGCTATCTCTTACAACAAAATAGACTTCAACTACAAGTACTATAAAGACACCAAGGAAGCGTCCCTGCTCGATACTTTCCTAATAGAGGTCAGGAACCTGCTCGTCATAAACGAAATTTCCAACGTATATCTTGCAGGTCCGATAATAGGTGATGAGCTTACCTTAGAGAACATAATGATGAACTTACCCGTCCTTGGTATATTGGATCTTGAATATGCTCCGCCGGCTTTCTTCATACCTTACGTCCTATCTATAAGGGGGTTGGAGGAATAGAGATGATAAGGATAAACCTTCTTAAGAAGGAGAAGAAAAAGTTTACTCTGCCGGATTTATCTAAGCTCAGAAAAATAGAATATAAGGATCTGCTTAAAGAAAAAGCACTTTACGTAATTCCAGTTGTGGGCCTTGTTTTTGTAGGTGTAGAGGTTTACTATGCATATCAACTCAAACAAGAGATAAACGCACTCAAAATGGAAGTGGATAGTCTTACTCTCCAGAGGAACAAATTAAAGAAAAAAGCCACAGCCATTCAAGCTCAGCGTAAGGCTTTGCAGTCTGAAATAAGTAAGCTAAAAGCCAGAATAAAATACCTGGAAATGAGTAAGGATATAATCCTTGTGCTTAAAGGGTATTATGAACCTTTTAATGGTTCACTTAACTACTTTTACACTATAGCCCCTTCAACAGTGTGGTTTGATGGATTTTCTCAAAGTATGGACTTTGAAAAGGTTAATGTAGAGCTTAATTTTGGATCATACACAATCGAGTCAATAAAAGACTTCTATTCCATAGTTAAGAAAGAATTTCCCTTGCTCTTGCCAGGGGTAATAACTAAGAAGGAAAATAAGAACGGTATAATTTATTACGTTTCATCCGTTAAAGTTAAAAAGAATCTAACAGGTGGGGGAGAGTGATGGCAAACTTTAAGGAACAGTGGGAAGCTGCACCCTTGTGGCAGAGAGCTATAGTTGTTCTTATATTTCCTATAGTTATTGTAGGTGCGATATGGTTTTACGTTATAAAGCCAGATATGGAAAGAAGAGACAAGCTTATTAGTGAGAGGAATCAGCTCAGACAAGAAATAGAGAAATACAGAAGGCTTATCAGGCCTCAAATAATTGAAAATTTGAAAAAGCAACTTGATGAATTAAAGAAGGAAGAAGAGCAGAAAAGGAAAGAACTTGAACAGGTGGTTGGTAAAATTCCTACTCAGGAAGAGATAGAAAAGGTATTCGGTGAGATAAATTCAATAGCATTATCTAAGAATCTCGTGATAACAAAAATAGCTGTTTCCAGACCACAAGTTAGACGTTTTCAACTCGTAGACAGAGGCGGTAGGAAGATAGTCAAACTTGTTAATGCCAATCCTCAGCAAAGAGGCAAAAAACCTCGGGCCCAAACCGCAGGTGTGCCAGTTACAACAGTAGAAGTAGCTATGTCCATCGAAGGCACTACGGATAATGTCTACGGCTTCCTGAAGAAGATTTACGAGAAGGGCCTCGTTTCTTATCCTAAATCTATAAGAATAAAGCCTCTCGCAAACAAAGGTATGATAAACGCGGATGTAGTTATAGACGTTATACTCCAAAGGTGAGGTGGTGTGCCATGGGTGTACTGATAGTATTGTTAACCGTTATTTCCTTTGTGTCCTTTAGTAAGGATCCTTTTGTAAATAGGGAGGATGCTGTAGGATACATAATAGTTGATGAGGGTGGAAAGACATTCAAGTATATAGTTCTTGAGAGCAAAGATGGCAAGGTAAAACTTATGAAGACTAAGTATGAACCCGCAAAAGTTCTTAAAAAGGGAGGGAAGACAAAATGAAGAGGATAGTGCTGTCGTTCCTGTTCTTGATGTTCGTATTCTCCTTTACACATGCTCAAAACATCAAAGAGATGAAGTTTGAAAACGTTAAGCTTGAAACCGTCGTAAAGGCTCTTGCTAAAGCTGTAGGTAAGAATATCATGATAGATCCGGATGTAAAGGGCACCCTAGACAAAACTGCAAACATCTATATTCAAAGGCCGATAAGCATTAATGAGGCCTTCAATATAATACTTAAAGAATATGGTCTCATAGCTGTCCCTGTAGATAAAGATATTTATAAGATCACAGGTGCAGGAGAATTGGAAATAAGCATAAAGGATTTAGACGATAAAGATATAGAAAAGGTGGTTAACATACTGAAAAGAAGGGTAAGCTCATCCGCGGAGATAGTTATAGATAAAACTCTTAAAACTATATACATTAGAGATGAGGCTAAAAATGTAAAAAGGCTTGAAAAGCAATTAAAAGAATACATAGATAAGCTCATTGCAGAAAAAAGACTTGGTGTGGAGGAAAGACCGGAGACTATTATCACAAGAGTTTTTTATATAAAAACTATAAGCTTGGAAGATGCCAGACAATTGCTTGCACCTTATATATCTAAGGACACTATAATAACAGAGGCTCCCACCTTCAAAGCCCTTGTGATCACGGATAAATTTGAAAAGATGAAGAAATACGAAGAGGTATTAAAAGATTTTCTCCTTAAGTCTCCTGCAGCAAGGAAGCCGGTAACAGAGATTTTCTACCTCAAATATATAAGCCCATCGGAGTTTATAAAAATGATAGAACCTATAAGATCTGAAGCAGGTCTTATACTAACAGGTGGGGCGGTTAAAACAGAAAAAACCGGTGATAAGAAAGGAGAAAGAGTAACACCTATACTTAAAGAATTCAACGCGGTCATGATAACAGATTATCCAGAGGTTATAGAGAAGATAAAAGAACAGTTCAGTGAATATATAAGTGACGTTCCACCTCAAGTAAAAATAGAAGCCAAGATTCTTGAAGTTAGAAAAGAGGTCCTTAGAGAGCTAGGAATAAACTGGAGTGCTTTGCTATCGAATGTGAAAGTGCCTCAAAGTTGGAGTGGTGGCGTTGGTGTGAATTTAGGTGTTGGGCAAACAGGACCAAATACACCCGGTCTAAGTGCTACACCTGGAGGTATACTTACATTCACATACTCCAAAGGTGTGCTTAACGCGCTGAATTTGAGACTTTCCGCTTTTGAAAGGATCGGAAAGATTAAGGCGCTCGCAAAACCAACAGTAGTTACTATAAACGGTCAAAAAGCAATTATAAAACAAGGACAAGAGATCCCCTATCAAACCGCAGTGATAGCGGGGGGGAGTCCAGTAGCAAACATACAATTTAAGGAAGCTGTTTTGAAACTTGAGGTTCTCCCTATAATATCTCCGGATGGAAGGATACTTCTTGATATAAGCCTTACACAAGATACGCCTGGTGTTCAAACACCGGTTGGGCCTGCAATTAACAAAAAAGAAGTAAATACCAAGGTTATAGTTAATAATGGGGATACTATCGTAATAGGAGGGATTATAGATTCATTGAATAATAATACGACTGAGGGTGTGGCTGGTTTAGTAAGGATCCCTATTCTTAAATGGCTCTTTGGTCAAGAGACTAAGCAGATACAGGATGTGGAACTGCTTATATTCATAACGCCCACAGTAATAACTGAATGAAATGAGGATATTACTTCTGACAATTATGAAGATAAACAGGTAAGAAGTCTCCGCGAGCGGTTCTTGTGGATGCTGAGTTTGAAACCATTTCAGTTTCTCCAGAGCTTTCATATTTCAAAGCTCTGATTCTTACAAGCTCTTGTTGAACTTGACAAAACAATTTTGAGATTGTATCTTAATATCAGATTCTAAGGAGGTAACGGATATGAACATCGATGCGGTCTCGCTCGGCCAGGAGTTCACCATAAAGGCCATAAAGGATAAGGGCAATCCCATAGTTAGAAAGCTCTACGCCATGGGTCTTAAGGAAGGTAAAAGGAGCAAACTCCTTCTCAAAAACGGAAGAGTTTATCTTATACGTCTGAATAACTCAAGGCTGATAATAGACAGGGATATAGCCAAGTTTATAGAGGTTGCCTGATATATTTTGAGATTTTGTCTCAATATCTTTGGATTCGGATCTCGATAGAGATCTCCGGAAGACAAATATGCAAAAGAGGATAATAAAGGTCGCCATAGCGGGAAATCCAAACGTAGGTAAGACCACCATACTTAACCGCTTGGCGGGAACATCCCTTAAGATTGGAAACTGGCCCGGTGTAACCGTCGAGAAAAAGGAGGCGGTTCTCAAGTTCGGGGACTACGAGATACACCTTGTAGATCTTCCAGGTATATACACTCTTGAACCCATTTCAGAAGATGAAAGGATAGCGGTCCACTTCCTCGAGGAGGAAAAACCGGACGTAATCCTAAACATAATCGAGACTCCAAACCTGGAGAGGAACCTACTCCTCACAACTGAACTTTTGGAGTTCAGCACTCCGACTGTCCTCGTTTTGAACATGATAGACGAGGCCAACAAGCTGGGCATGGAGGTGGATGCGGGGCGTATGGAAGAACTTCTCGGCGTTAAGGTGATCAAAACCATAGGTAGAACGGGGGTGGGAGTCAAAGATATACTGCCCGCGATTGTAGAGACCTACGAGAAGAACATTGTCCCCAAACCGGTAATATACGGGGAGGAACTGGAAGAAGCTCTGAGGAAGGTCTACGACAAGCTTGAAAGAAAGGATGTTAATAAACACGATCTTATAAAGATCCTCTCGGAGGACGAGGGGTTTGCGGATATAAGAAAGGAACTTGAAGGGAAACTCGGTAAAGGCATTCATGACATACTGAGCGATGAAAGATACGCCTTCGCCCACGGCCTTTATGCAGAGGTGGTTAAGAAAAAGGGAATCTCCGCAAGGGATTTGACCGACATCGTGGACAGGATCGTCCTGCATCCATACCTGGGATTTCTGGTCTTTGTGGGGATAATATACCTTGTCTTCAAGCTCTCCTTCGACTTCTCCTCACCCTTCGTGGACTGGGTGGACGGGTTCATAAACGACTTCCTGGCCCCGATGGCTTACTTGGCTCTGAACGTGCTCGGCCTCCCCGAGTGGTTTCTAAGGTTCTTCTCCGAGGCGGTTGTGGGAGGTGTGGGCTTTGTCCTTACATTCGTTCCCCTCATAGCGAGCCTCTACTTTTTCATAACCTTCTTTGAGATGTCGGGATACATCCCCCGGGTAGCCTTTCTGATGGACAGGTTCATGCACAAGCTGGGCCTTCACGGCAAGAGCGTTATACCTCTGATTCTGGGCTTCGGATGCAACGTCCCCGCCATAGTGGCCACGAGGACGATGGAATCCACGAGGGACAAGCTCCTGGTGATAATGATGATACCTTTCATGAGCTGTCCTGCGAGGCTCGTGGTCTACGCCTTCTTCGTTTCCATATTCTTCAGGAATCATCCTGCACTCGTCATAACCTTCCTCTACCTGCTGGGAATTTTTGTGGCGCTCCTGACGGGGTTTTTGCTCAGAAAGACCGCCTACAGGGGATCCATGCTCCACTTCGTTATGGAGCTTCCCCCATACAGATTACCTTCTCTTGCGAGTGTTCTCACCATAGTCTGGGTCCACGTCAAAGACTTCCTCTACAGGGCCGGGACTCTCATATTCGGAGCCTCCATATTTATATGGCTCCTCCTGAACCTGCCCCCAGGAGTTAAGAACCCTGCGGACAGCCTTGCCGGAAGCGTGGGAAAGGTTCTCGTCCCCGTATTCGAGCCTATAGGCATAGACAACTGGAAGGCGACCACCTCCCTGATCCCCGCCTTCCTCGCCAGGGAGATAGTCATAAGCTCGATGGGAACCATATACACCTCTGCGGAAGGCATAGAGCCGGAGGAAGAGGAGTTCGATCTCGCAGAGTCCTTCAGGGAGCAGATAATTGGCCTCGGTCTCGCCTTCAGGGACGCCCTTGGCTCCCTTCTGACTCTCAGCATAACCTCTCTCCAGGTGGAGGAAGAGGAGGGAGAGGACACCTTGAGAGAGCTTATAAGGAGGGACTTCTCCCCTGCAAGCGCCATGTCCTTCATGGTCTTCATACTCATATACACCTCCTGCCTCGGGACCTACGCGGTTATGGCGAGGGAGATAGGAAAGCTGAGGGCTACCTTATTCCTGGGCTACAGCTTCCTTATGGCGTGGACCTTCAGCTTCATCGTTTACAACCTGGTGAGCCTGCTCTAAATTAGTTCTATGCCCGTAAAGGAAAAGCTCTGGACCTACGAGGACTACCTAAAGCTCGAGGACGACAAGAGATACGAGATCATAGAGGGGGAGCTTCTGATGGCGCCCGCACCCGTTCCTTACCACCAGGCGGTCTCCAGAAACATAGAGTTCGCCATGTGGAGCTACGTTAGAAAGAAGAAGCTCGGCGTTGTTTACGATGCACCCATAGACGTGGTCCTCGACGAGCACAACGTCCTCCAGCCTGATATAGTGTTCGTATCGAAGGAGAGGAAGGGCATAGTAGGTAAGAAGGCCATAGAGGGTGCTCCCGACCTTGTGGTGGAGATAGTCTCACCCTCCTCCCTCGGGAGGGACACGGTCCTGAAGAAGAGCTTATACGAGAGGTTCGGCGTAAAGGAGTTCTGGCTCGTCTACCCCGAGATGAAGTGCGTGGAGGTTCTCGTCCTCGAGGAGGGAAGGTATAAGATCCACGAGGAGGGCTGTCTGGAGGAGGGGAAGGGATCGGTGTCTTCCAAGGTTCTGAAGGGCTTCAAGCTCGATCTGAGGGAGGTCTTCGAACTCGGTTAATCTATTAGTATGCTCTCCCTCAACGTGAAGCCTCCCTACGACGAGTCCGCGGAGAGATCGGTCCTCGGAACCATGCTGGCGGATCCCGACAACATACCCACCGTACTGGAGTACCTCTCCGAAGAAGACTTCTACCTGGAGGAGCACAGGCTCCTGTTTTCGGTGATAGTCAAGCTCTGGCAGGAGCACGGAACAAACTGGGACGAGGTGGTTTTAAGAGACTACATAAGGAAGGAAGGGCTCGAAGATAGGCTTCCCTTCGACTGGATACTGGGAATATACGAGGAGGCAGCACCCCTGAGCACCCTCGAGACCGCCTGCAGGATAGTAAAGGAGAAGGCGGGCCTTAGAGCGGTCCTCGAGATGGCCATGGAGCTGATAAGGGACGTTAAGGAGGTTCAGGACTTCAACACCATAATAGAGCTGGCCCAGTCCAAGATCTTCGAGATCTCCGAAAAGACCACCGTAACCCACTACTACCACATAAAGGACATAGCCCGCCAGGTGATAGAGATGATAGACAGGTTCAGGAAGACCGAGAGGCTCGTCACGGGACTGTCCACCGGTTTTACAGAGCTGGACATGATGACCACGGGATTTCATCCTTCCGACCTCATAGTCCTCGCGGCACGCCCGGGGATGGGTAAGACCTCCTTCATGCTCACCCTTGTGCACCACGTAGCCTTCAACGAGGAAAAGCCTGTGGCGATCTTTTCCTTAGAGATGAGCAAGGAACAGCTGGTGATGAGGCTTTTATCCAGCCTTGCGGAGGTTCCCCTCCAAAAGCTCAGATCGGGCTTCGTTACCGATGAGGAGAGGGAAAAACTCCTCTCCGCAGCTTTAGATCTCTCCAAGTCCGAGATCTACATAGACGACTCTCCCTCCCTGACCACCACCGAACTCAGGGTCAAGGCGAGGAAACTTAAAAAAGAAAAGGGAATAGAGTTCGTGGCGGTGGACTACCTTCAGATGCTCCGCTCGCCCACGAGGAAGTCCTCCCGTCAGGAGGAGGTAGCGGAGATCTCGAGAAATCTGAAGGCCCTTGCGAAGGAGCTTTCCATTCCTGTCCTCGCCCTGGCCCAGCTCTCGAGACAGGTGGAGCATAGAAGCGACAAGAGGCCCCAGCTGGCGGACCTGAGGGAGTCCGGACAGATCGAGCAGGACGCGGATCTCATCATCTTCCTCCACAGGCCTGAATACTACAAGAAGAACCCCTCCCCCGAAGAAAAGGGGATAGCGGAGATAATTGTGGCCAAGCAGAGGCAGGGCCCCACGGGGATAGTCAAGGTGGCTTTCATAAAAGAGTTTGCCAAGTTTGCCTCACTGGCCACGCCGGTTCCCGAAGTAGAGGAAGAGGAGATCTTTGAGGAGCAGGAGGAGTTCTCGGAGGAAGACTACGACCTTGATTTTTAAAGGCCAGAGGGATAAAATTTAATCTCTGCATCCGGGGTAGCTCAGCTGGCAGAGCGGGTGGCTGTTAACCACCTGGTCGGGGGTTCGAATCCCTCCCCCGGAGCCAAAGATCATACACTTGCCTTCAAGGCGCGAACGTCGTCCGTAGCTATACCGTCTACGCCTCTGTTCCAGAGTTCCTTGGCCTTTTCGGAGTCGTTAACGGTCCAGGCCACCACGAGGAGCTTGAGCCTGTGGGCGAAATCGACCGCCTTTTGGGTGGCGAGCATGTATTTGGGAAGCACTATCTTACACCCCGCTTTTTTGGCCTGAGGGATCATCCCCGGCGGTTTCCAGTAGACGAGTCCGGTTGTGAGCCTGCCTTCGAGCTCCTCCACCACCTCCAGATGGAAGCTGATCACAGCTACCCGGTCCTTCACACCCTTTTCCTCTATCAGCCTGAGGACGTCAGAAGTATCTTCGGAATGCTTTATCTCGACGAACATACCCGCTTCCCCGTCTACAACCTCAAAGGCCTCTTCGAGCCTCGCGAGATAGTATCCGTTTTTTCTAATATCCTTCAACTCACTCCAGCTCACCTCTCTTACATTCACATCCACGCCAAAGGTTCTCTTGAGGTTTTCATCGTGGCTGAGGACGAGAACGCCGTCGCGAGTTTTCTGAACGTCCACCTCGACTATATCCGCTCCAAGTTGGATGGCCTTTTCTATGGAAGGGATAGTGTTCTCAAGCTCGAGGGCGGGTATGCCCCTGTGGCCTATTACCGCCTTCTCAGAGAGAAGTTCGAGAACCAGCATGATTTAATTGTAATCTTCATGAGAGCCCTAAGAATTCCCGAAGATCAGGTGGAAAAGATAAGAGCTTTCCTTGAAGGGCAGGGCTTTAGGAAAAGACAGCTAAAAAATGCTACGTGGAGCTACGAGGGGAAGGATGTCTACTTAAACATGTATCCGTCAGGAACGCTTCTCGTTCAGGGAAAAGGGGCGGAAAGGTGGACGGAGGCAGTTCTGTCGCAAATAGAGGTTCCGGAAGGTCCTATTGTGGGCTGTGATGAAGTGGGGAAGGGAGACATATTCGGCCCATTGGTCCTCTGCTGTGCGGTCGTTCCGCCAGAGAGTTTCAAGGAAGTTCTCAAACTGAATCCCAAGGATTCCAAACTGATGGACGATCGGCATATTCTAAAGAAGGCCAAAATGCTAAAGAACCTTGTGAAGCGAAGGTGTATAGTCCTCATGCCAGAGAGGTTTAACGAGCTCTACGAGGAGTATAAAAACATAAACAGACTCATGGACGACGCCTACACCAAAATCCTGCGTAGGATTATGGAGGAGTTCGAGCCCACGAAGGTGGTGGTGGACGGGTATTCTTCGAGGAACCCTTTTCAGAGTCTTGGTGTGGAGTTTGTAGAGAAGGGAGAGAAGGACATAGCGGTGAGCGTGGCAAGCATGATCGCAAGGGAGAAGTTTCTTAAAAAGATAAAGGAGCTTGAAAAAAGCTACGGTGTAAAAATTCCCAAGGGAGCCTCCGGGGAAGCTAAGCACGAGGCCCAAAAAATACTCAGCAAAGATCCAGAGCTTGCACGTAAGCTCGTTAAGCTGAGCTTCCTGGATTGAAAAAAGCCAAGCACAGGGTAAGTCCGTAGGTAGCCGGGTTATAATTAAGAGCGTGTTATGAGTTCCTGGCAGGGAATTATAAACCGCTACAGGGAATTCCTTCCTATAACTGATAAAACGCCGGTCATAACCCTGCTCGAAGGAAACACACCGCTCATAGAGGCTCCCAACCTCGCAAAAGCCATCGGCTTTAAGGGAAAGATATTCCTGAAATACGAGGGTCTGAACCCCACCGGCTCCTTCAAGGACAGAGGTATGACGGTAGCTATCTCCAAGGCGGTGGAAGCCGGAAAGGAAGCGGTCATATGCGCCTCCACGGGAAACACATCCGCTTCTGCGGCGGCCTACGCGGCGAGGGCGGGGCTGAGGGCATACGTTCTCCTGCCCAAGGGGGCGGTTGCCATAGGAAAGCTCTCTCAGGCGATGATATACGGCGCCAAGGTTCTGGCGGTTAGGGGAACCTTTGACGATGCCCTTCACATAGTCAGGAAGATAGGAGAGAGGTATCCGGTGGAGATAGTGAACTCGGTAAACCCCTTCAGGATAGAGGGACAGAAGACAGCCGCTTACGAGATCTGCGACGTTCTCGGGGACGGACCGGACTACCACTTCATACCCGTTGGGAACGCGGGAAACATAACCGCCTACTGGAAAGGATACAAGGACTACAAGAAGGCGGGGAAGATTAAGAAACTTCCCAGGATGATGGGCTGGCAGGCGGAAGGAGCAGCTCCCATAGTGAAAGGATATCCGATAAAGAACCCCCAGACGGTTGCCACCGCTATAAAGATAGGGAACCCATACAGCTGGAAGAGTGCCCTAAAGGCGGCAGAGGAATCGGGGGGAAAGATAGACATGGTGAGCGACGGGGAGATTCTGAACGCTTATAAGACCGTTGCCTCCACGGAAGGTATATTCTGCGAACCCGCCTCGGCGGCGAGCGTGGCGGGTCTGATCAAGCTCACGAGGGAAGGTTTCTTCAGAGGTGGTGAGGTTGTGGTCTGCACCCTAACTGGAAACGGTCTCAAGGACCCCGACACCGCCATAAAGGTCTGTGAAGAGCCCGTAACTGTCCCGCCCGAGATAGAGGCAGTGGTGAGAGAACTGGGCTTCTGATGAGGTTTGTCTGCAGGGATATAATTCGCGTGGGAAATCTTCTGTTCAGAGAGGGGCTCGTCAGCGCCCGTGCGGGGAACATAAGCAGAGCCTTCGGCGAATGGATATACATAACGAGAACTGGAGCAAACGTGGGTGATCTGACGGAGGAGGACATAATCAGGCTCCCTTTGAAGGAAAGACATATTCTCGACGAAAGAGCTTCAGTAGAGCTTCCGGTTCACAGGAGGATAATTCTTGAAACGGGAAAGCCCGCAGTGGTTCACGCCCATCCCGTTTATACCGTGGCGATCTCATACGGGAAGGAGGTCATAACTCCCGCGGACTCTGAGGGAAAGGAGATACTGGGAGAGATCCCTGTCCTCGACCTTGAGAGGCCTTCCGCTTCGGAGGAGCTTGCGAGGGAGGCTTCAAGGGTTTTAAAAAGTTTTCCCGTTGTTGTGATCAGGGGGCACGGGGCCTTCTCCTGCGGGGAAGATCTCCACAGGGCTTACAGCCTCCTCTCAACCTTAGAGCATTCCTGTAAAATACTTTTTCTGAGAGGTTCGTAAAATCAGGAGGTAGGAGATGGCGGAAGAGGTGGTATACAGAGGATGCAAGCTCCCCCCCGATCTTTACTACGACATAGAGAATCAGGTCTGGTTCAGAATAAACGAGGACGGGACCGTTACCGTGGGAGCGACCGATATAGGCCAGGCGAGGGCGGGGAAGATCATAAACATAAGGATAAAGAAGCCCGGAAGACACGTTCCCAAAGGTAAACCTTACGCCTCCCTCGAAAGCGGGAAGTGGACCGGACCAATACCCGCGGACATAGAGGGAGAGGTTATAGAGAGGAACGAGGAGCTCTTCGACAAACCCGATCTGATAAACGAGGATCCTTACGGAAAAGGATGGATAGTTAGGGTAAAGCCCACCAACCTTGAGAGGGACCTGAAGGACCTGGTCACGGGCGAGGAGGCAATCCAGAAACAGAAGGAATACATAGACAGGGAAGACGTCAACTGCGGAGAGGAGCTGGCCCAGATAAGCAAGAAGTTCTATTCGTAGAGTTTGGCTTTTACAAAGTCCAGTAGCCCTTCCACCTCGATCTCAAAATCGAGGGCGAAGAGGTTCTCCGAAGGGGGGAACTTGATCATGTCCTTAGGTGTGGTGATGTAGACCTCTCCCTCTTCAAGTTTGAAATCCTCGTAATGGTGGTGGTCGGGAAAGCTCAGCCTCTTCTTCACCTTTATTCCGAGCCTCTGGAGAACCTCAAAAAACTGCTCGTTGCTCCCAAGTCCCGCGAAGGCAATCACTTCTCTATCCTTCAGAGTATCCAGAGGGATCCTCTCGAATTTGGTGTTCAGAAGATGGGTAAAGCGTCTGAACATCTTAAAAATCGGCTTGTCTCCGAACTTAAAATCGAAGGGCTCTATCTCCTGATAGGAGAGGACTATGGCTTCTGCCCGGGACAGACTGCTTACGGGTTCTCTCAGAAGTCCCGCCGGTAGGAGCTTGTCTTTAATATCCCTTTTCCTCAGGAGAACTATATCCAAATCCCTGCACAGCCCTCTGTGCTGAAATCCGTCGTCGAGGATTATCAGCTCCGCTTTCAGCTCTTCTACCGCGAGCATACCACCCTCGAACCTGCTTTCCGAAACCACTACGGAAGCCTGCGGGAGCATTCTGGCGAGGAGGAATGCCTCGTCCCCAGATCTCGGAAGATCCACCTTTAGCTCACCCCACTGGGAAACAACGAGGCTTCCCCTGCTCTTCCTCTTATAGCCTCTGAGGAGAACCGCTACTTTGAACTCATCTCCAAGCTTTTCAGTTAAGTGTCTCACGAGGGAGGTCTTCCCGGTCCCTCCCACCGAGAGGTTGCCCACGGAGATGACCGGGACCGGGAGCTTCTTGCACTTGAGGACTTCCCTATCGTATAGTGTGTTCCTGAGAGCAACCGCCCCGCGATAGATCAGGCTGAAGGGATGGAGCAAAAACACCTTAAAATATTAGCACCGTGGAGAGAGAGAAACTTAAGGAGCTTATACTGGAGAGATCTCTTAAGGTGGCGGAGGAAGCGATCTTCAAGCTTTCTTCGGGGAAGATGAGCAGATACTACGTGGATCTGAAGCAGATAACCTTTGATCCCGAGGGTGCTTACCTGGTGGGAAAGCTGATGTATGATCTTGTAAAGGACTTTAATCCTGACGGTGTAGGAGGTTTGACCCTCGGAGCGGATCCCATAGCCTACGCGGTCTCCTTCGTCTCTTACTCTGAAGGGAACCCCATAAAGCCTTTCGTGGTCAGGAAGGAACCTAAAGGCCACGGTATGGGGAGGCAGATAGAAGGACTTTTGGCGGAAGGTAGTAGGGTGGCGGTTGTGGAAGATGTGGTAACGACCGCAGGATCTTCCCTAAAAGCGGTCCGGGCTTGCAGGGAGGCGGGTTTTGAGGTTCTCGGTGTCTTCACCATAGTGGACAGGGAGGAGGGCGGAAAGGAGAACGTGGAAAGGGAAGGACTGAAGCTTTACTCGCTTTTTAAGCTCTCAGAGCTTCTTTAATGCATGGCATTCTCTTCGCCCTACTATCCGCCTTCTTCTGGGCAACCAACGACATCTTCAATAAAAAGAGCCTCCTCAAGGGGTATGAAGAGAACTTCGTCCTCTGGATCAGGTTTCCCATAGGCGCTTTTCTGATGCTTCCCCTCGGCCTCTACTTCTGGGACTTCAACTTTACGGTCTTCTGGACGACCTTCCTATGGCTTCCGGTGGAGATAGTTGCCTCAATCCTCTTCATAAAGGGGATAAAACACGCTCCCCTTTCCCTCGGGATGCCCTTCTTCGCCTTCATGCCCCTGTTTTCAGTTCTCTTCGGATTCATCCTCCTCGGAGAGGAGATAAGCTCTAAGGGGTTTGCGGGTATAGTTCTGATACTCCTCGGTTCCGTGATCGTAACGGGAGGGTCTTTCAGGGCTTTCTTTAAAGCCAACAGGGGAAGCCTCTATATGCTTCTTTCTGCCCTTCTCTTTGGTTTCAGCGTTGTGGTGGGGAAGCTCGTGATAGTGGAAAGCAATCCCTTTTTCTTCTCATGGTATTACTGCCTTGTGATGAGCTTTGGACTCCTACCCTTTGTCGGAATGAAAGAGCTTCTTAATGTGAGGAACTACGCAAATCCACTGAACATTCCCATAGGGATTCTCTTCACCTTGGGGATGTTAACCTACTCTCTCGCCCTCCTTCACACACTCACCTCTTACGTAGTCTCCATAGAAAGGCTTGCGATTATCCTCGATGTTTTATACGGGAGGATCTTCTTCGGTGAAAGGATAAGGAGAGGTTTCTGGGGTGCCCTCCTTATGGTTTTCGGTGCTGTGCTTATGAGCGTTTAGTTCCCGATCATTCTATCCTTATGTTTATCTCCTTTTTCTGACCGTTTCTGAGAACCACTACCCTGAGGTTAGGCTCGTTTCTGAGGATCTGCAGTAGCCTGAAGGCATCTTCGCCACTCTGGATGGTCATGTTGTTTATGGAGAGAAGTATGTCTCCCTTCCTCAGTCCCGCCTTGTAGAAAAGGCTTCCCGGCTTCACCCATTCGAACATAAAGCCCTCCGTTCTCCCGTTCTTCACGTAAGGGACAAGCCTTATCTGCCTGAACATTATCCCAGGATCCTTCGTTATCCTCTCAAGCTCCCTCCTCGATATCCTGAACTCTGCGGAGGGTGTTCTTCCCGCGTAAGATCTATCCGGTGTAGAACTGTTGCGCCTTCCCGGTTTCAGTTTAAGCTCAATCTCTTTATCTCCCACCTCCACGACCGCACTCTTTTTGGATACCTTTATCAGCTTTATTCCTTCTTTACTCTGACCTTCTCCGAGAACGAGAGTCCTCTTCCCTACCTTCAGAAGAGCCATACTCTTTACACCTACGGAAGTCCCCAGAAGCTCTATATCGAGGGAAACTGATCTGGATGTTGGACCAGTCCCGGTGATTACCTTTTTCGGGAGTTTGCTTTCGGGAAACACCTTTGAAAAGGCCTCTTTTATCTTTGATATGTCCGGCTCCTGCCTTCTCAGGGTCGGGACTTTTGTATCTTTCAAGGCCAAGTTCACGCTCATATATAGACCTGCGGTAGCGAGAAGGAAGGATATAGACACAACGAGAGGCAGGGATAGAACGGCCCAGTTCATTTATATTATTATTCCATGTCTGTTAAGAGATACGATGCGGTCGTTGTAGGCGGAGGCGGTGCGGGACTGAGGACCGCCATAGAGATAGCCAGGGACCCGCATATAAGGGTAGCGGTGGTCTCGAAGGTATATCCCACGCGTTCCCATACGGGAGCGGCCCAGGGGGGTATGAACGCAGCTCTCGGAAACGTGATACCGGACGACAATCCGGAGGCCCACGCCTTCGATACTATAAAGGGATCGGACTTCTTGGCGGACCAGGATGCGGTCTTCTTCATGACCGAGAAGGCCCCGGAGATAATATACGAGCTCGACAGGTGGGGCGTTCCCTTCTCGAGGCTCGAGGACGGCAGGATCGCCCAGAGGCCCTTCGGCGGAGCCTCCTTTCCCAGGACCGTCTTCGCCGCGGACAAGACGGGGCACGTCCTCCTCCACACCCTCTTCGAACAGGCCCTTTCCAAGGACAACATAGACTTCTACAACGAGTTCTTCCTGCTGGACCTGATCCACGACGGGGAGAGGGTGAAGGGCGTCTCCATATACGACATAAAGAACGGAGAGGTTTTAGTCCTCCAGGCTAAGGCGGTCGTCCTCGCCACGGGAGGTTTCGCGAGGATCTACTGGTTCCGGAGCACGAACGCTATAGGGAATACGGGAGACGGACAGGCGGTAGCCCTCAGGAGCGGGGTTCCCCTGAAGGATGTGGAATTCATCCAGTTCCATCCCACGGGCCTGGCGAAAACGGGGATACTTCTCTCGGAGGCCTGCAGGGGAGAGGGCGGATACCTGGTGAACAAGCTGGGCGAGAGGTTCATGAAGAGATACGCTCCGGAGAAGATGGAGCTCGCCCCGAGGGACATGGTCTCGAGGGCTATAGAGTATGAGATAAGGGAAGGAAGGGGTGTTGGAGAGGGGGCGAGGGCTTACGTTTACCTCGATCTGAGACATCTGGGCGAGGAGAGGATAAAGGAGAGGCTCCCTCAGGTCAGACAGCTCGCCATAGACTTCGAAGGTGTGGATCCTGTGAAGGACCTCGTTCCCATAAGGCCCACCGCCCACTACTGCATGGGCGGGATACACGTTGTCGATTACAGAACCTCCGAAACTCCCCTGAAGGGGCTCTACGCGGTGGGAGAGTGCGCCTGCGTATCCGTTCACGGGGCCAACAGACTCGGGGGGAACTCTCTCACGGAACTTATAGTCTTCGGGAAGTTCGCAGGTATAGCTGTGAGGGAGTTCGTGAAAGAGGTGGACTACCTGGAGCTTACGGAAGGTGAGGTGAACAAGGGAAGGGAGTTCATCGAAGACCTCATGAAGAGGGAGGGAGAAGAGAACCTCGCCCATGTAAGGGCCCAGATGGGGGAGATAACCTGGGCCAAGATGGGGATATTCAGGGACGAGGAGTCCCTCAGAAGTGCCTACGAGGAGCTTTCGGAGCTTTTAGAGAGGTGGGAGAGGATCCCTGTGGTGGACAAGTCTAAGGTCTTCAACACAAACCTTATAGAGCTTTTAGAACTCAGGAACATGCTCGAGCTCGCGAGGGCCGTAGCCCTGTGCGCTCTGAACAGGCGCGAGTCGAGGGGAGGACACTCGAGGGAGGACTACCCCGAGAGGGACGATGAGAACTTCCTGAAGCACTCCTTAGTCTATTACGAGAACGGAGAGCTTAAGCTCGACTACATCCCCGTCAGGATAACCAAGTATCAGCCTACCGAGAGGAAGTATTAGAGGACAACCTCTATCAGATCTCCCGGTCTGTGCTCTCTGGAGACCTCTAACTCTATGTAGTTCTCTGTTAAAGCCCTTCCCTCGGAGAGGACTATGGCCCTGAGCTTTCTACCTCTGTTCTTCTCCCTGAACTCCTCCCTCTTCTGCTGATCGAGTTCTCTGAGGGCTTTCACTCTCTCCTTCTTGATCCTTTCGGGGACCTTGGGCTTTAGCCTGCTCGCCTTGGTAAAGGGTCTGTCCGAGTAGGGGAAGACGTGGAGGTATGCGAAGGGAGTGTTTCTGACGAACTCCAAGGTCTCCTCGAAGTCCTCATCGCTCTCGGTGGGAAAGCCCACTATTATGTCTGTCCCTACGGCGGACTCGGGCCTTCGGTCGAGTATGAACTCCACGACCTTCCTGAACTCTTCTGGCGTGTAGCCCCTCTCCATCAGATCGAGGATCCTCTTGGAACCGCTCTGGAGGGACAGGTGAAAGTGGGGAGCGATTTTTTCCTCGGTCGTTATAAGATCGAGTAGCTCCTTGTCCATCTCCTTGATGTGCATGGAGGAGAGCCTGATTATCTCTATCCCTTTCACTTCGAGAAGGTCCAGCAGGAGCTCGTAGAGAGAGCTTCCTATGTCCCATCCATACTGGGAGAGCTGGGTTCCGGAGAGGACTACCTCTTTAAAGCCTCTCTCCGCGAGGATCCCGACCTGCTCTACGACCTTCTCCTTGGGAGCGCTCCTGACCTTTCCCCTTGCGAAGGGGATCACGCAGAAGGTGCAGAACTTGTTGCATCCCTCCTGAACCTTCAGAAAGGGCCTCCTCTCCTCGAAGTAGAGGACGAGATCGAAGTTCCTTAGCTCCTTTTCCCTGAATATCTCACCGACCACTACCTTCCTGTCTCTTCTTTCCAAAAAGTCCTCCACGAGTTTGAGGATCTCGGACTTGTGGGTGTTCCCGATTACAAGATCTACCTCCTCGAGGGAGGAGAGTTCTTCTGGCTTAACCTGGGCGTAGCAACCCGTGGCCACCACGATCGCCTTAGGGTTCCGTCTTTTTGCCTGATATATAGCCTGCCTTGAGGCCCTGTCCCCTCCTGTAGTAACGGTGCAGGTGTTGATTATGTAAATGTCTGCAGGCTCTTCAAAGTCCACCACCTCGTATCCGGACTCCGCGAACTTAAAACGCATAAGGTCGGTGTCGAACTGGTTCATCCTGCATCCGAGGGTGCAGAAGGAGACCTTCATAGCCTGAATAAATATAGCTCACGAGTCCACAGGTGAGCAGAGGAGTTTCCTCAGAAGCACGGTGGCGTAGCTTCCGGGAGGAAGGGTGAAGGAGAGCTTCACGAAGTCCTTTCCCTCCTCGAGAATTTTCAGGCCCTCGGGAAAGACGAAGGCCCTCCTCTTCCCGTCCGAAAAGAGCTTAACGCCTATCCTCTCCGCTCTAAGGTCCTCCTCCCTTAAACCCTCCTCCTTGAGAACCTCCCTGATTATCAGCTCTATCTTCTTGCTTTCGGGCCTCAGCTCCACTCCGAGGAAGGGGATCTCCAGATCCTTTATCTCCCGAAAGATACTCTCCTCTATCTGCGTTATGAAGGCGAGCCTCCACCTTAGGAAGGGGACGGAGCAGTGTCTGAAATACCTGACCACGAAGGTGCTAAGATACCTGTTCCAGAGGTAGCTCTGGTAGGCGAAGAGGAACATGAGCTTGATCCTTTTCGGCAGATTAGAGAGAACCTCCTTGAAGGACCTCCCCTCCATCAGGCCTCGCACAATGCCAAGCTCCACATGGGAGCCTTTAGGCATCAGCCTCATGAACTCCCTCCACCTACCCCAGGCCTTCAGGAGTGCCTTCCTCCTTCTTTTGTCCCTCATGGAGGTCAGGTATTCCCTTACCGCCCCCTCGTAGTCTCTCCTGAGAAGGTGCTTGAGTATGAACTCCTCCGCGTATGCCACCGATCCGAACCTCTGCTCCCCGAAGTAGTTCTCAAAACCGAACCTCCTTACGAAGGGGACCCTCTCTTTCAGAAACTCCCTCTTCCTCTTCCCAAGCCCGCGGACCACCACCTCGAAGTAGTTGCCCTCTATCTCACCGAGGCTCACGGGCCTGTTTCCGTAGCCGAGAAATCTGAGCTTCAGGTTCTCCGTGTCCAGCTCCCTCACCTCCACGGGCATCTCCACCGAGATGAACTGCTCCGAGACCGACCTCTTGTCCTTCAGGCCCCCGAAGCCTATCCTCTCCTCGGGAACTTGCAGATGTTCGGCTACTATCTTCACAGCTTCCAGAGTGCTCAGGTTCTTTTTCCTCATCAGGAAGTAGGCGTAGCGTCCCTCAGGCTCGAACTCTAAGTGCTTTATCTCCCTCACGTAAAAGTCCTCTGGACTTTCCTTTATCCTCGTCATACTTTAAGGATACATGGAGCCTGTGGACATTTTGCTGGGGGCGGTTATAGTTGCGGTGGGTGCGCTCCTCCTCTGGAGGGGAACCCGGAAAAAGAGCAGGGGAGAGTGCTGTCAGTGATGTGCTATAATATTAAACCGGCAACGCGGGGTGGAGCAGTCTGGTAGCTCGCCGGGCTCATAACCCGGAGGTCGCGGGTTCAAATCCCGCCCCCGCAATACTACCAATACCATGGCGGAAAGGATAGACATAAACAGGATAACGAGGGATCTCTTCATAGAGCACAAGGGAGAGCCCTACAGGGTCCTGGACTACGAGCACGTCAAGCCGGGGAAAGGTCAGGCCTTCGTCAGGGTGAAGGCCAAGAACATGGTTACGGGGAACGTGATAGAGATAACCTACAAGTCCTCCGACACCATACCCCTCGCGGACTTCGAGCAGGTCTTTGCGGAATACTCCTACTTCGACGGGGAGAACTACCACTTCATGAACACCCAGACCTACGAGATGGTAGCTATACCGAGGGAGAAGATAGAGGAGGAGGCCAAGTTCCTCAAAGAGGGGATGCAGGTGGTGGTCTTCATATACCAGGGCCAGCCGGTGGGCATAGAGCTCCCCAAGCACGTGGAGCTGAAGGTCGTCGAGACGGAGCCCGCCTTTAAGGGGGACACCGCGGCGGGAGGAACCAAGCCCGCCAAGCTTGAGACGGGAGCGGTCGTTCAGGTTCCCTTCTTCGTGAGCGAGGGGGACATAGTGAAGGTAGACACGAGGACGGGAACCTACGTGGAAAGGGTCAAGTGATGGACAAGGACTTCGTAAGGGAACTCATAGAGCTCGTCAAGAACTCGAACATAAAGTCCCTCAAGATAGAGAGCGAGGAAGGGAAGATAGTCATAGAGACCCACAGGGGAGAACCTGTCCCCGCGGAACAGGTAAGGAAGAGCCCGAGCGTCGAAGAGTTCAAGCATCAGGAGGTCCTCCCTCCCTCGGAGGACATAAGCGAGGAGGAGAAGAAGTATCACGTCATAAAGAGTCCGCTCGTGGGGACCTTCTACCGCTCTCCCTCTCCCGGCGCCCCTCCCTTCGTGGAGGTGGGGGACATAGTCTCCCCGGGTCAGGTTCTCTGCATAATAGAGGCCCTAAAGGTCATGAACGAGATAGAGAGCGACGTGAGGGGAAAGGTAGAGAAGATCCTTGTCGAAAACGGAGAAACGGTGGAATACGGCCAGCCCCTCTTCCTGATAGACACTGAGATCTGAGAGTTCCTAAAGACGATGAGCGGAAAGGCCCCGATCCTCGTAATCCCTGTTGCCCTTGCCTTCTCGATCTTCTATGCGGTTTTGAGTTCCCTACCTTCAGAGAGAAAGGTTCTAAAACTCATCTCCTCTCAGGCCTCCACCCTCCGGCTTCCTAAGATAAAGGTTATCTACAGAGCCCCGTCCGGCCCGGACGACATACTCCCCGTAGAATGCTCCAGGGTCATCCCCGTGACCTACACCAGAGTCGTGTCACTTAAAGATCTCCCGCCGGAAGAGAGGAAGAGGAAGTTCATAGACCTGATGCTCCCTTCGGTTCTGATCGTTAACTACGAGGTTTACCACGCGAGGAGGAACCTGCTGAACATACTCGAGAAACTCAGGAAAGGCCTCAAGCTGTCGAGGGAAGAGGTGATGTTCGTGGAGAGTATCCTGGACAGGTGCAGATCCGACTCCATAGAGGAGGCCCTCGTGAAGGCCAATCCGGTCCCTCCCAGCCTCGTCATAGCCCAGGCGGCCATAGAGAGCGGGTGGGGAACCTCCCGCTTCTTCGTGGAGGGAAACAACCCCTTCGGCATATGGACCTTCAGAAAGGACGGCAACTCCCTTCAGGCGGAGGGGAGCACCGCCAGACTCAGGAAGTTCGACTCCCTTTTGGAGGCGGTGAGAGAATACGTCTACAACGTGAATGTGGGCTGGGCATACAGAGGGTTTAGAGAGCACAGGCTAAAGAGCTTCGATCCCTTTGAGCTATCCGAGTTCCTCAGCTTTTACTCCATAGAGAGGGAGAGGTATGTCAGGAAGATCCAGAGGATCATCGAAGAGAACGATCTTGGCAGGCTTGATCTCTGCACTCTCGATCCTGCTTACCTGGAGTGAAGTCTACGCGGGTCACGCAACCATCCTCCTCTACCACAGATTCGGGGACGAGAGATACCCCACAACCTCCGTCTCCTTGGAGGACTTCGAGAGGCAGATGATGTATCTGAAGGAGAACGGATACAGAGTCGTAAGTCTCAGGGACCTCGTGAGAATGCTCAGAGAAGGTAGAGAGATACCGCCTAAGACGGTCGCAATAGCCATCGACGACGGATATAAGTCCACCGTAAAGGCCTACCGGATACTCAAGAGGTTCAATTTTCCTTTCACCGTCTTCCTCTACATGGAGGCGGTGGGGAGATACCCCGATTTCTTAACGCTGGAGCAGATAAGGGAGATGGAGAGCTCGGGCCTTGCGGACTTCGAGAACCACTCCTACTCCCACAGAGCCTTCGGCCTGATGAGGGACGAAAAGTCCTTTGCCCTGGACCTCAGAAAGAGCGAGGAGAGGTTCAAAAGGATCTTCGGAAGGAGGCCGAGCCTTTACGCCCTGCCCTACGGCTTTTACAACAGAAAGATCCTGAAGGTGCTAAAGGAGAGGGGATACGAGGCCATCTTCACCCAAGACCCAGGAAACGTGGACCTGAACACAAGCCCCTACAGGATCCCAAGACAGGCCATAGTGGGAAGCTGGAGCAGGATGGAGAACTTCAAGAAGAAGCTCGTTAGGGAGCCCCTGCCCCTGAAGAAGCTCTACCCCGACTACGGATTCCTGAAAGAGAACCCTCCCAAGATAGTCGGTGCGGAGCTCGAGTTCCCCCAGCGCTACGAAGGTTGCAGGATATACGTCACGGAGATAGGATGGAGAAGGGCCAAAAGGGATGGGAGCCTCGTTTACGTGGATAACCTGCCAAAGCTGAAGAGGAAGTGGAACAGGGTAGGAGTCAAGTGCAGGAACAGGGAGACTCAGATATGGGCGGAGAGCTTCTGGATGATAATAGTAAGATGAGGTTCCTTGTCATAGGCGTAGGTGCCATAGGGAGCGCATACCTTGCCTTTCTGACGCGGGCGGGCTACGAAGCGGTAGGCCTTGTGAAAAAGGGAAGGAAGATAGACAGGATAAAGGTGGAGGGCATATGGGGGGAGTTCCAGGTTCCCGTGAAAACGGTGGAGAGCCTGAGGGAGTTGAAGTTCGATCCCGATGTTGTGATCCTCTCGGTCAAGTCCTACGACACGGAGAAGGCCCTCGAAACCCTCAAAGATCTGAACTGGGAGGGGAAGTATCTCATGGTGGCCCAAAACGGCTACGGGAACTATGAGAAGGCGGTCTCAATGCTCGGTGAAGGGAAGGTAGTGCTCGCCAGGGTCATATTCGGCTCCGAGGTTGTGAGGCCGGGACACATAAGGATCACCGTCTGTGCGGACGATGTGGTTATAGGGGATCCCTCAGAAAGGATCGGGGAAGACTTCCTGAGGTCCCTCGCGGAAGTTTTCACGAAGGCGGGCATACCCACCAGGTTCGAGAGGGAGGTCTACAAGTATCTGTGGGACAAGATAATCTACAACAGCGCTTTAAATCCCCTCGGAGCTCTTTTTGAAACCAACTACGGGACCCTCGCCCGGAACCCCCACACGAGGGAGATTATGGACAGGATAATAGAGGAGATCTTCCAGGTCCTTAAGTCCGCTGGCATGGAGACCTTCTGGAAAAGCCCAGAGGAGTATAAGAAGGTCTTTTACGAGAAGCTCATACCTCCCACCTCAGCCCACTACCCTTCTATGCTGAAGGACATAAAGAGGGGGAAAACGGAGATAGACTCCTTGAACGGGGCAATATGCGAACTCGGAAGAAAGCTGGGCGTTCCCACACCTACCAACGAGCTGATAACGAAGCTGGTGAAGGCTAAGGAGCTACTCTCCGGAGCTGACCGATAAGCTCTCCGTAAAGTGGGCACCACCCATGGAGCAGTGGCCGTTGTAGACCGCTCCCTCCTCGATCACGAAGACGTCCGTCTTAACGTCCCCGTTCAGGGTGGCTCCCTTCTTGAGCTCTATCCTCCTCGCCTCTATGTTTCCGTTCACCACGCCGTGGATGAGTATCTCACTACAGTTTATATCTCCCTCCACGCTTCCCGACTCACCTATTATCAGCATACCCTCGCTCCTGATGTTTCCCTTCACCTTGCCGTCTATACGGGTAGCTGTGGAGAGGTTCAGGTTCCCCTCGAACACGCATCCCTCTCCTATCAGGGTGTTTACATCTGAAGTTTCAACGGGTTTAAAACTTTCCTTCTTACCTCCGAACATATCACCACCTCACATACATGTATTTTAGAGGGTTCTGCTTCCTCGAATACCTCCACACCTCGTAGTGGACGTGGGGTCCGGTGGACCTACCTGTTGATCCCACATAGCCAATTATCTGACCCGACTTAACCCACCTCCCGGGCTTGACCTTTATCTTGGACATGTGGGCGTATAGAGTTCTGAACCCGAAGGCGTGCTTTATTATGACCGTCTTTCCGTATCCCGCCTTCCAGCCCGCGTATATCACCTTGCCTTCCGCGGTAGCCCTCACGGGCGTTCCCCAGGGCGCCTTTATGTCAACCCCGTCGTGGAACTCATACTTGCCGCTGAAGGGATCCCTCCTGTATCCGAACCTTGAGGTTATCCTGCCCCATACGGGCGGTCCGAGAGGAATCCTGCTTAGATACTTTTCGAACTTGGTGGCTTCGTTGTGGAGGAAGCTAACGTATTCCACATCGAGTATGTCTACTTTGGAGCTGGCCCCGCCTATGTTGCTGGGCACCCTCCTTATACCCTTCCTTCTCAGGAACTTGTCGATGGTCATCAGCTTGCTCTCTAATAGCTCCACCTTCTCCTTGAAGCTCTGGAGGTAGGAGCTCTTCTCCTTCTCCTTCTCCAATAGGGCCTGGAGTTGTTCGCGCTCCTGGGTGAGTTTGGCAAGCTCACCTTTGAGATACCTGTTCTCGTAGAAGGTGAAGGTGGAAAAGAGCATCAGCCCAGCCAGACCCGAAATGGAGGCGACCGCCGCCCCTTTAAGGAACCTCAGGTTGACCCTGAAGCTCTTTGCCTTCTTCCCCCCGTAACCTACAATGATGATGTTTATATACTTATCCTTCATAGTGCTCTTATTCTACACTAAGAACGCTTAGAAATGCCTCCTGCGGTAGGGAGACGTTTCCGAACTGCTTCATCCTCTTCTTACCCTCCTTCTGCTTCTCGAGAAGCTTCTTCTTCCTCGTCACGTCTCCTCCGTAGCACTTGGCGGTCACATTGGCCCTAAGGGGCTTTATCCTCTCAGAGGCTATGACCTTCCCGCCTATGGCCGCCTGTATGTGAATCTCGAAGAGCTGGCGAGGTATTGTCTCTTTCAGCTTTTCAACTATCTGCCTCGCCCTCCTGTAGGCCTTGTCCCTGTGGACTATAAATGAAAGGGCATCCACGGGCTTCTTGTTTATTAGAACGTGGAGCTTAACGAGGTCCGAAGGTCTGTATCCCACAAACTCGTAGTCGTAGGAGGCAAAACCTCTCGAGAGAGTCTTTATCTTGTCGTGAAAGTCCAAGATTACCTCCGAGAGGGGAAGCTCGTATTCCAGGAGAACCGTGTTCTCGTCCAGGTAGGAGAACTTCTTCTGCTCTCCCCTCTTCTCCTGACAGAGTTGCATTATGTTCCCCACGAACTCCTTGGGCGTGATTATCGTGACGAGGACGTAAGGTTCTTCGACGCTCTCCACGAGGCCAAGGTTGTCCGGAAACTCGGAGGGGTTCCTTACCTCTAACACCTCACCGGTGTGCTTCTTCCTCACCCTGTATATAACGTTCGGAGCGGTTGTGATGATTTTTACCCCGTATTCCCTTTCAAGTCTTTCCTGGACTATCTCCATGTGAAGAAGCCCGAGGAATCCCACCCTGAAGCCCATACCGAGGGCGGGAGAGCCTTCGGGTTCGTAGACTATCGCCGCGTCGTTTATCGCGTATTTTTCCAAGGCGTCCCTGAGTTCCTCGAAGGTGGTATCTTCCGTGGGGTATATCCCCGCGAAGACCATGGGCTTGGCGGGCCTGAAGCCCGGAACGGGCTCTTTGGTAGGGTTCCTTGCAAGGGTTATGGTGTCTCCTATCCTTATGTCTCTGACATCCTTTATTGAGGCGGCTATGTATCCCACGTCCCCGGCCTCGAGCTTTTCAAACTTGGTCATCTTGGGAGTTTGGGCACCAACCTCTGTCACCTCGTATTCTTTTCCGGTCGAGAAGAGCCTTATCCTGTCTCCAGGCTTTACCTCCCCGTCGAACACCCTCACGAAGGCCACCGCCCCCCTGTAGGGATCGTAGTAGGAGTCGAAGATGAGGGCTTTGAGTGGCGCGCCCGGATCCCCCTCGGGTGGAGGTATCCTCTCCACGATCGCCTCGAGTATCTCCTCTATACCTATCCCCTCCTTCGCGGAGGCGAGTATGACCTCCTCCCTGGGAAGACCCAGAACCTCCTCTATCTGCTTTATTATCCTCTCGGGCTCCGCAGCGGGAAGATCTATCTTGTTTATCACGGGTATTATCACCAAATCCTGCTCCACCGCCTTCCAAAAGTTGGCGACCGTCTGGGCCTCTATCCCCTGGGTGGCATCCACCAAAAGCAGAGCTCCCTCACAGGCGGCCAGGGCCCTCGAGACCTCGTAGGAGAAGTCCACGTGCCCGGGGGTGTCTATTAGGTGGAGCTTGTAGGTCTCCCCGTCCTTTGCCCTGTAGAACATCCTTACCGCCTGCATCTTTATCGTTATTCCCCTCTCCCTCTCGATGTCCAGGGTGTCAAGGAGCTGTTCCCTCTTCTCCCTTTCGCTTACAGCTCCAGTGAACTCCAAGAGACGGTCCGCGAGGGTGGACTTGCCATGGTCCACGTGGGCTATGATGGAGAAGTTCCTGACCTTATCGAGGGCCATAGTATTAAAGATAATACACTCCTCTCTCCTTTCCCGCTTGTCTCTGAAAGGATCGGTGGGCTATCCTTTTTCCTGAGGATGAGGCTTCTTACCCTCGACGTTGGAAACACCACGGTGGACGCCTGCCTACACGAAGGAGGAAAGATCCAGCCTCTGGGCAGGTTCGCCCATTCAGATATTGAAAGGCTCCTCGGGAACTACGACCTCGTGGTGGTCTCCTCCGTTAAACCATCTTTGAACCAGGAGCTGAGATTCCTGTTCGGGGAAAGGTTGAAAATACTCAAAATAGAGGATATCCCCCTGAAGATAGATTACAGAACTAAGGAGACCCTTGGCATAGACAGAGTCCTGCTCGCATACGGGGTAAGGGAGCTTTATTCAGACAGCGCGGTGCTCGTGAGCGCGGGAACAGCCCTCGTGGTGGACCTCCTGCTGGATGGCGTTTTCATGGGAGGATTTATAACCGCAGGGCTCGGATTGAAGCTGAGATCCCTCTCTGAGCGAACTGAGGGACTGCCGGACTTAGAACCTTCCGTCCTGAAAGTGTCCGTAGGGAAGAGCACGAGGGAGTGCCTCTTAGGAGGTGTTTTTCTGGAGAGCTTCTGCTTCATCAAGGAGACCGCGGAAAGATGGAGGAGTGAAACGTGCAAGGAGCTTCCGATTTTTATAACGGGCGGGGAGGGATTCCTTTTCAAGGAGCTTGGAGTTTATGATCCCCTCCTTCTCCATAGGGCGATGCGCAGGATTATAATTAACAGATGAGATCCGCAATAAAGGACTACTACAAGATCCTTGGAGTTGAGAAAAACGCTACGAAGGAGGAGATCAAGAAAGCTTACAGGAAGCTTGCCCGTCTCTACCATCCTGACAGAAACCCCGATCCGGAGGCGGAGGAGAAGTTCAAGGAGATCAATGAGGCCTACCATGTTCTCTCGGACGATGAGAAGAGGGAAGAATACGACAGAATTCTCAAAAGCGGGGACGAGAGCAAGTTCAGGGACTTTGTAGAGTATATACAGGAGTTCATCGAGAGCATTATAAAGGGCGAAAGGGAGAAGGCCAGAAGACCCAAAAAGGGACAGGACATAAGGCTTAAGCTCTACCTGAGTCTCGAGGAAGCAGCCTTCGGTGGTGAAAAGGAGGTGGAGTATGAGAGATGGATAGACTGCCCGGACTGTGAGGGTAAGGGAGTTAAAGGCAAAGCTGAAACCGTCGTGTGCCACGCCTGTGAGGGCAAGGGGAGGAGGGTGAGCGGAATATTCAGCTTTCCGAGGCCCTGCTCTGTCTGTAGGGGAAAGGGTTTTATAGTTAAGAACCCCTGTCCCACCTGTTTCGGAAGGGGCAGGGTGACCACCAAGGCCAAGATAAAGGTAAGCATACCTCCTGCAACCGATGAAGGGGACGTTCTCAAGGTTCTAGAAAAGGGGCACTTTGGCGTAAACGGAGGCAAACCCGGAGACCTCTATCTCAGAGTCTTCCTGAAGGAACATCCTGTATTTAAAAAGGTGGGAAGCGACCTTATGATGGAAAAGTTGATAAGCTATCCGCTTGCGGTTCTCGGGGGAACGACAAGGGTTCCCACCCTTGAAGGTGAAGAGGTGGAGGTGTTCGTTCAACCTGGAACGGAGTGCGGCTCTACCAAAACACTTCCTGGGAAGGGCTTCCCTCTGCAGGACGGCAGAAGGGGCAACATGATAATAACCTTCAGGATAGAGGTTCCCAAGAATATAAGCGGTAAGCAGAAAAAACTCCTCGAGAAACTGGCAAGGGAACTCGGCGAGGAAGGTATAAACAGAGAGGAGGGGCTACCCGGCAGGATAGCCCGCTGGATAAAAAGGAAAAACGCGCCGCGTTAGAACGAAGTATTATTGTATTATTGTTAAATAGGTGGATTTAAGATCACAAATATATTCATGTGAGGTATTAAGCTTGATAACGCATACTTCTAACTTGACCTCTATATTTGTAGCTGTAAAAAGGAAGCCTAAACCACCATTGCCACAACTCATCCAATAGCTGTCAACGACATTTTCAATCATGCATTCTAAATTGCAGAGGTATCTGTTATTACATATACCTTTTAAAAGCTTTTCCGGCACTTCATTAGTGCTGTTCATTACATAAAGAGTAGCATAGTAGACTGTGGCGTCGGTATTAACGTTCCAGCTAATGAGGAAAGCTTCTCCCACCTTTATAGAAGATTTATCTGTATAGAAGCTATCTATGTGTATATAAGTTCCAGAATAACGAATAATATGAGGGTCAAGAGAATCCTGTGTGTTTTGGTTTCCTCCTCCACATGAGGCTAGAAAAATCATCAAATATAGTAAAGTTTTTTTCATGATACTCCTCCAAACATAAATTATCTGTTTAAAATCTAACACCAGTAGCTAAAGTTATCCTGTGCACTATATTATCTATTACTGATATTCTATCGTCAATTGCCATAGGTCTTTTGCCTTCAATCCTAAACCAGTATGGATTATACATAACATCTAAGAAAAAGTGTTTTAAGTTTAAACCAAAATGAATTTCGCTGGATATATATATCATTGAGCCTGCTTCTACTTGAAACACACGTCTAGGTGAAAGACCAGCATTGTTTACTTTTGTCCACCCATACTTGCCTATACGTAAAGGCCCTATAACACGCAAAGGTCCCATTTCTAATAACTTCGGTATATATATGTATACCTGTTTACCATATACTTTGTTGAAGCCTATCCCTCCACATAAACCCTCAAAAGTTATATCTGACCTTATAATAATAGCAGAGCGCTCTGCAGGACTCCTTCCAAAGGACCACCACGTAACTGGTTGTCTTGTCTTTATATTACAATAACCTATCCAGGTTTTTATAAAATCATATTTAACGCCTGTATATATATTCTGAAAAGTGAAATCTTGAAGTAGTGTATAGGTCGTGTCGCTTTGAAGTTCCTGAATATTAGTAAATTCTCCATTTTCTATATCAACATAATAAACTTTATAACCATCTTCAAGAACAGCCTTATTTATAATTAACTTTGAATTATATACTTCTTTGTCAAAAGTATATCCAATAAATACATCAAACTTTATATATTTGCTTTTGCTTAAAAGATCAAGAAAGAAAAGATTTAAACTAAGCAAATCCCTTTCATAGTGATTTTTTTTCTCCATAAACCGAAAACTCTTTTGCTTGTTTTTCCTATAGGATATACCTTTTCATATCTAAATACATCACGCCATAATATCTTAAAGTACGCTAAATTAACATGCTCATAGCTAATATCAAATGCTTGTTGCGCATCATCACTGCTTGTATATTTATTATAATTAGACTTAATAAAGTTAATTTGGTACCCAACTCCTATCTCTAAACCATTCAAAGGAGTCAATTTGTCCGTTGCAAATGAATATGAGACCAAAAATATTATTGAAAAGACCATAAGCGTAGTGGAAAGATATGTATACATGAAATTAATTATAACAAATCCGAAGAAGATATCGAGGTAAGCCGAGCCTGTTGAAAAAATCCTCATTTTATTGAAGGACTGAAGATGTCAAGATAAGCCCTCCAGAGTGTAGTATAGGAAGATAAAAGTCCTGAGAAAGCTCGAAATAGTCTCAAACTTAGGACCATGTCAACTTTTAACCTCCAGAAGAGTGTAGAGAGTGATGAAAGAAGCAAGCCAGCTCCAAATAGTCTCATACCTGGCGTTCCAGGGAAATCTCTTGTAAAACCTACTAAGCCTGTACTTTATAGGGAAGAACCGCCTCTCCACCACATTCCTCTTCCCAAAAGTCTCGTGAACCCACTTTATTGGAAGCTTCCTGACAGCACTTACATACCAGGGACCTTTGTCAGTTGTGCATACCTTGGCTTTTGTACTACTTAGCACTACCTGTGCTGTCCACGAATCCCTCCTAGCTGTCAGACTTGCATACACAGGCCTGCCTTGCTTGTCCACCGCAAGCCACAAATAGTAGAATTTCCTTCGCTTCTTTATCTTCGTCTCGTCCACATACACCCATAGCGCATGAGTGTACAATGCTCTGAACATCTTGCCCACTGAGTGGAACCACTCTCTAATTGCTTCTATGCTTGCTCCATAGCCTTCGTCTGAAAGGTATTTCTGAACGTCTCTCAGAGACATACCTCTGAAGTAGAGCAGGACTGCTTTTGCCTTGACACTTGAAGGGATTCTATGCCAGTGGTAAACTTTAATCAAGTAGTTCTCTTACAAGCCTTGGAGCACTCATATTTCAATTCTAACTTCTCCGCTCGGAGGGGTCCCTCCCTTAAAAAGTTGACCTCCTCACTGTCTAATGTAGGAAAGATCTAAGCGCTCTCCGAGGACTCCGCTTTTATCTCTGTGGGAGCGGTGAAGAAGCCTATAGTGGCGAGTATCCACCCCACGTATAGGACGAGGAAACCCACGAGAATTACGGTCAGTATTGCTCCAACGAACAGGACCGTTCCCGCTGTTCCTATAAGACCGTGTCCCAGCTTGGAGGCTATCCTGGAGAAGCTCTGCTTATACATGTAGAAGGCGACCACCGTGAGCGCGTAGCTTATTAGAGCTATGAGTATTAAGCCTATACCTATTCCTGCACCCACAGCACCCTCGCTACCGCCTCCCATAATGGCTGTTGTGAGTGCTCCCGCAACCCCGAAGAAGATGGCTATGACTATTCCAAATATGCTGAGCAGGAAACCTATGAGGAACTTTTTGAAGATCTCTCCGTCCGAGAGAGCCTTACCGTAGTGATGCATGGCGACGAGAAGAAGGACCCAGCCCGCTATTGCGAGTAGCCAGCCTATGTAGGGAATGATGGACAGAACCACAAAGAGGGAGCCCAGACCTGCCAGGGTCTTTGGAGTGGAGAGGTTTCCTTCCATTTCTTACCCTCCCAGAGGTTTTGATTCGTTAATTATAACGGACGATAACCCGCCTTTTTTCATCATCCAGGATCTCTATCTCAACAAGGATATCGCATTTATCGCCCTCTTCCTTCCACTCTACCACCACGATGCCCTCACCCACGAACTCGGAAAAGTCGAAGTCCCTGACCCTGTAAAGATCTATGTGGATCAGCTTTCCTCTCTTGATGGGATACTCGTTCACTATGGTAAAGGTGGGGCTTCTGACCTGATAGCCTTCCTCTATGCCCAGACCCTTTGCGAGCCCTTTGACGAAGGTTGTCTTCCCTGCCCCAAGATCTCCCTTCAGACATACAACCTCATCGCCTTTCAATCTTTTTGCAAGGGAGGCCCCGAGGGCTTCCATCTCCTCGGGGCTTTTTACTAAATACTCCTCCACGATTACTGGTAGCTGTTGTCCTCCTTGTGGGGAACTATCCTGAGGATTGCCTCGTCAGGATTGACCTGATCTCCTACTTTGGCAAAGATCTTCTTGACTATCCCGTCTATGGGGGCGTGGATCTCGTTCTCCATCTTCATGGCTTCCACTATGGCAACCGTCTGGCCCTGCTCAACGGGCTGGCCTTCCTCGACGAGTATCTTGGCTACCTTGCCGGGCATAGGAGGCGTTACGTCGCCGGGTTCGGTAGCCTTGGGTATTCCACCTTCCGCGGTCTGAGCGGTTGTGGTGGTAGCTCCGCCCTGGGCTGGTATGGCCTCTTTCTGCGGTATGAGCTGTATCTCCTCGAGTCTTCCGTCCACCCTGACGTAGTATTTCCTCGGCTTACCGGGCTGGTCCTCGAGGGAGACGCCCTCTACCTTCACTTTGAACTTGTCCCCGTGGTAGATGATCTCGAACTCCACAGGAGCGGCGCCGACCACCTTTCCAGCTTCGGTCTCCGCTATCTCGGGAAGCTCTTCCACAGGCTCGGGGTGAAGCTCTCCCTTCTCCCTGAGGGTAAGGAATTCCTTGGCCTGCATGGGGAAGAGTATGTAGAGTAATATCTCCTCGTCTGTGGGTTCTCTCCCGAGGAGCTTCTCAAGGTCAGCTTTGGCCTTATCCCACTCCTGCTGATCCGCGAGGTCTCCGGGTCTGATCGAGAAGTCGGGCTCCTTTCCGGGACCGAGTATCTTCTCCACCAGCTCTTTGGAAAGGGGCCCCGGTGGCTTTCCATACTTGCCCTCCACGTAGTCCCTGACTTCCTTGGTTATGGTTTTGTATCTCTCTCCCGTTATGACGTTGAGAACCGCCTGAACTCCAACTATCTGGGAGGAGGGGGTGAGGAGAGGAGGGTATCCGAGGTCCTTTTCTACGTTTGGAACCTCCGCAAGGGCCTCCTCTATCTTGTCGAGGGCGTTTGCCTCCATCAGCTGGGCTACCATATTGGAGATCATACCGCCCGGTATCTTGTGGATAAGGACCTGTGCGTTCACTCCCGCGTATTCGGTCTCATACTTTCTGTATTTCTTCTTTATCTTCTTGGCTTCCTCCGCTGCCTCAGCTATCTTGGCAAGATCGAGGCCCGTGTCAAAGGGCGTGTCCTGGAGAGCGGCCACTATCGTTTCGGTAGCAGGGTGCGAGGAACCGAAGGCGAGAGGTGATAGGACCGTATCGAGCATATCCACGCCCGCGAGGACCGCCATCATGTGGTTTATGGTGGCCATCCCGCTCATGTCGTGGTTGTGCAGGAGGACGGGGATCTTGCCCTCGGTAGCCTCCTTTATGCCCTTGATTATCTGGTAGCACTCGAAGGGTGGCATTATCCCTGTGGCGTCCTTGAAAGAGATCCAGTCGGGTTCCATGTCTGCGAGCTCCTTCGCGTATTCCATCCACTTCTCGTAGGTGTGAACGGGAGATCTGGTGTAGCTTATCTCCGCGTGGACCTCGCCCCCGAACTCCTTTATCGCCTTGACCGCTACCTCTATGTTCCTGTTGTCGTTTAGAGAGTCAAAGACCCTGAAGACGGTTATCCCGTTCTCTATCGCCTTCTCAACGAACTTCTTGACCGTCTTGTCCGACCTGGGCCTGTATCCCACTATGTTCTGGCCCCTGAAGAGCATCTGGAGCTTGGTGTTGGGCATGACCTCCTTGATGCGCCTGAGCCTCTCCCAGGGATCTTCCTTCAGATACCTGAGACACACGTCGTATGTAGCTCCTCCCCAAACCTCCACTGCGTAGAATCCGCACTTGTCCAGCTTCTCGCAAAGGGGAAGAAGGTCGTCGGTCCTGACACGTGTGGCGAGCTTACACTGCTGTCCATCCCTGGGAGTTAGGTCTGAGATGTGTATCTTCTTTTTAACACCTTTCTTTTCAAACTCCTTCATCTTCTCCCTGATCTCCTCGACAACCTCGATCATCTATATCACCTCCTTCAAGTTTTTAAAGTCCGTGGTAAGAGGCTATAACCGCGGAAAGGAAGGCAACAAAGTCCTCTTTATCCCTGTGCTCCTTGTAATCGAAGACCTGAGGATGCTCCTCGAGATACTTGGTCGTAAACCTACCCGCCCTGAAATCGGGCTCCTTCATGATCTCCACAAGGAGCGGTATGGTGGTTTTTACCCCGGTTATCTCGTATGTCTCGAGTGCAGCCCTCATTCTGTCCACAGCTATCTCCCACTCGGGAGCCCAGACGATCAGCTTGGCTATCATCGAATCGTAGTAGGGGGTGACCTCAAACCCTCTGGAGGCCGCGTGCTCCACCCTGATGCCAAAACCCCCAGGAACGTAGTAGCGCTCTATCGTGCCTACAGAGGGAGCGAAGTTGTTCTTCGGATCTTCCGCGTTTATCCTGCACTCTATGGAATACCCTTTAAACTCTATGTCCTCCTGCTTGTATTTGAGCTTCTCGCCCGCCGCGATCCTCAGTTGCCACTTGACTATGTCTATGCCCGTCACCATCTCCGTCACCGGGTGCTCTACCTGTATACGGGTGTTCATCTCTATGAAGTAAAGGTTTCCCTCTTCGTCCGCTATGAACTCCATGGTTCCCGCGTTGTAGTAGCCTATCTCCTTTGCAGCCTTTGCCACTATGTTTCCGTAGTATTCCCTCTTCTCAGGAGTGAGGAGTAGGGAGGGGGCTATCTCCACGAGCTTCTGGTTCCTCCTCTGTATGGAGCAGTCCCTCTCCCCGAGGTGTATGACGTTCCCGTATTTGTCCCCGAGAACCTGGAACTCTATGTGCTTGGGATTTTCTATGAACTTCTCAAGCAGAAGATCCCCGCATCCGAAGGCCTTTTGGGCCTCGCTCTGAGCGCTTTCGTAGTTCTTAACCAGTTCCTCCTCGTTCCTGCATATCCTGATTCCCCTTCCACCGCCTCCGGCGGTCGCCTTCAGAAGGACGGGATATCCTATCTCCTTTGCTATCGCCTTGGCCTCCTCCACATCCTTAAGAACCCCGTCCGAACCGGGAACTACTGGGACCCCTGCCTTCTTCATGACCTCTTTCGAGCGGGCTTTGTCCCCCATCAGCTCTATGACCTGCCAGGGAGGACCGACGAAGGTTATCCCCGCCTCCTCGCACATCCTGGCAAACTCCGCGTTCTCCGCGAGGAAGCCGTATCCGGGGTGTATCGCGTCCGCTCCCACCTCGAGGGCGAGGTCTATGATCCTCTGCTTGTTCAGGTATGTGTCGAGGGGATCCACACCTATCATGTAGGCCTCGTCCGCCATCTTCACGTGGCGGGCGGTCCCCTCTATCTCGTTGTAGATGGCGACCGTTTGTATGCCCAATTCTTTGGCGGCCCTGATTATCCTGCAGGCTATCTCGCCTCTGTTGGCTATAAGGAGTTTTTTGAACATCAGAGGACCTCCTCCATAAGGTCTTTTAAGTTTACTCTAATACCACCAAGGACTTCAAAGGTTTTTTCCCACCCGTGGACTATCCAGTCTTTGTTCTTTTCCGCAATAAGAACCTTTTTAGGCCTTGTGAAAATCCATATCACCTTCTCAACACCTGCATCTAAAAGCTCTTGAGTCTTTTCAAAAGTGTAGTCCTCAACAGAAGCGTAACCCTTTAAGTCCACTTTTACATCCACTTCTATAACCACCTTCGGTAGCACCTTCGTGTATTCTTCTGTAAAACCGAACTTCTCCTTATCAAAAATGGCTATATCAAGGAGCCTGTAAGAGTCTTTCCCAGTAAAGAATCCAAGCTCATTGGCGGTTATCACATATCTTTTCTTATCAACCTCGGAAAATAGATATGCAACTAATAGTGCTACCAAAAAAGCTTGCAGTTCACTACTTCCCATAATTGCCTCTGGTGGGAGTTTGCCTTTGAGGACTTTTTGGTAGTTGCGGTAGTATATGGGTTTGCCTTTTACTTTTTCGTAGGTTAACACTTCAAGAAGATCCTTTTTGGGAAGATTAACTGCTATCATTGGAAATGCTCCTCCGTATATATGCTCAATACCAGTTCTTTCAAGTTTTTATGTCTGTTTTCAAGTTCGCTTCTTGTCCATTTTGTATACTGTTGTAGCAGAGTATTGTTTAGTAGTGTAAATTCTCTGCCTTTTGCTTCTATAAGCAGTTTTTTCTTTTCATTGAAAGGTTTATTCCTCATCTTAGAGTTCAGATTTCCTTTTATCAAGGTCAGATTACCTAGTTTGTTGACATACTTATCGTAGTCATAACCAAATATTTTCTTCCATTCATCTGTTGGGCTCCTTGGAAGTATATGTTCCACCGTTATGTTCTCCAAATTATCAAGTAGATCCCTTTCCTTTGCACTATATTCTATTCTCAGTAGAGTATATTTAGCCAATCGTCCTCTAAACTTTCCGTAAAAATCTTCAGCATCAAGGTGAGATTCAATGGTTTCTTTATTTGGTAAGTCTTTAGCTAAATTATCCATAATTTCATCCGTACTTTTGTTGTTCTTTATATATTCCAATGTTTCGTAAACAGGTCTGAGTCTTACTGTAGGAGTTTTACCCACTAACCAATCCAAATAAAGTCTCTTCTCTAAAGCTTTAACAAACTCAAGAAATCTTTCCTCACCTTTAACTTTATAGAACCATACTACAGCTCCTATCCATTCTGAACTGGGATAAAATTCACGCAGTATAATTATCATATTCTTAAGCTTAGTTTTTCCACTACTGTCAATAGGCAAATTATCTATCTTATCTAAATCCTTAATTAGACCTTCGTAAAGATCTGTTACACTTGACAGTAGATCTTTGAATTCCGAAACTTTTATTTCGTTGTTCTGTATTAGTTTCGTATATTCTTTAAATAGAGCTTCTTTTGGTTTCTGAGGATTATAGTAACTCCTTATAAATCCTAAGATAGCATCAAACTCGTTTTGCCCAAAACGTTCTTCGGAAAATTCAGTTTCTAATCTTTCCCATTCTTTCACAAACTCTCTTCTTGCTTGCTCATTAGGTAATCTTTCATATATGTATGATTTTATCAAATCCGCATTGGTTAGAGGTAGCCCTCGGGAGTTTATAACATTAAAGATGTTTATTGCAGTTTCAATTTCACGAGTTGAAATAACAACCATGTAGGTTTGCAAGTTTAGAAAGCTTATAAATTTCTCCAATACATCCAACGATTTATCTTCCAACCATTTTTTAAATACATCTAAAGCTTCTCTAAATCTCGGATATTTTATTTCTTCTGCTTTTCCACGTATTATAGCCTCATACTCTTTAGACTCTGGTCTGCTATCAGGAGATTCAAATTTTATTCTAAAGTCTTCATTTCTATTAAGCGTCCTAGCTGGTGGAGAATATATAAAGTTATTTAGCTCAGCTCTCAACTCATTATCATTCACAATATCACGCAGGGTAGCATACAGCAAAGATATAGTTGTTAATCTTTGTTGTCCATCTATGACCTTATATAAATTCCTACCTTCCCTGCTCAATACAATACTTCCTAAGAAGTAGTAGCCTTTTCCGGATTCAAAAGCTTCCCATAAATCCTCCATAAGCTGTTGAAAGTTTTCTTTGTCCCATACAAACCTTCTTTGGAATGGAGGGATTATATAAAACTTGTCAGGAGAGAATACCTCAGCTATAGTCTGTTTCTCAGCGTATAACCTTTCCTCATTGGGAATAACTTTCCCTTCTTCGCGTATACCCACCATACCTCCTCAAGAAAACTCTATTAACTTAACCATTTTTTCAACTCCCCAGAGCTGTTCCCAACAATCTTCACCAAATTCATAACCTTATCCTCTATCAAATCTATATCCTCATCTATACCTTGAACCACCCACTTTTTGCCCTTTTCCGCAACGAGAACCTTCTTAGGTTTCGTAAAGATCCATATCACCTTCTCAACTCCGCAATCGAGAAGCTCCTGAGTCTTTTCGTAGGCGTAAGATTCAACAAGTCCGTAATCCTCTAAATCCGCTTTTGTATCTATTTCTATCACGAGCTTTGGGGGTATCCTTGTATATTTTCCTGTAAGCTTAAACTTATCCTTTTCAAAGACCGCTATGTCAAGGAGACGGTAGGTGTCCTCGCCCGTGAAGAAGCCGAGTTCTCCGCTGGCAACTATAAAGTCTTTCTCAAGCTCTTTTGCCAGAAAAGCTACCAAGAGCGCCATCAAAACCGCATGAAGATCACTGCTCCCCATAACCGCCTCCAGCGGGAGTTTGCCTTTGAGGACTTCCTTATAGCCCCTGTAGTAGATGGGTTTACCTTCTTTGGTGATTTCGTAGGTCAGTTTTTTAAGAAGTTCCTTTTTCTCTTCCTTTACCTTTTGAGTTACCGCCATGCTAAGCTACCTCTAAGAGCTTGGAGATGTTAACCTTAATACCTTCTAAGATATTAATATCCTTGTCCCATCCATGGATTATCCAGTCCTTACCTCTTTCCGCCTCCATCACCTTTTTTGTCCTTGTGAAGATCCATATAACTTTTTCCACGCCCGCATCCAGCAGATCTTGGGTTTTCTCGTGGACGTATTCTTCAAAGCTTCTGTATCTTGAAAGATCCGCCTTAGTGTCTACCTCTATAACGACCTTCGGCGCCACGGGGATCAACTTATCCTCCAGGAGATAGGGCTTTACCTTTTCCTTTTCAAAGATAGCTATGTCTAAGTTCCTCCAGGAGCCTTTTTTATATAGGAAGCCAAGTTCACTTGAAAGAAGCAAAAACCTGTTTTCATCAAGCTGATCCAGCAGAAACTTAATCAGAAGCATTATCAGATAAGCCTGAATCCCGCTACTTCCCATAACCGCCTCCGGCGGGAGCTCCCCCTTCAGAACCCTCCTGTAATCCCTGTAGTAGATAGGTTTGCCGTTGGCCTTCTCGTAGGTGAGGAGTTTCAGAAGCCTTTTCCTCTCCTCCTTTGAAGGCGTATTCTTTACCATAGCCATATTCAAATCCTACCTAACTATCTCCACCTTATATTCAATAGGTGCCACCTTGTTTATCATGTAGGCTATCGAGCAGGTTCCCGGATCGTATATCGTCTTGTCGAGGGCCTTTCTAACATCTTCCTCGCTCACATCCCCCTTCACCTTAACGTTCAGGTATATCTTCAGAAACACCTTAGGATATCCCTCCGTTTTCCTGTCCGCGTCCGTCTCTATCTCTATGTCCTCAACATGCTTCCCCTCCTTGTGAAGGGCCTCGTAGAGGTGAATTCCCACGCACCCCGCTATTGAGTGGAAGAGGAGCTCGGGAGGTCTTATACCTCTACCCTTTCCGCCCACGTAGTCCGCAGCGTCTATGGGCACCTCCCTGCCTGCGGGACCTATCCCTACGAAGTGAAAGTCCTCCTTCTGCTTTACCTTGACCTTCATCGGGAACCTCCTTATCGGATTTGTATGTCTTCCTCGTCCAGAAGTTTTTTAAGATTAAGCTTCACGCCTTTTAAAACTTCTATGTCCCTGTCCCAGTCCGTGGTTATCCAGTCCTTTCCGTTTTCCGCTATCAGGACCTTCTTGACCTTGGTTATATACCAGATTACCTTACGAACACCCGCATCGAGAAGATCTGTTGTCTTCTCATACATGTATTCCTCAAAGCTCGAATACCTGCTCAGATCTGCTTTTGTATCTATCTCTATAACCACAAGGGGAGCCTTCTTCGTGTATCCATCGGCAGGATTTTTCATGTCCTCTTTCCTGTAGACAGCTATATCCAGACTCCTGAAGTTTCCAGGAGAGGTGAAGAAGCCGAGCTTTCCACCTAAAATCGCATAGTCTTCACCCAAGCTGTCCATTAAAAACCTGCCTATCAAAAGAAGTAGTACTGCATGAAGCTCACTACTTCCCATAACCGCCTCCGGCGGAAGCTCCCCCTTCAGAACCCTCTTGTAATCCCTGTAGTATATAGGTTTACCGTCGACCTTCTCGTAGGTGAGCACTTTAAGAAGTTCCCTTCTCTTCTGGGGAGAAAGCTTTTCCTTAACCGCCATAACCATAATTTAGATCCTGTTTACGATCTCCTGGGCGTATTCCATCGTGGAGAGGGACTTAGCCTCTATACCTATCCTCTGGAAGCCTGATGCTATGTCGGGGGTTCCCACCCTGTCCTCGAAGGTCCTTTTAACCGCGGAGTATATCCTCTCCGCAGCCTCCTTCCAGCCCAAGTATTCAAGCATCATCGCTCCCGAAAGCGTTATCGAGAGGGGGTTGGCTATCCCCTTTCCCGCTATGTCCCAGGCGGTCCCGTGAGTGCTTTCAAAGAGGGCGTATCCGTCCCCTATGTTCCCGCTGGGAACGAAGCCCGGACCGCCTATCAGAGCGGCGGCAAGGTCGGAAACGTAGTCTCCGTTGAGGTTCTGGGCTATTATCACGTCCCAGGCCTCGGGCCTCAGGACGAGTTGCATAAGCATCTGGTCGGTAATTACCTTAGAGAGCTTGACCTGCCCATCTCCAGGTTCCGCTTCTGGGTCCGTTATCACCTTACCTTCGAACTCGGGTTCCTGGGCCACCTCGAAGGCCCAGTTTATGAAGGCTCCCTCCGTCGCCTTCATTATGTTCCCCTTGCCTATAACCGCCACATTCTTCCTTCCTGTCTCGAGGGCGTATCTGAGGGCCTTTCTGACGTGCCTCTTGGTCTTGAACTCGCTCATGGGCTTCACGGTTATTCCCACGTCCTCGGGAAAGCCTTCCTCTTTTGCCCCCATCTCTTTTATCAGAAACTCCCTCGCCTTCTTGGCCTCTTCGGTTCCGGAGAAAAATTCCACCCCCGCGTAGACGTCGTCGGTGTTCTCCCTGAAGACGACCACGTCCACCCTTTGTGGGTCAGGTATGGGAGTAGGCTGTCCCATCCAGTAGACGGGACGGACCGCGGAGTAAAAGTCGAAGGCCCTTCTCAGGGCGGAGTTTATGGAACGAACACCCTTACCGACGGGAGTCCCGAGAGGTCCCTTTATACCAACTATGGCCTCTTTCAGAAAGTCCAGCGTCTCCTGAGGAAGCCTCTCTCCCGTCTTCTCCTCCGCCTTATCCCCCGCGAGGAGCTCCACCCAGATTATTCTTCTGGAGGATCCGTAGGCCTTCTCAACCGCAGCGTTGACCACCTTTATCATGGCGGGGGTTATCTCAGGACCTATCCCGTCCCCCTCTATGAAGGGGATTATGGGCTTATCGGGAACGCTCACGGTTTTGTCCGGGTTCAGCTTTATGAACTCCCCTTCCGTGGGTGTTTTAACTCCTCCGTCCCACGGATATACGTTCTCCTCCTTTATTACCTGCATATCCTCCTCCTGAAAAAAAGTGTTAAAAATTTTATGTAAGCCTCCGAAGGGTGTCAAGGATTTTTAAAACACCGTTTGAACTCTGTTAGAGTGTTAAAATAGACCGCTGATGAAGGCTTTAGAGAAGGCTTTGGACGTTCTCGACTACCTTATGGAGAAGGGAAGTGCCGGAGTCACCGAGATAAGCAACGAGCTGAATCTCAACAAGAACAACGTCTTCCGCATACTCGTCACCCTCGAGGAGCACAGGCTCGTGGAGAAGGAGGAGGAGACGGAAAAATACAAGCTCTCAACAGGATGCGTTATCCTCGGATACGGCTTTATACACAAGCACCCTCTTACAAAGCTCTCTATCCCTGTCCTTAAGAGTCTGAGGTTCAGGCTCGGGGAGAGTATAAACCTCGCCATGCTCGATGAAAAACAGCAGTTTGTCATATACGTAGCTTCGGAAGAGACCATAAAGCCTGTGAAGGTGAAAACACGCCTGGGAAGGAGATACAGCATAAACGGCCCGGTGTGCTCCGCAAGGGCCATAAAGAGGGCTCTCAAGGGTGAGGCCGGCTTCGTCTTCGACTACGAACTGAGTGAAGAGAAGGGCATATCGGGGGGAGCCTGTGTGATAAGGGATTACAAAGGTAGGCCCATAGGGGCGGTGGAGGTTATAGCTCCCCTATACAGGATGCCCCTTGTCAAGATAGAGGAGGAGGTGAAACCTCTTTTAGAGGACGCGGCCCTCGACATATCCCTCAAGCTCGGCTACTGGGATTGAAGTCTTCCCAGTCTTTTGGAGAGCTCCTGCGCGGCCTCTACGGTTATGTCCTTGAACTTTCCCTTTAGGAGCTCCTCCGGGACCCTGTAGGCGGGGGCAACGAGGCTGATGGTGTAGCTCACCTTCCCTGCGTAATCGAAGACGGGAGAGGCTATGCTTACCACATCCTCCTCGTATTCGCCCATGTTTAGCGAGTAGCCCCTCTCCCTTATCAGCTCCAGCTCCCTCTTTATCTCCTCGGGCTTCTTGGTCCTATCCGTATACCTTATCCACTTTACCTTCTTGAAGTAGTCCTCCACCTCCCTCTCATCGAAGTAGGCCAGGTATATCTTTCCCGAGGCGGAGGCATACATGGGGAGGACCCTTCCGAACCTGGAGAGTATCCCCACCTCCCTCTCCACTTCCTGCTTCTCTATGTAAAGAACCTCGTAGGCTATCCTCGTGGTCAGGTAGGCGTTCTCTTTAGTCTTTTCGACCACCTCCTTGAGGATGGGCCTTGCGAGATCCCTCACATCCAGGTGCTGGAAGTAGGATCTTCCCAGCTCGAAGCACCTGACTCCGAGCATGAATTTGCCCGACTCCTCGTGGTAGCTGAGCCACTCTCTGTCCACGAAGGTCTGGAGGATGCGCTCTATCCTCTCAGGCTTTAGCCCCGTTTCCCTCTGGAGGTCCTCGAGGCTTCTGGGCTCCTTCTCTATGAGGAAAAGGATCCTGAGGGCGAGGTCGACGTTCTGGATTATGTAGAAGCTTTTATCTCTGTGCATCCTTGAGCTTCATATTATACAATTAGAAGTTCGGAGCCAATTCCATGGACAGGAAGCTCGTAATCTTAGGCGCCCAGTGGGGGGACGAAGGAAAGGGCAAGATAGTGGACCTCCTCTCGGAGGGCTACGACGTAACCGTCAGGTATCAGGGGGGGAGCAACGCGGGCCACACGGTTATAGTGAACGGTGAGAAGTTCATACTGCATCTACTTCCCACGGGAATACTCCATCCCCACGTGGTAGGTGTGATAGCCCAGGGGATGGTGGTGGATCTGGAGGTCCTCGACAGGGAGCTGGAGAACCTGAAATCCAAAGGTATAGACTACGAGGGAAGGCTCCTGATAAGCGACAGGGCGCATCTCGTTATGCCCTACCACAAGCTCCTCGACAAGCTCTTCGAGAGGAAGGGGGGGATAGGGACCACCCTGAGAGGAATAGGTCCAGCCTACATGTTCAAGTTTGGGAGGAAGGGGATAAGGCTCTCGGATCTGGACGATGAGGGGAGGTTCCGTGCGCTCCTCGAGGAGAACACCGCCTTCGTGAAGGACCTGTGTGAGAAGGTCTTCTGCGAGAGATACGACCTGGACGTGGAGGAGACCTTAGAGAGAACCTTAAGGCTCTACGAAAAGTATAAGGCTCTCGTGACTGACGTCTCCCAGTATCTTTTGAGGAGCTCTGGGAGCATCCTCTTCGAGGGCGCCCAGGGGACCATGCTCGACGTGGACATGGGAACCTACCCCTACGTCACCTCCTCCAACTCCTCAGCTCTCGGGCTTTCCAACGGGACGGGGCTCTCGCCCAAGTTCTTCTCGGACGCATACCTTCTCGGCGTGGCCAAGGCCTACACCACGCGCGTCGGCGGAGGGCCCTTCCCGACGGAGCTGAAGGGAGAAGAGGGGAACAAGCTCAGGGATCTGGGAGGGGAATACGGATCCACCACGGGAAGGCCGAGGAGGTGCGGGTGGTTAGATCTGGTGGCTCTAAGGTATGCGGTTCAGATAAACAGCTTCGACGGACTCATAATAACTAAGCTGGACGTCCTCGACAGCTTCGAGGAGATAAAGGTCTGCGTGGCCTACGAGCACGGCGGTGAGAGGATAGAACACTTCCCCGCCTCCCTCAAGATCCTTCAGGAGGTGAGGCCCGTTTACAGAACGCTCAGGGGATGGCTCAGGAGCACTAAAGGCATAAAGGAGATTAAAGATCTGCCCCCAGAGGCTAAGGATTACATCCGCTTCATAGAGGACTTCGTGGGAGTTCCCGTCATCATGCTCTCCACGGGACCTAAGAGGGAAGAGTTCGTATGGCTCAGGGATCGGATAAAGGTGAGCTCTTTATAAAGAGAGCCAAGCACTTCAACCTCGCCTTCGTGGTCTCGATCACGGTTCTGTTCTTGGTGAACCTGGCCCTCTACAGCTTCTTCTCCATGCCCGTGTCCTCCAAGCTCCTACTCTACGTTTACTCCCTCCAGATCCTCTCCGCCCTAACCGCATACACGGTAGCCTTTCTTGTAAGGAAAAAGATGCTCCCCGTGAGAACCTCAGAAGCTTACTGGAGCTACACCGCAGTTAGGAGATACTTCTGGAGCTACGTTCTCCTTTCGGTTCCCTTCGGGATAGGCTTTCTCTTTTACCTTTTTGCGGGGAACCTCTCGAGCCTGCTCCTGGGATACCTGCTGTCCCTCTGTGGTTTAATAATCTTCAGGCCCAGAAGGGGGGACGTGGTATGACGAGAGAGGAAGCCATAAAGAAGCTCTACGAAGAAGATCCTCAGTTCAGAGAGTGGAAGGACAGGCACGACGAGCTCGACAAGGACATAGCCAAGATGGAAAAGCACCACCCCATGACCCACGATCTCGAGCTCGAGATAGAGAAGCTCAAGAAAGAGAAGCTCTACTACAAGGACCTTATGGAAAGGAAGATACAGGAGCTTATGAAAGATAGTAAGTAGGATCGGGAACTCCCGCCTTCTTAAAACCCTCCTTCCTCTCCCTGCACTTGGCGCACATGCCGCAGTGATGTCTTCCCGCAGGCGAGGCGCAGGAGAAGGTGAGGTGGTAGGGGACCTTTCCGTAGAACTCTTTTATCACCTCCCACTTCTCAAGACCCATGAAGGGAGTTTCCACGCGGAACTCCTCCCTCAGCCCCTCCGATACAAGCTCCTCAACCCTGCTAAGATACTCTCTATTGTTGTCGGGGAAAGGGTATATGCCGAGACTGCCTATCGCGAGCCTGTTTACACCCCTCCTGCAGGCTACCAGTGCGGAGGAGACTATTAAAGTCAGGTTCCTCAGAGGTATCTCGAGACCCTCCTCCCTTGAGGCGTCCGAAGGGCCCAGCCCGGCTCCGAAAGGTATCACACGAACGGGAAGTATCCTCCCGAACCTCTTCCTGTAAAAACTCCACAGCCTCCCGAGCCACCAGAGTTCTACCCTCTCCCATCCGATACCGGAGCGAACGTAAAGGGGATGCACCAAAAAGCCTTTGGACAGGTAGTGGTAGGCTAAGGAGGCGCTCTCCACACCGGAACTCATGAGGATAGCTATTTTTTTCATCCTATCGACGAGATTCCTGAACCGGCTACGTGCCTGCCGCTGTCGAGGTTGATTATCTCTCCCGTTACGCTCTCGGTGCTCAAGAGGAATTCGGTCAGCCGCAGGACATCCTCCATCGAGACGGTCCTCTTCAGAGGTGTGTTTCTCAGGATCCTCTCCCACTCCTCCTCGGTCAGATCCTCCGCCTTTAAGGTGGGGCCGAGGGCTATGCAGTTCACGAGAACGTGTGGGGCAAACTCTTTCGCAAGGACCTTAACGGCGGTGTGAAGCGCACCCTTGGCTACGAAGTAGGCGGAGTAGTTCCTGTAGGGAGTGCACTCCACAGCCCAGTCTCCGAAGGCTACTATGCGCCCCTTTATATCTCCCTCGTTCGGAAGCATCCTTCTGTAGGCTTCTTTGGAAAGGATCAGAAAGGCCTGGGCTATCGGCCTGAAGTGCTCCTGTATGCTCTCTTCGGAGAGGTCCTCTATGGGAGTCCTGAAGTAAGGGGAGGCGAGGTGTATGAGGGCGTCTATCCTTCCCAGCTCCTCAAAGGTTCTTTCCACCGCATTCAGGCAGAAGTCCTCTCGGGATAGGTCTCCCTTCAGGAGTAGGACCTCGGTCCCCGCCTTCCTTCCGAACTCCTCTATCTCTTTGGCCTCCTTTTCCGAGCTTCTGTAGACCACGGACAGGCTGTATCCCTCTTTAGCGAGAGTTTTGGCTATCTCCAGACCTATCCTCTTTACGCCCGTTATCAGAGCCACCTTCCCGGATCTCGAACCTGAAGACAACCTCCTTCCTCCGCTCTCCTATTCTATAGCCCACCCGAAGGCTCACTCTGCGAGCTTCGTCAGGTATCTTCTGGAAGTATACGAAACCTTTGAGTTTAGCCCCGGGGAGCACCTTACCGGGGATGAAAGCCTTGTTTATTACATCCTCCGTATCGCTGTAGTAGGGAGGCCCGCCCGCAAGCCATCCAAGCCCCCATCCGGGAGTTCCGTAGGCAAAGCCTACCGAGATACCGACCGTGGAACCGCCCCTTACAGCTTCTGCCACATCCTTAGGTTCTAATGGATTGAACTGGTTTCCCCTGTCGTCTACGAGAGTTATGTCCCTCAGGTCTATCTCCACCACCTCCGAGCTCTTGTTGCGGACCTCTAAGTAAAGGGGAAGGACGTAATCTGGCAGGTCCGAAGGATAGCCTTCCCAGGCATTTGCTCTGACCTTTATGCTGACAAACTCATCCTCATAGATGGAGGTATAGGTTTTGGTGTCCACCTTCACACCGTTTTCCAAAGGAATCAGCTTCTTCTGAGCGCAGGAGAAGGAGAGGATAAAGATCACAAGGATCAGAAGATATCCCATAACATCTTAGTTTAAGTCAGAAGAGATAGCTTGCATTCACGTAAAAGCTCCTGCCCGGTTCTGGAACCCTCGTTCCGCTGGAGAAGGGATCCCTCAGATAAGATAAGTGCTCGTAGTAGAACTTGTCAAAGAGGTTTTCCACCCCGGCGATCAACCTGAAGTTTCTGTAATCTCCTCCAACCTTTAGGTTCACTATTCCCCATCCCGGAGTTTTCTGCTCGTTCAGATCCGAGTCAACCTTGTCTTGAGTAGCTTGAAAGAGACCCTCTATCTGGGCAAAGTATATACCTGTGTCGAACCTGAGGGCTAACCTGCCCTTTAGGGGCGGTATTTCCGCTATGTCTTCGTCGGTTATATTCCTGGAAGGGTCCGTATCTTTTTTACCTCTCACGTAGGAGAATCCCCCTTCCAAAAATAGGGTCTCGGTAAGTGCCAAGGTTGCCTTCGCTTCACCGCCGTAGAGCCTTGCATCCACATTTGTGTAAGATCGTGCCTTATTGTCGTTGTCCATCCCTACGGGTGTTCCGTATACTCCCGTGTCGTTGTATAGGGTTACGAAATCCTTGACGAAGCTGTAGAAAAGAGAGATATCCGCACTGACTCTTGAGGTCCTCAGCTCAAGACCGAGATCGAGCTGTGTGTTCTTTGAGGGTTTGAGGTCCGGATTTCCAACCCAGTCACCGTATCTCGTTTCCATCATCCCCATCCTGTCCAGGGCAAAATATCTCTCCTGAGCGTCCGGAACTCTGACCGAGTATCCGATACCGCTGAAGAGTTCCACACCTTCCGAAAGTTTATAAAACAACTGCAGGTTGGTCGAAGGGTATGTGTCTCTTTTGTTCGTATTTCTCGTTCCGTGGTATCTGTAGTAGAGGGCTGTATTTGCCTTGCTTTTGCTTGCCTTAGTTTGAGTTGTATCGAGCCTGAGCCCCGCTACCAGTCTGAGATCTTTTTTCAACTTTTTCCTGTATTCTCCGAAAAGGCCAAAGTCCGTTGTGTCCACGTCTGGAATTGTGTTCTGGGACATGCTTCCCATTTGTGTCTTTGCCCTCCAGTTCCATGTGAAGGCCTCCAGACCGAAGCTGAGACTTCCGAGATCGTATTCCGCCTTTATCCCGTAGGTTTTAGACCTGGCCTTGGTCTCCATAAACATCATGGCCCTTCTCTTTGAGTTGTTCATAAGGTGGTCGACGTAGGAGTAGTAAGCGTTGAGCTTCAGCTTTCCGTAAGATAACTTTAGATTCAATCTATCCGCATCGTCCTTCGGAGAGTCCATCATAAGGTAGGGATAGAGGACGTCCCTTGCCCTCTGGGCGGTATAGGAAAGCTCCACCTTAGAGTCCTTGGCAGGCTTGAAGCCTATCTTAGTCCAGGCTGTGTTTATCCTGAAGGCGGTAGAGTCTCTCTCACTCGGTTTGTAGTCGGCATACTCGGTAAATCTCTTCCCCTCACCGGTTTTGTAAGGCTTCGAGTATCTGTAGGAGTATCCGAGGAGTCCGTAAAACCTGTCCGATCCGTAGGATAGGCTCAGAGAGGGGTTGAAGTAGGAAAAGGATCCTACTCCGATGTTGAGTTTCCCGTGCAGGCCCTTCTTGGGTTCAACTGTTACTATGTTCACCGTCCCGCCGAGGCTACCGTAGTTTCTAATGTCGAAGGGACCTTTGATAACCTCTATTTCTTTCACCTCCGCAAAGTCCACGTGGAAGAGGGAAGGATCCATCCTGTTGGGGCAGGCATTGTATATTCTCGCACCGTCAAATAGGACGTTCAGGTTCCTGCCGGAAAATCCCCTCAGGACTATATCGTTGGCTATCCCTCCCTTTCTGAGCTTCCACACGCCCTCCATCTGCGAGAGTGCCTCTCCGGGGTCTTTGGCGAAGCTCTCCCTGACCTCACGGGTAGTAAGGACTTCTTTCTTGGCCTTCACCTCAACCTCTTTGAGCAGAACTTCCTGGGCTACCGCTACCGAAAGCGGGGCAAGGAGTAAAACCAGCCTTTTCATAGTTCACCTCCCTGTGTTAATTTAACGTTAATTTTAAACAGATTTTAACACAAATTTACCACACCATGTCGACGCCTACGTATAAGGTTCTGGGCATTCCCGGTCTGTATCTCTCCCTTCCGTAAGCTATGTTGGCGGTTTCCGCGTAAAGTCTGTCGGTGAGGTTGTATATCTTTCCGAATATTCTGAAGTTATCGCTCAGTCTGTATTCAGCTCTAAAGTTCAGGAGGTCGTATCCCCCATACTTTTTGGTGTTGTCGTCGTCCATGTAATAAGGTCCAACGTGTTGATATTCCAGTTCCGCTGTGAGCCTCTTCTCGAAGAAGGGGTTGTATATGAGCCTCACATTCGCCAGGTCTCTCGGAGCCATGCTCATCTCTTTCCCGCTGTAGTCCCTTCTTCCCGTATTGAAGGAGACGTATTCGTGTTTTGATATGCTGTAAGAGGCTCTGAGTTTCAGGTCTTCCGAGAGAAAATACTCAGCTCCCACCTCTAAGCCTTTATGTTTCGTTTTGCCCGCGTTCGCTCTGTAGGAGACAGACCTCTCCCTGACGGTTATTATCTTGTCCTTTATCTCCATGTAGTAAGCGCTTACGTTCAGTATAAGACCTAAACCGCTCAGCTTCGCCTTATAGCCAACCTCGTAGCTGTCCGCCTTTTCAAGCTTCAATCCCTTCTCCTGAAAGTTCTTCTTCAGTTCGTATAGACTGCCCGCCTGCGGAATCCTGAAACCGTGTGCGTATCTTACAAACAGGGAACTGTTATTGTTTATTGAAAAAACGAAACCGAGCTTCGGACTCAGATGTGAGAAGGAGTCGCTTCTATCATCGGGTCTCTGCCAAACACCGAAGTTTCCCGCGGTCAGTTTGTTGTTGTATTCGTAGCGGGCGTAATCATACCTTAGACCTGCGGTTATCCTGAGCCTCTTGTATCTGTAAACACCGTGAAGGTAAGGGGCTACGTTGTAAAAGTTAACATCGTATTTGTAAATGTCTCCCTGCGGATAGAGCCTTCCCCATATGTTCACATCCGGTCTGGTCTGGTAGTAGTGGTTGTTAGCTTTCGTTCCTTCAAGATCCAGACCGAGGATTATTTTTCCACTTCCATACCTGCGGATGTATTGGTTCAAAAAGCCGAGGGTGTAGGTCTTCAGGTCTCTCTCCGGGTAAGCCCTCGGTATCCAGGTGGCGACGTATCTGTTTCTGTTGAATCTGAGGTAGGCGATCAGCCTCAGTCTGTCTTTCGTCGTCAGTCGCCCTTCGTACTTTGCAGAGAGCCTCGCCATATCTACCTTCCTGTAGGGGTCTTCCAGATCGGAGGGAAGTCCGGAGCTTTCCGGATTGTCCTTAAAGGTCTGGTAATCCAGATATCCCGCCATCTTGGCATCCATTTTGTTGGCTAAGAAGGAAACCTCCACCGAGCTGACGGAGTCTATCCTGTAGATGTCTTTGAGGAGGGTCTCTCCCCTCTTAAATCCCGTTTTCTCCCTCCAGCCGTCGGAACGGGAGAAAGAAACTGAGGTCAGGTATGCGTTCTTACCTTTCGTATCCGAGAGCTTGCTCTTGATCCTGAAGTATCCGTAGCTTCCCCCCTCCAGGAGGATGTTCCTCTTCAGAACCTTGGAAGGCTCTTCGCTCTTTACGTTGACCACCGCACCTATCGCGTCCGAGCCGTATACTGCGGTTCCCACGCCTTTGAGAACCTCAATACCTTCCAGTGAACTCTCCCAGGAGGTCCACCACAGCCCGTTGTGGTTGAAAAAGCCCGAAGACTGGACAGGAATTCCGTCCTGCAGATACAGGTAGTAAGGACCGTAGTTGATAGGGAGCCTTATGGCGGTAGCGTGTCCGAGAGAGGCGGCAACCTGGGTTATCAGAACACCGGGCACCGAGTTCAGGTTATCCCTTATGTGGTTTGGCTTATCCAGCTCTATCTCCTCTTCGGGAACCGAGTCCACTCTGACGGGCATATCAAGGGACTTCTCCTTCTCCCTCGTTGCGGTGACGGTAACGCTTTCAATCCTGTAAACCTCCTGAGCGAGGGAGAGGTTCGCAAAGACCGCTGAAAGGAGAGCGGACATCAGGAGCTTTCTCCTCATATCTATCACCTCCTTCCTTTTTATCAGCCCGCACGGTGTCCTCCGAAGAGGAGGTTGGCGGTGAGCACGAAACTCCAGAGGAAGAGGTAAACGATCGGGAGAATTGAGGAGGACAAAAGGAACAACTTCCTGTGCTTGGGACGGATCAGGTCAACTCTCTTTTTCAGAATGAAGAGGCTCCATACACCCGCTATGAAGGGGAATACCTTAAAGATGAAAAGCCAGTCCTCCCCCCTCCTTGCGAGGGGCTGTGCATGAATACCGAGACCGAAAGCCTGAGACAGTCCGTTCACTATGTCGCTGTAGTAGTGGATAAAGAAGAACTCGCCCACGTGAGCGAGGGAACACACTATCATGAGAGGTGCGAAGGCGTAACCTATCTCAAGGAAGACCTCTTTTTTGGGAATGCCTCCTACCTTTGAAGATAGCCATACGCTGATGTATACCGACAGGAGGACTATGACCAGGGCGGTAAGCATGGCAAAGAGTCCCTTCAGGTCTATCCACGCGGGCAGTCCCAAACTCTCCTGAAGGAACTTCCCGAAAACAACCCAAGGCGTATACTCAGCGATAGGTATTCTCCCGAGTCCGTGATGGAGCCTCATCGCCACCGTTATGACCGCGACCATGAGTATGTAAACCCACACTTCCCAGTTGAGCGGTCTTTGAATCCTTTTCACAAGGGAGCTACCCCAACTTCTCACCTCAAACCTGACCGCGGGACAGGCGTGGGCACACTCCATGCACAGGGTGCAGTTCGCCATAGAGTTCCTTTCATCAAACTTTGATGGATTGAGTTCGTACGGGCAGGAGAGGGCACAATCGGGCTTTCTGCAGGACTCACACACCTCTTTATAGGTAGAGAGCCATGTAAAACCTACTCTTGAAAAGGCACTGCTTACAGAACCAACGGGACAGAGATATTTGCAAAAAGCCATCCCTCTGAAGAGGAAGAAGACAAGGATCGACACAAGCAGGAATACGGAGAAGAAGACCGATGCCACCACAGGTTTTCTGAGAAGACCAGGAAACGTGTATAGAATGAACCAGTAGGCGAGTATGTTTGAGAGAACTATCCCGATGAAGGGACTCCTGAGCCACTTGGGTGGCCTGAGCTTCAGCCCTACCTTCTGGATGTTCCTGCCGAGAAAACCGAGAGGGCAAACCATACAGAACACGCTCCCGAGGGTGTTTAGGGTGATAACCATGAAGAAGGGCCAAAAGAGGCTCCAGAATATGGCGGTTGTAAAGGCGTTCTCCTCACGGGTTGGGTAGAGGAATCCGTAAATCAGGGCGTATAAAAAAAGAAAGAGGGAAAGGAGGCGGTAAAAGAGGAGGGCGTGCTTGTTTTTAAACAGGAAGCCGAGAACCGGTATCCCGAAAAGGTCCTTGCGCGTTCTTTTGACTTCTCTTTCCATGACATAACCTCCCTCAGAACTTGTAAGAGACTCTGACTGTGTAAGTCCTCGGTGGTGCTGGGTATATCCTCGTCCTCCCCCTTATATCCTTCTGGTAGGTTGCTGCGTACTTCTTATCAAAGATGTTGTTAACGTCAAAGTAAAGGGCGAACTTGTCCCCCTTTCCGTATCCGAGGGTGAGGTTGGTTATGAACTTATAATCGCTGTATTTTTCGGTATTGGCGTTGTCAACGTAGTAAGGTCCCCAGGTATTCGTATCTATCCTGAACCTTAAACCTTTCTCGGCCCACCACTGAAGGTAAAGGGAATACATATACTCGGGTATATAGGGCAGTTTGTTTCCGCTTCTGTTATAGGCGTATACGCGACTTCCGCGCCTGACATACTCGGTAAACTCCTTATACTTGAAGTCAAAGTATGAGAAGGCGCCTCCCACTACGAAGGGACCGAAGAGCCTGATTTTGCCGTCAAGCTCAAATCCTTTCTTCTCCGTTCTTCCCGCGTTCAGGTAGGTTCTTTCCCCGCTTCCCAGAATTGAGTAAACTATCTCGTCCCTCACATCGCTGTAGAAGACCGCGGTGCTGAAGGTGAAACGTTCTCTGTCAGAGCCTTTAAGCCCTGCCTCGTAATTGATAATCCTCGCAGGTTTTAAATCAGGATTGGTCAGAACTTCGTTATCCTGCGGTGTCTGGAAACCTGTTGATACCGAGACGTAGGCGTTCAGGAAGGAAAAGAGCCTGTAGGTCAATCCTATCCTCGGACTGAAAGCGTTGAAGGTCTTCCTTGTGTTCCTGGTCTCGCTTACGTTCCTGTAGTAGTTCCTTCCCCATGCGAAGTCCACATATGTGTCCTTCTTGATGTCAAATATCACCTGGTCAAACCTGATCCCGAGATCAACTATCGTTCTTTCCGTGGGTCTGAGTGTCTCTTGGGCAAATACTCCCCACATTAGATTTCTGTTTTTCTGCTCGTCCGCAAGCTCCCCCTTATCATCCGAGATTGCGTACTCTATGGTGTTCGTCCTGCTGGAGTTGGAACAGAGGTCGTAGCCCCCGCTCAGTTTGCAGTATTTGTAGGCATACCTTTTGGAGTTGTAGTGGTTATATCTTATTTGAATACCTGCGATAAGCTCCGCGCTCCTGCCAAGAAGGCTGTGTCTGTAATTTACCTGCGTGTCGGTTCCGCCTACGTATGAGCCTCCCGTAACTATCCTTGCGGTAACCGGATGGTAGTGGGTCCACCTCTGGAGATAGAGCACGGACTTCAGCTTGAGCTTTCTTGAAACTTCCCTCTCATACTTCCCGCTCCAGAAGAATATCCTGCTGTATCTTCCCGACTTTCTCCAAGGCTCTGAGGTCTGCTGGGAAGGATCCCTCTCAAACTCCCCCTTGGTGAGGGGTCCGGGGAGCTGAAGGTCCGCCTTGGAGAAGTTGAAGGTCATCTCCAAGGTAGAGCCCGGGTCGGGGATGAAGCCCAGCTTTAAGGTGTTTTTGAAGCTCTCAAACCTGTTCCACTCCCTCCATGAGTCGGACTTCTTGTAGGAAGTGCTGACGTTGTAAAAGACCTCGCCCTTTACGTTCCCACCGTAAAGAAGGTTGAACATATAGGTGTTGTAGCTTCCGTAGCCCATCTTCAGCTTGAAGCCTTGGAATTTGAAAGGGCTTACCGTGATGAAATTCACCACTCCGCCCGCGGAGTTCGCACCGTAAAGGGTTGAGTTGGGACCTTTGACTATGTCTATTTGTTCAAGCATCTGGGTATCCACAAAGTCCAGTCTCGTGAGACCGTCTGGGTCGGTTATGGGAACTCCGTCAAGGAGTATGTTTATCTCCCTCACCGCGTAAGGAGCTTTGAGACCTCCCCCCCTTATAATCAGCCTCACGTCGTAACCGCCGTTCCTCGTGGTCGCCTGAACTCCCGAGATGCCCTGAAGAAGCTCGTAGGTTCCCACTCCGGGCTTCGTTTCTATCTCCTCCTCGGTTACCGTATAGACTCCCGCGGGAATGTCCTTTTCCTTCCTTTCTTCCCGCGTTGCGGTTACCTGAAGTTTTTCCAGAACCACCTCCTGAGATAGGGACAGGATCGGGAATCCGAGAACCGCGGGGATAAGTGACTTCCTCACATCTTACCTCCTGTTAAAATCGTGTTAAATTTAACGTGAAATTAACGTAAATTTTATCATAAAATTAACAGTAGGATGAAAGGTATAAAGGAGATAGTTGATTACGGTGTCATAGGGATACTGCTACTCATGAGTGTTGTATCCGTAGGGGTCGCCCTTGAGAGGTGGTTATTCCTGAGGAAGGTGAAACCCGAAGAGTTCAGAAGCAAACAGGAGCTTGAGGTAGAGTTGACTAAAGGTCTCCACCTGATAGCCACTGTAGGGGCAAACGCTCCCTACGTGGGACTGCTGGGAACCGTTCTCGGGATAATGCTCACCTTCTACAGCATAGGTTCTCAGGGCTTCGTGAACACAAGGGAGATAATGGTAGGCCTCGCCCTGGCTCTAAAAGCTACCGCTGTGGGACTCCTGGTGGCGATCCCTTCCGTCATCCTTTACAACCTGCTCCTGAGAAAGGTAAGGGTTCTCTTAGCCAGGTGGGAGGTAGAGAATGGAAGATAGGGAGTTCAGTTACATAAACGTCATACCCCTCGTGGACATCATGCTCGTCCTCCTCACGATAGTTCTCACAACCGCGACCTTCATGGTTCAGGGAGAGATACCGGTGAGCCTCCCTTCCGCAGGTAGCTCTCAGGAGAGAAGAACACACGGAACCATCGATATAACCGTAAGCAGGGACGGAAGGATCTTCTTTGGAGGTAAAGAGGTGAGTCTTAAGGAGCTCTCCGCTATGCTGAGGCCCGTAGACAGAAAGACTCCCGTCAACATAAGAGCGGACAGAAGGGCGAGCGTCCAGAGCTTTGTGAGCGTCATGGATGTCCTGAAAAGACTCGGATTTAAAAGCGTTAATCTCTTGGTGAGAAAGCATGGGAATTAAGGGGTCTCTTTTTTTATCCCTTCTGCTACACGTGAGCGTGCTCGTCGCGGTCATGTCTTTCATACCTTCCTATAGGGAGGAGAGTGATGCTGTAAGGATAAGCCTGAACGGTGTGAATATAAAGGAGGTTCCCCGGCAAGCTCGTGTAAAGAGATCCTCCGAGCGGAAGAAAACCCCGAAAAAGAGGGTAGTTAAGAATAAGAATAAAAAAAGAACTATCGTAAAAAACGTAAAAAAGAAGGCAAAAAGGAAACCCCAGAAAGATGTAGTTAAGAAAAAAGCGCTTAAGAAGGAGATCATAAGGCGGAAGAAGGTTCTGGCCCGATCTAAGGGAGACAAGCGGAAAGCGGATAAAGTATCTGGGAAAAGTAAGCCTCATATAGAAAGCCCTCAGCGAAAAGAGGTAGCTAAATCAACTACCACAGATCAGGTTCTTCCGGTTAAAGAAAGTGCTTCAAAGGCTTTGCATAGAGAAACACGGGACCAGATTAAGAAGAGTTTCGTAGATAGTGTTAAAAGCTACCAAGAGAAGTACAAAGAGGAAAACCTGTCCGTAATCAGAGAAACTATCCTCTCTTACCTGAAGTATCCTCCCATAGCAAGAAGGATGGGCTGGGAAGGAACTGTAATAGTCAGATTCACACTCCTACCGGACGGAGAGCTTGAGGAGAGCGGGATAGAGAGGAGCTCCGGGCACGGGATCTTGGACAGAAGCGCTCTTGAAGCTGTCAGGCTCGCCCACAGGAACTTCCCGAGGCCTAAGGATAGGGTAACCATAGTTATCCCCATAGTTTACAAGCTGGAGTAAGCTCTGCGTATAAGCCTTCTAACAGCTATCAGAATACCCACTATCAGCCAAAGGGCAGGGACACCGTTAAATGATGTGCACCCTCCTACAGTTACCGTAGTCCCTTCCTTTGTATCCACCTTCTGAGCTACTTGGACCGTAACGGTGGCAGGTATAGACCTGTTTTGATCCATATAATCCTGTAGCCAGTATGTAATCAGGTAAAAGTCCTCATTGATATGTACTGAATAGTTGTCGCTGTTATAGGGCTCTTGTGTATATACAAAGATATGCTCGCAAATGTCTCCGGGGGCAATAGTAGTGGAAGCGGAAGAGTTATTATTTGAACTATAAGCACATTCTATACTATTCAATTCACTAAGATTGTTGTTATTTCCGGCGGCAGATATTCTATCCACATTAAAACCTTTAATAGTAACCGGTAACAAGGTATTGTTCTTGAATCTTACTGTGACATAGAAGGTTCCCCCATCAGCACTGATGGGTATGTATATATCCTCCGGATAAAAAGTCAGTCTTGGTGTGGGAACTATGGTAAAGTTCATCCCGAGCGCTCCCGAAGAGAAACCTATTCTTGTTGCCACAGCTTTGTTAAGCTGTATTCTGTACGCTGGATCTGGAGAGATTGATATCCATCCTTCCCTTCTATAATGCGCATTAGAAAGCAATATAGTTCCCTCCCTGCTGACTATCATGTAAATCTCAGGCCCGAGAGCCTTATTAATAGCTATACCTTTAAAAGTGAGAGGAGGGATCACCTGCCAGGAGCCGTCTCTCGAGCCAGCAAGAGAACCGTTTTCCTCCGGCTTCAGGAAAATAGGAACCTTCACGACAGCGCTTCCCCGCGGATATATCTCGTAGAATAGACCATTCTGGCCAACAGCTATAAAGACGTTACCTCTATCCCAGATTACATCATATATAGGATCTATGGGTGCCATAGACTTCGGGATTTCTACAGTATCATTAAGGGAAGGATCGAACTTATAGTATCTGTTTATTTCCCTTGCTTTAAAGTATGTGCTAAAGTTGCTGTTCCAATGGCCAATTAGATCCCTCATGTCCACGTAGTATACTTTTCCCAAGTCACCCACAATAACTATGTAATTATTGTTGGCAGCTATACCGTATAGGAATGTGTGTATGCTACTGTTATCGCTCTTTCTCTTTAATCTGAACACATATTTGCCCCTATATTTTACCTCCCTGATATTCTCCACAATACTGCCTGAATTCGATTGCGGTAGAACTACCTGAGTTATTGTGAATTTGCATATTCTGCCGTCATCACCCACACCTATAAATACACCGCTCCCTATGTGTTCTATGGCCAGTATATCGTCACCACAGAATGTAGAGGAGAGTTCTTTAACATACCACTTGCCATTGTAAAAGGCAGCTATCACTACGATACCTTCATCACCCGAAGCAACAAAGACGGGCGCCTGAGTTAAATTGTTTCCAATTTTTACGTTTATCAATCCTCCAGCAACCGTCCATAGCTTTCTTGAGAAGAAAGTGATATTTTGTGGGTTTGTATAATTCTTTGGAAGAGGATACCATGTGAATCCCCCATCAAGTGAGACTACAAGGATTCCATAGCCGGTTTCCTGTTGGGGATCTCCAAGTCCGCCTGCTACTACAACTATATCATAGTTTTGGTCTTGTGAAGGATTGTAGTGTTGATAGGTTAAATCGTATGTATAAACCATATTACATTGAGGCATAAAACACTGAAAGAGGTCTTTCATTATATCCATAACTCCGAAAAACTCAAAGCCCCATTTTGTAAATTTCTTGGGGCTGAATCCAATACCAAAGATTAAACCTGGTATTGCAAAAAGAGCAACAAATAACACCTTAAGCCTCATGATCTACCCCCTTAAGCAGGTTTTCTGTGTTAAATAAATACCTGTATCTCTTTGACTTGTCTATTTTATTCACTTAAATCCTTATTAAGTTAAGTTATTTAAGAATATACTAAACCTCTAACTTGAAACTACCCAACTTGAATGGTGTAATATTACTCCCAGATGGCGCCTCCTGAAGAGATCTCAGAAATTCTATTGACAGCCAAGGGTATAACCGACAACTCCAAGGAAGTAAAGGAGGGCTTTGTCTTCTTTGCGGTCAGAGGATCAAAGTTCGACGGACACAATTTTATAGGAGAAGCCTTTAAGAGGGGAGCGGTAGTCGCGGTTGTGGAAAGGGAGGTGGAGGGATGTGAAGGTAAGCTTCTGAAGGTTGACAACACGAGAAGGGTCCTTGCGGAGAGCGCCCACTTTTTCTTTGGAGAACCATCCCATAAGCTCAACGTGGTGGGTGTTACCGGAACTAACGGCAAGACTACGACCACCTACATAATCGAAAGTATGCTAAGGGAAGCTGGATTTAAAGCAGGCCTTATAGGAACCGTTCAATACAGGCTCGGAGAAAAAGTTCTGGGGGAGGGCAGGACCACACCTGATCCTGTAACATGGCACAGGACGCTCGGACAGATGCTCGATATGGGAGCTACCCATGTGGTCGCGGAAGTGTCCTCTCATGCCCTTGATCAGTATAGAGTTTGGGGAACGAAATTTGAGGCGGTTATCTTCACAAACCTTACACAGGACCATCTCGATTACCACGGGAACATGGAAAGCTACTTCCTTTCAAAAAGGAGACTCTTCTCAGATTACGAATACGAGTTTGCTGTTGTGAACGCGGACGACCCATACGGAAGGAGGCTACTGAAAGATTTAAAGGATAAAGCTGTAAGCTACGGGAGAGAAGGAGATCTCCGGATAATCGAGTTTGAGACCGGTTTTGAAGGGTCTAAGATATCCGTAGAATTGGGCTCCAGAACCTTCAAGTTCAGGTCCAGCCTAATAGGGGAGTTCCAGGCCTACAACCTTTCGGCTGCTATCGCCTACGCTTTAAAAAGGGGACTTGATCCGGAAGCTATACAGAAGGCCCTCGAAAACATCTTCGTTCCGGGAAGGTTTGAGGTCTACAGATCGGAAATAGGTTTTCTCGTTGTTATAGACTACGCCCACACCCCAGACGCGGTAGACAACGTTCTTAAAACCATAAAGAAGCTTTCAAAGGGCAAAGTCATAACCGTATTCGGAGCTGGCGGGGACAGGGACAGAGGAAAGAGACCTCTTATGGGAGAGGCTTCTGAAAGGTGGAGTGACCTTATCGTTATTACATCCGATAATCCCAGGTTTGAAGATCCAAGAAGAATAATAAAAGACATCCTCAAGGGCATAAAGGATAAGAAGAAAGTCCTCGTGATAGAGGACAGAAGGGAAGCTATAGAAGAAGCTATAAAAAGAGCGAGGGAGGGTGATGTGGTTGCCATCCTTGGCAAAGGGCATGAGGGTTATCAGGAGATCGAAGGAGTAAAATATCCCTTCAGCGATGCCCGGGTGGTCAGAGAGATCCTTGAAGGAGGTGCGAATGTCCTGTGATTTTGAGGGCCTTTACTATAACGTCAAACAGGAACTTCTCGATGTGTTCAGAGAGGCGGACAAGCCCGTTCCGAGGGTTAAAATAAAGGATCTTAAATCCGCACGACTCTGCGGACTTGTGAACCTCGCCAAGATGATCCTCTACTTCGAGACCCTGGGTATAGTGGTAGTTGTGAACAAGGACGAACCCTACCAGAACTGGGAGATAGATGTTCTCGCCCAAGTTCTCGACGTTCTGTTCGAGCAGATATGAAGAAGTATATATACCTCGTAAGACACGCCCAGAGCGAATTCAACGAAAAGGGTATATTCCAGGGAAGTCTCGACAGCGATCTTACCCCCCTCGGCTTCGTGCAGGCGAGGATGGTGGCGAAGTTCTTGGAGGGTGAAGGTATAGAGCTTGTTATAAGCTCACCCCAGAGAAGAGCTTACAAGACCGCCCTAACCATCTCGGACGTCCTTGATGTTAGGCTGGAGGTGGACGAGAGGATACGGGAGATGTCCTTCGGTATTCTGGAGGGAAGGAACTTCTGGGAGCTTTTTGAGAAGGAAAAGGAGATGATGCTTAGCTGGCTCAGAAATCCTGTAGAGGCTCCTCTTCCCACACAGGAGCCTATGGATGCGTTCGAGAAGAGAGTTCTAAGCTTTCTCGATGACCTCAAAAGCAGGAAGGAAACAAGCATAGTGGTGGTGGCCCACGGAGGAACCCTACACGCTATCGTCTGTCTCGCCCTCGGCCTTGGCCTTGAAAAGCTGTGGCACGTTCATATGGACAACACAGGGGTGAGCCTGCTGGAGATGGAGGGTGAAAGCTTCAGACTCGCTTACCTTAACAGGCTCTGCCACTTACTCTGAAAAGGCAGGCTCTATCCTGGTTCTTATCCACTTCCTGTCCCACCACTCTAAAGGTGTGACCTCGTATCCGTCTATGAGAATTCCGAAATGTAAGTGATCTCCGAAGGCGAGGCCGGTGGTGTCCGTGTATCCTATGAGCTGACCCTTTCTGACGATGTCTCCCTCCTTGACCTTGAAGTCCGCAAGATGAGCATACAGACTCATCAGTCCGTATCCGTGGTCTATTATCACCGTGTTCCCGTATATGCCGAGATCGCCTGCAAAGACCACCTTCCCTGTGTTTGCAGCTACCACTCTGGCGTTTTTAACGGAGGCAAGATCGTAGCCCAAATGCCAGCTTTTGCTTATGAGCCTGCCCCTGTAGGTGTATCTCCTTTTCTCTCCGTATCTGGAAAGAACCTTGCTGTTTCTGAGCTGGAGGAACTTGCCTCTCCAGAACCTCTGTGGTTCAGACTTACTTCCTATCTGGCGAATCTTCTCCTCGTTTTGTTTTCTAACCTCCTCGTTGACCTTCTTAAAGAGGCTCACGAAGTCTATGTTTTCGAGATCTCCACCAACTATGGTGTGAAGTTTGGCGGTTATTACCCTTTCCTTTCCCCTGAGCTCTATCCAAACGGTCTTGAAGTTGTTCCTCTTTATGCCTGTTCCGAGGGGTAGAACGGTTCTATTCCCTACATCGTCCACCGCAACCACCTTTATTACGTCCCTTGGAGAGGCCGTGACGGGCACTCCGAAGAGAGATATATAGACGTTATCCCCTACTCTGTAGGATCTAAACTTCCTACCTCCCACTTCCACGTAGAGCTCCGCAGGTTCGCTCAGCCTCGCCCTTATTCCTCCGGAACCACCCTGCAGAACCATGTAGGGCGCGTAGATGAGCTGGATCCTCGGGGGCTGGGTGTCTATCTTTGCCCGCACTTCGAAGCTGTCCTTGAGTAGAAAGAACCTCCTGAGCTCCACCACTATCCTCGCGTCGCCGTCCTTAAGGCCCAGTTCCTTAGGCTCCACCGTAAAGCTGACTTCGTTCACCCTGGATGGCAGTTTTCCTTCGAACAGAACCACCTCCCTGCTTCCCTGAATAGCCACAACGGACACTCTGTCCACGTAAGCCCTCGGTGATACTATCAGGCTAACTTCCTTCTTTTTAGGGAGCTTTTTCAAATTCTCGAGGCCTTCTACCCGAGGCTTCAGGAAGAAGACGTTGTATACGGTGAAACCTACTATCCCTATCAGGGCGAGAAAGACCACCGTTCTGATCAGTTTTCTAATTCCCTGCATCTCCCACCCCTACGCAGAACCAGTCTTGATCCTCCAATATTCTATCCGCTTTCATGCCCCTTTGTTCAAGCATCTTCAGAAACTCCTTCAGTTCCTCCCTTCTGTATAGTCCTGAGAAGATGGCCCGCCTTTTAAAAAGAGGAATAATGTTGTCCAGTTCCTTCCTGAATATGGGAAGCTCGAGGTTCGCCACGATAAGATCAAAGCTCTCCTCTACATCGGAAGGACCCGCAAGCCTGCACTCTATACTGACGCAGTTCAGCTCAGCGTTCTCCCTGCAGGATCTTATCGCCTCCTCACTTATGTCTATGCCCAGAACTCTACCCGCACCTGCCTTCTTAGCAACTATGGAGAGTATCCCGCTCCCAGTTCCCACGTCCAGGACCGATTCTCCTTCTTTTAAATACTCTCTGACAAGCTTTATGCAGAGCTTGGTGGTGGGATGGAGACCCGTCCCGAAGGCCATTCCGGGATTTATGAAGATTGGAACCTTCCAGGGTGGCATTATCACAAACTCTTCCACCTCAACGGGACCGAAGCTCTCCCTCCACCTTTGCCAGTCTTCGGAAACTTCTTCAACCCTGATAGGTTTAAGATCTTTCAGGGGTGTGTAGGTAGCCACAATAACCTCTTGGTCCTCCCTTTTCAGGACCTCTAAGGGTGCCGGTTCCTCCGCAAGGATTTCTCCCAGTTTTAACTCCGGGAGTCTGTATATGAATCTCTTCAAAGAACTTTCCTCAGGAACTCTAAGAGAACTCCGTTGAAACCTTCAGGATTTTCGAAGGGAGGGAGATGGGCGGAGTTCTCAAGCTCTATGTAGTGAGCACCCTTTATGCCTTCCGCGATCTTTCTAACAACTTCTGGAGGGGTGACCTTCTCATCGTCCTTACCCGCTACCACGAGGGTGGGTAGGTCTATCTGGGAAAGCAGGTCCGTATTGTCCCGTCTTTCCGCGAGCGCCCTGAGTGTTTTCACTATCCCCTCCTTCGTAGCCTTCTCCATCATACACCTCAGATGATTCATCTTACCCTGATCCTTTTTTGTCGCAGGGGAGGTCTGATTCTCGAGCATGGTGTTCACTAAGAAGGAAGTTCCTTCCTCCTTCACCCTGCCTATCAGGTTGTAGCGGATCTTCTTACCTTCCTCCGTTTCTCCCTCCGCCCTGGTGGCAACGAATACGAGACCTCCCAGAAGCTCTCTGTATCTCCTGAAGAGATCGAACATTATGTAGCCTCCCATGCTGTCTCCCACGGGAACGATCTTCTTCACTCCGAGGGAGTTTATCTTTGAAACCACAAAGTCTGTGAGCCTCTCCACGCTCACTTCTCCGGGGAGAGGCGGTTCATAACCAAAGCCAGGGTAGTCAAGGGCTATGTAAGGTATACCCTCACCTTCAAGGGCCTTGAACTGATGAACGAACATCTCCTTGTTGAGAGGGAAGGCGTGTAGGAAGAGAACCGCTTTGGGAAGGTGGACTCTCATATCACACCTCCTTGCTCAGGAGCTTCTCTAAAAACTGCAGATCCTCTCTATAAGTAACCTTCACGTTCCAGTAGGACCCCATGACGACCCCCACCCTGTAGCCGTATCTCTCCAAAAGGCTTGCGTCGTCGGTCCCGTAGAAGCCCTCGTTCCTGGCCCTGAAGTGGCACTCGAGGAGAACCTTCCTTTTGAAAGCCTGAGGAGTTTGAGATAGCCAAATATGAGAGCGGTCTACCGTCCTTAAAACGGTTTCGTTGGAGACTTCCTTTATGGTGTCCCTGGAGGGGACCGCCACTATCTTTCCATCGAACTCTCCCAGGTTCGAGACCTCCCTGAACATCTCCTCCGTGGCCAAGGGCCTCGCGGCGTCGTGGATAACAACCACCTCCGCCTCAGTTTCGAGTATTCCATTTAGAACCGAGTCCTGCCTTTCTTTGCCACCTTCTACCTTCTTTACACCTTCTGGAACCGATACCCTCGAGATGGCATCCCTCGGAAGGACAAGGATAACCTCATCGAAGATCTTTAGGGCCTTCTCCACCGAATACATGAAGAGGGGCTTCCCCTGGATCTCTATAAACTGCTTCCTCAGCCCCAGCCTTCTGCCTTCGCCCGCCGCAAGGATGACGCAGGCTTTCATACCTCCTCTCTCATGCGCTCTATGCGCGTGAGGATAAGCTCTGAGAAGTCTTCGGACTCTTTGGTGATTATTTTAAGCCCGCTCTCCGACTCGAAGACGTATCCGTATAGCTTGAGGCCTTTAACGTCCGCCTCGAGGGCTTCCCTCGTGGTCCTGTCGAGGAACTTCTTTACGCTCTCCTTGTCCTCTAGGTCCACATCCTGCTCGGAGACCTCTATCTCCTCCTCCTCGAAGTCACCCTCCTGAGGAACGAAGACCGCGTACACTACGGTCTCTTCCTCCCGGGGGAAGTCCGGATCTTCTATCATCAACTTGAAGAGTTCTTCCACCTTGGCCCTCATCTGGTGCCTTATGCTCATGGGCAACCTCCTTCAGGTTAAATCAAATATAACCGTCTTTATCTCCGTGTAGTCCTCCACCGCGAATTTGGGCCCCTCCCTTCCTATCCCAGAGTTCTTGAATCCTCCGTATGGCTGGTGATCCACCCTGAAGGTGGGACCCTCGTTTATGAGGACTCCACCAACTTCGGCCTTCTTTATAAACTCCCAGGCTACCTTTATGTCTTTCGTGAACACCCCCAGCTGGAGTCCGTATTCGGAGCTGTTCACGAGATCGAGGGCCTCCTCCACTTCCCTGTAGGGATCCACGATCACCACGGGGGCGAAGGCCTCTTCTTTAAAGAGCTTCGTCTCGGGCGGTACCAAGGAGACCACCGTGGGCTCGAAAAGGGCGGTCTTCTCACCGCGGGGAGCACCTCCCACCTCTACCTTAGCACCTTTCTCGAGTGCCTCACCGATCCATTCCTGAACCCTGACAACCTCCGAACCGCTTATCATAGGACCCACGTCGGTGCTCTCGTCCATGGGATCTCCGACTTTAAGGGCCTTCACCTTTTCCTTCATGATTTCCACGAACCTTTCGAACACCTCCTCGTGGACGAACACCCTCTGGACGGAGATGCAAACCTGACCCGCTATAGCGTAGCCTCCGAGAACCGCTTTTTGGGCGGCCTTCTCCAGATCCCCGTCCCTGTGGACCACTATAGCGGAGTTCGAACCGAGCTCCAGGACCACCTTCTTTATCCCAACCTGACGGGTTATGAGCTCCCCCACCTTCTTGCTCCCTGTGAAAGAAACGACCCTCACGTCGGGATGGGTGGTCATGGCCTTTCCAACGTCCCCGTATCCGGGAATCACCGATAGGGCTTTCGGGGGCACCCCCGCCTCTAAGAGGACTTCCGCGAGCATTAGGGGAGTCAGAGGTGTTCTTTCGGAGGGCTTGAGCACCACCGCATTACCGCAGGCGAGGGCGGGAGCCACCTTGTGCATGGAAAGGTTCAGGGGGAAGTTGAAGGGGGTTATGGCGGAAACTATCCCTACCGGGACCCTTATGTAGAAGCCCACCTTGCCCACGCCGTTGGGGTGTGCGTCTATAGGGAAGGTCTCGCCGTTCAGCCTCTTTGCCTCCTCCGCGGAGAATATTAAGGTCTGTATTGCCCTCTGGACTTCCGTCCTCGCCTCCTTTATGGTCTTTCCAACTTCTAAGACAAGCGTCCTTGCGAACTCCTCCGCCCTTTTCCTGAGTATCTCCGCAGCCCTCATCAGAATCTCGTATCTCTGGTAGGCGGTCAGGGAAGAGATCTCTTTAAAACCCTCCTTGGCCACTTCTACCGCTCTGTTTACGTCCTCTTCAGTTCCCTGCGGGACTTTTCCTATCACCTCACCCGTGTAGGGATACACCACCTCTATCTTCTGGGGGCTGTCCACCCACTCACCGCCCACGAGCATCCTCTTCTCGATCATGGCCCTGCCCTCCGGTGGAATAATTTAAAACTACTTCTCCTTTTCTTTCTTTTCATGCTCTGGCTGTAGGGCAACAACCGCCTCCTTGGAGAAGGTTATCCTGGTATTGGCATCAACCTTCAAGGTTACCGTTCTGTCCCCTATCTCCACTACCGTTCCCCATATGCCCGCTGAGGTTATCACCTTGTCCCCCTTCTTCAGACTCTCTATCAGCTTCCTGTGTCTCTCCCTCTCCTTCTTCTGGGGTCTTATGATCAGAAAGTAGAAGATGGCAAAGATTCCTACGAGGAAAAGAATCTGAAAAAGAATGGCTCCCATAGGATCCGGCTTTCCCTGTCCCTGGGCGAAAGCTATGTCTATCATCTCACTCCTCCTTCCAGTACTCCTCGAAGGCTATCCACGTCCTCGGGATTACGAACTCCAAGTTGTCCCAGGACTTCATGTATTTTACACGCTTACGGGCTGCTCTGCTGAGGGCGCCTCCGAAGACCTCGAGGGCTTCCTCCTCGTAGTCCTCCGGCGAGCCTTCTAAAAGGGCTTCCCCTACCATAGCACCCGTGTAAACCGCGTTCGCTATCCCTCCTCCCGTTATGGGATGGCAGAAACCTCCCGCATCTCCAGCAAGTAGGACATTACCTCTCACGGGATCCTTAACGCCTTCCGCGGGTATCCAACCTCCTGTCCTTCCCACTATCCTGTCCTCCACTATACCTTCTGAGACGACTTCCCGCACGAACTTTCTGAGGGAGTCCATCACGTTCAGCGGATAATCGGGATCAATCCCCACACCCACGTTAGCCAAGTTCCCTTTGGGGAATACCCAGCCGTATCCCCCGGGAATGTAGTCCCGAAAGTAGATGAGCAGGTCCCCGAGAGGCTCTCTGAGTGGCATGGTGAACTGGGCGGTGGTCAGGAAGTTCTTTGTATGCTCTCCCGTCAGTTTGGCCACTCTGGAGCGGGGTCCGTCCGCCCCGATAACGAACCTCACCTCGACGCTGAAGCGCTCCCTTTTGTCTATGTTCTCAAGCCATACCTTCCCGTTCTCGAAGCCCAGAAATCTTGTTCTGAGAAGGATCTCTGCACCGTTTTCAACCGCGAGCCTTGCTATGTTTGCGTCGAAGACATCCCTTCGGAGCATGTATCCCTCCGAGGGCATGCTGACGACCTCTCCCCATGGGGTGAAGTGGACCATATCTTTAACCTTCTGAACCACCGCTTCCTTAGGGAAAAACTCGGGGAACTTGTGTTCCAGCTGGACGGGAACGAACTCCGCACACTGGACGGGGACACCGGGAGCCCGCTTTATATCTATCAGAAGAACTTTCGCTCCGCCTTTAGAGAGGACGTAGGCGGTCGTGGAGCCTGCGGGCCCGGCGCCCACTACGAGGACGTCCCACCTCATTCATGTTTAGAATTTAGATGATTCTTCAAGAGTTTCCCCATCTTGAAGGTGGGGACGAACTTCTCCTTTACGAATATCTCCACGCCTGTTCTTGGATCCTTTACGAATCTGGAAGGCTTCTTCTTTATCCTGAAGGTTCCCAAACCCCTTATCTCCACCTTCTCTCCGCGGGTGAGGGCCTCCGCCATGGCTTGGAAAACCTGATCAACGATTATTCTCGCCTTCCTCTGGGATATTCCCCTCTTGCGGGCTATCTCCTTGGTTATGTCCGATTTCTTCATTCTCTTCCTCCTCTATGTAGATGGTCCTGACCCTTCCTTCTTTCCCTCTTGCCTGAAGTGTTCCGCTCTTCCTATCATACACTATCTCCTCCGCTTCCAAGATATTTTTGTCCTCCTCTACCCTCGCCCTGCCCTTAAGGAGTATCACATCTCTTTTCAGATCATACTCTGCGTAGTCTGAGAAAGCCCTCCTGTTAGTCTCCGCATACCTAACTTTACCGGTGGCCACTACCTTGACCGGTTTTCCCTTTTCGTCAAGCAAGATTTCCACCCTGTCCGCCCGGAGGATCGATTCACCTCTTATCAGTTTTACGTCACCTGTGTAGATTATCCTGTCCTTCCTGAACTCGAGCTTCTTTGCCTCTCCGGTTATGGGTTGGGAGAAAGAAATTCCTACAAGTAAAAGAAGAAGGGCAAGCTTATACCTCATGCTTCGTTTTTACATCCCCTATTATAACTTTTAGAGGTTTGAGATATGCCTTGAAGCCTTTGCCCTCTATGAAATTACTTTCCCTCCACACCATCACCTTTCCGTCTCCCCAAAGGAGGTTCCTGTTGAAATCTATCATGGCCCTTTCGGTTTTCACAAAGAGGGCTTCCCCTCTTATCTCCACATCTCCTTTAAGCTCCCCTTTATTCCTGTCCCTGAATAAGGTTATCGAGTCCGCTTTGACCACGTATCCGCTTGCGGATCTGAGAAAAACTCCTAAGAGGTGTATCTCCCTGCCGAAGGACACCAGCTCCCTTCCCTCCACCTTCCATTCCTCACCCCCTTCACCGAATACCTTTATACTGATGTCCCTGGCTATACTCTTTTCCCTCACGAACACTTTAGCTTCCCTGCTGAGTTTCTCGATGTAAGCGAGGGAACCCATCGAAAGAAGTATAAAGGCCAGGTGCAGGAGGAGGAACCTCATCCCAAATATTTTCCCACGAGCCTCTTGTAATCTCCCCTTAGCCTGAGTATCAGTTCCACAACTTCCCTGACCGCGCCTTTTCCTCCCTCCTTTAACGTTATATAAACAGCGAAGCGTTTAACTTCATCCGGAGCGTTCTTAACAGCCACAGGGAAGCCGATCTTCCTTAGGACCGGAATATCCACCAGATCGTCTCCGATAAAGCCCACCTCCTCCGCGGAAAGACCTTTTCTACTCATAATCTCCTCCAGAACACCGTCCTTCTGGAATCTGCCCATGTATATCTCCTCTATACCGAGCTCAAGAAGCCTATTTTTTAGGGCTTCAGACTCTCTTCCCGATATAACTCCCGTTGAAATACCTGCCCTCTGGAGAAGCTTTATACCAAGACCATCGTGAACGTTGAAGACCTTTAACCTCTCCCCTTCCTCGGTGTAATAGAGTCTTCCATCGGTGAGAACTCCGTCCACGTCCATCAGGAGAAGTTTGAGTTTTAGGATCCTATCCTTTAGACTCAACAGCTCTTCACCTTAACCTTAGAGCAGGCTTCCCTCAAAAGTTCGAGGAACTCATCACTTTCCTGCATACCGAAGATCTGAAGTATTATCTTATCCCTGTTAGGATCGTATACAAAAAAGGTAGGAGTTCCGTAAACTCTGAACCTTTTATCGAGGTAGTCGGGAATGTCTTCAGTATCTACCGGAACCACAACAAAGGCTTTGTCCATAAGAGAGCTTACCTCAGGCTCTACGAAGACAACCTCCTCCATATACTTACAGTAATTACAGCCTTCCTCGTAAAAGTAAACGAGGACGAGCTTACCCTCCCTTTTTGCAACCTCCACACCCTTTCTGAAGTCAGGATACCACTGAGAGGCGAAGAGGAAGCATGAAAGTAAGAGCATTATCAATAATCCTCTCATAGAAGTAAAAATATACCTTCCATACCTATACTGAGCATTTTTATGGTCCCCGCTCACGGGGGCTTCAAGGTGCTATACTATTTTTCAGCAGGACAAAAGGGCCTGCCGGCTCCTTGGCAAGGGAATAGGTAAGAGAGATTTATGGTGCATCAAAATGCCTTGATGTTTTGATACTTTGATGACGCCATTCTGGGCAGGTTGATACAGAAGGTTTTAAAGGAGGCCATTTTTAAGGTCTTTTGCAGGACCGGTGGTTTTCGGAAATTAACTTCATTTGCGGAGACTGGGAGTCGTATAAGTTATTGAATTGGCTTATATTATTAAACGGCTCGTTTGGGGTTCCTAATGTGCCGTGTGGAGTTGAAAGTACCGAACTCGATATAGCCCTCTTTAAAGTCTATGTGGAGTTCCTAATGTGCCGTGTGGAGTTGAAAGTCGGTAACGATACCGATGGCCGCAATTTCGTAGAGGTTCGTTCCTAATGTGCCGTGTGGAGTTGAAAGTTCACAATATCATGAATAATTGAAGTTAATAATATCCAGTTCCTAATGTGCCGTGTGGAGTTGAAAGTATATAGTGGTATATATACGTATAGGTGGTATATTTAGTTCCTAATGTGCCGTGTGGAGTTGAAAGTATATAGTGGTATATATACGTATAGGTGGTATATTTAGTTCCTAATGTGCCGTGTGGAGTTGAAAGTATATAGTGGTATATATACGTATAGGTGGTATATTTAGTTCCTAATGTGCCGTGTGGAGTTGAAAGTAGAAGGCTATGGGTAGATAGAGCTTCTTCCTGAACTCTGTTCCTAATGTGCCGTGTGGAGTTGAAAGTCCAAAACTTGGTATGTTCCCCTAAAGTCTCTAACTGTTCCTAATGTGCCGTGTGGAGTTGAAAGGTGGAATAGGTTAAAGACCATCTTGTAGGAGACAATTGAGTTCCTAATGTGCCGTGTGGAGTTGAAAGCTCAGGTATGTAATCTTTCTTCCCGAGCTGTAAACTGTTCCTAATGCGCCGTGTGGAACTCAAAGTTTCTTTTTGTTGGTCCCGATAAGGAATTCCTTAAAATTCCCAGTCCACCGCGCGGAGCTGGAGCTTTCGGAGTTTTTATCCCTAAAAAAGATGCTATAATAGACAACCTACCTTGCTCCCTCCACATGAGAGGGGGCCAAAAGACCAGGAGGTAGGAAGATGCCAAGAAACAGGCACTATAAGACCGTAAGATTTTACGAAACTGTCTTTGTCCTCAAGCCCACTCTTACAGAGGAGGAAGTTAAACAAAAAGCTGAAGAGATCAAGAAGTTCATCGAATCGAAGGGCGGTGAGATACTCCACTTTCAGGACTGGGGAACGAAGACGCTCGCCTACAGGATAGAGAACTATAACCACGGCAGATACTTCCTCGTTCAATACAAAACGGAAAATCCCCAGCTCCCCAACGAGCTTGACTTCCAGCTCAAGATAAACGAAGATGTAATAAGGTGGCTTAACTTCCAGATAAAGGAGAGCGAGGTGATAAAGAGTGCTAAATAAGGTCCTCCTGATAGGAAGACTTACAGGGGATCCGGTTATCAGGTATCTTCCCTCTGGAAGTCCGGTAACCGAGTTCAACGTAGCTTGGAACAGAAGGTATAGAGTAGGGGAGGAGTGGAAGGAAGAGAGCCACTTCTTCGATGTGAAGGCTTACGGGAAACTGGCGGAGGACCTGTCAACGAGGCTGTCCAAGGGATATCAGGTGGTCATAGAGGGAAGGCTTACCCAGGATAGGTGGACAGGGCAGGATGGAAAGAACTACTCGAAGGTTAGAATAGTGGCTGAAGCTGTCAGGATAATAAGAAAGCCCAGGATCGAAGAGGTGGAGGAGGAAGAGATTCCTACGCCCGAGAAAATAGAGGAGGAGCTGAAAACTCTTGAGGAAAAGGAACCTTTCGACGAAGACGACGAACTACCTTTTTAGGGGTTAAGTCATGCATATGAAGGTTGCGGTATGTCCCCACGACTCTACTAAGAATAAGGTGAACTGGCTTTACTTTATAACCTATCTTTCCGAAAAGGTTGGTATAGACCTAACCATGGAGCAGTGTTTTGATTTTGATTGCTACTACAAGAGCTTTCCGCACGTGGACATGACCTATTCAAATCCTCTCGACGCTCTCAAGATTCACAGAGAAAGGGACTTTATCCCCGTGGCGGGGAACGACAACTACGACGAGGTTGTGATAATAGCCAACAAGGAGGCGGAACCGAAGCTTGAGGCTATAAAAGGAAACAAGGTTCTCTGTGTTAAGAATCAGTTCGCCACCTATTTGGGAATGCACATACTCAAGAAGATGGATGTCGATTACTTCCTGGAGTATAAAGATTCCTGGCAGAGCGTTCTGAGCGGAGTTTCCAGGGGAGAAGCCCCTTACGGCTTTCTATACAAGGATTTCTGGGATCAGCTTTCGGACCTCTCCAGGAGAGCGGTGGTTCCAATATACGAAAGCGATGAGAAACTCAGCTCCCACCTGATTATGATAGCTCCCGAGCTTCAGCAGTACAGGAGCCTTATACTCGAAGCTCTTGGGGAGATGCCCAAAGACGAAAAGGGTGCTAAAATAATGAAGGAACTAAGGATAAACAGGTGGTATCCCGTGGATTCACTCGATAATATAGAAAAGCTCATTCAGGAGGTTTGAAATGGCTATAAAGAGACCTGCAAAGAAGAAAGTATGTTACTTTTGCGAGAACAAAAAAGAGCCTGACTATAAGAACTACGAAGAACTCAGGCAGTTTATGACCGAGAGGGCGCGTATAAAGTCGAGGAGGCAGACGAACCTCTGCAGTAAGCACCAGAGAAAGCTTGCCCTTCAGATAAAGAGGGCCCGTCAGCTCGCACTCCTACCTTACGTGGTAGTCTGAAAGGAGGAAAAAAGATGAAGGTTATCCTGACAAAGGATCTGGAAGGCTACGGCTTCTTCGGGGACATAATAGAGGTTAAAAGAGGTTTTGCTAACAACTATCTGATCCCCAGAGGTTACGCCCTGCCTGCCACCGAAGGGAATGTGAAGCACGTTCAGGAGATCCTCAGACAAAGACGCAGGAAACTGGAAAGGGAAAAGAAAAAGGCACAGGAGCTTGCCAAGAAGCTCGAGGGTGTAGTTGTTGAAATCAAAAAGCCCGTGGGAGATGCAGGCAAGCTATTCGGATCCGTTACCGCCACCGATGTCGTAAATGCTCTCAAGGAGCAGGGCATAGAAGTGGACAGGAAGACGATAGTTTTCCCCCATCCCATAAAGGAGATAGGCGTTTATCCTATAACGCTGAGGCTTCACAGGGAGGTCTCGGTGGAGATAAAAATCGATGTCAAACCCGAGGAGAAGGAATAAATTATTCGGGCTATGAAGGAGGTAATAGTAGAGAAAAAGAGAATTTCTATATCCACGGATATACTGTTTGCTGTAAGCGGTATAGCCCTGTCTGTGCTCTTATCGCTTCTGCCCTTTGAGAACACCTTTTGGTATAAATCCGCAATGCTCACCTACGGGCTCGCTTCTCTCGTTTATATAGCCTACCTACTCGTGAGGGAGTCCATACTGGGCAGAACGGCTACCGGCATACTTTTCTTAGGACTTCTTCTGAACCTGACGGGAATGATAAGAAGAGGCATAGAAAGCTACCAGATGGGAGTGTTTCATCCTCCCTGGAGCAACCTCTTTGAGGCTTTAACCTTCTGGAGCTTTGTAGCAGGAAGTGTTTACCTGATAATAGAGAGAAAGTACGGATTTAAGCTGATAGGAGCCTTTGTGGTTCCTCTTATATTCCTTACCTCAGCCTACGCCATATTCAAAGCGTCTCACGAAATCCAACCTCTCATGCCCGCACTGAGGAGCTACTGGCTCTACATACACGTTGTTACAGCCTTCATAGGCTACGCGGGATTTACCGTGGCCTTTGGTGGAGCGGTAGCCTACCTGATAAAAGAGCACTTTGGGGATAAGGACTGGGCCAAAAGGTTTCTCCCTTCCAAGGAAGTTCTCGATGAGATAACCTACAAGTCGATAGCCATAGTCTTCCCGATCTGGACCGCTTCTATAATCCTTGGAGCTGCTTGGGCAAACGAGGCCTGGGGCGGATACTGGAGCTGGGATCCAAAGGAAGTTTGGTCCCTTATAGTCTGGCTTTTCTTCGGCGCCTACCTGCACGCCCGCCAACTGATGGGCTGGAGGGGTAAAAGAGTCGCTTGGATGGTGGTTTTCGGCTTTATAACGGTTCTGATATGCTTCTTTGCAATAAACCTATACTTCCCAGGGCTTCACAGCTACGCTACTGAGTAGATTTCTTCTTTTTTTTCCTTCTACCTACGGAGGCTATCTGATTGGCTATCTTCTTTGCGTTCTTTATTGCTGTCTTCACCTTAGGCTTGGTCGTTTTGAGCATCTTTGCTACCTTGTCGATTATCTCCTCGTCCTCCATAGATTCCTCTAATAGCTCTACAAGTGAAAGGATAAGTCCGAGCTCGTTATACCTGCTCTCATAGGCTTCTATCACATCCTCGTCCAGATCGAGCTCCTTGGCTATCTCCTGCGGATGCTCGCCCATAAGCTCGTCCGTCAAAGAGAATAGACCCGTTATGTAGGCCTTCTCCTCAAGTCCCGGGGCGTATATCTTGGCCAGTTCCTCCGCAAGGCTCGCCCTGAGGAGAGATCTCTTTATTAGCTCCTCCTCTTCGTGTCCCGCAAAAAGCTCCGTTATGGCCAGGGCCAAGGTGAAGTTGGCCACGTTGTTGAGGCTTAGCAGCGATATAGCATCCTCGACGGAGTTTATATCTTGGGCCCTCTCCCTGTATAGGGATTTAACGAACCTGAGCAGTCTGTAGGTAGCTCCCACATCCTGTTCTATAACTTCCGCTACCTTCTTGAGATCCCTCCTCTTTAGGGCCTCGTATAGCTTTATCACGGTGTCCTTCATGAAGTAAAGGCTCCTTATATCCCTTATGGGTATGGGTTTTGCAAGGTAGTAGCCCTGGAAGTAGTCCACACCAGCACTTTTGGCTCTGTCGTAGTCCGCTTCGCTCTCTATGTTTTTAGCTATGACTCCCTTCTTGAGTTCTTTGAGTATTCCCATTACCTCGGTAAGTTCCTCGTCCGTGTAGACCATCTCCTTCCAGTTGATCTTCACCATGTGGCACTTGTTGAGGAGAGGTAAGTAGTTCACCTTCTCAAAACCAAAGTCGTCTATGCAGAAGGTAAAGCCCCTGTCTACCAGCTCGTTTACAGCCTTCAGAAGCTCGTTGGTTATGCTTCTGTTCTCCACAAGCTCTATTCCCACCAGCTCGGGAGGAAGTAGCTCGAACATGGTAGCTTCCAGGAATAAGGAAGGAACGTTTATGAAAACGAGCTTTCCGTTCCCGATCTTCTCGGGTCCAACATCCGTGACTATGTTTATGGTTATCGAAGTCGCCTTGAGAGGGTCAAGGTCCTTGGGAAACTTCTTGGTCTTTATGTCCTTTAGGGTAACCTCGTAAAAGGCTATATTCCCTTCCCTGTCGAAGATGGGTTGCTTAAACAGCACATACATGAATCTACACTCCCTTCACTAAGATTTTATATAACGTAGCCTCTCATAGCCTCTTTAATCTCGCCCACAAGGTAAAGGGAGCCTACCGCACACACGTCCTTCTCAAGAAGCCAGGCATCCCCGGGGGTGTCTATGACCTCCACCTCCCTGAATTTCAGCTCCCTCGCATAGTTATATAAATTTCCCACAGGCTCGCCTCTGTAGTGGCTGACCTGTGTAAGTATTATTCTATCAGAAAACCTCCTTATGAGTTCCATCGATAGCCTCCACTCCTTCTCCAGAAGGCCTGTAAACAGGATCCACACGTCTCCGAAAAGCCTGAAAACCTCCTTAACCACTTTGGCTATGGCGTAGGGATTGTGAGAGCCGTCCACCATGAGGAGCGGATCTTTTCTGAGGATCTCCATCCTCCCCTCCCATCTCGTCTCAAGCAGGGCCCTTCTTGCCTTTACCGGGTCAATCTCGCTGAAGATCCTTGCAAGGGTCAGGGCAAAGGAGGCGTTGTCCGCCTGCCACTTTCCCAGAAGCCCGAGGGGAGCTTCTTCCACCCTTAAATCCAGAAAGCTGTAGTCCCTCAGGAGTGTTTTCCCTTCACAGGACGCACCCGAGTAGGAGTAGTCCAATCCCGCAACCACCAGATCCTCGATACCCATCTCCAGGGCTTTCGTGTATAGGGGATACCTGGCACTTCCGAGAACTAAAGGAGCTCCTTCTCTGTGCAAGTAGAGTTTGTCCTGAGCTATCTCCTCCACATTCTTCCCGAGCCACCTGGTATGATCCCTTTCCGCGTTCGTTATGCCCACCACCTCCGCCTCACAGACCTTCGTTGCATCCCACCTTCCTCCCATCCCCACCTCCATAACCGCCACATCCACTCCTTGATCCCTGAAGTAAAGGAGAGCTATGAGTGTAGCCGCTTCAAAGTAGGTCAGATCGAACCTCTCAAAAACCTTTCTCAGATCCCTTACGTAAGCGGAGAGAACCTCCTCCGGTATCTTCTTTCCGTTTATCCTCCACCTCTCGGTCTCCTCTACAAGATGGGGCGAGACGAACCAGCCCGTTCTGTGCCCGTGCTCCCTGAGAATCCTTTCCAGAAAGGCACAGGAGGACCCCTTTCCATTAGTTCCACCCACAAGGATCGCGGGGAACTCCCTCTGGGGATTACCCACGTATCTGACCGCCTTTCTTATCCTCTCAAGGGTAGGCTCTATCTTGTAGTCCCTTCCTTTGTAGAGATCCCAGAGTTTCATGGGAGAGAAATTAGGACCGCCTTCACCTTTTTCAAGTTAAAATGAGAGAAACTCATAAGGAGGGCTGAAGCGGTGAGAAAGTATGTTCTTTCAGAAGGAGAGATTCCTAAGAAATGGCTAAACATAGCACCCCTTCTCCCGGAGCCTCTGGAACCTCCGTTGGATCCGGAAACCAAGGAGCCGGTATCACCGGAAAAGCTAACTGTGATCTTTCCAGAGCCGTTGATAGAACAGGAGGTTTCGGATAAGGAGTGGATAGACATACCGGAAGAGGTCCTGAATATTTACTCCCTCTGGAGACCTACCCCCCTCCACAGGGCAAAGAATCTGGAGGAGTATCTGGGAACCCCTGCTAAGATCTTTTATAAGAACGAGAGCGTATCCCCTCCGGGATCCCACAAGCCCAACACCGCGGTCGCCCAGGCTTACTACAACAAGATCTCGGGAGTCAAGAGACTGACGACCGAAACGGGGGCGGGCCAGTGGGGAAGTGCCCTCTCCTTTGCTACCCAGTTCTTCGATATAGAATGCAGGGTATACATGGTGAGAGTCAGCTACAACCAGAAGCCCTATAGAAGGATACTGATGGAGACCTGGAAAGGGGAGGTGATACCCTCACCAAGTCCCTTCACGAACGCGGGTAGGCGGTTCTACGAGAAGGACCCCGAACATCCCGGAAGCTTAGGCATAGCGATAAGCGAAGCTATAGAGGAAGCGGCCACAAGGGACGACACAAAGTATTCGCTGGGAAGTGTTCTGAACCACGTCCTGCTACATCAGACGGTTATAGGTCTTGAAGCTAAAAAGCAGATGGAGGAGGCAGGCTTTTACCCTGACGTTGTGATAGGAGCTGTAGGAGGTGGTTCCAACTTTGCAGGTCTTTCCTTCCCTTTCCTTGCGGATAAGCTTAGAGGAGACAAGCCCGATTTAGAAGTTATAGCGGTAGAACCTGAAGCCTGCCCAACACTCACCAAGGGTGAATACAGATACGATTTTGGAGACACAGTGGGTCTAACTCCCCTCATAAAGATGTACACTCTCGGACACGACTTCGTTCCGCCTCCTATACACGCGGGGGGTCTCAGATACCACGGGGATGCTCCGCTGGTTTGCAAGCTCTACGATCTCGGCTACATATCCGCGGTCGCCTACAAACAGACTGAAGTCTTCGAAGCTGCGGTGACCTTTGCAAGGACCGAAGGGATAGTTCCCGCTCCCGAGTCCTCCCACGCTATAAAGAAGGCCATAGACGAGGCTCTTAAGTGTAAAGAGACGGGAGAGGAGAAGGTTATCCTCTTCAACCTTTCAGGACACGGCTACTTCGACCTGTCCGCTTACGACAAGTTCTTGCACGGAGAGCTCGAGGACGGGTAGATTCTTTACCACTGGGAGGTTATCTTAGCCTTCTTGTTTACGAACTTGTCTACCGCAAGGGCTGCCTTGCACCCGTCCGCGGCCGCTATCACAGCCTGCTTTACGTTGGTGCATAGAACGTCTCCCGCTGCAAAAACTCCGGGAACTGAGGTCATCATCTCCTCGTTCACCACTATGCAGTTGCCCTCAGTCATCTCCACCTGACCCATGAGGAAGTCCACCGAGGGCTTGGTCCCGCCGAGGAATATGAAGACACCGTTAACTTCGAGGAGCTTTTCCTCCTGATTGGCAACGTCCTTGAGCCTGAGTCCCTTTACCAGCTGGTCCCCCACTATCTCAAGGACCCTGTGCCTGAGCAGGATCTCGACATTTTCCAGACTCTCGAATTCCTCGAGAACCTCCTGAGGAGCCTTTATCTTGCTCCCGGGAACTACGAAGTAGACCTTACTGGCAAAGCGTGCTATGAACTCAGCCTCCTCTATTCCATAATCGTCCTCACCTATAACCGCGACGGGCTGGTCCTTGAAGAAGGCCGCATCACACACACCGCAGTAGGAGACTCCCCTCCCGAGGAACTCTTCCTCCCCCTTAAACTTGTTGGCCCTCTCCATAGCGCCGGAGGCCACTATGACCGCCTTCCCCCTGAACTCCCTTCCGTCTATGGTGAAGACCTTCTTGATCTCCTCCGAGAAGTCGGTAGCTATGACCTTGCCCCTTACGAACTGGGCCCCGAAACTCTTGGCCTGATCCCTCATTATCTTCAGAAGTTCGTAGCCAGAAAGAGGCCCGGGAACACCGGGGTAGTTCTCTATCTGCTGGGTCACACCGAGGGCTCCATCCGCCTCAGCCCTGTATAGGACGAGTGTTTTTAGGCCGGCCCTCGCTGTGTAGATGGCGGCGGTGGACCCCGCGGGCCCCGCCCCGATTATTATCACATCGTATATCTCCTCCGGCTGGTAGTTGAGACCGAAGTTTGCACCCATATCCTTACCTCCTCTAAAAGCTCTTTAGCAAAAATCATGCCGTTTCATCGCAGAGCCTCGTAAACCTTACCCACTATCTCCTCAGAAGGTTTTAGAGTCTTTTTACCCGGCTCCCACTTGGCGGGACAGGCTTCCTCCGGATGGCTCATCAGGTAAACGTTGGCTTTCATCTTCCTGACGAGCTCTTCCGCGTTCCTTCCCACATTGTAGTAGTTTATCTCAGCTCCAACGAGAATTCCATCTGGGTTTATTATGAATGTTCCCCTCAGGGACAGCCCTGTATCCTCATCATACACATCGAACATCCTCGAGACCCTGCCGGTAGGATCCGCCCCCATGGGGAACCTGACCTTCTCAAGCAGTTTCTCGGACTGTTGCCAGGCCAGGTGAACGAACTTGGTATCCGTGGAGACCGAGACAACCTCCGCACCCAGATCCACGAGCTCTTCGTAATGCTCCGCAAGGTCAGCAAGCTCGGTAGGGCAGACAAAGGTAAAGTCCGCAGGATAGAAGAAGAGTATCAGCCACTTTCTCTCTCTCATAACGTCCTCGAGGGAAATTTTTCCGAAAGAACCCGTTTTGGGATTGTAAACCTCCAGCTCGAAGTTGGGAACTCTCTGACCTACTTTGACCTTTTCCATCTCACTACCTCCTTGAAGTTTTAGTTATTGATAATTATTTGCAATTAAAAATATTTGTCAATATGATCTGCGTCAGCAGTTGAGTATCTCGGGTGAGATGAAGGTATCCCTTCTGAAGACCTCCCTCTCGTAGGGAAAGTCCGACCTGTAGTGGACTCCCCTGCTCTCCTTCCTGGCCAGAGCACCCTCCACGGTGGCCAGGGCTACGAGTAGTATGTCAAACAGCTGTCTGTTTTCCCTCGTCGGCTCGGAGAGAATTCCTTTTCTCAACCAGTCCTCTACAGTATGCTTAGCTTTCTGGAGGTTGATCTCGTCCCTCTCGAGACCTACCCTGCTCCACATCAACGCTTTGAGATCTTCAAAGCTGAACCCTGTTGATCCTGTGCTCTTTCTTGAATTCCTGAAGTTTGCTCGGGAGGGTTTGAGACCTTTGAGGTCCAGGTAAACCCTGTAGGCTGTTCTGTATCCGAAGACCACACCTTCGAGGAGAGAGTTGGAGGCCAGCCTGTTGGCTCCATGGACTCCAGTGCAGGCGCACTCACCCACAGCGTAGAGTCCGGTAAAGGAAGTCCTTCCGAAGGTGTCCACCGCAAGCCCCCCTATGTAGTAGTGGGCGGCTGGAACCACCGGAATAGGCTCTTCGTAGGGATCCATACCTCTTTCCTTCAGAAAACTGAGTATAGTGGGGAATCTCTCCTCGAGCCTTACCCCCTTCCTGGCCACAGGTCTCAGATCCAGGAATACCTCCTCTCCGCTCCGGAGCATATTGAAGATGGCCCTTGCGACCACGTCCCTGGGCTGTAGCTCGTCCACGAACCTCTCTCCTTTAGAGTTGATGAGGATCGCACCCTCTCCCCTCACCGCTTCCGAGATCAGGAGGTTTGTTCCCTTAAGGACGGTAGGATGGAACTGAACGAACTCCGGATTCCTTACACTAACACCTGCTCTGAAGGCTATGCCTATCCCGTCCCCCCTGACCTTCGAGGGGTTGGAGGTGTGCCTGAACATGGAGGCTGCCCCGCCCGTAGCCAACACGAGAGCAGGGGTTCTGATCAACCTCAACGCGGACCCGTTCCAGTAAATAACACCCGCTACAGCATCATCACCGAGGATCTCCTGAAGCTCCCCGCTGACTATGGGAATATCCAGGTCCTTCACCTTCTCCAAGAGCTTTGTGTATATCTCTCTCCCCGTGTAGTCTTTTACCTTCAGAACCCTCGGATAGGAATGACCACCTTCGGTGGTGGTGGAGTAAAACTCCCTTTCCTTATCGAAGTTCACCCCCCACCTCTCGAGGTCCGCTATGCGCATGACCCCGTCGCTGACCATTATCCGGACAGCTTCCTCGTCGTTAAGGTATCTTCCCGCCCTGAGGGTGTCCAAGAAGTGGACGTAAGGGCTATCCTGAGGGTGAACCGCTCCCGCTATACCTCCCTGGGAGTAGTAGGTGTTGCCTATACCCCTCGTGAGCAAAACGGGCGAGAGGCCCAGTTCTTTAAGAACTATGGCGCAGGTCAGACCCGCTATACCGCTCCCGCAGACAAGAACCTGAGCTTCTTCCTCCGGGAGTTTGGAGGTATCAAACTCCAGAAAGTATCTCATTACCTATCCTGAGGATCAGGCTGGTGAGTCTGTCGGGGTCGTGCCTTACGAAGCTATCCTTTTCACCTATAAGATCTTCAGCGTAGACGTTTATGCCCCTTTTGGATATCCTTCCTACATCTGGAACAACGGGCTCCTGACCTTCGGATACGTATCTCTTGAGTATCTCGTTGGGAGGCATCTTGGTGTTAACCACCACCGCGTCCACACTTTCAAGGCCGGAAAATTTAAGGAAAGTGTCCATGTGGTCGTAAGCGGTAAAGCCGTCCGTCTCTCCCGGCTGTGTCATTGCGTTCACTATGTAAACCTTTAGGGCCTTAGACCTCTTGACCGCCTCCCTTATGTCCTCTATCAGCATATTGGGAATTATGCTCGTGAAGAGGCTCCCCGGCCCGAAGAGGATCATGTCCGCGGTCTCTATCGCAGCTATCGCTTCTATCGGTGCCTTGGCTCCTTCCGGTTCTATCCACATCTCCTCTATCCTAACAGCCTTTTTCTTCCCGTATTCGGTTATCTCCTCCTCCCCGCGGACTATCTCTCCGTCCGAGAACTTCGCAACGAGGTGAACGTCCTCAACCGTGGAGGGGATTATCTCTCCCTTGGTCCTGAGTATCTGAGAGGTCAGTTTGACAGCCTCGAGGAAGTTACCGGTTATATCGGTAAGAGCTGTCAGGAAGAGGTTTCCGAAGGCGTGCCCTTCGAGGCCATCCCCTTTAAACCTGTATTGGAAGAGCTCCTGCATTACCTCCTCGCTCTCAGAGAGGGCAACTATGCAGTTCCTGATATCCCCCGGTGCGGGTATGTTGTATATCTTTCTGAGCCTTCCCGTGCTACCTCCGCTGTCCGCCACCGTAACTATGGCGGTAAGCTCTTCCACGCTGTCACCGACCTCTTTCTTCAAACCCCTCAGCAGGGTGGAGAGTCCTGTGCCCCCGCCCACCGCAACTATCCTCATACCTTCACCTCCTCCATGTATATATCGGAAGATCCGCCTACGGTGAGAGTTCCGCACCCTCCAAGCCTATCCCTCCTGAACCTCGTGGAGAGGGTAACTCTCACACCCATACTCCTCAGAAATAGGAAAGCTCTCTCGTAGGCCTCCGGAGAGACGGGCTCAAAGTTCCCAACTCTGTTGTAGTAAAGGAGCGTAATTCCCACACCGAGTTCGAGAGCGAGTATGCCGAGTTTCTTTAGATCCTCCTCCGAATCGTTCACCCCCCTGAGCAGTAAGTAGGCGAGACTTATCCTTCTCCTTTTCTTCCTTGTCAGACTCGGTAGCTCCGACTTAAGGAAGTCTACCAGATGGCCCACATTCCCACAGAAGGGCATCAGCTCCTTTCTGAGGTCGTTGTTGAGAGAATGAAGGGAGATACTCACCCCGTTGTGGGGAAGCCTGAGAAGCTCGGAGAGTTTTTTCAGAGGAAAACCCGTCGTGTAAAAGGATACCTTAAGACCCTTTGATTTAAAGAACTCGAAGGACTTTTTTACCTCTCCCCAGTTCGCGAGAGGCTCGCCTATGCCAGCCATAGCTATCCTTTTTACGGGAAAGATACCGTTCGCAATACTATACTGGCTGACTATCTCTTCGTAGCTCAGGTTTCTGAAAAGTCCGTTCTTTCCGGAGGCGCAAAAGGCACATCTGACGTGACAGCCTACCTGAGTCGATACACAGAGGGTATCTCCCCGGTAGTGGACCGCTTCTATAAGGTGTCCGTCCTCCAGTTCAAAGGTGAGGAGTTTGTTCAGCTCGCTTTCAGTTATGGAGAGTAATCTCATGCCCGGTTGCTTCCTCTGAAAACCTCCTACAACAACCACCGCATCCCCTACAGGCCTCTATGGCCCTCTCGTAGCCCTTAGGCAGTATCTCCTCCAGGTTCATCTCCCTTTTTCTGTCTTCTATCTGAAGCAGAACCACGTTCCTAAGGGGATCAACCTCAAGGAGTGTAGCCACCTTTCCATCTATACAGATCTCACTTCCTTTTTCGGGAAGTATGTGCTTTACGAGATAGTTATCTTTCTCGAAGGACATACAACACACAAGCCTACCGCAGGGTCCGGTGAACTTGGAGGGAGAGAGGGGAAGGTTCTGCTCCTCTATGTCTCTGAGGGATATGGAGTCGAACTTCTCCATAAACCTCATACAGCAGGGGACCTCTCCGCAGAGACCTATCCATCCTAGGATCTGGACCGCGTCCCTAACACCCACCTGTCTCATCTCTATCCTCTTCTTGAAGATCCTCGCCAGCTCCCTGACCAGCTTTCTGAAGTCTACCCTTTCCTCCGCGGTGTAATAAAAGAAGATCTTTTTAGCGTTGAGGGGAACGTAAGCCTTGAGAAGGTGCATCTCAAGGCCCTGCTCCTTTATCTTCTCCTTACAGGTCTGAAAGGCTTTCCTGCTCTCTTTCTCGTTCCTCTCGAGTGTTTTGAGATCCTTCTTCGTAGCCTTCCTGATGAACTTGTATCTTATACCCGAGGGGCTATCCTCCTTGGAGTAGCCGAGGACCCTGACCACGTCCTCTCCCTTTTCCTCCGAGTCCACAACGACCACCTCGTCCTTCGACACCTCCTCGTCGCAGTCCTCGAGAACACCTATCTTATTGGTGTCCAGGCTCCTGACCTTTATGTAATTCATCCTTGCTACCTCCATAGAGAGTAAAGGGCGTAAAGGGCCAGACCGAAGCGAACACCTCTCCTCAGCCCGGTCCTGACCTCCTCTATCCTCCTTACCACCATCTCAAATCTATCATAATCTAACTCCTTTCTCAGGAAAGTCTCCCTGATTCTCTCCTCCAGCAGTCTCAAAAAGAGGAGCTTATCTTCCACGTCTTTCTTATCCATCTCCTGAGCTAACAGGTAGACCTTCTTCGGATCCCCGCTCAGGAACTCCTCAAGAGACCTCAAAAGATCGCTCTTCTCTCTCAGCTCCTTGGCTACAGTCAGGCTTCCTTTCGATGCCCTGTAAAGGTCTTCGCTCTCTTCTCCCAGTAGCTCATAAAAGCTCTCCCTGTCCAAAGGTGAAAATTCCACCTGGTAGGTTCTCGAAATTATGGTGGGGAGTAGGGCTTCCTTTCCTTCCGATACTAGTATGAAGTGAGTATCTGGAGGAGGCTCTTCGAGAACCTTGAGCAGGGCGTTGGCGGACTCTCTTGTCATCGTATGGGCGTCGTCCATGAGGATAACCTTTCTCTTAGAGAGAGCGGGCTTTCTATAGGCGAAATCCTTAACAGCCCTTACCTGATCTATCTTCAAGCTCGTTCCGTCAGGAGGGACAAAGATGAAGTCCGGATGCTCACCCGAAAGATACAGGAAGACCCTCCTCCCGTTTATCTCTTCAAATAGACTGATCTCCTCCCAACTACCACCCAGTATGCTCTCCGTTATGTGCTCCATATGCTGGCAGGAGGGGCATACACCGCATCCCCAGGGTGTGTTTTCAGTGCACAGAAGCCCTTTGGAAAACTCTAAAGCTCCGGTGGTCTTTCCCACCCCAGGGGGACCATAGAAGAGTATGGCGTTGGGTATCCTCCCGTGGGAAAAGAGTTTATTCAGGAAGTCCTTTACCCTCTCCTGATCTTTCAGGCGCATAACATAAATTTAAGCTCACAGAACCACCTGCTTTACGAAGAGTATCTCGGGTATGCTCCTGAGATCTTCGAGGACGTGTTCGGGAACCTGGTCGTCCAGATTAAGTATACCTAAGGCTATTCCACCCTTTTTCTCCCTTCCGAGCCTGAAGCCCGCTATGTTTACGTTTGCACTTCCGAGGATGGATCCAATCTTGCCTATGACACCGGGAACGTCCTTGTTCTCGAACACAAGTAGTATGCCCTCCGGTTCTATGTCCACCCTGTATCTGTCTATCTGAACTATCCTCAGGAGCTGACCCTCGAGCACCGTCCCTGCTACCACCTTCTCGCTCCCGTCGGATCTTACAACTACCTTTATATAGTGCTTAAAGTCCGGGGTTTCTTCCGAGGACAACTCCTCGACCTTTATGCCCCTGTCCTTGGCCACGTAGGTGGCGTTTATTATGTTCACCGGGAAGTCAACGACCTCTTCGAGTATACCTTTGAGAACGGCAGCGGATACAGGGTGGAAGTGCTCGGATATATCTCCCCTGACCTCCACGTGAACCTCCCTTATACCCTCCTCCGCCCACTGGACTATGAACCTGCCCATCTTCTCCGCCAGGTCGAGATGGGGCTTTATGAGGGTCAGGACGGAGAGGTCCGGGAAGGGAGCGTTCACCACATACTCTACCGTTTGCCCTTTGAGTGCCTTTATAACCTGCTGGGCCACTATGACCGCCACGTTCTCCTGGGACTCGTAGGTGTTGGCTCCTATGTGGGGGGAGAGGGAGACGTTCTCGAACTTCCTGAGCCTGTCTATGAACTCGGGAGGGGGAGGCTCCTTGGAGTATACGTCCAGGGCAACGCCTCTGACCTTACCGCTCTCGAGGTTCTTTATGAGTGCCTCCTCGTTCACTATCCCTCCCCTGGCACAGTTGACTATGTATACTCCTTCCTTCATTATCTCGAACTCCCTCTCGCTTATCATGTTCTTAGTTTCGTGTGTCAGGGGTGCGTGTATGGTGAGCACGTCTATCTCCCGGAGCATGTCGTGCAGGTTGTCCACCAGCTTTACCCCCAGTCTGTCCGCCTTCTCCCTGGGGATGTAGGGATCGTAGGCCATAACCTTCATGCCGAAGGCCTTCGCCCTTATGGCCACCTGAGAACCTATGTTTCCCAGGCCTATTATCCCGAGGGTTTTCCCGTAAAGCTCCGTTCCCATGAACCTCTTCCTGTCCCACCTGTGCTCGAGCATGGACTCATGAGCTCTGTGGCCGTTCCTGAGTATGGTTAGCATGTGCATGAGGGTGAGCTCGGTAGCTCCTATGGTGTTGGCACCGGGAGTATTGACTACCAGTATCCCCCTCTTCGTAGCCTCCTCTATGTCCACGTTGTCGACGCCCACACCGGCCCTGCCTACCACCTTAAGCTTCTTAGCTCTGTCCAGAAGCTCCTTGGTGACGGGCGTTCTGCTCCTGGTGATTATGCAATCAAAGTCGGCTACAACCTCCAAAAGTTCCTCGTAGGGAATTTCCGGCTCGTTGTAGACCTCTATGTCCGGCTCCTTTTCCAGAAGCTCTATGCCTTTGGTGGCTATAGGGTCCGTTATGAGCACCTTATACAATCCCTTTCCTCCGAAGGTGGTTTAAGAGAACATTATAACTTAGACGGGTCTAAGGCTCTACCATAACACAGTGATACGCGTTTATATATCTCGATACCGCATTCTTTACTTCTTCCGTGCTCACCTTCTCTATCCTCCTCGGAAACTCATCGTCCATGCCCCAACCAAAGCCCATGACCTCGTAAAAACCGGGATACCAGGCCTGCTTTAACCTCGTCTGGTGGTCGAGCAGGAAGTCCCCCACTATCTTCCTCTTTGCAAGCTCCACGTCCTCTTCCTTCAAATCCGGATTCATAACCAGAGATACCATGTCCTTCAGAGCCTCCTCCCTCTTTTCGGGGGAAGTTCCTATGTAGGCAAAGAGTCTGGGAGAGGAGACCCTGGTGGGGTAGAAAGCGTATGTGGCGTAGGCATAGCCCTTCTTCTCCCTGAGCTCCCTGAAGAGGATCGAGGTCATGCCGTCTCCCAGGGCGCTGGAGAGAACCTTGAAGGCGAAGTAATCTTCCGAGTTCTTGGGTGGGGCATTGAAAGCGCAAAGTATGGTGGCCTGAGTTCCCTCCCTCTTTACCTTAACTACCTTGCTCTCCTTTACGGGATTTTCCTTGTCCGCAAGTTCCAGCTTTCCCTCCTCTATCCAGGAAAAAGCCTCTTCAAGCATTTCAAGGAGCTTGCCGGCGGGCATGTCTCCTACCACGCTGACCACTATGTTCCCCCCCTTTCTGAGATCAGAGAACCTCCTCAGTAGATCCTCTCTCGTTATGTTCGCAACACTCTCCTCCGTTCCCAAAGGCGAGGTTTCGTAAGGTGTTCCCCTGTAGGTTATCTTTCTGAGGTTTTCCATGGCAAACTCCATACCCCTCTCCCTTTTGGATCTTATTGATACTATGGTGTTCTTCTTCTCCCTCTCTATGTCCTCCTCCCTAAGAAGTGGTTTCCTCAGTATGTCCTTTATTACACTAAGACCTTCTTCGAGCCCCTCCGTTCTCGTTGCGAAGCCTATCTCGGAGAAGTCGTCCGCGGAGGAGGAGTAGATGTAGCCACCGTAGTTCTCGAAGGGTAGCGAGATCTCGTAGGAGGTGGGGTAGTTCTCACTCCCCTTAAGGAGCAGGGTGAACAAAAGATGCGTCTCACCCTTCTTAAGCTCGCGATGCTGTCCGCCTCGGAAGAAGATAACTCCGGAGACTATGCCCTTACCTTTGGTCTCCTTAACTATCAGCTTTACCCCGTTGGGCAGTGTCTTCTCAATCACACGAGCACCTCCGAAGCAGGAACTCAGGAGCAAGAGCACCAGGAGGAGGATATGCATCATTCCCCTTTCTCTTTTTCCACCTTTATCTTGTAGCCTTCTTTACCCGCGTAGTATCCCACCGCTCCCCCTGCCACCGCTCCCGCTCCCACGAGCACCACCTCAACACAGGAGGTAAGGAGCAGGCAACCGGCAAGCGATGCCAGTAGCACCACCCTCCTCATGGCGAATATTTTAATCCTTCTCCTTTTCCTCCTTTTTCTTCTTTTTCTTTTTCTCCTTCTCTACCTTAACCTTGTATCCCTTCTGACCCGCGTAGTAGCCCGCCGCACCACCTGCGGCAGCACCCACCATGATTGCACAGCTGGTAAGCAAGAAGCTTCCGGCTATCAAAAGAGCGAGTAGTTTCATCTCTCACCTCCTTTAGGGACCATAAGAACCTCAACGTAATTCTTGCCCTTTATGTATCTTTCGTAAAACCTCATCAGGTCTACCTTCCTAACCTTCTTCACGTTGTGCTCAAAGTATCTGTAGAAGTCGAGATCCTTGATCACCGTGTAAGAGTAGCCTATGTCGTAGGCTTCACCCTCGACCCTCTCCTCTTCGAAAATCCTTGAACTGATGATTCTCTCCTTGGCCTTTTCTACCTCCTCATCGGTAAGTTCTCTGTAGAGATCTTCCATAAGCTCAATAACCTTTCTCTTTACCTCTTTATACCTTTCAGGATCGAATGTGGCACTTATTACATACATATTGTCCCTCGGTCTGCCCAGGTCCCCGGTAAAGAAGGAGTAAACAAGGCCCTTTTCTTTGAGTTCTCTATAAAATAGTGAGGTCCTACCGCTTCCCAAGAGTTCGTCGTAGACCATAAGTCCGTAGTAGTCTGTTCTTCCTATGGGGGGAACCCTCCAGCCTATTATCCAGTATGCCTTCTGGACCCTCGGGTCTTCCACCTTCTCAAACCTGTTCTGGGTAAGCTCCGGTTCGGAGGGGATCTGAACCTTGGGGACGGGCCTTCCCTCCTCCTGCCCGAAGGTCCTTAGAACCTCCTCTTCCACCTCTTTAGGATCCACATTCCCTACCACCACCACCGCCATGTTTCTGGGCTGGTAGAAGTTTCTGTAGAAGTTAAGAAGCTGTTCCCTTGTGAACTTGCTTATGGTTTCCTCAAAGCCTATGACCGGAAAGCGGTAGGGAGACACTTTGTAGGCGGTCTTCTCGAAGGTTTCCCAGAGAACTGTGGTGGGATTATCCTTGCCCCTTCTCAGCTCCTCTATGACTATGGGCTTCTCCTTCTCTATCATCTTCTCATCTAAGATAGCCTTCATGGTCAGCTGGTAGAGAACCTCGAGGGCCTGCCTCCAGTAGGGAGAGGCTATCTCTATGTGGTAGTAGGTGAAGTCTTTTGACGTTCCCGCGTTTATATTCCCTCCGAGGCTTTCCACTATCCTGTCTATCTCCCCGTAGGGATACTTCTCCGATCCGTTGAAAAGCATGTGTTCCAAAAAGTGGGCCATACCCTTTTCGTCGTACTTCTCGTATACCGATCCCACCTTAAACCAGACGTGGAGGGCTACCGCGGAGGTATCCTCCCTCGGTTTGATTATCAACTTCCCCCCGTTGGGGAGATCCCTTACATAAAGCTCTTGAGCTAAGGCCAGTCCCATGACAAACACCTCCAGCAGGAGTAGGAGGGCGAGCTTCATACCCCTATCTCCTCCCTTATCCTGTCCTTTATAAACTGAGGTATGGATACGAGCTTCCCCTCCTTAAGAATGCAATGCCTGGTTCTCCCCTCAGCCCTCAGCTCCCCATCTACCGTAACTTTATACGAGAACTCGAAGGTGAACCTGTCCATCTTACCGAGATGCAGTTCCACCACCACCTCCTCATCGTAGAGGATGGGCTTCTTGTATCTGCAACTGGCCTCGAGAAGGACCACCTCGTAGCCCATGCCCCTTATAACACTGTAGGGTATTCCCAGGTTCCTAAGAAACTCTCCCCTCGCCTCTTCGAATATCCTGAAGTGATTGGAATGGTGAACTATCCCCTGAGCGTCCGTTTCGTAGAACTGGATCCTCCTGCTGTAGAGCATATAACTATGTTAATTTACCTCTACACTCGGAACATACGCCGAATATCTCCAGCCTGTGGTGAAGGGGCTGGAAGCTGTACTCCTCACAGACCTGGTCCTGGAGCTTTTCTATGTCCTCATTTACAAACTCTATGATCTTCCCGCACTCCACGCAGACGAGGTGGTCATGGTGGGCCTTACCTGCAACGAACTCGTATATGGTTCTGTTGCCCTGCTTTATGACTTCCTTTATAACACCGAACTCCTGGAGGAGCTTTATGGTCCTGTATATGGTAGACCTCGAGACGCTCCTGTCCGCCTGGGTGGCTATCCAGCTGGCGAGCTCCTCAACCTCGAAGTGCTTCCCGTAGCTGGCTATGAGATCTATCAGGTTCAGTCTGCTCTGGGTAACCTTCATGTTCTTCTTCTTGAGGAACTTGGTGAACTCCCTCTTTATCTCGTCCAGGCCTACGCCCATTAGGGAATAATATAGTAAGTCTCATTATCATTTACAACCTCTTTTCAAGAGCTTCTCTACCTCAGATCTCAGCTCTGAGGTTATCTCCTCGTAGCTTTTTCCCTCCGGATAAATCGGCCTTCCTATCCTGACTTTCAACTTAACGGGCTTGAGGAACCTGTCGTGAATCGACATGGCCTCGTAAGTTCCCACAAGACCTACCGGGACCACCGGAACATCCAGTTCCTTGGCGAGGATAGCTATACCATTCTTGAACTCTAAAAGCTCTCCTGTTCTCGTTCTCGCCCCCTCCGGAAAGATCACCACAACCTTCCCTTCCTTAAGAACCCTTGCGGTTTTCTGAAGGGACTCCCTGAGCTTTCTGTTCACGTTCACCGTTATGACATGGGCGAGTCTGCCAAAGAGGGAAGCCACGGGATTTCTGAAGTAGGTTTCCTCTCCCAGAAAGTATAGATCTTTTCCTACCCTTTCGGGCATCAGGGCGGCTATGAGGAATGCGTCCACGTAGCTGGCATGGTTGGGTGCGAGTATGAAGGGTTTCTCAGGCAGGTTCTCTGCACACTCTACCTGGGCCCTGTTGTAGAGCTTGAAGAATATCCTTAGAAACATCCTCCCGAGTTTGAAAACAAGCGGGTGATCCTCCAGCTCCAAGGGAGGGGCCTGCTCGAGTATCTCTTTCCAGCTGATATCCCTGAGCTCCGCTTTCTTCTTCCTTTCCCTTACAAGCCCGATGAGATCCTTCACGAGGCTGTGCTTAGAAAGGTCCTCTTCCGTGAGGGAAAGACCGAAGCTCTTTTCCAGAAAGCTGATAAGCTCCACTTTACCGAGGGAGTCGAGGCCCAGATCCAGCTCTATGTGGTGGGAAGGGAGAACCTCTTTTCCCGTCTCTTTTTCCAAGTACTCCTTTATGAGCGCACCCTCTTCCGTGCGGAAGATACTGAGATCTTCCTCTTTCTTGGGCTTCTCCAGAGCTTCCTCGTAGAGTTTGGAGAGCATGAACCTCCTAAGCTTTCCAAGCCTCGTCTTGGGAAGTTCGGTCGGAGAAAGCCTGAAGCCAACTATCCTTTTCCACTCGGGAAGTCTTCTGTTTACCCTGTCAACAACTTCCCACTTTATAGTTTCCTCCAGATTGACCACTCCTTTCTCCCTTACCTTCTCAAGATCTGGATATATTAAGGCGTGGAGCTTGCCCTCCTTTTCAAAGACACCTACCTCCTTTACGAGGTCGCTCTCCTCAAGAATTAGCTTCTCTATCTCCTCAGGTTGGACGTTCTTCCCCGTTCCGAGGACTATGATCTCTTTTTTCCTACCCGTGATGTATAGAAAACCCTCCTCGTCCACGTGGCCCAGGTCTCCCGTGTAGAGCCAGCCCTCCTTGAGAACCTCGGAGGTCTCTTTCGGTTTGTTCCAGTATCCTTTCATAACGTTCGGACCTCTCACCAGGACCTCACCCTCTTCCGAGATCCTTACTCTTACACCTTTTATAGGAAGGCCGACGGAGCCGAGTTTAGGGTTGTCCGGAGAGTTAAAGCTCACTATTGGAGAGGTTTCCGTAAGTCCGTATCCCTCGAGTATGGTAAAGCCGAGGGTGGTAAGATCCCTCGCCACTTTGAGGTCCAGCTTTGCACCACCGCTCACCATGTATTTGATGTTCCCCCCGAAGGCTTCGTGGACCTTGGAGAAAACCTTCCTCCTTAGACCACGGGACTCTATCTTTTCCATCAGCTTGAAGACGATCTTTGCAAAAAAGTTTCTTTCTATCTCTTCCATTATCCTCTTGTGGAAGAGGCTCAGAAGCCTCGGAACTCCCACGAGGATGGTTATCCTGTATCTTTTGAGCTTTTCCAGTATGTCCTCTGGCGTGAGCTTATCCAGGAAGACTATCGTAGCTCCCAAATGGAGGGGGAGGAGCAGAGTTACCATAAGCGGGTAGGAGTGGTGGAAGGGGAGGATCGCGAGGGTGGAATCCTCCTTCCCAGCTATGCCTGCGTCAGCAACACCCTCTATATTGGAGAGCAGATTTCTGAAGGTAAGCATCACGCCCTTGGGATGTCCCGTTGTTCCCGAAGTGTAGAGTATCAGGGCTATGTCCTGGGGATCCCTGTGGTAGGTCTTATCATAAGGTTTTGGGAGGGGAGTCCTGTCGAAGTTAATTATCTCCACCTTTAAGTTCTCGGTTTCCAGAGCCTTCCTGAGGTTCTCCTCCGTCTGGTTGGAGCAGAAGGCCAGCTTACAGCCCGAGTCTCTGAGTATGTAGGCTATCTCCTCGGGGGTGGACATGAAGTCTATGGGGACCGCTATGGATCCCTTCCTCCATATCCCGAAGAGGGCGTAGACCCACTCGGGCCTGTTCTCGGAGATTATGGCCACCCTCTCGTCGGGGAGTGTATCCACGAGGCTGGCGAAGGATCCCACGTTTTCTATCAGCTCCGAGTAGCTTATCTCCCTCCCTCCGTGGATGAGGGCGGTCTTGCGGTGATCCCGGATCATTATCTTAAAAGATAAATGAAGTTCCTCTTGGAGAACAACCTCTCCAAGCTCGCCAAGTGGCTCAGGTTCCTGGGCCACGATGTCAGGGTCTTAGGGGGTGAGGTAAACCTGAGGGAGCTGGTCAGGAACCAGGAAAGGATCTTCATAACCACCTCAAGAAGGTGGGAAAGAACCTTAAAAAGGATGGGAATTGAGTATCTTGTAGTCCCCAGACACGACTGGGAGCTCCAGCTCTGTATGGTGATAAAGCACTTCGGGCTCAGCCCCCGTCTCCTCCTGGACAGGTGTGCTTACTGCGGTGCTAAGTTAGTTCCTGTGGAGAAGGAAAAGGTAAAGGATAGAGTTCCTCCCAGAGCATACGATACCGCCTACGACTTTACCCTCTGCCCCGAGTGCGGCGCCCTCTTCTGGAAGGGAACCCACTACGAGGGCATGCTCAGGAAGCTTGAGGAGGTTCTGAAGAAGTGTTAGATTAACCGCCATGGTCAGGGTAAAGATATGCGGAATCACGAGGATCGAGGACGCCCTTCACGCAGTAGAGAGCGATGCGGACTACCTTGGTTTTATCCTCTACCCCAAGAGCCCCCGCTTCCTGCCTCCCGAAAGGCGCAGAGAGATCCTCGGGGGAGTGAAAGGTGCTTTGAAGGTTGCGGTCATGGTAAATCCTTCGGAGGAGGAGGTTCTGAAGGCCTTCGAGGAGGGCTTCGACCTTGTCCAGCTCCACGGGGAAGAGAGCTTGGGGCTCGCCCGCAAAGTCGGCATGGATCGGGTCATAAAGGCCTTCAGGGTGAGGGAGGAGACTCCGCAGATAGATGAAGGCTGGAAGGAGGCCCACGCTATCCTTCTGGACACATACTCGAAAGACGCCTACGGAGGAACAGGCAAAAGTTTCAACTGGGATATAGCAAAAAGGATAAAGGAGAAGGGCTTTAAGATCTTCCTCTCCGGAGGGCTGAACCCTGAGAATGTCAAAAGGGCAGTAGAGGAGGTTGGACCCTTCGCGGTGGACGTCTCCTCTGGGGTGGAGATAAAGCCCGGGATAAAGGATAAAATTAAGGTCGAGAGGTTCGTAAAGGAGGCGAAAGGTTTATGAAGGTAGGATACGTGACCATAGTGGGCAAGCCCAACGTGGGGAAATCTACCCTTCTGAACAACCTGCTGGGCAGGAAGGTGTCTATAGTTACCCCCAAGCCGGGAACCACGAGGATAAGGGTCCTCGGAGTGAAGAACATTCCCGAGACCGCCCAGATAGTCTTCCTCGACACTCCGGGCATATACCAGCCCAAGGGCTCGGACGCTCTGGGCAAGGCCATGAACCAGATGGCGAGGCAGAGCCTTGAGGACGCGGACGTGATCCTCTTCATGATAGACGCTGAGGAAGGCTGGAGAAAGAGGGATGAGGAGGTCTTCCAGAGCTACGTCAAACCCTACTCAGAAGAGAAGCCCGTCTTCCTCGTCATAAACAAGATAGACAAAATCGGCCCCGCCAAGAACGTCCTGCCCATGATAGAGGAGATCCACAAAAAGCGCCCCGAGTTCAAAGAGATAATTCCCGTGAGCGCTTTGAAGGGGGCGAATCTGGACGAGCTTGAGAAGACGATCCTCAAATACCTCCCCGAAGGGGAGCCTCTCTTCCCCGAGGACATGATAACGGACCTACCTCTGAGACTCCTGGCCGCGGAGATAGTGCGCGAGAAGGTTATGCTCCTTACGAGGGAAGAGGTTCCCACCGCGGTGGCGGTCGTGATAACGGAGATAAAACCCGGGGACGCGGACCCCAACGTCCTCGTCATAAAGGGAGAGATAATCGTAGAGAGGGAGAACCTGAAGCCCATAATCATCGGTAAAAAGGGCCAGAGGCTGAAGCAGATAGGGAAGCTCGCAAGGGAGGAACTGGAGCTTATAACCAACAGGAAGGTGTATCTGGAGCTCTGGGTCAAGGTAAAGCCCGAGTGGAGGAAGAGGCCCGAGCTTGTGAGGATGTTCGGATACATGATGGAGTGAGATCCCCTTGCAAAACTTCCCGGAACAGCTAAATTCAAGGAACTATAAAAACAACAGGAGGAAACACATGGAGTTCACCTTTTCCCAGCTGAGTCAGAGACTGCAGAGTGCTCTCAGAGAGATCGGATTCACCGATCCCACACCCATTCAGAAGGAGGCCATTCCCCTTGCCCTCGAAGGAAGGGATCTCCTCATCCAGGCCAGAACCGGGACGGGAAAGACGGGAGCCTTCGGGATCCCGATCATCGAGAGGATTAAGAGAGGTGAGAGAGCTTTAATTTTGGCTCCCACGAGGGAGCTCGCCATACAGATAAGGGATCACCTGAGGGATCTCGCCAGGTTCTCCAGAGTGAGCGTCTTCTCCTTTTACGGAGGAATGCCTGTGGCGAGGGATGTGAGCCTCCTCTCCAGGAGGATCCCCGACGTGGTGGTGGGAACCCCCGGAAGGATAAAGGACCTTATAGAGAGGGATGCTCTGAAGCTCGACACCTTTAAATACCTCGTCCTTGACGAGGTGGACATAATGCTCGACATGGGCTTCAGGGAGGACATAGAGTGGATAGTCTCTAAAATGCCCACAGAGAGGCAGACCTTCTTCGTCTCCGCGACCGTTCCCGAGGAGATAAAGGAGATAGCTAAAAAATTCATGAGGCCCGACTTTACGCACGTGAGCGTGGAGTCTGAAGAGCTGAAGCCCAGGATAAGGGAGATGGTCGTTAAGACCCGCTCAGAGATCCACAAGACGGAAAAACTCGAAAGAATTCTGAAAGAGAACGAGAACGAAAAGATAATCGTCTTTGTGAAAATGAAGAGAAACGCCAAGGAACTTGCCTATCAGTTAAAGAAGAAAGGCTACAACGTAGAGGCCCTCCACGGGGACATGACCCAGAGGAGAAGGGAAGCGGTCATGAAGCTCTTCAGGAACGGAATGGTAAAGGTTCTCATCGCTACCGATGTGGCATCGAGGGGTCTCGACATAGAAGGGGTATCCCTCATAGTCAACTTCCACCTTCCCGAGGATCCGAGGGTCTATACACACAGGATAGGTAGAACGGGAAGGCTCGGAAGGGAAGGGACAGCCATAAGCCTCGTCTCTCCTTCAGAGAAGAAGAACCTCTGGAGGATAGAAAGATTTAAAGAAAAGTCCGCCTGATGTAAACTTTTCTCCGTGGGGGAGCTTGAGGTAGAGGTCCTCTCGCCCGAAGAGAACATGAGGAGGGACGAGGAGGCCCTCCTCTCCTTCGAAGAGAACCCAGAATCAGAACCCCGAGTGAGACTCTACAGGTGGGATCGGGTATGTCTGAGTCTCGGTCACTTCCAGAAGGAGAAGCCCTTCTCGAAACTTCCTACGGTGAGAAGGCCCACGGGAGGCGGAGCGCTTCTGCATGGATGGGACATTTCCTTTTCTATCGTAGATCTGAGGAGTAGATGGGGCGGAACGCCATCAAGGATATACAGGAGAGTTTCGGAAATCTTTATAAGGACCTTCTCAAACCTTGGTGTGGAGGTGCGTTTAGAGCGCTTCAGGGGAAGATATTTGGATAGGTTCTACTGCTTTTGGGTTCCCACTCTGGGAGAGCTCACTTTCGAAGGGAGGAAGGTGGTATCCATGGCGATGAGGACCCTGAGGAAGAGTTTTCTCGTTCACGGAAGTGTTTACACTGAGTTCGATTATGCAAAGGTGCAGGAACTGCTCGGAATTTCTGAGAAAGCTCTGAGGGAAAGGATAGTATCCTTGAAAGAGCTGGGCCTGGAAGAAAAGGAGCTTATAACCACCTTGGGGAGAGCTCTGAAGACTGCTGGTTCTAAAAACTTGCCGTAAAATATTTCTCTCTCACCAGAGGAGGTTCGGATGGAAAGCACACAGGTGAGCCTGCTAAAAGAGTTCAATCCTTACATAGACCTGAAAGACGATCAGCTGTTCCTGGAAGGTGTATCCCTGAAAGATCTGGCGCGGGAGTTCGGAACGCCTCTCTACGTCTACAGCGCTTCCTACATAAGGGACAGGATAAGAGCCTACCGGGAAGCCTTCCCAGGAGCGCTTATATGTTACGCGGTGAAGGCCAATTTCAATCCCGAGGTTATAAGGGTCGCAGGGGAGGAGGGTGCTGGAGCGGACATAGTCTCGGGCGGGGAACTCATCGCTGCCCTCAGGGGAGGTATAGATCCCTCCAAGATAGTCTATGCGGGAGTAGGGAAGACCGTTCCTGAGCTGGAGCTGGCTGTAGAAAAAGAGATACTCATGTTCAACGTAGAGTCCAGAGACGAGTTGTATGTGCTGAACGATATAGCGGGGAGGCTCGGTAAGAAGGCGAGGATAGCCATAAGGGTAAATCCGGACGTGGATCCCAAAACACATCCTTACATCTCAACAGGTATGAAGAAAAGCAAGTTCGGTGTGGACTTTGAGACCGCAAGGGAGGAATACAGACTCGCCAGGGAGCTTAAAAACCTCGAAGTAGTGGGGATACATTGCCATATAGGATCCCAGCTCTTAGATGTATCGCCCTACAGGGAAGCAGTCCAGAAGGTGGTAGAGCTTTATAAGGATCTAACAAGGGAAGGTTTCGAGATCAGATATCTGGATATAGGTGGAGGACTGGGGATAAAGTATAAGCCCGAGGACAGGGAACCTACTCCGGAGGACCTCGCAAGGGAGGTGCTTCCTCTGCTTAAAGACGTGGACGCTCAGCTGATTCTCGAACCCGGAAGATCTATAACGGGAAACGCGGGCATACTCATAGCCCAGGTCCAGTTCCTAAAGGATAAGGAGGTCAAGCACTTCATAATAGTGGATGCAGGCATGAACGACCTCGTCAGACCCGCCATATACGACGCCTACCACCACGTAGTTCCCGTTGAAAGCAAGGGAAGGGAACACATAATAGCGGACATAGTGGGCCCCATCTGTGAGACAGGAGACTTCCTCGCCAAGGACAGGAGGATAGAGTGGCTCGAGAGGGGAGACTACATAGCGGTTCTATCCGCGGGAGCTTACGGATTTGCCATGGCCTCCCACTACAACGTAAGACCGAGGCCCGCTGAAATCTTGGTGGAGAAAGGCTCCTACAGGCTCATAAGGAGGAGGGAGAGCTACGACTATATACTCAATATCAGCTGAAAAGCATTATTGAAAAGTAATCTTAACCCGTTTATATTAATAGGCATGGAGCTTAAGGAAGGTATGCTTGAAAACTTCATAGAGAAGTGTAGGCAGGCGGGATTGAAGATCACTCCCCAGAGGGTTGCGGTCTACGAAATACTCCTCAGCTCACCCAACCACCCAACGGTCGAGGAGATATACGAGGAGGTGAAAAAAAGGTATCCCTTCGTGTCCCTGGCTACCGTATACAGGACCGTTGAGACCCTCGAGCAGATGGGTCTTGCCAAGAAGGTTTGCTACTGGGGAAGCTCCGCCAGATACGATGCAAACATGGACGAGCATCACCACCTCATATGTGTAAGCTGCGGAGCCATAAGGGACATATACATGGACGAGGAGATAGACATTCCTAAGGAACTTGAAGGTTTTGAAACCTCGGGATACTCGGTGAACATATACGGCCTGTGCCCAGAGTGCAGGAATAAGGCTCAAGCCTCCTCGTAAACGCCCATACCTTTAAACTTCCTAAGCCGTGCCTCGAGAAGGCTATCCAAACTCAGTCTGCAGAGTTTACCTAAACATCTCTTCAGGAAGTAACCTACCACCAAGGCGCTCCTCCGGTGGTCCCAGTGAGCGGCTCCAAAGGGTTCCGGAATGATGCAGTCCACAACACCGAGTCTCTTCAGATCTCCCGCTGTGAGCCTGAGAGCTTTTGCCGCTTCCTTCACCTTCTCCTGCTCCTTCCAGAGTATAGCAGCGCATCCCTCCGGAGATATAACCGAGTAGTAGGCGTTCTCCATTATGCAGACCATATCCGCCACACCCAAAGCCAAAGCACCTCCGCTACCGCCCTCACCTATGACCACAGCCACCGTCGGGACCTTGAGACTTCCCATAGTAAGCATACTCTCCGCTATCGCCTCTGACTGCCCTCTCTCTTCAGCCCCTATCCCCGGGTAGGCTCCCGGTGTGTCTATGAAGGTTATGACAGGCATTCTGAACCTCTCCGCCAGCTTCATTACCCTTATGGCCTTTCTGTATCCCTCCGGATGGGGCATTCCGAAGTTTCTCTCTATCTTCTCCTGAGTTCCTCTACCCTTCTCGTGTCCGATCACACAGACGGGCTGATTTCTGAAATAACCGAAGCCGGCAATTATAGCCCTGTCGTCGCCGAAGCGTCTGTCCCCATGAAGCTCGACGAAGTCCTTTATTAGATACTTTATGTAGTCGGACGTATGGGGTCTTTTTGGATGCCTTGCCAGACGGACCCTATCCCAAGGGGATAGATCCGAGTAAACTTTCTTGGCCCTCTCTCTGAACTCCTTCTGAAGGGATCTCAGCTCCTTCTCCACATCCCTGTTTCCGGTCCTGTAGAGGGCATTGAGGTTTTCTATCCTTTCTTTGAGTTCGAGGAGCTTCTTCTCGTATTCCAAATACATAACATCTTCCCCTTTGGGTCCGTTAATTATACTTCAGAGGAGGAACCGGCCCGTATTGAGTATAGTCTTGTCATATTATCTAAGCAGGGATATATTAATAAGCGGAGGAGCTGAAGATGGAGTATACGGAGAAGGAAGCCCAAAGGCTCTTTGAGGAAGCTTACAACTACCACATGGTGGGCGAGATAGACAAGGCGATAGAGCTGTACAAGCAGTCTATAGAGATAAAACCAACCGCCAAGGCTTACACCTTTCTCGGGTGGGCTTACAGCATGAAAGGAGACTATGAGAAGGCAATAGAGTCCTGCAAGAAAGCGATAGAGATAGATCCCGACTTTGGCAATCCGTATAACGATATAGGTGCCTATCTGATAGAGATGGGAAGGTATGAGGAGGCGATCCCCTGGTTAAAGCAGGCTATCGTTGCTAAGAACTATGAACCGAGGCACTTTCCCCACATGAACCTGGCGAGGGCATACATGGCTATGGGGAAGCTCTACGATGCTCTGAGGGAGGTAGAGACCGCCCTTGAGATAGAGCCGGACTATAAACCTGCTCACGTTATAAAACACCAGATACTCGGTATGCTGAACTGAAGGGCTGTATTATAATGCCTTCATAAGGAGGTAGGGATATGCCCGCTTACGATCCGTTTTCTTACATGTTCAACCTTCTCTGGTTCATGTTCATCTTCTTCCTGATACTCAGCCCCTGGTTTAAGAAGATGTCCCTTCATAGGGCGAGGGAGGCTGCCATAAGGACCATAGAGGAGAAGAGAAAGAGCAGGGTCATTACCATGATCCACAGACAGGAAGCTATGGGCTTCTTAGGAATCCCCATCTTCAGGTTCATAAACATAGAGGATTCGGAGAGAGTTCTCAGGGCAATAAGGATGACTCCGGACGATATGCCAATAGACTTTATAATCCACACTCCGGGAGGGCTTGCCCTCGCCGCCACTCAGATAGCAAACGCCCTCGCAAAGCACAAGGCTCCCGTCAGGGTGATAGTCCCCCACTACGCCATGTCCGGAGGCACGCTCATAGCCCTCGCTGCTGACGAGATAATAATGGATCCGAACGCGGTCCTCGGTCCGGTAGATCCCCAGATAGGGCAGATGCCCGCCGCATCTATACTCAAGGTTTTAGAACAGAAAGATCCTAAGGACATAGACGACCAGACCCTTATACTCGCGGACGTTTCAAAGAAAGCCATAGAGCAGATGAAGAACTACCTTACCAGTCTCCTAACATCAAAAGGAATGGATAAGGAGAAAGCCCAAAGAATTGCGGAAGAGCTTGCGATAGGTAAGTTCACCCACGATTATCCGCTGACCGTAGACTACCTGAAGGAGCTGGGCCTTCCGGTAAACACGAACGTTCCTGAAGAGGTATACGCCCTCATGGAGCTTTACGAGCAACCTATGGGAGCACAGCCCCCATCGGTCCAGTACATACCTGTTCCTTACAAGCAGGCGGGTCAGAACTCGGGCAACACTAAAGCCTCTTAGCTATTATCCGCAGGGCGGTTCTGTAGCTTGTGTAGAGCATTACAACGCTTCCCAGCAATCCCGCGAAGACGAGAGCGTAAAGAATGACTATCTGAAAGAGTATTGCTCTCATTGGGTCAGCTCCAGCCATGAGCATTCCCACCGCCACGCCGGGTATATGAACGAGGCCCGCAGCCTTCATGAAATTGATCTTGGGAATTAGGGAAGTCCTCAGGCTGTCCGCAAAGGCCTCTCGCATGGCAAATCTGAGACTTGCCCCGAGGGCCACCTTAGCCTCTATCTCCTCTATCCTATTTCCGACCTCTCCCAGGAGCCTGTCGAAGGCAAGGGTTATGGAATTGAGAGTATTTCCCACTATCAGACCTCCGAAGGGTATAAGCTGGTGGGCCTGAGGCTTGAGCAACCCTATCAGCATGAGAGGCAGTAGGGTGGCTAAGGTTGACAGAGTTATAGATATGAGGCTCGTGAGGAGCACCTCCCTGTGTCTTATCCTCTCGTAAGCTATCAGCGAGGATATGAGGGCCATCCCCAGTATGACAGAGAAAAGCTCAATAGGAGAGTCAAGCTTCAGAAGATACCTCAGTATGTATCCCAGTAGAACAAGCTGGATGGCGGTCCTGATGGATGAGAGTAGAAGATCTCTCTCGTTTTTTAGCCCTTCCTTCCAGGCGATTAGAACGGATACGACAACGAGCGAATAGGAAAGCAGGAAAGGGACGTAGTCCATAAGGACTTAAGGATAAAGGATTCAAACAGCTTATGTAAAACCCACAAAAAATCACATCATCTGCTGTTGTTTCTTGAGGGCTTTCAGTATCCTCTTCCTTCTCGCCCTCTCACGTTTCTTCTTGCGTTCGCTGGGTTTCTCGTAATACTCTCTTCTCTTGACCTCTGTAAGTATCTGCTCCTGATCTACCAGCCTCTTAAACCTCTTTAGCACCTTCTCGAGGGGTTCTCCTTCGTGGACTATAACTACCGCCAACTACATCACCTCCTTTAACCGGAGAGAAGATTTTAACATATTCCTGAGGGATGGTAGTAGCTCTACTGACGGACTTTGGAACTCAGGACGGCTTTGTGGGAGCCATGAAGGGGGTTATCCTATCGATAAACCCGGGCGCTGTGGTGGTGGATATATCCCACGAGGTTCAGCCCTTCAACATACTCGAGGGTGCCCTGCTTCTGAAAGCTCACTACAGATACTTTCCTCGGGGGACCGTGTTCCTTGCAGTGGTAGATCCCGGCGTCGGGTCCGAAAGAAAGCCCATAGCTGTCAGGTGCGGGGATTACTTTTTTGTGGGGCCTGACAACGGCATATTTGATCTTGTGATAAGGGAGCTTGAAGGACCGCCTTCGGCGGTGATCCTTGAAAAGAAAGAGCTTCAGCTCCCCAGGGTAAACAACACATTCCACGGGAGGGACATATTCGCCCCCACCGCAGGCTATCTCAGCAGAGGTGTTCCCCTGAGTGCCTTCGGAAGGAAAGCAGAATACACTTACAGGCTCGATTTTCCTGAAGCTCGGTTCGAGGGAGACAGGGTCAGAGGAAAGATCCTTTACTTCGACAGGTTCGGGAACGCAATCACAAACGTTCCCTGCGGTGATTACTCTCATGGAGAGTTCAGAGGGGAGAATATAAGGGTCGTCCCCTACTTTCAGGCGGGCGACAGAGGAAAACTTAACCTGATCTGTGGAAGTTTTGGTTTTATGGAACTCTTCACACCAATGGCTAACGCAAGAGAGAGGTTCGACCTCAGGCTTGGTGAGGAGGTCCTTCTTTGGAAGCTCTGAAGCTGTACATCCATCTGATTATCTCCACTCTTATCGTCCTCGTCATACACATAATCACACCCATTGTTGTTCTGAACACCGTAGCCCGAATACTCGGAGGTCCCCTATGGTTACAGATAACTCCCCTGATTTCCATAGTTGTGGGCTACTGGATAGCCTTTACTTACCTGAAAACTTTAAAGATCGACCACCCGAGGAGAAAAGCGCTTGTAGCTGCCATAACCGGCACAGTCCTCTTCTGGGGATCGTGCTTAGCCTTTGTCTGCTCCCTCGCCAACCAGCCGATGGGGTGGTAAACTTCAGAGCGATTATATTCTTAAAGTTCTTGATTCTCATTAGTATTGAAAATTGGGCTATACTGCCCGATAATATTTAATACCAACGTTTCGCATAGCTTGGGAGGTTGGCCATGAGGAGAGCACGTGGTTTCACACTAATTGAGTTGGCTATAGTCCTTGTTATAATCGGCATAATCTTGGGTGCGGTTCTTAAAGGACAGGAACTGATAAACAACGCTAAGGTGAAGAGAGTTCAGAACGACATGAGAGGTTTTGAAGCTTTAATCTGGACCTTCTACGACAGATACGGCAAGTTTCCAGGGGATTGTAACGGGGATGGATTGATCAATCCATATATACATTACCCTTTAGATAACAACCCTACAGCATCTTCTCTCTGCACGGGAACAGGTCCGGATCCGGATTACCCATTTAATGATATGAAGTATGCAGGTCTTCTCCCAGGAGAAGCGGACAACAGGGATATAGCAAGGCATGCTTTCAACGGCCAATTTAAAATAGGAAGAGCTGTTCCACAGGGATCTACTACAAACTACAATGTTATAGCTATATCTGGCATACCCTGCTTTGCCGCTCAGGCTATAGACAGGTCTGTTGACGGTGTTGTTCATTCCGGTAGGGGAAGGATAAGAAGATGGGTAACGTCCTACCAGTTCAGGGATAATGCTTCTGACGATTGGAGTTCTGTTTGCACGTCTCCTCAAACGACTACAAGTATAGTTTACCTTTTCGATAAAGCACCCAACTGACAGTGAACGGTGTGGGCCTGTATACCTGCCCGGCTTTTTACAACTTAACTTTATGATATGGCCCGCAAGAAACTCGGGGAACTCTTAGAGGAGCTTGGTTATCTCTCGAAAGATCAGCTTGAGATAGCTCTTGAGGTTCAGAGATTAGAAGGCAAGAGCTTAGGTGAGATCCTCGTAGAGCTTTCCTTCGTGTCTCCGCAGGAACTTGCCCAGGCGATAGCCTACCAGGCGGGAAAAGAGTTCATAGATCTCTCTCTATACAACCCTTCTCTTGAAGCTCTGAAACTTCTCGACAAGAACACAGCCCTCCAACTTGAAGCTATACCGATAGAGCTGAAAGGAGAAGTGCTAAGGGTGGCGGTTTCAGATCCCTTTAACATAAACGTGGTGGACATAATCAAGAAGAGAACTGGGAAGGATGTGGATATTCTCGTCTCGGACAGGGAGAGTATCCTCAGGAGCATAGAAATATACTACGAACAGCTTACAAGCCCGATAGAGGACCATGTGAAAAGGTTAATCTTAGAGTCAAGGCAGAACCAGGCCAATATTCCCCAGCTTATAGATCTTATCCTGAACCACGCCATAATAGACAGGGCGACGGACATACACATATCACCTGAGACAGTTGCTTCTCACGCTTTCTTTAGAATAGACGGTGTTTTGCACCACTACTACTCGATCCCCAGGGAGATCCATCCCGCCGTTGTCTCCAGGGTAAAGATAATCAGCGGTATGGATATATCCGAGCAGAGGCTTCCTCAGGACGGGGGATTCACCTACACCTTCCTTGGCGAGAGCTACGACGTAAGGGTCTCCACCGTTCCCACCGCCTACGGCGAGAACGTGGTTATGAGACTCCTTCCCAAAAATCTTTCCCTGTTCAACCTGAAGAACCTGGGCTTCGAGAAGGATACCCTCAGGGACTTTGAGGAGGTTATATCCAAGCCTTACGGTATGGTGCTTGTCACAGGACCCACCGGCTCCGGGAAGACTACAACCTTATACGCAGCTCTAAGGAGGATAAACTTCCTGAGAAAGAACGTCTTAACCGTGGAGGACCCTATAGAATACAAGTTTCCCTTCATAAAACAAACTCAGGTAAACGAGAAAGCGGGATACACCTTTGCAAGGGCCATAAGGCACTTCCTCAGGCAGGATCCGGACGTTATCCTCGTTGGAGAGATAAGGGATGAGGAGACCGCGGAGATGGGAGTGAGGGCCGCTATAACGGGCCACTTGGTCCTTTCCACCCTCCACACGAACGATGCGGTCAGCACCATACCGAGGCTCATAGACCTGAAGGTAAAGGAGTATATGGTAGCCTCGGGAGTCCTCGCCATCTCCGCCCAGAGGCTTGTCAGGAAGATATGCGCCTTTTGCAAGGAGGATTACATAACGGAGAAAGACTACCTCCTCAGGTTCGGTTTCGATAAAGAGTCCTTAGACAGGTTCGTCAGAGGTAGCAAGGTAAAGCTGGCGAAGGGAAGGGGATGTGAGCACTGCAGGGGGACCGGTTATCTGGGAAGGGTGGCGGTCGTAGAGCTTCTAAAGATAGACGAGGAGATAGGGGATATGATAGTCAGAGGTTATCCGCCCCTTGCTATACTTCAGAGGGCAAGGGAGAAGGGAATGAGAACGCTCAAAGAGGATGGCCTTGTGAAGGTTCTTAAAGGTATAACCACACCCGAAGAAATCGTCAGGGTGGTGGGCTGATGCCCTACTACGTGGTAAAAGCAATAGACAACGCGGGAAAGGAAATAACGAGGAGCTTTGAGGCGGAAGACGAGGTTCATCTCCTCTCTTTTTTAGAGTTTTTGAATTTAACACCTCTAAAGATATCCAAGAGACCCGAGTTTCTTGGAAGGATATCGAGAACTCTCCACTTCAGGAAGATAAAGCGAAAGGATCTTATAGATCTCTTTGAAAACCTGCACCTTCTTGCCCAGTCCGGGGTCCCGTTGGGAGTTGGTCTATGGGACCTGGCGGAGGATGTAGACAATCCAGCCATAAGGGATATGCTTCACGATGTAGCCTACAGAGTCCAGTCGGGACTATCCATATCCTCAGCGATGGCACGTTACGAGAACGTTCTCGGTCCGATTGCGGTCAATCTAATTCGGATAGGTGAGGAGACCGGGAGTCTCGACAGGGTTTTTAAGGACATAGCGGACCACTACGCAAGGATAGAAGAGTTTGTAAGCAAGGTAAGACAGGCCCTCATATATCCCGCCTTCGCCCTCGTAACCATAACGGGTGCTCTCATATTTTGGTTGGTGTATGTCCTGCCCAAGCTTGAGGAATTCTTCAAAGGTCTCAATGTCCAGCTTCCTGGGATAACCCTCTTCGTTCTGAGTATGTCCAATTTTGTTCAGAAATATTTAATCCTGGTCTTCACAAGTATAATAGCTTTTGTAATCCTGATAGCTGTTCTTAGAAAGAAAAGCGAGCGCTTCAGATATATGACGGATAAACTGCTCCTCAGCATTCCCATAATTAAGATGGTTCTGGAAAACTTCAACTTTGCCTTCTTCTCCGAGTACATGAGGTTAATGGTAAATGCGGGTATTTCCTTTTATGATGCCCTTGAGATACTTCAGGACTCTATAAACAACAGAGTTTTCAAGAGGGCTGTTGCCATCATAAAGAAGCACGTTTCCACCGGAGGTTCAATAAGCTCCGGGATGCGAATGACCGGCGTATTTCCCTCACTCATGGTCAGGATGGTAGCGGTAGGTGAGGAGACCGGCGGACTCGACGAACAGCTCAATTACCTTGCAAGATACTACTACAATAAGCTCGACTACATAACCCAGAACATCGCCAAGATAATAGAGCCTGTGATAATTATAACGGTTGGTTTGTTTATGGCTCTTATAATGGTCAGTCTGCTTCTGCCTATCTACGACCTCATATCCCAGATTGGAAGGCAGTTTTAGATCCTTAGCAGTCTCCTCTTGGAAAGGAAGTCCAGAAAAACTTTGGCGTAGTAAACGTTCGAGATAAAGCTCGCTATCGTTCCTATGGCGAGGGTGGTCGCAAAACCCTTAACAGGTCCGCTCCCAAACTGAAAGAGTATCAGGGAGGCAACCAGCAGGGTGACGTGGGTGTCCCAGACCGCACTGAGGGTCTTCCGGTAGCCGAGCTCTATAGCCTTCCTGACCGTGTTCCCAAGTCTGAGCTCTTCCTTTACCCTTTCGAATATCAGAACGTTAGAGTCAACCGCAATACCCATATTGAGAATAATCCCCGCTATGCCGGGAAGTGTGAGGGTAGCCCCAAGACCCGCGAGACCTGCCCATAGAAGTAGTGCGTTCATTAGTATGGATACCGTAGCGGAAACGCCCGCTATCTTGTATCTGGCTATTACTATAACAACGAGGAGAGCAAAACCGAGGATACCCGCCTTTATACCCTGTTCTATCGCGTCCTTTCCGAGGGAGGGGCCCACAACCTTCTCCTGAAGTATCCTTACACTCGTGGGAAGGGCACCCGTTCTAAGTATTAAGGCGAGATCCCTGACCTCCTCCGGCGTAAAGTTCCCCGTTATCTGACCCCTGTCAGAGATCCTGCTCCTTATAACGGGAGCGGAGACCACCTTTTCCTCTAAAACTATCGCCAATCTCCTTCCCACATTTTTGGAGGTAAACTCCGCAAACTTTGAAGCGGACTCACTCTTTAGCTCAAAGCCCACCGCGGGACGGCCGAACTCATCCTGGGATATGTAAGCGGTCTTCAGATCTGAACCTGATATCACGGGAACCTTGTCCAGAAGAAACCACTCCCCACCCTCTCTCGAGGGAAGTATCTCCGTGTCCTTTGTCAGTTTCTTCTCAAGCTCTCCCTTAGAGTAGGAGCTGTCCACAACCAGACGAAGTTCCAAAGAAGCGGTGCTACCTATTATCCTCTTGGCTCTTTCTATGTCGAGAAACCCGGGGAGCTCTATCAGGACCCTATCCCCACCTATCTTAGTGACCACAGGCTGAGCCACACCGAGGCTGTCTATCCTGTTCCTCAGGACCTCTATCGTCTGGTCCAGGATGTCCTTCTTGAGCTGGTCTATGTATCTCTCTGAGAACTTCACCAGCAGTATCCCCTCCTGGGGACGTTCGAAGACCACCTCCTGGAGGAGTTTCCTGATCTCAGACTCTATCTTTGGAAGTTCAGACTCTTCAAGATACTCCACCTCCACCCTGTCCTCGTGCGCCAAGACATCGAGGATCCTCAGGCCTTTATCCCTGAGCGTCTTTTCTATGAGTCTTGCGGATCTCTCGTATTCATGCTTTATGGCCTTTGAATAGTCAGGTTCCAGAACCATAGATATACCGCCCTTGAGGTCGAGTCCAAGGTTTACGGGCTTGTAGAGGACGAGGACTATAGACAAAACCACCAGGACGAGGAATCCTAAGAGGTTGTAGGTAGTGTTCTTCATCTTTTGGTATCTATTATACGAAGAAGCTCCCTGACTATGAGGCCCTGCTTAACTCCCCAGTCGCTCACCCTCAATTTATCTTTCTCAAAGATATCGAGAATTTTGATAAACATAGCTATGCCTGCCAGGATGACCTCCGCCCTCCTGTCCTCTATCTGTTTGTAAAGGCCACTCCTTTCTTTAGAAGGTATGGCGGATAATTTATCGAACCATCTCTCCAACGCATCAATACTTATCTCCCTGCCCTGAACTTTTTGGGGATCGTAAGGGTATATGTCGTATTCGAGTGCTACGAGGGTGGTTATCGTTCCACCGAGACCTATTATCTCTTCTACATCTCTCTTGAGGGGTTTTATATGATCTTCCAGAAAATCCATCAGGGACTTTATCTCCTCACCTTCCGGAGGATCGTGCTTTAAGAAACTCTCCGTAAGGTTAACTATTCCCAAGGGGAGAGAGGTTATCTCCTCAACACGGAAGTCTTTTCCGAATATGAACTCGGTGGACCCGCCCCCCTGGTCTATCACAAGAACCTTACCTTTAGGCCTTAGAGCGTAGGAGGCACCCAAGAAGGCGAGTTCTCCCTCCTCGTAGGGTGTTATTACCTTAACCTCCAAACCTGTTTTCTCTCTAACGAGCTTCAAGAACTCCTCCGAATTACTCGCCCTTCTTATCGCCTCCGTGGCGACCGCAAGGACCCTCTGAACTTTCAGCTCCTCTATATCCTTCCTATACTCCTTCAGAACCTCTAAGGTTTCTTCTATCCTGTCCTTTCTGAGCCTGCCCTCCTCCTTTACACCGCTTCCGAGGGAGGTTATCCTGCCCTTCTCCAAGATTATCCTTATATCTTCTCCATCTATCTCCGCCACTGTCAGCCTGACGGAATAAGAGCCTATGTCTATCGCGGCTACCCTCATTTCCTCCTCCCTTTGACGAAGGGATAGGATCTCAGAACTGCCCTGATACGCTTCCCTCTGATTTCAAGATCGACCTCATTTCCCTCACTTCTGTGTTTTACGTCTACAAAGCAAAGGGCTATTCCCTTTCCGAGAGTTGGAGAGAAGGTTCCGCTCGAAACCACTCCTACTTCCTCCTCACCTTTGTAGATCCTGTAGCCTTCCCTCGGAACGCCTTTGGTTGTAAGTTCGAGACCAAACAACTTTCTCTTTACTCCTTTAGATAGCATGGCCTCCTTTCCGAGGAAATCCTTAGAGAGGTCCACGAACCTGTCAAGGTTGGCTTCGAGGGGTGTTATATCCTCGGAGATCTCGTGTCCGTAAAGCGGGAAACCCGCCTCTATTCTCAAAACATCCCTCGCCCCGAGACCGCACGGCACCGCCTCTTTCAGGAGTTCGTTAAAGAGATCTCTGCCCTCTTCAACGGGGGCGTATATCTCAAAGCCGTCCTCTCCCGTATAGCCCGTCCTCGACACTATGGTGTTCCCGAATACCTTAAAGCGATAGTATCTTAAGTCCGACACGTCGAAAAACTTTGCCAGAACCCTTTCACTCTCTTTCCCCTGAAGCGCTATCTGGACAGTCCTGTCGGAGACATCTTCGACAGCTGTGAATTTGCCAAGCCACTCCTTTATCTTTCCCCTGTTCCCTGCGTTCACACATATGAAGAATCTATCTTCCCCGAACATGTAGATGGTAACGTCATCCTTCACACCCCCTCTCTCGTTGGTGAAAAGGTTGTATTGGACCCTGCCCGGTGAGAGTTTTTTTAAGTCGTTTGTAGTTAGGTTTTGAAGAGTGTCTAACACACCTTTGCCCGATACGAAGAATCGCCCCATATGGGATATATCGAACACGCCCACACCATCTCTTACAGCCTTTACCTCCTCAACGATGCTTGAATACTGAATGGGCATCTCCCAACCGTGGAACTCTGTAAATCTTGCTCCGAGCTTTTTGTGTATGCTGTGCAGAGGAGTTTTCATTCTAAGTATTGTATCAGCCTGTTGGAGTTCAGTGGCGGGCCCGGGAGGACTTGAACCACTGATCCGGGGATGGAAGAGTTTAATCCAGAGAGTCCGTTAGAAATCCTCTAAAAATTGAACCACAGGATCGATACGGTAATCCGGATGCTCCCCGAGTTGATCAGAAGATAACTTTTTCAAAGCTCTCTGTTTAAGCCCTCTATGTATATCCTCTCCATGATCTTCCTCGCTATGGGGGCTGCGGTTCTACCTCCGGACTCCCCGTGTTCCACGAGGACCCCTATCACAAAGAGGGGATCCCTGTAGGGAGCAAAGCCCACGAACCAGGCGTGATCTCTGAGCCTCCAGGGAAGCTTCTTTTTCTTCTTTCCTCTCCTTATGAAAGCGACCTGGGCGGTTCCCGTTTTACCTGCCATGTCCACTATGGTGGAGAAGGCTCTCGCTCCCGTCCCCCTCCTTACAGCTTCCCTGAGGCCTCTCCTGATTATGGCAAAGTATTCCTGTCTTCCCTTTACAACCTTCCAGACCTTTTTCCTGTTTTTCCACAGGACCTTGCCAGAAGGATCCCTTATCTCCCTGAGGAGCGTGGGCCTGTATATGACCCCGTTGTTCACGATCCCCATCATCATGAGGGTCTGCTCTAAGAGAGTGGAAAGCATGTAGCCCTGACCTATGCTAAGGTTCACCGTGTCCCCGTCATACCAGGGCTGGCCGAAGCGTCTCCTCTTCCATTCGGGTGTGGGTAAAAAGCCTCTTTTCGCCTGTATTTCTAAGGGTATCCTCTCCCCGTATCCGAACTTTCTTGCATATCTGATTATGGTGGAGGGTCCCATCTCGTATCCGTAGGTATAGTAGTAAACATCGCAGGAGTCTTGGAGGGCCTTTATCATGTTCACCTGTCCGTGCCCGTATACGTTCCAGCAGAAAAATCTCCTGTTCCCGAGGAAGAAACTCCCGGTGCAGAGGACCTTCTCCCAAGGAGAAGCGGTCTTTGTCTCAAGGATGGCATAAGAGACGGGAACCTTGAGAACCGAGGCGGGCGGGTATCTTCCGTTTGTAGCCCTGTTGAACATGGGTTTCAGCTTGTTCTTTCTTAGCTTCTTCCAGTCCTTGTAAACCCTGTTGGGGTCGTAGCCGGGTATGCTCGCCAGAGCCAGGATCTCCCCCGTCTTAGCGTTCATAAGGATCACAGCACCCGCAGGCTGGCCGGACTCGTAGAAGACGTCCTCCACTATCCTCTGCATCCGGAGATCTATCGTAAGGACGAGACTGTTCCCCTTTATCGGTTCCTCCCGTTTGAGGGTTTTCAGGATCTTTCCGACCGCGTTGACCATGACCTCTTCCCTTCCGAGCTGTCCCAGAAGAACGTGATCCATGCTCCTCTCTATGCCCAGCTTACCCACAAAGCTCCTCGGAGCTATCCTCTCCCCGAACTTCCTGAGTTCTCTCTTCGAAGGGTAGCCCACGTAGCCTATAACGTGGCAGAGCCTCTTCCCGTGGGGATAAACCCTTTTGGGGACCACTTCAACGAAAACGCCGGGAAGCTTGTAGCTGTTGGCGTAGAACAGGCTCAGTTCCTCCTGGGATAGATCTTCCTTTATCCTTATCGGCTCTACTCCTCCCGGGTTCTCTTTTATAATCTCCCCGAGATCTATCTTGAACAGTTTCTTCAAGTTCCTCTCAAGCACACTGAGTTCCTTTCTGCTTAGTCTGTGGTAGTCGAGACTGAGAACGTAGCGAGGCTCGTCGTAGGCGAGCTTTTCTCCTCTTCTGTCGTATATGTCACCCCTCGGTGGATAGAGCTTTCTGACTCTCAGATAGTTCCTCCTGGAAAGCTCCCTGTATTTATCCCCCCTGAGAACCTGGATCTGGAATAGCCTTCCCACTATGAGCAGAAAGACTCCCAGGAGGCCAGAAAGCAGTAGGATAAAGAGACGCCTGCTCATTCTCTCCTTCTGAGGTATATAAAGTATACGACCACGACGAGGAGAACTTCGACCAGCCAAGCGACAGCGAAAGTCTTAAAGGAGGCCTCGAAGGAGAACTTGGACTTCATCATGAGCAGGGCAAGCAGTTTCTTCAAAAGCAGGATTACCGATGAGGGAAGAACAAAGACCAGAACGCTCCTGAAGAAAAACCTCTCCGAGAAGAGAATAAACAGGTAAACGGACAATGTGTAGAGAGCCAGGTTTAAACCTATCGTGTCGGTAAGTATGTCCAGCGTAGATCCTCCAAGTATGGCCCATAGGACCGCATCTCTGCCTATGAGGTAGGCCCTCGCGAGCAGGGCTATAAGCAGAGCGTCCGGGGCTAAAAAGCCCGGCCTGAAGAGTCCGTGCAGGAAGACCACCTGCAGGAAGATGATCAGGAAAAAGAGAAGGAAATACCTCAACCTGCCCCGGTTAACCGAACCGTATGATTTCACAGCTCGGTGCCGGGCTACTTATACCCCGCCTCTTCAGGGTGCCCACGGACCCGGCGGGCGGCATTTGGACACCCATGGATCTCCGTCCCTCTTCCTTGCTTCCGGCTTTCTCGGTTTCCCTCCTCAGAAATTATAATCTGATCAATATCCTTTCGAAAGCGGGCCGGGAGCGGTTAGAATACCTCCATGCTCGACGTAGTGATAGTCGGCTCAGGTATATCGGGACTGTCCACCGCCTTCAGGCTTAAGAAACTCGGTCTCGATCTCGTTGTTTTCGAGAAGGACGATCAGATAGGCGGGAACATAAAGACCGTCTCCCAGGAGGGCTACACCTTCGAGCTCGGTCCTCAGACTGTCCTCGCGGACGAGGAGGTCCTGAGCTTCTTTCGGGAGGTAGGGGTAGATCCTATCGTGGCAAGTCCCTCATCGAAGAACAGATACATATACAAAAAGGGCAAACTCATACCGCTCCCCATGAGTCCTTTGGCCTTTCTCTTTTCGCCCCTTCTCTCCCTGTCGGGGAAGTTCAAAGTCCTCAGGGAACCCTGGGCACCTGCCCCGGTTAAAGAGGAAGAGAGTATAGCGGAGTTCGTCAGGAGGAGGCTGGGGCAGGAGTTCCTGGACTACATCGTTGCTCCCTTCGTCTCAGGTGTTTACGCGGGGGATCCCGAGAAGCTTTCTGTGAAGCACGCCACCCGCAGGATTTACGAGCTCGAGAGGGAGTTCGGTAGCCTTATAAGAGGGGCTATCAAGAAAAAGGCCCTGGGCCCGAGAGGGAAGCTCATATCCTTTGAGGGAGGACTTTTCAGGCTTGTGGAGAAGCTCTCCGAGAAGGTGGAAATCAGAAAAGAAAACGTGGTTTTGAGGATAAGGAAGAAAGATGAGAGGTTTATCCTCGACACAAGGGAGGGAAAGGTGGAGGCCAGAGTGGTGGTCATATCATCTCCCGCTTACACCTCCTCCTACCTTCTCAAGGATCTTTCCTGGAGCGCTTCTCTGGAGTTTGACAAGATAGACTACGTTCCCCTCGTGGTCGTGAACGTGGGCGTGAAGTCAGGATACGTTCCCGAAGGCTTCGGTATGCTCGTCCCCCGCAGGGAAGGAAAGAGGATCTTAGGTGTTATCTTCTCCTCCAAGCTGTTCCCCGGAAGAGCACCCGAGGGAAAGGACCTGCTCACCGTATACCTCGGCGGTGCAACGGACAGGGATGTTATAGATCTCCCGGAGGAGGAGATCCTCGATACGGTCGAGAGAGAGCTCAAGGATATATTCAGCATCCCGGGTTTTGACTTCGCTCACGTGAAGAAGTGGAAGAGAGCTATACCCCAGTATACGATCCGCTATCAGAAGTATCTGGACCTTGCCAAGGAGATGGAGGAGATCCACAGGGGTCTCTTCCTGACGGGGAACTACCTGAGCGGGGTCTCTGTCGCGGACTGCATAAGGTATTCTTCCCTTAAGGCGAGGGAGGTGGCAGAGTTTCTGAAATGAAAGGTGTCGTAGATCTTGCGAAGGAGTTTTACATAAACGAGATAAACGACTACAGGCTATACAAGGAACTATCTAAGAAAGCCAATAGGGAAGATCTAAGGAGAACCTTAGAGCACATAGCCAACATGGAAAAGGGCCATTCTAAATTCTGGAAAAGATTCCTCGAAAGCAGAGGGATAGACCCTCCTAAGGAGAGAAGGAGAATTTTTCAGAGCTTCGTTCTCTTTCTAGGAAGATTTATCAATCCCCTGATGCTGGTATCCTTCTTGGAACTGGGAGAGTCTAACGCCTACGCCCAATACTACAGGTTTCTAAAGCAGGGAGCCGGTGAGCTTTCGGAAGAGGAAATAGAAAAGCTAAAGGGAATAATACTGGACGAGCTTTCACACGAAAGCACCTTCAGGGAAGAGATGGAGAGGCTGGGACTCTCCAACGTCAGGGACATGATCCTTGGTATGAACGACGGCCTCGTGGAGCTTCTGGGTGTGGTAGCCGGCCTTTCAGCGGTCTACAGGGGTGATCCCTTCATGGTGGGGGTGAGCGGTGTGGTGGTGGGCGTTGCGGGAGCCATATCCATGGGTGCGGGAGCCTTCATCTCCGTCAGATCCCAGAGGCAGGTTAACGAGGCCATCAGAGAGAAAGAGAGGATAATCTCGGAGCTGACGGGTAAAGAAAGCTTAAAAGAGAAAGAAGTGGAGGAGAACGAGATCCGTTCCGCTCTATTTACGGGACTTTCCTACCTGATCGGTGTGGTCTTTCCCGTATCTCCATTCTTTTTGGTGAATAACTCTGCGGTAGCTCTGTCCTTCTCTCTCCTGCTTGCCCTTCTTGTTCTCGTGTTTGTGGGAAGTTTTGTAGCCCTCGCCTCAGGCATATCTGTAAAGAAGAAGGTTCTTGAGATGCTTCTGACCGCCTCCTTTGCAGCGGGAGCAAGCTATGGTGTGGGGAGTTTTGTAAAGGCTTTGCTGGGTGTTGATCTTGAGGGGTAAATTTCCCTTCTGGGAAATGTGTGTATAATATAACCTCATTAGAGAAATTACTGGGGAGGTGGTAATCATGAGTCGCCTGATGAGCTTTTTCAGCCTACTGGCTATTCTGTCCGCCTTTATACTCTCCTCCTGCGGACACGATCACGGAGGAGGGGAAACAACTGCTGTATTGAAAGTCGAAGAGGTAAGCGTATCGGGAACTGTGCTTGCAGATGGGTCGCCCCCCTCGAATACGGTTTTTAGCGTTGAGATAGTCTCCCTTTCGTCGGATGGAAAATCCATAGACAGGCAGACCACGCAGACAGCTTTAAGTCAGCAAAATCTGTCAGTTAACGGGAGCTTCTCTGCAAAGGTCAAAGCTGTGGTGGGTGGAAAGATAATAGTAAAGGCTTCCGCGCCAGGATACACTGAGCCCATCAAGACTCTGAACTACAAAGGAGGGAATACTATTTCAATAACACTTGATGCCCAATCGGTTCAGGTTCAAACTGTGAGTGTTCAGGATGGACTCGTCATAAACTCTTCTGGACGGAGATACGTTAGGATAGCCTTTACCAAAGACGGAAACGGCACAAAGCCGGTTCTTGGCATTCAGGCGGTGAATGCAAATTCTAAGTTGATAGATCTCGCTATTCCTGTAGATGCTCTTCAGAGTGATACTATAACGGTAAGCTACAGAGCCTACAATCCCTCTAACCCTGATGACTACCAGAACTTCCCGGGAGATGAAAGGGAGGACGGAAACAGACTCGTCTCCATAGGTTTTGACTACCTGAAGATAGAGGATGAGAACGGCAATAACCCCTTTGTTCAGGGTCTAAGAGCACAGCTCGTGAACGGTGAATATTACAGGATCCTCAGATCCGTAGATTGTGCGCAGATAAACAGCATAAGGAGTTCTGTAGGTAGCCTTGACGAAGACCCCAACAAGGCCGGCGTCCAACTGACCTTCTACGCCTTCGATTCCGATAGGGGAGTCTGGGTAGAGGCAGGCCAGGGAACCTTTGTAGATAACAACACAATAGACTTTATGAACTCCGAGTGGGATACGATAGTCCAGAATGGCTGTGATCCGAATCAGACCTCAAACGATCCAAACGACGGTATAGCCTCATGTTCCGAGTATGGGATATTCACTAATGAAGATGATATATGCCCTGACAACCTTTCAGAAGCTTTTGTAGTTGTAAGCGTAACCAACCCGGCCTTAGAGTGGAAGAACCTGGACTACGTTATACCTGCTGGATCTACGGTGTCCTGCAGGATCAGGGTCGTTGACGAGAACAATCAGCCCGTTGCAGGTGCCTGGGTATACGCCAGCGCTTCCTGTATGGCTTATATAAACGGCATGACGGATACAAACGGTGAAGTGGTTCTGGAAACCATAGGCTACAACGATCCCTGCACAGCTACCGTAGAAACATGGCGCTTTGGCTATATAGCATCTGGCACTGCGAACTTCGATTCTGGAGATCAGTGTCAGCTTACGCTTCAGATCCAGGATCCCTTCGACTGTTATGTGGAAGGTAGAGTTGTCGACGACAGCAATCAGCCTGTGGACGGTATAACCGTTTACACCTTTGACTACGTAGGAGAAATACCCCGTGTCGGTGTAGGAGTTACAGATTCTCAGGGAAGGTTCTCCATAAAGACAGCATGCAATCAAGACATGGTCGTATCGGTTAAATACATCCTCAGGGGATACAATGTGAATGGAACTGTGGATCAAGACACATTCCATTACGAGATAAGCGACAACGGAACTACAGTGGATGTGGGAACAATCCAGATAGTCAATGAACCGCCTTACGGTTATATAAACAGCGCCACAGATCCTCAGCTCGGGAGTCCCATGAGCCTGGCCGTATGTGCCTGGGATTACGAAAACGACTATCCTATAAGCTACACCGTTAGCGTAAACGGCAGTCAGCTCGACCAGGGCCAGATTACTCAGACCTCCCTTTGTGCAGGAGCTTCCTATACGCCCTCCACCCCAGGTCAGTATGCCTTTACCGCCCAGTTTGCGGACAGCGATGGAAGGGCTTCCACTTCGAACACGGATCTCGTATTTTACATAGAGAATAACCACTACATCAGGACGGAAATATACGCTACAGGATATCGCGACGATTACGGAAACAATCAGGCTATGGCATATGTATATATATCGATTTATGCATTCGATAGCGACAACACACACACTCTTTCACAAAGCGCCTCTTACACCTGTTATGACCAGAATGGCACTCAGGTAGCAAGCGGGACTCTGATAGATAACGGATGGAACTACATACTCTGTAGTGATATATGGTGTGATGGCACTATACCTGGGAACACCTCTTACTGCGATATAGATATAACTATAACGGACGGAACCGCCACCATAAACCATACCAAGAGGGTAAACCTGATAGAGGCTCCTTATCCTCCCCCGACTGAGTTGATCATAGGTTCAAACTGAGAAGTTATGGGGGCACCTCCTGCCCCCTTTCAATTTTTCCTTTAAGTCTTATACTTATATTCCCATGAAGCTCAAGCTCAGAGTCTTCCGCTACGATCCCGAGAACGGGAAGAAAGGTTACGACAATTTCGAGCTGGACTACGAGGAGGGGATGACCTTTCTGACAGCCTTCCACAGGATAAAGGAGAGTTTAGATCCCACCTTCACCTTCAGGCACTTCTGCAGGGCGGGGATATGCGGGACCTGCACGGTCTTCATAAACGGCTTTCCCAAGCTCGCTTGCAAGGAGCAGGTTCTTCCCTATGTCCTCACGGGAGAGGAGGTGCTCGTGGAGCCCCTCGACAAGTTTCCCGTGATAAAGGACCTTGCGGTGGATCACGAGAGCGTCATAGAGAGGATGAAAAGATTCCACACCTGGATAAGGGAGTTCAGGGGGGAGGTCAGGATACCCCCTCATATAAGCAGGAGGATAGAGAAGGCCGCGGACTGTATTCTCTGCTCCGCCTGCCAGTCCTACTGCCCTCAGGTTCTGGAAGAGGAGTATGCGGGGCCCCTCTTCTTTGCCAAGATATACCGCTTCTTGGAAGATCCGAGGGACGGAGATAAAGAGTTCAGGCTCAGGGAAGCTTTGGTGGAAGGGCATCTATACCACTGCCTCTCCTGTGACAAGTGCAACTCCTCCTGTCCCAAGGAGGTGGAGCCTGCAACCCTCATAAGGGAGCTCATGACCTACGCCGGGAGCGATGGCGAAGGAAAGAGTTAAATACGTCTGCCAGTCCTGCGGTTATCAATCGGTCAAGTGGAAGGGTAGGTGCCCCTCCTGCGGGGAGTGGAACACCCTCGTAGAGGAGCTTGTGGAAAGAGGAGCTTTTTCTGTGAGGACTGAATCCAGAGTTCTTCCCCTGAGCGAGTGGGAGGAGGAGAGCTTTGAGAGATTGTCCACAGGCTTTTCCAACCTCGACCTCGCCCTCGGGGGAGGCCTCGTTCCCGGACAGGTGGTTCTGATAGCGGGAGAGCCGGGGATAGGCAAGTCTACACTCCTTCTTCAGGTCTCTGAAAGGTTTGAGGGAAAGGTCTTATACGTTTCAGGTGAGGAGTCGGGATCCCAGATAGCCCTCAGAGGGAGAAGGCTGGGCCTCTCGGGAAAAGACATACTCCTCTATCCGGAGACCCTGTTCGAAAGGGTTCTCGAGGTCCTGGAGAGGGAAGGCCCCGATCTGCTCATAGTGGACTCTATCCAGACCCTGTATTCGGAGAGGCTCGAGTCCTCCGCCGGGTCCGTCTCCCAGGTGAGGGAGGTTACCTTCAGGATAACGGAGGTCTGCAAGGAGAGAGGGATCCCCTGCTTCATAGTGGGGCAGATCACCAAGGAGGGTGCGATAGCTGGTCCCAAGGTTCTGGAGCACATAGTGGACACGGTCCTCCAGTTCGAGGGGGAGAGGTTCAACTTCTACAGGATAGTGAAGGTGGTCAAGAACAGGTTCGGCTCCACGGGGGAGGTGGCGGTCTTCAGGATGACGGACTCGGGTCTGGAAGAGGTTCCCGAACCCTCCGCCTTCTTCATAAGCGAGAAGGTGAGCGCCCCGGGGAGCGTGGTTTTCCCCTACACGGAGGGGAGCAAGCCCATACTGGTGGAGATACAGGCCCTCGTCCTCCCCGCTCTATACACCACTCCCCAGAGGAGGACCCAGGGCTTCGACGTGAACAGGCTTTCCCTGCTTCTGGCCATACTCGAGAAGGAGGCGAACGTCTTTACCAAGGACTCGGACGTGTTCGTCAACGTGGCGGGGGGCATTTCGGTCAGGGAGCCCGCCGCGGACCTGGCTGTGGCGCTGGCGATAGTCTCTTCCAAGAAGGAGAAGCCCGTGCCCGAGGACGTGATCGTGTTCGGGGAGCTGGGGCTCGCGGGAGAGGTGAGGGCGGTTCACTTCGGTGAGCAGAGGATAATGGAGGCCAAGAGGTTCGGCTTCAAGAAAGCGGTGATCCCCTCAAGTCAGGACATAGAGATCGAGGGGATTGAGACCGTCCCCGTTTCCACGCTGAAGGAGGCGGTAGAGCTCCTGCTTTAAACTCTGAAGAGCTCAACGCCGATCTCGAGGATCAGGTGGGGCCAGTTCCTCTCCAGGAACTCCCTTATCCTGTCCATCGTCTCCTGAACCAGGACCGTATCGCTACCAGCGACCGCTATCCCCAGACTTCCCCTGTTCCATAGATCCTGATTCTCCACCTCCGCCACGGAAACGTTGAAGCTCCTCCTGAGCCTATCCTTTATGGAGCGAAGCTCCCTCCTCTTCTCTTTAAGGGATCCCGCCCCGTGGATGTAAAGCTCCACCCTGAGAACTCCCACTATCATCTTCTCTCCCTGAAGAAGTCTTTAAGGAGCTTCGAGCACTCTTCGGTGGGAAGGTATACCCACCTTACCCTGTGGTTGAGCCTCGGATCGTCGAGGATGTTGTAAAGGCTCATCACCCCACCGTGCTTCTCGTCCAGAGCTCCGAATACCACCTCCCTCACCCTTGCAAGGACGAGAGCGTAGGAACACATGATACAGGGTTCCAAGGTAACGTATAAGGTGCAGTCCTCCAGCCACTTCCTGCCCAGCTTACCGAAGGCCTCCCTCAGAGCAAGCATCTCCGCGTGGGCGGTGGGATCCTTCAGCTCTTCCACCCTGTTGTGGGACCGCGAGATTACCTCTTCGTCCTTCACGAGGACACAACCCACGGGCACCTCGGAGAGTTTGTAGGCCTTTTCAGCCTCCTTTATGGCCTCCTTCATGAATAGTTCTCTCATCGATTTCCACCCTGAGAGGGTTTTTAAACCAGACGTCCCTTTGGGGAAAGGGTATTTCTATACCTTCCTTCTTCAGCTCCTCCCAAGCCCTGAAGTATATCTCACTCCTGAGTGCCCTCATCCTCCAGAACTTCCTGATATCCACCCAGACGAGCAGATAGAAGATCAGGGCACTGTCTCCCATCTCGTAGAACCAGACCCTTGGCGGAGGATCCTTAAGAACGTCCTTGGCCTCCTTTGCAACCCTCAGGAGAACCTCCTTAACCTTTTTAGGATCGGATTGGTAGGATACCCCGAAGGGTATTCGGACCCTGACCTTGGGATCACTCAGGGAGTAATTGATTATCCTACCCGAAACGAACTCGGAGTTTGGTATGGCTATCTCGAAGTTGTCGTTTGTCCTTATAACGGTGGTCAGAACGTTTATGTTGACCACTTTACCGAATATGGTTTCCCCGCTCCTTCCTATCGCCCTGCCCGCGCTCCCCTCCAGCTCTACGAGGTCCCCCACCTTGATGTTTTTGCTGAGCAGGAGGATAAATCCGCTCACGTAGTTGTTGAATATGGTCTGAAGGCCGAAGCCCAAACCTATTCCCAAGGCACCCGCGAGGGGGAAGAGAACTTTCCAGGTTATACCCAGGTGAACGAGGGCTATAACCAGGGCAAGGAATATACCCACGTTGGAAGCGAGCGCTCCGAAAGAGCCGGCCTCCACCTCCATGCCTTTCCTCTGAAAGTAAACGGAGATTAAATCCCTCAGGAGCTGTGTAAGGGCAAGTAGCAGGACGAAGAGGTAAACACTTTCGAGAATGGATAGTAATGAAATTTTCACAAGTTCCGTGTCCACTATGTGTATGCCCGAAAGGAAACTCTTTATACTCCCTGTATCGAAGAGTAGATCCAGACCTTTGAAGAGGACGAAAACGGAGAATACACCCATGAATCTTCTTATACTTCTCTTTAAAGCATCCGCCTCATGTCCCAGGTGTTTCTCCACCGAAGTGGCCAGGTAGACCTGCAGGAGGAAGTAGGCCACGAGCGCTCCGGTAAGGGACACCACCCTCACAACCGTATCCTGGGAAAGGCTTACAGTCCCCAAGACCCAGGCCAGGGCGAGGATCAGATAGAGCAACAGGAGGACGGGAGAGGCCCTTCTTATGACCCTCTTCGGAAACTCCCTCCCGATGGAATTTAAGAGGTGGGAATGGACATTCAAAAGTATTACGCTCAGCATCAGAACCACCGAGAACTTGAAAAGGGAGGAGTAAAACCTTTCATCTCCCCTCGATAGATCTTGAAGGAAGAGAGCCAGAGCGTTCAAAAGAAGGGATAACTTGAAGATCCACCTCGAAACATTCCCGAAACTGAGAAACTCGCCCAGGAACTCAAAGAGGACCCATACCACCGAAAGGTAGAGGAGTATGAGAGCTATATCGAGAGATCTTATCTGAGAAAAGACCGAATGGAGATGCGACGTAAGGACATAGGATCCTAAGTATAGAGCAAGCTCTACCGCAAGCCTCAGCCTGCGGGAGGTTCCCTCCAGAGCCTTCCTGATCGCAACCCTGGCCAAGATGTAGGTAAGCAGGAACAGAAGGAGGGCGGTTATTTCGGCAGTAAGGTTCTCCGTCAGATCCAAGAGGAACGACCTCAGCAGGGCGAGGGTATTTTCCTGTATCATATGTTCCGTTATATTTTAATCTTCTGGAGGAACGGTATGAAACTTCAAACCTTGATAGAATCGGAAAGCAAAATAGAAGACATACCTTCCTTTTTGAAGGAAAGGTATCCGGATAGATACGCCCTTCTGGAAAACTGGGAGGAGCTTACACCTTCCTTCGATGCGGTAGAGCTCGGCGAGGGAAGATACTTGATCTTCCTTGAAGTTCCAGAGAAGGATTTTGAGAGGCTGACCAGCATATTTCCCTCAAAAGAGGAGGCCATGGGGGCCTTTTTAACCACAGCGGTAGAGGCAGGGTGGGAGGAGGTTCCCGAATCTTACGTTATATACCACGCGGACTTCGACGGAGACAAGCTGATCGCAGCCATAAAGACGGAGGAGGGTGTTCTCAAGTTTGACCAGCTTCACTTGGAAGAAATGATAAGGAGAATGCTCAGGTATCCGAGAATCATAACCTATTCGAGTGACGTTCTCACTTACATAAAGGATGTGTATCCCGAAGTGGACTCCAAAGCCTACGTCATCTCAAGAGAGATAGCAAAGGTCAGGGGAAAGGCTCCCGATCTCGAAGATCTTGGAAAGATATACGGTGTAGACACCTCCACCCTCGAAGGAAAGCTACAGCTCTTGGAGGAGCTCCTTAAAAATCCTGTAAAGCTTCCTGACGGGGAGGTAAACCTTAGGCCCTACTACTATCCTCTGGAGACATGATTAGAGCAATACTTTTAATACTCCTTGCGGGTGTGGTGCTCGGAAGTGAGAGGCTAAGCTTAGACATAAGCTTTAAGAAGAAAAAGGGTTTGCCCGAGATAAAGGAGTTCAGGGAGATGGTAAGGGAACTTCTTGAAGAGGAGTTCGTAGAAGTGGCTCCGGGGATAAAGGTCAGAAAAGGATGTAAGGTGGAAAGGGGTATAGCTTCCTGGTATGGTGGTAGATTTCACGGAAGGAAGACCGCCAACGGCGAGATATACGATCTCTTCAAGTTCACCGCTGCCTCAAGGACACTTCCCCTGGGAACTTATGTGCTCGTCAGAAACGAGGAGAACGGGAAGGTCATAACGGTGAGGATAAACGACAGAGGACCCTACGTGGACGGAAGAATAATAGACCTTTCCCAGGCTGCCGCCTACAAGCTGGGCATGATGCTGGATGGGATAGCCATGGTTCAGGTTATACCATTAAGATGCTTGTCTCCAGACTCCCTATCAAGGTTTTACGACGAGATAATTCTCGACATAGCCAACACCTACTGAGAAGAACTGAGGAATTTGAACCTCAGATCCTTTATCCTCTCTAAGTTACTCAGGACGAGATCTTCCAGGTATGGGTTGAAAGATACCACCACCACGTCCTTCCCGAAACCAGTCTCCTCGAGGGTGTTCCTGGCTGTGTTCAAGAACTCTCTGAGAACGTCGTCCTCCTCTATCTCGAAGGGTGCACCCAGGAAGTGGTGGCTCATTCCCAGGTAGCTCCCGGGTTTCATACGGACCATAAGCCTTATGGGATTCAGGGTATCTATGAGCTTCTGAGTATCGTAAGAATACTGGAGTCCGAACATGAGCATGGCGTCCGTTATTATGTATCTGGAGGATAATGATACGAACTGGCGGAAACCGCTCTCTCTGAAGTCGAGCTTCAGGTGGTCTCTTGATGTCTCTACCCAGTGGGGGTGTGGTTTGGAGATCAGCCAGAAGACTTTATCGGGGGAAAAGCTCTCCTCGTCCATCTCCCCCCACATCATCAGGAGGTCAGCCATAGAATTAATATAGCGACCGGCCCGCCTGAGAACGTTTGAATTACATAGAAGTGAGCAAGTATATTGCAAAGGAAGCCGTAAGAGGTAATTACTGTTCTCGGATTGTTGCTCAGGCTTTTGGTGCATGTTTGACAGTCTTGTGTTTCAGTGTAAAGAAAACTTTTCCAACAGGCTCCGTAAAGCTTGACACCATCCCTATTAACCTTAAATTGAACAAATCAAACTTTAAAGGAGTTGCGTTATGGCACAGTCGGTTGAAAAGAACACGGTCGTCTCCTTCCACTACACACTCAAGGACAAGGAGACGGGAAGCGTTATCGAGTCGAGCAGGGAGGGTGGACAGCCCGTAACCTTCCTGGTAGGAGCTGGGGAGATAATCCCGGGCCTGGAAAGCAGGATGCTGGGTATGACTCAAGGGGAAGTTAAGGAGATCGAGGTCCCTGCGGAGGAAGCCTACGGCCCCAGAAATCCCGAGCTTGTTCAGAAGGCGCCCAGAGAGTATTTCCAGAACGTTCCTCTTGAAAAAGGGCTTCCGCTTCAGGCCCAGACACCGGAGGGAAGGATCATAAACATGATCGTGGTGGACTTCGACGATCAGACCGTAACGGTGGACATGAACCATCCCCTTGCGGGAAGGGATCTTGTCTTCGAGGTGGAGATTCTGAGTGTCAGGGAGGCAACCCCCGAGGAGATCCTACACAGGCACGCCCACGGCCCGGGCGAGGTACAGCACTAAGGCCCGAATACTTTTTTCAAAAAGGCTCCCCCGAAGAGGAGTATCATGCTTCCCACTATGGCTCCGCTCGGGGGAAGGTCGTAGTAAAAGGCGAGCCACATTCCGGAAAGAACAGAGACTAGGGACACAACCACAGCTATCAGGATAGCTCCCCCGAAGGATCTTGAGATAAGGAGGGCTGTAAGGGCTGGCACCACTATCATCGAGGAGGCGAGGATTATACCCACCGCCTTTATGGAGAGGACCACAACGAGGGAGGCAACCGATATGAGCATGTGGTTCATCAGCCTTATGTTCACGCCTCTCAGCTTGGCGAGTTCCTCACTGAAGGTCAGAAGGAGCAGTTTCCTGTAAAAGAGTCCGAAAAATAGGAGGACGAGAAGAAATGAGACGGAGGTGAGCAAGAGCTCGGATCCGCTCACCATCAGAATGTTTCCAAACAGATATCCGAAGAGATACTCGTTAAAACCCTTGGCTATACCGAGCACGAGAACCGCAAGGGCCACACCCCCTGAAAAGACGAGGGCTATGGCCGCGTCTCCGGGCACCCTTCTCTTGGAAGAAATCAGCTGAACCAGATTCCCGATTCCGAGAGTAAAAAGGGCGGTGAAGAGAAAGGGATCCAGATCGAAGAGCATACTTAGAGCTATCCCTCCGAAGGCCGCGTGGGAAAGACCGGCTCCCAGAAAAGCCATCCTCCTCAGTATGAGGAAAACCCCCGCAACCGCGGAGGCGACACCAACCATAAGACCCGCAAGGATGCCCCTCTGGACAAAGTCATAGCCGAGAAGCTCCATCCTCACACCCTTCTTATTCCGAAGATCTCTTCTATGGTTTCCACCGCACCTTCTGGATCTCCCGAATAGCACACCGTTCTGCTGAGGCATACAACTCTATCCACATTTTTCAGAACAAGACCTATATCGTGAGAGATCATAACCACGGTCCTGCCCTCGTTGGCGGAGAGATCCCTCAAGATTTCAACTATGTGGGTTTGGGAGTGAAGATCAAGGCCTGCTGTAGGTTCATCAAGCAGAAGGAGGTCAGGGGCTGAGGCAAGAGCCATCCCGAGCAGAACGAGCTGTTGCTGTCCCCCCGAAAGCCTGAGAAACTGCCTGTCCATGAATAGATCTATATGGAGGTAGGAGGCTATCTCTCTGATCCTATCTTCGTCCGCTACGGACCTAAGGAGCTCCTCCACCGTCGCGGGGAAGCTCTGCTCTATACTGAGTTTCTGGGGGACGTATCCCACCCTGTTCCACTCTTTGAAATCCCTCAGATCCTTACCAAACAGCCTCACTCTGCCCTTGGTTGGTCTGAGGAACCCCAGGATTATCCGGAAAAGGGTGGTTTTCCCCGCCCCGTTTGGACCAACTATACCTACGAACTCTCCTTCCCGCACCTTAAAGTTCACCCCTTCCAAAACGCTTATCCTTCCCTCGTAGGAAAAGTGGAGATCCTCGACCTCTATCACATACATCGGAGAGCTTTCCTCAGAACCGAGAGATTGAACTCCATTACGCTGAAGTAGTCGGGCGTATCCTTAGTTGGGAGGATCTTGACGTTTATCTCGTAAACCTTCAGGTTGTACTCATTCTTTAGCACCTCCACCTCTTTGGAGGGAGAACCTTTAACTGTTAGGATAAAGTCTATACCCCTACTCCTAAGCTCCTTTACAAAGCTCAGTAGGCCCTTTGGCATCAGTCCGCCGTGGACGTGGCCTCCGGAAAGGTAGATCTGCTTTAGGCGGTAATCCCTGGCCAGATATCCTAAGGAGGGATGTATAACCGGGAGTGTCCTGATCCTACATTTGGAGAGAGTTTCCGAGTACAGCCTGTCGAGCTTATCGAGCTTCTTCAGAACCCTTTCAAGATTGTCTTCAAATACCCTCTTTCCTTTTGGGTCTACTTCAACAAAGCCCATGTAGGAGTTTCTCGCAACCAGCTTCATCCTCTTGGGAGAAAGCCAGAGGTGCGGGTCAGCCCCTATTCGTCCGAACTTTATAAGCTCGATATTCCTTGAAAGTTTTACCACCTTACCTTTCGTCAGGCTTCCGAGCTTTCTTTCCCACCCTCCGAGAGGAACCCCGCTCACGAAGACCACCTTGGCCTTTGAAACTTTAAGGATGTCCCCCGGGGTGAGTTCGTAGTGGTGGTAGTCCGCCCTCGGAGGTATAAGGACCTCCGTTTTAAACCTACCCTTGCCTATCTCCTTGATCAGGTCGTAAAAGGGATACACGCTCACGAGGGCGGTATCCACCGCAAGGGATACTGACAGAATTGAAAGAAGAAGTATGAGGATCACCTGGCGTCCTCTTCTTCCTTAGAGAGCTTGGATATTATAACCTTCATCATCTGAAGCATGGACTGGGGATCGGTGGCGGTGATGAGGTTCTTGTCCGCCTCCACGGGCTCTCCCGTGTATACAGCCCCGGCGTTCTCCAGATCGTCCTTTATGGCGGAAAAGCCCGTAACCCTTCTCCCCTCGACTATCTTGGCTGAGATCAGGACCCAAGGACCGTGGCAGACCGCGCAGACCAGCTTGCCCTCCTCATAGTGCCTCTTCACAAGGGAGAGGATCTCTGTATACCTTCTGAGCCTATCGGGAGCGTATCCACCCGGTATGAAAACGCAGTCGAAGGTGTCGTGGACCACCTCCTTCATAGGGACATCCGGCCTGAAGGTCATACCCTTTTTACCCCTGTATTCCGCCAGCTTGGGAGCCGCGGAGATAACTTCGAAGCCCTCCTCCTTGAATCTCAGGTATGGATATATAAACTCCACATCCTCTACGAGATCTTCCAAGAGTATCAGAACCCTCCTCATGGTGTTAAATTTTACTTCATGCGGGACGCCTTCATTCTCCTTTTCCTGATAGTCTCTTACAACTTCCTCCTCTGGTATATAACCTGGACTGGTCTTTCTCCCGTCCCACTTTTCCCGAAAGATCCTTATCATACTGTTCTTGTTCTATCTTACAACTCCGCCTTATATATCAGTTGGCTTTTCGGGGAAAGACATAAGGCGGTTCAGTGGATAGGTTATCTATTTGTCATTCAAATAATAGCCTTGAGCGTATACTCCGAGGATATAAGAGTAATATTAAAGGACCTTTCCCCCGTAATACTTACCTTTGCCCTTGTAGTCCTATTTGAATCCCCGACCGAGAAAAGGATTAAGAGCGTCGAGAAGGAAAGGGAGGCATTACTTAGGGAGATAGACAGGGTCAGAAAGGAGAGGGAGAAGGTAGAGGTTCACCTTAGAATGCTCAAAAGTGAGATAGAGGAGCTGGAGAAGGAGAAGGAAAAGGGCTCCAAGGAGCTGGAGGAGAGGCTTGCCCAGCTTCAGAGGGAACTTGAAGAGTATAAGGAGAAGGAGAGCAGGCTTCTCGAAACCAACAGGAAGCTCTTCCAGCTCCTTGAGATGATGAGGGAGGATACAGAACCCGTGGGTGGGAAAGAGGAGCTCGCAAGTCTCAGAAGGGAGAGGAAGAGACTCGTTAAGGAGATAATAGGACTTCAGGAGCTTCTGGACGTATACGTGGACGAAAATGAGAAGCTGAAGGAAGATAACGCCAGGCTCAGAAGGAAGGTAGAGGAGCTGAACATAAAGCTCGGGAAGATGGAGATTGAAAGAAAAACCTCCGATTCCCAAAAGGAAATTTACAGAGATATCTTAGAGGACCTGTTTCAGCTTAAGTTCTCCGAAAGGGTGGTGGAGGAGCTTCTCAGACTCCCTTCTCAGAAGAGGAAAGTCTTTCTTAAAGAACTTCTCAGATTCTCCCAGAGGGAGGGGCAGGAGAACGTGGAACCTCTATCTACCGTTCCCGGTATATACAAGCTCCGCTTCTCGGGCGGAAGGATCTACCTGAGAAAGAAGGACGGCTCCTGGGAGGTGGTGGGAGTTCTGGGATCGGAGGACGACAAGGAGAAGGATAGGTATATAAGAAACGTTTTGAGTAAAATAGATTAAAGATTTCCATAACACCCACAGGAGGAAAATAAATGGCAAACCTGAGAGAAACGCTGGAAAATCTCGCCTCCTTCAGGCCCGAGGGAGCGCTGGTAACATCCCTGTATCTGCACCTCAGACCCGAGGAAAGGCAGGACAGGAAGTATCTGAGGATCTACAAGGACATGGTGAAGGAGAAAAAGCTCGAGCTCGGGAGGAGGGAGCTTCCGAAAGATGTTCTGGACTCGATCGAGAAGGATTTTGAGACCATAGGAGAGTTCCTCTCAGATCCTAAAAACCTGGAAGGGTGCAGGGGCATAGCGGTCTTCTCCTGCTCGAAAGAGAAGTTCTTCCAGGTCGTGAAGCTCCCCTACGTCTACAGGAGCAGACTGATGGTTGCCCCCGATCCACTCATAAGGGAGATAGCGGCCATAGACGAGGAGTTCGGAAGGGTAGGTGTCCTCCTCGTGGATAGGAAGCACGTAAGGTTCTTCCTCATGGACATAGAGAGCGTGACCGAGAGCGTGGACTTCCTCGAACCTCTCGCCACGCGGGCCCACAGGTTCCACAGCGGTGGAAGCGGACTCAAAGGTGCGGAGGGAACCTTCCAGCTGAAGATGCCTTCCCGTGGAGCGGCCCCCAACATGGTCCAGCACTCCTACGGAGAGTGGCGCTTCCACATGAGGATACAGGAGGAGTGGCACAGGATCCTAAAGCTGGCCGCGGACGCCGCCTTCGAGGACTGGAAGAGGAGCAAGTTCGACAGACTCGTTGTGGGAGGCTTCGTAGAGGAGGGCCTGAGGGATATAGAGAACCACCTCCACGCCTATTTAAAGGAGAGGCTGGTGGGATACATAGAGATCAACCCTTCCGAGGCCAGGCCCCACGAGGTTGCGGAGAAGGTTCTGAATCTCCTCTGGGAGAAGGACAGGGAGCAGGAAAAAGAGCTTATATCCGAGCTTCAGGAGCTTATCGGAAAGGGCCTTGCGGTGAACGGAACCTCTAAGGTCCTCGAGATGCTCTCCATAGGCAACGTGAGGACGATCCTTATACCCGAGGACTTCGAGAAGCCAGGATATCTCTGTCCTGAGACTCACCTCGTATTCCTCAAGCCCGAGTGCCCCATCGAGGGAGAGGAGCCCATCCAGATAGAGGACATAGTGGACGAGGTGATAGAGGAGGCCCTGGAGCAGAGGGCGAGCGTTGAGGTGATAGTGGACAAGGAGCTTCAGAAGAAGGTGGACGGACTCGCCGCTTTCCTTAGATTTAGCCTATGAACGAAGAGAGGCTGATGATCTTCATCGACGGCTCCAATCTGTTCCACGGGATAAGGTATCTCAACATAAAGATAGACTACACCAAGCTGGTGGAGTTCCTGAGAGAGAGCAGGAGGCTGGTGAGGGCCTACTTCTACACCGCGGTCCCTCAGGACAGGGACGTGAAGAAAGGAACACCAGAGTGGGAGAGCCTGGTGAGGCAGAAGAGGTTCTTGGAAGAGCTCGCCCTCTCGGGCATAAAGGTTAAGCTCGCCAAGCTCAGAAGGCTCCCCTCGGGGGAGTTCGTGGAGAAAGAGGTGGACATAATGCTCGCCACCGACATGCTCTCTCTGGCCTTCCAGGACGCCTACGACACCGCAGTCCTCGTGAGCGGGGACAGCGACTTCATATACACGGTGGAGGAGGTCCAGAGGATAGGAAAGAGGGTCGAGAACGCCACCTTCAAGAAGACGAGCTCCTACAACCTCAGGAAAGTATGTGACAGGTTCATACTACTGGACAACTTCATAGACCGCTTCACCTACGAGGATAAACCCGCCCTCTACGAGGAGGTGGGCTTCTGGGCCAAGATAAAGAGCCTCTGGAAGAGATGAAGATACTGGTGGCCACAACTAACCGGGGGAAGCTCGAGGAGATAAGGAGGATCCTGAACCCCCTCGGATACGAGGTGATGGAACCTCCCGAAAAGCTGGAGGTAGAGGAGAGGGGAACGACCTTCTTGGAGAACGCCTATCTGAAGGCCAGAGCTTACTACGAGAGGTTCAAGGTTCCCTCCCTTGCGGACGACTCGGGCCTGGTGGTGGATGCATTCGGAGGCTATCCCGGGGTGTTCTCGAGCAGGTTCCACTCTATTGAGTTCGGAGGAAGGGAGGACCTCAGAGACTCTGTGGACGAGGCCAACGTCAGAAAGCTCCTAAGACTCTTGAAGGGGAAAGAAAACAGGAGGGCCAGCTTCGTAGCCTGCGTGGTCCTTTACTTGGGAGACGGAGGCCTCTTTGCGGAGGGAGAGTGCAGGGGAAGCGTAGCGGAGTTCCCGAGGGGATCCGGAGGCTTCGGATACGATCCGGTCTTCGTTCCCGAGGGCTACGATAGAACCATGGCCCAGCTTAGCCCCGAGGAGAAGGACAGGATATCTCACAGGGGCAGGGCCCTCAGGAAGCTGGCGGATCTTTTAAAGAGATGTGATCTGTAGTGGAGATAGGGAAGAAAATAAGAACCTTCGAGGCCCTCAGGAGCACCCTGAACCTCTGGGAGGTCCTTGCGGTAAACAGATACAAAAAATACAGCTCCCTCGTGGGTGCCCAGCTCCCGTATTTTCTGAGGCTACAGGAGGTTCTCGAACACCTCTGCGCCCTCTACCCGGGAACCAGGAGCGACCTCCTGCGGGTCAGGGAGGAAAGGAGCGTGGACCTTCTCATACTCACCTCCGACAGAGGCTATCTGGGAGACTTCATCCCGAGAATCCTCAGGAAGGCGGAGGATTTCATTGAGGCCAGAAGGGAAATCAAGATAAGTCTCTTCCTGGCGGGAAGGAGGGGAGCTTTGAGGAAATACATGGAAGGGGGAGCTGTCCTCTTCGAGGAGGTCCTCACAAAGGACGTGAGCTGGGAAGTGGTGGAGAAGATCAGGAACACCTTGGTGGAACGCTACAGGAAAGGGATGAGCGACGCCTGCTACGTTATCTTCCAGAGGCCGAGAGTGGAGGGAGGCAGGTTCTTAGAGCTGGAGAGGAGGGAGAGAAGGGAAGCGGTTTTGGAAGGGAGCCCTTTCTTCTACACCGGCTTCAGCGAGGTTCTCAAGCTGGAGCCAAAACGTATGGTGGAGACGGGAGGATACGGGCCCGTGGTGGTGAGGTTCCTGCCTCCTGAAATAAAGGGAAGGTATACCAAAAAATTTGTCCTTAATTTGGAGGTCCCTGAGGAGGAGCTGATAGAAAGTCTTCTGGAACTCTATCTCAACTTCTTCATGAGGGAAATCTTCTTAGAGCACTTTGCCTCCCTGAACTTTGCCAGATACAGAACCGTATCCCGAATTCTCGAAAACATAGACAGGAAGCTGAGAACATACAGGCTACTTGTGAACAAGCTCAGGCAGGAGAAGATAACGAAGGAGATACAGGATATAGTGTTCTCTCTGATAGCTACCGAGGGAAAAGAGTTCAGATCCTATCAAGAAAATCTTTGGACTCTGGAGGTGGACCTTCACATAGATGAGGATGTTGTTAAGTATCTGATAGACAGACTCAAAAACCTCGGTTTTACCGTGGGAGGGGTGGAGAGGAGGAACCTCTTAGGCGGTTTCAAACTGCTGAAACCCGGAAGGGCTATCGATCTCTCCATAGCAGGACTTCTGAACAGCCTGAAGCGGTTATAATTTAACGGGATGGCGGTAGTAAAACCCTACAAGGGTGTTTTCCCAAAAGTTCATCCATCGGTTTACCTTTCGGATAACGTTTATGTGATAGGGGATGTGGAGATAGGGGAGGACTCCTCCGTATGGTTCGGAAGCGTGATAAGGGGAGACGTTAACTACATAAAGATAGGCAAGAGGACCAATATACAGGACAACTCGGTGGTTCACGTTACCCACGATACCCATCCCACCATAGTAGGGGACAACGTAACGGTTGGACACAGGGTTATCCTACACGGGTGCCTTCTGGGAAACAACATCCTCGTGGGTATGGGTGCGGTAATAATGGACGGTGTGGAGATAGAAGATTACGTGCTGGTGGGGGCGGGCGCTCTTATAACTCCCAACAAAAAGATACCGTCGGGCGTGCTCGTTGCCGGTGTTCCCGCAAAGATCGTAAGAGATCTCAGGGAGGAGGAGATAAAGCTGATAGAGGAGTCCGCAGAGAACTACGTTAGGTATAAGAACGAGTATTTGAACACTCAAGGGCTTACTTGATACTCTTTTACGGAGGGTCAGGACCGGGGATTGAGATCTGTTTATAAATAAATGGAGGTAGGGAGATGTTCAGAGAGCTGGCTGTGCCAGAGGAAGTAGGGGACAGAGAGGTAAGGGATATTTTCAAACTTCTCCTCGAAATGAGTTCCGAGGTCTACGGTGAGCTTGGCGCGGGATTTCCCGAAGACATCTACCAGAAGGCCCTTCAGGTAGAAATGAGACAGAGAGGTATAAGGTTCCAGAGGGAGGTGAACATAGAGATCTTTTACAAGCAGATACCTATAGGTTTCGACAGGCCTGACTTTATAATAAGGCCCTTCTCCAACGGTAGCATGCACCTATCTAAACCCGTGGTGGTTGAACTTAAGGCGGTAAAGAAGATAGAGGAAAAGCACAAGGTCCAGGCAAGAACATACCTGATTTCCCTTCCTCATTCCTCCGATGGAGAACTGAACGAGTGCAGGCACTGTTTTCTTGTGAACTTTCCCTCAAATGGGGCTGATAGCATTGATATTCTACTAATAGAAAAATCATGATACTGAGCGACAGGACGATCAAGGAGCTTATAGACAAGGGCGACCTTGTGGTAGATCCGTTCGATGAGTCCCAGGTTCAGTGTTCTTCCCTTGACCTCAGGTTAGGAGACGAGTTCGTCAGATTCAAAGGATCCGGGACAATAGATGTAAGGGAAGGTGTTAAGGACATAGAAAAAGAGGTGGTGAGCGAGTGTATAGAGATAGGCCCGAAAGAGTTCCTGCTCGCAACTACAGTCGAATACATAAAGCTTCCACCCCACATAACCGCCTTCGTGGAGGGTAGATCTTCTCTCGGTAGACTCGGTCTCTTCATAGAGAACGCGGGGTGGGTGGATGCAGGCTTCGAGGGACAGATAACCTTGGAGCTATATAACGCCAACAGCGTTCCTATCAGACTTTACGTAGGTATGAGGGTATGCCAGCTCGTCTTTGCAAAGCTTGACAGAACTCCGGAGAAGGTATACAGCGGTAAATACAGAGGTCAGAGAGGAGTCACCCCATCAAAGATAGAGATGGACAGGGAGCTGAAATGAAGTTCTTGCTACTGGCAGTCATCCTCTTCCTTTCCTCGTGCGCTCAAAAGGTGGACCGTCATGCGGAGACGAAGGGACCCATTTACTATCCTCCCGTTAAAGGAAGCGTAGAAAATATGGGAAGGGGACTCTTCATAAAGTCGAGATGCGGTGATTATGTTAGGGCGGTGGAGACGGGCAGGGTGGTTTATTCAGGGAGGGATTTGGAGAACTACGGATGGGTGGTTATAATCGAGCAGAAGGACGGATACATCTCGGTTTACGGTAAGATGGGCAAACCCTGGGTAAAGACCGGGGAAAAGGTGAAAGTTCGTCAGGTCATAGGCAAGGTAGGAAGAAGGAGGGGCATATGCGGACTGTATTACGAGCTGAGGAGAAAGGATGGGCAACCGGTAAAGCCTTCCATAAGGTGGTAGGACTGCTCCTTATACTGCTGATCGCGGGTGAGGGTTTCTCTCTTGACGTTCTCGACAGGTGTGAGGTGAAATACAAAAGGTGCGCCTTCGATTGTGTTCAAGAGTTTCCCTTAGATAAGGAGAAGAGAGGGGGATGTTTGACGAGGTGCAAGTTCAACAAGGGTCTGTGCAAAGCCAAGGAGGGGGCGGAAAAAACAATAAATAGCATTAAGAAGTTCCTCGAGGGCTTTTCTAAGGAAGGGAAGTGATCATCACCTTAGAACAAGCGCTCTTCAGGGGGATTAAGGTCTTGACGCTCCCTCACCATCAATGTATAATAAACTCCCAGCTACGGAAAGGCAGCCCCCATCGTCTAGCCTGGCCTAGGACGCCGGCCTTTCACGCCGGAAACGCGGGTTCAAATCCCGCTGGGGGTGCCATCTCCCTTCCAAAATGATCGAGAATCTACTGCACAGAAACGACTCCAAAATTCTCCTGATAGTTCTGGATGGACTCGGAGGACTTCCAGTAAAGGATGGAAAGACGGAGCTTGAGATAGCGAATACGCCTAACCTTGATAACCTCGCAAAGGTATCCGCCCTCGGCATGCACATACCGGTGGACTACGGCATAACACCCGGAAGCGGTCCGGGACACCTCGGCCTCTTCGGATACGATCCTCTGAAGTATCAGATAGGAAGAGGAATACTCGAGGCACTGGGCCTCGGGCTTGAGGTCAGACACACGGACATAGCCATAAGGGGTAACTACGCCACTGTGGAGTACGTGAACGACAGACCGATAGTAAAGGACAGGAGGGCGGGCAGGATACCCACTGAGGAGAACAGAAGGATAACTAAGAAGCTACAAGAAAGCCTGAGGGAGATAGACGGTGTTCAGGTGATCATAGCTCCGGGTATGGAGCACAGGGTCGCGATAGTTCTGAGGTTTCCCGAAGAGCTTCCGGAGGGCAGTGACGAGATCAACGACACCGATCCTCAAGAGGTAGGAAAGGAACCTCTAAAGCCCGTGGGGAGGAATCCAAACGCTGAAAGGGTGGCGCGTGTTGTGGAGAAGTTTGTAGAAAAGGTCTCTCAGCTTTTGAAGGAAGAGCCCAAGGCTAACTACCTTCTCCTGAGAGGTTTTGCCCAGAAGCCAAGAATTCCCACCATGGAAGAGAGGTTCGGCGTAAAGCCCTGCTGTATAGCTGTATATCCCATGTATAAGGGGCTCGCGAGCCTTGTAGGCATGGACATTATAAAGTTCGAAGGGAACACCATACAGGGTGAGATAAACACCCTTAAGAAAGTCTGGAGCGACTACGACTTCTTCTTCGTCCACATAAAGAAGACGGACTCCTACGGGGAAGACGGCAACTGGGAGGGGAAAGTTTCCGTCATAGAGGACTTCGACAGGCATCTGCCCCAGTTTTTAGAGCTTAAGCCCGACGTCCTCGCCATAACCGGGGACCACTCTACACCTTCCAAGCTCAAGGGCCACTCATGGCATCCTGTTCCGCTCTTAATAAACTCTCCCTATGTTTTGGGAGGGACCTCTGAGAGGTTCACCGAAAGAGAATGCCTGAAGGGAGAACTCGGTATTCTGCCCGCCCAGAAGATAATGAACCTTCTCCTTGCGAACGCCCTAAGGCTCAAAAAGTTCGGAGCCTGATATTTTGAGGAATGAAAAGGACTCTCAGATAGCCCTCGCGGGGGCGTAGCTTACTTTTCTGATTTGTTAAAATCCTATCCAGTATTTAAAACAAAGGGCGACAAGATAACTCTCCACTCACTTTATACTATATCGAATATGGGCAGAACCATGGAAGTTAAAGCCTTCCACTGGAAAGGGGATCACCTCCTGCTTCTGGATCAGAGAAGGCTTCCTCACGAGGAGGTCTGGCTCGAGCTGAAGGATCACATACAGGTGGCGGAAGCTATAAAAGATATGGCTGTGAGAGGAGCTCCGGCCATAGGTTGCACCGCCGCCTACGGATTCGTGCTCGGTATTAAGTCCGGAGAAAGGCCGGAAAGGGTGTATGAAGTCCTCAGAAACACCAGGCCTACAGCCTACAACCTCTTCTGGGCCCTCGACAGGATGATGAATGCTATTAGGTCTGGAAGAGATCTGGAGAAGGAGGCAGTATCAATAGAGAGGGAGGATTACGAAGCCAATAAGAGGATGGGAGAGCTCGGGAACGAGCTTATACCGAAAGTAGCCAGGATACTGACCCACTGCAACACAGGAGCGCTCGCCACCGCGGGATGGGGAACCGCCCTCGGAGTGATAAGGAGCGCCCACTACTCTGGTAAGAGGATCCAAGTATGGGTGGACGAAACGAGGCCCTATCTCCAGGGAGCGAGGCTTACCGCCTGGGAGCTTTTAAAAGAGGGCATCCCCCACAGGCTTATAACGGACTCCACAGCAGGATTTCTGATGAAGAAAGGACTTGTGGACCTTGTAATAGTGGGGGCGGACCGAATAACAGCGAAGGGAGACGTGGCCAACAAGATAGGGACCTACGCCCTTTCTGTCCTCGCCAAAGAACACGGCGTCCCCTTTTACGTAGCCGCTCCCTCCTCTACCTTTGATCTCTCGGTAAAAAGCGGAGAGGAGATACCAATAGAAGAGAGGAGTGAGGAGGAGCTTAAGAACTGCCTCGGGTGCCCGATAGCTCCTGAAGAGACACCCGCTCTCCACATAGCTTTCGACGTAACTCCCGCGGAGAACGTCACCGCGATAATTACCGAAAGAGGCGTGATAAAACCAGTCAACGAAGAGAATATAAGAAGATGTCTCTCCTGAGTGTCCGCATGAGGGCTTCCTTAAAGGGGAAGCATGTCTCCGGAGCGGAGAGGATAGTCCAGGAAGAAGATATACCTCTGACTCTATGTGAGCTTCTGAAAAGGCCGGGGGAACACGACTTTCTCAAACTGACCGTTGAGAGGCTGGAGGAGGTTGAAGAGCTGGAGTTCGACCTTCCCGTAAGCTCTCACCGTTTTGAAAGTGTTAAGGAAGGGAGGGAGTTTGCCTTAGCCAAATTGGTAGAATCCGGTGTTCCCGAACGGATAGCGAGGGAAGGTGTAGGGCTTCTTTCCAAGGGAGCGAATCCGAAAGGTGGTAACATGAGGGGGGCTGTTCTCCTGGACGTGGAAACAGGTAAGAGACTCGAACCTGATCCGGAAAGAGGTATAAGGACAGTTAGGGTGGACTGGAAGGACCGCTCCGCGGTGAGAGAGGGTCTTCTGAAGAGGGGCTTTACCGAGAGAACTCTCGACGCTCTGGCCATAGCCTTCAAAAACCTCCACTGCGGGGTTCTGGCGGAGCTTTGCTGGAGCGACGATCCGGACTACATTACAGGCTACGTGGCCTCAAGAAAGCTCGGCTACGTGAGGATAACTCCTCTGAAAGAAGAGGGAGACCCTCTCGGGGGAAGGGTATACTTTATCAGAAGAGAAGGGATCGGGGAGATAATAAAATGTCTGGAAGAAAGAGCGGTCTTGATAAAATCGTTGCCCTCTTTATTGTAATCCTGCTCAGCCCCATCGTCTTCTTCGGTATCCCTACAAGAGTAGCCTTCAACGAGTGGTTCATAGACTGGGAGTACTCCAAGGCGGACTTTCCGAAAGACAGATACGGCCTACCCGATGAATACAGAAAGTATCTGGCCAAGCTCGGTCTGAGGGCGGTCCTTTCCGACGAGGGTATGGAGGAGTTCAAAAGAGCTACGCTACCTGACGGAAGGCTCGCCTTCAACCACAGAGAGATAAAGCATATGGAGGATGTAAAGAACTTTCTATCCGTATTCTTCCCCATAGTCTACGGAGCCACTATACTTTCGGTCTTGGCCCTTATCTATCTCAGAGACCTTAGGCTTGTAGGAAAGGCTCTTATAGGAGCTTCTATCTTTTCCTTCGTGCTCACGGTGGCTTCAGCGATATTCTCCGTGGTAAACTACGATCTTGCCTTTGAGCTTTTCCATAACTACGTCTTTGATCCCTACTCCTGGAGGTTCAGTTACAGGGACACGCTTCTGAGGATATACCCCATGAAGTTTTGGTTCGATGGAACCGTATTCGTGATAGCGGGCGCGGGTGCTCTCTGTTTCCTTTCCTTCGTAGCGGGGCTCTTCCTGCTCAGATATAGGAGATCGTCTTGAGGTAAGACTTTATCTGCTGTGGATCCGCGGTAAGCTCCGCAACAGTTCTCTTCTCCTCACCCTCTCCTTCTCCTTCACGAACCTCTTCTATGAGCTTGTAATCGTGTATCACTCCCGCCTTTGCCAGGTTGTTGAGAGCTGTAACCACCTTCTCTATATCGAGTCCCGTCTCGAGTGCGGCGGTAGAGAGATCAAAGGTCAGTTTCTCTCCTCCCATGGGATCCGCGTCCCTGAGCTTATCTATTATGTAGTTCCCCATCACTATCATCAGCTTGGAGTTTATGGCGTTTATGAGCCTTCTGTTGAGGTTATAGAGTCTCTTTGTAAGCACGCTTATGATGTAGGCAGAGACCTCGGGGACGCTACTGACCACTTCCAGAAACTCATCCTTTCCGAAGCTAACCGCCTTGAGGTCCGAGACCGCCCTCACCGTTGCGGTCCTCTCGATCCCCATAAAGACACCCATCTCGCCTATTATTGATCCCGGTCCTGCGGTCCCTATAAGGACATCGTTCCCCATGGGATCCTTCTTGGTCACGTTTACGTAGCCCTTTTCGATCACGTAAATTTTGTCCGATTCCTGCCCCTCTTCCATGAGGATGTCCCCCAGCTTGAAGCTCTCTTCTTTTCCCCTGCTTTTTAGCAGGCCTACCAGCTCCTCGCTTAGCTTTGTCGGTTCCATGATTCCCTCCTCTTTAAAGCTATATTATAATTTCGTCGCCATCCTCGAGAACTTTTACCTGAGGGAGCACCTCTCTTATCTCTTTTTTTAACTCCTCTATGGCGTTGGGCTTGAGGTGCATAACGAATATATCTATGTCTCTTTCAAGGTTTTCCAGTTCCTCCTTCAGAGTTTTTGGTGTATGGTGCTTGCTCACCTCCGCCAGATTGTGCATGTAGCTGGGGTAAGATACTTCCGTTATCAGAGCCTTTATCTCTTCGTCCTCGTTTATTATCTCCCACACCCTTGGATTCTTGTAGGTATCTCCTGTGATCAGAACTCCTCTGTCCCCCTTCTTCACCACATAGCTCAGGGTGGTTATGGTGTGGTTGCTGGGGAAGGTTTTTATCCTCAGGCCGTCGATTTCTATCTCCTTATAAGGCTCTATCTCCACGTAGCTTACAGCGTAGTCTCCAGAGTTTATCAGCCTTATGGAGCTGAACTCGGGCCATATGTTCCAGTTCATTATGTAATCCCTGAGGGCCTCGAGGGTTTCTCCGTGGCCGTATATGTTGAGAGGTTTTTCCCTGAACCTGAAGGTGTAGTCGATCATGAAGGGTATGTCAACTATGTGATCCAGGTGGGCGTGGGTCAGAAAAACGTGATCTATCTTCAGGCACTCCTCACCCAGCGCCCTCATAACGTTCCCCGCATCTAGGATAACTCCCTCCGCAAGCTGGAAGCAAGTGGTCCCAAGGTCTCCGTATCTCCCTCCGTAAGCTCCCAGAACCTTTACCCTCATCACTTCTCCCTCGCTACATAGACGCCCGTCCACTCCTCCGGAGGATTCTGGAGAAGCTCCCTGCACCTTTTTACGAATACACCGCTCGCTTTGTCCCCGAACCTTATACTTATCTCCTCAAAGAGGAGCATGGCGGTTTCGAAGTTCCCCTTCATGTATTCCTCAAGGGCCTCCTCGAAGGATTTTGCCATTTTCCGGTTTTCCTCCGTATCTTCGAGAAGCTCGTATATGGCCACCGCCTTCTCTTTCCCCTTAACCTTTACCACGTCCAGCTTCCTTGTGAGGAAAGAGTCCCCTATTTCCCTCCTCGTATACTCGCTCAGGATTATGTTAACACCGTAGAGCTTGGTAAGGCCCTCGAGCCTTGAGGCCAAGTTGACCGTATCCCCTATGGCGGTGTAGTCGAACCTCTGTTTGGATCCCATATTTCCCACTACCGCTGTTCCCGTGTTTATTCCGATGCCTATGTTCAGCCTGATACCGTATTCTTTCTCAAATCTGGGGTTGAGCTCCTCAAGCCTCCTTACCATCTCCAGAGCGGAGCTACAGGCTCTCTCCGCATGCCCTTCCACATTCACCGGAGCGTTGAATAGAGCCATTATCGCGTCCCCTATGTATTTGTCGAGCATTCCCCCGTTCTTGAGTATTATCTCCGTCATAGGAGTGAGGAAGGTGTTGAGAAGGTTCACCAGCCTTTCAGGATCGAGCTTTTCGGAGAGGGAGGTAAACCCCCTTATGTCCGAGAAAAGGACCGTAATCTTCCTCTTCTCACCTCCCAGCTTGAGGCGGTCCGGATTCCTGATTATTATCTGGAGGAGCTGGGGAGATACGTAGCTACTGAAGGCCCTTTTAAGCTCCCTAACATCCTTCTCCGCCACGAAGATGCTTATTCCCTCCTGAACTATGAGCGATAGGAGAAAGCCTGATAGAGGATAAAAGAGGTTGAGGTCTATTCTGGCGTAGGAAAAGAGCAGAAAGGATGTAAGGGGATAGAAAACCGCGGGAGGTATGTAGAGGAGAGACCTTCCGGTAAAACTTTTAAACCTCTGGGCCAGGAAGGGTAGGCTTGAAAGTAGCAGGAGCATGGAAAGGTCAAAAAGGGGAAAGGATCTTAAAAAGTGGTTGGAGATGAAGTTGGAGAAGGTGAAGGCGTGAAGAAATACTCCGGGGGTTATAGGATCTATCGGTGTGGGACGGACATCGTATATACCTATCTCGGTAGCTCCCACGAAGACTACCTTCCCTTCAAAAAACTTTCCGCTTACCCTCCCCTTTATTACGTCCACCGCAGGCACTATACTGAGCTTATCCTCCGGATAGAAGTTTATGCGGTGAAATCTACCCTCGTAGACAGGAACCTCCCTTTCTCTGTATAGAAACTTTTCTATCCCCCTCTCGGAAAGCTCCATGTAGAAGTCCTTCCCCTCGTAGAATCTCAAGGCCTGGAGGGCAAGGGGAAGGTATACACCACCTTTGAAGATGTAGGCAAGAGGATACTTCCTGTATATTCCGTCTGGATCCGGCTCCGCATTCAGGTATCCGAAGGCCAGAGCTCCCTTAGCTATCTCTGGAATGTTCAGCTCCGCGTGTGGAGGTTCCAAAAGCCCCACAGTATTTGACCTCAGCTTGAACCTCAGAAATTCGCTGTCCGCAAGAAGACCGAGGGCTTCCGGATCCTCCCGCTGAGTGGCGCTGGGCCTGAAGAAGAAGCCAAGTATGACCCTGCCGTGCCTCTCTATGCTTTCCGCGAGAGTTTCATCGCTCTCGGAGTTTTCCCTTTCGGAAAAGACAATATCTACCGCCACCATCTTAGCTTCGGAAAGGTTGTCTATTAGTCTGGCTATCACCTTTCTGCTCCAGGGCCATCTACCCAGTTCATTAACGCTCTTTTCGTCTATCGCTACCACCACTACCTTGCCCGAGGGCTGTGGATCAGCTCCTAAGAGGTATCTCACGTGGAACTTGGTATCCTCGACCCTCAGAGCCACCCGCTCTAAAAAGGAAGGTCTGCTCCACAGCAGTAAGGATAGAAGGCCGATCACTAAGCCCAGACCTACAAGCCTGTAGCTCACTAAGGATTAAGATAACATTCCCGAAACCTGATGAAGGGAAGTTGACATTCCGGTGCGGAGAAGTATACTCAAGGCCCGCACCAATTATGAGAGAGTTTTCAAAGATCTTTAAGAACACCGCTGTCCTCTACAAGGACTCGAAGGTGGAGTTTCTATACAGGATTGGTCTGTCAGTTAGGGTGGACTATGAAAGCTCCATCTTAGAGGTATACAGGGAAGAAGGGAAGGTTTTAGGTGACAGAAGCTCCTCCAAAGGTAAGATCTTTAAGGTGAAGTTTAGAGGGACTCCTACAGTTGAAGGCTTGTGCGGTCTCCTCAATCTAAAACTCGAGGGTTCTAGGTTTACCTTCTTCACCATCTCAGAGATCTTTCTGAAGTCTACCGGATTTACTTTTTTGACTGAAAAGGTCCAATTGACTGAGTTCTACCTGGAGCTTACCAGCGGTAAGGTATTCAAAATCGAGAGTGGCAAGAATCCCGAACAGGTGGGAAGCTTTGAGCCGGTGAAGAACTTCGAAGACTTCCTCGGAACCTTACTTGAACTTTGGAAGATCGTGGACAGACACGACATACCTTACTGAGCACAGCAGGAGAGCTTGGAAACGTCCTTGAAGAAGGTCTGGGCGCAGAGCTTTATAGATTCTGATAAGGTAGGGTAGACGTCGACCATATCGAGGATGTCTTCAAGCCTCAGGCCGAGCTTTATTATTGGGACGACCCTGTGAACGATCTCCGCCCCGTGGGGAGCGAGGATGTGAACTCCCAGAACTCTGTGAGTTTCCTGATCGATCACCATCTTCACGATACCCTCGGTCCTGAAAGATATGATCGCTCTTGGGACCTTGGAGAACTCCAAGATCCTCGTGTCCACCTTAAAGCCTCTCCTGATAGCTTCCTCCTCGGTGAGACCGACACTCCCCACCTCGGGGTCCGTGAACACGGCGTGGGGGACGGAGAGGTAATCCACCTTCTTTTTATTGTCCAGAAGGGCGTTCTCTACCGCGGTGCCCCCCTCCAGCGCGGCGACCGTAACGAGAAGCATCCTGTTTATGCAATCCCCCGCTCCGTATATCCCGGGGTTTGTGGTCTGGAGGAAGTCGTTCACTTTTATGAAGCCCCTTTGATCTACGTCCACTCCCACTTTTTCGAGACCGAGGCTCTCTGTGTTCGCCCTCCTTCCGGTGGCAATGAGGAGGTGCGTTCCCTCAAGATCGAAGATCTTCCCTTCTTTAGAGATCCTGAGGGTTATCTTCCCGTCCCTATGGTAGACTTCCTCCACCTTCGAGAAGGTGTGGATCTCCATGCCCTCCCTCTCGAGGAGTTCTCTCAGTCTTCTCCTTATCTCGGGTTCCTCCCCCATGGCTATCTCGGGAAGGGCTTCCACGATGCTCACTCTGGATCCGAACCTAAGGAAGGCCTGTCCCAGCTCTAAACCTATCGCTCCCCCTCCGATTATGAGGAGGTGCTTGGGAAGCTCCTCAAGGTCGAAGAGCGTGTCGCTGGTAAGGTAGGGAACCTCGTTTATGCCCTTTATCGGGGGTATGAAGGGCCTTGATCCCGAAGATATCAGTGCCCTGTGGAAGCTGATCTTCCTGTCTCCTGCCCTTGCCCTTCCGCTATCGATAAACTCGGCGTGCCCCTCCACATACTCTATCTCGGGGTATGCCTCGAGGACGTTCCAGTATTTCTCCTTTCGGAGGTCCTTCAAGAGATCCTCCTTCAGCTCAAGGACCTTTTTAAAGTCGAGATCACCTCGGCCGAGCCTCACGCTGGGGATGGGGTTGGAGCTGGGAGTGTAGAGCATGTTGGCGGTCTCTATGAGATACTTGGAGGGTATACAGCCCCTGTTGAGACACGTCCCGCCTATGATGCGCTCCTCCGCTATGAGGATCTTCTTGGCTCCCAGCTCAACCGCCCTTATTGCCCCCGCAAAGCCGGCGGATCCCCCTCCGAGGATGAAAAGGTCGTAGAGGTTCTCTTTAGGGATGTAAACCTCCGGAGCTTTCCCCAAGGGCTCCGCCCCGTATCCCGATCGCTCTACCGCCTTAACGAGATCTTTTACATCTACCTCACCCTCCGTCTCCACCTCGGCGTATCCCTGAGGGAAGTAGACCCTGGCGGACTTCACCTTATCTACACTCTCTAAGGCTTTTTTGACGGTTTGAGCACAGTGATCGCAGGTCATTCCCGTAATCTTCAGCCTGATCATCTTCAGAACCTCCTAAAACTGGGCCTTGCCTATCAGCTTTCCCTTGTAGTTTCCCGCCCTGGGGATAGCTTTCAGAACCTCTTCCTCTTTGACCGAGTCCTCAGTTACCACAACCGCTATGCGGTTCTTAAGGGAGGTCTTCACCCACTTGACGCCCTTTACCTGGGATATGGCCTTCTTGACCGCTATGGGGCACATCTTGCAGGTCATGCCTTCCACATCGATCACGAGGACCTTCTCCGCAAAGCTGAAGCTAAAGAGAAGAACAAGAGCCACCAGAACCTTTCTCATATCTCAACCTCCGTAGATTTTTTCGATCACGTAAGGGTAGAAGGTGGCCACTATCAGAAGAATGAGGGCAGTCCACGTGGCTCCTTTGCTGAGTTTGCTCGTCCAGCCGGGCTCCTCACAGGCGCACTCGATGGCGGGCTTCTTGAGGAGCTTCTCATTTATCCAACTTCTGAGGTAGAGCCTGTAGAGGGAGTATCCCACCGCCAGGTATGCCACCCCGAGGAGATACCACCTGTAAGGCTCCAGGGCGCTGAGGAATCCAAGACCACCCACCGAAACCCCGAAAACCACAAAGAGGGAGGGGACCACACAGCAGGAAGCGGCAAGGAGGGAGGCCACGGTCCCCACGAGGCTACCCAAAAGCTCCCTCATCTCAGCATCCTCCCTTCATAAGCTTCTTGACAGCTTCGAGGAAGTCCTCCAGAGCCTTCATGTCTCCCGCCTCCACACTCGGCTTTACGCAGGACTCTACGTGATCCTCGAGGAGCCTCACCGCCACACCGCTGAGAGCTGACCTCACCGCAGATATCTGGATCAGGATCTCATCGTAGAAAAGTTCAAAACCCTAATACCTGACTGCCACTACCTCAACCTCTATCTGGGCCCCGAGGGGTAGCTCCTTAACGCCCACGGTAACGCGTGCGGGCTTGGGATCCACATCTTTGAAGAACTCTTCGTACAGCACGTTAAACTCCCTGAACCTGGAGATATCGGTCAGGTATATGATTACCTTTACTATGTTTTCTTTGGAATATCCAGCCTCCTTTAAGATCTCCTCCACGTTGGTCAGAACCTGCCTTGCCTGATCCTCAAAACTCTCGAGCAGTTTCCCCGTGGAAGGCTCTATGCCTATCTGTCCCGAGAGGTAGAGGGTGTTGCCCACCTCAACCGCCTGGGAGTAGGGGCCTACTGGTTTTGGAGCCTTATCGGTGCGGATCTCTCTCTTCATCTTGCGGTTTTAGAGGTTGTATCCTTCTCAGTAAAGAAGGCAAAATAAGCCATAAGCAGGAGGAAGAGCAAACCGCTGATAGGAAGGAACCAGTCCTCCAAGTTCATCACTCGTCTCCTCTGTTTATAAGTATAGTTCCGACCACTATTAATAGCAAAGACACCGATAGACTCGCCACAGCCTGATAAACGTCGATCTGTTTGTCCATCATAGGCTTGATTATTGTGAATATGAAGATGGACAGGGAGTAGGCATAGCTTAGTTTTCCCAGTTCAAGATAAGCTTTTGGCTTCAGCCTCACAGGAAAATTATAAAAGAGCGAAGGGAAGGCGGAGATCAGTCCACGGGCTTGGCGTCCACCACGTCGTCACCGCCCTCTTTCTTGTTCTCACCTCCTCCCGCCTGCTTGCCCGCTCCTCCGTAGATCTGCGAGCCTATCTTGGAGGATACCTGGAGAACCTTGTCCATTACGGACTTCACCTGATCTATCTCCTGGGCCTCCGCTATGACCTTCTTGGCCTCCTCTATAACCTCCTGGGCCTCCTTCACGTGATCCTCGGGAAGCTTGTCCTTGTTCTCGTTTATGATCTTCTCCAGGTTGTAAACGAGCTGATCCAGCTGGTTCTTGGTTTCTATCAGCTCCTTCTTCTTCCTGTCCTCTTCCGCGTGGGCCTCCGCCTCCTTCACCATCCTCTCTATCTCCTCCTGGGTTAGGCCCGAGGAGGGCTGGATCCTTATGGACTGCTCCTTCCCTGTTCCCAGGTCCTTGGCGGTAACGTGGAGTATGCCGTCCGCGTCTATATCGAAGCAGACCTCTATCTTGGGAACTCCCCTCGGAGCGGGAGGTATCCCTGTCAGATAGAACTTACCGAGGGACTTGTTGTCCTTGGCGAGGGGCCTCTCCCCCTGAAGGACGTGGATCTCCACCTCTGTCTGGTAGTCGGAGGCTGTGGTGAAGACCTCACACTTCCTGTAGGGTATGGGGGTGTTCCTGGGTATCAGGACGGTCATCACTCCCCCGTAGGTCTCAACTCCGAGGGACAGAGGCGTAACGTCCACGAGGAGTATCTCCTTAACCTCACCAGAGAGCACTCCCGCCTGTATGGCTGCGCCCACCGCCACCACCTCGTCGGGGTTGACGCCTTTGTGGGGCTCTTTACCGAAGAACTCCTTTATCCTCTGCTGGACGAGGGGTATCCTGGTGGATCCTCCCACGAGGACTATGTCGTCTATGTCTTCGGGCTTGAGCTTGGCGTCCTCGAGGGCCTTCTTGACTATGTCCATGGTCCTGTCTATGAGGTCCTTTATCATCTCCTCGAGTCTTGCCCTGGTGAGTTTCTTCTGAAGGTGCAGGGGCTGGTTGCTGGAGGGATCTATGGTTATGAAGGGCAGGTTGATCTCGGTCTCAAGCTTGAAGGAGAGCTCCTTCTTGGCCTGCTCCGCGGCCTCCTTGAGCCTCTGGAGGGCGGTCCTGTCGTTCCTCAGATCTATGCCCGTCTCCTTCTTGAACTCCTCTATGAGCCACTCCATTATCCTCTCGTCTATGTTTGCCCCACCGAGGTGGGTGTCTCCGGAGGTGGCCTTGACCTCTATTACACCTTCCCCGCCTTCGAGTATGGAGACGTCGAAGGTTCCTCCTCCGAAGTCGTAGACGAGGATCTTAACGTCGGACTTCTTGTCGAGTCCGTAGGCGAGGGCCGCCGCGGTTGGCTCGTTGAGGATCCTGAGGACCTCAAGGCCCGCTATCTTTCCCGCGTCCTTCGTGGCCTGCCTCTGCCTCTCGTTGAAGTAAGCTGGGACCGTTATGACCGCCTTGGTTATCTTCTCACCGAGGTAGGCCTCCGCGGCCTCCTTCAGCTTTCTGAGGACGTGGGCCCCCACCTCCTCGGGGCGGACTATCTTCCCAGCGTTTGGAATGTCGAAGGCGGCGTCCCCCTTGTCGTCCGCCACCACTTTATAGGAAACTCTCTTGGCCTCCTCCTTCACCTCGTCGAACTTCCTGCCTATGAACCTCTTGGACTCGTAGACCGTGTTCTCTGGATCGAGGACAGCCCTCCTCTTGGCAGGGTCTCCCACGAGTATCTCCTTCTCTTTGGTCCAGGAGACCACGGAGGGTGTCAGTCTCGCTCCCTCCTGGTTCTGTATCACAACCGCCTCGTCTCCCATCATCACCGCCACGACCGAGTTGGTCGTTCCCAGGTCTATACCGAGAACCTTCTCCGCCATCTTTCCACCTCCTCCTTTCTGATTCTCGAAATATTTTAAAACTTTAGTTTTCTGTTGTCAAGTTTTGTGAGATGAGCTTTATTAACTCGTGTGAGGGCAGAGCAGAACCTCGAGTGTGGAGGGGTTTTTCCCTTAGATCACTCCTCCTTCACGAGGGAGTCAACGAGCCTGTCGACGTCGAGGATCTCCATGAGGCCGTATTCGGTCTGGGCAACATGGCTCACGTAGGCGCTGTATCTTCCCACCATGGGGTTGGGCTCGAGCCTCTCGCTGGGGACTCTCACAACGCCCACTATGTTGTCCACCAGAACTCCGGCCTTCCCGTGCTTGGAGTCGAGGACCACTATCCTCGTGGGTTCGGTGGTTTCCGAGAGGCCCAGAATTTGTTTTAGAGAAAGAACAGGTATTATCTCGCCCCTCAGGTTCATAACTCCCACTATGAAGCTGGAGGTGTAGGGAACCTTAACTATCTCGAGGACCTTGGAGATGGTGAGTATCTTCTTAAGGGGCATGCCGATAAGCTCCTTTTCTAAGGATATGCCGAGGAACTCCTCTACCTCCGAGACCTTCTCGGGCTTCACCTCTCCTACGGGAACTATCTCAGCCATGGCAACTACCTCACACGAAGGTTATGGATCTCATCTCCCTCTTGAGAATCCCGTCCAGGTCCAGGATCAGGACCACCTTCCCGTCTCCAGTTATGGTGGCTCCAGATATGCCCTGAACCTCGCCTATTATCTTCCCAAGGGGCTTCACGACCACCTCCTCGTCACCGAAGAGGTCCTCAACGGTGAAGGCAACCTTCTGGCTTCCCACCTGGGAGACTATAACGTAGCCCACCTTCCCTCCTCCCATCTCGAGGGCCTCTCCCAGGTTTATGAGGGGTATGGTTAGCTCTCTGAGGATGAGGACCTCCTTGCCGGAGACGGTCGTTATCTCGGCGTCCTCTCCCTGGATTATCTCGAGGACCGAGTGTATGGGTATGGCGAAGAGCTTTCCGTCCACGGAGACGAGGAGGGACCTTATTATTCCCACGGTGAGCGGGAAGGAGAGGACTATCCTCGTTCCCTTTCCTTTCTCCGTCTCTATGTCTATGGTTCCCCTGAAGGCGGAGACGGTGTTCATGACCACGTCCATACCAACGCCCCTTCCGGAGACCTCGGAGGTCTGCTCCTTTGTGGAGAAGCCGGGATGGAATATGAGGAAGAGGACGTCCTTCTCCGTCATCTTCTCCGCCCTGTCGGGGGAGATTATCCCCTTCTCTAAGGCTTTGCGCTTGACCTTCTCCACGTCTATCCCTCTTCCGTCGTCGTAGACCTCTATGAATATCCTGTCCCCGTGGTAGTAGGCGCTCAGCTTGACTATGCCCTTCCTGGGCTTCCCCGCCCTCTCCCTCTCGTCAGGGGGCTCTATGCCGTGGTCCACCGCGTTCCTGATCAGGTGTATGAGGGGTTCTTCCAGCTTCTCGAGGACCGTCTTGTCCATCTCCGCATCCTCTCCCTCGAGGACGAGCTCCACCTCCTTGCCCAGCATTCTGGCCAGATCCCTGACCACTCTGGGGAACTTCTGGAAGAGGCGCTTGACTGGTTGCATCCTCGTCTTCATGACCGCCAGCTGGAGGTCCCCCACTATCCTGTCGAGGGAGGAGATCACGGTCTCGAGCTCGTCCACCGTCTTGGACTGATACTCGTCGTAGAGCTTCTGGAATATCCTGAGAAGCCTGTTCCTCTCGAGAACGAGCTCCCCCACCAGGTTCATAAGGCTCTCTATCTTGTGAACGTCTATCCTGACCACCTTCTCCCCCTCTGTTTTGGGGGCAGGTTTCCTCTCCTCCTTCTTAAGCTCCCCCGCCTTTACCTCCTCCCTCTTCTCTTCTACGGTCTCCTCTGTGGGCTGTATGGCCTTCTCTTCCTCCTTCTCTGCTGTCTCCTGAGAAGCCTCACCTTTCGCAACTATGCGGTCGAGGGCCTCTATCAGCTCGGAGGGTCTTTCGTCGGGAGGGAGGAGTATGAGCTCTTCGAGGATCTCCTCTATGGGCTTGCCCTTGAGGTGAGAGAAGCCGAACCTGTCGAGGAGCTCGTCTATGCTCTCCTCGCCCTGGGCCTTCTCCTCTTTGACCTCTCCCTGCTCTAGGCTTCTTAGCTTGTTCACGAGATCCTCGGGGGTCTCCACCTCCTCCCCCGCCTCGTATCTTTCTATGGCGGAGCGGATGAAGTCCACCGCCTCGAGGATGGCGTCGTTTATCTCTGGGGTCAGCGTCAGCTCACCGCTCCTGAGCTTTCCGAGGACGTCCTCCGCGGCGTGGGCCACATCCACTATGGCCTTGAGCCCCAGGAAGCCAGCTCCTCCCTTGAGGGTGTGCATGGCTCTGAAGGTGGCGTTCAGGAGCTCCTCGTTCTGGGGATCCTTCTCCAGCTCAAGGAGGTTCTCCTCCACCTTCTGGAGGTTCTCCTCCGCCTCTACCACGAACTCGTTAAAGATCTCCCTCATTTCATCGCTTATCATGTCTCCCCTCCCTTGGCTCCGAGCTTGTTCACCATCTCGAGAAGCTCCTCCGCATCGAACTTGACTATGAAGCCGTCCGCGTTAACACGGAAGGCCCTCTGCCTGTTGGAGTCGTCCGAGAGGGTGGTGTTCACTATAACGGGGAGTCCCATCAGGCCTACGGTTTCCTTGATCTTCTTGGTGAGCGTCAGGCCATCCATGTTGGGCATCTCTATGTCAGTTATAACGAGCTGGATGTAGTCGGTTATGGGTCTGTTCTCCTGCTTGGCCTTCTGGAGGTATTCGTTCAGCAGGTTCCAGGCCTGGAGGCCGTCCTCGGTCATTATGACCTTGTGTCCAGCGCTCTCCAAAATGTCGGTGATTATCTTCCTCGCTATGGCGGAGTCCTCAGCAACGAGTATGGTGTATGTCCTTTCGGTTTTTCCTGCCTTTTCCTTGGCCTCAGCCTCTCCAAAGATCTTGAGGAGTCCTATGTCGTGGAGGATGCCTTCGAAGTCGAGGATAACCAGAAGCCCGTCCTCCGTGTCCACCACTCCCGTTATCCTTCCTCCGAGCTGTTGATTGAGGGTGTCGGGGGCCTTCTTTATGTCGCTCCAGGAGATCCTCCTTATTCTTTTGGCGTCGTGGACTATAACTCCCACGTTCTCCCTGAGGAACTCAAGGTGAAGCAGGAACTTCTTCCTCTCGGGAGGCTCCTCTATCCCTATCCACCTGGCCAGGCTCACAACCGGGATGAGCTTCCCCCTGATCTCCGCCATCCCCTCCACTTCGGGGGGCATGTTGGGGACTTTGGTTATCCTGGGGAGTCTGAGGACTTCTCTCACCTTGGCCACGTTCACGCCGAATATCCACTCGTATATGCCCTCGGGCCTGTCCTCGTATATGCGGAAGTCCACTATCTCGAGCTCGTTCTTCCCGGTCTCTAAGATGTCCGGGAGTGCTCCGCCGGGCTTCTCAGGACTCATCTTCCGCCTCCACCTTGAGAACTTCCGAGAGCTGATCCACTATGCTCTTGATCTCCTTCGAGAGCTTTGAGGTGTTGTCCGCCAGCTTCCTGAACTCGGTGGCGACCACAGCGAATCCTTTCCCCGCCTCTCCCACTCTTGCCGCCTCTATGGCCGCGTTGAGGGCGAGAAGGTTCGACTGCTTGGCTATCTTCATGAGGTTTTCGGTGAGCCGGGAGAGCTCCTCCATATACTTGGCGCACTCCTGAGTTTTCTCCTCAGCCATGATCCGCCTCCATCACAATTATAAAGTTAATCGGACCTGGTGCACTCCGCCTTCAATTTGTCGAGGTTCTCCACTATTACGCTCGCCACCTCTTTCACCCTGAGGAGCTTCTGCTTGGCTTCGTCCACCTTGCCAGCCTTCTTGAGCTCGTATATCTCCCTTGCGAGCCTGTGGAGCTCTATGTGGGGAGGCTCTATCGCCCTGAAGCTGTCCAGATGTCCGCAGTGCTCCTTGCCCTGGGAGTAATACCACTTCCCGAGGTAGCACTGGGTGTGGTCCACCAGCTCGGAGGGATCCATCTCCAGATCCCCCTCGAGGAACTTAAGGAGCTTGAGCTTCCACATGTTGTGGGCCACCTTGGCCTTCTCTATGTTGAAGACGTCCAGCTTTATCCTCTCGAGATCCGCCAGCAGGGTTCTCAGAACCTCCATCGTCCTGTTGGCTATCTCCTTGAGTTCTTCCGCTCTCTGCTTATCGCTCTCAGCCAGGTTCCTTAGCTCCATCACCGACTCGCTCAGCTGGTTGGCGGTCGAGGCCTCCTCCTCACCAGCGGTGGCGAGGGCGGATATCCTGGTGTCCACCTCCTTCATCTTCTCCGCAAGGTCCGAGATGGCCATGCTCGCCTTGTTGGAGGCCTCCATCCCCCTCTGGACCGTGTCGAGGATCTTCTCTATAAGTCCCACCGCCTTGGAGGCGGACTCGCTCACTCCTTCGATTATCTCGATTATGTCCTTGGCGGACTCGGAGGTTCTCTCAGCGAGCTTTCTCACCTCGTCCGCGACCACCGCAAAGCCCCTTCCGGCCTCTCCGGCTCTCGCTGCTTCTATCGCCGCGTTGAGCGAAAGCAGGCTCGTCTGCTCCGCGATGGAGTTTATGGTTCCCGTTATCTCCCCTATCCTGTCCACCGACCTACTCAGCTCCTTGATAACCTCCGAATACTTCTCTACCGACTGGTAGATCTCCTGCATGTTGGAGATGAGGTCGCTCAGAACCTTGTGGTTCTCCGTGAAGGTGGAGTGCATCTCCTGGACGAGGCTTCTGGCCCCCAGGATGTTCTGGGCGTTCTGCTGGACTATGGCGGAGAACTCCTCCGCGGAGGTGGAGATGGTGCTTATGTTCTCGTTAAGAAGCTTGAGGCTGTCCTGTATCTGGTAGGAGACGTCCGTCAGAACTATGGCGCTGTCGGTAAGCTCGCTCGAGCTTATGTAGGCTTTTCCGAGGAGTCTTCTGAGGCCCGCCACCATCTCGTTGAAGTCCCTGTAGAGCTTCTCGTAGTCTCCCACCTTCACCTCCACGCTGATGGTGAGGTCCCCGCTCTTGAGCTTCTCCATAGCTTCTGAGAGATCCTTTATCACCGCCTCGAGGGCCCTTGCCTTCTCCTCTATCTTCTCTTTAACGAGCTTTTTAATCTTTGCATAGAAGTCTGAGAGATCCTTCCTCGGATCTTTGGCCTCCTCTATCTGATCTATGTCCACATCAACATCTTTCAAAAAGTCGAAGAAGAAGGCATCGAAGACGCTCTGCATGTCGTATATGAAGACCTTCATGATGGCGCTCATGGCCCTTTCCCTGAAGCCAGGCCTGAACTTGAAGGCCTTCTGGAGGTATTTGAGAACCAGGTTCATGTATATTCCGTAGGAGCCTATATACCACTTCATTGGGAGGTTCAAAACGTTGTGGACCGATCCTATCCTGAGCCTCCTCTCGAAGTAGGGCACCCCGAAGTTTCCGCCCCTCGAGGCCTCTTCGAAGATGTCCAGAAAATACTGGAGCTGAGTCCTCTCCACCTGGCTCCTGAGCTGATCCAGAGTTATGCCCTTCCTCTGAGCAACCTTCTCAAGGAACTCCCTCGTCTCGGGGAAGGAGAACTGGATGTCGTAGAACTCTTTTATGATCCTCGGGCCGTATTCCCTTGCCCAGGAGTAGAGCTGGGCGAGGATCTTCACGTCCTCCGAGGTGAAGTTCATGAACTCTCTTCTCAGTCTGAGGTTCTCCTCAGATATACCGTAGAGTGTCATTTGAAGCACCTCCGCTCTGGAAAGCTGTTTTACTTAGCATCATTACTAATTTTAAATCGTTTTATCTCTGCTATATTTAATCTTATGGCTGAGGAGGATTTTCTCTCCCAGGAAGAGATAGATATGCTCCTCCAGAGCCTCGGAAAGGAGGAGGAGGAAGAAGGACCTTCGGTAGAGTATAAACCCTTCAACATAAACGAGCTCGAGAGGATCTCCCCCACCAGGCTGATAAAGCTCGAGCAGGTGATAAATAGGTGGATAGCCGCCGCCACCACCGAGCTAAGGGGTATCATCTTCAACCTCGACAGCATATCCCTTTCGGACATAAAGACGGAGAAGATCTCAGACTTCGTCCTCAAGATACCCCTCCCCGCAGCGATAGCGGTCCTCAACGTGGAAGCCCTCGGGGGAAGGATGTATATGGTTCTCGATACCAGGCTCATATACACCATAATCAGCATAATCTTCGGAGGTCCAGCCCAGCCTTACAAGGTGGAGGGGAAGAGCTTCACCAAGTTCGAGATGAAGATAATAAAGAACCTGATAGATATATTCGTCAAGCACCTGAACTCCGCCTGGATGGAGCTGGTGGGAGAGGGGGAGATAGAGTTCGCTGGCTTCGAGGACAACCCCAGGAGGCTGATCACGGTCAGCAGGAACGAGATAGTGATAGTTATCACCCTCGAGGTGGAGATAGAGGCCTTCAAGGGAGAGGTATACCTGGCGATACCCATGAAGACGATAGACCCCATAAAGGACAAGCTGAGAACCGCGGACTCGGAGAGCGGAAGTTTTCGAGATGTGATACTCGAGAACCTCATGGGCACGGAGGTCCTCCTGGAGGCTATTCTGCCACCACTCACCATGAGCGTGGGGGAGGTTTTGGAGCTCAAGGAGGGAGACTTTATACCATTGGACAGAAGAGCTGGAGAGTCCGTCATAGTCAAGGTCTCTGGAGTCCCCATGTTTAGGGGAATTCTGGGAGAGTCCGCAGGGAAGAAAGCTGTTAAAATAACTTCACTGATAGAGCACCCCGTAAGAGGTTCGGAATGAAGGAGCTTGAAGAGATCATAAGGGAGCTTCTTGAGAACGTAAAGGAGCTCGAGGGCGTAATAGAGAACATCAAAAAGCCCGTCACCGAAAGCTCCCAGCTTCTTCCAGAGACAGCCAAGAACATAGAGGACGTGATGGTCTTCTTAGAGAAAACCTCCCACACCATAATGAACCTGCTCGAGAAGATCAACGAGAACTCCAACAAGATAGGTGAGGACGTGGAGTTTCTGCTGTCTCTTAATCCCATACCCAAGGTGAGGCAGAGGCTCGAGAGTATAAAGGAGAAGAATCAGGAGAACATAAACACACTGCTGGAGCTCTACACCCACATGTCATTCCACGACCTTGCGGGCCAGCAACTCAAGACGGTTCTGGACGTTCTCCAGAAGGTCAAGGAGACCCTGCTGGACGTGATCGTCTCCCAGGTGGTGGCGGGCAAGGATCTGAACGAGGAGCAGGTTCAGGGCATAAAGGGCAAGGTGAGCGAGCTTCTCTCCCAGGACAGGATAAGCCAGGACGATGTGGATAAACTCCTTGAGGAATTCGGACTTTAGGAGGTCTGAGAGATGCCGATGCCCCCGCAGGACATAAGGATCCTCGTGGTGGACGACATGAGCACCATGAGGAGGATAATAAGGACCATCCTCAACCAGCTCGGCTACAGCAACATAGAGGAGGCGGAGAACGGCAAGCAGGCCCTTGCCAAGCTCAAGAAGGAGAAGTTCGACTTTGTGATAACGGACTGGAACATGCCCGAGATGGACGGCCTCTCCCTCGTAAAGGCCATAAGGAGCGACGATGAACTGAAGCACCTTCCCGTTTTGATGGTAACCGCGGAGGCAAAGAAAGAGAACGTTATGGAAGCTCTCAAGGCGGGGGTGAATAATTACATAGTAAAACCCTTCACGCCCGAGGTCCTCAAAGAGAAGATGGAAAAGATCTTCAAGTAAGGAGTTTATTATGTTCGGAGGTGGGAGAGTAAGGGAGCTCGAGGGAGAGCTCGCCAAGTGCAGGGCTCAGAACAAGGTCCTCACCGAAGCGCTGAACGCCTTAGAGGAAGGTGTTGCCATCCTGGATGGAAACAGGCTCATCTTCATAAACGATGCGGGCAGAAGAATACTCGGAAGCTCCTCCATAAACGACATCCCCAACGAGAGCGTGGAGGTGATAAATAGGACCTCCAGCTTCATAGTTTTCAGGGAAAGGCGTAAGGAGGAGGAAGCCGAGCAAAAAGGAGAGGGCACGGAGGAGCCCTGCATCGAGGAGATAGTTGAACAGCTCTCTCCGGCTATAGAGGAGATAAACAGGCTCTCCTCGCAGGCGACCGCCACCTTCACGGAGCTGGAGGAGGTCTCCAGGATAGTGAGCAACGGCCTGGAGGTGGTCAAAAACATGGCCCAGGCGGTCACCAAGATGGAGGAGAGCCTTAGCAAGGATCTGCAGATGGTCAAAGAGCTGAGCCAGCAGTCGGAGAACATAGTCAAGATCCTGTCCCTTATAAACGAGATCTCGGAGCAGACGAACCTGCTCGCTTTGAACGCTGCGATAGAGGCCGCGAGAGCAGGGGAGGTGGGCAGAGGTTTTGCGGTGGTGGCGGACGAGGTGAGGAGGCTCGCGGGCAAGACCATGGAGTTTACCGAGAACATAGACAAGGTCCTGAAGGAGATAGATAAGAGGGTCCAGCTCACCAAAGAGCACATGGAGAGCATAGCCAAGGAGTCGAGTCTCCAGAAAGAGCAGGCTTCGGACGTGGAGGAGCTCTTCCACCTCGTTCAATACAGGATGGACGCCCTGAAGAGCAAATACGAAGAGGTGGCTTCCAAGCTCGAAGCTCTGATGCACGTTATGCAGGATACCAGGAGGATCCTTTCCCAGAAACTCAGCGGAGGGGCCTGATATGGACTCCTTCTGCAGGAGGGTGGTGGAGTTTATGTATGAGGACAGGCTCAACCAGTTTATATCCTCCTTCTACGAGCTTTACCTCAGATACAACCACCTCGGGGAGGAAGGCTTTCTGAGGGAGTGGTTCAACAGACCCATAATCAAGAACCTGATTTTTTACTTTCCCCCTTCCGCGATAATAACTTCTTTCGAGGAGCTGAGGCACAAAAAGGAGCACCTGGTAAGGACTTACGTCAGAACCTACTGGAGCTTTTGCAGGAACCCCAGGAAGTATCCCGTGAAGATAGAGGAGGCCATGAACTTCTTCGGTCTGGAAGATCTTGACGAGGAGAAGCTCAAGTCCGCATACAGGAAGATGGTCAGGGAGAACCATCCCGACAGGGTGGGCAAGTCCAGAGAGTCCCACATGAGAATGGTGAAGATAAACTACTACTATCAGGTTTTGAGGAGGTATCTTAGTGATAGATGCGAAGAAGCTCTTCAAGTCAGGTAAGAGATACAGGGGTTTTGCTCCGGTAGGTGGGAAATACGTTCCTGTGGGTTTTAACGTATACCCGATCAGCTCAAAGGAGATCAGGATAAGGCACCTTTTCCCTTCCAGGGTGGGTGATAAGACCAGGGAGGGTAGCCTGATATACGTTCTCCTTGAGGATGAAGAAAAGCTCGTTGCTGAGGTTAGGATTGTCCGAAGGGAAGAGAGGGGCATTCTTGCAAGTCTTGACTTTGTCACTGAGGACAAGAGGAAGCTTCCGAGGGTTAAAGTAGAAGGATTTTTAGATGTGGAAGCGGAGATCCTGTGTCAAGGTAGCCTCTATACGGGAAAGGTAGTAGATCTCAGCCTGAGCTCGGTCGGAATAAGGACGGATGAAGACATTCCCTACGGGGAGTGTGAGCTTACCATTAAATACAGGAACAAGCTCTCAAAGTTCACGGGAAAAGTTGTCAGAAAAGATGAGAACATAACTGTTTTCGAGATCCTGAACGGCAACAACGAAATGACGGAACTGCTCCAGAGGATATACGCGGACCTCTTCTTAAAGGCCCAGAGGTCATCCTGACCTGCACCATGAAAATCAGGGTCCTCACGGGTGCTGGCATCTCCGCAGAGAGCGGTATACCTACCTTCAGGGGAAAGGACGGACTATGGAAGAAGTACGATCCGATGGAACTTGCCACTCCGGAGGCCTTTCGGAGAGATCCCAAGCTCGTCTGGGAGTGGTATGACTGGAGGAGACAGCTCATAGCAGAGGCCCAACCTAACGAAGGGCATAAGGTGCTTGCACAGATGGAGAAAGAGTTTCCCGACTTCTGGCTCATAACCCAGAACGTGGACGGACTCCATCAAAAGGCGGGATCGGAAAAGGTGATAGAGCTTCACGGCAATATATGGAAGGTCAAGTGTATAAGATGCGGTAAGGAGAACTACGACTACAGAACTCCCCTTCCTGAAATACCTCCAAAGTGTGACAGCTGTGGAGGACTTCTGAGGCCCGGTGTGGTCTGGTTCGGGGAATCCCTGCCTATGGACGCACTCCAGAAGGCCTACGAGCTCTCGAAAGAGGCTGAGGTGTTCATAGTTGTCGGCACATCCGCACAGGTCTACCCCGCCGCGGAGCTCCCCCTTGTAGCTAAGAGAAACGGAGCCAGACTCGTAGAGGTAAATCCTGAGGAGACACCCCTTACACCTTACGCGGATATCTCCTTAAGGGAGAAGGCCTCAACCGGACTTAAAAGAGTTCTTGAGCTGTTGTGAGGATATACACCGTAGGTCACAGCTCAAGGAATATAGAGGAGTTTATTCCCCTGCTTAGAAAATACGGTATAGAACTCCTCGTAGATGTTAGGAGTCATCCGGGAAGCTCACGCTTTCCACACTTCAACAAGGAGAATCTTGAAAAGGCTCTCAGCAGGGAAGGTATAACCTACCTGCATATGCCCGAGCTGGGAGGACTCAGAAGGGGAAGCTATGCGGATTACGTAAAAACTGAAGAGTTCAAGAGGGCACTTTCAAAGCTTATCCAGCTTGCGGGAGATAGTAGGACCGCGATAATGTGTGCGGAGAGAGACTGGAGGAACTGCCACAGGAGGTTCATATCTCAGGAACTCGTAAAGGAAGGCCTGCAGGTTATACATATCCTCGATATGAACAGGGCGGAGGAACACCCGAAGACTATCTTCTGAACCTATCTGAGAACATGCTGGAACCTGTTTACGAAATCCTCCAGCTTTTCGGGATTCATACCGCTCAAGGACACGTCCGCCTCCGGATGGCCGTAGAGATTGCAGAGGGTAACTATCTTCGTATCCGTATGCTTTCTCAGGAGCCTTATGACGAAGTCCGTCCTGTAGCAGTGGACTCCGAGCATTAAAGTCAGGTCGTGCTTCCCGTGTAGTATAGAGATGTGGGGGTTGGGCGGATCCACCTCCCTCGCCGGATCGAAGTTCTTGTTCTTGGGCCTGTAGTCGGGTAGGACGTGGACGTTCAGATTGGGGAACAGTTCCTTGAGTTTTCTGACCAGCTGGGCTTTCTTCCTCGCCTCTTCGTTCCAGCTCCAGAGGACGAGGGGACCCACGATGATGGTAGGTCTCTCCGCCTCGAGAAGCATCTCCACCGCGAGCTTGAGCGCCTCGTCGTAGTCCACCTTTTTGCCCTTTATGAAGCCTACGTTCTTATCCGTTTCCTTAACTATTGGGAGGCGCGTCCTGTCCTCCTCCGGCCCCGAAACCGCCTTGGGGATCTTGTAGTATTCTGGTATGAAGTCCTTGAGAGCATCAGAGGGAACGGGTCTTTCCTTTTTCTGCTTGACGTTGTGATCTTCCACCTTCTCCTTGATAGAGAGGAGTTTCTCCGAGTCCTCCACGAAGAGGTCCAACTCCACCTGAAACTCTCCGTGGTAAGCCTTTTCCTCCTCCTCCACTCCCAGATCGTAGCAGGTGGTCCCTATTATGTCTATCAGAACCCCGTTGGCTCCCCAGTCTTTGGCCTTCCTGAATATTTCGTATCTCTTTTCATAGAACTCGTAGCAGCAGTGGCCTATGTAGGTGTAGCCGTTCTCCGCACACCAGCGGAGGGTGTCTCTCAACATCTCGAAGCTGGTTATGGTTATGGGGATCATACCCCTTTCGTAGGCCATGCGGTATAGGTCTCCCACCGTGCATCCCCCGCACTCCCCGCAGTCGTCCGTGTGTCTGTAGTCGCACCAGGCAGGCTTGGCACAGTAGGGAAGGAGCATAACCTTCGCCTTCTTTATGTTCTCCTTCAGACTTCCCCCTATGCTTCCGATCACCTTATTCAGTTCTTTTTTTTTAAGACCGAGGTCCTGAGCCTCCAGCTTCCTTAAAGGGAACAGAACCGCCTCCACAAAGTCATCAACAGTCAGGTTCACGCTTTCAAAATCTCTCTTCTCGAAGAACTCTCTTATCCTCTTCTCAACGTCCTGAACCGGGGTGTGCTTCAGGTAAGCTTCGAGATCGTATATTAGTCTTTTTGGGTTTATAAATAGGTCCCCGTTTATGACCACCTGCTGGAGGATATTCCTTTCCGTATCCACCTTTGCGGAGACCCTGAAGGTTCCCCCCGGGCACCTGTATATACCGAAGAGCATTTCCGAACTCTCAGGTGCACGCTTCACGTTGTATATCCACTCCTCGCTCCTGAAGTAGTCCTTCTTCTCTTCCAGTAGCTCCTTCTCCTCCTCTGTGAGGTCTCCCCACTCTGTCTTTATGCCGAACTCCTCCTCGAAGGCCTCTATGAAGGCCCTGAATATCTCCTCCTTATCGGGCACCCTTCCCAGCTCCCTCTTGAGCCAGGTAACCCTGTCCTCCGCCGCCTTTATGCCCTTGGAGGTGAGCTTCTCAACGGGAATCTGAAGAGACTTGAGCATCCTCTCCACGTTGAAATCCACGAGAACGGTGCCCTGATAGAGGAAAGCGCTCCCTTCGAAGACTCCTCCGGTCCCTGAGATCTTCTTCCCTTCCACCTCTATATCGTTCCTGGGTCTGAACTGGGCTTTGACCCCGAGCTTATTGAGAGCTTTCGCCGCGGCTTTGCATATCCTCTGGGTCAGCTCCTCGTAGCTCAGGTCTCCCAGATCCCTCCTGTCCGCTATCACTTCCCACCCTATCTGGGTCTCGTCAAAGTATATAGCTCCTCCTCCCGTTATCCTCCTCCCCACCTCTATGCCTTCCCTGCTCGTATACTCCTCTCTGACCTCCTGCCCAACCGCCTGGTGGTAACCTATCAGAACGCACTCGGGCTTGAACTGAAGGAACCTTATTGTATTGGGAATCTTGCTTTCAGACTTGAGCTCGAGCATTATCTGATCGAGGGCCATGTTCTCGTAGTGAGGCCTCTGGCCTGTATATACAACTCTCCACATATCCCACCTCCGAAAGGCAATTATACAAGAGTGTAAGGCATATAATTACAGAGTATGCTGACAATGGTCATCCCCGTAACTCTTTTAATCGGAATCGTGTCCTGCTCCGCGCTCGTGGAGGAGAGGAAAGAGGACTCATGCACGGTGAAGAACGATCCCACGGGGAGGCATGGAGTTATCGAGGTGATGTGTTCCGAGATCAGCTTCAAGCTGTTCTACGACAACTCTCCGGACGGCAGGGATCCTCTCATACTGAAAGTCTCAGGTGTAGAAGCCAGCAGGGTATACGAAAAAAGAACCGATTCTTACATTTTGAAAACTGGAGACCATGAGGTTCTCGAAGGCTGGCGGTATGAGGAAGTCTGGAAGGCAGGAGATTACAAGCTGAAGGGCTATGAATACTTCGTGAGCGGGGGAACCGCCTGCTACGAAGAAGAAGAAGGTGCTGTTATAAAGCTCCTCTTAAAAGACAGGGAGATAACCCTTCTGGACTTTTACCAGGAGGATACGGACTGCGGGGGAGCCTGAGGTTTTAGATCGGGGCGGTGGAACTTGAACCCACGACCTTCGGCTCCCAAGGCCTAATAACAGCATGCACAACTTCTAACCTATAATCGCAGAGAATCCTCATCCAATCTCTACCATACCAGCTACTGGCTAAACTCAGCTCTTATTACATATCCTTTTGAGCTTTCAGTTTATCAAGAATTCACTAAGTTCTTGTTCAGCCTGCATGTTCCTGATTGCTTTCTCAAACTCCTCGCGGAAAAGCTCAACATAGAGAGGAATTCTTAACCCGTTTGCCCAGAGGACGATGACTAAGGCTCTGTAAGCGGGAATGATCTTTCTAGGGTAAGGATCGTAGAGCTTTTTGCTACCTTCAATTTTGGAGCCGGTTTTTTCAGGAGTGTGGTATCCGCGATGAGAAGGCAACATGGAGGTCCGTATATGTAGTTTGTCCAAAGAGATAGACAATAGAGAGCTTGCAGATATTTTGAATCTTATAGATAGGGATACGCGGATTACCACGGAGGAGCTTATTGAGTAATGTGGTAGGACTGGACACGAGATAGCAAAGAAAGAGAAGGAATACATGGAGAAGTTCCTTGAGGACGTCAGGAAAGCCCTTGAGAGGAGAGTGACCAGACCTCTACCCTGTAAGAGGAGTTGGAGAGACAGGTTTAGGCGATGAAGAAACCTTTATTTCTCGTGGTTGCGGGAGCTAACGGGGCGGGTAAGACCACTTTCATACAGACGCAGATAAACTTTGAGGAAATTCCCGAAGGGGCCTACGTTTGCCCTGACCTTATAGCGGAGGAGATAAGGAGGAAAAATCCTGACCTGAGCGAGGAGGAGATATACAGAATAGCCATACCAAAGGCAGAGGAGATCCGATACGGAAAACTTGAGAAGGGAGAGGACATGGTCCTTGAGACCGTGTTCTACTCTGAAGAAAAACTCCTCTTTCTTGAGAAAGCCCTTGAGAAAGGATACGAAGTGAACATGGTCTATATAACCACCAGCGATCCACAGATAAACGCAGGCAGGGTCGCCAAAAGAGTTATCCTCGGAGGGTACCCCGTCCCTACGGATAAGATATACAGCAGGTATATGGGATCTCTTGAGAACCTAATAACAGCCCACAGGGAAGGACTGCTCGACAGGCTTTTGCTGGTGGACAACTCAAGAGAAGGGGGACCACACAAACCTTACATGGCTTTTGAGAGAGGCTCTCTCGTGTGGCTTGACAGCTCCCTCAAGTTTACGGGGAAAGCCATAATTCCCAAATATGGAAACCTTCCCGAACACATAAAGCTCCTCGCAAACCGCCTCCTTGAGGTCAGCCCCGGAGAGCCAAAGCTCAGAGAAGAAGTCTCTCTCCCGCCCTACATGAGGAAGGTAAGGGGCTTGGAGAGGTAGAAGGCAGAAGTATGGACTACGCTCAGAGGATAATCAGACGACAGACGAGGTAGAAAAGCTAATCCTCCTGGGAGCGTGGCTCACGAAGGAGGCTGAGAGGAGAGGGATAAGACCTCCCGTAGTAGTAGGGGGGGTGCTGTTGAGATATATACGCTCGGATACTACAAGTCGGGAGACATAGACCTCGTGGGATCGAGGGAGTTTGTCAAAGAAGTCCTCCTCTCCTCGGGATACTTCAGGGAGGAGGGCAGGTTAAGGTTCCCGAGCTCGGAGCGACAGGCTGAAGCCTGCGTTTTCGAGGATATATTAAGAGGAAGGAGAGGAAGAGATGTCAGGAAAAGAAATCGTCTTCAGCCTTAAAGACGTCCAGAGAAGAAGCTGGAGATGCTGAGGCTCGGTCTTCCCATAAGGAGAAAGAGGAGCTTTCCCAGAGATCCTGAAAAGAGGGAAACCCTTTTTGAGTGGCTCTTGAGGATCACTCCTCCTGCTAAGGACATAATCTCTGGGAAGGCTTTTTCGGAAAGGTTCAGGAAAAACAGGGAGAGAGAATATGGGCCTGATTGAGCTTCTGGCTTTAGTATCATGGGCTATCTTGTTGTGGGAGCTTTTCTCCTGTTATGGCTGGAAAGGGGAGATAACCGCCCGAAAGAACTACACAGGTAGCTGGTCCCTCATTTCACCACTTCTCTTATCTTCTTTACCAGATTTACCGCCTCTTTTTCGGAGAGCTTGTAGTAAGCGGGTGTATTTCTGTATCCGCTCCTCTTATACATGAGATACCACTCGCCCCTTGACGCACTCCTGCACACGCTTGCCCTGACGTCTTTCTTTCTGTCCCACAGATCAACCACGCACTCATCCCCAGGCTTGTAGGCATACTTGAACGTCCCAAACCACGCCACCTTCTTCAATTTCCTGTATCGGTCAATCAGCTCCCACACCTTCTCTATCCTCTCAGGGTCTTCCAAATACACAACTTCATAGCCAGGCGTCCAGAAGGTAATATCAAGCTCCCTTTCCTTCTTAACCATGTTGTAGATGCCGTCCGCAACCAACAAAACAGAGCCAACGCCCACGTAGAAGAGGACGCACTTACCTATCCTGTCCTTAATAGACACCGCCACACCCGAAGATCATTATAGAGGGCACTTTTCCCTTCTATTTTCCCGCACTCGCTATAGTGTCCTTATGAGGAGGGAACAAGATGGAAGTAGCTAAGGAGCACGAGAACATATTTGCTACAACCTTAACAAGAGCCGAAAAACCTTGCCTGATTATCAGTGAAGGGGAAACCTTCATACAGTATGCCTATCCCCTTGACTTTCTCAAAGGATTTGAGGAGATAAGGGCGATAACCTTTTCCTCTTCCATAAAGGCTGTCCTTGAGATGTTGAGGGGCTTCAGAAAGATTGAACTCTTGATAGGTATAGAGGAACAAGGTGTGGAGATAGACGCTGTGGTGAAGATAAAGGAAGAGATCTCCACGCTTACGAGAATTCCCAGAGACAGGGAGTTCTCCATCTACCACATACCTAACTGCCACTCAAAGCTCTACCTTCTCAGCTCTTCCAGTGGAGATAGGAGAGCCATAATGGGGAGCGGAAACCTATCCCAATCCGCATGGTCGGGAAGCCAGGAAGAGATATTCGTGGTGGTGGACTCTCCTCACCTGATAGATGAACTTGAGGGCTATTATGAGACGCTGAAAGAAAAGGCTAAGGAGCTCTGGGATAGCAGGAAGGCAAGAGAGGAAGTGGTGAAAACCGCCAAGAAGATGGGACTCAATGTGAATATCAACCTTGAAGAGCCCGTGTCCCTTGAAGAGGTGGTGAAGCAGTCCGAAAAGCTCAAAGACCTGCCCCTTACCATCTATCTCAAGAACGTCGTGAATATAGTGGATACCTCCGTTCTCAGAAAGGCAAAGGAAAAGAAAACCGAGCTTGACAGGGCTTTGAAAGTCATAGAGAAGCTGAAAGAAAGAGCTCCGCAGGTGAGACTTGCGGGCAGAGACCTTGAGAAGGTGAAAAACGCCCTCAAGGGTGTAGAGAAAGAATCTCAGGAATACAAGAACCTTGAGCTTGACCCCGTGAACGGAAACCTGATATACAAAAGCCTGAACGTTATTGACTATCCCCAGAGCAAGGAGAAGGAAGAGGAAACCGTCCGTGCCCTGAAGGAATACATAGAGCTGTCCGAAGAGTCAAGCGAAGACCATCCACGGCTCATAGGAGAGGCTATAACCTTTGCCTTCATGTCCCCTCTGATGCACGTAGTCAGAAAGCGTGCGTGGGAAGAGGGCTTTGACCTGAACGCCTATCCCGTTTTTGCCCTCCTCGTGGGAACCGCCAACGCAGGAAAAACTACCACGCTGAAGATAATCGCAAAACTCTTAGGAACAAAGAAGCTGAGCTATAGAGAGGTAGCCACCTATCAGAACAGCAGGGCTCCCGTAATAGACGCCCACCTTCGTTCGGGCGAGCTCATGCCCCTTCTCATAGACGAGGTATCTCCCTCTCACTTCAGGAAGGGCGCCCTTGAGGACGTGCTCAAGAACGCAAGCGAAGACCCCGGAGTATCCGGAACCTTGATACTGACTTCAAACCTCCAGGAGTTTGAGGGGGAGAGGCAGATACTCAGGAGAGCCTGCTTCCTGCCCTTTGAGTATCAGGTGCATTCGGGGAGGAAGGTGGACAGGATAGTGAACCACGTGAGCAACGCCCTGTTCTTGAAATTCCTGCGGTCTGTCAAAGTGGAGGAAATAGTCCCTTCCGAAGACCCTCTGAAGGTGGCAAGGGAGTTCCTTCTGAACGAAGGCGTCCCCGTCCCCGAGTCATACTGCGGTAGCTATGAGGAAACCATGAAGAAGGGGTGGAGGAAGCTGTATTTGTCCTCTCCAGAGATATTTGAGGAGAAGGTAGTCCCGCACAAGCATGACTCTGACAGGAAGGTAGTGTGCTTCAAGGTGAGCAAAGAAAAGACAGGCTTCTTAACACCTCTGGACAGCTTTGACAACGGCTTCTTGCAGGGACACTATCTACTTCTCAAAGACAGATTTCTCGAAGAGGTGGTAAGGCAGAGAGAGAGAAGTGTTATAGATAGAGTCAAAAGGTTCTTCAAGGGCTTATCTTTATAACCATGACCCAGGACGAACTCCTTTACTACGCTATCCTGATGATAGGTCCAGCTCTTGTATTTCTTGGGATTATCCTCTTTGCAAAGCCGGAGGGGAAGAAGACATGAAAGATCTAATAGGCATGATAGGGATACTGCCCTGATTATATAGAGTTCTATCGCCCGCTTCTTTCGCTTTATCCTTCACTCCCCATCTCCCTGCGGGAATACCACACCAAAAACAACGCAACCGCTATGACTCCCGAAGCTACGAGGAAGTATCCCAGAGTGTAGTCGCTCATAGTGAACAATATACGCCCGCCGATAGTGTTGCGGTAAGCCAAGGGCCGAATAACGAAACGCCTCTTTCCCCTTGCCAATCAAGTGCAGGGAAAACACCTTACTTATATGCGAAACACTCAGGAACTCATAGACCGCAGAAGAAAACTCCTTGAGTCTTTGGGCGGTCTTCCCGAGCCCGTAGTTAGGAACGAAGAGTGGCTCTACCTTTTGGGAGAGGAGACGAGAAACTCCATACTCATAGAGGGCTACTTCGTATCAGAGAAGGAGTTTGAAAAAGCCCTCAAGGCGGGAAAGCCTGAGACAAGGAACATGGAGGTCGCCCTTAACTACTTCAAGACCGCCCTTTTCGTTTACGGGCTCGCCTACGAAAACTTCAAGTCCGGGGAGTTCCTCTTCTCAGAGTCGCTCATAAAGCAGATAAACAAAGGAGTGACGGGAGAGTTTGGAGACTACCGCAGGGGTGACATAGCAATCCTGGGAGCGAAGATAAGTCCCCCTTCCCCCTTTCACGTGCCCGATTGGATGAGACTGTATGTGGGGTGGGTCAAAGAGCATTTTGCTGATGAAGACTTTATAGAGTTCCTCGCAAAGGGGCACGTCCTCTTTGAGTGCATACACCCCTTCCCCGACGGGAACGGAAGGACGGGGAGGATAATCCTTAACTACTTTCTTCTTTCCAAGGGTTTTCCGCCGGTCGTTATAAAGGGAGACAAAGAAAGCAGGGAAAGATACATAAGGGCTCTTCAAATAGCAGAAGAACCTCTCAGGGAAGTTATTGAAGGACGACCGGGCAAAGAAAGGCTTGAAGAAGCCCTCGGGGAAATGGACATCAGGCTCATGAAGGAGATTATTGAGGAGTCCCTCATAAGGAGTCTTGACACAATCCTCGCTTTTACGCTTGAGAGGAAGCTCGGCATAACCTTGAAGCCCTCTTCAGAGGTCGCAAAAGAGCTCGGATACTCCCCCGACAGCATAAGGGAGCTCGTGAGGAGGGGCTACTTCATAGCTGTAAAGAGAGGAAAGACGTGGTTTACAAGTCCAGAGCTTGACGTGAGGAAGATGGAAGAAGCCTCCGGAGCGGTCAAGAGAGCCAGAAAGAGCTACAGGAACAATCTCAGGAGGATGTGAACGATTTTCCTGCTCCCTCTCTATAATAAAACTGCAGGAAAGCAAGAAGGAGGATAGCAAGGAACTCTGGCATGCTCTTCGACGAAGAGAAATTCAAGCACGTCCACGACCTGCCCGCAAGAGTCAGAGAAGCAATAGAAGAAAGCGGGATAAACGTGACAGGGAGCGGGGAAATAGAACAAAAAAGGGAGGAACTTGAGAGCCTTCTTGAAGGAGACGGCATAGAGGCCGAGATAGAAGTAGATCTCAAGACGGCTACGCTTCACGTCTTTGTTTTCGCAGTGGACGAGAAGAAGGCGGAAGAGCCTGTGGAGACGAGCTATCTCTTGCCCGTTGTTGCGGGGGAAAGAGTAGCTGAAGCGATCGCAACTCTGCCAGGCGAGATAAGACTCAACGATCTTGACAAGTTTGTAGATGAACTGAAAGATAAGATTTGCCAAAACCTGGAAATGGAGAGAAGGGAAGTTAGTATAAAACTGGATGAGGATAGCTATTCGGTGCAGGTGTTCTTGGGGAGAGGAGATAATCTCGTTGAGTGTAAGTTTCCTCTTATCCCTGTATCCTTTGCGGTTCCGCAGACTATCGGCGTCAAAGATGATCTGCGGGGTGAGATCAAGCCCGTGGACGTTCCCAGCTATCCGAGACACCGTGCGAGGGGCAACGGAAACAAAATGAGGAGAGTTGTTCGAAGGTGAAGAAATAGGTTGAGGATTTTGAACAATTTGAAGCCGTCGCCTGTAAAATTTGTGGTAGGAGGGCAGGAAAGATGGTCGATGTTGAAAAGCTAAAGCAGATAGGCTGGGACAATCCGGAAGAGGCGTATAAGTGGTATGACGCCGGTTGGGACGATCTCGAGGAAGCCCTGAGGTGGAGATAGGCTGGGTGGGGAAGACAGCTTTCAGCTGAAGAATTCAGAAACCTGGTCAGATACAACAGCTACATTCCAAAGGAAAAAACAGAGGAGCATCTTCTTACAGAAATAATAGATGCCTGTTTGCTTCGGTATGAGGTAGGCTGGGAAGACCCTGAGGAGGCTTACAAGTGGTATCTCATAGAAGCGGTAGCTCCTCAAGATGCACTCGCCCTTCATAACGCTGGGTGGGGCGTAGAAGAAGCTCTGGAGTGGCTGGGTGCTCACTACGATCGCACGGATAAGGTTGGAGAGTTCTGGCTCGACCGCCCGCAGGAGGCCCTGAAATGGAAAGAGACCGGATGGGAGAACGCAAAAGAGGCTTATGAATGGATACGGGCGGGATGGAGTGATCCGGAAGAGGCGATGAAGTGGAAGAAGACTTGGAGTGGATGGGAGGAAATGGTGAAGGAGGTATATCCACCCGAATCTGGCCTTAAACCGTCAGAAGCACTCGTCGTGGCGGTCGGAGTAATGGCAGAATCTCCCAAGCGTCTCCACCTCCTCAAAGAGTCCGGCTGGAGCGATCCGAAGGAAGCCCTCAGGTGGCTCTTGCAATCTTATTCGTGGGCGGGGAATGATGCAGATTTGGCCAAGGCCTACGAGTGGTATAACGCAGGCTGGGACAATCCAGAGGAAGCGTATAGGTGGTATGACGCTGGATGGGAAAATGCGAAGGAGGCCTTGAGGTGGAAGAAGGCGGGATTCTGGGATCCTGAGGTTGCTTTCGAGTGGAAGAAGACCGGCCTGTGGAACAAAAGCGACCTCGAGGAGCTGAAAGTAGCCAGCAGGGCTTACTACGTTTTGGGCATAAAGGATCCTCATGAGGCCAAGCGAATGGCGAAGTCAATAGTGAAAAACCGTGGCAGGAATGTGGGAAGGTAAGGGGCGGAGGCCCTGAAATGCTGTATGTGAAGGTAGACGGCGTTCTTGGGGACGGGAATGTAAAAAATGGAAGCGTCAGGCTTGGATAGACTACGATGAGAAAAATAACGTGGTTGCGGTGGAGATACTGGACTTCAGCAAGAGAGCTGAGAAAAGCTTTTCCATTCCTATAGCGGTATCCTCCTGAAACCACCTGTAAGCGAAACAGAACCAAGCCCCCTCACTATAATCCTCCGAAAGAGGAGGAGTGGGAGATGGAAAAGAACAGGATCATCTATTCTGTGCTTGCTGACGACGAGAAGGTGTCCATAGGGATTGCGGACAGACTGACGGGCGGGACTTCCAGATTAACCATAGCCAGAGACGGGCAGGTCAAGACCTCTTTTTCTCAGAAGGATCACCCTTATGCGAATGCTGACATACTCATAGAAAGTTCTTTTTCTGTCGAGAAGCTCTCAAAACTCCTTGCCACTATCCCAGGTGTGAAGGCGCTCAACGTGGAGTTCCCGGACACAGGGATGAAATTCAGCTACGTGAGCGGAGCCGAGCCCGTGTGCATAGTGTCGAGCCAAGAGGGGGAGGAGATACACAGGGGCTTCGATGCAGTTGAGAGTATCTACGTTCTGGTGGACAGGCTTTGCACAGAGGAGATGGACGAGCTTGAGAGGATACACAGACAGCCAGAGGAGGTGAGGATAACGGCGGTCGTGGCGGACGAACAGGGCAACAACACGGTCTTCAAGCTCTCCAGGGATAAGGAGTTCAATTGGTCGGTGGCGGTAAGCAAGGGCGAAGATAAAAGACTCACTCAAGATTACGAGCCGGGCACCCTCACGGCCGAGGAAGAAGCCCACAGGATACTTAGGCTTCTTCTGGAAGATCTCAGCCTTCAGTATTACACCTTCTATCCCGTAAAAAAGTCCAAGGCGCCCGAACAAGCTAAAGAGAACAAAAGAACAAGGATGGGCCCGAGGATGTAAATTATCTTTATGGACTCCTTCAGGCTCACGAAGGCTTCTCAAGAGGAGCTAAAAGAATACAGGGAGAAGGTCATCCCCCTTCAGGACAGGATATTTTCCGCCCTTGCTCCTCTGGGAGAGGCTATATATCTCACGGGCGGAACAGCCCTTGCGAGGTTTTACTATAACCACAGGATTTCGGAAGACCTTGACTTCTTTACTAAAGAGACTGACCTAAAGGTTCTCGGCTCTAATATCGTAGAGAAACTAAAGAAGGCAGGATTTGAGGTTGAGGTTGTCCTTCAGTCCGAATACTTCCTTAGAGTATTCGTAAACGGCTACAAGTTAGAGCTTGCCACGGAGTTCAACCATCACGGAGAGCTTATAAAGACCGAACACGGCATATACGTGAACAACCTTGAAGACATAGGAGCGAACAAGATAACAGCATGGGAAGACAGGGCGGAGCTGAGAGACTTGATTGACCTTTACTACATAACCAGAGACATTCCTCTCCAGAGGCTCTTTGCAATAGCGGACAAGAAGAGAGTCCCCGTGGCTTACGAGAGGTTCCTCGCCATAAACACCCAGGGAATACAGGGAGAGGTTTTACTTATAAGTGAAATTTCCCAGGAGGAACTTGCCGACTTTCTAAAGACACTTACCGAGGCAGTAAAGAACAACCTCAAAAAAAAAGAAGAAGAGGCTTTCAGAGAGGTAGATAAATACGTCTCAAGGCTCCTGTGGGACTTTCCCAAGAAGAGCAGACGCATATCTCCCGACACCATTCCCATCCTGAGAAGGAGAATAGAGAAGGTATCCCTTCCCATCCGCAGGGCTGTGGAGAGGGCTATCGCTCAAAGGGGGCTTCCGGAAGAGACCGTCAGGGCGATAAGAGAGGCGAGGGAAGGGAAGAACGTGAGAGGGATTACACTTGAGGAGCTGAGGGAGATAGCTGGGCTGAGGGGAAAGGAGTGAGTTGGGAATAATTTGTCCCAACTCTTCTTGCTGAACGAAATTACCACCCTTTCTCTATAATCCCCAGAAAGGAGGGCTGGAGATGGAAGAAAGAAGGCCGGAGATACCGCTGTTTGGAGAACATCTGTGGCTCAAGGAAGAGGTAAGATACGATCCCGGAAGGGACGCCCTGACCGGCTACGACGGGTGCTATTACATAGAGGTCGACTTTGAAAGAGGGATTGTGAAAGGCAAAAGGCTTGGCATCCTTGAGGTCTTTGAGGACGGCACGATTCAGTTCAGGGACGGAGAGAACTACAAGGATGCGGTTGAGGACGTGGAAACGCTAAAAGAACGCTACTATCTGCTTGATAACGGGTTAGAGTGGGAGGATGACGAGCTGTGGCGTGATTGGGAGAACGCCTCTACGCTTGAAGAGGTTGCGGAGGTTATTAAGAAATACGGGGACAGAGAAGAAGGGTCATACTACCTGACCGCCTACGAACCGGACGAGATAGACCTTGATGAGCTTGACAAAAATACTCTCACGGAGCTTTACAAATTAGCAGGGAAGGATGCTCCTGAGAGGGATACCGAGCAGAAGCAGGACGTCAAAAGCAAGAAGAGGAAATACAACAGGGGCATGAGCCTGTAGGAGGTGAACCATGTTTTCAGAAAGGCTTAAGAGAGAGTGGCGTGAAGCGGGTTGGGACAACCTTGAAGAGGCAGAGAGGTGGCACGAGGCCGGTTGGAGTGATCCAGCAGAAGCTTACGAGTGGTATGACGCCGGGTGGAGAGATCCTCACGAAGCCTACGAATGGTATGCCGGCGATTGGGACAATCCTTACGTGGCCTATGAGTGGCATGAGGTAGAGGGCATCCTGAACGAAAGGTGGGAAGAGAAGGGAGAGGCTTACAGGTGGTATATAGCGGGCTGGGATGATCCCGGCGAAGCTCTGGCCTGGAGGAGTGCTGGTTGGACCGACGCTGAAGAGGCTCTAATGTGGTATCAGGCCGGTTGGGGAGACCCGGTAGAAGCGAGGGATTGGCATGATGCCGGATGGAATGACGGCGAGGAAGCCCTGAAGTGGAAAGAAATGGGCTGGGACAATCCTGAGAGAGCTTTTGAATGGTTTGAGGAAGGCTGGGAGAACCCGGAGGAGGCTATGAGGTGGTCTTCTCTGTGGGCCGACCCGGAGGAAGCCTTGAAGTGGAAGAAAGCAGGGTTTGAAGACCCAGAGCTTGCCGAGGCGTGGCGTGTTGCGGGCTGGGAAGATCCTGAAGAAGCTCTTGAGTGGCACGAGGCCGGCTGGAAGTGGGCTCCTGAGGTCGCAAAGAAACTCAGCGAGGCGGTCGGAGAGGTCAGCGGTAAGGCTGTGAACAAAATTGTGGAGGCTGTAGAGGAGGTGCTTGCCTCTGAAATGGAAAGCCCCGGTCGGTCGGTCAGAAAAGGACGCCTACTTTCTCCTTAGAAGAGAATAATGACACTATGGAATTAGACGGGCGGAAGATTGAAGGCAAGCTGAAGGAAGTTATAGAGGAGATAGAGAAATACAGTCCTAAGTCAGATGTTTACCTCATCCTCATAGGCGGTGCCTCTCTCATCCTGAAATACGGAGCTTACACAGGCGGTCTCGGAGACCTTCTCTCCCGCAAGGGATTTCAGGTGGTTGCGGAGGGCTTCCTTAACCTTCCTCCGGATTACGAAGAAAGGCTTGAACCTGTCATGGAGGGTAGGAAGGTTCACGTTCTTACTCTGTCTCCCTACGACCTGGCGGTCTCTAAGATAAGCAGGGGGCTTGCAAAGGACATAGAGGACGTAGTGAACTCAGAGCTTATCAACCGCATTGATTTGGAAAAGCTGAGGAAAATCTACTTTGACGCCATAGATTATTGGATAGGAGACCGCAGGAAGTTCGTTTGGGCATGGGAGAATTTTGAGGATGCCTACAAGAGAAAGGTTCAGCCTGAAAAGGCTCTACGAAAGGGCAAGAGACCTCGTCGCTCTCCATAAGCACGAAAGGAAGGAGAGATTTCTGCCATACTACCATCTCCTCGCCAGAGAAACGGGAGAGGAAGTCCCGGAGGAGGACTTCAGGTTCGCCCTGGCGGTCGCCACCTACGCCCTTGAAAACGCCCTCTGGACGGAGCAGGACGAGGAGCTTTACGAGTTCCTTAAATACGTGGTGGAGAAATACGGCAGGGAAAACTATTGGGAGTATGCAGAAAAGAGCAAACTTCCCCTTCAGGACTATCTCAAAGCCAATTACGACTTCAGATGAGGATAGGGATAATCTACCACCTTCAGGAGCTCGTCCTTGAGAGGATAAACGAGGTTGCGGGAAGGAGGGAGTTCCCCTTTCTGTTTACGGGAGGAACGGCCCTTGCGAGGTTCCTGCTGGACGAACACCGTGTCTCCTACGACGTAGACTTCTTCTGTAAGAAAGGCTCTATCAGAGGTATAGAACTCGGAGACGTGAAGGAAGCCCTTGAAGACCTGGGCAGAGTGAAGGTTCAGAGGTTTGAGAGGGAGAGAGAAGAGGATACGACTGTTGAGATGGTGAGGTTTACTCTGGAGCCACCCGTTAGGTTCTACGACGGCTCGGCGCTCCAGCTCAAGGTGGAATTCGTGGAAGACGAGCTGGCGGGACTGTTTGAGGGCAGTAAGATGGAGCTTTATCCAAATCTGGAGATTGACAGCCTTGAAGGTATATATGCGAGGAAGGTGGTCGCTACGCTTTCAAGGAAAACCGAGAGAGTCCGTGACTACATAGACCTTTACTTTCTTGAAAGGTCTGTCGCTCCGCTTGAAGAGTTTTTGGGGTCCTATAAAATGGAGAGGGTTTTTGACAGGCTTGAGGTAGAGGACAGTATTGCAAAGGTTTGGGATGCTTTTTCTTTTATGGCTTCCCATCTTGAGAGAGAACTGCCGAGAGTTGACGAGGAGCTGAAGTTTACCTACTATACAGAGGTAGGGGCAAAGGAGCTTAAGGAATGGATAAGGGAAAAGGCGGACAGGATAAGAGAGAGGTTCGGATTAAGCCTCCCAGAGGATACACGGAAGAGGAGTGGGCAAGAGAAAGAGAAGAGTTCCGAAAGTGGTATTTCCAAGAGGTTAAAAAATTTAAGGAGGCTCTTCGGAAGGGGGAGATAAAGGAGACCGAAGAAGACCGCAAGTTATCTGTTCTCGCTTCATACATATGGTATATGCCCGGGATAACTGCTAAGCAGGCTTACGAAATGATAGGGAAATACAACAGGGGCGAGGCTAATGATTGGGAGAGGTTTGTGGTCAGAAGTATCCAGGGAACAATAAGGAGATATAGAGACGGAGAAGCCTGGGAGATGTTCTTCCCTAATGAGGAGATGTAGGGGCCAGCGAAGGACGGGTTGGGAATAATTTATCCCAAAAATTTGTTGATAAGTAAACAAAAGATGTTTACAGGAATAAACAAAATATGTTTATAGTCTTCAGAGGATTGTCGTTCAATCTCAAAGGGATAGATTAGAGACAATAACGGCGTTCTTTGACAGGACGCTCAAGAGGAAAGGGTTATGCGGATAAGGTATGTTCCGGAGACAGATGCGCTTCTGATAGACTTCAGGGACGAACCCGTTGCAGACAGCGAGCTTATTGAGGAACTCGGCGTTGTGATTGATTACAATAAGCAGGGGGAAGCCGTAGGGCTTGAGATACTTGATTGGGAGGAGTTCCAAAAAGAAGGTAAGGAGCTAAACATAGCTTTGCCCTCTGCTATTCCTTGAATTATCCTTGGGAGAGTCATATATCCAAAGGACAATCCTGAGAGCGTGAGTGTAAAGGTTATAAAGCCCGGAGAGCCCAAAGTCGTAGTGGGTAAGAGGGGAGTGTATGTGCTTGATGATACCCTTGCCGAAGAGGTCATAAGGGAGGCATGGAACGAATCCCTCAAGAGGTATAAGGAGCCCGGAAGTCTTCTAAATTATCCCACCCTGCTTCTTTCTACCTTAGAGCTTCTTCAGAAGTTGTCCAGCTTTTCACGTCCATGTTTTCTGCCTCCTCTATTGGCAATTATAGAGAAGGGGCGGGATTACTCTCTCTTACAATCCACGGCTGTTTTGTCTTTGCACCTCAAACCCGCTCAGGAACTTCTCAAGCCTTCCCATAGTCCGCATAAAGGCTAACCTATCAAAGGAAAACAGGTCTCCATATATAACGAGGAAGTCATCAAAGTTTCGGCTCAGCTCAGACAAGATATCGTAAGCCTCTTTTTTAAAGAGGGTAAGGGATTTCACCCCCGTGCTCTTCAAGGATTAGGGCTACGTCGTAAAGTGCCCTTGCGCTGTCTCCTCTTTGCAAGGCTATCAGTTTTTGCACAAGGACGCTCTCCTTTTCGCTTTCTGTTAGGTCTATACCCGGCTTTGAAAATACAGGCTTCCCGGAGACAGCCTTTCTTTTAAGCTCTCTGAGACGTTTTCCATACTTAACTTTATCATAGCTGATTCTCCCTGCGTTGTAGTCAAACCACTCCTCAAGGAGCCTTATCTGTTCGCCACCTTTCAACACCTTCCTGAGCAGGCTATTTGCCTTTTCTAATACTTCTCTCTCTTCTTCTTCCGTAAACACATATTCCTCAAGTCTTACGGGTGGGAGGATGTTCAGGTTTACGATGTAGTGGTAGAGGATGTCAAGGAAGGCTCTTATGGGAGATGCGATATTTCCCTCTATCCCAAAGTCAGACCACTCCCTTACGTTCTCTGGATACCTGTCCTCTTTGACCTTTGCAGGATGCCAGTCGTATCCGTGGTATCTCAAAGCGTCAACGCCCGTTATGTAGCCCATACAGATAATCTATCCCACCTTGAGGGCAACCTCAATCTCATCGTAGGGCACTTCGGGTTTTAAGCTTCTCCCTTCCCTGTGTTTTATTACCTTCTTGACCTTCATACAAAAACGTTGTGGCTTGAGAAGGCATAAGTCAAGCCCACTTCCTTACACTCAATTGCCATTTCCTTCCATCAAGCGTAAATTTCCCTTATGGGAAAATCTCTTAACCTTAAAACACTCCTTGAGCTGATGGACTCCCTTGAGGAAGAGGGAGAGTGGCTTTGGACGGACACCTTGATGAGGTCGTATTTCTCAGACAGAAAGGATGCCCTTTACAAAAAGCTCAAGAGGTTTATATATGCGGGCTTGATTGTGAGGGTTGCAAGAGGCGTGTATGCCAATCCGAGGTCAAGGCACAGGCACCCCTTTACACAGCTATACGATGTCGCTAATGCTCTGAGAGATAGGGAGTTTTTCTACCACTCCCTTGAGAGCAGGGCATCGGAGCTGTCCTTAATATCCCAAGTCCCTAACCGGCTCACTTTCATAACGGAAGGAAGGAGCCACGTCTATAAGACACCCTTCGGTATCGTGGAATTCGTCCACGGGAAGATTGATAGGGAGAGGGTTAAAGAATACCTGTGTAAGGGCTGGCTGTTTTGGAACGACAAAAAGAAGGTATATGAGGCTTCCCCTGAGCTTGTGGAGAGGGACATGAGGAGGCACAGGAGGAGCGTTGACCTTCTGGAGGAGCAGAAGTGGAAAGAACAGATGAAATACTACTGAGGGCAAGGCGGTTAGAAGGACTTGATGAGAGCCAATACGTGAGAGAGGCTGTCCAGCTGGCTGTATTGGAGCTTGTGGGAAGGGACAGAGAGCTCCTTGAAGCCTTGACCTTCCAGGGCGGAACCGCTCTTAGGCTGTGCTACGGACTTCGCAGGCTTTCAGAAGACCTTGATTTTGTGGTTTTGTGGCGGGAAAGGGGTTTTCCCGTGCAGGCCTTTCGTTGATAAGATAGAAAGGTTCTTATACGGAAAGGAGCTTGAGGGCTTTTCTGTGCATCCTGACATAGCAAGGGCGGTTATAGAAGAGGTGTCCAATTATCTGAGGGATTTTTTGAAGGCTGTTAAGCCTAATCTGGGGGGTTAAGAGGTTTCGTAGGCGTGGGCGTTGACCCATTGTAAAATAGACATGGAGGGTTCAGGAGGGATCTAAAGGTGTTTTTGGACAAAGCAGTTTAGAGGAGAAGCCCAACGCTTTTTGGACAGATTAAAGAGAGCATATATCATTTAATAGTTTACTATCATCTGTCCAGAAATCGCTATAGGCTCTTTTGCCTAATTTATCTACTCCATCAGGGGTGTAAAGTTTGAGTTTTACCTTCACAAGCAAACCATCCTTTGAAAACGTTTTTTCTTTATCATTTTCCATGAATATAGCCTTGTAGCCTTCTATTTTGTCTTCATATGTTGTAAACATATAGCTTTTGGGGTCTATAAAGAATATTGTGTATATACTTTCTTTCTTTAGCCAAAATACAAAATCCGGGATAAATTTTTTTGGTTTTCCTCCGCTTACATACGGTATGTATATACTTTTATCTAAATGTTCATCCAATTTACTAAACATCCACCAATCGTAATAATTGTCCAGCTCATCAATTATGTTAATCAACGCATTTATAAAGTGATACTCGCTGTATATGGATATTATGTGCTTAATCCAATCTACCCTCTCGTCCGTATAAACTATCGGAATGTAGTAATGTTGGAGGAGTTTTCTAATTTTTACATCTTGCAGTTCTACTTCAATATTGCTTATTTTTCTAACTTCTTCCAATGCTTTTTCTGGAGTAAGTCCTTTTTTTCTTAGCTCATCTATTTTTTGCCACTTTTCCTCTTCAGTTAATACTACCGCTTTTTTTACCTGACTTATCTTTTCTAAAAATTCTTTCCGGTAATCTTCCCTTACCTTTATTTTTCTGAAGTGAACTATTTCATTCCTTAATTTTCTGAATCCTTCTATTTCTTCCCTTTCCGCATTTAAGTGGTTTATTAATCTATCTATTAGAGCATCTACACTTTTATAATTCTGATTTTCGTCAAAGTATATAAATCTTTGGTTCTCTGATATAACCTTGTTAAGCTCTTCGTAAACACTCGGAGTTATATCCTTCTCTAAAATAAATCTTTCCTTTGGCATCAGTTTTAAAAATTCCCTTAAAAGTTCTAAATTTTCCCTGCTCATTCTAAATCTTATAGGGTTTTCTTGATATACTGTTCTTTGTTCCTTTCTCTTGTAAACAGGAATAAGGAGAGTGTAATCTTTGGCTTTTTCATTTTCCCACAGGGATACTGTTTCAAAACCTTCCGCTTTTATTACCATTTCCAGTTCGGTTAAAATCGTTTGAACGGCATTTTTATTGGTTGCAAATACTATTAGAGTCTCTAAAGCTTTAGCTTCATTTTTAAATTTTTCGTAGAGATTTTTAGCTATTTCTTCATTAACTCCTAAGAACTCTAATCTCTTTCTCTTATTTTGCAAGGGTTCTATCCTTATTCCCCTTCCTATGGCTTGGAGAACGAATTTTTTAGCATCTGTTCCTGTTCCTATGTTTATGAAAGTGATTACGTTCGGTCTATTGCTGTCCCATCCTTCGTAAAAAGCTCTGCTTCCCATAAGAATGTTTATAGGACTGTCTTTATCGTTTAAAGTTTCAAAAAAACCGGTTTCTCTAAAGGTTTCGTTTTCCTTATAACCTACTAAAAACTCCTTTATCCATTTAGTTATATCTCCTATTCTTACTAAAGCAAATGGACTATCGCTGTTGTCAAGCTTTAATGCTAATTCCTGCTTGTTATCAGGGTTGACTATGTATTCTATATTTCCTCCCCCTGAGGAGTTATAAACGTATTTGTATATATCCCTTACGGATAAGTCATTTAAAAATTCTTCAAAAAATCCGAGAGACATAGATTTATCCCCGAGGGTATATTTTGCGTTCCTGAGTTCTTTTATAAGCTCTTGCTTGCATTCTTCAAATAAATTTTCATCTATACTTTTTCCGAGTTTTGCCAGCTCGTTGAATACAAGCTTTAAATCCGAATCTTTTACATTTACGGAATTAACGAGGTAAATAAGTAAGGGATTGTGATATAAGTCTCTTTCTTTGACTCTGTCATAGGCTTTCTTTATTGCGGATAGCATTATCAGGGTTTTTAGGATTATTTTTCTTTTTTCTGTTTCTCTGAAATCCTCTTTATCTTTAAAAGCTTTTGCCTCTTCTTGTGATACGTAAATTTGTTTTCCATAACCTTTAGAGATGAATTCACTTAAGTTCAGATTGTAAACAGTTGTAACTATATCAATAGGTGAGGTAAAGGTTGCGGAAAAATTGAATAGAAATCCTTTTTGGGAGAGTATGGAGTAAATTACCTGTCTTTTGCTTTCCTCTTTATCTCCTTTGTGAGCTTCGTCTAATATAAGATACCAATCGCCGAAAGGTTTTTCATCTTCAGAAGAAAGAAAGTCTCTGAAATTCAAAATATTTTCTTTCTTTTCATCTGAGAGCAAGTCCGAACGGTATATAAACACTCTTCTTCCTAAGACTCCGTATTTTTTTTCTTCTTCGTAATTTTTCAAGCTTACGAGTCTTATCTGTTTATTCATAGGTCTTGCTTTATTGAATTCTTCTACGAGTTTCTTGAATGCTTGAAGTAAATCTTCCCTGTAGGTTAAGAACAATATTTCCCTTTTCGGAATTAGTTTTCTTTCCATAAGAGTGTGTAGGATGTCTATAAGCTTGATGATAATTAGGGTTTTACCGCTACCTGTAGCCATCCAGAAGGACATGCGATTGGCAAATTCCCTAAAAGGTATAATCTCATTTCCGTTTTCATCAATCTCTACCGTAAAGAACTCTTTCAAAAGCTCAGAATGTTTATGTTTCTTCAGATTTATGTTGAGTTCTTCGTAAATTTCTAAGTCCTCGTAGATTTCCGCAAGCTCGCTTTTATCTTCCTTCCACTCCTCAAAGTATTTGTATAAGACTTTTAGGGCATTCGTGAGAGCTTCTTCTTGATAATCAAAAAGTCTTTTTTCTTTTGAAAAATTATCATCTACTACTTCCCAATCAACGGGTAGTTCCAATATTTCCTGCGCAAAGTATTGGAGTTTTATGTAGGGTTGAGCTTGAATTTTAATCATCTCTACACTCCCAACAATTCTTTAAAATCCTCAACGCTTAGATTTTCAGGATTTATCTCTTTAACGGGAATTCCTTTAACGTTAGAGATGCTTTCTTTTATATCTATTTCCTTGTCCGGATAGAGTTCTTTTAGGTTTATTTTTACATCGTTGCCTTCAATCTTTATAGCTTTTGTGAGCTTTTTATCAAACATGAACGGGTCTACTTTTGCGGGGTCGTATTCTTCTTTTAAAACCGCCTTTAGCTTTTTAGCAAACTCTTTTATGTCCGTATCGGAATATTCAATTGTTTTTAAGATGTCCTCATACTGTTCAAGCTCGTAGTATTTGAAAAATCCGCCTGCATTTTTGGGATTGTATTTTTCTTTTACATCTTTTTCTTTAGAGATTCCGGATTTGTCGTAAAAGAGGACTTTTTTCATTCTCGGTAAAACTACACTCCAGAAATGCTCTCCCATTTCAATTCCTATCCATTTTCTTTTTAGTTTGTGTGCTACCGCTGTGGTTGTGCCGGAGCCGAGGAAGAAATCTAAAATTAGGTCTCCTTCTTCGGAGGTGGATTCTATGACTCTTTTTAGGAGTATTTCGGAGTTTTCGGTTTGGAAGTTCCAAGTTTGGGAATAACCGGGAATGTCTGTCCAGTTGGAGTCTATTTGTTTTTGAGTAGTTGGTTCTAGAAGATATTCTACTTTTACATTTTCTTTATTACCACATTGGGGGCAACCATTCCATTTACCTTTTGTATGAATAAATCCGCATTCTTTACACTTAATCCTTATTCTTCCTTCTTTTTCCATCTGCTTAATCTTTTCTTGTCCATATGTCCAGTGTCTCCCTTTCGGTGGTTTTAGAAGATAACCAAAAATATACAAAGCTTTACCTTCTCCTTGTGAGTCCATTGAGTGCCATCTTTCCCCTTTAGGTTTATCCAAAGGTTTAAATAAAGGGTTTATTTTTGCTTGTTCAGTTTTTCCTACTAAAAATAGACTATCTGTAGCTGTATTAAACCTATTTATTTTGGGATCTTGCTTACTAACTCTTGAAATAACAATCTCATTCCTAAAGTTCTCCTCTCCAAAAATCTCATTAAGTAGCAATCTCACATACATATTGCCGTTGTAATCACATCTGACAAAAATACTTCCCTTTTCATTGAGAAGTTCCTTAGCCAAGCTTATACGGTTTTCAAGCATCGTAATCCATGTAGAATCCTTGAATTTAACTATGTAATCGTAATCCGCATCCTGTTCCTTGTTAAAAGGTGGGTCTATATAAATCGTTTGAATCCTTCCCCTGAATTTGGGAAGAATAGTATTAAGAGCTTGCCAGTTCTCACTCTTTATGAGCCATCCATCAAGCTCCTTATCTACATCAAAAATTTCCTCTATTTTCTCTTTCAATTCTTTAAAGTATTTCGTATCAATTGGCAAAAACTGATACTTTTCGTTTAAAGAATCTCCTTTCAAAACGTCTTCTACCTTAAATTTCTCATCTATAATATCCAGCAAAAACCATTCCTCAATCTGGTTCTTAATTTCGTAATTCTCAAACCTTTCTCTGATGTGTTTGAAGTTTTCCTTTACTTTCTTGAGGGTTTCCAAATTCTTCTTAAATTCCTCTTCTTGTTCTTTTAGCTTATTTAAAACTTCCTCAAAGACTTCTCTTTTCTTCTTAAACAGCCTATCAATTGAGATAACGTAGTTAGAATTGAAAACAAACCTCGGTTTTTCCCAGATTTTTTTAAGTTCGTTTTCAAAGTGAGAGATAAACTCTATAATTTTATAAGCTACTTCCTTTATAACCTTGAGTTGTTTAAATCTTTCAGGTGTAAAATCCACTTCCTGAGAGTATAGATACTGATACATCCATAAATCAAACTGTTCTTTTAAGAATTTTTTCGCATCTTTATTAATGAAGTAATCAACGTAAAGCTGTTTCTCAAAGGTCTTTATTGCTTTCTTTATAGACTCTTCTTTAACGTTCTTGTATTCCTTTCTAACTTCTTTTAGAATGTCATTAACCTTGGTTTTTCTTCCTTTCTCTGAATAAGAAACTTTGATAATTATGTCCCAATTACTGTCAAAGCCAGCAAATTCGTAGATAAATTCTCTTTTCTCGTTGTTTTTCTTCAATTCAAGCTCGGAAGCGTCAAAGATAAAGCTTATACCTTCCTCTGGAATAAAAACCTTCATGGAACGGACAACACGGTCGGTTTTGATGTAGTAAAGCATTCTTGTTTTCCAGAACAACGCTGTATCTTGTTTGTCTGAAAGTATCTGCTCGTAATCCGTATTAAAGTCCTCATCGGAAGGAACAAAGTATGCCTCTCTTTTTGTATCGTTTTTGTAAACCTTCTCGTAAATCTTGTAAAAAAGAGGAGTGTAAGTAAAGTATATGCTTCCAGTCTCCGAAAAGTATCTATGGAAGAAGGAATATAGCTTTGTGTAAAGTTCTTCTTCAAAGTTTTCCTTCCTTTTGGGAGTAAGGGAAAGCTCTTCAAGCTTTTGTCTTATAAAGTGTTCAAGCTCCGGTTTGAGGAAGTTTTCAAAGTATTTTCTTTTTACCTTCAGAAGGTTGATATAGCCTCCCTTCCCTTCAATTTCCGCACCTACAAATAAGCCCTCCAATATGTTCCAAAATTCTTCCTTAAAAGTCTTTCTCTCCATGTGAACCCCTTTAAGATTATACCTATAAGCTCCGGGTAGTATAGGCTTGTTTTATGCCATCTCAAAAAACTTCCTGGCATACCTCTCATCCGCCCTGTCGTCTTCCCTGCAAAGAGAAAGAAGATGGGGGTTTGGCTCAAATAGGTATCCGTAATCCCTGGCAAAACCGCAGGCGAGTCTTATCTGGTCTTCGGGGAATTTCTTTAGCTCCTCAAGGGTAAGGTCTTTATTGAAGAGGGCTTCAAGCCAGAGGGAGTTGCGGACTTTGGTGTCTTCGTCTATTAGCTTTTCTATCTCTTCTTCAGGAATGCCGAAGATGGAACTTAATACTTTGAAGGGCATACTATTAAGATAATGGACAGGGAAGAGCTTGTGAAGATACTTGAGGGGTATGCGAAAGAGAAGGGGGAGAGGCTCTCGCTCATAATCGTGGGGGCACTCGCTCTGCCCTTTTACGGAGTTGAGGGGAGATACACGAGGGATGTTGACGCAGAGGTTCTGGAGGGAGACCTCTATAATCTCAAGGACTTTCTCAATGAGCTTGGTGTAGAGGCTGACCTTACCGAGAACTTCTCAGGGTGGTCTGTGGTGTCCATGCCCTCCGATTACAGGGGAAGGGCTGTTAGCGTTTACGAATCTCCATACCTGAGCCTGAAGGTTCTTGAGCCTTACGACTTCATCCTCGCAAAGCTCAGGAGAGGGACGCAGGAGGACATAGAGGACGCCCTGAAGGTTGCCAGGAGCTTAAAGGACTTCAGCCCTGAAAGACTGAGGGAGAGGATAGAGCGGGCTGTCCGGGAGTCTCCCAGAGACACGTATCTTCTCAGCTTCAGGAAAATCTGTGAGCACTTCTTTTCGCTACTTTCTGAGAAAAAGGGAAGACAGGTCAGGAGGAGACCGCCAAGACCTTAGAGAGGTTGGGAATAATTTATCCTAAACTTCACAAGTCCGTATCACTCTCACCATTTCCTTGAAAACCAATAAAGGCAATTCATATTAATTGATACGATGGCGTATCAAAGAGAGCCTTTTGTCCTTGCTGAGGAGTTCTTTCCCTACCTGCTTGAAGAGGAGACCGAATGCTCTCTCGCCATAGAACAGGTGAGGGTGCAGATGGATGAGCTCGGGGAGAAAGTGCCCAAAGACCCGAGACTGAGGCAGGCGTGGAACTACTACCGGACAGCCAAAGAGGTCTATTCTCTCGCCCTGAAGGGAGCGGGAAAGGAGGAGGTTATAACCGAACCCCTCGTTCTCTGGGTTTACGAAAAGCTCTGGGAAGGCTTCAGCGTCCCGAAGGGATACAGGGACACGGACATGGTTATCTCCGGAGCGAGGTTTGAACCTCCGAGACCGGAAGTTGTCCCGAAGGTGATGGGGAGAGTCCTTGAGTGGCTCAGGAACTCGGAGCTTGAGCCTGTGAGGAAGTCCGCAGTCTTCCACCTCCTCTTTGAGGTAGTCCATCCCTTCACGGACGGCAACGGGAGGGTGGGAAGGATTTTAATGAATGCCGTTTTGATAGAGGGAGGACTGATAAACGTTGCTTTCAGAGACAGGGAAAGATACATAGAGGCTCTCAGGGAAGCAGAAGAGGGAGCGGTCGTCGTAGTGGACAAGCTCTCAAGGGGGAGGAAGCTCACGGACGGGCAGATAACGGATACTGTCCTTGAATACGGAGAGGTTGGGGTCTTTGAGGGGTTGATAAGGAAGGAGATGCTCCACAGCCTGAAGGTTTACGGAAGGAAAAAGGACGTGCTCTTAACTCCCTATCAGGTTGCTCAGCTCCTTGGGTTCAAAAGCAAAGACTACGTGAGGGTGTTGATAAACAGGGGGACGCTTGTAGGGAAGAAGGTAGGCAGGACGTGGTTCGTTCCCCTGTCCGAGGTTATCAGCTACGTGGAGAGGAAGGATTTGTAAAGAAAATTTCTTGACATAAATTTTCTTTATTATGAATAAAGAATTTTTCTTGAAAGTGGGAGTAATAGACGAGGAGTTTATAAACAGGAGGAGGGAACTTGAGGATGTATCCGCTCTCGTGAGAATGGGGCAGAGCTGTGTGTTTATAGCCCCGAGGAGATACGGTAAGACCTCGCTCATGCTGAAGGTGGCGGAGAGGGTAAAGGAGGACTTCTTCATCGCTTACGTGGACGTGAACGTGTGCACGAGCGTGAGGGACCTGGGAGAGCACATACTCAACGCTGTTTACTCTGCGGTCGGCATAAAGGGGTTCGTCCAGAAAGCTAAGGACAGGATAGGGGAGCTTCTTAGGTCTATGAGGGAGTTGAAGGTAAAGGTGGGGGAGCTTGAGCTTGAGGTGGGACTTGAGCTTTTGCAGGAGAAGGAGGATATTGCGTTTCTCAGAAAGGTTATAGACCTGCCCCAGGAGCTTGCCCGGAAGTCAGGAAAGAGGCTCCTCGTCATATACGATGAGTTCTCTGAGGTTTACACGCTGAACAAGAAGATACCGGACATCGTGCGGAGCTCCGTGCAGATGCATAAGGACTGCGTTTATATGTTTGCGGGCTCTCAGGAGAGTATGATGAGGAGGTTCTTCACATCTCCGAAGGGACCCTTCTACAGGTTTGCAAAGGTGTTCGTCCTTGACTTCCTTGATGAAGAAGACGTGAGGAAATACATAAGGGAGAAGGTCAGGTCGGCGGGTATGAGTCCGGATAAGGACGCTGAGGAAGAAGTCCTGAAAATAACGAGAGGTCATCCCTACTACCTGAAAAAGCTCCTCCAGGTAATCTTCCTGACCTGCGATAGGTTTACTTCCGAATGCGTGCGAGAAAGTCTTGAAAGACTGCTTGAAGAGGAAAAGCACTACTTTGAGACGCTTCTTTACCACATCAAGGAGAAGAAATACAGGGGTGAGGTGGTGAGGATAATAGCTATGGGCGAAAACCCTTATGAGGTTCTGAAGGGGACGCTTTCAAGTCAGCAGGTTCTTCAGGTTCTCAAAGACCTTGAGCTGGAGGGTATAGTCAGGAGGAGGAAGAGGGGGGTTTACGAACTCACCGACCCTGTCTTGGGTATATACCTTGGAAGGTAAATTGCATACACACTCTCTTGTGCGTATATTCAGAAACATGAAAGTTCGAAAAAACATCACCCTCTCTGAAGAAGCGGAGAGGTTTTTAAAGAAGCTTGCCAGGGAGATGGGAAAGCCCCAGAGCGGGGTGATAGAGGAGCTTATCAGGAGCAAAGCCGACGAGAAAGAGAAGGAAAAAGCTCAGAGCTTTTGAGGATATGATCAGGACGGTTAGAGAGATGAAAATCTCTCTGAAAGAGGATATCACCTTTCAGAAAGCAAAGGTCAATAGGAGGGTAAGGTATGCAGGCTCCTTCCCCTTCAGGATTGTGGTGGTTTACGACTTCCTGAGGCTTGACAAGGAAGATAGATATAGGTTTTTTGACTTTGAGAGGAGGCTTCTGGACAGGATGGAAGGTGTGCTTTCTGGATTCTTCGGCGAAAAGGTATCTCTTCCGGTTGAGGTCGAGTTCTTGGGGAAATCGCTGGAGCATGGAAAGTGAATCAGACAGAGGAAAGAGCTTTAAGATCCTCTTCTTTTCTCTATCTCTTTGTAAACCTCTTTAGCAAGATCTTCATCGCTTTTTATCCTTTCATGCAGATCCTCGACTATTTCGCAGATCTCTTGAACGCTCAGGTATCTCCCCTTCCCTTTTTCCATAAGATCCTCCATTTTTTCTATGACTTCATCTACTAAGAATTCTATAACCTCTCTTTCGTTATAACGCATCTATATAAATATAACACTCGTAATTGGTATGCAGACAGAGGGAAAGAGCTTGAACAGGAGAAGGAGGCCTTATCTGTAGGGTTTTCTGGTTAGTTGGGAATAATTATTCCTAACCGGCCGGGGAGGCGAACGAAATTTTTGCCCTCTCTTTATAATCCCCTAAAAACGGAGAGGTAGAGATGGAAGAGTTTGACAAAGAGCTATGGGAAGAAGCTGGCTGGGATGATCTGGATGAGGCAAAGAGGTGGCACGAGGCCGGGTGGGGAAGGCAATTGTCAGAAGAGGAGTATGAGGAGCTTTCCCGTTATGGTAGATACCTTCCGGACTTCCCAGAGGTCAAGGGGAATGAACGGATTGTGGATGAAATAATTGATGCGTATTTGTTCCGCCACGTTGTCGGTTGGGACGACCCGAGGGAAGCTTACAAGTGGTATCTATACGACATTTTCCCTCCCCAAGATGCCCTGAGCTTCTACAAGGCAGGGTGGGACGTGTTTGAGGTTGACGACTGGCTCGTGGGCAACTATGACAGAAGCACCGAGATAGGAAAACTCTGGCTGGACAATCCTGTTGAGGCTCTAAGGTGGAAAGAAGCTGGATGGGAGAACGCAAAAGAGGCTTACGAATGGTATAGGGATGGCTGGAGGGACCCAGAGGAAGCTATGAAGTGGAGAAAGTCAGGTAGATGGAAAAAGCCGAGCTTCGCTTACGAATGGTATAGCGCCGGCTGGAGAGATCCAAAAGAGGCGTCCGAGTGGAGTGGTGCGTGGTTCAGACAAACGTTGCATACGCCAGGCCCAGAGGAGATACTCAAGTGGCACACTGTTGGTTGGGAAGACCCTGAAAAGGCAAGCGAGTGGTATAAGGCGGGCTGGAGAGACCCGGAAGAGGCCTTAATGTGGTATAAAGCTGGCTGGAGAGATGCAAAAAAAGCATTCACGTGGAGGGAGTCAGGGGAGTGGGATCCCAACCGCCCTGGGGAGTTGAGGATAGCCTACCGCATCCACAGAACTCTGAACGTCAACGACCCTGTGGAAGCCAAAAAGATAGCGGAGCAGATGTCAGTGGCGGAGAAGAAGAGACCTCCGAGGCTATCACCTGGAAGGTGAAAGATGAGCGGAAGAAGTCAGGTTTGGGAGTTTTCAGTCAAAGAAGAACAGAGAGGTGAGCGCAGAGAGCTAATTTTCGTTTACGGAACACTCAAAAGAGGGTTCTACAACCATCATTACCTTGAAAACGAGAAGTTCTTGGGAGAGGCGATGACCCTCTATAAATACGCTCTTTACAGGAACAGGATTCCTTTCTTACAGCAATCCCCTCCCGTTTCTAACGTCTACGGAGAGGTTTACGAGGTGTCCTCTGAAACGCTCAAGGTGATAGATGTTCTTGAGGGGCATCCTCTCTTCTACCGAAGACTGAAGGCTCCGGTGGTGTTGCTTGACAGCGGGGAGAGAGTTGATGCTTGGATCTACTTCTTCCCCCTCCCCATAACTGAAGTCATGGGCAGGCTTGTGGTAGAAGGTGTGTATGTTTGAGGCGGGAATATGTGGAATGTAAAAGTTCACAAAGAAACCTTCACCAGTCCGACGGTAGCCGCAAAGTTCATGAGAAATCTGATAGCGGACAACATAAGGGAAGCTATGGTTTGTATTGAGGTTCCCACAGAGATTTACGAGAAAGACGAGATGAACAAGGTTTTTCGGACGGGCTTTATCCTCCTGTTCTATGACAGGAAGGAGTTTCATGTAATCGGGGACGTTTTCAGGGTCAAAATGCAGGACGGTTTCCACGATGAAGAGAGGTATATCAACGAAGATAGTTTCAGGGAAGTAACTCGTGAACACGACGAGGCAAGGCTCTACTTCTTCGTCATAAGGACATTGCTGAACATATTTGCAATTCCCATGACGCACATAGTCACATTCCTTGACACAGCCTACCTTTCCTGCTTTCCCCCCATCCCGTCGGAAAAATACAGGGATGAAGAGTTCATGAAGAGTCTCCTCGTTGAGAATGCTGAAGATGGTGTTGAGACGCTGTTGATGATAGGGGAACTGAGCGTTCCGGCTGAGGAAGAGCCATCCCCCGCCCCTTGGGAAGGAGATTAGGGCAACGAATTGTGTCCATCTTAAATGACATTAACAGACCATAGATACATTATGTAAACCGAAATGGACATCAGAGCATACCACGGGGGCTCTTTGATAGGAGCTCTATTTGAGAACTCGGAAAGGGAGTATGCCTTTGAGTATTCCGACAGAGCTGACACGCACCTGTGCCTCTCCATGCCCAGCACTCAGCGTATATACCTGAGCAGATTCCACCTTCACCCCTTCTTTGATACCTTCCTTCCCGAAGGCTACCTCTTTGAGCTTCTCAGAGGTCTGATAAACAAGAGGGAAGGCAGAGCTGACGACTTTACCATGCTCTACTACCTTGCGGGCGGAGTTGAGGGTAGGATAAGGCTGGAGGGAAAGGAAAGACCAAAGGAGGAGAAAGCTCTATTCCTTGAGGAGGTTCTTGAGAACGACACGTGGGATACATTCAGAGTTTTGCTCAATACCTTCCTTTACAGGAACGCCATAGGGGGAGTTCAGCCGAAGACCGTGGCTCTTGTTGAGGGCAGGGAATACATCATTAAGACCTTCGGAGAGGAATACCCAGAGCTTGCGAGGAACGAATACTTTTGCATGAGGGCTGTGGAGAGAGCAGGGATAAGGATACCGAAGATATACCTTTCCGAGAATGGCAGGTTCCTCGTTGTGGAGAAGTTTACCTACGACAGGGAGAAGAGAGTATACCTCGGTTTTGAGGAGATAGGCTCCTTGCTCGGTAAAACAAGAGAGACCAAGTATGAAGGGAGCTACGAGCAGATAGCGAAGGTTATAAAGAGGTTCTCTACCTCTCCGGAAGAGGATCTCAAGATTTACTACAAGCTGATGGTGATGAACTTCCTCTTGAGGAACGGAGATGCTCACGTCAAGAACTTCGGTCTTATATACACGGACGACTTTTCGGATATAAGGCTATCGCCTGCCTACGATGCGGTATGCACTACGGTTTACATTCCTGACGACAAACCCGCCTTGTTTATGCACGGGACGAAGAAGTGGCATAGCAGGGATAAATTGATGGAGTTCGGCATGAGGTATTGCGGGCTTTCTAAGGAAGAGGCTAAAGAGCTTTACGATATGTGCGAAAGCGCTGTGAGGGAAGAGATGGAAGAGGTGAAGGAATACGTGAAGGAAGAGATGGGCTTCAGAGGGGTTGGAGAGAGGATGGTAAAGGAGTGGGATAGGTCGCTTGTGGCGTCTGTGCCTCAGACTATACGGATTTCTCGGAGAAGAGGTATGGGTCATGGATTATGAGAGGCTGGGAAAGCTTATAAGGGAGAAGAGAAAGGAGAAGGGCTGGACTCAGGAGGAGTTTGCGAAGAAAGTGGGTCTTCGTGAGTGAGAAATTTACGGCCTATAAGGGGAGAATGCAACCTCGGATAGAGTCGGGAATAATTATTCCCAAAATCCAAAAGATTGATTTTGTATATACAAAGGACTACATTAAAATATAAGAGTGGTTATAGACTGGGATGAAGAGAAGAACCTCAAGCTCAAGCTGGAGCGTGGCATTGGCTTTGAAGACGTGGTTATCGCAATCAACGAGGATAGGATACTTGACATACTTGAGCACCCAAACAGAGATAGGTATCCCAGCCAGAGGTTGCTCATTGTGGAGATGAATGGTTATGCATACGTAGTTCCTTTTGAAGAGAGGGAAGGCGTTATAAGGCTTATCACCATCTTCCCCAGCAGGAAGATGACTAAGAAGTATTTAGGAGGTGAGAGAGATGGCGACACTTGATAGATTTGAGAGGCAGATAGAGGAAGAGCTTGAAAAGGGTGAGTGGAATAGGGCTAAAGACTACGACAGGCTGGAGGAAGCCCTGAAGGAAGGGGCAAAGTCTGTTTTGAAGAAAAGACCGATAAGCATACGCCTGAGCGAGAGGGACATAATGCTTCTCAAGAGAAAGAGCCTTGAGACGGGTGTGCCCTACCAGACGCTTATAGCTACCTTAGTGAGGCAGTATGTAGAGGGCAGGATTAAATTGGAGCTGTGAGTCGTGAGCTCCGTGTCGCTTTTTGCTCCGTCCCAGTTGAGCATAGGTTAAATATAAGCCAAGCTGATTGTCCCAGATCACCGAGAAGGCAGAATTTGGGACAAATTTATCCCAACTCGGTCATTTTCCCTTTCCAATTTTTGAGTCCCGCCGTTATATTGATAGTAAGAATGCTAAGGAGGGAATGGATATGGGCGTTGGTCTGACTGAGGTAAGGAAAGCGATTGAGGAGGCTCTCGGCAGGCTCTCCAAGAGATACTCCATACTTGAAGACCCTGTTAAGAGGGAGGAGTTTGCCAACGAGATACACACGGCGGTCGCTCAGGCTCTAAAGAGTGAGATGTCCAAGAAAGAGGTTGACCTTGCCGTGGTGGAGGAGGTCCTTGCTTCTATGCTGGAGAGGTTGCATGGGGAGTTGTATGAGGAGCATAGAGGGTTGGCAGAACTATCTGGTGAACTCTCTGGGCGCATGAAAAATGAAATACGTCAGCACGTAGCCAGAATACTTGACGAACTATTGGGAATAAAAGTTGCAGTCAATAACGTCGGGGACAGAGTAGATGACGCCAAGAAATCCATGCAAGATATTGCTTATTTAAAGCAGAGGTTTGGATATTAAGATTGAGCAATTGCTATGGAAGCGATAAAAGAACAAATCAGATATTACAGGAAGCTCTTGAAGATGCTGTGGTTGACAGCAATCGTGATTAGCTTCGGTCTGGCATATATAGTGGCAAGCCCTTCTTCCTTTGAGAAGAGTTCCACCGTGTTCCTGGTCTTTGTGTTTGCTGTCTTATTGTTCGTATGTGTCTTGACGATTATCAAGCTCTACAGAAACATAATGAGACTGCTTGATAGGTTAGAACAGGAGGGGTAAGAAATGGCTGAATCAAGAAACAAAATTGAGGAAATGAAAAATACTGGCTTAGACAAAGACCAATCCATCGCCCGCCCCACACCATTACCATCAGAGGAACTTGAGCCCGTCCAGGACCATCCAGACAACATAATGAACCTCCTCGTCCAGAGCATAGGCAGTGCGGTCACCAACAGGTGGGGACAAGTGTCTATTCCTATGGACGACAAGGAGTTTCAGGAGTTTGTAGAGAACTTCCACAATCAACCCTTCCTGGTTGATTTCCCCAGAATGCACAAGGGGGCTTAAAGCCCGCACTGAGGAGAGCTGGACTCAGTATCGTATCCTTCCACAGCCTCAGGCATACGAATGCGAGCATGAGGATAAGGTTAGGACAAGGACTTCAATAGATCTCAGGCTCAGCTACCCGACCGCGTTTTGAGAAAATCTGTTAAAAATAAGGGAATCCGGGAAGGTTTCGTAATCGCTGAAACCTTTGAAAATCAATGGCGGGCCCGGGAGGACTCGAACCTCCGACCTGGGGATTAGAAATCCCCTGCTCTGTCCAGCTGAGCTACGGGCCCTTACCGATTGGAATTTATATTTTAATATCTTCTTCCATGAGAGCGACGGACATACCGAAAGTTATAGAGCTCCTGAGGGAAAACTACGAAAAGTGGGAGGCCCCGGTTGTAACCCTGGTCGCCCAGCATACCCACGATCCCTTCAAGGTCCTCGTGTGTGCCTTTCTGTCCACGAGAACGAGGGACGAAACAACTGCGAAGGTCTGCAAAAAGCTATTTGGAAAGATCAAAGGGCCCGAAGACATTCTTAAAATTCCCCTCGAAGAGCTTGAAAAGCTTATATACCCCGTAGGCTTTTACAGGAACAAGGCGAAACAGCTGAAGGAGCTTGCACGCATGCTCGTTGAGGAGTTCCACGGAAAGGTCCCGAACAATCCCGAGGATCTCTTAAAACTCCCGGGCGTCGGGAGGAAGGTGGCGAATCTGGTTCTGGCGGACGGATACGGCATCCCGGCAATATGTGTGGACACCCACGTCCACAGGATAACCAACAGGTGGTGTCTGGTGAAGACGAAGACGCCCGAGCAGACGGAGAGGGAGCTTATGAAGGTCCTGCCCAGAGACTACTGGATAGTTATAAACAGATTGCTTGTTGCCTTCGGCCAGAGGATATGCACACCCCAGAGGCCCAAGTGCGATATCTGTCCCATAGAGAAATTCTGCGGTAAATGCCTTTAGCTCTGCTCTCCCCCTATCTCGAAGTCCTCGGGTTTTATGTTCTCGAGCCACTCTCTAAGCCTCTTCTTCTCATCGTCCTCCTCGGGCTCGGGAACCCTCGACTTTTCGAGGACCTCCTCCGCGACGAATATGGGGGCGCCGAACCTCAGGGCCAGGTTTATGGCGTCGCTCGGCCTCGAGTCTATGACCAGCGTGTTGTTCCCCTGGATTATATAGATCTCCGCGTAGTAGGTGCTGTCCTTGAGATCGTTTATGACCACCCTCTCCACCGTCCCGCCCATCTCGGTGATGATGTTTTTAAGAAGCTCGTAGGTCATGGGCCTTGGAGGCTCTACGTCTTGGAGCTTCATGGCTATCCCGTTGGCCTCGAAGGCTCCTATCCATATGGGGAGTATGGTCTCCTCGTCCTCCCTGGCTTTCAGAACCACTATGGGCATCTGGGAGACTGGATCGAGCGTAACCCCGTGAACCACCATCTCTATCATCTCACCACCTCCAGAAGCTCGCAGTTGAGGTTGAAGGGAGAGGCCTCCCTCACCTTCACCCTGACTATCTTCCCCAGAAGCTCCTCTCCTCCCTCGAAGGTAGCCCACTTGTTCGTTGTCGTCCTGCCGATAAGGACCCCCTCACCTCTCTCCTCCTCCACCAGAACCTCCTGAACGGTTCCCTCGTATCTCTTCGCGAGCCTCGACATTATCTCCTTCTGAAGATCTAAGAGCCTCCTCATCCTCTCGGTCTTCACCTCGTCGGGAACCTGTCCCTCCATCTCAGCGGCTGGCGTTCCAGGTCTCGGGGAGAACTTGAAGGAGAAGATCTGCTCGAACTCCACCCTTCTGACCACATCGAGCGTCTCCTCGAAGTCCTCCTCGGTCTCCGTGGGGAAGCCGACGATTATATCCGTCGAGAGGGCTATACCTGGGATGGACTCTTTAAGCCTCCGAATCCTTTCGAGGTAGAACTCCTTAGTATACTTCCTGTCCATCAGCTCGAGGATCCTGTTGGAACCCGCCTGGAAGGGGAGGTGAAGGGCGTTGCAGACCTGAGGTATGTCCGCCATGGCCTCTATCACGTCGTCGGTCAGATCCCTCGGATGCCCGGTGGTGAAGCGTATCCTCTCCACGCCAGGAACTTTGGAAACCTCGTAGAGGAGCTCCGAGAAGGGGAGGGGCTTTTTGAGGTCCTTTCCCCAGGCGGTTACGTTCTGACCCAGGAGATGGATCTCCCTCACGCCGTCGTCCACGAGCCTCCTTACCTCTTCGAGGATGCTTTCCAAGGACCTGGAGCGCTCCCTTCCCCTCGTCTGGGGAACCACGCAGTAGGTGCAGTTCTTGTCACAGCCCTTCATTATGGTCACGTAGGCGCAGTAAGGGTTGTCCCTCTCGGTGGGGAACTCCCAGATCCTGTCCTCGTCCTCGGGAGGTGAGTCGAGGATGGCGACAGCCTTGTAGCCCGCCTGTGCCTGATTGATCAGCTCGGGAAGCTGATGCATGTTGAAGGAGGAGAACATTATGTCCACCGCAGGAGCCTTCTGAACAAGCTCCCACCCGACCCTCTGGGCGAGGCATCCGCAGACACCTATGAGGGCGTTCGGATTCTTCTCCTTTATCTTCTTATACTCCCCTATGTGGGAGAGAACCTTCTGATCTGGCTTCTCCCTTATGGTGCAGGTGTTGAGGAGTATGAGGTCCGCCTCCTCCCAGTTGTCCGTAGGCTCGTAGCCTAACGTGCGCAGAATACCCCTTATCCTCTCCGAGTCGTTGAAGTTCATCTGACAGCCGAAGGTCTTGATGAAGAACTTCTTGCCCATAGTAATAATTTTGAGGTCTTACCACAGCTCAGGCAAGCTCAATTTCTCGGGATCCTGAGGAGCGTTTCGAAAATCCTTCCCCCGTTCCTGACCTCCAGCCGGGCGCCGAGCCAGCCCGCCAGCTCCTTGGTGAGGCTTATCCCGAAACCAGTTCCCTTAAGTCTTTCTTTGTTTTCCGAAACCTGGTTAACTATGCGCAGGCCCACCTCCCCGTCCCTGGCCTCACACTCCACCCTGACCTCCCCTTCTCTGGGGGAGAACTTAACAGCGTTGTGGAGGAGGTTGTAGACTATCCTCTTGAGGAGGAACTCGTTCGTTTTAAGCCTGAGATCGCAGTCCTCGAGCCGAACCCTTACCTTCTTCAGATCCGCCAGAAGGCCCAGCTCGGAGAGCGTGTCCTCGAGGATACTTCTGAGGGAGACCTCCTTCATCTCACCCTCCCTGAACCTCTCTAAAAGCTCTGTGTCGAGGAGGTATTTCAGAAGCAGATCTATGCTGTCCACGGTGAGGATTATGTCTCTGTCGAAGCGCCCTGGATCCGCCTCCACCACGCTCTTGAGAGCGGAGACCTTGTTGGCAAGCTCGTGTATTATGATCCTCCTTGCCTCCCGCACCACACTGCAATTATAAAACGGATCCCCTCTGGCTTTCTACAGGGCTTCAAAGCTGTGAATCACAAAGCCCTTTACTCCATCACATGCAACGCTTTTCAGATCCACAACCTTATCTCTCGGAAAGGTGAGGCGCTTTCCCTTCACCTCGTAGATTCCCACAAGCTCTAAAAACCTCTCACCCACCTTATAGACGTAGTGCTTCTCATCCCTCTGGGGATTTATCTCGAGGCCTATTAAAACGGGCTTTCCGAGCTTTTTCCCGAGGGCGATCTCCTCTCCGCTCAGCTTGAGAGCCTCCGAGAGGTTGTTCCTGTATGCCATCACCACCACCTCGTCCGCCTCCTCGAAGATAAGCTCTATGAGGCTCCTTTTCCCGACGGGAACCTTCTCATACCAGAAGGGAACCACCACAGAGAGCTTTACATTTCCGAGCTCCCTCTTTATCCTTCGGATCTCTTCGAGGAGCTTCCTCGCATACCACTCCCTTCTCAGGTTGAAGTCGGGATTCTGGTAGGGCTCTATATCAATCTGGAAGCCGTCTGCGGGAAACTTTTTAACGTAAGATACGGGAAAGTTCAGCCCGTCCCTGCCCCCGTCGAGGAGGTAAACCTCCAGCCCCATATCTTTAATTTTCTCGATGTGCTCCCTTTTGAGCCTCCTGCTCAGCTGGAGGTAGACCCTTTTCACCCCCAATCTTTTTACAGCGGAGACGAGATCCTTCCATCTTCTCTCAAGCTTCCTTAGGTCCCAGATCCAGAGGGCCACAAAACCCTCTCCCTCAGAGCACTCGGGAGGAGGGAGTTTTACTGGTTTCTCTTCCTCTTTAAGGGGATTTTCCCTGTGGTAGGAGATGCTCAAACCCCTTTCGGAAGGGCTTATGTCTATGTAGTTCACGTCCCTGAGCTTCTGGGAGCATCCTGCAATGAGGAGCAGAAGAATCATCAGGAACCTCACTTTGCCACCCCCAGGAGCCTCTCCGCCACGAAGCCCACCCTGTGCCTTCCCAAGTAGCAGTGGATGTAAACTTTCTCGCTCTTATGTTTTTCCAATATCTTCCTTATCTTTTCTATCTGTCTGTAGTTCTCTGGAGAGTCGAGGTTCAGGAAGGAGAGGGGAACGTTGTAGAAGGCGAGCCTGAACTCTCTTACGAGCTTCTTCTCCTTTTCAAGAAGGCTCTTCTCAAAGGGAAGGGAGGGATTGAGGAGAGAGACGATCACCTTGACCTCGTTCACTTTGACGAGCTTCTCCAGATCTTTTCTGTGGGGATAGGGGCCGATTATTATGCTCTCGGTCACGTAGCGAGCCTCGCCCTGGATCATCCTCAGGGGAAAGAGGTAAGGCTCTATATAGCTGAAGTAGACCGAGGCCATAGAGAAGAGGTAGCCGATGAAGACAGCTATGAAGATCAGCCTAAGAACCTTTCCAAGCATTTAGAACCTCCTTAATGTATTTGGTTCGGATCCTTCCGAGATAGCTGTGAACGTAAACCCTTTGCCTCCTGTAGCGCCTGAGGTAATACCTGAGCCTCTTCAAACTCCTCTCGTTCTCGACGAAGGGCTTGAGGGGAACGGAGACGAAGGTAAAGCCTCTACTTTTTAAAAACCTCCTCTCGTGCTCAAGGAGCTGTCTCTCGTGATACATGTCCCCGTCGAGGAGGGAGATGACAACCTTTATCCTGTTTTCCTTCAGGAACCTGAGCATCCTCTCCTCACCGAGGTAGCTCCCGACCCAGAGGTTTCTGCTGACCTTTCGAGGCTCCGCCTTCAGAAACTGCAGGGGGAGGAGATACCTCTCGTATTTTGGAAAGTTTGTAAAGGAGATGAAGATCAGAACAGCAGCACTCAGAGCTACTATGGAGAACACGGTCCTTAGCGTTAATGTAAGCAGGTTATCGAGCAGGGCTCTGAGCATGCGTCTCCTCTATCTTCTTTCTTTTCGGCTTTCCCCACACCCTTTTCCAGAACTGGAATGTGGCCACGAACCTCTCCATAACTATCAGCTGTCTGTATCCGAATATTTCGAAGACGCTGAAAAGTATGAGCTTGAGGATGTCCCTCAGAGACCCGTATCTCCTGAAGAGGAGGTTGTCAAGAAGGATAGAGCCCCAGCTTATTAAAACCCCCCAGCCGAAGGCGACGAGGAAGAAAAGGAGGGCAAAGTCCCTGCTCAGCATACCGAAGAGGTAGAAGAGGACCACGCCAAGGTATCCGAGAAACTCCACGAAGGGGCCCAGGGCCTCCACGAAGACGAAGTAGGGATAGCCGAACAATCCCACCCAGCCGAACTTGGGATTGAAGAACATCTCCTTGCTGTAGAGGAGGCTGTCTATGAGGCCCCTGTGCCACCTGTTCCTCTGCCTGAGGAGGGAACTGAGATCCGAAGGAACCTGTGTCCAGCAGATGGGATCGGGCATGAAGACGATCCTGTAGGGGATCCCCCTCTCGCCGAAGTGCTTGTGCATCCTCACCACCAGGTCCATGTCCTCCCCCACCGTGTGCCTGTAGCCTCCCACCGCGATGGCGGCGTCCTTCCTGAATATCCCGAAGGCCCCCGATATGATCAGGAGGCTGTTGAAGAGGTTCCAGGCGGTCCTTCCCGTCAGGAAGCCCCTCACGTATTCGATGACCTGAAAGACCTCCACCCACTTCTTGGGAGCTTTTATTTCCACGACCCTCCCGTGCCTGACCACGCACCCGTTTAGGGCCCTCACCACCCCTCCCGTCGCTATCACCCTCCTGTCCTCCACGAAGAGCCTGGAAGCCCTCAGGAGGGCCTCCTCCTCGAGGATGGAGTCCGCATCTATACAGCAGAAGAGGGGATAACTGCAGACGTTTATACCGCAGTTGAGGGCGTCCGCCTTCCCCCCGTTCTCCTTGTCCACCACAATCAGGTTGGGATGATCGAGGGAGACGTAGATGTCCCTTATGGGCTTGTGGTCCAGAACCTTGCGGACGGGCTTTTCTATCCTCACGAGCCTGAAGGCCTCCTTGAGCTTCTCCACAGTCTTGTCCGTGGAGCCGTCGCTTATGACGACCACCTCGAACTCGGGATAGTGGAGCCTGAGGAGGGACTTAACGCTGGGGACTATGGTCTCCTCCTCGTTGTAGGCGGGGACGAGTATGGAGATGGGCCTGTAGAGGATGTTGGAGAGCATAAGCTCGAGCTTCTCCCTCCTCACGAGGATTATGTGTCTGTAGAGATGGTATAGGGAGATGAGGATAAAGAGCGTGTATATGCCGTTGACCGCCGTGAAGTAGATGAGTATGAGAAGCTGGAACCCGAGAAGGAAGTAGGCCAGGGCCTCAAGCATTCCTCACCTCCAGCTCCTGCAGGAAGTATCTGGCGGTATCCTGGGCGAACCTGTCCTCGGAGGAGAGGAGCTTCTCGAACACCTCCCTCGCCCTGTCTTTGAAGTAGAGTATGGTCCTCCCAGCGTTTATCCTCACGTGGTAGCTCTCGTCCTTTAGCCTCTCCACAAGGGCTTCCCCCACCCTCTCCCAGGGGCAGAGGAAGGCGAACCTGCAGGCGACCGCCCTCACCCTCCAGTCGGGATGGATCAGGTTCTCGAGGATAACCTCGCACGCTCCCTCGAAGCCCATGAGCCCCAAGGCCCTCACACAGCTTATCCTCATGGCTGTGTCCTCCCTGTATCTCCCGTAAACCCTGAGGACGAAGCCCCCCAGGCTCGGCATCCTCTTGTTGCCCAGAGCCTCCACAAAGGCCCTGAGGAAGAAGGGTCTCTCAGAAAACTTTTCCCAGACAAACTCGAGGAACTCCTCGAGCCTTCCCTTCTCCGAGAAGGTATCCAGGAGATCGAACCACAGAAACTCCACAAACTTGAAGCTCACATACTTCATCCTCTCGAGGCTCATGAAGAGGAACTCCACGTCCCGAAAGTCTTCCGCCAGAAGCGCATAAGAGAAAATGAGCCTCTCCATTACCCACTCCCTCTCCTCCTTCTCGAGCTCTTCCTTCAGCTTCTCCTTTATATCGCGAACCTTCAGGTAGGCCAGCTTCTCGTAGGCGACCACCCTGTCGTGGACTATGAAGCTCCTTGTCTTCCTCAGGTAGTAGTCCACGACCCCCATCTCCTGGGCTATCTGGCGGACCTTTTCCGTGAAGGCTCCCTTGAACTTCTTGAGGATCTCCAAACACACGTCCCCGAGAGCCTCCTTCTCTATGTCTCCCTTGGGAGGATCGATGCTCCCTTCACCGATGACCGCGTTCACAACCTGATCGCTGTATCTGTCGTAGGCCCTTTTGTAGAGCCTGTCCCTCCTGTCCACGTATATCCTGTGGACCACGGTAGTTAGGGCCAGGAAGAGGTCGACCGCTCCGAGGAAGAGGATAACCTTCCACAGAAAGGCCTTCAGCTCTTCTGGACCTACGAAGCTTATCCTCTGGAGGATCTCCCCCAGATCACCACCAAAGCCTTCCATAAGCGCTCACCCCGAACCTTCTGTAGAGTCCTCTCCTGTCCTCGAACTTGATAGAGGCTCCCAGGCTGAACCTTTCCGTGAGCCTCAGCTCACCGCCTGCGCCAGCTGAGAAGGTAGAGTATCTAATGAAGTCCTCCCCCGCCTGGAGTCTCTCGGAGGAGGTCCCGAAGGAGATGGAGAAGAAGAGCTCTTTCCGCCTGTCTTTGTAGCCGAACCTGTTTAGCAGAGAGAATGTGGATCTCTTCACGTTCAGATAGAGTGTGGCCGTGTGGTATGTGCCTTCCGGAAAGTATAAGGTTACGGAGGGAGCAAGAAGGAAGACCTCCGAGCTTCCGAACCTCATGTATCTGAGATTCACTCCAGGCTCTATCCTCCTGTAGGATCTGAAGATACCTCCCCCCAAACTATACTGGGGGAGGAAGTCCGCCTCTGGAGATATGTCCCCAGACAGATAGCCCCAGAAGCCTCCGCCGATCCTCCTGTAGTAGTCGAGGCCGAGCTGGGAGTTCTCCCTCCCGAACCTGTTTACCAAACCCACCCTGCCTATCAGGGAACCTCCGAGGATCCCCGAGAACTTGGACTCCAAGAAGACCTCTTTATCCGTGAAGTCCCTGCCCTCATACCAGTAGTAGCCCGCCCTCAGGCGCAGGTAGTTGGGATAGAGTTTTTTTTTACGATCTTCCTCGGCTGGAGCAGGGAGTAGATCTCCCTTATCTCCCTGTCCTGGGGATACCTCTCCATCAGGTGTGCGAATACCCTGCGGGCCTCATCTCGTCTTCCAGTCCTTATGTATAGCCTTCCCAGCCTCATGCCCGTGTCGTAGCTCTTCTCTTCCTCGTAGAGCTTTTCGAGGAGATCTATCGCTTCTTCGAGCTTTCCCTCCTTCTCGAGTCTGTCCACCTTCTCTAAGATCATCTTGATCTCCACCCTCCTCCTCTCGTCCGCAAGGCTCGGATCGAGCCTTTCAAGCTCCCTGTAGATCTTCAGAGACTCCTCGTATTTGCCCTGCCAGAAGAGGACCCTCGCCAGCTGGAGCCTCACCTCCCTGCTGTCGGGATACCGTCTGGAGAGCTCCCTGTAGATCTCCTCAGCCTTCTCATACTCCCTGCGCTTTATGTAGAGCCGGGCCAGCCTCATCCCGAGGTCGTAGGTAAAGAACTTGCTCCTCTTTGCCTCGTAACGGGGAAGGACTATCCTCTCGGGCACGAGATCGCACTTCCTCACGAAGGCGTCCCTGAAGACCTCCCTCGCCCTCCTGAGAAGTTTTACAGCGTTCTCCCTCTTTTTGAAAAAGCCGGCCCTCAAGGTGTATATATCCCCGATCTTCTCTATCCTCACGTAGGGGAAGGTGCTCACGTATCTTATAGCACGCCTTAGATCCTCGAACTTCCTTGAAGAAGCCATCTGGACGCAGTAGTAGGTCTCCCTCGCGAAGGTAGAAAAAGAGAGGACTATTAGCAGGAGGAATATAAGTCTCATTTAAGGGACTCCAGCTTCCTTATGAGGTGGTTCAGGCTGAAGGGCTTTATTACGTAGTCCCTCGCTCCGAGGTCGTAGGCCTTCTCTATGTTGAAGTCCTGGGAGAGAACGCTCATGACTATGACAGGTATATCGGAACCAGCGTTCCTGAGTTCACTCAGGGCGTCGAAGCCCGACTTTCCGGGCATGTTGATGTCCAGAAGTATGACGTCGGGCTTAAAATCTTTCACAGCCTCCAGGATCCCTTCAGCGCTCTCCATCCACATGACCTCGTGCCCCCTGTTCTCGAGGGCTGTCTTTACCATCTTTCCTATAACGGGCTCGTCGTCCACAACGAGGACCTTCATTTCCTGGAATTATAATAAAGGAGAGATGTTAAGTTTATCCTATGAAGATCTTCACTACTTCTTAGATCGAATTCTTTCCCAAGAAATCATCGATTTAACATGGTATGATTTTATTGATCCTCTGTACTGGACAATACTTAAGGCCGAAAAAGATAGGAGGCAGAAGCAAAATCGGAACATGGATATAAAATTGGATCCTTTATCACGTGCATCTACTTATTCGAGATATATCTTGGGATACTTCGACACGGAAACCACCGTTCCTATCAGAACTGTTAGAAACCGAGCGCAAATAGATAAGTTTACTCAGGAATTAGTTGTCGCAATGAGGTTGGATGAAATGGAACTTGATGTGGAAGATCAAGAGTTTTTCAAATATATAATCAGCGAGCTTTTAACTAATGCGATAGATCATGGGCAATCCTCTGCGGTAGTAAGTGCTCAGAGATTTCCTAACCTAAATGAAATAGAGATTGCGGTTGTGGATACAGGGTTGGGGTTTTTCCATACTATAAAGAGGAAGCACGAAGTCAACTCGCCATCAGAAGCCATTAAGCTTGCTGTGCAAAAGAACATAAGCGGAGCTATTGATTACTTATACGGTGGCGCTCAACGAAATGTAGGTATGGGTTTATACGTTATCTCGAGAATAGTTAAAGATGCGGAAGGTTTTATGTATATAGTTTCTGATGACAGCATAGTTAAATATACGTCTTCTAAAGAAGAAACAATGATAATAAAAAATAAGTGGCAGGGGGCAATAGTAATGGTTAGATTCAACCTTAAATCATTTACTAAAGTTCTTGAATACGGTTTCATGACCTACATGAAGATGATAATAGAGGAGGATATTGAAGAGGAATTCTTCTAAATACCAGTATTATTACGCGCGTGTATTCTTTTGCTGTAGTTGGCAACCCAATTAAGGACTAGTTTTACCTTTTTATTAGCATTTACTACACTTACATGCCTGACAACCGTATCAATACCGAAAGCTCTTATCAATATTCCTATAGCTTCATCAGCGAAACCTTGTGTTATACCACTCACTCCATTGAAATCAAGTACGACTTTATGCCCTTTGTCGATAGCTTCTTTAATCCTGTGCCTTATTTTTTCTCCCGAATGCCTACTGCCTACAAAATCTGTTCCGGCAAGTTCAGCTACCCTCAGAATCCCACCCATCCGTAATATAAATTATAAAGCTGTAACATAACCTATGTAAAGCCGAATAATAAACGCATGTTCTACGAGACCATAGACGACATAACCGCGGACGCGGGGATAAGGGTTTACGGAAGCTCTCTCGAGGAGATCTTCTGCAAAGCTATCCTCGCTACCTTCAACGAGATCACGGATATAGAGAAGGTGGAGCCCAAAGAAACCTACGAGATAGAAGCCCAGAATTCCCTTCCCTTCCTCCTCGCGGACATAATAAACGAGGCCCTGGTTCTTCACGAGAGCAGAGGATTTGTAGCGTCGGAGTGTGAGGTTCTCGACCTTGGAGAGGATCGCGTCAAGGTCAGGTTGAAGGGGGAGAAGTTCTATCCGGATAGACACCCTTCCAAGCTGGTTATAAAGGCGGCCACCTACCACAGGCTGAAGATAGAGGAGAAGGACGGCCGGCTCGTTGCGGAAGTGATCTTTGATATATAATACCCTGCATGGAAATAAGAGAGATAATGGAGATCCTCCCCCACAGATACCCTCTCCTCCTCGTGGACAGGATAACCGAGTTCGAGGAAGGGAAGAGGATAGTGGGGATAAAGAACGTCTCCATAAACGAGCCTGTCTTTCAGGGACACTTCCCCGGATTTCCCCTTTTCCCGGGAGTCTATATCCTCGAGGCGATGGCCCAGGTGGGGGGGATACTGATGATAAAGTCCCTGAAGCTGGAGATAGGCAAGTATGCTGTTGTTTTTGCGGGCATAGACGATGCGAGGTTCAAAAGACCCGTCTTCCCCGGGGATCAGCTGGTTATGGAGCTCGAGACCGTATCCCTCAAGAAGACCCTCTCCAAGATGAAGGGAACGGCCACGGTGGACGGCCAGGTGGTAGCGGAGGCGGTCCTCTACGCCGCAGCGAGGAAGCTGGAGGAAGTAAAGAGGTAACTACCTATACCAAAGTTCCTTGGGAAGCGGTATAACCTTCTCCCCCTTCTTGAACATGAGGAGATACTCCCTTACGAACTTCTCCTTGTAAAACCTGGGATTGCTCTTTATTCGGGAGTGGATTGCCCTGAGCTTCAGATTCTTTCCCTTCTCCGCATCTACCAGCTTCTCGAGCCTCGAGGTGGCCATCCTCAGCTGGAGAACCTTCTTGAGGTTGAGGTCCGAAAGAAAGAGGTTCGAGATCGTATTTACCAGAGAGAGCCCGAGGAAGGCGTAGGCGAGGAGCTTAACGATTCGAAAATCTCCAGAACTCTTCCCTGCCCCAGAACTGCGCTCCATAACCGAGCTCCTCTTCTATTCTAAGGAGCTCGTTGTACTTTGCAATCCTGTCCGAGCGCGAGGCGGACCCGGTCTTTATCTGACCTGCGTTCGTGGCCACAGCCAGATGGGCTATGAAGGTGTCCTCCGACTCCCCGGACCTGTGGGAGATTATGGCTGTGTATCCGTGCTCCTTGGCGAGCATTATAGTGTCCAAGGTCTCCGAGAGCGTCCCTATCTGGTTTAGCTTCACGAGGATTGAGTTGGCTACTCCCTTTTCTATCCCCTCCCTCAGGACCTTGGGATTGGTTGTAAATAGATCATCTCCCACGAGCTGAACTCTGCTCCCGAGCTTTTCTGTAAGGAGTTTCCAGCCCTCCCAGTCGTTCTCCGAGAGGGGATCCTCTATTGAGACTATGGGGTATTTCTCTATCAGCTCCTCGTAAAAGCCTATCATCTCCTCCGAAGTCAGTTCCTTTCCCTCGAAGCGGTATCTCTCTCCCGTGTAGAACTCCGATGAGGCAACATCGAGGGCCAGGAGAAGGTCCTCACCGGGCCTGTATCCCGTCTTCTCTATGGAGAGCATGAGAAGATCGAGAGCCTCGGTTGTGGAACCGAGGTTGGGGGCAAAGCCTCCCTCGTCCCCCACGTTGGTGGAAAAGCCCTTATCTTTTAGAACCTTTTTCAAGGTGTGGAAGACCTCGACCCCGGCCCTGAGGGCTTCTTTAAAAGAACCTCCGCATACGGGGACTATCATGAACTCCTGAAAGTCTAAGGGGTTGTCCGCGTGAACCCCTCCGTTTATCACGTTCATGAGGGGAACCGGGAGCCTCCTCCCGAACCTTCCTCCTAAGTATTCGTATAAGGAGACTCCGAGCTCGTCCGCGCACGCCCTCGCGACCGCCATGCTGACAGCGAGGATTGCATTTGCTCCGAGCCTGCTCTTGTTATCCGTTCCGTCCAGATCTATTAAAGCGAGATCGATCTCCCTCTGGTTGTATGGGTCCATCCCCTTCAGCCTCTTGGCTATCTCGCCGTTTACGTTGTCCACCGCCTTCAGAACTCCCTTGCCGTGGAACCTCTTGGGATCTCCGTCTCTAAGCTCTAGTGCCTCCCTCTCCCCCGTGGAGGCACCGCTGGGGACTATGGCCCTCCCGACAGCACCGCTCTCGAGTATAACCTCCGCCTCTACGGTGGGGTTTCCCCTCGAGTCGAGGACCTCCCTTCCTCTGACGCTGACTATAGCGGACATGGTGTAATATTTTAGCCCAAATGCTGGAATCCTTAGAGATCTGGGCGAGGGGAGTGGTCGAGTCCTACGGATACCTCGGGATATTCCTCATTTCCTTCTCCGAGAGCGTGATCCAGCCCGTTCCTCCCGATCCCTTCATAGCGGGAGGCTCCGCTCTTGGACTGAATCCGCTCCTTTCTGCGATCGTGGCCACGATCGGAAGCGTTCTCGGGGGTCTTACCGCCCACACCCTCGGCCTGATCTTCGGCGAGCCTGTGGCCAAGAAGCTCCTCGGTGAGAAGAATTATCTGAAGGGCGAGGTTTTCATGAACAGATACGGAGCCCTTGCGGTTCTGCTGGGAGCTTTAACACCTGTTCCTTACAAGGTTATCTGCTGGCTCGCGGGTATATTTGAGATGCCCAGGACCACCTTCCTCATAGCCTCTTTTGTCGGTAGACTTCCCAGGTTTCTGCTCTTTGCCTTTTTGGGAGACAGCTTTTCGAAACTCCTATGACCGCAGTCAGCAAGCCTATCTGAAAAGAGCCGAATATATACTCAAGAGGAGCATTAAGGGGATGAACTTAAATTTCTTTACAAAGCTCCTCGAGCTTAGGGACGCCTACACGAAGGGGCACACGGAGAGGGGAGTTCTATACGCCCTCGAGATAGGCAAGGCCATGGGCCTCACAGAGGAAGAGCTGAGGGACCTTGAGATAGGCGGACACATACACGACATCGGAAAGGTAGCGATCCCGGACGTTATACTTCTGAAACCTGCAAAGCTTACCGAGAAGGAATACGAGGTTATGAAGCTCCACGTGAAGCTCGGCTACGAGCTGGTAAAAGATCTCGACTTTCCCGAAAGGAGTCTGGAGGTCCTCCTCTACCATCAGGAGAAATACGATGGGAGCGGTTATCCCTTTGGCAAGAAGGGGAAAGACATTCCACTCCTCGCCAGAGTATACACCGTAGCGGATTCCTTTGAGGCCATGACCTCGAGGAGGGTTTACAAGAAGGCAAAGCCCTGGAAGGTAGCCCTCGAGGAGCTTGAGGAGCTTGCGGGAATACACTTTGATCCCGATATAGTCCCCTACGCGGTCAAGGTTTTATCCAGGATGAAGGAGAGCAGGATTACTATCCCCGAGATAGACACGGAGCTTGAGAAGATAAGGTGGAGCTTCTACTATCTGGACTTCACCGGAGCTATAAAGGGAGATCTCTTTCTTCCCACACTCGAGGCTTTCATAGAGAAGGGTGATCCCTTCTGCTTTACTGTATTCGACATAGAGAACCTCTTTGAGATAAACAGAAAACACGGATGGGAGAAGGGGAACGAGGTTCTGACTATGCTCGTTGAAGCCATAAACGTTCAGTGCTGTGCTATGTTCGATATAAGGGACGTGATAATAAAGCTGATGAGGCAGGACATCCTCGATATAACCTCCCCCGTCATCTTCAGGCTCGGAGGGGACGAGTTCGGGGTGATAGCTCCATACATACCTCCTCAGGAAAAGGTTCAGGCGGTTGCGAAGGCCATGGAGGAGCTGGGGGTGAGACTCAAGTATCTCCAGATGAAGTTCCCCGAGAGCTTCAAGACCTCAGAAGAGGTCCTGAGTCTTATCTCGGAGTTTACAAAGAGCCCCTACATCCGTTAAAAATTTTCCTGTATGCTGAGCGCTTTCGTCTGCGTTCTGGTCGGCATAGCTTGGTGGATAGGTCTCAGTTTTACAGCGATGGGATTAGGATTAGAACCAATCTCGAGGGATCCGGAGATAATGGGAAGACTCTTTGGTGTGGTGGTATCCATGCTGTCCCTCTTCGGATACGAGGTGAGCAGGTTCTCCAAGGCGGTGAAGGTAAGCAAACCTATGGAACTCGCCCTGGCATATCTGGTGGGCGTGCTGGGTGCCTTCTTTGCAACCCTTCTATACCCTCTCCATCCGGAGGGAACGAGAGATCTCCTTCTTGGCTCCCTTTCGGTGAAGGCTGTATTCCTGATGGGCTTTTCCGAAGGTGCGGTTATATACGTTCTGTTCCTCTTTGCCCTCAACCTATTCATAAACCTGCTCAAGCTTTTGAGATAGAATAAGAGCATGCGGGTAACGGTCGTCGGTGGAGGATACGTAGGTCTCGTTACGGGAGCATGTTTCTCTCATCTCGGAAACGAGGTCCTGATCGTTGAGAAGGTTCCCGAGAAGGTGGAAAAGCTCAAAAATGGAGAGAGTCCCATATACGAACCCGGTCTCGATGACCTTCTGCGGGAGGGAATAAAGGAGAAGAGGCTACACTTTACTACGGACATCAAGGAGGGTGTGGACTTCTCGGACGTAATCTTCATCTGTGTGGGGACACCATCCCGGCCGGACGGTTCCGCGGATCTTTCCCAGGTGGAGGAGGTGGCCCGCCTCACAGCAAAGAACATGAACTCTTACAAGCTCCTTGTGGAGAAGTCCACGGTCCCGGTAAACACCCACCAGCTTGTTAAGAAGACGGTTCAGAGGTATCTAAAAGATGATGTTCCCTTCGACGTTGCCTCCAATCCCGAGTTCCTGAGAGAGGGCTCCGCTGTTTACGACTTTCTGAATCCTGACAGGATAGTGGTAGGGGTTGAGAGTGAGAAGGCAAGGAAGATAATGGAAGACCTCTACAGGCCCCTTACGGATAAAGGTTTCCCCCTCCTGATCACAGACCCAGCCACCGCGGAACTTATAAAACACGCTTCCAACTCCTTCCTCGCCATGAAGATCTCCTTTATAAACATGGTGGCTGACCTCTGCGAGAAGACCGGAGCGGACGTGGAGCTCGTCGCCCGGGGTATGGGTTACGACAGGAGGATAGGTAAAGAGTTCCTCAGGGCGGGAATAGGATACGGCGGTTCCTGCTTCCCGAAAGATGTGAAGGCCTTTATAAAGATAGCGGAGGACAACGGTGTGGACTTCAGCCTCCTGAAGGAGGTGGAGAGGATAAACTCGAGGAGGATTGAGAGGTTCATAGAGAAGGTTAAGAACGCTGTATGGACTCTGAAGGACAAGAGGGTTGCGGTATGGGGGCTCGCCTTCAAGCCTAACACGGACGATATAAGGGAGGCTCCGTCCCTGAAGATAGTCCCCGAGCTCTTGAAGGAGGGAGCGAAGATAAGGGCTTACGATCCCAAGGCTGTGGAGAACTTTAAAAAGGTGTTCGTGGAAGGGGAGGATCTGACTTACGTTGGGGATAAATACGAGGCGGTAAAGGGAGCTGAAGTTCTACTGATCCTGACCGAGTGGGAGGAGTTTGCCAAGGCGGATATGGAAAAGGTGAGAGAGCTTATGGAGCTTCCCATAATCGTGGACGGAAGGAACGTGTTTAATCCTGAGAGAATGAAAGAGCTCGGCTTCGAATACTACTCTATCGGAAGGCCCTGAATACCTCAGGGTAATCCTTGGATCTTCTCTCGAACCAGCTCTCCAGATCCTTCAGATCATACTCCCCTTCTTTTGAAAAGGTCTGCTCGAACTCCTCAAAGCCCATACCCTCAAGTATTGCCAGTATGTAGAATCTGACTCCCGGCTCGTCCGCGGGATTCATCCTGTAGACCTCCTTCAGAACCTCAAGGGCCCTTTCCACCTCCCCTATCTCCCAGAGGAAGGTTCCCCAGCTGATGAGGGCCTTTATTATGTGTCTGTTGGTAGGGTGTTTCCACTCGAGTCTATCAGGGAGCCTCCCCTCAGAGCTTATGAGCTCTACAGCCTTCCTGTAAGCCTCCTCGAGGATCTCTTCCGCCTCCCTGAGCCTGCCCTCCATCTCATATATCTCGTTGAGCAGGATGTAAGGCTCCAGGAAGTATGGATCTCTCTTGATAAGCTCTCCGAGTCTCTCCTTAAGCTCCTCCACCCTTCCCTCGTCAAAAAGCCTTCTTATCTTCCCGAACTCTTTGGCAACTTCCCTTTCCCTGTCTACGAACTCCCCCATGGTATGCATTTTAATCCCTCACGAGGTTAAAACCCTCCGCCTCTTTGAGAGCCCTCTCCAGCTCCTCACGGGTTATCCTTCTCGCGAGCTCTGGATAGTCCTTAGCTTTGTAGAAGGGGAAATACTGGTCCATCACGTTCACCGCCAGCTCTGGGTCTATGCTCCTGAGGAAGTTCATCACCTCCCGCGTGGTGGAGATGTCGTTGGGAAGGACCAGGTGCCTGATCAGGAGACCCCTCACCGCTATGCCCCTCTCATCCACCTTCAGGTTCCCCACCTGACGATACATCTCCCTTATCGCCTCCATGGCGTGGGTGGGATAGTCCCTGACCTTAGAATACTTTCTCCCGAACTCTCTGCTCAGATACTTAAGGTCCGCGAGGTATATGTCCACCACGCCGTCCATGAGCCTCAAGGACTCGATCGAATCGAAGGAGGAGGTGTTGTAGACAATCGGTATATTCAATCCCTTCTGAACCGCTATGTAGAGCGCCTCGAGGATCTGGGGAACCACGTGGGAGGGTGAGACGAGGTTTATGTTGTGGACCCCCATATCTTGTAGCTCGAGCATCATACTCGCGAGCTCTTCGGGACCGACCTCCCTTCCCTTACCGAAGTGGCTGATCTCATAGTTCTGACAGTAAACGCACCTCATGTTGCAGTAGGAGAAGAATATGGTTCCGCTTCCCTTGAAGCCCCTTATGGGAAACTCCTCCCCGTGATGGGGAAAGTAGCTGGAGACTATCGCATACCTTCCGGTCTTGCAGTATCCGAGCTCGTTCTCGAGCCTGTTTACCTTACACTCGTGGGGGCAGACTCTGCAGGATAGGAGCATCTCCCTGGCTTTCTCAACCCTCTCTCTCAGCTCACCGCTCTCGTAAAGGTTCAGGTATGAGGGGTAGCCCATAGTTATGAATTTACCGCTCCCTCACAGACTTTTTATGAGTTCCTCCACCCTTTTCCTTACCTCCTCCCTCACCCACCTGAAGGCCTCCACGCCTCTTCCCGCAGGATCAGGTATGGCCCAGTGGATAGTCTTGGCTCCGGGAACGGAGGGGCACTCCTTTTTAGCAGAGTCGCAGAGGGTTACTATTAGGTCCATTTCATCTAAAGGGATTTCCTCGAGGCTTTTGGACCTGTGATCCGATATGTCTACCCCCACCTCCTCCATAACCTTCACCGCGAGCCTGTGGACGTAGCCCGCGGGGCTCGAACCTGCGGAGTAAACCTCTATATCTTTTCCGAGCTTCTCAGCGTAGTATCTCGCAAACCCCTCCGCCATCTGGCTTCTGATGGAGTTCCCGGTGCAGAGGAAGGCGAGCTTCACGGAAAATATTCTACATGAAGGTCAGGTTTCTGAAATCTACGGAGAAGGACTTCCCGCCTCCAGACCTGCCCGAGGTGGTCTTCGTGGGAAGGTCGAACGTGGGAAAGTCCTCCCTCATAAACATGATCACGGGAAGGAATATAGCGAGGGTGAGTAAGGAGCCCGGCAGGACGAGGATGATCAACTACTTCCTGCTCGACGAGAGCGTCTATCTGGTAGACGTCCCCGGCTACGGCTTTGCCAAGGTCCCCAAGAGGGAGCAGGATAGGTGGAGAAGGATGATGGAGAGCTACTTCAGGGAGAGGAAGGAGAACATAAAAATGGTCTTCCTTCTCGTGGACTCTGTGGTGGGCCTCCAGCCCCTCGATGAGAAGATGATAGAGTGGCTCGAGTTTCTGGGTATCCCCTACACGGTGGTATTGACCAAGGTAGATAAGGCGAGCCAGAAGGAGATCTCGAAGACACTAAAGCAGGTCAGAAACTTCGTAGGGGAGCAGGCTATAATACTCAGCTCCGCCAAAGAGGGAAAGGGAAAGAGGGAGATCCTTTCGAGGATATTCAGCGTATAATGTAAAATACTTAGCTTCCCAGGAGGAGAGCGGTTGGCCAAGGTTAAGGGTCTCAGGTGCAGGGAGTGCGGAAGAGATTATCCGGTGGAGCCCATACACGTCTGTGAGTTCTGCTTCGGGCCCTTAGAGGTCGTTTACGACTACGAAGAGATAAGGAAAAGTATATCCAGGGAGAAGATAGAGAAGGGCCCCAAGAGCCTCTGGAGGTATGTGGACCTCCTCCCGGTTGAAAACCCCACCGTGGGCCTTACCGCGGGCTTCACACCCCTCAAGAAGGCGGAGAAGCTGGGAGAGGTTCTGGGCCTAAGGAACCTTTACATAAAGGACGACTCGGTGAACCACCCCACCCTCTCCTTCAAGGACAGGGTGGTCTCGGTGGCCATCTCCAAGGCCAAGGAGTTCGGCTTCGACACCGCCGCCTGCGCTTCCACGGGGAACCTGGCCAACTCGGTGGCGGCCCACTGCGCCCAGGCGGGCTTGAGCTGTTACGTCTTCATACCTGCGAACTTAGAAACCCAGAAGATATTCGGGAGTTTGGTCTTCAACCCCACGGTGGTCGCGGTGGAGGGAACCTACGACGACGTGAACAGGCTCTGCTCCGAGATAGCGAACGATCAGGGCTGGGCCTTCGTGAACATAAACATACGGCCCTACTACGCGGAAGGTTCCAAAACCCTCGCCTTCGAGGTGGTGGAACAGCTGGGCTGGAGGGCACCGGACGCGGTAGTGGCTCCAGCTGCTTCGGGATCGCTCTACACCAAGATATGGAAGGGTCTAAAAGAACTTAAAGAGGTCGGCCTCATAGACTCTGTCAACACGAGGATGTGCGGCGCCCAGGCGGAGGGATGCTCTCCCATAGCCCAGGCCTGGAAGGAGGGAAGGGACTTCATAAAGCCCGTCAGACCGAGCACGATCGCCAAGTCCATAGCCATAGGTAACCCCGCGGACGGCATATACGCCCTCCAGACCACCAGGGAGAGCGGAGGAGACTGGGAGACCGCCACCGACGAGGAGATCATCGAGGGCATGAAGCTCCTCGCAGAGACCGAGGGCATATTCACCGAGACCGCGGGAGGGACCACGATCGCGGTTCTGAAGAAGCTGGCCCAGAGGGGAGCCTTCGACCCCGACGAGGTGGTGGTCGCCTACATAACGGGGAACGGCTACAAGACCCTCGAGGTTCTCGACGGGCACCTCTCCGAGCCCGTGAGGATACAGGCCACTCTCAAGGACTTCAAGGAGAAGGTTCTCGCAAGAGTTTAGGAGGTGGAAGAATGGCGGTAACTGTTAGAGTTCCCACGCCCCTGAGGAGACTCACCGACGGACAGGGTGAGGTGGAGGTGGACGCCAAGACCGTCAGGGAAGCTATAGAGAAGCTGGAAGAGCAGTATCCCGGCTTTAAGGAGAGGCTCCTCGACGAGAACGGGGAGCTAAGAAGGTTCGTAAACCTCTACCTGAACGACGAGGACATAAGGTTCCTCAAAGGCGCGGATACGGAGCTGAAGGATGGGGACGTCCTCTCCATAGTTCCGGCGATTGCGGGAGGAATGTAAGGCTTACTTCTTAGGGTGCTCCGGATACTTCTACTGGAGCTGGAAGGGAAGGTTTTACCCCGAGGATCTCAGGCCCAAAGGCTGGCTTTCCTACTACGCCAGGTTTTTCAACACGGTGGAGATAAACTCCACCTTCTACAGCTTTCCCAAGAAAGGGAATCTCAGGAGGTTCTACAGAGAAACCCCCAAAGGTTTTACGATTTCTGTGAAGGCCAACAGAACCATAACCCACTTAAAGAAGTTCAGGGGGACAAAAGAGCTCGTCGGGGAGTTCTACTCCACAGTCCGGGAGGCCCTTGATGAAAAGCTCGGCTGTGTCCTCTTCCAGCTCCCGCCCTCCTTCACATATTCTGAGGAGAGACTGGAGAGGATCTTAAACCAGCTCGATCCGGGCTTTAAAAACGTGCTCGAGTTCAGACACGAGAGCTGGTGGAGGGAGGAGGTCTTCGAAGAGCTTGGAAAGAGAGGAATAGCCTTCTGCTCTGTAAGCTCCTTCAGACTTCCTGAGGAACTCGTTCGGACAACGGACTTTCTCTATATAAGGTTCCACGGGAAGGAGGGAGGACACAGGTATAACTACTCGGAGGAGGAGCTAAAGGTTTGGGCTGAGAGAATTGAGAGCACATCCGCCGGAGAGGTTTACGCATACTTCAACAACGACTACAACGCACACGCTCCCCACAACTGCCTGAAGCTCATGGAGCTCCTGAAGGTCAGGCCATACCCGGAGGAACCCTGAAGGGTATGTTCATGAGGGGATTCTCTTCCTCTTCCTGAGGAAAGACCGCGTAGACCCCGAAGCAGTACTTCCCTATCTCGACCACCCTGCCGACCCTAACTCCCGAGTCGTCCAGTATCAGGCCTATCTCCCACTCGGAGAGGACCTCCTCAGGGGGAGGGCCCTTGTCCCTCTCCTCCTTCTTCCAGTCCACTATAGCCAGGTAGGCGAAGGGCTTTGCCACCCTCTTGAGCTCCTCGACGAACCTTTTGGGGTCCTCCAGCTCGTGGAAGGTGAAGGCCATGAAGACGAAGTCCACAGAATTGTCGGGGAGGGGGATGCTGTTCTCTTCGGATTTGAGTACCTCCACGTTCCTGAGGCTCTCTCTTTCCACCTTCTCCTTCGCCCTCTTTACCATCTCCTCCTGTATGTCCACAGCGTAGACCTTTCCCTTCTCGCCCACGAGTCTGGAGAGGTAAGGAAGGTAAAAGCCGGGGCCGGTTCCCACGTCGAGGACCACCATCCCTTCCCTTATCCCGAACTCTTTTAGAACCTTCTCGGGGTCGAAGAGCTCCAGGCGCGAGGGATCCTCGAGCTTGTGTATCTTCTCGGGATCGAACTTGTGGGCCATGCGAAACCTCCGGGGAAAAGGATAAACCAACTCCTACTGAGCTTCCCTGATCTCCACCATTATATCCCCGAAGGGCTCCTCCTGATGGAGATCTATCTTCCCGTCGTAGTAGAGATACATCAGGGCCATGAACTGGGGAACGAAGTTCACCCTGTCGAGGAAGGTGAAGAACTCTATCCTCGTCCCCACGTCCATCCTCTTGAAAAGATCCCACATCTCTCTAAGAACGTCCTCGAACCTTGAGATGTGGAGGGGTATTACTTTGCTCCTTCTCTTTTTCCTTCCCCCGCCTCTTGAGCTCCTTTTGAAGATCTTCCTGGCCTTCTCCAGGTTGTCGGTCAGATTCTCCTCCACCTCCTTGCTCTCCTCCTCGAACATCTCCACGATCTCCTCGAGAGTGTAATCTCTCCTCTGTCTCGGCTTCCTCTCTGGTTTGGGAAAGAGAACCTCCACCTTCTTCCTGAGGAGGAAAGAAGCGGCCACGACTGCCCTCGCGGGAATCCTGAGGTCTAAAGTTTCCCTCTTTCTCAGCTCCTCTATGTAGAGGTTCGCAAGCTCCACTATGTCCACCTTCCAGGGATCGAGCTTCCCCTCCTCTATCAGGGGCACCACGAGGGCGAAGGGATGGTCTTCCTCAAAGACAAAGGACTTCATCTCCAGTCCCCCTATTTTAATTCGGTCTGGCCCGCGTACTTTACAGCCCTCAGCTCCATGGCCGCCTCCTCGGGCGCCACGCTTATTATTATGTTCTCCGTTCCCAGCTCGAAACCCCCTATCACGGATACCCTCGGAAGGATCCTTACATAGTAGTGGTAGTCCCTGTCCCAGGGCGGGGCGGACTGGAAGGTTATGTTGTAGGAGAGCCCTTCACCGAGAAAGTTCTTGAGGAGGGAAACGGTTTCCCTGAGGATCTGGGCGAGCTCCTCGAACCTGTTCTCGAATACAAAGGAGCTGATCTGATCCTTCGGGACTATCCAGACCTCGTAGGGTGTGGTCGGGGCGTAGGCCATAAGAATAACAAAGTTCTTGGAAACCGAAAGAACCCTCTCCTGAAGCTCCAGCTCCTTCCTAAGGAACTCCCCGAGGATGTTCCTGTTCTCTCTCTCGTATCTGGCCTTCTCCTCCAGAAACCTCTTGGGATAGAAGGGAAGAGCGAGGATCTGGGAGTGGGGATGGGGAATAGAGGCCCCCGCCTTCTTTCCTCTGTTCCTGAAGGCAAGGACATATTTGACCCCCTCCTGATTGTAGTAGTGGACGAGCCTCTCCTTGTAGGTCCACAGGAGCTTGTCCAGGTGCGGTATGCTCTCTATGTCCGCTCTGTGGTCCGGGGAGTCCACCACCACGTCGTGCATGTGGGGGATGGCGGGGAACTTGTTGGGAATCACCCTCACGAGCCATCCGGAGTTTCCTTCGACCCTGAAGAACTCCCTCGGAGTTAAAGATTCGTTCCCCGGGCAAAAGGGGCACTGGAAGGGCTCCTCCTCCACCACCTCTTTCAGAACGTGGGGTCTCCTGCTCCTGACCGAGGCTATGATCCTCCTTGACCCCGTGAGGGGATCCTCCCTTATGAAGAAGCTCATGGCTATATTTTATCGACCACAAGCCAGTAGAATACAGGTGCCCCAAAGAGTAGGGCGTCGAACCTGTCCGTGAACCCCCCGTGCTGACCAAGGACGCTGGAAAAGTCCTTTATCCCCAGCTGTCTCTTTATGAAGCTCTTGAAGTAGTCACCTGCAACACCGGAGACGAGCGTGAAGACACCTATCAGAAGAGACTCAAGGGGAGGTCTTTCGAGCAGGAGGAGAAAGACCAAAGATCCCGCGAACAGCCCTCCCAAGAAGCCCTCGAAGGTCTTCTTCGGCGAGAGCTTGGGAAACAGGGGCCTTTTCCCGAAGTTCTTACCCACGTAGTAGGCGAAAACGTCGCTCGCCCAGGTCCCCAGAAGGAGGACGAGCAGTAGCGCGGTGCCCTTTTCCTTCAGGGGCATGAGGTAAGAGGGGAAAAAGCCCGTGTAGAAGAGGACAAAGAGCGATCTTAAGAAGAGATCCAGGTTCCAGGTTCTGTAACCGTAAGCAAGGGACATCAGAGAGATGTAAATTCCTCCCACCGCGGGTGAGACGTAGAAGAGCAGAGGTGAAAAGAAGGCGGGAAAGTGGAGCCTGTCCAGACCGAGGGCGGTGCAGAGCTCTCTGGCTATGAGTGAAGAGAGCAGAGCTGTAAGGAGTAGGAACAGGGGGAGGGGAGTTAGTATAGCAAGGAGAGTGAGGGCTCCTATCAGCAGGCCGTAAATCTCCCTATTCATCGAGCACTCTTCCGAACTTCCTCTTTCTCTTTGAAAAGTCTTCCAAAGCCCTCATGAGCTCCTCGGTGGTGAAGTCCGGCCAGCAGACCTCGGTAAAGTAAAGCTCCGTGTAGGCCAGGTTCCAGAGGAGGAAGTTGGAGATCCTCCTCTCACCGGCGGTTCTTATCATCAGGTCGGGATCGGGGATCTCCCCCAGATCGAGAAGGCGGGAGAAAGTGTCCTCATCTATACTCTCCATCCTCTGATGGACCGCCTTCCTGACCGCCCTGATTATGTCGTCCCTTCCGCCGTAGTCGATAGCCAAGATGACGGTTATCCTGTAGTCCTTGGAGGTCTCCTCCTCGAGTTTTTCCATCAAATTTTTTAGATCTTTGCCTATCCTGTCCCTCCTTCCTATGAACCTGAGCCTGACTCCCTCCCTTATCAGCTCCTCCTTCTTTTGGGTCAGGTAATTTTTGAGAAGGTCGAAGAGAAGCTCCACCTCCTCCCTGGGCCTTCTCCAATTCTCCGTGGAGAAGGCAAAGAGTGTGAGGTATTCCACACCCAAGTTTGCACAGAACTTAACTATCTCCTCCGCCACCTCCGATCCCTTGTAGTGACCCATTATACGGGGCATGCCCCTCTGACGGGCCCACCTTCCGTTTCCATCCATTATGATGGCTATGTGCCTGGGGATTTTTAGATCTTCCATCACTCTTCCATCAGAACCTTCTGCTCTCTGGCCCTTACCGCCGCATCTGATGTGGGGAACCTCTCCATGAGAATGGAGTAGTATTCGTTGGCCTTGTCCATGTCGCCCCTTTCCATGTAGATCTTCATCAGCTGGAGGTAGGCGTCGGGGAGCTTGTTGCAATCGGGGAGCTTTCCGCTCTCACACTTCTCCACGAGACTCTTGTATACGCTCTCCGCCCTGTGTGAATCTCCCAGCTCCTGGTATATCTTTCCTATCCAGAAGAAGGCGTTGTCGGTAAACTTGTTCTCGGGAAACCTCTTTATGAAGTCTAAGAAGGCGTCCCTCGCCTCGTAGAGCTTCTTTATGCTGTAGAGCTCTATCGCCTTTTTGTAAGCGGTTTCCGCATCCTCCTTGCTCTCTTCGGCTTTGGGCTCCTCCCGGACCTCCACACGGGGAACAGGAACCTTTTCCATCTTGGGTTTTACTCGGACAACGCTCTCCTCCTTAGCTTCCACCTCGCCGATCCCACCGCTGAGCTTCAGCTTGAGCTTCTCTATCTCCAGCCTGAGCTCCGATATGAGCTCCGTGAGTCTGTCTATCCTCTCGTTGGTCTTCTCTATGTCCTTTTCTAGGTCTACCTGTTTTTGTTCCACCCTCGTCAGCTTGATCTCCAGCTCCGAGATCTTTTCGGAGGTCTTCTCGGAAACGGGAGCGCAGGAGAGTATAAGGACAGCGGAGAGCAGGGAAATGGTTTTTTTCATACCTCCTCTTCCTCCTTATAAAAATAATACTCTCTGTAAGGTATCCTGTGCTTGAAGTAGTAGAAGTAGTAAAGCCTCCCGCTCTCCTTGTCTTTGGCTACCCTAACCAGTATCCCGTAGTTGTCCGTCACCTGCTGGAGGTAGCTCAGCTCCTGATCGGTTTTCTTAAAGTGTTCCCTCACCTTATCCCTTATCTCCTCTTTTATCCTTTTTACAAGGTTGTATAGGTTCAGCTCCCTCTCCAGTTCCTCGGGGGTGAAGAATCTTCCTTTGATCTTTTCGATCTGATGCTCGTGTATCATTCTTCCCTCCCTTTGAACACGGATTACTATTATATACGGAGGTTGCAATGGAAAAATTTACGCTCATAGCGGGACCCTGTGCCATAGAGAGCGAGGAGCTTCTGCTCCGTGTTGGGGAGAAACTCCGCCAGATAGCGGACAGGTTCCCCCAGCTGAGGGTTGTCTTCAAGTCCTCCTTCGATAAGGCCAACAGATCCTCCATAAACTCCTTCAGGGGACACGGCATGGAGTTCGGTCTGAAGGCCCTCAGCAGGGTAAAGGAGGAGTTCGGTCTTGAGCTAACCACGGACATCCACGAAAGCTGGCAGGCAGAGCCGGTGGCGGAGGTGGTGGACATAATTCAGATACCTGCCTTCCTCTGTAGGCAGACAGATCTGCTCCTGGCGGCGGCAAAAACGGGAAAGCCCGTGAACGTGAAGAAGGGACAGTTCATGGCCCCCTGGGACATGAAGAACGTGGTGGAAAAGCTGAGGTTCGGCGGGGCCACGGAAATATACCTGACCGAGAGGGGGACCTCCTTCGGATACAACAACCTGGTGGTGGACTTCAGGAGCCTTCCTATAATGTCGCGGTTTGCCAAGGTCATATTCGACGCCACCCACAGCGTCCAGCTTCCGGGAGGTATGGGAACAAAATCCGGAGGGCAGAGGGAGTTCGCCTTCCCCCTGGCGAGGGCCGCGGTGGCGGTGGGGTGCGACGGGATCTTCATGGAGACCCATCCCAACCCCGACGAGGCCCTCTCGGACGGGACCAACCAGATACCTTTAAGGGATCTCGAGTTCATAGTGGAGGCTCTTTTAGAGATAAGGGAGACCGCGAGCAGGTTCAGGGATATACCTGTGGGCTGAAAGTTCTATATTCTTAAGTTTAGTATGGGGATTTCCCTTCCCTTCAACTTTGTGAGCGTTGTGGATCCGGTGGAGGTGAGCAGGGAGGGGTGGGAGAGACTCCTCTCGAGCCCCAGGGAGTTCAAAATATACCTGGACAAGTATCTCTGGCTCGCGGGAAGGACAAGGAGGGAGAGGCTGATCCTCTCGGGCATAAGGCTCATGCCCTTCGGTCTCGGCAGGGAACCCATACTCATATCCCTATGGAAGAGCGAATATATAGGCTTCTACGAGGTTGAGGGTATCCTGAAGAAGGAGGGACCGCGCGCCCTTCTGAAGGTGGTAGAGGATCTTCCCGATAAGGTAGAATTCGGACAGAGGGAGTTCAGATACGTCCTCGTTCCCGCAGCGGAGGAGTTCACCCGCTTCACCTCCTGGGTCTTCAAGCTGGGCAGGAAAGCACCCGAGGTCTTCGGCTGGCCGGAGGTTCCCCACCCCCCTCCCGAGCAGGTGGAGAAGATCATCAAAAAGATGGAGCTCGAGGGCATCCGCCAGCCCGAAAAATACAAGCCCCACCCCACCTACAGGCCCACAAAGCTCTCTTTCTTCTTGAAGCTCTTCATAGTTGTATGGAGAAACGCCCTCCTGAAGGCCTACGGCCTGAGCATTAAAAGGGAGGGAGAGAGGATAGTTCACCTGGCAAGTCCCTTTGAGGCGGAGGACCTTCCCCTACCCGATCCTCCCAAGAGCATAGAGGGTATAGAACCTCCGAGCGTGGGGAGCGGGGGCGTGGACAGGACCCTCGAGGAAGAGTGCGTGGATCTCCTCTTTAACATGGGCGTCTGGTGATTATATTTCCTATTAAGGAGGGTTTTGTCATGGAGGAGAAGCCCAAGATAGAGCCTGCTGTTCCGGTGGAGCCCGTCGATCCGGACGTTCATCCCGACTGGGAACCAAGAAGATTGTGTCCGGATCAGAAGATAGACCACACCGTTCCCGACGAGCCCACCGAACCCTGATGCTTTAAAATATTCGGCATGTATTCCCTTAGGATGGCCGAGTCCGTTACGGAGGGGCATCCCGATAAGATAGCGGATCAGATCGCTGACGCCCTTCTCGACGAGCTTCTAAGAAAGGATCCCTACAGCAAAGTCTCCCTCGAGATAATGGTAACTACAGGCCTTGTGATGGTTGGCGGGGAGCTCTCCACTGAAAGCTTTGTGGACATACCCAAGGTGGTAAGGGGAGTTGTCAAAGAAATAGGCTACACCAAGCCCGAGCTGGGCTTCGACGCGGACACCTGTGCGGTTATAACCTCCATAGACGAGCAGAGTCCGGAGATAGCCCTCGGGGTATCGAGGGAGGGTGCGGGAGACACAGCCATAGTGGTCGGATACGCGGTGAAGGAAGCTCCTAACCTCATGCCCTGGCCCATAACCATAGCCCACAGGATAACCAGAAGGATCTCCGATCTGAGAAAGACGGGGAGAATGCCCTTCCTCAGACCCGACGGGAAGGTTCTCGTGAGCATGGTCTACGAGGACGGGAGGCCCCAGTATGTGAAGGACATAGTGGCATACGTCCACCACGATCCGGACATATCCCTACAGAACCTGAGGGAGATGGTAGCGGAGGAGGTGATAAAGAAAGAGGTTCCAGAAGAGTTCCTTTCAGAGAGGACGTCCGTAAAGGTGAACCCTACGGGGAGATTCGTGATAGGGGGGCCCGTGGCGGACACGGGTCTTACTGGTAGGAAGATCGTCTCCGACGCCTACGGGGACATAGGCTTTTCTGGCGGGAGCGCCTTCTCGGGCAAGGATCCCACCAAGACGGACAGGTCGGGCTCCTACATGGCGAGGATGATAGCCAAGCACATAGTAGCCGCGGACCTGGCGGACAGGTGCGTGGTCCAGATAGGATACGCCTTCGGGCTCACCGAGCCCATAGCCTTCGACATAGAGACCTTCGGGACCGAGAAGGTGGACAAGGAAAAAATCGAGGAGGCTGTTCTGAAGGTGTTCCCCCTAAAGCCCTGCGACATCATAGAGTTCCTCGATCTGAGGAAGCCCATATACAGGGAGACCGCCTGCTACGGTCACTTCGGGAGGGAGAACTTCCCCTGGGAGAGGCTCGACTACTTAGAAAAGCTCAAGGAACTCCTTTAGGGTGAAGAGCTGGTAGTCCTTAGGCGTGGTGTAAATCCTCACGTCCTTCTCGTCTAAAAGAACCACCGCCTTGGAGTAGCCCTCCCCGAAGGCGTAGTCGAGGGAGTGCTCCAGACCCCTCCTCACCATATCCCTTCCTACCTTATACCCCTTCCCCCTCAGGTAGGAAGCTATACGGAGGCCAAACTCCTTATCTTTGGAGAGGTTCACCACGAAGAAGTCCTTCCTCTCCTTCTCTGGAGTCAATATCTCCAGAAGCCTGTCCGCGTAGACCGCCCCGCCCGTTGCGGGGAAGTCAGCCCCGTAAAGTCTGGAGAGCTTGTCGTATCTTCCCCCTCCCGCCACGGGAGCACCCAGGTTGGGAAGGAAGACCTCGAAGACCACGCCCGTGTAGTACGGAAACTCCCTGACCTCAGAAAGGTCGTAGGTAAACTTTACTCCCTCCGCGGAGAGATGCCTCCCGAGCTCCCTTAGCTCCTTTCTGACCTCTTCAAGGCCGAGGTCCTTAAGAAGGTCGAGAACCTCCTCTCCCCCCTGAGCGAGGGGAAGATCCGCTTCGGGACCACCGCCGAAGGCGGTCCTTAAAAAGCTCAGATTTTTCTCTTTAAAGGCTCTCCTTACCTCTTCCCTACGCTTTTCTTCTAACCTGGAGAGGATAGAGTTCACTATCCCTACGTGTCCGATTGCAACGGTTATTTCCTTCAGTCCAAGCCTCCTCAAATACTCGTAGATTGCTGATATCACTTCAGCATCTCCCTCCACATCCTTAACTCCCACGAGCTCCAATCCCGCGTGAAACTTCTCATAGGTGCTTCCTTCCGAAGAGAGAAGTGTTCCGAAGTAGTAGATCCTGAGAGGGTAGTGCCAGACCTTGAAGAAGCTCACGCTCCTGACGACCTGGGTGGTGAAGTCCTCCCTGAGGGCCACGAGGCTCCCCTCGGAAGTGTCCTTGAAGACTACGGCGCTCTTCGCCTTTTCCCCGAGAGCTTCCCTGTGGACCTCGTAGTGGTCGAAGAGGGGGAGCTTCAGATAGTCGTAGCCCCAGCTCTCGAAGACCTCGACCGCCTTGAGGATAGCCCTCTTTAAGAGGTTGGACTCCTCGAGGGTCAGTATCCTCTCGAAGGGGAGGATCACGCTCTTCATTCCTCCTCCCCTACCACATACCAGACCCTCACTCCCACCGAGACGTGGGCGTTCCTCTGCCAGAGGGTTTCCACGTTTATCACCCTGACCTTATTTAGCTTTATCCACTCGTTCACCTGCTCCTCGAGGAGCTGTTCCAGGCTCTCGTCCCTGAAGGGGGCCATCTTCCTGTGGAAGTCCTTGAACCTTATCTCCATCAGGTTATCTCCTCTTCCGATACGGACACCACCACCTTGGCTGGCCTTATCACCTTCCCGTGGAGCATGTAGCCCTTCTGGAGAACCTTGATAACCGTGTTGGGGGGATGCTCGGAGGTGGCCATGGTCTCAACCGCCTCCGCCACGTGGGGATCGAACTCCTTCCCCTCCACCTCTATCTCTTCCACGTTGTGTTTCTCGAGGATCCTGCGGAGCTCCGAGTATATCATCTCCACTCCCTTCAGCAGGGAGTCGAAGTCCCTCGTGGTCTCCGCGGCCGACAGAGCCCTCTCGAAGTTGTCGAGAACGTTAAGAAGGTCAAGGGCCAGCTTCTCGTGGCCGAACTTCCTCTGCTCTTCCAGATCCCTCCTGTAGCGCTCCTTCATGTATTCGAGCTCCCTCTGAAGCTCCATGGCCCTTATGTTGGAGTTCTTGGCTATGTTTTCGAGCTTCCTTACTTTCTCCTCCAGCTCCCTAACTCTGCTTTCGAGCTCCTTTACCTCTTCCTCCTCCTTCTTTATCTCCTCCTTGACCTCCTCCAGCTCCTCCTTCAGCTGTTCCCTCTCTTCCATCTTCTCACCTCCAGTTAAATAAGGATAGGCATTAAAGCAAGGACTTACAAGGGGCATGAGAGGATTTTCCCGTCGCAGACATGCAGAGGCTTGCATACATACTTCTTTGTGTGTATATTCACATGCATGAAGATCAGGAAGAACATAACTCTCTCTGAAGAAGCGGATAGGTTTCTGAAGAAGCTTGCAAAGGAGATGGGAAAGTCCCAGAGTGAGGTCATAGAGGAGCTCATCAGGAGCAGAGCCGAGGAGAAAGAAAAGGAAAAGAAGCTCAGAGCTTTTGAGGATATGATCAGGACGGTTAGGGAGATGAATATCTCTCTGAAAGGGGAAATTACCTTCCAGAAAGCAAAGGAGATGATGGGGGTTGAGAAGTATCTCTAAGGTCTTCTTGGACGCTAATATTCTCTTTGACCTGTGTATAACCGATAGGCCTTTCCATGAGGACTCTGTAAGAGCTGTAAAGTTCCTTCTTGTGAATGGGACCGAACTTTATACGAGTTCGGATTTTATGTCCTTTCCAGAATACTCAGGGATAAGGAGAAAGTTCTTGGTCTCATAGAGGACATAGTTTCCTATACAACGCTCGTTAAGTTCTCAAACGAGGAAGTGAAGGAAGCAATAGGTCTTATGTTAGAGAACGAAAGCTTCAGAGATCTTGAAGATACTCTTGTGTATGTCCTTGCAAGGAAAAAAGACTGTAGCCTCATCCTTTCCAACGATGGAGATTTCCACTCTCCTGATGTGCGGGTGATGAGCTCAGTGGAGTTCTGCAAAGCTTTTTGTGCTTGAGAAGAGATGTTGGGGATGATCTGGCGGTAGCCTGGAAGGGAAGTTTTTCGTATATGCAAGGATTAAAATAACTCCCATGGAAAACCTCGGCCTCTGCACGGACCTCTACGAGCTAACCATGGCCCAGAGCTACCTGGAGCACCGCAAGACTGGGAGGGCGGTCTTCAGCCTCTTCGTGAGGAAGCTTCCCGAGAGCAGAAACTTCCTCGTCTCCTGCGGGCTCGAGACCTTAATAGAGAGACTGGAGCACTTCAGGTTCGGTGATGAGGAGCTGAAGTATTTGAAGAGCTTGGGAAAGTTCTCGGAGGAATTTTTAGATTACTTAAGGGAGTATGAGTTCAGGGGAGATCTGTACGCCGTCCCCGAGGGAAGGGTGGTCTTCCAGAACGAGCCCCTCGTCCAGATCGAAGGGAGTCTCCCAGAGGTTCAGATACTCGAAACCCTTGTGATAAACACGGTCCACCTTCAGACGGTGATAGCCTCGAAGGCGGTCAGGAGCTTTCTCGTCTCAGGGGGAAGGAGCCTGGTGGATTTCGGCTTCAGGAGGGCCCACGGGCTCGAAGCGGGAGTGTATGCGGCGAGGGCTTCCTACATAGCGGGGTTCGCGGGGACCTCCAATTTAGAGGCGGGGAGGAGGTTCGGAATTCCCGTCTTTGGGACAGTGGCCCACTCCTACGTTATGATCTTCGACTCCGAGGAGGAGGCCTTCAGGGCCTTTGCGAAGAGCTTTCCCCAGAACGCGGTCTTCCTGCTCGACACCTACGACACCCTCGAGGCGGCGAGGAAGGTGGTAGAGCTCGCGAAGGAGGGCGTTCCCGTCGTGGGGGTGAGGCTCGACAGCGGGGACATAGAGAAGCTTTCCAGGGAGGTTAGGAGGCTCCTGGACGAGGGAGGTCTCAGGGATGTGAGGGTAATAGTGAGCGGTGGCGTGGACGAATACAGGATAGAGGAGTGGCTCTCAAAAGGCTGTCCCATAGACGCCTTCGGCGTGGGGACAAAGTTCATAACCTCCGCGGACGCGCCCTACCTGGACATGGCCTACAAGCTGGTCGAATACGAGGGAAAGCCCAAGTTCAAGACGAGTCCGGGAAAGGCCACCTTCCCTTACAAGAGGCAGATCCTCAGATTCTACTCGGGAAGTCTGATGGACCACGACGAGGTAGTTCGATACGGAGAAGAACACGGGGGAGAGAGGCTCGTTGAGAAGGTCGTGGAGGGAGGCCAGATGAAGGTTAAGCTACCCAAGCTGGAGGAGATAAGGGAGAGGTTGATGGAGGACATAGAAAGGCTCCCACCCGAGCTGAAGACTTTAAAGAGGAACTCCTACAGGGTTATCATAAAATAGTCAGTGCCCGTAGCTCAGATGGACAGAGCACGGGGCTCCGGACCCCGGGGTCGCGGGTTCAAGTCCCGCCGGGCACGCTTTGAGAGGGATGGTTCTCTTAGAGGCTATCGAGAAAAGACTTCTTGAGGAGCTCAACCCCAAGGTCAGACTCGTCTTAGAGACGGGAAGGTATCTGATAGAGGGTGGGGGAAAGAGACTCAGACCTCTCCTCACCATGCTCGCCTGCGGTATGTGCGGGGGCGATCCCGAGGATGCCCTCCCCCTGGGTGTGGGTCTCGAATACATACACGCGGCCTCCCTCCTCCACGACGATGTGGTGGACGGGGCAAAGAGCAGGAGAGGAAGGGAGAGCGCCAACCTGGTCTTCGGGAACGAGGTGGCTGTCCTCACGGGAGACTACATGTATGCCAAGGCCCTGCACCTTTTTTCCACCTACGGGAACATGGAGATGATAAGGCTCGTCAGTCAGGCGGTCATGGATATGGCGGAGGCTCAGGTTCTTGAGCTGAGCAAAGTGGGTGAGCTGATAACTGAGGAAGAATATTTCCAGATAATAGAGGGCAAGACCGCGGTCCTCTTCGGGGCCTGTGTGGCGGTAGGAGGAATGGCGGGTGGATGCACAGACAAAGATACCCTTTACGAGATAGGCCTCAGGATGGGAAGGGCCTTCCAGCTGATAGACGACCTCCTGGATTACGTAGGAGATTCCAAGAAGACGGGCAAGCCCGTCGGTAACGATCTGAAGGAGGGGAAAACCACCTATCCACTCCTATCCGTTATAGACCTACTTGATAGAAAAGAGGTCGAGGATCTGCTCAGTAAGCTGAACCCTCGGGAGGAGGAGATAGATAGTTTGAGGAAGAAGGTCGTAACACTGGGAGGAGATAAGAAAACTAAGGAGAGGGCTATGGAGGAGCTGAACGTGGCAAAGGGACTCCTCTCCAGGTTTCCTGAAAGCTCATACAAAGAAGAGATCCTTAGGATTATGGATTTTGTGGTTCTCAGAGAACTTTAGCGAGTATGAAACTTATGTTGTCTTTCCCGCCTACGTAAGCCTTTTCGAAAAGACAGAGGGATCCATAATCCACACCGAGGGAGAGGCACTCCTCCATCTGGTTCACCGAAAGCTCATCCCAAAGTCCGTCTGAACAGAGCAGGAACATATCCCCCTCCGAGACCTTTATCTCCTTAATGTGAACCTTAAGATCGATCCTATAACCACCCATCAGGGCCGAGGTGAGAAGATTTCTCAGGTGATGGAAGCGGAGCTCCTCCTCATCTATAACGCCTTTCTCTAAGAGTTCGTAGGCTTCAGTATGATCCCTCGTGAGAAGTTGGAGTGTGGTTCTGTATCTGTATACCCTGCAATCACCCACGTTGAATGCGATAGCCCTTTCCTTACCGAGGAACAATCCCGCCAGGGCGGTCCCCATACCGAAGCATTCAGGATGTTCAGCAACGTAATCATTCATTCGGTCTGTAATCTCTTTAAGAAGACCCGGAACCTCATACTCGTTCCAGAGTCGTTTCAGAAGGTCGAGAGCCATCCTACTCGCCCTGTCCCCACAGGGCATTCCTCCCATGCCGTCCGCCACCGCCAGAAGCAGTTCATCCGATTCTATGTCCATAAACTCGGGTTTGTCCATAGAGATACCTGAGAGAATTTTTTCCTTGACAAGCAGTGCGTCCTCGTTCCTTGATCTGAGCTTGCCCCTGTTGGTCAGATAGGCTAAACGGAGCTTCACTGCTGGAGCTCAAAGAGCTTTATAACGAGGATGTTCTTGAGCTTCTCAAACTGCTCCGGAGTGAGAGTTTTTCTGAGAAATCTGACGCTCCGGGCATTCAGGAGGGACATCTCCATCTTCACCGAAGCTATGTCCGCCAGAACTTCCCTGATCTCCTTTTCTTCTCTCCCTTCGAGTATCATAAGTTTTGCCTTCGTTTCCAGATACTTGAGGATTAGTCTGTTCCTCTCTATCTCCTTCTCGTTGTCCTTTATGAACTCCTTTATTTTTTTGAGCTGATCCTTATCTATACCAAGATCGTCCGAATACTTCAGAACGAAGGGAAGCAGGAATATCCTGTCTACGAGGAAGTATCTGTTGTAGGAGATATCCTCCCCCCAGACGAACGCAAATACAGAAAAGAGCACAGTTATAGCTTTCCTCATATCTCGTTAGAATATTATAGATGGATCTAAGAGGTTTCGTCATCCCGGCGATAGACATAAGGGAGGGTAAGGTGGTAAGGCTCTTTAAAGGGGATTTCAGTAAAACTAAGGTGTATCCCTACGATCCTGAGGATATCGCCAGAATTTTCCAGGATGCGGGTTTCAAACGGATCCACCTTGTGGATCTCGACGGTGCGGAGGGAGGAAAGCCTAAAAACTTAGAACACATCAGAAAGGTTCGCTCTGTTTTCGGTGGCGAAGTGGAAGTGGGCGGAGGAGTGAGGAGTTATGAGGTCGCCAGACTACTATTCGAGGAAGGGATCAACTACGTAGTTGTGGGAACAATGGCTCTTAAAAATCCCGGGGAGTTCGAAAGGATATTGGAAGACTTTCCGGGAAAAGTAATTCTCTCCATAGACTCCAAGGGAGGAAGGGTAGCTGTAGGCGGTTGGAAGGAGGAAAGCGCACTCACCCCTCTACAGCTTGCAAAGTCCTATGACACAAAGCCCATCTGGGGCTACCTATACACAATAGTTGAGAGGGACGGGAGTCTGGAAGGGGTGGACGTTGAGCCTTACAGGAGTATAAAATCCGTTGTCTCTAAACCGCTCCTCGCTTCCGGTGGAGTTTCCTCCGTGGAAGACGTTGAAAAGCTCTACGGTGTCGTAGAGGGTGTCGTGGTCGGCAAGGCTATCTATGAGGGGAGGATTCCGGTTCTGAAAGGATTATGAATAATAAGCCTAAGGTTGCTTTCTTCGAACTTGAAGGTTGGGAGATACCCTTTATAGAGAAGGAGCTGAAAGAGGCTGAGATCTTAAAGCTGAGCACTCTACCTATCCAGGAGGAGGATGTTCCCGAGGAGGTTGAGATACTTTCGGTGTTTATATACTCAAAACTGGACAGAGAAACGATAGACAGATTTCCAAATCTGAAGCTGATAGCTACAAGATCCACAGGATACGACCACATAGACATAGGGTATGCAAAGAGTAAAGGAATCCAGGTCTGCAACGTTCCCAACTATGGTGATCAGACTGTAGCGGAATACACGATCGCCCTTATCCTGTCCCTCTTAAGAAAGCTAAAACCCACCTTTGAGAGGGTTTCGAGAGGCATATTTACGAGAGAAGGCTTGAGAGGAGAAGATCTGGGAGGTAAGAGGGTAGGTGTAATAGGAACGGGACGTATAGGTAGCAGGGTTGTAAAAATGCTCAGCGGTTTTGATGTTGACCTCCTCGCGCACGATGTAATAGAAAGGAAGGACCTTGTAAACAGGTTCGGTGTCAGATATGTCTCCTTAGAAGAGCTACTTTCCTTCGCGGACATAGTGACTATACATGTTCCTTATACACCACAGACCCATCATCTCATAAATAGCCAGAACATAAGTCTTATGAAGAGGGGAAGCTATCTCATAAACACCTCCAGGGGACCCGTGGTAGAGACGGAAGCCGTCCACAAAGCTCTCGAAGAGGGTATACTCGCCGGTGTTGCACTGGACACCTTCGAAGGAGAGCAGGTCTGGATAGAAGAGGAACTCTTCCTTGCAAGGCCTGATATATCCTCGGTCCTTTTAAAACACGCTTTGGAGAACTTCCATCTTCTTCACCTGGAAAATGTGATTCTCACTCCCCACAACGCATACAATACCAAGGAGGCGCTCATGAGAATTCTGAAAACAACCGTAGATAACATAAAGACCTTTCTGAAGGATGGGAAACCTCTCTATCCAGTTTTCTGAGTTCCTTCCCGAGGGTTATAATGAAATACCCAGCCGGCGTAGCTCAGTCGGCAGAGCGAGGCACTCGTAATGCCTAGGTCGCGGGTTCGAGTCCCGCCGCCGGCTCTGTCCAAAAATGACAAAGGGACAGAAGATAGCTGTAGGATCAGCCACGCTCCTGCCTCTAATATACACGGTTGTTGTAGTCTCCACACCTCTCAGGTCAGTTTTTACCACCGATCCCACTTCACCCGACGCCCCAGACTGGCTTCTGTATTTCACCGCCTTTCACTTCTTCATGTATCTCTACACCGGCTTCTTGCTCACCTTCTACCTGATACATCTCTTTGGCAACAGAAATATAGGTAAAGAAAGGAAGATCCTATGGACGCTACTGCTGATCCTCGGATCCCTCCTTACCATGCCTGTCTACTGGTTCCTTCATATATGGAGAGCCAGGTAAAGGAACCGTTCTAATCGTCCTTTTCCCTTAGGGCCCGAAGGGTTTTTTAGGCCATTTTGTTAATATAATTGTGATTATATTAACAATATACAATGTAATACAAATCACTTACAAACTTTAAATACTTATTCATTTGTTTTGAATGAATAAAAGGAGCCAAGTAATACGGAAGTGTGCTACAATTACCTCTTATGAAGGGCGTGATCTCTTTCAGGCTGGAACCTTCTCTTCTTGAAGAGCTGGACAGGGTATCTAAGGAGGAGGGGAAGACCAGAACAGGAGTAATAAAGGAGGCCATAAGATACTATCTGCAACATGTTCATCGTAAGAAGGATTCGGAAGGTTTTGTTCCTTTTTTAGAGTATAAGAAGGTAAACGAAGAGCTTAAGGAGGCCCTAAGAAGGATAAGCGAGCTTGAGGCCAAACTGGCGGAACTGTCCAAGGAAAACGAGATGCTCAGGAAAAAAAGGAGATGGTTCTTTTAAGGCTTCTTCGCCACAAAAGTGGTTATGTTGGACACTTCAGAGTAGTAGAGCACCTCCATACCTATGAACTCCCTTAGGAGTTCCCCTCTACTGAGCAGATATTCTCTTTTGAATTCTGGATTTACACCCAGATGATCTTCGTTGTATGTTTCGAATATTAAAACACCTCCCTTCTTCAATGCCCTCTTGATCTTGGGAAATAAGCCTCTATCCAAGAAGTAAAAGTTGAGGATCAGATCGTATTCACACACTCCGAAGGAGAACTTCTCAGCTTCTATCCTCTTGAATTTGACCTTTACACCTTCCTTTTTGGCCTTAGTTCTTGCCTTCCTTATGGCAACATCCGACACATCGAAGGCTACAACTTCGAAACCCTTCCTGGATAAAAATATTGAGGTTGTCCCAGTTCCACAGGCTATATCGAGAGCCTTACCTCTGCGGGCAAGTTTGTAGAAGCGCAGTAGTGATGGGTGCAGGATGGACTCTCTACCCTCGGAATACTTTCTGTTCCACCTCAGGCGGTCTTCAATCACCCTTGAACTTACAGGTCTCAGGATCTATGGTCGAATACAGAGGAGGAACCTTACCTTCAGGTGTGGAGTCCTCGAAGTCCCTCTCCACACCCAGTTCTTCTATGCAGTTTACAAGATCGTGATAGAACTCCGCTACCTTCACAAGGCCGGTTTCTTTACCTACCTCGTTGAAGAGTCTTATCTTATCCGTAGCTTTACCTTTACCTCTTTCAACTATAGCGCCCGCGTGCCCGAAGGATACACCTTCCAGGTTTTCCTGGAACCTTCCTGCCACGAACGCTGCCACGGGTTTGTTCCATTTGCCCTCTTTGTATAGCCTTAGGATGGTCTCCGCGGCCTGCTCCTCGTAAGTTCCACCCACCTCTCCCTGTATTATCACACCCTTGACGTTCGGATCATCCTTTATCTCCTCGAGCACGTCCGCGAAGGTGGTGCACGATATAACGTCTCCTCCGAGGGCGAGGGCCATGTAAACACCCCATCCTCTCCTCTTGAACATCTCCGCGGTAGTAGTGGTGAGTCCGCCGGACTTGGAAAGTATCACAAGACCGCCGTCCGCATAGGCTATGGATGGATCTTTACCTCCTATAGCTCCTATCCTTGCGGGGATCCTCGGAACTATGCATCCAAGGGATGTGGGACCAACTATGGTCACTCCCCTCTCCTTCGCGTAGTGGTAGAAGTAAACAGTATCCCTTATGGGAACGTGCTCTGTGATTATGTATATGACCTTTATACCTGCGTCCACCAGTTCTATAACCGCGTCCTTAACGGATGCGGGAGGAACGTATATAAGGCCAGTATTCACGTCCCTGCCTTCAGGAGAGCTTAGAGCCTCCTTTACGGTGTTGAATACCGGGACTCCCGCTACTTCCTGCCCGCCCTTACCGGGGGTCACACCCACTTTTATTATCCCGGGGTAGAGGGCTTCCGTTTCCGCTACCACCTGAGAGGCTTCCCTTCCGGTTATACCTATTACGATCACCCTCGTTTTGTCGTTGAGATACTTGGTTCCCACCTTCCAGTTCTTTTCCATTACCTCTCCTCCTGAAAAGCTGGAAGACTATTTTACGAGTTTTCGAACCTGTAAATCAAGCGGGCTCCCAGAAGCAGAGAGAGAAAAATCAGGTTTATCCATAGCAGGAAGGCGACCACAGTGCTGAGGGATCCGTATATAAGGCTACCTTTGAAAACCTTTGCAACATACCAGGTGAAGGCGGACTGCAGGATGAACATACCCAGAGATACGAGCAGGGAGGTTAATACCAGAGCTACCGGATTGACTTTCCTCTTCAGGAAACTCACGTAGAGTGTAAGGATTACGAGGGCACCGGGGAGTATGTAGAATAGATCCGCAAAGGTGGACAGGGATTTGGGAAGGACTAACTTGATGTAAACGCTCAGAAAGAAAGAGAGGGATATGATCAGAACGAGAGCTATCATGAGAAGGGGCATCAGGAACCAGTAAAAGACTTCCCTCTTTCCACCTAAAAGATCTTCGGATACATAGGAGAAGGCCTTACTCAAGTTTCTCAGAAAGCCCACTGAGAAAACGTATGAGACACCGAGCGCGAGAAAGGAGGTCTGAGTGCCCTTTTGCTGAACCTGGATGATCTCATGAATTACCCTCGAGGTGTATTGGGGAAATAGCCTGTCCAGGAACGGCTCTACCCTGCTTATTTCAAAGAAGGGAAGAAAGCTAATCAAATGAATCAGAACTATGGTGAGAGGAGCTATGGAGAGCATAAAGTGGTAGGTAAGCGCTCCCGAGTGGTAAAGGTAGTTTTGTCTGAGTAGATCAAAGAAAGTGAGAAGGAGTGCTTTAGACAACCTTTTAAACTTCATCTATCGTATACTCCACCCTTTCCCCCGAGAAGCTCTCAAAGACTAACCTGTCACCTTCTCTCTCCAGAACATAGTTTGGGAGTAGGGGAACCTTCCCCTTACCACCCGGAAGATCCACCGCATAGGTGGGTATCCCCATGCCCGATATCCTTCCCCTCAGGAACTTCATTATCTCGAGACCTTTATCAAGGCTCGTTCTGAAGTGGATGGCACCCTTTACGGGATCGCAGTGAAAGAGATACTGGGGTTTTACCTTTATCATCAGAAGGGACCTCATAAGTTCAAGCATTGTTTCCGGATCGTCGTTCACTCCCTTTAAGAGAACCGTCTGATTGTTTACGGGAATTCCCCTCCTCAGCAGTCTGTCCACCGCCTCCGCGGATAGGTCGGTTATCTCCTTCGGATGATTGAAGTGGGTGTTTATCCATACGGGAGAGTATCTTTCGAGGATATCTAAAAGTTCATCGTCGAAGAACCTCTGGGGAGCGAGAACGGGGAGCCTCGTCCCGAACCTGATTATCTCAACGTGCTTTATCTTTCTGAGCTCGCTGAGTATGTAGTCTATCTTCTCGTTCCCGAGGCTGAGTGGCTCCCCACCCGATATGAGAACGTCCCTTACCTCCTCGTGCTCTTTTATGTATGAGATCATACGATCTATCTCTTCTTTTGTTCTCGCCCTCTCACCTTCCGAAAAGATCCTCTTCCTCATGCAGTGTCTGCAGTAGACCGCACAGAAGGTCGTTACGGTCATAAGGACTCTGTCCGGATACCTGTGTGTCAGCCCAGGGATGTCTCCCTCCTCTCTGAGAGGGTCAGGTTCCCCCTTTTTCTGTATGGCTTCGTCCACCTCCACAGCTCTGGGAATTGCCTGTAGCCTCACGGGATCCTGAGGGTCGTCCGGATCCATCAGGGACAGGTAGTAGGGTGTTATAGCCATGGGATAGAGGCCCTGGGTCCCTTTGATACCCTCTATCTCTTCTGGGAGCAGTTTTATGTAATTCTGGAGCTCCTCTAAGGTCCTTATCCTGTTCCTGATCTGCCAGTTGTAGTCCCTCCAGAGGTGTGCGGGAACCTTTGAAAAGTCCATGGAAAAATTTTAATAGAAGGGAAGGGGGTGGCTTTTAACCGACCCCCGTGCTGCCGAAGCTCCCCTCCCGCTTCCTTTCTAAAAAATAAAACGCTGTTTTGCTGAATTTTATCCCTCCTGAAGGGGAAAAGACTGATATATATCATAAATCCTCACCTTTTCTCGACGCTGTTGCAAAGAGCCTATAATATAACCTGATGGAAATACAGCTCCTGATAGTCCTGATAATCGCCTTCATAATCCTCGGTCCTGAGAGGATGATGGATCTGGCGGTAAAGCTCGGGGAGATGATGAGGAAGGTTCGGGAGACATGGGACGAGATAAGAATGCAGGCTTACATGGAGGAGATAAACAGGAAGGTTATGGAGGAGGAGAGCAAAGAGCTTGATGAGAGGACCGAGGACGAAACCGAGGTGGACGAACCCCTGCCTGATATAGAGACCGAGGATTATAATGAGGATTACTTTGAAGAAGAGGAGGAAGTAGCGGAGAATGAGCACGGAGGACAACCAGCTCCCCACGATGCCCCTGACGGAACACCTGAGGGAACTGAGAACAAGACTAATTAGATCCATAATAGCCTTCCTCATAGCCTCCGGAGTCTCCTTCTACTTTGCAAGGCACGTATTCGAGGTTCTCAAGTATCCGGTTATCAAGTCCTACCCGGAGGTGGAACTTATAACCCTTTCGCCCACCGAACCTCTGTTTATACTTATAAAGATATCCTTAACCGTCGGTCTTATTCTCGCCTCCCCGGTTATCCTCTTCGAACTCTGGAGGTTTGTGGAACCCGCCCTTTATCCGAACGAGAAGAAACTCTTTATACCCCTCCTGCTGTCGTCCATATTTCTCTTCGCCCTCGGGGGCTTCTTCGGATACTTCGTTGTCCTGCCCATGGCACTAAAGTTCCTTCTCGGTCTCGGGTTTTCTCAGCTCGCGGCCACACCGTATCTTTCGGTGAACCTCTACATATCCTTTGTTCTCAAGATGCTCATAGCCTTCGGCGTAGCTTTTGAGATGCCCATATTCCTCTACATGCTCCAGAGGGCGGGGATAGTTAGCGAGGAACAGCTAAAAAAGTTCAGAAGATACTTCATAGTGGTTGCCTTTCTCGTAGGAGCCCTGATAGCTCCAGACGTTGCAACTCAGGTTTTGATGGCAATACCCTTGCTTATCCTCTATGAAGTTTCCATACTCTTAGGTAAGACCGCGAAGAGAAGTAAGGAGAAATCTGTAAGGAAGGTGGAGAAATGAGATACAAGGAGTTTGAAGGATACAAACTTTCTGAGTTAGGTATAGGAACCTATCTTGGAGATCTCGACGAGGAGACGGACAGGAGATACTTCGAGACGATAAAGCTCGGTCTGGAGAAGGGAATAAATGTGGTGGACACCGCCATCAACTACAGGTATATGAAGAGCGAGAGGGTGATAGGGAAGGTTATAAAGGAGGTAGGAAGGGATAAGGTCTTCGTCTCCACGAAGGGAGGATACATCCCCTTCGATGCGGAAGCAGGGGAGGACCCGAAGGTCTTCTTTGAGGAAAACTTCCTTAAACCCGGACTTGTAGACCCCAACGAGATGACGCCTCAGGGACACTACCTGGGAGGGAAGTTCATAGACTGGTGCTTCGAGAAGAGTCTGGAGAACATGGGGACGGATCACGTAGATGTTTACTTCATCCATAACCCCGAAGAACAGCTCCTCTTCACGGAAAAAGAAAAGTTCTACGATAAGCTCGGAGAGTGCTTCGAGGTCCTTGAGGGAAAGGTGAAGGAAGGAAAGCTTAAGTTCTACGGCCTCGCCACATGGCACGGCTTTCGGATACCGAGGGGTGCTCGTCAGCATCTCGACCTTGGAGAGATATTCAACGTCGCTAAGGAAGTGGGGGGAGAGGAGCACCGCTTTAAGGTAATCCAGCTACCCTACAATCTGGGAATGCACGAGGCCTTCTCTTTAAGGAACCAGAGATTGGACGGAGAGGAGATTTCTACCCTTGAAGCCTGCAGGAGACTGGGTGTATACGTTTACACGAGCGCATCCCTTTACCAGGGAAATGTGATAGGCAGGGTCCCCCAGAAGCTCAAGGAGAGATTTGGCCTCGATAGCGATGTGCTCGTGGCCCTTCAGTTCGTCAGAAGCACGCCGGGAGTTGGAACAGCTCTCGTGGGAATGAGCAGAAAGGAACATCTGGAAGAGAATCTGAAGATAGAGGAAGTTCCGCCTCTGGGTGAGGAGGAATTTTTATCGCTTTTCAAATAACTTCCACGGTAAGGTCTAAATTCCTGATACCCGAGATTTTTTAAGCTTCTCCTCCCCTGAAAGGGGTGGAAAAATAGAAGAAACCTATGGAAGAACTAAATATAAAGGCCTTCCTCGCCTACTTGGAGAGGGTTGACAGATCTCTCCTTTCTCTGCTCAGCCATTTCCGGGTGGAGGAAAGGAAGGGAAAGATCCTGCTGATAGCGGAGAACGAGAGGGCTAAGGAGGAGCTGGAACAGAGGCTACTGAGCAGGCTTGGAAATGGCTTCAGGGGCAAGGTGGAGCTGAGACTTGAAAGGGAGGAGGAAGAAAAAGGGACAGAGAACAACCTGGTGGAGGGTTTGAACCGCAGGTTTTCCTTCGACAACTTCGTTGTAGGGGAGGGGAACAGACTCGCCTATGAGGTGGCCCGGGAGGTGGCGGAGAACCCTGGCAGGATATACAATCCCCTCTTCATATACGGAAATGTGGGCCTTGGCAAGACCCATCTCCTCCAGGCGATAGGGAACTTCTGCGCCTCGAGAGGGATGAGCGTTATATACAGGTCCGCCACGGACTTCTCTGAGGAGATGGTGGAGGCTATCAAGGCGGGGAGGATAAAGGATTTCAGGGACAGATACAGGTCCGTTGATCTTCTGCTCCTCGACGATGTTCAGTTTCTCTCGGGTAAGGACAGAACTCAGGTGGAGTTCTTCAACATATTCAACCATATGTTCCTGAGCGAGAAGCAGATAGTTCTCGCTTCCGACAGGCATCCGAGAGAGCTGAGGGATGTCTCGGACAGGCTGATCAGCAGGTTCGAGGGGGGAGTGGTGGTGGAGGTATGTCTCGATGAGATGACCAAGCTGGAGATAATAAAAAGGAAACTCCAGGAGCTAAAGCTTGAGGTTCAGGACAGGATAGTGGAGCTCCTTATGGAGCAAACCTCCAACAACGTCAGGGACATAGAGGGGACCATAAGAGGTATAAAGCTGAAGGGAGTTTCACACATCAAGGAGAAGGGGAAGAGAACGAACGATCTTGAAAAGGTTATCCTATACACCGCTGTTCACTTCGGACTCAAACTCGAAGATCTGCTCAGCAACAGGAGATCGAGGCGGGCGAGCAGGGCAAGACAGATAGCCATGTATCTTTGCAGGAAGCTGACGAACGCCTCCCTGATAGAGATAGCGAGGGCTATGGGAAGGAAGGATCACTCCACCGTTATACACGGAATAAAGAAGATAGAGCAGGAGATGAAAAGGGACAGGAAGCTGAGCCACATAGTCAGCTTCCTCGAAAAGCACATAGGGGACAGGCTTTAATCCATGTCCTCCTTTTCGATCACCTGATCCTTCTCCAGTCTCTGCTCCTCCATATCGTAGAACCTACCCTCGAGCCTCTTAAGTATCTTGGGCAGGGTTGTGTATTCCATCTCCTCCGCGGGGAGCCTGTGGGGCTCAAATATACCCTGTCTCCTCAGTATGTCCGCCATGTCCTGAGCGGTCATCCTCGCCTTGTCGAAAGCTGGATCCTTGAAGAGGTCCGTCGGACCTATCAGCTTGCCTTCGGAGAGCTGGTATCCCGCCGCGATCACCCTGGGAGGTCCGTCGAACCTGGAGGGTCTCGCATCCTCAAAGGACACAGGCATAAGGGGTCCGTTGTGGGATCCCCTCATCCATCCCTCAACTATCCAGGGCCTCGCGAAGGGCTCCAGTATCTCACCCACCGCGGGAAAACCACTCTGAGCCCTGACTATCATAACGGGGTCGTCCTTACCAACATACTGCCCTGCCATGAGGGAGAGCCTCTGGGTTGAGGCGGTGGCCGCTATCTCCCCGTCGTAGTTTCTGTAAACGTTCTTGACCACATACTTGCCCACGGAGCCTATGAGGGCCAGGAGATCGTAAAGCTCCGCTGGAGTATTGAGCTTGACCGCCTTTCCTGTGTAGACATCGAGAACCTCGAAGGTGTAGCCGTCGTGCATCTTGGGATCTATGACCAGCCCCGCGGTGTTCATGGGATCCGCGAACATCTCATAGAGGGGCAGGTTCCATGCGCTCGGAGAGGTCTTGTCCGCGAAGAAGACTATCACAGGCTCCGAGGGCCTCTCCTCGAACTCCATCTCAGCCACGCCGGGTCCGAGACCCTTTATGTTCCCGCTGAAGGCATCCGTAAGAAGGTCCTGACCGGCTCCGTATAGCTTGAGCTTTTTAGCAACCTCTGTTCCCTTCTCAAAGGCTCTCCAAGCTATCCCGTGAACAAGCTCGCTGTCAACTCCATGAGTGTGGGTCATAACTATCGCTATGTCGTCTCCGCAGGTGAGTATGTCGCAGTCTATAAGGTTCCCCTTCTCCACCTCGGAGCTTGCCACCTCTCTCACCGTTTGAACAACTTCGGGGTGTGTATCCGAGTGTCCCACATAACCACCTATGTCCGCCTTTATTACGCTGAGGGTTAGCTTCATGACGGGCCTCCTCCTTCTTCTTTTGAATTTAGAATGATTATAGCATATGAACGGTGGTATAAAATTCGCCCTGACCCTTATAGCCTTGCTCTTTATCTCCGCCCTCTTTGCGGACTTTATAGCTCCTTACCCCTACGATCTGCAGAACCGCCAGAAGCCCTACCACCCTCCAACGAGAATTCACTTCTTTAAGGATGGCGGATTAACCTTTCCATATATAAACCTCTATGAGATAAAAGATCCTCTCTTCAAGGTTTACGAGGAGAATACCGAGGTCTCCTGCAGGCTCAGGTTCTTCTCCAGAACAGAGTTCGGCTTTAAGTTAATCTCCGCGGAAAAACCCTGTAGGCTCTACCTCCTCGGCGGGGACAAGTTGGGGAGGGATGTATTCTCAAGGCTCCTCTACGGGGCCAGATACTCCCTCGGGGTGGGGATAATAGGGACCCTCGTTACCTTCTTCATAGGGGCTATAGTGGGAGGTATATCGGGATACTTCGGAGGCAAGGTAGACACCCTAATAATGCGTCTCGTAGAGATACTCATGTCTATACCGACCTTTTACCTGCTCCTCTCCCTGAGGGCGGTCTTCCCCTTAGAGATGACGAGCGGTCAGATATTCCTTATGATAGTTTTTATACTCTCATTACTCGGCTGGGCAGGGCTCGCGAGGGTTGTGAGGGGAATGGTTCTCTCCATAAGGGAGAGGGAGTTCGTCCTGGCCGCTAAAACCTATGGAGCGGGAACATTCAGAATTCTCAGAAAACATATTCTTCCCAACACCTACTACTACCTTATAGTGTCCGCCACCCTATCGATCCCCGCCTATATACTGGGAGAGGCAGCTCTGAGTCTTCTGGGCCTCGGTATACAGGAGCCCCAGCCGAGCTGGGGGAACATGCTTTCCGAAGTGAGGAACGTCAACGTTCTGTCCTCCTTTCCCTGGATGCTCTCGCCCGGCGTGTGTATATTCCTTACCATACTGGCTTTTAATATCCTCGGAGACAACCTTCTGAAGAAGAAATGAGGGTAAAGGTAAAGAGGTCTGGGGCTATCTTCATAGGCGCCACCGTCTTCCTCGGCGTTGCAGCGGCCAACACCGGGAACAATCTCCTCTACATAGTTGTATCAGCCATGCTTTCCCTGATGCTCGTTTCTGGTATCACATCCATACTCAATATAAAGGGCGTGGAGGTTAAGCTGATACCTCCCATCGAGGTATTTGCGGGAAGAAAGGCAGGCTTCAGAGTGCTTGTAAGGAAAAGGTTCAGATTCCCTTCCTTTCTAATAAGGGTATCTTCCAATGTAGATGAGATTATCTTTCCCCTCGTTGACCGCAGATGGCGGGAAGGAAAGCTGTATCTTCTTTTTGAGAAAAGGGGAGTTGTGGAGAGGGTAAAGCTCCTTCTCAGCTCGGACTTTCCCCTGGGACTTTTCATCAGAAGCTTAGAAGTGGATGTAGAGACGGGGGTAATCGTGTTTCCAGCTCCCGTTCCTACAAGGATGCAGGCGGTAAGTTCGGACAATAAGAAAGAGGGTAGTTCCTCGAACCCTGTTATGGTCAGGGGATACGAGGAGTTTAAGGGCGTGAAAGACTATGCGGGAGAACCCATGAAACTCATTCACTGGAAGCTGACAGCAAAGAGGGGAGAGATAACGGTTAAGGATATGCTCTCGGAGGAAAAGGAGCCCGTCATTCTGTCTCTGAATATGGTGGAGGGAGATCTGGAAACCAAACTCTCGAAGCTTACCTATCTGGCGGTAAAACTCATAGAGGAAGGATATCCGGTAGGGTTGAAGTTAAACGGAAAAGAAATCCCCCCGGATAGGGGGGAGATGCAGAAGTTAGCTATATTAAGGGAACTGGCCCTTTACTGATCTTCGAGGATAACCACGTTTTTGGCTCTTGGACCTTTCTCGTCCTCTTCGATCTCAAACTCTACCCTCTGACCCTGTTCGAGGGTCCTGAAGCCTTCCTTCTGGATGGCTGTGAAATGGACGAATACGTCGCCCTGATTGTCGTCACGGGTTATGAACCCGTATCCTTTGTCTTTGCTGAACCACTTGACTGTGCCGGTGAAACTCATGGAACTAAAACCTCCTACAAATTTCTGCGAACCTGAGAGAACACGAAAGGGTAAGGCGCCCTCCCCTTTCGGTATTCCTCAAGTCCAGACATCAATATAAGGTTCATTTTCCGTTAAGTCAAGCACTTTATCGGATTTATATTTTTTTGAAGATGAACTGGGCATCGCTGATAGAGAAAGCTCCCGAAAAGTGCGGGGTTTACATATTCAGGGGAAAGAAAAAGCCCCTTTACATAGGGAAGGCCAAGAACATAAAGAAGAGACTCCTCCAGCATCTGAAACTCTCCGAGAGCGATCCCAAGGAGTTCGCCATTTTCAGAGACTCGGTGGGACTTGAGTGGATAATAACGAGGAACGAGTTCGAAGCGCTGGTGTTGGAGATAGACCTTATCCAGTCCCACAAGCCCAGATACAACGTCCTCCACAAATACGGGGGCGGGTATCCCATGCTACTTCTGACCGAAGACAGGTATCCTACGATCAAAGTGGTCAGGGGAACGGAACACGAGGGGATCCTCTTCGGCCCTTTCCTCCAGGCGAGCAAGGCTTACAAGGTCAAAAAACTCATTCACAGACTCTTCAAGCTCAGAACCTGCGATCCCCTCCCTCAGAGAAAGGAGCCCTGTATGGATTACCATCTGGGGCTATGCTCCGCTCCTTGCGCTGGGCTGGTGAGCAAGGAAGAATACAGGCTGAGCGTCGAGGGTGCTAAGGCCCTGCTTTCAGGTGAGGTCGCGGAGGTCCTGCCGAAGCTCTATGAGAAGATAGAGGAGTTTTCGAAAGAGATGCTCTTTGAGAAGTGTGCTCAGATAAGGGACCAGATAAAGGCCCTCGAGAACATAAGCAGGGGTCAGAGTGTCTCGGGACTTCCCTACAGGAATGCGGACTTCTTCTACAAGCTCAGCAGGAGAGTGGGATTATTTCTCATCAGGGGAGGAAAGCTGGTGAGCAAGGAGATATACGACCTGGAGAGGGAGGAGGACCTGGAGGAGTTCCTTCTAGGATACTACTACTCCAACTACGTTCCGGAGGTGATAGTCAGCAACTTCGAGATAGATGAGGGGGTGAAGAGATGGATATCGGAAAGATCAAAGGGCGGTGTCAGATTTGAGAATGAGATCCCTAAGGAGCTTATCTCCCTCGCGGAGGAGAATGTTAAGGAAGGGATAAGTTTAGAGCTTTTGAGAAAAGAGTTCAGAGAAAAACTTGGTATAGAGCTTCCTAAGATAATAGAGGGCTTTGACATCTCCCACTTTTACGGGGAGGATATAGTAGGGAGCTGTGTGGTCTGGGAGGAGGGGAGGATGAACAAAAAGAGATACAGAAGGTATAAGGTAAAGACCCTCTCCCAGATAGACGACTACGGTGCTCTCAGAGAAGTTCTCACGAGGAGGGCAAGGAGACTCAAGGAAAAGAAAGAGCCCATGCCCGACCTCTGGCTGATAGACGGGGGGAAGGGACAGCTGGGTGTCGCCCTGAAGGTTAAAAGTATCTTTAAACTCCCCGTTAAGGTCTTTTCCTTAGCTAAGGAGGAGGAGATACTCTACTCGGAGGACGGCAAGGAACTGAAATTGAAGGAGGAGCCTCTGTTATACAGGGTCTTCGGACTTATAAGGGACGAGGCCCACAGGTTCGCCCTCTCCTACAACAGGAAGCTCAGGGCCAAAAAGGCCCTCGAGGACGTTCTCTCCAAGGTCAAAGGTGTTGGTGAGGTGAGAAAAAGGATAATTTACAGAAACTTCGAGAACCTCTACGAGTTCATAAGGGCGGACGAGGAGAGACTGAGGAGGCTCGGGCTTCCGATTTCCCTCCAGCAGGAGGTAAGGAAGTATCTTGAGTGAGATCGTCAGGGGTGTGAACTTTAAAAGTTACCTCTTTGCGAGCCTCGTGGCGGGCTACGTTATGATGGGCGTGGATCTCATGCTTGACGGATTTCTCGGTCTATTCGGAACCTACAGGACTTACATAGAACTGATAAAGCTCTGGGGTATATTCAAAGGCCTTGAGGACTGGGTGATGGCTGTGGGACATATGGCGAACTCGGTGGTTCTCGCCCTCGTCTTCGTCTATCCTACGATTTACGAGAGACTTCCGGGGAGAAAGGGGCTCGTGAAAGGCATCAGCTTCGGCGTTCTGTGGCACATAGTCGTTTTAATGGTTCTCGTAATTACCGCCTTCGGCGGTGCAAGGTTCATAAAGGAGTTTTTGAGCATGCCTTTGAAAGAGCACGTGTCTTTGTTTTTGTTACATGTTGTGTGGGGAGGAGTGCTTGGGTGGTTGTATACTAAAGACAATACGTAGGGTGGGGACCTTAGCATGATACATGTTATTGCAGTAGTTCTACTATGGATCAGTGTTTTATTTTCCCGGGAAATTGATATTAAAGATCTAGTTGAGCAACAGCAAAAGCAAAGTGTAAAGGAGGAGTTACGGATTGAGGAGGGGAAGTTAGAACGCCCCCAGAAACCTGATAAGGAGGAACGGGAGACCAAGGAAGAAGAGAAGTTGTCCCGCATAGAGCGATTGTATAACTCGATATATAAAGGAGAAGAAAAGCTTTTCCAGTTCGGATACGACATATTTGAAAGGGAAGTAACCTCCCTAAACACATCTGTAGGAGACAGATACGTCCTCGGGCCGGGAGATGAACTCGTAATTTACTTCTGGGGAGATCCTGTGGATATTCTCGGGCTCAAGAGCTATTACCTGTTTGAGGTTGACAGGGAGGGAAAGATATTCATTCCCTCCGTGGGTGTAGTTTACGTCTGGAATAAGAAACTGGGAGATATCAGGGAGGAGCTGAAAAAGTTACTTTCAAGAAAGTTTAAGAGATTTGAAATCGATGTATCGGTGGGTAAACTAAGAGCCTTTCCGGTATACGTTTCGGGATACGTGGAGAATCCAGGGATAGTTCTTGCAAAGGCTACTTATACAGTGCTGGACGTTCTTACACTTGCGGGCGGGATATCCAAAAACGGAAGTCTCAGAAATATCAAGCTTAAGAGAGCAAATGGAGAAAAGGTGAGTATAGATCTTTATGACTTCCTCATTAGGGGAAAGGCTATCGATATATTCGTCAGAGAGGGCGATGTAATATACGTTGATGAGATCGGTAGAACCGTAGGACTGGCAGGAGCTGTTAAGAGGCCGGCTATTTATGAGCTAAAGGATGAAAAAACCTTCAAGGATGCTATATATCTTGCAGGGGGACCCCTATTCTCCGCCTACGATTATGGTGTAAGAGTTTATAGATACGAGAACAACAAGCTCGTGGTTAAAACCGGGAAGTTGAACGATAGAAGCTTTGCGGAGGATAAGGTTAAGGATGGGGATTTGATCAAAATAGAAGATGTTAAACCTTTCGTCTGGAACAGAGTAACTGTAAAGGGGCATGTCCAGTATCCGGGCGAGTATTCTATTGAAAAGTTCAGAACGCTAAGATCTCTTCTCGATGTTATCGGCATACTCCCGGATACAAACGTTTACTACGCGGAGATAGTCAGGAGAGATAGGCCGGGAGAAGATCCTTTGGTAATAAACTTTGCCCCCGTAGACGTTATCGAAGGTAGAAAGGACTTTAAGCTGAAACCTCTTGACGAAATCATTTTCTATCCTAACTGGGTTTACCAGCCCATAAAAGTCTCAGGAGAAGTTGAAAATCCGAAAATAGTTCCTTACTACGATGGAATTACACTGCTGGATGTGTTGAGGGATATAACCTACACTCATGAAATAAAAGCACTAAAAGCGGTAATTAAGTTTCCCGATAGAGAGGCCCGAGAGAAAGTTGTAGATAGGGAAAAAACTGTATATGAACACGAAGAAGATAAAGGGAAAGTAAGTTATGGCATGAATGTAAAAGGAACAAAGGCTGAGACAGAAGTAACAGATGAGAGTGAAGATTCTTCAGAACTTGAAGACAAGAGAACACTTGTAGTGTATCTTTATGATCTTTTAACTAAAGGGGAAAGTAATATAACCCTCGAACCGGGGACTCAGATACTTATTCTTAAGAAAAAACCGAATGAGAAAACCATATCGGTAACGATTCTCGGAGAGGTAAAAAATCCGGGAGTATACGAACTCAGAGAGGGGATGAGACTCTCTGATTTAATAGCTGAAGCGGGAGGATATACGGAAAAGGCCTATCCACAGGGTCTGATATTCATAAGGGAGAGTGCAAAGAAACTTCAGGAAGAGCACCTGAGAGTTGCCATAAACGCTCTGGAACAGTCTCTATCCAGATCCGAAGAAGGCTTAGGGCTTACCGGCGCCTCCGGAGAAGAGAAGATAGCTTTGCAGATAACGCTTAGAAAGCAGAGAGAGCTTCTGAATCTTATAAAGGAAAGGGCCAAGATGGGCCTCGGCAGAATAGCCCTCAACATACCGCCTACTCTCGAAGAGCTGAGGAAGAGGCCTGATCAGGACATAGTGCTCGAGGATGGGGATTACATATTCGTCCCTTCAAGACCTAACTATGTCCTCGTTCTTGGAGATGTATACAATCAGATTTCCGTTCCTTACGTCAAAGGTAAGCCCCTCTCCTATTACCTGGAGCAGGTGGGGGGTCCCGGTAAGAATGCGGACCTTGAGAACATATACGTGATAAAGGCCAACGGCAGGGTGATCGCCAGACGCAATTACGAAAGGTTCTTCAGGTTTTCCTGGGAGGAGGGGAAGCTATACTTCGCGGGAGATTTTATGGATATGCCCTTGGACGAGGGCGACACCATAGTTGTTCCCACAGAGCTTAAGGTCCCGACCATGTGGAGACCGCTTATAAGGGATGTGGTCCAGATAATATTCCAGGCTATATCTACCGCGGTTCTGGCGAAGAGGCTCTGATATGGTTGTGGCTCTGCTTTTATGCATGATTATGTTCGTCTGGGCGCATCCCCTTCTGAATCTAAACGCGGAAGATCGTACGGTTTACGAAAACCTCGAGGCAAGTGAGAACTCTCTTAGAACTTCTTTATCCATAAGACCTTACAGCCTGTCCAAGGTGTTCCTTTTTACCGAGCGTAAGGAAAGGATCAGAGAGTATGTAAACGCCTTGTCCTCACCTGGATTTTTTATAAAGCCCGTGAATTCCATCACTGTAGGAACTTTTTATACATCGGAAGAAGAATTTTTCATTGAGAACTTCGCAGGGACAAGGCTCCGTAGGGGATTTAACCTTTACTCCTTTCTGGACGGATACGCTTCCTTCGGTAAAAGATTTGTTGTCTACTACCAGGTGAGATATAGGCAGGATAAAGCTATTAAAAAAGCCAACTTGCATAGAGCTTATGCAAAGCTGAAAGTGTGGAGATTCTCCTTTGAAGCGGGCAAGGATACGGTTCACTTAGGCCCTGGAGAGTACTCACTGCTCCTATCTTCACACGCAGAGCCATTTCCCATGATTAAAGTTCAGACGGAAGAACCTCTCAGGTTTATCGGAAAGTGGGATCTGCTCTTTTTGAGAGGTTGGTTCAAAGAGGATAGGGAGGACAGGAATGATCCCAACATACTTGCTCTAAGGATAGTGTGGAAGCCCTGGGACTTCCTGGAGATAGGTGGAACAAGGACAGCTATGTACGGCGGTGAAGGAAGACCTGGGTATAAACTTACGGAATATCCTAAGCTCATAGCGGGAACGGAAGAGAACATACCCTATGGCAAATACGATGCGGACGGATACGGAGCTTACGATATAACACTGTATCTGCCCGTCGGTCGTCTGGTAAGGAGTATAAAAGTTTTCAAGGTTTACTATCAAGAGGCAGGGACGGATATAGTAGCCTGGTGGCAGAAGGAAGATGAGGGTAAGTTCAAACCTCCGTTGGGTTTTACATTCCTGGGAAGGGGGTATATAGCGGGCGTGTTCTTATCCACCGATAAAGATATTTTCAGGCTTGAGTTTAACAGAACGGCCGGGAACTGGTATGTTCACCACCTTTATCCCGTAGACGGTTACACTTACAAAGGTCTCTCCTTGGGACATCCCTACGGACGGGATGTGGTTCATCTCTTTTTCAATCACAGGCGGTATCTTTCAGACAAGCTCTCCATCAGATACAGGCTTGGTTTCATACAACAACCCCTGGAGGGAAGCGGTTTGAAGATGAAGAGATACTATGTGACCCTTTCGGGTGAGAAGAGAATGGGGTTTCTGATCATATCCGCATTCCTGCGTGGCGACAGGACCGACAATTACGATGCAGACCCATCCCCTACAGGCTTAAATATAGTCAATAAAGATAAGACTTTCTTCACGGGAGGCTTCACCGTGAGCTGGAGGTTTTAAATGAACGAGGAGAGGAAGGAAGTAGTCTTTGAAGAGGATGAGATAGATCTGTATGAGCTGTGGCAACGCTTAAAGAAGAGAGGTAAGCTTATAGTTGGTATTTTCCTCGCAGGTGTGATTTTGGCTGTTGTTGTTAGCCTGGTAATGACGCCCGTATACAGGTCAGAAGCCCTTCTTCTGCCCGTTTCTAACCAGCCTTCTTTGGCAATAGCCCAGCTCGCTTCAGAATTTCTGGGTGTCCAGGGTGGCGGTGGGGATCTGTCTTCCAAGATAATGGCAATTCTAAAAAGCAGAACCATAAAGGAGAGGGTAGTCAAAAGGTTAAACCTTGTCGATGTTTTGCTTGAAGAGAAGCCTGAAAACAGAGATCCGGTAAACGTAGTTGTTGGTATTTTGGAAGGTATAGTAAAGGTTACTACAGACAGAAAAACGGGTGCGATAACTCTGCAGGTGGATTATAAGGATCCCGAGTTAGCAGCGAGGATAGCACAGGCTTATATAGAGGAGCTTAAAAAGATCCTTGAGGAGAAAGCTCTTACAGTAGCGAAGGCAAACAGGATATTTCTGGAAAAACAACTTGCGGAAACCGAGAAAGAACTCAAGGAAAAGCTAAAGCTCCTTGCCAGTTTTCAGAAGAGGGAGAAGGTGATAGTCCCTCAGGAACAGGTGAAAGGTTCTATAGAGCTTTACTCCGAACTCGTGAGCAGAAAGATAGCCTTGCAAGTGAAGCTGAGGGAACTCGAAAGCGTCCTTTCCCCCTCCAGTCCACAAGTATTGGCACTAAAAGAGCAGATCAAAGCTATAGACAAACAGCTCAACGAGATCGAAAACTCTGCGGGTAATTCAGCAATACCGAGCTTGGGATCCGCCCCTGAAAAGATAACAGAGTATACGGGCATCTTCATAAAGGTAAAAGGCCTTCAGGCCAAGTATGAAACTCTCCTCAAGATGTATGAGCAGGCTAAGCTGGAGGAGCAAAAGAATAGAATATACGTTGAGGTCATAGATCCTCCCTCCGTGCCTGACATTCCGGTAAAGCCTAAGAAAAAGCTTATAGTTGCGGTAGCGGGTGTATCATCTTTATTCTTTGGTATATTCCTGGCCCTGTTTTTAGAGTGGTTAGAGGAAGCGAGAAGAAGACACAGTGAAGAGAATATAGAGCTTATCAAGGAAGCTTCTCAATCACGAACTCCGAGTTAGTGTATACGCATATCTCGGAGGCTATCTCGAGGGACTTTCTCACTATCTCCTCCGCGCTAAGGTCCGTGTTCCTGTAAAGGGCGAGGGCTGCGGATCTCGCGTAATCTCCTCCAGAGCCTATCCCCAGAACCGGTTCGTCGGGCTCTATTATGTCCCCGTTTCCGGAGATCAGGAGCATGTGTTCTTTATCTACCGCCAGGAGCAGGGCTTCCAGTCTCCTCAGATACTTGTCCATCCTCCAGTCCTTGGCAAGCTCCACAGATGCCCTTATCAAATTCCCCCTGAACTCCTCGAGCTTCCTCTCGAGCCTCTCCATGAGGGCCATGCCGTCCGCGGCAGAGCCTGCGAAGCCAACAACTACCTGATCCTTGTATAGTCTCCTTATCTTTCTCGCCCTGTGTTTTATTACAGAGCTTCCAACTGTAACCTGGCCGTCCCCTCCTATTACGGTCTCTCCGTTCTTTCTTACCGCGAGGATCGTGGTCGCTCTCGTCTCCATCCCATAAGGATTATAAGCCTTATAATATTCCCATGCGTGTTCTCATAACGGGCGGGGCGGGGTTCATAGGCTCCAACATAGCCTTCGCCCTCCAGGAGAGGTATCCTCAAGCAAAGATATACGTCCTCGACAACTTCTCCTCCGGACACTTCAAGAACCTGATAGGCTTCAGAGGAGAGGTCATAACGGGAGATATAAGGGACAGGGAGCTGTGGGAGTATCTGAGGAAGAGCTTTGCCTTCGATGTGATCTTCCACGAGGCGGCGATAACGGACACTACCGTTGAGGATCAGAAGCTGATGATGGAGACGAACACGGACAGCTTCAGGGATCTTCTCGACTCCGCTCTTGAGTGGAACGCCAAGGTTATATACGCCTCCTCCGCGGGAGTTTACGGAAATACGGAGCCACCCATGAGGGAGGATGAGGGCCTCGAGCCCGAGAACATCTACGGCTTTTCTAAGCTGATGATGGACAGGATAGCGATGGACTACATGGAGAGGTTCCCCGAGCTCAGGATAGTGGGCTTCAGATACTTCAACGTCTACGGACCACGGGAGAGCTATAAGGGAAAGAGCGCGAGCATGATATACCAGCTGGCGGTGAAGATGATGCACGGCCAGAGGCCGAGGATATTCAAGTGGGGGGAGCAGAAGAGGGATTTCGTCTATATAGAGGACGTGGTGAAGGCTAACCTCCTCGCACTCGACAAGGACGTCTCAGGGATATTCAACATAGCCACGGGAAGGGCCAGATCCTTCAACGAGATCATAGAGATACTCAACAGAGAGCTTGGAACTAACCTCGAGACCGAATACTTCGACTGCCCCTACGACTTCTACCAGGAGTTCACACAGGCGGACATAAGTAGGGCAAGGAAGGAGCTGGGATACGAGCCTGAATACTCCCTCGAAGAGGGGATAAGAGAGTATCTCAAGTACATAAAGGCCTGATGCTCGTAATTTTCCTTCTAATTTCGTTTCTAACCGCCTTTTCCCACGAGTGCAGGGTGGAAACCAAGGAAGTTATCAGGGCGGTTTACGGATCGGGATACGTGAAGAGCAAGAGGCAGGTCCTTCTCAGGGCGAGCGTTTCGGGCTACATAGAGAAGGTCCTTGTGGAAGAGGGAGACAGAGTGAAAAAAGGCCAGCTGATAGCGGTTGTAGAGAGCAGGGGCCTCGAGAACAGGATAGCCTCCCTGGAGAAGAGGATAAGACTCCTGAGGGAGAGGCTTGGGCCCGGATCGGAATTTCTGAAGGCTCTTGAAGGTAAAGTCAAAGTTGCAAAGGAAAACTTCGAAAAGGCAAAAAAGAGATACATAAGGAGAAAAGAGCTTTATGAAAAGGGTATTATCCCGAGGGAGAGTCTCGAAGAGGCGGAGAGGATCTTTAAGGTGGCGGAGGAGGAGCTGAGGATAGCGGAGGAAACCTACAGGGACAGGATTAAAGAGCTCAGGGCCCGGCTCGAAGCCCTTTTAGAGGAGAGGAAGGCCCTCGAAAGGGAGCTCGAGAGCTACCGCATAAAAAGTCCTTTAGACGGGATAGTTTTCAAGGTTTTCGTAGAAGAGGGGGATTACGTGAACCACATAGGGAGGGAGAACCGTGTGGCGGTGGTGGGAACCCTGCAGAAGAAGGTCGTTCTGAACATAGACGAGGAGTTTCTCCCCCTGATAAAGAGGGGACAGGAAGTTTACATCAAGAGCGACGCCTTTCCGGATAAGGTCTTCAAGGGGAAGGTTCTCTCCTTCGATCTCAAGAGCGACGATCTGAGGAGGGTGGTGAGCGTGGAGGTGGATGTGGATCTCCCTCCAAAGATCCCGGTAGATTCGGTGGTGGAGGGGAACATCATCGTTGACAGGCTCAAGACCACGGTGGTCCCTCTGAGGGCGGTTAAGGATGGAGAGGTTGTCCTGCTTGTGAACGGTGAAAGGAAGAGGGTGAAGGTGGGCAGAGTTTTCGAGAACTACGCGGAGGTCCTCGGCTTTCCTCCCGGGACTCCCTGTCTTTTCCCCGAAGGGCGATGAGGCACGTTCTCTTTATCTCGTTTAAGCTCCTTACCGAGAGGAGGAGGCAGACGCTGATCTCCACTTTTGGGGTGGCGATAGGGGTGTGTGCCTTCGTGGTGATGAGTTCTCTGATGCTCGGCTTTCAGAAGCACTTCATAAGGCAGGTGATAGACCTCGATGCCCACATCTCCATAAAGCCCAAGTTCGACTATAACGAGAAGAGAATACTTTCAGATGTCTTCGGAGAGGATGTGATCCTGGAGATCCTCGGGGCCAAGCCCAAAGATGTGAGGGACAGGATCACAAACTACAGGGAGATAATCTCCAGATACACGGGAAGGATGGGGATACTCGGGATCTCTCCCCATCTGAGGAGCAACGGGATAATCAGATATGGGCCGAAGGAGAAGCCGGTGAATCTCTTCGGGATAGATCCGGATCTGGAGGGGAAGGCCTCGAGCATAGGGAGATTCTTAGAAGAAAAGAGGCTCAAGAGCCTGAGGTCCAAGAGGAACGGGATAATCCTCGGGAAGCTGGTGGCGAGGGATCTGGGTGTAAAGAAGAGGGGGGCGAAGGTCCTACTCGTGACTCCCAACGGAGTTTCTGAGGTTCTTGAGGTGGTGGACTTCTTCAACTCTGGAATAACGACTATAGATCAGAGCAGAGCCTACGTCCACATAAAGACTCTCCAGAGGCTCCTGGGAAGACCGAACGAGGTGAACGAGCTCGTGGTGAAGGTGGAGGACGTGGACGAGGCGGTCCGGATAGCAAGAGTTCTGGAGGAGGAGACCGGATACGATGCACGGAGCTGGCAGGAGGCCTACAGCAACTTCCTGCAACTCTTCAAAATACAGAAGACGATAACCTACCTGGTGGTGGGGGCGATACTGCTGGTCTCCGCCTTCGGTATCTTCAACATCCTGATGATGACGGTGCTCGAGAAGAAGAGGGACATAGCCATACTCAAGGCAATGGGCTACACGAGCGGGGACATAACTATGGTCTTCCTCATCCAGGGCCTGATAATAGGGATAGTGGGAATTCTCCTCGGTAGTATTCTCGCTTACGGCCTTCAGGAGTATCTCTCGAGCATAGAGATGGATCTTGAGGGCCTTCTGAGGGCGAAGGGATTTATCCTCGACAGATCCCCCCTCTACTATGTGGGGGGCGCTGTCTTCGCCCTCCTGTTCACGCTCTTTGCCTCAATCTATCCTGCGAGGAAGGCCTCAAAGCTCGATCCGGTGGAAATCTTCAGGAGCGCAGGAGTCTGAAGCAGGCAACGGTCCCGAAGGTGTAAAGGAAGTGGACCGTGAGAAAGGTAAGGATCGGACCGAACAACAGCAGGGGAGGTATAAGCAGGACCAGATGGAGCATTAGGAAACCGAAGGTTATCAGCGAAACTACAATAGAGGACTTTATGTAGTCCCAGCTCAGCATCGTCCTCCAGCTGATCTCCGCCCAGAGGGAGCTGATGAAGGTCGAGAGCGTGCCCGAAAAGCCCTTCCCTCTCAGCATAGCCCTTCCGAAGAAGATTGGAAAGGAGGAGACGATCGAGAAGTAGAGGAATACCGCGATAAGAAGGCTCAGAAGCAGTCCCTTCCAGCTCACGTCTCCTCCTTCCAGGAGGGGCAGGATAAGGCTCATAAATCCTCCTGCGGAGAGGATTATCAGAGAGATAATGAAGGCAAGGAAGGTCAGAAAAAGCTGGGCCACGAGGACGCCGATGGTTTCCGCCGTATAGGAGAAGATCAGGGATCCCAGACTGGCGGAAGCGAGCCTTGAGCTGAAGGTTTCCCTGTTTCCCCTTGAATCTATGTAAAGCTTAGAGATAAAAACCACGTAAGAGAATATCAGGAAGGTTTCCAGAAGGGCGGAAAGCTGACCGAGAATAGGTATCCAGAACAGGAGGTTCAAAAGGAACAGCAGAGCTGTGAAAGGCAGGCTGAGGGAGGGATTCACAGTAAGGCTGTCCTTCCATACATACAGAGCTTCCCTCCACACTGCGACAATTATATATTTTTCAGAGGTATGCGAAAGGCCTTAGCTCTTATAGCTTTTTTCCTACCGCTTCTGATCCTCGGAAAGCCCGTCTCGATATACATAGAGTTTGAGGGTAAGAAGCTTAAGGCCAACGCGGAGTGGGCGGTTCCGGAGGGTGTAAAGCCAGAATTCGCGATCCTCTGGCTTCACGGCCTCTTCCAGACCTACAGCATGAGGGAGCCTATATCCCAGCAGAGGGAGTTCTGGGTCTCCGAGGGCTTTCCGGTTCTCTCTCCCACCCTCACCCTCGGCGTAAACGACAGGAAGAGTCCCTACGATTGCTCCTACCCTCTCGATCATCCCTACGAGCTGAACATAGAGGAGATAAAGGCGTGGATTGACTGGCTCAAGAGTCAAGGGGTAAGGAAGGTGATCCTCGCGGGACACTCTATGGGAGGCCAGCAGGTTATACACACCGCCCGGGCATTGGGAGGAGATAGAGTTGTGGTGGGTGTGCTTGCGGTCGCTCCCGCTAAAGGAACTCCGAGGGAACATCCGCTACTGGACAGAGCTAAGGATCTTGTAAGTGCGGGAAAGGGGAAGACTCTCCTGAAAACGAGTTTCTTTTACTGCAATTCCGCGGAGGTTAGTGCAAGAACGCTATACACATACTACGGTGTGGACAGGAACATAGGAAGGTATTTCCGTAGCCTCAACATCCCAGTCCTTATAATCTGGGGAGGTGAGGACGACAGGGTGAAGAACCTGCCCGAGTTCCTCAAACCATATATAGAGGGCAGGAAGAACATCAGGATAGAGGTTATAGACTACGCGGACCACTTCTTCAGGGATCTTGCCGCGGAGGATCTGAGGGACTTAGCGGTCGAGTTCTTTAGAGAGGTATTCGGACAGCGCGCAGGCAGGTGAATCCCGCCTCTGGGAAGTATCCTTCACGGATCTCTCTGTTTTTCACCGGTTCGGTGTCCTGAGGATTTTCGAATAGGGTGCTCCTCACCCTCTCAAGGCTGAGTCCCGCTTCAGAAAGTATATCCTTGATCTCCTCAAAGGTGTAGAACCTCGCATGTCTGTAAATTGGATGCCCTTTTGAGGCTTTCTCTCTGTAAAACTCAGCCCAGGGACTCTCCCCAAGAACGAGGCCGAGGACCAGTCTACCGTCCCTTTTAAGGACCCTCGCACACTCCTTAATTACACTAAAGGGATCTTCTACGAAACACAGAGTTACCACAAGGAGAAGGAGATCGAAACTCTCATCCTTAAAGGGAAGACTTTCACCAACTCCCTGCACACAGGTGATACCCCTCTCCTTTGCTATTTTCAGCATCCCGAAGGAGGGGTCTATTCCGAACCCTATACCGAGTGCGGAGGCAAACCTGCCCGTTCCTACACCCACCTCCAGAGCCATTTCAGGACTCTCCAATATACCCCTGACACACTCCAGCTCCAGCTCGAAGGCGGACCTGCCGAAGGGTTTTTCATACCAGAGGTCGTATTCCCTGACGAACCTGTCGAAGAGGCTCATCGGACCACAATCCTGACCTCAAAGAGGCCTTTCCCGGTGTTGTCCACCGCGGAGAACTTGACAATCTCGAAGTTGTCCTCCAGATCCTTCACAAGGTCTGGGATCAAGGTCCACGGAACCTCCTTCAGCTGAACCTCCACACCGCTCTCTACTTTGAAAAGCTTCTGGGGTTCGAGTCCATACTTGGAGAGAAGGTCCGCAACCTCCTTCTCAGTGGCCGGCCTTTTGCTCCTTGCGGGAAGGTTCTTCAGAGTGAAGAGAAAGTTCTTGTACTTGAAATACTCTCTCACTATCTTATCTCTCACGCCAGCTACCGAAGAGAGAGCGTAGGCCAGAAGAAGAATTGAGATGAATACGAAAACCGCGTAAAAGATCCGTTTACTCAGGAACCTCCTCACCTTATCTCCACCTCGAACTCAAATCCCCCCTCGGGAGTCTCCTTTACACTCTTCGCACCGATCTCTGCCACGATGTCCTTACTCTTAGCCTCTCCAACTACCCTGAGAACGCCTCCTTCGAACTCTATCCTGTAGAGCTTCATACCCTCCGATAGCTTTTCGGACAGCTTCAGGAGTCTACCGGTCATAGGATTCTCTTCCCTGAGGGACATGCTCTTTACCTGATCCCTCACCGCTACCGCGGGTTTCTGGGGGAACTTTCTTTTGAACTCCCTCTTCTCAACCTCCCTTACTTTCTTGACGAAGGATTTCTCCGCATAGTTAATCCCAGCAACCGACGCTATAAAGATCAGCAAGGACGCCCCGAGGGCTAAGGAGATCTTTTTAATGTCCTTCTCGGAAAGCTCCTCCTCCCTGAAGTGGGGGGAGCAGTCTTCGAGCACAAACTTGAGAGAAGCTCCCAGAGCTGAAGTCATCTCGGGGGAAACGAGGGGACTTCTAAAGCTGTTCTTAAAGAGCTTATCTATACCTCTCAGTTTGCTACCGCCACCGCTGAGTAGAACCGGCTTATCCTCCAAACTTCTTCCCAGAGAGGAGAGGATCCTTTCGAAGGATTTCCTGACATCCCCGTTATCAAGACCCTCTCTCACGACAACCTCTTCCGGGACCCCCTTTTTTATGTAGTCGAGACCTTTCAGAATCACCCTGTATGAGTAGAGCTCTCCACCCTCCACGTTCACGAGGGTGGTCTTCCTGCGTCCTATATCCAGAACGTAGCAGTCTTCCCTTCCCAGGGCCCTCACAACCCTCGCCAGAGAGAAAACCTCCGGATCCAGAGCGTAGGCGTCCTCGGGGACCTCAAAATCCTTGGCAACCGCGAGGCAGTAGGTGTCTCCTTCCAGTCTAACGTCCCATAGAACATCTCCAAACTTCTCCTCCACCTCGATGCTGAGAAATCTCCTGAGATCGTATGCATCCTTCAGCTCCGTTTTCTCCCTTCTCACGTAACAGAGGTCAGAGGGAATCACGTATATCTTCCTCCCCCTCTTTTCCGTTATCTTCCAGTCCTTCCTGAACAGGGAAAAGTCCACGCTGAGGAGCTTCTCCCCGTCCACACCCGTGTATATCATCCCACGATTATTCTAACCCGCAGGATACAGGAGTGGTAAAATATGACAAAAGTCATAGAGGAGGAACCATGGCAGGAAAGGAACTTTTTAAAACGGAGGATCACAAGGTCTTCCTCTTCGAGGAGCTTACACCTGCAAGCGCGGTTCAGGCAAATCAGTTCCTCATAATTCACAAAGATGAAGCCATACTTCTCGATCCTGGCGGGCACAAGGTCCAGTCCAAACTCTTCGCGGATGTATCCGTTCTAATTCCGCCCCAGCAGATAAGGTATATCTTCCTTTCCCATCAAGATCCGGACATCGTTGCCAGCATAAACTACTGGTTGATGACCACAGAGGCTACCGCACTGATATCGAAGCTCTGGGTCAGGTTCCTTCCTCACTTCGGCCTGGACTCCAAGCTCGAGGGAAGGGTCATCCCCATAGACGACGGAGGTACCAAGATAACCCTCGGTGGGGAGTGTGAGCTTTTGATAATCCCCGCCCACTTCCTCCACTCCCCCGGTAACTTTCAGGTCTACGATCCAGTTTCCAAGATTCTCTTCTCGGGAGATCTCGGGGCATCCCTCGGCCAGGATTACGTGTTCGTTGAGGACTTCGATTCCCACATACAATACATGGAACCATTCCACAAGAGATACATGGCTTCGGGAAAGATCATGAAGTTCTGGGCTAAAATGGTCAGGAATCTCAACATAGAAACCATAGCACCCCAGCACGGAGCGGTTTTCAAAGGCAGGGAGATGGTAAATAGGTTCATAGAGTGGGTCGAGAACCTCGAATGCGGAGTTGATCTGCTCTCGGAAAAGGATTATACTTTACCGGGATGAGGAAGCTCTGGTTAGTCTTTACTATCTTCGCGTTTTTTGCATCTATATCTTGTGAGAAGAAGGAAAGCTTTAACGGGACCCTGTACGACAAACCCGCAAAGGAGTTCTGTCTGACTGGCTGGGATAATGGTAAGGAGAAGAGAATATGCCTTTCGGACTTTAAGGGCAAGGTAGTTTTGATGTTCTTCGGATACACCCACTGCCCGGACGTTTGCCCCACAGCCTTGCAGACTCTATCAAAGACCATGAAACTCCTTAGCGAGGAAGAGAGGAAAAAGGTTCAGGTTATATTCATAAGTGTCGATCCAGAGAGGGACACCCCCGAAGTTTCCCAGAAGTATGCACAGTTTTTCTACCCTACCTTCATAGGCCTTACCGGAACGCCCGAGGAGATAAAAAAGGTTGCCAAGGATTACATGGCTTTCTACAAGAAGGTAAAGGGCCAGTCCGAGGGAGGATACCTGGTAGACCACACCGCCTACATATATCTGATAACCCCCGACGGAGTTCTGAAGCTCATATACCCCTCCACCAAGCAGAAACCCGAGCTTATGGCGGAAGATATTAAGAAGTTTCTTTAGGAGGAGATCATGAGAGTGCTTGCCTTTCTTCTTATCATCGTCGGAATCGTTCTCTCCAAGCCCAGGATAGTGGTCGAGGATCCCTGGGTCAGGGAAGTTCCTCCGGTATCCACCATGAGCGCCGCATTCATGAAAATAAAGAACATAGGAGATGAAAAGGATTATCTGATAGGTGTCAAAACGGAAGCCTCCCAGATCGCTGAGCTACATACCACGGTTATGGAAGGGGGCATGATGAAGATGAGAAAGCTCGACAGGGTGGAGATCCCTGCGGGCGGAACGGTAGAGTTCAAACCTATGGGGAAACACATAATGCTTATAAATTTGAAAAAGCCTCTCAAAGCTGGTGAAAAGGTAAGGATAACTCTCATATTCAAAAAGAGCGGGGAGATCACAGTATCCGCTCCTGTAAAGAGTATGCGTATCAGATGAAGAAGCTCTTTTTAGTTCTTTTGCTCTTTCTATTTTCTTGCCAGCAGGACTCTATATACGATCTAAGGCTTCTTGATCTTTCGGGGAAGGAGACAGACCTGAGTGTATACAGGGGAAAGCCCCTCATAATCTACGTATGGTCCGGAACCTGCATAGGGCATACGGAGGATCTGAAAAGACTCGTCAAGATAAAGCCTAAGCTAAGCGGAGATGTGAACCTTATATCGATAGCCATAATGATGGACGAAGAGGATGTTAAGGAGGTCCTTAAAAGGAACGGTATAAAGCCTAACTTTCCTATTTACGCAGATCCTAAGGGCGTTTTTTCAGATAAGGTAACCCTGATATTCCTTCCCGCAACGATAAGGATAAGCGCGGAGGGTAAAGTTGAAGATAACTACCCCAAGCTTCCCAAAGAACTACTCTCTCTTATACCTCCCCATGATTGATCCTTCCCCGAGTATATGAGCCCTCATCCTGTCCTCTACCTGCCTCCTGGTCGCTTTGGGAGGTAGGTTCAAGGTCTCCACATCGAGGGCGTATACCTTGAAGAAGTAACGATGGTATCCATGTCCCTTCGGCGGGCAGGGACCTCCGTAGCCGACGTAGCCAAAGTCGTTAATACCCTGCTTTACCTCGTTTACCTGATCCGCCTTTGGGAAAGCCTCCCTGAGCTCCCTCACATCAGAGGGGATATCGTAAACTATCCAGTGGGTAAAGGTCCCTATGGGGGCATCCGGATCATCCATTATTATCACGAAGCTCTTGGTCCCCTCGGGAACCTGGGACCAGCTAAGAGGAGGGGATACGTCTACTCCATCGCAGGTGTATCTGACGGGTATGACCTCTCCCTCCCTGAAGGCCTTACTCTCTACCTTCATGCTCTTTCCTCCCGCTATCGCGAAACTTATGCTGAATATGGTGGGGAGCAGGAAGCCAAGCATTTCTCCCCCTCGTTGGATAATTATAATAGAGATGTAAAGGAATGAGCAATCAAGAAAAGCAGAGGGAAAAAGATAGGATCAAAGATACACAAAATAGCTTGCTTCAGGCGTTGGGGAATCTTTATTCAGAACATAGATCAACTTTTGATTTTATTAAGTATGCTTTAGACGCCTTATTTAAATTTGTAATCGTAGCAACTATAACTTATTTGGGCTTTTATTTTTATTCAACCGGGCTTCCCATATCAAGATTTTCTGAATTTGAGTCTATAGGTCTTTTGTTTCAAGCTTTTATTCTTACTTTCATTATAATCTTATTCATTTTTATTCTTGTCGGATCAGCTGGTATATTGATAAATAAGGCTGTGTATTCTCGTTTATATTTGGAAATATACAGACGTGAGGTTCAATTAAAATGCAGACCACTTGATTATTTATGCGTTCTAACTGCATTTACATCAACACTGTTAATACTTACTTACGGAATCTATATTTTATCACTCCCCAGCGATATATTTTTTCTTTTATCCATAGTTATCGCAGCTATAATGGCTAACATTATAATCTCATCATGTGAAGGGAATTCTGGAATCAAAAGTGAAGAGTGTAAATGTAAAAAGTATAGAGAGATAATAGATAGGCTCAAACTTGAGGGTGCTAAGATTTATTACCTCGCCTTAGTTTATATACTATTTGCATTTTCTGCATTTATTATAGCATCTATAATTAATAATAAATTGGATCGGCCAGCTTTTATTTGCGCGCTTTTAATAGCTACTTTCCTAAATTTTGTAGCCGCTTCTTCTATAAGGTTATACCTAACATTATGCTTAAGTGCTATTTTTATTCTGTTTATGCGTTTTGAACCTATTATTTGGTATCCATTACATGTGGTAAAATTAGGCTTATTCACTGCAGATCTATACCTAATGGATAGACATATGTGTGAGGAGCTTAAAAAGTTTTATAAAAGTAAACAAAATTGCTCATGTGATAGCAAGGATGCAAACGTTATGGTATGTAAGAATATAGATATAATGTTGAGCACTCCAAATGCTTATTACGTGAGCATAGGGCCCAAACAGTGCAAAAAAGACAATAAGGAATGTAAATCCGATAGCACAACTAACAGCGATGCTGGGAAAGGAAGGAAATACATCGAAGTTCCCAGGAAGTATGTTAAATACATTGTTTATCAAGATACAAAGCCTATTCTTAACTTCTATAATGATTACAAACATCTATTTCAAACCCAACCGGTATCCTCCTCCCGCTGAGCCTTTTCAGCTTCCTCTGTATGATTTCTGGAGAATACTTTTTCACGTAGTAGTCTATTGTTTCCACCCTTATCTTTACACTTCCCGAAGGCTTGGTCTCGTCAAGATCGCCAAATTTAAAGTAAAGAGTCCCCGAAGACTCCACTATCTTCTGGGTTGGAGTGTAGGTGGGCTGGTCCATCCCGCACTCGTAGCTTGATAATCTCACGACCGCTGTTATCCACGGAAAGCGGGAAGCGAACTTGGCACCCCATATGATCTCGTTGGTGTTGGAGCTGTAAGAGGAGGTCCACACGTCCGATATGTCGAAGGGGCTTTTTATAATTCTCGCCTCCACGTCCGCACCGAAGAGCCAGTCCATCAGGTCTTCATCTATAGGCAGATACTGACCCCACACTACAGGGTATCCGAGGCTCTGGAACTCCGCGTCTATCTCGTGGCCTATGCCCGGATCCATATGGTAGGGCCTTGCGAGGATGAGTATGCACGGGCGGTTGTTCTGGGCGCACCACTCGAGGATCTCCCTTGTTTTCTTCCTCATTTTGCTATCGAACCTCTTTAATTCTTCAAGGCCCTCCTTTACCGCCTTTTCCACCTCCTCGTAGGTGAGATCCATAGCGTCCTTTAAAGATTCGTAAAGTTGCTTGGGAAGGAGGTGCGGTTCTGCGAAGCTCACGAAGGGGTTCAGAAATTTAACCCCGTGTTTTTCAAATTCATTACCCTCCTTCAGGAACCCTGCCTTTATGTTCTCCACGCTCATGGGAACGCGTGTGCAGGAGAGGGTGTCCATAACGTGGCCTTTCAGGAAGGAGGGAAGGGAGTAGATCATGGGAACGAGGAGGATGTCTATCTTCTTTGTGGTCAAAAGCTCCCCTATGTGTCCCGCAAGGGCCTTTACAGGATAGCAGGAGTCCATACCGATTCTCCCCTTACCGAACTCTCTATACTGCTCTTCGGAGGTGTCCGAGCTAAAGATGATGTTCCTTGCTGGAATTCCGAGGGCTTTCAGAAAGCCTATCCAGAAGCGGTGGGTGGACCAGATGTTGAGGAACTTGGGGATGCCGACTTTTATGTGGCTTCTGTCTTTGGTTTGTATATGAGACTCTGGAGATTTTCTTTTAAACAGCGTTAAAATAGGCATGGGAAACCTCCCATTAAACCTCCACCCTCGTGTTGAAGGCCTCCTTCTGGACGAACTGGGCGATGTTGGGAAACTCCTTTCTCACCCTCTCCATCTCCTCCTTGATAGCCTTCAGCTCGTTCTTGTCCTCCACCAGACCCTTGGGGCAGGAGTTGTTTACGATTATCCTCACCCATCCTTCTGGAAGTGGAACTTTGGACCAAGGTCTTCCTTTTCCGCCGGGGAGCTTGACATCTATGAAGGTCCTCCTGCACTCTATCGGGCACCACCTGCAAACCGTATCCTCGGAGGTCGTAGTTTTATAGACGAGGTTTTCTATGGTCTCAAAGCCTCTGAAGCGCGTCCTTCCCGTTTTCTCCCAGTTCTCAAGAGCTATCAGTGCGGCTCCTATGGCTCCCGCCTCTCCAGAATACGGATGGACCACTACCTCAGCGTCGGGGACCTTGGACTTTAAGAAGTCCACCTGAGCTTTGACGACAGCCAAGTTCCTGTGGGTTCCTCCTTGAAGAATGAACTTTTTACCTATCCCCTTGAAGTTGGTTATATTCCCCGCGTATATCCAGACGTTCTGGGGAAGCACGTGGCAGAGACCTGCGAGGATCTCATCCGCGTTCCAGCCTTTCCTTTGCTGGTTTACTATGTCGCTCTGGAGAAAGACACCGCACCCCATAGTTAGGGTGGGCATGTTCTGGGCGGAGAAGGCGCGCTCCGCTATCTCCTCAAGGGGTATTCCGAACCTCTCAGCCACGCCCTGCAGGAATGCCCCGTTCCCGGAGGAGCACTGGGAGTTTAGCCTGAAGTCCACAACCGCACCGTTTCTGAGGATTATGAGCTTCACGTCCACACCGCCCACATCGCAGATGCAGTCCGCGTCTGGGAAGAAGTGAAGTCCCGCGGTGGCGTGGGCGACCGTCTCCACTATGGCAACGTCCGCGCCGATGATGTCCTTGAGAAGATCCTTGCCGTATCCGGTGACTCCCACTCCCAAGACCTTTGCTTCTCCTATCCTCTCCCTTATCTTCCTGAAGAGATACTTGGCGTCCTCTATGGGGTTGCCTTTGCTGAGGGTGTAGACTGAAAAGAGAACCTCCTTATCCTTTGAGAGGCACACCGCCTTGGCTGTGGTGGACCCAAAGTCACAACCTATGACTACCTCCTCTATCTTCCCTTCGTAGGGCTTCCTGTTTCTGTAGGCAAAAACCTGAGGCTCATATATCCTCCTGAACTCCTCAAGCTCCTCTTTTGTCTTCCAGAGCCCTCTCCTTCCCTCCTTCTTCTTCTGCTCGTGCTGACCTTCTTCCACCCACCATCTTAGCTTTTCTTTTCCTCTGTAGACTCCGTTCTCGGGAGGCTCGCTCAGGGCGGTCAGGGCACATCCCAAGGAGGCGTAGTAGAGGGCGTTTTCGGGAACTATTATCAGATCTTCGGGGGACTTTCCCTCGGGAAGGGGAACCTTCCTCTCCTCCCATATCTTGGTTAGGTGATACCTCCAAGCTTCTTGGAGTCCCTTAAAGAAGAGGTTTGGACCTCCCAAAAGAAGGACCTCGGGCTTTGGTGTGTTCCCTTTGGTGAGGACCGCCAAGTTTTGGTAGACGACAGCCTCAAAGAGGCTCGCTATTATCTCCTCAACGGGGACTCCCGCCTTTACCAGCGTGTTTACGTCCGCCTCTGCGAAGATCCCGCACTTGGAGCTTACCTTGTGAAGCTGGTAGCCCAGATACCCCATCTGGGAGAGCTTCTCTGGAGGGATTCCCAGCTTTCTGGCGCTCTTCTCTATAAAGCTTCCCGTTCCCCCTGCACAGGCGCTCTGCATAAAGACCTGTCTGGTTTTCTTGTCTCCCTCCCCGTGGAAGAAGATGGTTTTCATGTCCTCCCCGCCTATCTCAGATACGAACCTCACACTGGGGTGGAGCTTCTCAACAGCAGTGGAGACCGCAACCACCTCCTGAACGAAGCGCGCACCTATAAGCTCTCCTATCAGCCCCCCACCTGAACCTGTTATGTATACTCTATCCCTTCCTGGGGTGAGACCGTGTTCTTCCTCAAGCCTTTCCAAAAACTCAAGAACCTTCTCAGCCTGCCTCGTCTTGTGGCGCTCGTAGGCTTTAGCTATGATGTTTCCCTTCTCATCTATGAGAACGAACTTGCAGGTGGTTGATCCCACGTCAAGGCCGAGAATGAGCATGACGGACCTCCCTTAAAATAGTTCCCGTGCTGAAAAGATACTGGGCTGAGACCTTTAGAAACTTCGGGGTGGGACTGATGGTAGCATCGGTTGTTTTGCTTATATCGGAGAGAGTTTCTCCCCCAGTTTCCGCGCTCATTTTTCTGTCGGGCTTGACCTCAGTTATAGTAGGCTCTATATTCATACGCAGGCATGGAGATAACGAATGATCAGATGATGGTCTTGCTCTCAATCCTCGGACTCCTCGGACTCCTCGCGGGCTACTTTGTGACCACCAAGCTCTTCGGAGAGTCACGTTAGGCCCTCCCCATCAGCTTAGCAACGTGCATAACGTAGTTGGCGGAGGTCCCAGCGTAGCCGTAGTGGGGAACTTTGTAGGTAGCCTTTTTAAGTTCGGGATGTTCCTCTTCGTAGTTCCTGATATCCTCCTCGGTGAGTCCTATTTTTTCGAGCACCTCCTCGAACTCCCTCTGGGCGCGCCTCTTGGCTTCGGTCAGGATCATCTGGCACCTCGAGAGGGCGTGAACCTCCGCGTCCCCTTTGACCTCTATGGGAGCGTAGAGGAGGTCTGGATGCTTTCCTAAGACCGCTTGCATGGCTCCTATGGACATGGTGTTGGGCATGCACCCGTAGGGGGAGAGCTCACAGATCATGTGGGCGTGTTTGTTAAGATGTGCATATAAGGCCTTTCCTATCAGCATGAATCCCTCACCGCCAGCGAGGAAGTGGTGGAAGTAGGGCCTTGCGAGCCTGCGAAGCTCCTCCTGAGGGGGCAGGGGATTGGGAATGTTGTTAAGAGCTTTTCTGAGCCTGTTGTAGGTGTAGTGGTAGAGACCCAGAAGTAGCTTGACGACCGCCTTCTTGAGCCAGAACTTGTCCACGAACTCCCTGCTCTCCTCCATCCTCCAGAGGCTCATGTAGATGAGGTAGTCCATCCAGACCGCGATCGGGGGAGGTATAACCTCCGCACCTTCCTTCTCAAGCCACCTCTTTATGTTGTAGTTGCCGTCCCCCTCGTGGGTCTGGAGCCAGAACTCTCCCGTGATCTTGACCTTGGGCTTGACCCTCAGCCTGTCCACTTCCACCTCATCCCAGAGCTCCTTAACCTCTCTCAGAGCCTTCACAAAGTAAGACGTGGTGACGTGCCATATCAGAGATCCCCACTTCTTACCTTTAGCGGGGCGCTTTTTGAGCTTCTCGTATAAAAGCTCCACGCTCTCCTTGAGGACCCTGTCCGTCTCCCCTGGGACGAGCTCGTAGGGGCGTG
>JALWVU010000056.1 GCA_027079305.1 Aquificaceae bacterium
GTTGAGCCGGTCGACCCGGATATTTATCCCGACTGGGAACCGAGACGGCTCTGCCCTGACCAGAAGATTGACCACACTGTGCCCGACGAACCTTCCGAGCCCTGATATAGAATAGAGACATGTACTCCCTTCGCATGGCAGAGTCGGTGACCGAGGGTCACCCCGACAAGATCGCAGACCAGATCGCGGACGCCCTTCTTGATGAGTTCATAAAAAAGGATCCCTACAGCAAGGTTTCCCTTGAGATTATGGTCACTACGGGTCTTGTCTTTGTGGGAGGTGAGCTTTCTACCGAGAGCTTCGTTGATATAGCTTCCACCGTAAGGGAAGTGGTCAAGGACGCGGGCTACACACGTCCGGAGCTCGGCTTTGACGCGGACACCTGCGCTGTTATAACTTCCATAGACGAGCAGAGCCCGGAGATCGCTCTTGGCGTTTCAAGGGAAGGGGCCGGTGATACCGCCATAGTGGTTGGCTACGCTGTAAAGGAGTCGCCCCATCTCATGCCCTGGCCCATCACCATAGCCCACAGCATCACAAAAAAGCTGGCGGACCTCAGAAAAACCGGAAAGATGCCCTTCCTAAGGCCCGACGGTAAGGTCCTTGTGACTATGGACTACGAGGACTGGGTTCCCCAGTCGGTCAGAGACATAGTGGTTTACGTCCACCACGATCCTGATATTTCCGTTCAGAACCTCAAGGAAATGGTGGTTGAAGAAGTTATTAGAAAGGTTGTCCCTGAGGAACTGATGACCTCTTCAACCGATGTCAAGGTAAATCCCACGGGGCGCTTTGTAATCGGGGGACCTGTGGCGGATACGGGTCTGACGGGGAGAAAGATAGTCTCTGACGCTTACGGTGACATAGGTTTTTCGGGGGGCAGTGCCTTTTCGGGCAAAGATCCCACCAAAACCGACAGGTCAGGATCTTACATGGCAAGGATGATCGCCAAGCACGTTGTTGCTGCTGACCTTGCCCAGAAGTGTGTCGTTCAGATAGGTTACGCCTTCGGGCTTACGGAGCCCGTTGCCTTTGACATAGAGACCTTCGGAACCGA
>JALWVU010000057.1 GCA_027079305.1 Aquificaceae bacterium
AAGAAGAGTTCCGCTACCTTGATATGTTTTAATTATCCTTCCTATGGTTCGTTCCCTCCTGCTGGTCGGCGTCGGTTTTATGGGCGGATCCCTCACTCTTGCCCTGAGAAAGAGGGGCTTCGGTGGAGAGATCCTCGGTGTTGACCTGAGCCAAGAGGCAATAGCAAAGGGAATTGAGAGAGGTGCCATAGACAGGGGCTGGACTTCCCTTGAGGAGGTTGATGACTGGGACGTTGATATGGTGGTCATAGCGACGCCCGTCAGGACCTTCAGAAGGATAGGGGAGGATCTAAAGGGTTTTGTCAGGAAGGACACGGTAGTGACGGACCTCGGGAGCGTAAAGGGAAGGCTCGTTGAGGACCTTGAGAGGATCCTTGGCAAAACCTTTGTGGGCGGTCATCCCATAGCTGGAACGGAAAAGTCGGGGGTTCAAAACAGCAATCCTGACCTCTTTGAGGGGAAGAAGGTGATAATCACACCGACGGGAAGGACCGACAGAGAGGCGGTTGAAAAGGTCAGGGGGATGTGGGAAGAAACGGGGGCGGTTGTGGAATTTATGGATGCCCATTTACATGACTGGGTCTTTGGTGCGGTTTCCCATCTTCCCCATGCCGTTGCCTTTGCTCTGATTGACGCGATAATTGAGATGTCAGGTGAATTTGACCTCTTCAGGTATCCTGGTGCGGGCTTTAAAGATTTCACGAGGATCGCGGCGAGCGATCCAGTCATGTGGCGGGACATATTTTTAGAGAACAGGGAAAATACCTTGAGGGCGATAGACATTTACATATCGTCCCTCAAAAAGCTGAGGGGGCTTATTAAAGAGGAAAAGATAGACCAGCTTACAGCCTTCCTTGAAGAGGTCAAGGACAGGAGGATGAACTTAGAATGACGAAGAGGATAAGGGGTCCTGTAAAAAGGGTAAGGGGTGAGCTGAGGCCCCCCTCGGACAAATCCATATCCCACAGGTCTCTGATCATCGGTGCAATCTCAAAGGGGAAAACGAGGGTCAGAAAGTGGCTCAGGTCTGCGGATACAATGGCAACGCTCT
>JALWVU010000058.1 GCA_027079305.1 Aquificaceae bacterium
ACATATCGCCACAAAACGCCACATAGCGCCACATTACGCCATATAACGCCACGTAACGCCACATTTCGCCGCAAAACGCCACATAACGCCCAAAAACGCCTCATAGCGCCACATAACGCCCCATGACGCCACATAACGCCACATAACACCACACATCGCTACATAACGCCATACAACGCCACATGTCGCCATATAACGCCACAAAACGCCATATAACCCACCGTAACGCCACAAAACGCCAGAAAACGGCACACAACGCCACATAGCGCCAGAAAACGCCAGATAACGCCACATGTCGCCAAATCACGCCACATAACGCCACATAACGCCACATAACGCCTCAAAACGCCACATAACGCCATATAACGTCACACAACGTCACATAACGACAGAGAACGTCTCATCACGTCACATAACGCCACATAACGCCACATAGCGCCCCATATCGCCACATAACGCCACAATATGCCACATAACCCAGCAGAACGCCACATAACGCTACATAACGCCACATAACCCCAAATAACGCCACATAACGCCACATAGCGCCACATAGCGCCGCATAACGCCATATAACGCCAAATGACGGCTCATGACGCCACATTTCGCCAAAAAACGCCACAAAGCGCCACATAGCGCCAAATAACGCCTCAAATCGCCACATAACGCCCCATAACGACACATAGCCCCACATAACGCCACATATCGCCAAAAAACGCCATAAAACGCCAAAAAACGCCTCCTAACCCCACATTACGCCACATTTCTCCACATAGCGCCACAAAACGCCACATAACGCCACATCACGCCACATAACGTCACGTAACGTCACGTAACGCCAGAGAACTTCTCATCCCGTCACATAACGCCAAATAACGCCACATAACGCCACATGACGCCACTTCGCGCCAGGTAACGCCTGAAAACGCCACATAACGCCACATATCGCTACATAACGCCACATAACGCCGCATAACGCCACATAACGCCAGATAGCGCTACATAACGCCACATAACGCCAAATAACGCCACATAACAC
>JALWVU010000059.1 GCA_027079305.1 Aquificaceae bacterium
TTTAACTGATGACACGCTTTTAATTATAACCCGTGAGGTTTTAGTTTCTTTTTTGGGTTTATGACGATAAAAATGTGATCATGTGAATATATTTTGCGAGGGATTTGCAAAAATCATGAACTATATCCGTGGACTGGGAAAGGATACAGAAGCTTATGGAAGGTACGAATGAGATGCTTGAGATAATAAGAGAGTGCGGGGATAGCCATCTATCCGGAAAAAAGAGCTCGGGCCTTTACAGAGAGGTCTTCTATACTTGGGAGGTAGAAAGTCAGGAGGATTCCAAAGCGGTAAAGGAAGCTATAAGAAGTAAGAAAGAGGTTGCTATACTCTTCTTTAAACCCGGTATGAGACCGCGCATAATTGAAGAGATTGCAGAGGCTCAGGTAGGAGCGTAGCATGAAGAAAAGGGTTCTCTTTATCTGCACCCATAACTCCGCACGATCACAGATGGCGGAGGGAATTTTGAACCACCTGTTCGGTGATAAATACCGAGCCTTCAGCGCCGGGACAAAGCCATCGGGCGTGAACCCGCTCGCAATTGAGGTAATGAAGAAGATAGGAATAGACATTTCCAATCACAGATCAAAGAGCCTTAAAGAATTCGAAGGGCAGGAGTTTGACTACGTGATAACCGTCTGCGATAGTGCCAAAGAAGAATGCCCCTACTTTGCGGGCGGGAGAAAACACATCCATAAAAGCTTCCCCGACCATTCCGGCTACGAGGGGACCGAGGAGGAGAAGCTTGAGTTCTTTAGGAAGGTCAGGGACGAGATAAGGGAATAGATCGAGGAGACATTTGGCAAAGGAGAACCATGAAGGTCTTTCTTATAGAGGACGATGAGGACATAGCCCTCGTGGTCAGGGAGGCTCTCAAAAGTCAGGGTTTTGAGGTGGTTCACTTCTTGAGGGCCCTTGAGTTCTTCAGGGCTGTCGAGGAGGAAATACCAAACCTTGTGATAATTGACGTGATGCTTCCGGATTTCGACGGCTTTAGAATTGCCAATTTCCTTAAAAACAGACCGGACCTTTCGGATATTCCCGTTATATTTCTCACAGCGAGGGTCTCTGAGGAAGACAAGCTGAGGGGCTTTGAACTGGGTGCGGACGACTATATAACCAAGCCCTTCTCTGTAAAGGAGCTCATCGCGAGGGTAAACGCGGTCTTGAGAAGAGCGGGAAAGAAAAGGGAAGGAAAGATCTTCAAAGTAAAAGATCTTGAACTGGACGCTGAAAAGGTAAAGGTAACAGTTGAGGGAAAGGAGGTTAAACTCACACCCTCCGAGTTCAAAATACTGAAGTTTTTACTCGAGAACTACGGAAGGCCCGTAAGCAGAGAGAAGCTCATAGAGAGTCTCTGGGGCTATGACCACGAAGCGAGCGACAGGACGGTGGATGTTCACATAAAGCATCTGAGGGATAAACTCGGAGAATACGGAAAGTATATAAAAACGGTGAGGGGCTTTGGCTACAAGTTTGAGGTGTGAGACTCATCGTCCTTTGAACTTTCATCCACTATAACAACATTTGCTTTCTTGACCAAATCGCTTCTGAGATCTCTGAGATCACTTATCACTGCAATCACCTTTCTCTTTTCAAGGAGCTTTCTTTCGATCCTTTCTCTCGATCTTCTGTCTTTTACTCTTACCACTCTCATTTTCCTTCCTCCTTAAGTTTTTTCGTCTCATAGTTTATGGAGTTAAGGTTAAGTTTTAGTTAAGGCAAAAGGATCTCCGCGGTGGTTCCCTTCCCCTCCTCGCTACTTATTTTAAGCTCCGCTCCGAGGAAGTCCGCTATCCTCTTGCTTATGGCAAGCCCGAGGCCCATTCCCTTCTTATTTTTACCTCCGAAAAAAGGTTGAAATATGAGCGGGATATCCTCCTTCGGAATACCCTCTCCTGTGTCTTCTATGTGGATTTGGGTATTCTTACTCACTTTTCTGATCTTTATCCGCACCCTACCTCCTTCCCTGTTGTATCTGACAGCGTTCTCCACAAGGTTCTTCAGAAGTATGTAGAGCTTTTCCCTGTCGCTCTCGACCTCCACATCTTCCCCTGTAAGCTCGACGCTGATTCCCTTCCGCTTTATTTCTTCCTCAAGATCCTCAAGGATGCTCTCCAAGACGCTCTTTAAAGAAAACCTTTCCCTGACCGATCTCGGTTCCGATTCGAGGAGAATTAACAGTCTAAGGGAGCTTATAAGCTTCTCAAGGTCTTCAAGGCGTCTGAGGGCTTTCTCTAAAAGCTCCTTGCTCGGTCTTCCTGTCATGAGGGCCGTCTCGAGAAGTCCCTTCACCGCGGTGAGAGGTGTACTTAGCTCGTGGCCCACGGAGGCTATGAACTCTTTTTGGAGCTTCTCGAACCTTTTTATATCTGTAATGTCCTCGATCTGGAAGGCCCTCTCCCCGAGGGGGGACGCCCTGTATACCTTACCCAGGTGCTCGAACTCGAGCGCTTTAGTGTTTCCCTCAAGGAGGTCGTTCACAAAACCTATAAGCTCCAGGCTCTTGAATACCTCGTAGTATTTCTTTCCTTCGCAATCTTCCGAAACCAGCTCCCTCTCCCTGCAGAACCTGCCGGCAAAGGATACGCTCCCATCTTCCGAAAGGATAACCACCCCGACGGAGAGCCGGTCCAGTATGTCCATCATGAGAAAAGTTAAAGATAGAACGTTAACATTTTCTTAACAATCCATCTTTTATACTTTTGCGGAAGCTGGAAAGGAGGTTCGGAGATGAGAAGGCTGGTTTTAGGCTCAGCGATGATAATCGCTTCCGTTATGGCTGGAGAAGTTATGACAGGTGCGGGGTCGACTTTTGTGTATCCGCTCCTGTCCAAGTGGGCCTATCTTTACGAAAAGGAAACAGGTATAAGGCTCAACTACCAGTCTATAGGCTCTGGGGGAGGTGTGAGGCAGATCAAAAACAGAACCGTGGACTTCGGAGCCTCGGACGCACCTCTTAAGCCCGAAGAGGCCAAGAAACACAACCTCGCCCAGTTTCCCACCGTGATAGGAGGAGTCGTTATCTCCTACAACCTTCCCGTTGAGAATCTCAAGCTCAGCACGGAGGCGGTGTGCGGTATATTCCTCGGAAAGATAAAATACTGGGACGACGAGAGGATAAGAAAGCACAACCCAGGCGTGAAGCTTCCCCACAGGAAGATCACCGTCATAAGGAGGTCCGACGGATCGGGGACCACCTGGATATTCACCAACTACCTCTCCAAAGCTTGCCCCGAGTGGAAGAAGAAGGTAGGATACGGAAAGGCGGTGAACTGGCCCACCGGAATAGGCGCCAAAGGTAACGAAGGTGTGGCCAACTACATAAGGAGGGTCAGGGGCGGAATAGGCTACGTTGAGTTCGCCTACGCCCTCGAGAACAGGCTAAAAGTTGCTATGGTTCAGAACAGAGAGGGGAACTTCGTAAAGCCCTCCATAAAGACCTTCCAGGCGGCGGCCTCGGGAGCAAAGTGGGATCCAAAGAAGGACTTCTATGAGGTTCTGACCTGGCGGAAGGGGAAGAATGCTTATCCTATAACGGGCTCGACCTTCGTAATTCTCGCCAAGGACTATCCGAAGAAAAGGAACAGGAAGGTGGTCAGGTTCTTCGACTGGGCCTTCAGGAAGGGAGACGATATAGCTGTCAAGCTCCACTACGTTCCCCTGCCGGAGGGGGTGGAGAAGAAGATTAGGAGCTACTGGAAGGCCCACGGCTGGTATTGAAAGGTATAATTCTAAAAAACTGCGGTGAAGAGAAAGGAAGAGCTTGTCGAGGTTCTGACAGGATCCACCCTGGGGATCTTTGCCCTTGCGGTGGGTCTTCTGTTTCCCGTATCCACGCTGGTAGTCCTCATCTACGAGTCCTTTCCCGCCATAAGGAAGTTCGGCCTTATCGACTTCATAACGGGAACCACATGGGATCCGGTGGCTGAGGTTTTCGGGGCGCTTCCGGCCCTCTTCGGAACCCTTCTCGTTACCTTCCTCGCCTCCGCGGTGGCCCTGCCGGTGAGCGTGGGGATAGCGGTGTTTATATCAGAACTATCTCCCAAAAGGCTCAAGCCAATCTTTTCAACAGCGGTGGAGCTCCTGGGGGCGATCCCCAGCATAATCTACGGGATGTGGGGGCTCTTCGTAATAGCACCCCTGATGGCGGACCACGTAGAGCCTTTCCTTCAGGAAACTCTCGGCAGGGTTCCGCTCCTGGGAAAGCTCTTTGAGGGTGCGCCAACTGGTGTGGACGCGCTCACCGCCAGCTTCGTCCTCTCCATAATGATAATCCCTTTCATGAGCGCGATAGTGAAAGACGCCTTTGAGATGACTCCCGAGCTTCTTAAAGAGGCGGGATACGGCCTCGGGGCTACTAAGTGGGAGGTCATCAAGAACGTTATCATCCCCTACGCCCTTCCGGGTATAGTGGGGGGCATGGTTCTATCCGTGGGAAGGGCCCTCGGGGAGACTATGGCGGTCGCCTTTCTGACGGGAAACGTTCATCAGATCCCTAAGAGCCTTCTGGAGCCTCTGACAACCATAACTGTAGCCATAGCCAACGAGTTCACGGAGGCGGACTCGGACGTGTATCTGGCCTCCCTTTACTATCTTGCTCTTATTCTCTTCATACTTTCCTTCGGACTCCTTATGCTGGCCAAGTTCTACCTCTTAGAGAGGTTGGGCAAGAGATGGGGAACGAAAGGCATCTGAGAAGGGTGATTCTGAAGAGGAAGGTGATCAACTTCCTCATGCTCACGCTCTCTTCCCTGACCGCCCTCTACGGCCTTGTGTGGCTCTTCTGGATACTGGGAGACGTCTTTTTGAACGGTTTCAGATTCCTCAGCCTCCAGCTCTTTCTCAACGACCCCACTCCTCCCGGGATAGAGGGAGGGGGCCTGAGGCACGCCTTCGTGGGGCACTTCATAATAACGAGCCTTGCGGCCCTGATCGGCGTTCCCATAGGGATAGGAACGGGTATATTCTTCGCGGAATACGGGAGGCACTCTAAGATAGTTAAGGCTTTCAGGAATGTAACGGACGTTCTCGTGAGCTTCCCCTCGATAGTTGTGGGGACCTTCGTCTACGCCTTGATGGTTAAGCCCCTCGGCCACTTCTCTGCCATCTCAGGATCAGTTTCTCTGGCTTTCCTGATGATCCCCGTGATAGCCATAACGACGGACGAGATACTCAAGCTCGTCCCCAACTCTTTAAGGGAAGCCGGCTACGCTCTAGGGGCTCACAGGTGGCAGGTGATAAAGGATATCTCCATCTCCGCCGCAAAGAGGGGTATCCTGACGGGGGTTATCCTCGGTATAGCGAGGATAGCCGGGGAGACCGCACCTCTTCTCTTTACCTCTTTTAACAACAACTTCTTCAGCACGGACCTGACAAAACCCATGGCCTCCCTGACCGTTACCATCTTCCAGTATGCTATGGGGCCTTACGAAGATTGGCACCGTCAGGCCTGGGCGGCTTCCCTGGTTCTTACCTTCGGGACCCTTCTGTTCTTCATAACCGCCAAGGCGGTGGTTCACGGTATGAGGAGATCCACCTGATTGTGGTTAAATAGTTCCATGGCTCTTTTTCTACTGCCCTGGAGCGGTAAACACTCCAATATGGATCTGGTAAAGAAGGACCTCTTCGAGGTTTGGAAGGAGGAAGGGAACAGATTTGACCTTTTAAATCCGGTCAGGGAAGATCTGATAAGGAGTTTTCAGGTTCAGACCTCACCACTCGCTCCAGTATGGAGGAGATACAAGGGAAGGTTCTGGGAGGAGCTTAGCTTCTGGGCACTTCCCTCAAGGGTCCAGAGGGAAATCGAGGAGAAAGCCATAGTTCCTTCCCCTCTCTTCGGAATTCTCGGAGCGGGGGATTTGATCCCGAAATACGACCTCGATTGGAAGACAAAGTTTAAAGGAAAGACCCTCCAGAGCTTCTGGAAGGATAGGCTCGAGGATCTACTACCGAAGATAATGGATAACGAAATCCTTTTCGACTTCCTCTCCTCCGAAGACAGGAAGGTCTTTACCTTCCCGGAGGGAATCAAACGCGTTCTATTTGAATACTACAGGAAAGACAAGCGCGTTATAAACACACTGCCTCACAGGGCTTACACCCTCAGATACATAGTTGAGATGGGTGTGAATCTTGAAGATCTCCACAGGATTAACTTCCTCGATTACAAGGTGGAGGAAATTAAGGAGGAGGGAAGCATAACCAGAGTTCTCATGCGTAGCGAAGGCAAGTATATATAGGGAGAGTTCCCTGAAGGCTCTGGAGATAGATTTTGAGGATTGAGAAATTTCCTTCACTTAAACTTGACAATAACACACTCAAGAAATATTATAAAACAAGTTAAAAATGGGAGGTAGGAAGATGATAAGTGAGAACCTTTTCTCAGCCAAATCTTTGGAATATCTGGAAAAAGCTAAAGAGCTTGCCCGTCAGGAAGGCGATACAAAGGTGGACACGGACCATCTTCTCATGGCTATACTTTCAGAGGAAGGTTCGCCTCTGGCCAAATTTTTGGAGAAGAGGGGAATCGATCGTAGGGAGTTCCTCAAAAGGATAAAGGAGCATCTTCAGAACCTTAAGGAACAGATAGACAAAGCAGTGGAACAGGAGGCAAAGCACCTCATAAACCTGCGTTCCCAGATAATGCAGGTGAAGTCGGATATAGGAGGAGTTCAGACAGAGCTTGAGAAGATAAAAAGAGCTAAGAGGAGGCTCTTGGATGAGATAGAGAGAGCCAGAAGATACGGTGACTACTGGACCTTGGAGAGCCTACAGCTGGAACTCAGACAGCTCGAGTCGGTTGAGCAGAGCTACAGGAGACAGCTTGAGAGTGTGGAGAAGAGTTTAACCTCCGTGTTCAGCCCCGAGGATGTTAGAGCCTTCCTGGAGAACAGACTCTCCATAGACGGACTCATAAGGAAGGCCATCGAAAAGTCCTCCCTCATAGAGCAGATAAAGGAGATAGGCATATCCCCCGACAGGGTTATGGACAAGATAGCGGAGAAGGTTTTTGGCAAAAAGCCCACCTTCGACTACAGCGAGTATCTGATAAGGATCCTTGAGAACGCCCAGAACAGGGCTGTGAGTGAGGGTGAGAGCCAGGTCCAGCCCTCCCACATAGGTGCCTCTCTCGTGGAGGCAAAGGATACCATAGGAGGTAGATTAATAAATCAGGTGATAGGAGGTGAGAAGGAGATGAAGGACGTAGGTCAAGAGCTCAAAGAGGAGGAGAAGTCTCCCCTCGAGAGATTTGGAGTTAACCTAACCGAGCTTGCAAGGGAAGGAAAGCTCGACCCAGTTATAGGAAGGGAGAGGGAGATAAATCAGGTAATTGAGGTCCTTCTCAGGAGAACCAAGAACAACCCCGTCCTCGTCGGAGACCCGGGAGTTGGTAAGACCGCAATAGTGGAAGGACTCGCCCAGAGGATAGTGAACAAGGAGGTCCCCCCCGAGCTTCAGGACAGGGAGATCTGGGCGATAGACATGGCCACGCTCCTCGCAGGCTCCAAGTACAGGGGTGAGTTCGAAGAAAGGCTGAAGGCCCTCCTCGAGGAAGTGAAGGAGAAGGGGAATGTAATCCTATTTATAGACGAGATCCACACCATAGTGGGCGCTGGGAAGGCGGAAGGTGCTGTTGACGCCGGGAACATCATGAAGCCTGCTCTGGCGAGAGGTGAGATAAGAGTGATAGGTGCCACAACGGTAGACGAATACAGGAAATATATAGAGAAGGACCCCGCCTTAGAAAGGAGGTTCCAGCCCATATATGTGGACGAACCCACCGTGGAGGAGACCATAGAGATACTCAAGGGTCTCAGACCCAAGCTCGAACAGCACCACAAGGTTAAGATCTCCGACGAGGCTATAGAGGCTGCGGTCAAGCTTACAAAGAGATACGTAACCTTCAGAAAGCTCCCCGACAAGGCCATAGACGCCCTCGATCAGGCCGCTGCGAGAAAGAAGCTCTCGGTGATATCCGTTCCTCCCGAAATACAGGAGATAGAAAGGAAGATAAAGTCCCTCGACGAAGAGATAATGAAGGCCAACCTTGAAGGAGACTACGAAAGAGAAGCCCAGCTCAAGATCCAGAAGACCCAGCTCGAGAAGGAGAAGAGAGAACTCATGGAGAAACTCGGTAGCGTGGACGTGAAGATACAGGAGATCAAGAAAAAGATAGAGGAGCTCGACAGGGAGATCATGAAGGCCGCGGAGAGTGGAGATTACGAAAGAGAAGCCCAGCTCAAGATAGAGAAGGTGAACCTCGAGAAAGAACTCAAGGCCTTAGAGTCCCAGAAGGCCCAGGAGCTCGTGGTAGGATGGGATGATGTTGCCCAGGTGGTATCCGAATGGACCGGAATACCCGTCACCAGACTCAAAGAGGAGGAGATGGAGAAGCTCCTCAAACTCGAGGAGGAGCTCCACAAGAGGGTGGTAGATCAGGAGCATGCGGTAAAGGCGGTAGCTGAGGCCATAAGAAGGGCAAGGGCTGGTCTGAAGGATCCCAAGAGACCTATAGCCAGCTTCCTCTTCCTCGGACCCACGGGAGTCGGAAAGACGGAGCTCTCAAAAGCCCTTGCGGAACTACTCTTTGGAGAGGAGGATGCCCTTATAAGGCTTGACATGTCCGAGTTCAAGGAGGAACACTCGGTAGCGAAGCTGATAGGTGCACCGCCCGGATACGTCGGATACGAAGAGGGCGGAAAGCTCACGGAAGCGGTCAGGAGAAAGCCCTACTCGGTCATACTCCTCGACGAGATAGAGAAGGCTCATCCCAGAGTGTTCGATCTCTTCCTCCAGGTCCTCGACGACGGAAGGCTAACAGACTCGCACGGCAGGACGGTGGACTTCAGAAACACGGTGATCATAATGACCTCCAACATAGGCTCCCAGTACCTTCTCAACATACCGGTGGACGCGAGCGAGGACGTGGTAGAGAGGGAGTTCGAGAAGGCTAAGGAGAAGGTTCTCGAGGAGCTCAAGATGTTCTTCAGGCCTGAGTTCCTCAACAGGGTAGACGAGATCATAGTCTTCAAACCGCTAACCATGAGGGAACTCTCCCAGATAATCGATCTCCTGATAGCGAACGTAAACAAGAGGCTCGCAGAGAGGAACATAAGGATAGAGCTTACAGAGAACGCCAAGAAAGAGCTCGTGGCACGCGGATACGACCCGGCTTTTGGAGCGAGGCCTCTGAAGAGAACCATACAGAGATACGTGGAGACTCCCCTTGCGGACAAGATAATAAGGGGCGAGATAAAGGACGGCATGACAGTAGTGGTAGATTATGAAGATGGAGAATTCAAGTTCATCCCCAAAGAGGAGTATCAGCCGGCCACGGCCCCAGGTAGCGACTCCAAAGACGAGGAGGGCTCCTGAGCGTGCCCTCTCCCTTATAATTAATACCAACGGGGCGTAGCTCAGGTGGCAGAGCGCTGGCTTCGGGAGCCAGAGGTCGGCGGTTCAAGTCCGCTCGCCCCGACCATAAATGTAGAAAACATTAAAAAGTGAGACTGGACATTAAAAAATGCGACTGGCACACGATAAAATGCGACTGGTAAGGGGAAATAAATGGCTCCAAGGATAGGTCTATCAAAGCTTTTAGATTACGAGGGGTACGGTGCAAAAATTCTGTATTTTATGGACCTGCGAGCCCCGAGAAAAAATTATAAAGAGAGCCATTACTATTACTACACATTATTTCAGATAGATAGAGGCTCGTATCAACACTACAAGGTGGTAGAGGTACCCGTAGAATATGCTGTTCTGTTTCCTCTGAATACTTATTACTCTATACTTCCTGGCGGTAGACTCAGTGTAGAAAGTTCTCCTCGAGAAGAAATAGTGCGCATAAATATACCCTTTATACAGGAAATAAAACGGCTCAAAGAAGTAGTATCCCCAGAACACTTTAATCATTCATTCATAAGCAAGAAAGACAATGAGCTTATAGACTTTACTGACAGAATAGGAAACCAGTTTATCTTTGTCGGAGACTCGGAATGGGGTAAAGTAATAGTACCCTGTAATCTAATTGCTTCTGCGTTTTATTTTACTTCAACCAGGATAGTGAGATATATATTTGAAAACGACCTGTCTAAGACCTTTAAGAAAATAGAAGAGAAAGGTGACAGATTCATATACTATGCAAAACCTGGCTTTTCGGATGCAGATGTTCCAAGGGTCATACATTTTGTTGTAAACAATTACGCGAGAGAAAAAGTATATAAGTTGTCTCAGAAGCTCCGCAAATCTCAAATAGATGAAGACATAAGCAGGTATATACCTTCTACAGAAAATGAGTACACACACGTTTATGCAGAATTCCCCTTTTACGGTGAGTATGAATTCAAAGTTCATTTCCATCAAATGGACGATTATATGTTTATAGACCACATAATTCAGCACGGACAGCTACCGTATGATACGTACAAAATAGAAATAGTCAGGGAAAAGGTAGAGTATACTAACACTGACAATGAAGAAATAGTTGCTAAGATTGACGACCCTTCAAAAGTAACAGATGTTCTTACACTTGAGCATCCCAACAAGTCTATTAAGGGGATAAACTACCGCATTCTTTATGAGCAGGCTCTGTTAGACAACAAGATCAAGAAAAGAATAATAAAAGTTCAGAAGGAAGGTAAAAATGTTGTGTTTGAAGAAGGAGAAATAGACGAAGTTGAGGCTGTAAGCACTGAACCAGCAACTAAGACTACAGATAAAAAGGTTGCAAAAGCAAATATACAGAGAGTGAGACGTACAAGTCTTAGAGACACCTACGACCTTGAGGACTTTATGAGGCTCCTTGAAAGACTTGAACCTATTTTAGGAGTTAGAATACAAAAATTAGAAGAAGATGAACTACCAGAGATTAAAGATAAGCGCCAGAATAAGTGCAATAAGCTCGAATACTACAATGCAGACTGTTCCGCAAGGAGAAGATATTTATACGCATATTTTGTATATAACGGTAAACATATATTGCTGGTTGAAATTGACCAGTTACAGCTTAACCCTGGCGTATCTACCTTTGTGCTGATAGCAAACAAACCATTCAGAAATGAGAAAGCTATGGCGGAGTTGATGTTAAGGAGACATCTTAAAAAGATAAAGAAGGAGCAGATTCAAAAGGAATTCATGCAACACTTTGGCATTTATGTTTACTATAAAAAGCATCCTTCAAAGAAGGAGGATGAGCTTGAAGAGAGCTGGTGCAGGGGAATTGCGAAGGTTGTATCTAGGTGAATCAAAACACTGTCAACTTTTAACCTCCAGTAGAGCGTATAGAGAATGAAAGAAGCAAGCCAGCTCCAGATAGTCTCATACTTAGCGTTCCAGGGAAACCTCTTGTAAAACCTCCTGAGTCTGTGCTTTATAGGGAAGAACCACCTCTCCACCACCTTCCTCTTCTAGAAAGTTTCATGAACCCACTTTACCGGAAGCTTTCTGACAGCACTTACATACCACAGACCCTTATCAGTCGTGCATACCCTGGCCTTCGTACTGCTTAGCACCACCTGAGCTGTCTATGAGTCCCTCCTGGCTGTTAAACCCACATATGCAGATCTGCCTGTCTTGTCTACTGCAAGCCAAAGGCAATAAAACTTTCTTTCGCTTCTTTTATCTTTGGTTTCATACACATAAACCCATGCTGAATACACAAGCAGAGATCTGAGCACCTTTCCAACCGAGTGGAACCATTCTCTGATTGTCTACTCGTCTCATAGGTACTTCTGAAGGTCTCTTAGAGACACGTCTCTGACTGAAGTACAGTAGAACTGCTTTTGCTTTGATGCTTGAAAGGACTCTGTGCCAGTAGTAAGCTTTATCAAGTAGTTCTCTTACAGGCTTTAGAGCGCTCACACTTCAATTTTATCTTTACTTTGGGGGGTCTTCCTTTTAAAAGGTTGACATCCTCCGTCTTCCACCCACTTTATCTTGGCGTACTCGCATCACTTGAACCAATTGGTAACATTTTCGGATCCAAATTCCCTTCTTTTAGCGAAGACGAAAAGGAGGTGGCTGAAATGTATAAAATCAGAATTTGGAGTGGCTTAGCAGTCCTGTGGTGTCTATTTCTATTTGCCTGTAGCCAGCCTGCAAAGAAAGCGGAGGAGTCTGTCAGCATTCCCGTGGAGCCTATCATGGTAAAAGCAGAGCCCATTCCCCGGATGACACTTTCCCTTAGCAGACAAGAGTTTTTAGCGGTTAACAGGGTGATCCAGAAAATCAAACTTGGAAAACCTACCCATGCCATTTCGGAGCTAGAAAAGATCCTCGGCAACGATCCGAGCCCTGAGATGAAGTGTACAGCTCTGGCCCTCATAAGTTACACAGTTCTCCAGATAGGTCGTAAAAAGGAGTTTTTGGTCTTTGCTCAGGACATGGTTAAGGCATGTGAGAGGTTCAAGCTCCTTCCTGTGGGTATAAGGGTCCTTGCAAAACTCTATAGCAATTGGTCAGGAAAGTCTTTGCCTGAGTCCCTGGAGGCCCAACTTTGAAAGGAGGTAGAATCATGGGTTTCTTTTTCGGTATTCTGCTAATGGTCTTCTTCCTTATCGGCTTGGGGGTATATACTGGCCATATCAAGTCTGAACAGATTCCCAACTTAAGGGAGGAACTAACAGACAACAAAGTCAAGACTGGGCGCGAGTATAAGGAGAGAATACCTCCGAAGGCAGTTCCCGAAGCCAAAAGCAAGAAGCAGAGTAATGAAGCTGGGCGGGAACACGGAGATGTTAAAAAGGAGGAGCCCCGGATAGACTTTAACAGTTATCTCAACAGGGCAATACAGTCTTACAGGGATAAGTCCAGCCCAGGCAACTCGGAACAGGAGATCCAGATGCTTCATGAACTTGAGAAGGCCAGAAAGAAGGAGAACATCAACAGGCTTATGGAGATTTATCCGCATTGAGGAGGTCACATCATGTCTGGGAGGCTTGTTTTTATTATCCTTATGTGCTGTGGCCTGTTATTTGCCGGGGATATGTTCAGAGTGGTGAAGATAGACGCATTTCCGAGAGATGGTAAGAACTTAAAACTTTATCTGGCGGCAGGAAAATGTCTGGATTATGAGTGTTCAAACGTTGACGAGAGTAAGGTTATATTCTACAAAATAGATGCTTTGAAATGTTTCCGTAGCTCAAAAACAGTAGTTGATTTTGAAATATGTGCAAAGTTGTATGAGCTTGACACAGAAAATCCATTGAGTATCCCACGACTACCCTTTCACTTGCTTGTCAGGAGCAAAGAGGCAGAGAAAGGTAGCAGGTTCGTTGAATTCTACTGGATACCTGGTTATCTAGGCAAGCAAAACCTGCGCACAGTAAAACAATGCAGATTTAATTACTGCTATGACTCCAGGCAAACAGATATAAGAATGAACAAGATAACGCCGAATAAGCTCAGTATATCTGTTAAGAACCCTTACTTG
>JALWVU010000060.1 GCA_027079305.1 Aquificaceae bacterium
TCGTTGTCGGAAGCGGAATAATCGGACTTTCCTGTGCCTTTGAGCTCGCCCTCGCAGGCCACAGCGTGAGAGTGATAACCCGCAACTACGAGGAAGGTGCTTCCTGGGTTGCAGGCGGTATGCTCGCCCCTTTCTCGGAGCTCCTTGAGGATGAGCTTCTTGACCTATCCCTCTTCAGCCTTGACCTCTACGACGACTTTGTCAGGCGCCTTGAAGAGGTCTCAAGGCTCAAGATCTTCTACGAGGGGTATCAGGCTATCCTCCGCCTCGCCTTCTCACCCCAGATCCTTGAGAGGATCAGGGATTACGCCCATAAGATGAGGGAAAAAGGCTTCAGTGTTGAGGATCTCGGTCCCGAAGGGGCAAGGAAAATAGAGCCCCATCTGAGCGATGAGGTTCTCGGCGCCTGGATCTTTGAGAAGGAAGGAAACGTTGATGCAGAGCGCCTTATGGATGCCCTCATCTTTGCTATGGAGAATCTCGGGGTGAAGATTGATATAGATGATGTTGTTGAAATAAACTGGAAGGACCGCGCCGTTGGCGCGGTGAAAGGATATAAAAAAGAGTACTCTGCGGAATTTTACGTTTTTGCACCCGGTTCCTGGAGCAGGTCCCTCTTTGACCTGCCCGTTTTTCCCCAGAAAGGGCAGATCCTGAAGGCCAAGGGGATTGAGCTTTCAAGGGTTCTCTTCTCAGAGAGGGCATACATAATTCCGAAGGACGGCTACCTTCTGATAGGTGCAACCTCCGAGGACGCGGGCTTTGACACGAGAATAACCCTTGAGGGGACCGGTCAGCTAATCAGCGGTTCCCTATCGGTTCTTCCATCTCTTGCAAAGGGCGAGCTCGTGGACGTCAGGTCAGGCTTCAGACCCGCAACGCCCGATGAGAAGCCGATCTTTGACCTCGGAGAGAACTATGCCCTCCTGACAGGCCACTTCCGCAACGGCATCCTGTGGGCACCTTCTGGTGCAAAGATAACCCTTGACTACCTTGAAAAGGGAGAGGTCTCTGAGTTCTTCAGGATATTCTCTCCTTCAAGGTTTTCGAAATAAACCTGGAAGCAGAATGGAGTAGTTGTTTGTGCATTCGGGGAGAGGGACTTTTGCCCCTATCCAGAATCATCTCCCCAGGGCCCTCCCCATTCTTCTAATTATCAGCACGAGTGGGAAAATTAGCATCAGCACGCTCTGGCCTGCGCTCACCACACTGCATCCACCACCACAGCCACCACCTCCGCCACCACCGGAGGCAGCTCCTCCGCCTCCACCGCCACCATTCACCTGGATTGAAATTGATGAGGAAGCTGTGGCACCGAGGTCATCAACTACTGTACACTCAGCAGAGTAGGATCCTGGACTGTTATATGTGTGTGTTACTCTTCCAGTGGATGAATTCTCAGTGGTACCATCTCCAAAGTCAAACCTGTATTGTGTTATTGAGCCATCACTATCGGATCCTTCACAGGCAAAGTCAACTCTTAATGGCGCTGTACCAGACTCAGGGTTGGCTGTAAATGAAGTGACGGTAGGTGGATTGTTTGAAGAAGAATCAACTGCATTCGCCTCAAGTGGAATGTCCAATGAAGGAGTGGTGGGGTCATTAGAATTTATAGCCAGCGATGCAGATTTTATACCAGGGGTTGATGGCGTTGATGAAACTTCAATTGTGCACGTGTTTGAAGGTGCTACAGTTGCGGGCAGCGACCCACAGGGAGAAGATCCGCCGTTTACATTGAATGAAAATTCAGAGGAACTTGCCCCACCAATAGAAATTGAGTCAATAGTAAGATCTGCTGTACCAGTATTGGATATTTGAACAATCCTGCTTAGGGTATAGCCAACCGTTACATTCCCAAAATCAACGGAAGACGGATTTACACTTATGGTAGGGGCGGGGATGGCGTTAAAAATTACTTCGCATGTTATGTCAGAATACATGGTTACATTACAAACGTTGGTTGTGCAGCTACTACAATCGCCACCCCATCCACCGAAGCTTGACCCGGGTGAAGACAGGGCTCTTAGCGTTATTACATAATCCATTAGATAGTCCTCTGAACAATCACCCGGACAATTGATGCCACCGGGCGTACTCGTTACTGTTCCTGAACCTCCCCCCGTAATGTTAACAGTCAGCGTAAATCTTGTTCCGGAGGGATTATATTCATCTGCACCAATGTCAACGATTGCACTTGAATCCCCATCTCCATCTATTTGTCTTGGATCAGACTCAAAATCACGGTCTGGCATAAAAACCGCTGAGTTATTCCCTGCATCTATGAGCAGAGAAGTGGGAAGCAAGTGAAAGTCCCCAAGGTTGGGGTTTGAAAATTGAGGGTCAACACCAGTAAGATTATTTGCCTGATCATATATTCCGATATCAATGGTGACAAGGTCACCGCTTGTTGGATTTGTAAAATCTGCACTGTCACCTATTAAGTTGTTGTTTAGCTTTAAGTTTCCCTGTCCAACAGAGGTGCTATTCTGTCCATCAATGTAAACCTCATTTCCCAATCCAGTGGATGCAGAGTTATTTAAAACTACATTGTTTTCAATATTAACCTGAGGAATAGGATCAACCGCCATATTTTGATGCATTTCAACATAAATACCACCGCCATTCTTAGCATTATTTTTATAGAATGTATTGTTAACTATGTTTAAAACACCTGAGTTCACCGCAAAAATCCCACTCCCAGTATTTTGATTAAAAATATTGCTCCCGATGTTTGCTGTTGCATTTTTCTCCGTAACGATCCTGAATGTCCCATCATCAATTTTAGATAAATTAGACATGAATTCTGAATCTATTACTTCAATTTGAGAATTTGAACGGCCATAAATGAACAATGCGAGACCCCCAGAGTTATCTTGGAATATACATTTATTGATTCTAACCCTTCCGTTCCTTCCAACAAATATCTTTGCACCACTGACGTCGTCAGGTCTTCCACCCGTGATAGCATTACTTATAAACCAACAGAGGCTCATATCCAGTGTTCCCGCTCCAGAAATCCTGGCCCATAGACCAGCGGATGAATTTGGTTGGTCGTTACTGTTACCATTAAAATTTACATCATATAATGTTATGGTTCCGTTGGTGGTTTCCAGGAAAGCGACTCCGAAAACCGATGATATATTGTTACCTGAGAATAAAACACTTGATACATCAATATTGGCATCTACAGTTCGAATACGGAGGGAATAAAAAGAGGAGTTCCCAACAAATCCTATATTAGATAGATAAATATCGCTCCCTGAATCGGAAGATCCATCATTATCTGAATCATTGTCAATGTATAAATATGTGGTTATAACTGGGTCACTTGGAATACCAGCCGCTGCTCTTATCTGTAAAACACCATCGCCTGATGTTGTGGAATACTCGTAACCAAATGATGAATCGTAGGTTCCTTCGTCCATAATTATTGTTGAGGTTGTTCCATCTGAAGAAGCTAAATTCAACGCCTTTTGCAACGTACATGGATTTGACGATGTGCTGCAATCACTTGAAGGGTCACCTGAGGGAGAAACATAATAAGTCACACCAAAACTAAAAAAGACACCCGAAAGAATCACACCAAATGCTACCGTGCGAAGCATGGCACTTTACCTCCCCAGTTTTCAGGAAGTGGAGATCTGGTGGTATCTCCCCTCCCTTGCTTAATAGCTTAGGACAATTCAGTAACCAAGAAAGTGAAAATTACCAGTTTAAAATCATATTGTCAGGGCTTTGGGTGGATTTTATTTTTTATGAGCATATTCCAGAGCAAGGAGGATGATTGATGCTCAGAGCCGAGTGGGTTGAGAGGAGAAAGAGGTTTAAAAATAAATCCCAGATGCACCTTGCCCGCCAGGGGATCGTGACAGAGGAAATGAAGTACGTTGCAAGGCGGGAGGGTCTGCATCCGGAGTTTGTGCGCCATGAGGTTGCAATAGGGCGGATGATCATCCCCGCCAACGTCAACCACCTTCACCTCAAGCCGATGTGCATAGGGATGAACTCGCGGGTCAAGGTCAACGCCAATATCGGGAACTCGGGCCTCGCTTCCGATATACCAACAG
>JALWVU010000061.1 GCA_027079305.1 Aquificaceae bacterium
CAAATCCACTTCAGGGGGCGAACATGGCAGGAAAGCTTATCTATGAGTCTGATTCTCACAAGGTCTTCCTCTTTGAGGAGCTCACACCGGCGAGTGCGGTTCAGGCAAACCAGTATCTGATAATCCATAAGGATGAGGCAATGCTTTTAGATCCTGGCGGGCATAAGGTCCAGTCAAAATTATTCGCAGACATAGCCACCCTCATACCGCCGAACCAGATAAAGTACATTTTCCTCAGCCATCAGGACCCCGACATTGTTGCAAGCATCAACTACTGGATGATGACGACCCAGTCTCACGCAATAATTTCCAAGCTCTGGACCAGGTTTTTGCCCCATTTCGGCCTTGATTCCAAGCTTGAAGGGAGAGTCATTCCCGTTGACGACGGAGGAACCAAGATAACCCTCGGCGGTGATTGTGAGCTACTTATCATTCCAGCTCACTTTCTGCACTCACCGGGCAACTTCCAGGTCTATGACCCTGTGTCCAAGATCCTCTTCTCGGGAGACCTCGGTGCCTCTCTGGGACAGGACTACTTCTTTGTAAAGGACTTTGATTCCCACCTGAAATACATGGAGGGCTTTCACAAAAGGTACATGGCCTGCGGAAAGATCATGAAGCTCTGGGCAAATATGGTGAGGAAGCTGGACATTGAGACCATAGCTCCCCAGCACGGGGCGATATTCCAGGGAAAGGAAATGGTTGAAAAATTCATAAACTGGATTGAGAACCTTGAGTGCGGGGTTGACCTGATGTCTGAAGCAAACTATACTTTACCATGATGATCCTGAAGCTCCCCTTCCTTTCACTTCTCCTGGTCCCATTTCTTTTACTGATTTCCTGTGAAAAGAAGGATTTCAATGGAACACTCTATGACAAGCCCGCAAAGGAGTTTTGCTTAAAGGGCTGGAAAGAGGGAAAGGTTACAAAGGTTTGTTTGGGAGACTTCAAGGGAAAGATAGTCCTTATGTTCTTCGGCTACACCCACTGTCCTGATGTTTGTCCCGCTGCTCTGACCGTTCTCAAAAAAGCCTACGATATGCTTTCTGAAGATAAGAAGGACAAAGTGCAGATTCTCTTTGTGAGCGTTGACCCGGAGAGGGACACACCCGAAGTTTCCCAGAAGTATGCATCTTATTTTGACAAAAGCTTCATAGGCCTGACGGGCACAGAGGAAGAACTCAAAAAAATAACAAAGGACTACATGGCCTTTTACAGAAAGGTTGAGGGACAGTCAAAGGCAGGTTACCTCGTTGACCACACCGCCTACATTTACCTCATTGACCAGAAAGGAATCCTTAAACTCATCTACTCTTCCTCCAAACAGAAGCCAGAGCTTATAGCTGAAGACATAAAGAGGTTGCTTTAATGAGAGTGTTTTTACTTCTTATCTTCGCGCTGATCCTTTACGGCACCGCCCTCGCAAAACCTGAAATTCAGATCCAGGACCCGTGGATAAGGGAAGTCCCCCCTGTTTCAAAAATGAGTGCTCTCTTCATGAAAATAGTAAATAAAGGTGACACGGAGGACGTTCTCCTGAGCGTGAAGACCGATGCCTCAAAGTTTGTAGAGATTCACAGGATGGTCATGGAAGGTCAAATGATGAAGATGAGAAAGCTGGACTTCTTGAAGTTACCACCAAAGTCCACTGTAGAGCTCAGACCCGGCGGGATTCATATAATGCTGATTGAATTAACCAAACCTCTCAAAGCAGGTCAGAAGGTCAAGGTTGAACTTAACTTTAAAAAATCAGGAAAGATCGTCATACAGGCACCTGTAAAAGCGCTCCATTAAAAATGAAAAAACTGATTTTCCTGTTTCTCTCAATTCTCCTTTCCTGTTCCGAAACAGGTATTTACAACACCAAGGTCTTAGATATGACCGGCAAAAGGATTAGATTGGCGGTTTTAAAAGATAGTGGTCTTATTATTTATCTCTGGACAGGAACATGCATCGGTCATACAAGGGACCTCCAAAGGCTCGGCGATCTTTACGAAAAGGGGAAAGTTACCAGAAAGGTTGTCTCCATTGCAATAATGATGGATCCAGAGGACATTTCAGAATTCAAAAAAGAAAATTCAATCTCCGATCTCATTCCATTTTACGCAGACCCTGAGGGGAAAATCGCGGATGTGATAAAGATTACTTTTCTTCCTTCAACCATCATTATTGACGAAAGCGGACAGGTTAGGGGGAATTATCCCGGTCTTGCAGAAAAACTATTCACGTCGGTAGCGTCCCATCACTGATCCTTCTGCAAGGATGTGGCCCTTCATCCTCTCCTCTACCTGCTTTCTCGTCGCTTTCGGCGAAAGACCGAGGCTCTCTACGTCAAGGGCATAGACCCTGAAGTAATACCTGTGATGTCCGTGTCCCTTGGGCGGGCAGGGACCTCCGTAGCCGACGTAACCGAAATCATTTATTCCCTGTTTAACCCTGCTTATTGAATCGGTCTTGGGAATTCCCTCATCAAGCTCGTTGAGCTGTGCGGGGATGTCGTAGATGATCCAGTGAGTGAAGGTCCCGATAGGTGCATCGGGATCATCCATTATCAGAACAAAGCTCTTTGTTTCCTGGGGAAAGTCGCTCCATTTAATTGGTGGTGATATATCAAGGCCATCGCAGGTATAGCGTTTCGGAATATTTTCCCCCTCCTGAAAAACAGGGCTTTCAACTTTCATCCTTAACCGCTCCCCCCATACAATTATACTAATGAAATTCATAGAAACCGACATTCCCTCCAGGCTTGATTCCCTTCCCTGGACGCGCAAGCACACCCTGTTTCTGATAACTCTCGGGATCACCTGGATCCTGGATGCCTTTGAGGTCGTGATAGTCGGCAATGTTCTTAAAGCAATGTCATCTTCCCTTGAGCTGAACAGACTACAGAGTTCCATGATGGTAAGCGGATTCCTGATCGGTGCCATTATCGGTTCCTTTCTATTTGGTTACCTGGCTGACAGATACGGACGCAAGAAGGTCTTCATCATCACCCTACTCCTCTATTCGGGGGGGACCTTTCTGACAGGTCTTGCCTTTGACTTTTACTCCGCCTTTCTTCTGAGGATAGTGGCAGGTATGGGGATTGGGGGAGAGTTTGCCGCAATTCATTCCGCAATTGATGAGTTCATTCCCTCAAGGCATAGAGGAAAAGTGGACGGTTTTATAGTCGCTTCGTGGAATGCTGGAAGTCTCCTCGCTTCCTTTACCGCAATTTTACTCCTCAGAAACTTTCCCGAGGACCTTGCCTGGAGAGTAGCCTTTCTCATAGGCGGAGTTCTTGCCTTGCTTATCGCCTTTATAAGGAGGTTTGTGCCCGAATCACCGCGATGGCTCCTGTCAAGAGAGGAGTTTGATAAGGCAGAGAGGATCGTCTCGGATCTTGAGGGACTCGCTGGCAAAAACAACAACGTTCATAAAAAGAAAATCCCTGTTTTTGAGGGGAGTGCTCTTGATGCTGTTTTCCTTCTGCTGAAGAACTACAGATGGAGGTTCCTTTTCTCAACCTCAATGAGCCTCACGATCCTCACAACCTACTACGGAATCATCACCCTCATCCCCGTTTCCATAGCACCGAGCTTTGACCTGAGCAGTGAGGAGATATCAGAAATATTTCTCGCAGGGAGCATCGGAGGGCTCATAGGCGGAGTGGTTGTGGCCATTATGGCGGATGCTCTCGGAAGGAAGGCAACGGGAATCTCCGTGGCTTTTCTCTCGGCATTGGCAACCCTCAACCTCCTTTACACCGATGACTTTAAAACAGCATACTACCTTTATTCCTTTGTTGCCTTTTCCTTCGCAAGCGTTGCTTACGTTTCCGCAATGGAGATATTTCCCACACCGGTCAGATCTACAGCCATAGGAATGATTTCCATTCTTGGGAGACTCGGGGGCACTGTGGCACCGCCACTTCTCGTTCACCTTGCGGGCAACGGCTACGCGTACGGTATTCTGGGACTCCTTGGCTTCTGGATCTTCGGTCTCTCAGCCTTTATACTCTGGGGGATCTTCGGAATTGAAGGGAGTAAACGTTCTCTTGAGGATATAACTTAAC
>JALWVU010000062.1 GCA_027079305.1 Aquificaceae bacterium
AAACTTTTTGATAAACTTAGGAACAAACTCTTTTTCAATAAATTCATTTGCATCTTTGATATTACTTATCTTTGCTAATCTCATTTCTTTAACTAATCTATCTTGAAAAGTACTATTCATTCGTTCTACACGTCCCTTAGCTTGTGGTGTACGAGCAAAGATAACATTAATACCTAGTTCATCTTCCATAGCTCTCTGAAACTGTGTTCTGAACTCTTTGTTATCTACAGCATTAGGGTGATTTACCTTGTAAGTACTAAATTTATCGAGATAAATAGTTAGTGGCTTACCTTTTTCTTTAATATATTTTTTCCAAAATTTGAATGTTTCTTCAATGCTTTCATTCTTAGCTAGCTTAGCAGTAGGAGTTCCAGTAGCATCGTCTACAGATAGTAACAAGCATTGTTCACGTTTCATTTCTTTATCTGTACATCTTCCTTCTAGCCAATCATGATATGAGCCATCATATTGATCCATCTCTCCATATGATTCTTTTCTTTTTCTTTGAGAGAAGTGTTTTTTATTAGCCTTTCTAGTTCTTACTTTATGTAACCCTTTTTCTATTAATATATTGCGTATTGTTTCGTAGCCATATTCTAAATCATGAAGTTCTTCTAACTTTTCTTTAAAAAGAGTTGTTGAAAAATCATCGTAATTTTCTTGTTTTAATTTGGCTATTTTATCTCGTTTATTCTGCAGTATTCTTTTTTTACTTTTTCTTCCTCTGCTTTTATGAATTACTCCTTCAATTCCTTGTTTACCTTGTTCTCTAGCTTTTAAAACACTGGCCTTTATTCTTTTAGTCTGTCTAACTGATTTTCCAATTAGATTAGCTGCTTGTGTTCCGTCTATTTCTTGGTTAATTAAACGTTGGATAATGTCATACCTTTCTGCTTCTTTTTTTGTCATTGTTATTGTGTTTCCCATAGTATCACTTGTTTATTAATTAACAAACGATACTAGCATATTTTTGCAAGTATGACATTTTTATTTGGTAGCTAGTATGACATTATCATGTACA
>JALWVU010000063.1 GCA_027079305.1 Aquificaceae bacterium
ATTCCTACCCAGTGATGGTCTGGCGGCAACTCTGGTTTCTCTTCATCCACGTATAAATCTTTCGCCTTTTACTAAAGATTTCCGTGGAGAGGAACATTACAATGAGTCTATAGAGTAATTTTTCGTGCCTCTTTCGAGAGGCGGCATAGAAAGTAAGAATAATCCTCCACATTTATTCACTAATGACAGTCGCTCGCTGTATAGTGTATTCATTTCAGGCTGATGAGTAGCCGTGAAAAGTGAACATCGAAAAAGCCTGGCCGCTTATTACAAGAGTAATCAAAATATATCTCAATTACCACAGAAAGCATCATGGCAAGCTGTGTATGCATGAAGAAATTATGTTAGCATGAAAGCACTCTTCTTTTGTTGGCCAACTGACTAGCATATCGTATATATCGTCGCACGCGCATACAAATAAACAGCAAAACAATAAATAGGATTTGTATCGTCAATGAAAATGTGATGTTTTCTCTTCTCCACTAATACAAAATAATACCAATTTCCTTCTCCTTTGTGCCTCCGATATTTTGTTTCCGAATTGCGCTGGCCACATGCGAGAGAAAGAAATCTTCTTATTACGTCGAAAGTATATGAAAGAATCAAACGAAAATACCAAGAGTATGTACGCTATATTTGAAGAAATGATCTTATTTTCGATAGAGGGCGGCACCTCCCGATACAGCATTCGCGCAGTTTCGGCATTGTTTCTCAGTGTATCGCATGTCTCCTTATACACTCGGATCCCGAAGCCTCAGTAGTTATGTTTACGAAACATCCACCTCATGCATCCAGAGCTGTTGTTACGTTAAAAGTCAACAGTGAAACATGCCATAGATCATGTACCAAACACCAAACGCATTGGTCGGTAATTTCAACCGATTCCTACCCAGTGATGGTCTGGCGGCAACTCTGGTTTCTCTTCATCCACGTATAAATCTTTCGCCTTTTACTAAAGATTTCCGTGGAGAGGAACATTACAATGAGTCTATAGAGTAATTTTTCGTG
>JALWVU010000064.1 GCA_027079305.1 Aquificaceae bacterium
TACCACTCAGAGTTTTTAGAAGAGATAAGGAGGATCATAAAAGAGAGCCACTCCCTCTACGAGAGGATGACGGAGAAGGAGGTGGCCAAGGAGCTGGCGAGGGGTGTCCTGCCCCAGTTCATGAAAACACGCTACTACTGGACGGTCCCGAGAGCTTCTCTGGACAACTTCATAACCCTCAGGACCCACGAGGGCGCCCAGAAGGAGATAAGGGAGTTCGCCCAGGCGATCAGGGAGATGGTGGGATACAGGGGGACTGATAAAAGAAACAGGCTTTAGTAAATTAAAACTATGCGCCTTAAGGATCAAGAGAGGGCAAAGAGTTTTCTGGAAAAGCTCCAGAGTCAGGGGAAGATACCGAACGCACTTCTCCTGTACGGTCCACCGGGGGTTGGCAAGACCACATGCGCCCTCGAGCTCTCCAAGGGTCTTCTTTGCCAGAGAGGGGCTCCATGGGGCTGTGGGGGGTGTGCCTCCTGTGAGTCCATCGAGAGCGTGATAGACAGGATCCTTCTGGGTGAGTGGGAAAGCATAAGTCTTTTCGAGGAGTCAGCCGGCAGGAAGGTCTTCCTTTACCTTTCTGGGGAGCATCCCGACTTCATATTCGTTCCTCCTGACGGAACGAGCCTGAAGATAGACCAGATAAGGGGTGTGAGAGAGTTCGTCTACAGGAAGCCGGCCCTGTCCGGGAGAAAGGTGATCCTGATCGACGACGCCCACCTCATGACAAGGGAGGCCGCCAACGCCCTCCTGAAGGTCCTAGAAGAACCCCCGGGCCACACCCACTTCCTGCTCGTCTCCGAGGGGAAGGAATCCCTCCTACCCACCATAGTTTCGAGAACACACCAGGTTGAGCTCTCTCCCCTCGACAGGGAGAGCTTCTACGAGCTTCTCGGTGAGGAGAGGGAGGATCTCTACAGGGCCTCCGGTGGTAGCGTGAAGCTTGCAAGGGAGCTGAGGGAGAGGGAAGATGTTCTGGGCCTTGTGGAGGACTTCATCGAGGGGGATCCCCGAAAGGTCCTCTCCCTCGTTCAGGAAATGGAAAAGAGGGACCTCGAGGACAAGCTCCTGTTCCTGAGATTCCTGGAGGACAGGGTAAGGGAGACTTTTCTGAGAAGGGAGTTAGATTATGATAGATTTGAGGCCATGGTGAGGAGGATAGAGGAGATCAGGGCCGGGCTGAGGAGAGGTCTACGCTTCAGTCTGGCTGTTTACTCTCTTTACTCTATACGGAGGTAGCGAGGATGAATTACATAAAGGTCAGAAGCCTGGACACCAACAAGGTGGGCGTTCTCGAGGACTGCGAGGAGGAGTTGTCGAGGGACGAGATGGTGGTGGTGGATTCGGAAGAGAAAGGGGAGGATCTTGTCCGCGTCCTCGGCTACTCCAAGGAGGACAGCCCATCAGGGATCAGGTTCAGGTTCATCAGGAAGGCCACCAAGAAGGATCTGAAGACCCTGGAGAGGAACGAGAGGGAGAGCAGGAGAGCCTTCCAGACCTGCAAGGAGAAGATAAAGGAGCACGGTCTGGATATGCATCTGCTGAAAGCTTACGTTCCCCTGAACGCCAAAAAGATCTTCTTCTACTACACAGCGGAGGAGAGAGTGGACTTCAGAAGGCTCGTCAGGGACCTGGCCAGGATATTCAGGAAGAGGATAGAGATGAGGCAGGTGGGAGTGAGGGACGCGGTCCAGATACTGGGATGGGTAGGTTTGTGCGGTGATGTTCCCTGCTGCATGAGGTTCATGGAGAAGTTCGACTCCATATCCCTCAGGGATATAGAGGAGCAGAACCTTCCCCTCTCCCCCTCCAAGTTCACGGGACCCTGCGGTAGGCTCGTGTGCTGTATGTCCTTCGAGAAAGAGAACTACCTCATAAAGCGTATCCTGCCCGAGAAGGGTAGCGAGATATGCGTGGAGGGTAAGGTGGCCACACTCCTCGAGATCGATCCCCTGAGGAACACGGTCCTGCTACAGGTGGAGGACAGGAAGAAAGAGATCAGCCTGGAGGAGATACTTCCCAGGGGTTACGAGAAGGCGCTGGAAGCCTGCAGGGGTTGCGGAGGCTGCTGTATGAGGACCGCGGAGGAATCCCAGGAGCATGAGATTACGCTCAGTAATTGAGAGCGAACTGAACAGGCTTATAACCTTCGAGCTCGAGGACGGGCACCTCATAGAGGCCGTCCACTACAGGGGTGACACACTCTGCATCTCAATCCAGGTTGGCTGTCATGTGAGGTGTACCTTCTGTGCTTCGGGAAGGAGAGGACTCATAAGGAATCTGAGCTACGGGGAGATTATCGGTCAGTATGAGATCGCACGGGCCCTGCTCCCCGTGAGAAGGATAGCGGTGGCGGGTATAGGGGAGCCCCTCGCCAACTGGGAGAACGTGAAAAGGGCCTTCGAATTCTTCAGGACGCAGGGTTTGAGGGTCTCCTTCTACACGAGCGGTTTTCCCCTCGGGAACCTCTCCGAGCTACTGGATCTGCCCCACAACGGTGTGAGCATCTCCGTTCACTCCCTCGACCCGGAGAAGAGAAGGGAGATAATGCCCCTGGGAGGGAACGTTCTGCACCTTGTAGAGTTTCTGAGGTTAAAGCTTCCAAAGCTAACCAGAAAGAGAAGGAAGAAGGTGAGCCTTGCCTACCTTCTCCTCAAAGGGGTGAACGACTCCGAGGAGGACCTCAGAAGGCTCGGCCTGCTCGCCCTCGAGCTCGGGGTGGGTATCACCCTGCTTTACTACAATAAGGTGGGCGACTTCGAGCCCGTCCCCGAGGAGGATTACGAGAGGGCTTTCAGACTTCTGAGGAGCATGGGTGTGAGGGTTACCCTCTCCACCAGGTTCAGGAAGGATAAGCTCGGTGGGTGCGGAACTCTCACCGTGGACAGAGCTTCCGATATATACAGAGAGGAGGTGAAGGTATGAGGGTAGTTGCCGTAGGCGGGGGCACGGGACTCTCCACCCTCCTGCGGGGACTCAAGAAAGAGGTGGGGAGCACCGTAGAGGAGCTGACCGCCATAGTTACGGTGGCAGACAGCGGGGGTAGCACGGGAAAGCTAAGGAGAATATACAACATACCCGCACCGGGGGACATAAGGAACTGCATAGTGGCCCTCTCAGAGAGCGAGGAGATAATGCAGGAGCTCTTCCAGTACAGGTTCAAGGGGGAAGGCCTTGAGGGGCACGCCTTCGGAAACCTCTTCCTAACAGCCCTAACGGATATGACGGGGAGCTTCCTCGAGGCGGTCAAGCTCACCTCTCAGATACTCAGGACTAAGGGGGAGATCGTTCCATCTACCGTAGAGGACGTCCACCTTGTTGCGAGGTTCTCGGACGGGAGAGAGGTGCGCGGTGAGGAGGAGATAACCGAGTACGGGAAGGAGAAGGGCGTAAGGATAGAGGAGATGTGGATAGAGCCCAGAGAGGCCAAGGCGCCCATAGAGGCCATAGCGGCGGTGGAGACAGCGGATGTGATACTCTTCGGTCCCGGAAGTCTCTTCACCAGCATAATTCCAAACATGCTCATAGAGGATGTGAGGGAGGCTGTGAAGAGGTCCAAGGCCCTGAAGATCTACATAGTGAACGCCATGACCCAGCCGGGGGAGACGGACGGATTTACCGCCTACGATCACATGGACACCTTCCTTAGGTTCTCGGGCCTCGATAAGGTGGACGCGGTGATCGTGAACACCAAGATGCCGCCCAACGACATCCTGAAAAGATACATATCCCAGGGGCAGGAGCCCGTCGTTCCGGATGTGGGCAGGATATCGAAAAAGGGCGTGAACGTTTACGCCGAGGATCTGATAGGTGAGAAGGACAGCTTCGTCAGGCACGACCCGGACAGGCTGACGAACCTGATAATCAGAATAAGTAATGAGATACTTTCTGGAGTTTGACACCTCCCGCCTCCCCGAGGAAGAAGTCCAGGTCCTGGTCTGCGGGAGCGGTATAGGTGGCCTGACCTGCACCATAGTCCTGAAGGAGCTGGGCCTGTCTCCCG
>JALWVU010000065.1 GCA_027079305.1 Aquificaceae bacterium
CTAAGAGATCTTATATACACCGCCAAAGAGCGTGTGGTCGAAGCCTACTACCATGAGGTTGAGGGAAGGAAGGTCCTGAACGATTACGAGAGACCTCTGGCCACGAAGGTGGTGAGCCACACAGACAGCAGCAGAAAGCTGAGGATATGTTCCAGCAAGCTGGGCAGGATCCTCGAGGAGAAGTTCGGCTTCACCGCTGAGACCAAGCACAGGGTTCCAGAGGTAATCTTCAGGGGAACAAGGGAAACTGTAAAAGGATACCTTCAGGCACTTTTCACCGCGGATGCGACCGTAGAAGTTATAAAGAACTCGGGCATCCCCACCTTCACAATCCAGCTCACCAGCAAGAGCAGAGAACTGCTCGAGGGTGTTCAGATACTCCTCGCCAACTTCGGGATAAAGTCATCCATATACAGGCGCGGAGGAGGTAAGTTCAACTACGTTACGAAGGACGGTGTAAAGAAGGAGTATGCAAGCTCTCAGGCCTACAGGCTCGACATAAAGGGAAGGAACGCTGTAAGGTTCGTGGAGGAGATAGGCTTTATAGGCAGCAAGCAGGAGAAGGCCCTCAAGGTTATCATGGAGAGAATTTCGAAGGGCTATCCTGCGGAGGGCAGAAAGGGGGAGAAGTTCCTCAGCGAGGTGGTAAGTATAAAGTACGCTGGGAAGGAGGACGTCTACGATACGACCCAGCTCTACAACCACTCACTGATATTCAACGGCATAGTTACAGGGAACTGCCATGAGATAATCCAGAACATGAGTCCCACCAAGCACCTCGGAAGGGAGCTGGACCCCGAGACTGGGGAGATAACCTACAGGAAGGTGTCGGGGGACGTGGTGGTATGCAACCTAGGATCGGTGAACCTCGGGAAGGTGCATACAAAGGAGATGATGGAGAGGGTTGTTCCCAAACTGGTGAGGATGCTCGACAACGTGATAGAGATAAACTACTACGCCATACCAGAAGCGGAATACACCAACAAGAGATACAGGGCTATAGGGATAGGTGTCTCCAACTACCACTACTGCCTCGTCAAGAACGGGATTCAGTGGGAGAGCGAGGAGCACCTGAGGTTTGCGGACAGGCTCTTCGAGCTTCTCGCCTTCTACGCTATAAAAGGATCGGTGGAGCTCGCCAAGGAGAGAGGTAAATACAGGCTCTTCGAGGGCTCGGACTGGAGCAGGGGCATCTTCTTCGGGAGGAAGATAGAGGATATAGAGGAGAACTCCAAGGAGAACGGCAACAACCTCCCCTGGAGGGAGCTGGCGGAGGAGGTCAAAACCCACGGTATGAGGAATGCCTACCTCCTCGCCCTCATGCCCACGGGATCCACCTCCCTGATCTTGGGAGCGACACCCTCCGTGGATCCTATATTTGCTAAATACTACAAGGAAGAGAACATGAGCGGTATCCTCCCTCAGGTCCCTCCCGAGATAGACAGGTTCTTCTGGCACTACAAGAGCGCCTACAACATAGATCAGGAGTGGGTGGTAAGGGCCGCGGCGGTCAGGCAGAAGTGGATAGACCAGGCCCAGTCCCTCAACCTCTTCATAGACCCCGAGAAGATAGACGGCCCTACCCTTTCGAAGATCTACCAGCTCGCCTGGGAGCTGGGACTCAAGACCATCTACTACCTGAGGTCCAAGTCCGTTCTCGACATAGACGAGTGCGAGAGCTGTGCGGTTTAGGGTTTAAAAACGGGCGGAAGGAACGAAATTTATAAGCTGGAGGAGGTAAGAAGATGCTGGAGAGCTCCGAGAAGGTCCTCTCGAGAAAGCTCATATTCAACCCAGAGGGGGAAAGGGACGCGGCCAAGAGGAAGGTCGTAAAGGGCAATCCCACCAACATAATCGAGCTCAACAACATCAAGTACGGATGGGCCTTCGATCTCTACAAGACGATGGGCTTTTCCAACTTCTGGATCCCCGAGGAGATCCCCCTCATGGAGGACAAGAAGCAGTACGAGAGGGTTCTGTCCGACTACGAGAGGAGAGCATACGAGCTGGTCCTGAGCTTCCTGATAGCTCTCGACTCCTTTCAGGTGGACATGCTCAAGGACTTCGCAAGGATGGTAACCGCCCCCGAGATAGAGATGGCCCTCACCGCCCAGGAGTTCCAGGAGTCCATACACGCCTACTCCTACCAGTTCATCTTAGAGTCCGTGGTCGATCCCATAAAGGCGGACGAGATCTACAACTACTGGAGGGAGGACGAGAGGCTGAAGGAGAGGAACGAGGTGGTCGCGGAGGTCTACAACGAGTTCATAAGGAAGCCTACAGAGGAGAACTTCGTAAAGGCGGTCATAGGCAACTACATACTCGAGTCCATCTACTTCTACTCGGGCTTTGCCTTCTTCTACACCCTCGGAAGGCAGGGCAAGATGACCAACACCGTTCAGCAGATCAAGTACATAAACAGGGACGAGCTGACACACGTGACCCTCTTCAGGAACATGATCCTCTCCCTTCAGAAGGAGAATCCAGAGCTCTTCACACCCGAGATAAAGAGCTGGATAAGGGAGTACTTCAAGTACGCGGTGGATCAGGAGATAAAGTGGGGCCAGTATGTGACCCAGGACCAGATCCTGGGTATAAACAACCAGCTGATAGACAGGTACATAAAGTATCTGGGGAACCTGAGGATAACCCAGATAGGCATGGAGCCTCTCTACCCCGAGATAACCGACAACCCCATGAAGTGGATAGACGACTTCAGGAAGATAAACAACACCAAGACAGACTTCTTCCAGAGGAAACCTCAGACCTACGCGAAGGCCAACGAGCTGAGGTGGTAAGCGATCGGAGGTTTCGAAATGAGGGGCGTTAAGATCCTTTCTTCCATCGGGTTCGTCCTGTTCGCAGCCGGGTGCGGGGGTTACGACGACCTCGGAATCTCCAGCAGGAACTCGCCCGAGGCCAGAAGGTATGAGATCCTGAAGGCCTTGGACAGGGGAGATTACGACTTCGTAATCCAGGCGCTTGCACCCGACCCCACCTACGGGGGAGCCTTCACCCTTGAGGAGGGAAGGTTCAACCTGGCCGCCGCCTACGTGGGGAAGGCCGGCTTTGACGCGAACGATGTCCTGAGGGAGCTGGTAAACAGCGCGGGCACAACCTCCAACAGCTTCCAGCTGTTCATAGAGGCCATAGCCTCCAACGTGAGCGCCGGGAACATACCCTATCTCTCGAGAGCGTCCGCTCTATATGACGCGGTCGCAGACAACGTATGCGAGCAGACCGCACCCACCGAGAGCCTTAAAAGGGACGCCTGCTTTTACAAGGCTATAATTGACGCCGCCACGGCGGCGGTTACCGTGGCGAACATAGTGGGAGACGTGGACAGCTGGCTCAACCCCCAGGGTTGCGGAGAGGACGCCAACGGCAACTCGGTGGGGGACGAAGCGGACGCGTCAGCCTGCGCGATAGAGTATGCGGTAGCCAAAGGTAACGATCCAAATATTGCACCTCCCTACAGCTGCAACACGAGTGCGGGAACCGTCTCTGTGGACAGTGCCACAAACCTGACCTTCACAGACTCCCAGAACAACAGCTACTCCTTCGAACTGCTGAGCATCAGCGTGGGCGGAGGCAGCGAGTGCAACACGCAGACCTACTACAGGCTTATAGACAGCTCCTCCGGGGCGCTCGCAGTTACGGAGGGCTATTGCGATACGAGCTTTAACCCCTGCTCTCAGGTGGACCCAAATGCAGGATGCTACCCCTGTCCGGTAGTGGACAACGGGAACGTCCTTGACCTTGTGGAAACGGTCGTCAACACGATCGAGAGTGCCCAGCAGATAATAACCAACCTCGTCCAGGGAACGGATGCGGAGCAGGCGGTAAACAACTTTATACAGGAAGTTTGTGGTAACGACGGCGTGTGCACGCAGGAGGATCTGGCGGGTTACCTGTGATAAAAGGAGGTTTCCTATGAAGAGGCTTATCCTCACCCTTATCCTACCCTTTTCCTTTGCCTTCCCCATAGCCCTCGAGTACCCTTACGTCTACAAGGATCCCAGGGTCATGGGCATGGGGGGAGCTTACGTGGCGGTCGGGGGAACTTCCGCATCCCTCTTCTACAACCCCGCGGGGCTGGGTAAGGTAAGGAAAGAGGCGGGCTTCGAGGTGGATCTTATCGGTGCGACCGTCGCCTTCAGCGAGGACGGCTACAACTTCGTTCGGGATCTCGACAGGGCTATGAGATCAGACGATCAGCTGAACGCCACCCTGGATGTTCTGAAAAAATACAGGGGTGAGGTCCTCCACTTCTCCGCGGACACCTTTCCCTCCGTGGCCAAGAGGGTCGGGAACTTCGGCGTGGCTCTGGGGGGCCTGTTCGTTGCCAGGATGGATGCGGTTCCCCATCAGGGCTTCAGCTCCCAGGGACTTCTGAGCATAGATGGGAGCGTCACGTACGGCGGGCTCGGGGGAGTGTCCTATGGACTCATGGGTGAGAGGCTCATTTTAGGGGTGGGCATCAAACAGCTCACGAGGGAGAGGGTTCAGAGGGACGTCACCGCGAGGGAGCTGGTGGAGAACCAGGGGGATCTGAGCTCCTATCTCTGGAGCGAGGCAAAGAGGGTGGGCTCCGCCGTAGGTCTGGATCTGGGTGTGATATACGATGTTGGGGCTCTATTCGGTTTCAAGACTTCCCTGGGAGCTTCCTACCTCAATGTGGGCGGTCTGAACTTCGGCGGTGCGGGAACGGTCCCGGGGACCCTTAACCTGGGCGTCGCCCTGAAAAGGCATACAGATTCCAGCTTCCTCGGAGGCCTGACCCTCGCCTTCGACGTGGTGGACGTAACCGGTAATTACAAACAGGACAGGGATCTGGGTAAGCGCCTCCGCGCCGGTGCGGAGCTGGAGGTGTGGAGGGGAAAGCTTACAGGTTTTACTCTCAGACTGGGATCCTACCAGGGCTACTGGACCGCGGGGGCGGAGCTGAGGCTCCTTCTTCTCAGGATAGTCGCCACCACCTACGCGGAGGAGGTGGGCGCCTACTCGGGACAGGACGAGAACAGGAGGTATATGCTCTCCGCCTACCTAACCTGGTAAAATCTCTTTCCCATGGAGAGGTTCGACCTCCTCGTAAAGTCCGCCTTGGTGCCCGAAAGAGGCACCGTGGACATAGCCATCAGAGACACCAAGATAGTTAAGATCGCAAGCGGTATAGAGGCCGAGGCGGATTACATAATCAGGGCAGATGGAAAGCTCGCCCTCCCCTCCTTCGCCAACATGCACACCCACGTCCCCATGTCCCTGCTCAGAGGCATAGGTGCGGATCTTCCCCTCATGGACTGGCTTCAGAAGGTGATATGGCCCCTGGAAGGGGAGTTCGTCTCCCCGGAGTTCGTGAGGGCGGGGGCTCAGCTGGGGATCCTGGAGATGATAAAGAGCGGGACCACCCTCTTCATGGACATGTACTTCTTCGAGGAGGAGGTGGGGGAGGTGGCGAGAGAGGCGGGGATAAGGGCAGGCCTCGGCTTCGGGATACTGGACTTCCCCACGAAGGTGGCAAAAACGCCTGAGGAATACATAAAGAGGGCGAGGGAGTTCGCCCAGAGCTTCAGAGGGGATGAGCTACTATTTCCCGTCATATGCCCCCACGCTCCCTACACCTGCTCTCCCGATACACTCAGGAAAGCCAAAGAGCTTGCGGAGGAGCTGGACCTTTACCTTCACATACACGTGGCGGAAACCAGAGGAGAAGTAGAGAGGATAAAGGAAGAATATGGAAACACTCCTGTGAGGCACCTCGAGAGTGTGGGATTCCTCTCAGAGAAGGTCCTATGCGCCCACATGGTCTGGCTCGAGGAGGAGGAGATGGAGATAGTTAAGGAGAGGGGAGTTAAAGTAGCCCACTGCCCCGAGAGCAACCTGAAGCTCGCCTCAGGGATAGCTCCAGTTCCAGAGTATGTTAGAAGGGGGGTTCACCTCTGCCTCGGGACGGACGGGTCCGCTTCCAACGACAACCTGGACATGCTCGAGGAGCTCTCCACCATGGCGAAGCTCCACAAAGGGGCGAATCTGGACGCCAAGGCTATGGACGCAAAGACCGCTCTGAAAATAGCCACCGAAAACGGGTTCTCCGCGGTGGGAATAAAGGCGGGGAGGATAGAGGAAGGATACGAGGCGGATCTGATACTTATAGATACGGACTCTCCCCATCTCCAGCCCCTCTACGATCCCGTCGCCCAGGTGGTTTACTCCGCAAGCAGTTCCGACGTAGACACGGTCGTGTGCAGGGGGAAGGTCCTTATGGAGAAGAGGGAGGTAAAGACCCTCGACGAGGAGAGGATACTCCACGAAGCAAAAAGGTGGGGGGAGAAGATCAGGAGCTTCCTTGACAGGCTCTCATCCCAGACTTAGACTAACTCACGATGAAGAAGGACCTCACAGATCTTCTGAAGAAGGAGACCGTCCCTCCAGGTTTTGAGAGTTTGGACTCCGCGAAGGAGTATCTGGCACGCTATCTTCTCAGCTACATAAACATAGAGCTGGAGGGCCTCCCCAAAGAGGAGTGGGAGAAGACTCTAAACACATGGGCGAAGATATGCGCCTTTGCAAAGAGTCTGATAAGAAAAAATGAGGAGGAGAGGCAGAAGATATACGAGAGGTTCAACTTCGACCTCATGATGCAGGGGATAGCGGAGGACGTCCGCCAGACCTTCATAGGTATGCTTTCCTTGGGGATTCTCAGGGAGAGCGATCCTCCCCACGCTCTGATCCTGAGGGCCACCGAGCTTGTAAGGGGGAACGAGGAGCTTATGAAGAGGTGGGAGCTGAGTCCAGAGATAGTGGATTTCATACACGCTTTCTTCTCGGGACTGGATCAGAGATCCGAGAGCAGTTCATCGTAGTCAAGGCCCCAGCCCGTGAAGAACTCGGGGAGATTTATATCCTTTAAAACCTCCCGCGGTGTATTGGAGAGAACCTCCCTGAGTATGCTCCTGGCCTCCTCCTCACCTCCCTCCGAGTAGAGGAGGTAAACCACCTTATAGAGCTTAAGCGTGGTAAGGTAAAAGCTGAAGACCTCCTCTGGGGAGGTGTCCTTTCTCCTCACTTTGATCAGAAGGAGATCGCCCACCCTTAAGCCTTCCCGCTCATAGGGCTTCGTCCTGTATTTATCGAACAGGCCTTCGATAAAGTCCATCTTCTCTGCCATCCTCTCCCACTCTTTTTCCAGCTCGTCCTCCGAGCCCACTTCCTCCGAAATCAGGTTGTAAAGCTTGATGGATATATAGTTGGCCAGGTTCTCGTAGATCCTGGGGAAGAGGTATATCTCCTCCTCCTCCAGACTCCCCGAAATCTCCTCCAGGTAGAGAAGCTCGTAAAACCGCTCATACCAGTATAGAGACTTCTCCAGAAACTTTACATCCTCGTCCTCCGAAAACCTGTCGAAAAACTTCAATCCTAAGGTCCCCGTTATCTCTATGAACAGGGGGCTGACCGCTCCGACCTCGATCGCCTTCCTCACAAGCGCCTCAGCCCTCTCAAGATCGTCCCTGTCCATAAACAGCCACACCAGGTTCTCAACGGAGGCGTGTATCTGCGCTCTGGTGTGGGCGAGCACCTCCCTGTCCAGCAGGTTCATGTAAGCCTCGTAAGCCTCCTCAACTATCGGGTTATCGGTCTGGGGGAAGCCCTCTTCTGTGAAGAGATCGATAACCTTCTGGTGAACTCTCCTCAGGTAGGAGGCCTTCTTCTTAAGCTCCATTACTCCATCGACCGCGGTTCTCAGGTCATCCAGCCTGTTCCTCTCAAGAAACGCAAGAACCTTCTTATGGGATCTCAGGAGTCTAAAGAGCATGTCCACAAAGATCCGCTCCCTTTCCCGATCGCCCCTGACAACGTGCCTGCAGATGTGCGCGAGAAGCTCCTCCGCGATTTTCCTGAACCTTCTGTCCCGTATTGCCCTGTAGATGACCGACATATCCGCCTTTTCGGGCACCAGCTGGAGATCCAGAATGTCCTTCATGAACCTGCTCTCCACGTAATTTTTGTATGAGTCCTTGTCTTCGAACCTCCTGCGGCACCTGGCTGGATGTTCACAGTAGCTCATAATGGGTCTACCGCTCTGGAGGTATCTCAGGAACCCGTCAGGGTCCTCCCTGCCCATCCTGCGGATAAGTCTCTTCAGATCCTTCATGTAGCTACTCACGCTGGCTCTCACGAGGTCCCTCAAGTGCTCTCTGAGGGAGTTAACCTCGTAGCCTATAAGCTCCCACACCTCGTATTCCAGCTCCTTCTCGACGGTCCTGGTAAGCTGTCCGCGGATGTATCTTTGAATATGATTAACCGCACTCGCCACACCGCCCACACGTATGTTCTTCTTCTTGATATACTTCAAAGACACCCTTCTTACCTCTTCGTCGGTAGGCTGTATCTCACACACTATCCTCTTCTTAGGAAGCTCTTTAGCGAAAGCTATCTTTATGAAAGCGAGTTCGAGGACATCCTTCAAAAGCCTCTCCACGCTCTCCGGATAGAGGAGGGGTATTCCCTCGCTGAAGGACCACTCGGGCTCCGCAAATATATGGTTGTTCTCGTTTACGTCAGAAAGGCTGGAGAACTTCAAGGGCGGTCGTATGTCCGAACTTACGATCCCGTAGACGAGGGGTCTGTTCTCAAAGTAGGTGCGGGTTATCTCCCTCAGAAGCTCCCCGTCCTCCTCCGAAGGCTCCTCGTAAGGAACATCCTCTAAAAGCTCGAGAAGCTCCTTCGAGAGTTCGTAGCGCTCCGATATGTAGGAGAGCCAGATCCTCACAAACGCGGGCCTGGTAATGCTCCGCTCAATCTCCCCTATGAAGTCGAGAGGTATCCTCACCTTCCCCATCGTGTATATAAAAACGCTGTTCTTTTCTCCTTTCTGACAGGGGAATATATTAACTCAGCTATGAGGGTGGCGGTCGGTATGAGCGGTGGCGTGGACAGCAGCGTCACCGCCCTTTTGATGAAGGAGCGGGGACACGAGGTAATAGGTGTTACTCTGCGCTTTCACACGATCGAGGCCTGCGAGCTGGAGGGGGCACACAACGTGTGCTGTTCTCCAAAGGACGTTCAGGATGCGGCGAAGGTTTCCCAGAGGCTCGGGATCCCGCACCTGACCTTCGACTGGGAGAAGATCTTCAGGGAGAGGGTCATAGACTACTTCGTAGAGGAATATTCAAGAGGGAGAACTCCCAATCCCTGCGCCCTATGCAACAGGGAGGTGAAGACGGGCTACTTCGCCAGGTATTTGAAGGCGGTGGCGGACATAGAGAGGCTCGCCACGGGGCACTACGCAAAGGTGGAGGACCATCCCCGATACGGAAGGGTTATCAGGAGGGGCAGGGACAGGAGGAGGGATCAGTCCTACTTTCTGGCCCTCGTGAGAAAGGAGGATCTGGAGCTCTTAGAGTTCCCCCTCGGTGATCTTACGAAGGAGGAGGTTAGGGAGATCGCCCGCTCCAGAGGTCTGGAGGTGGCGGACAAGAGGGACTCCCAGGAGGTGTGCTTCCTGATGGGCAGGAGTCCCGGGGAGTATCTGGAAAACATACTCGGGGAGAGGGAAGGGGAGATAAGGCACGTCTCTGGAAAGGTCCTGGGAAAACACAGGGGCATATACCGCTTCACCATAGGCCAGAGGAGGGGGCTGGGCATCTCCTACGGGAAGCCTCTCTATGTGGTGGACATAGATCCCATCACAAACACCGTAGTGGTGGGAGAAGAAGAGTATCTATACAACGACACCCTCTACGTGAAGGATTTGAACCTTCACGTTCCCCTGAACGAGTGGGGGGAAGGGGTGGTGGCCCAGATAAGATACAGACACAATCCCGTTCCCGTTGAAAGCGTAGAGAAAACTTCCGAAGGGTATAAGGTGAAGTTCAAAGAGGATCTGAGGGGGATAACTCCAGGACAGGTGGTAGCCTTTTATAATGATGACGTGCTCTTGGGTGGAGGGATAATAGAAGGGGTAGAAGGTGGGAGATAAAAAGAGGGTAGCGGTATACCTACTCCTGCTCCTTTCCTCTTCGGTAGCGAACCTCATCAGCGTAAATCTGTTTCTGGATGCACTGCCCCTTACCTTCGGAGGCATATTCCTCTACCTGACCCTCGAGCTGTTCGGTCTGACCTTCGCCTTCCCCATATCCCTCATACTCGCTTTCCAGGCGGATCTGCTCTATTCGGATCCCCTGTGGGGCATATTCATACTCCTTGAGTTCCTCATCGTATCGATCCTAAGGCTTAAGTTCGGTTTGAACCTCGTCGTATCCGCATGGATCTTCTGGACGATACTGGGAATTCCCTTATACTTCCTCGTTTTAAATAGAGTTCTCGAGATCGAACCTTTCGTAGCGATAACTATACCCCTCAAGAGTGCGGTGAACAGCCTCGTAAACGTCGCCTTTGCCAATCTGGTCGCCGTGATCTACAGCCTCCACGCAAAGGAAGAGGATAGGAAGGTCAGCTATCGACAGGTGGTATCCCTGTCCCTTTTGATAATGGCCTCCTTTCCACTGCTCGGATGGGCCATATACAACGCCAAGCAGGAAGAGGAGGAGATGGCCCACGAGGTTAAAGAGGATCTGGATCTCATAACGGACAACGTGAAGAACGATCTGACCTACTGGCTGGACACGCATCTGAACGCGGTCAGAGAGCTGGCCAACAGGCTCGTGATATGGGGACACAGCAACAGAGTTCAGCTTCAGAGGGAGACAGAAGCCATAAGGAGAACCTTCAACGATCTTCACGCCTGCTACATAGCGGACGAAAAGGCAACTACCATAGCCTTCTACCCGGAGGTAAACCCTGCCGGGAAGTATATGATAGGTGTGAACTTCAGCTACAGGCCCTACTACAAGAAGGTCAGGGACACTCTGAAGCATACCTTCACCAGGGTCTTTGTGGCCAAGTTCGCCCTCAAACCGGTCGTAGGCATAGCTGTTCCAGCTGTTAAAGAGGGAAGGTTTATAGGATACGCTTACTGCGGTCTGAAGCTGAAGCACGTGGAAGATGTGGTGAGAAACTCCTCTCTAAAGGAGAGTGTTTACATAACCATAGTTGATTCACACGGTAAGGTTATAGTCTCCGCCTTCGAGGACATGAGTCCGCTCAGCAACTTTTACCCAGGCGAGGTGGAAACGGTAAAGCACGGAATTCCAATAGTTCACAGGGGGAACGACTTCCACACGCTCAAGGTGGGTAAGTATCTCTACTCTTACTTCTACAGGCAGGAGGACATGAGGAAGGATACGGGCTGGAAGGTGGCTACCTTCATATCCGTCAGGCCATACATGGCAAACCTCTTTTCATACCTTTCGGGCAACTTTGTATCGATAATGATCCTCTCCGCCGTATCCTTCTTCGCAGCCAAGATATTGGGAGGGGTGATATCAAACCCCTTGGAGAGGCTGGCCAGGACCGTCGATTCTCTGACGAGGACCATAGAGAGAAGGCCAGAGGTAAACATGCCTAAGACAAACCTCCTGGAGCTTGGCCTCCTCTCCAAAGCCTTCAGTGAGCTTACCGCAAAGCTCAGCTCCTACATGGAGGAACTGAGGAGGCTTGCCTACTACGATCCCCTGACAGGGCTTCCCAACAGAGCTCTCCTGAGGGACAGGATAGAGAGCGCCATCGCAAGATCCAACAGGAACGGGACCAAAACCGCCATACTCTTCATAGATCTCGACTACTTCAAGACGGTAAACGACACCCTCGGTCACGAGGCTGGAGACAGGATACTCGTTCAGGTGGCCAACAGGCTTAGATCAGTGTTCAGGGAGATAGACACGGTAGCGAGGTTCGGAGGGGACGAGTTCGTGGCTGTCATATCGGACATCAGGGACATAAAGGATATAATCTCGGTGGCGGAGAAGGTTCTCAGGCTCTTCGACACCCCCTTCGACGCGGACGGGGAGGACGTTTACCTCTCAGCCTCTATAGGCATAGCCCTCTATCCGGACAACGGGAAGAACCCCAGCACCCTGATAAAGAACGCGGACATAGCCATGTATAAGGCCAAAGAAGAGGGCAAGAACAGCTTCGCTTTCTTCAGTGAGGAGATGAACAGGGAGGCTGAGGAGATACTTACCTTGAAAACGAAGCTACACAGAGCCCTCGACAGGGAAGAGTTCGTCCTCTACTACCAACCCATATACAGACTGGCTACCGGTGAGATCGTGGGGTTGGAGGCACTCCTCAGGTGGAGAGATCCCCAGACAGGCCTCGTGCCTCCTCAGAGGTTCATACCCCTCCTGGAAGAGCTGGGTTTTATAAAGGATGTGGGCAGGTGGGTGATGGAGAAGGCCTTTTTAAAGTCCAAAGAGTGGGAGAGGTTCGGCGTTTACGTGAGTGTAAACGTCTCACCAAGGCAGTTCATAGACAGGCGTTTTGTGGACAAGGTTATAGACGTTTTAAAGGACACGGACGCGAACCCCTTCAACCTCGTTCTCGAAATCACGGAAACCTCACTCATGTATGATCCAGAGGAGTCCGCGAGCAGACTAAAGAAGCTCAAAACCCTCGGCTTCCGATTTGCGGTGGACGACTTCGGAACAGGATACTCCTCCCTTGCATATCTGAAGAGGCTCCCGATAGACGTGATCAAGATAGACATGACCTTTACCCAGGGCATAATTCACAACAAGGTGGACAGAGCCATAGTCTCCTCCATAGTGACTCTGGCCAGATCTCTCAACCTTGAGACGCTCGCGGAGGGTGTTGAGACCAAGAGTCAGAAGGAGGTCATGGAAGATCTGGGGTGCGATCTCGTTCAGGGGTTCTACTTTGGAAGGCCCGTGCCCGAGGAGGAGGCGGAGGAGCTTCTCAAGGGCGAAAAGAGATTATAATAATCCCTCTTAGCGGGTGTGGCGGAACTGGCAGACGCGCCGGACTTAGGATCCGGTGCCCTTCGGGGCGTGAGGGTTCGACTCCCTCCACCCGCATGAGCTTCAGGAGGATCTTTGATGAAGGTGAAGACTGAAGAGAGAGAAGGACTCTTCAAAGCCCTTACCGTGGAGATAGAAGGTCCCACGGTGGAGGAGGCTCTGAACGAGGTTTACTCCTACCTAAAAGAGAACGTGGAGATACAGGGATTCAGAAAGGGGACCGCGCCCCTCTGGCTGATAAAGGCCAAATACAAGGACTACATAGAGGAGGAGGTCGGCAAGAAGGTAGCCAACAAAACCCTCCAGGAGGCCATAGAGGAGAGCAAGCTGATCCCAGTGGCGGACATATACCTGGAGAAGGTGGTGCTCGAAGACAAGACACCCAAGGTGACCTACACCGTCAGCTTCGAGACACCTCCCGAGTTCGAGCTCAAAGAGATAGAAGGCCTCGAGGTGGAGGTCCCCAAGCTCGAGTTCAGCGAGGAGCTCATCCAGAAGAGGATAGAACAGCTGAAGGAGGAGCACGCGGTATGGGAACCCGTGGAGGACAGGCCCATAAAGGAGGGTGACCTCGTCAGCATAGACTACGAGGTTCAGGAGATAAAGGAAGGCGAGGAGGGAGAGAAGGTAACCGGGGAGACCTCGGGAATAATAGGTCAGAAGATGTTCAGGGAGGAGCTCGAGAAAGCCCTGATAGGCAAGAAGCCCGAAGATGAGGTGGAGCTGAAAGATCTCCCCCTATACGATCAGGAGGGTAAGGAGATAGGAAGGGCCAACATAAAGGTGAAGATCAAGGAGGTGAAGGAGAAGGTCCTTCCCGAGGAGAACGACGACTTTGCGAAGGAGCTGGGATACGAGAGCTGGGAGGAGGCAAAGAAAAAGATAGAGGAGGAGGTGAGGGAGAACTTCGAGAGGACCAGAAGGGCAATAATAGAGGACGTTGTGGCGGATAAGCTGGTGAGCATTCACGAGATAGAGGTTCCCAAGACCCTCCTCAACAGGGAACTCTCCTTCCTAATAGAGAACAGGGTTCGCCAGCTCCAGCAGTTCGGGATAGACACCAGATACTTCGACTACAGGGCGATGGCCCAGGAGCTCCTTCCCCAGGCGGAGGCCAACATAAAGCTCAGATACATCTTGGACAAGTATGCTGAGGAAAAAGGAATAGAGGCTACCGAGGAGGACATAGAGGAGCAGTTTGAGGATCTCGCCCAGCAGATGGGAAGCACCAAGGAGGAGGTAAAGGAATACTTTGAGAAGGAGAACCTCATGGATGTGGTCAGATCGGACGCCAGGAGGAAGAAGGCTCTCAAGGAGATAGTGTCCAAGGTAAAGATAAAGGAGGTGGAGAAGAAGGAGGAAGAACCTCAAAAGCAGGAAGAAGCTAAGGAAGGAGGAGAAGGATGAAGGACATTCTAAACCAGCTCGTCCCGATAGTCATAGAGCAGACGCCCAGAGGTGAAAGAGCCTTCGACATATACTCGAGGCTCCTCCAGGACAGGATAGTCCTCCTGGGCTTTCCCATAGACGACCACGTGGCCAACCTGATAGTGGCCCAGCTTCTATTTTTAGAGTCCCAGGACCCTGAGAAGGACATATACCTCTACATAAACTCGCCCGGAGGATCGGTGACCGCGGGCATGGCCATATACGACACGATGCAGTATATAAAGCCCGACGTGGTCACCATATGCATAGGGCAGGCCGCCTCGATGGGAGCGGTGCTCCTGGCGGCGGGAGCCAAGGGAAAGAGGTACGCCCTGCCCCACTCGAGGATAATGATCCACCAGCCCATAGGCGGAATTCAGGGACAGGCGACCGACATAATAATCCACGCGGAGGAGATAAAGAGGATAAAGCAGATGCTCAACGAGATCCTCTCCAAGCACACGGGCCAGCCTTTGGAGAAGATAGAGAAGGACGTGGAGAGGGACTACTTCATGTCCGCGGAAGAGGCGAAGGAGTACGGGGTTATAGACAAGGTCATTGAAAAGAGGGAGTAGTCAGATAAATTCTGAGGTATGAAAAACATGAAGAATCAGAAGCAGAGGTGCTCCTTCTGTGGAAAGCCCCAGGATGAGGCTCTCATACTTATAGCGGGGCCCTCAAACACCTTTATCTGCGACGAGTGCGTGGAGAAGTGCTACCACATAGTTAAGGAGCAGAAGGTAGACAGCTACGAGCTGGACCTGGAGGACCTGCCCACTCCCGAGAGGATAAAGAAGATCCTCGACGAGTACGTGATAGGCCAGGAGAGGGCCAAGAAGGTTCTTTCGGTTGCGGTTTACAACCACTACAAGAGGATAAAGGCCAAGGAGTCGGGCATAGATCTGGGCGGTGTGGAGGTGGAGAAGAGCAACATACTTCTGATAGGTCCCACGGGATCGGGAAAAACGCTTCTGGCAAAGACTCTGGCCAAGATCCTCAACGTCCCCTTCGCCATAGCGGACGCCACCTCCCTCACCGAGGCGGGATACGTGGGGGAGGACGTGGAGAACGTTCTCACGAGGCTACTCCAGAACTGCGGATACGACGTGGAGGCGGCCCAGAAGGGGATAGTATACATAGACGAGATAGACAAGATAGCCAAAAAGTCCGGGATAAACCCCTCCATCACGAGGGACGTCTCCGGTGAGGGGGTCCAGCAGGCCCTTCTGAAGATAATAGAGGGGACAATAGCCAACGTCCCTCCCCAGGGCGGGAGGAAGCACCCCCACCAGGAGTTCATTCAGATAGACACCACAGACATCCTTTTCATATGCGGAGGGGCCTTCGTGGGCCTCGATGAGATTATAAAGCACAGGCTCGGCAAGTCCGTCATGGGCTTCGAGTCCTCCATAAAGAAGTCTATGGACGATGAGAACGTCCTCGCCCTCGTGGAGCCCGACGACCTGATAAAGTTCGGCCTCATACCCGAGTTCGTGGGCAGGCTTCCCGTAATAGCCACCCTCGATGAGCTGGGAGAGGAGGACCTGGTCAGGATACTGGTAGAGCCGAAGAACGCCCTTGTGAAGCAGTTCAAGAAGCTCCTCGAACTCGACGGGGTGGAGCTGGAGTTCACCGAAGAGGCCCTGAGAGAGATAGCGAGGGAGGCCATAAGGAGGAAGACGGGGGCCAGGGGTCTGAGGGCCATAATGGAGGAGATAATGACCGACATAATGTTCGAGATACCCTCCCTCGGGAACGTGAAGAAGGTCATAGTGGACAGAGACACGGTGGCCAAGAAGCAAAAGCCCAAGCTAATCTACGAGAAAGCGGTCTGAGATGGACCGTCCCAGAGTCAGGTTCGTAGAGGTTCAGCCTTACGGGGACAGGTTCCTAATCAGAGACCCTTACGGCCTCTCCCCTCCCCTGATGGTCTCCTCACACCTGCTCCTCCTCATGTCCCTGATGGACGGCTCGAGGGACGAGAACGAGATAAAGGCGGAGTTCTTCAGAAGGACGGGGAGCATACTGAGTTCCGAGGACTACAGTGAGGTCCTCAGGCTCCTCGATGAGAACCTGCTCCTCCTGAACGGCAGGTTCCAGAAGGCCCTCCAGGATCTCAGAGACAGGATGCTTTCTTCTAAGGTCCTGAAGCCCTACCATGCGGGGGAGGCCTACCCGAAGGATCCCAAAGAGCTGAGGAAGTTTCTGGACTCGAGCCTTGAAAGCTCACAAAAGGAACACCCCCTCGGAATCCTCGTTCCCCACATGGACATGAGGGTGGCGCTGAGCACCTACGGGAAGGTTTACGGGAGGATAGGCAGAAGGCCGGATACGGTCCTTATACTCGGAGTCTCCCACTACCTCCACGAGACACCCTTCTCGGTCTGCCCCCTTGATTTAGAAACACCACTCGGAGTGCTCGAGGTGGATCTGGAGGTGGTGGAAAGGCTAAGGAAAAACTTCGAGCACGATATATTCCAGGACATCCTCTCCTACAGGATGGAGCACTCGATAGAGTTCCAAGCGGTCTTCGTGAAGCACCTCTTCCCAGAGGCCAGGGCGGTTCCTGCGATAGTCTCCTACGGGAACGAGGGGTCCCTGAGGGAAACTGCCCTCAGACTCGCCAGAGCGATCGAAGACAGGAACCTTCTCGTGATATCGAGCGTGGACATGAGCCACGTGGGAAGGAAGTTCGGGGATCCCTTCAGCTACGACCCCTCCTTCAGGGACAAGGAATACATAAAGCTTCTTGAGAGGCTCGACAGCTCCTCCGCCTTCAGACTTCTGGAGTCGGACAGCAACAGGACCAGGATAGACGGCCAGTTCACCAACTACGTCTTTACGGAGCTCCTGAAGGAGCTGGGGGCTAGAAAGGGAAGGGAAGTTGATTACCAGATCTACCACGAGGAGCCTACCGACTCAAAGGTCTCGTATGCGGGCATGACCTTTTCCTGACTGACTTATAATAATCCCAAAATGAAAAAAGCTCTTTTGACGCTTCTCTTATCCGTGGTGTCTTTATCCTTCCCGTCCACGCAGAAATACTGCATACAGGTGGCAACTTACAGAAGCATAGATCTTGCCATGACAGACTTCGAGAAGATAAAGGACTTCCCCGAAGCAAGGATAGAGCTCAGAGGAAACGTCTACCTCCTTAGGGTGGGAGCGGAGGAAAGATCGAGGGACCTGATACTCATGCTACGCAAGGTCAGAAGGTTTTTCCCGGATGCCTTCATAAAAAAGTGTGAGATAGATCCCTCCTACGTTATATACCCTGAACCTGAGAAGATGGAAAAACCCAAAGAAGAGGAAAAGCCAAAGGCTCCCGAACCTGATATCAAAAAAGATATAGAGGAGCTTAAAAGAAGGATAGAAACACTTAGAAAAGATATAGCTTCTTTGAAAACGGAGGAGAAAGGACCTTACGAGTTCGAAAAGTTCCTCTTCAGCGTCGGACTCTTCACGGGAGGTCTTTTCCTCTTCACCTGGTTTCTGATAATCCTCCTCTACAGGAAGGTGGGAAGCGTGAGTGAGAAGGAGGCAAGACTTGTAAACGATCTTTTTAACCTGATAAAGGTCCTGAACCTTCTCGGAAGAGGATACACGGTAAAGATGGAAAGGGGGAAGATAATGGTCTACGACAAAGAGAAGGACAGGTGGAAAGAGGTCGAGTGATGGAAATCCACGTAATGGGTTCGGATCAGAGGATAGTCAGGTGTGCGAGGGTGTCCTTCGGAAGGGACGAGAAGGTGGACCCCGAGAGAGACAAGAGGCTTATAAGGTTCCTCTTCAGGCACAGGCACGCCTCACCCTTCGAGCACAACGTGATAGCCTTCGAAGGCAGTAAGAGGGACTGGTTGAACATACTCGAAAAGCTCAGCATACCTACCGTCCAGATCTACTACTCGGGAGGCTACATATGGGTGAATCTCAGGAACGCCATAAACTCCCTCGAGCACCTTCCGGAGAAGATCTTTGAGCAGGTGAAGAAGTCCTTCCCCGCGACCTGGAGCATAGTGGAGAGGAAAGGGGAGATCTCGGACGAGGAGCTATCTGAAGTTCCTTACACCACAGACAGGGTCTTTTTGCAAGAAAGGATAGAGACTTCCTCCGGATGGATAGGGCTGGTGGACAAGCTCGAGCTTGGAACTGACATGGATTACTACACCTTCATAGTGGAGTGCCCCCTCTTTGTGGCCCGCCAGTGGCACAGGCACAGGTTCGGCTCCTACAACGAGATCTCCAGAAGATACACCGCCTACGACATAAAGTTTTACATCCCCGAGGTTCTCAGAAAGCAGGCCAAGACCAACAAGCAGGCCTCCGTAGACGAGCCCGTGGAAGAGCCTTACCACTCAGAGTTTTTAGAAGAGATAAAGAGGATCATAAAAGAGAGCCACTCCCTCTACGAGAGGATGACCGAAAAAGAAGTGGCCAAGGAGCTGGCGAGGGGTGTCCTGCCTCAGTTCATGAAGACCCGCTACTACTGGACGGTCCCCAGAGCCTCTCTGGACAACTTCATAACACTCAGGACCCACGAGGGCGCCCAGAAGGAGATAAGGGAGTTCGCCCAGGCTATAAGAGAGATGGTGGGATACAAGGGGACCGACAAGAAGAGCAGGCTTTAAAAGATCAGGCAAACTTTTATGAGGATAGCGGATCTAATATACGGGAAGCCCAAAGTAGAGAAGAGAAAGACGGATCCCGCAGTTTTGAAAAAAGCTCAAAAGGTAATGCTCAACATACTTATAGAGGTTCACAGGATATGTGAAAACCACGGGTTGAAATATTGGTTGGACAGTGGAACCCTTCTGGGTGCGGTTAGACATAAAGGTTTCATACCTTGGGATGATGATCTCGATATATGCATGCCTCTCGAAGACTACCACAGATTTTTAGATATAGCTCCGAGGGAACTCCCCGACCACATGTTCCTTCAAACCAAAGAGTTAGAGAGAAAGTTTCCCAGATACTACGCTAAGGTAAGAAGCAATAAAGGAAGGATACTGGAGGAGAGGGAAGTTGTAAAAATAAAGCGTGGACAGGATATAGGATACAACACTGGCTTATACATAGACATATTCCCCTGCATAACCGTAAAGAAAGAAAAGGTGAATCTTTATAGAAAGATCATGGGTGCCGTGGACAGGATCAGAAAGGTGGCTGACATATACTATCTGATTGAAAACCTCTTCAGCTTAACGGATAAGATTATGCATTCCGGATGGACGGATAAGGATCTTATGGTGGTAAGAAGCGTGCGGTTTCCGGAAAAGGAGTTCTGCGTGCCTCTGGACAGCCTCTATCCGTTGAAGCTCTACGATTTTGAGGGACATAAGTTCTGGGGACCTAAGGATTACGATACCTATCTCAGAATCTTATACGGCAACTACATGGAACTTCCTCCCGAGGAAGAGAGAATAAACCATGCTTACATACTTGAGGTCTATGAATAGATTTCTTCAACGCTTTTAATAAAGTAGTCATTATCTTTAGAATCTCTTATCGCCACTCTGATAAACTCTCCTTTCACTCCCTTCTTACTCGAAAGATCCTTAACAAATATATCCTTCTCCCAGAGCATTCTGGAAACAAAGTCCTTTGCCCTCAAACCTTCCTTAAGCTCACACATAAAGTAGTTAGCCTCAGAAGGAATCACTCTCAAGATAGGAAGCTTTTTGAGGTTTTTGTAAAACCTTTCTCTTTCTTCCCTCACCTTATCGCATGCCTTCCGATACTCATCTACATACTTTGGAAATATCTGGAGAAAAAACTCGCCGAAGGAGTTTATATTCCATACGGGGAGCCTACCCCTTAGGACCTTTAACAACTCCCTGTTAGAGGTGGCAAGCACCCCCAATCTCAAACCGGGAACACCGTAGCTTTTACTTATACTTTTTACAACTATAAGGTTCGGAAATTCATACAGTATATCCTTCCTTATCAGACTCGCTTTATCTCCTTCACACGAGAAATCAACAAATGATTCATCGAGAACAAGATATTTGTTTCTTCTTTTCAGTTCCTCCAGCAGATACAGGATCTCATTCCTGTTTATATAGTTTCCGCTCGGATTGTCCGGATTTACAAGAACTATGGTTCCCGTAAGCTTAGCTAACCTCAAAAGATCTTCTACACCGTATCTGTAGTCCGGGCTATCCGAAGTATAAGCTATAACATTTTTAAATCTCGAGGGATACTCCTCGAAAGTTGGAAGAATCACACCCACAGGTTCTGGAAGCAGTCCGGGCAAGGAGGCTATAAGTTCTGAAGCGCCGTTTCCTACAAGGATATCATCCTCATCCACTCCGAAGAGCATTCCCGCAAGTAGGTTCTGAACCTTCAGTGTAGAGGGATACTGGGAGGAGAGGGTGTCAAAGCTCGCTTTTATCTCCTCATACATCTTCTTGGTAGGAAAATAGGGATTTACCAGATAACAAAAATCCTTTATCTTGGGGAACCTCCAGTAGCCCCCGTATCTTTCCTTTACTTTCTTCAGTTTAAGCTCCGGAGATGTGGCGAAGACAACCTCTGCGTTCTTAATGTCCTGGAGAGTATCTATCTCATACCACTTTTCGCCTTCCAGTCTCAAAGCTTTTACGTTTGCCTTTTCGAGGAAGGAAATAACCCTCAGCACAAGCTCATAGTAAGCGTTTTTTCCCATAACTTCCACATAAGCTTTCAGAAAGGGCAGGTAAGTATCCCTTATGAACTCTTTTGAGAACTTGTATATGTTCACAGTCTTATAGTATTCATCCGCCTCCTCGTAATCAAAGAATTCTTTGGGTATGAAGGCGGTTATATTGTCTTCCTCATCTACCTTTACCACCGTTCCGTCCATCCAAGGCTGATACTTATCTACAACAGCAAGAACCTCCCTTCTGTCATTAAGAAGTTTTGTGAGTATACTCCTTTCAAAGAAAACGTCGCTCTCCAAGAGAATACTGTCCTCCTCTAAAAGGAAGTCCCTTGCCAAGTATAGAGAGTAAATATTGTTAGTAGAGGCATATTCTTTGTTGTATACGAACTCGAAGTTAAGTTCAGGAAACATTTCTCTAACGAAGGACTCCAGCTTCTCATGGGCGTGACCTGTCACAAGTATGACTCTCTCTATCCCTGCTTTCTTCAAAGCTTCTAATGCATTCTCTATTATGGTCCTACCGTTTATAGAAACCATACACTTAGGCTTGTTCCTCGTTATATCTCCGAGTCTCCTCCCTATACCGGCGGCGAGTATAACAGCCTGCATATTTCTGAACGCTTATAATTGTATTTCATGAAACCGTTCAAAGGAGAGAGGATATTCACTCCCGGCCCGGTGGAATTACAGGATAGGATAAGAGAGGTTCTCAGCAGGCAGATAATACACCACAGAACTCCGGAGTTCAAGGAAGCCTTCCTCGAAACGAGGGAACTCTTCAAACAGCTCGTCGATTGCAAGGAAGACAACTTCATCTTCTTTGCCTCCTCGGGAACCGGTGCTATGGAAGCCTCGGTTCTGAACTTCTTTGAAGAGGGGGATAAAGTCATAGCTGTAGTCGGAGGTAAATTCGGTGAGAGATGGGCGGAGCTCGGGAGGAAATATAAGCTCCAAGTGGTAGAACTCGAAGTTGAGTGGGGGAAAAGCGTAGATCCCGATGCTGTGGAGAAACTTATAAAGGAGAACCCAGATTGCAAAGGTGTTCTCGTTCAGGCTTCCGAAAGCTCCACGGGAGCTTACCACAATGTAAAGGCTCTCGCTGAGATCACAAAAGATACGGGTGTTCTCCTGGTGGTGGACGCCATAACCGCCCTCGGTGTATACAACATGAAGCCCCACCAGTGGGGCCTCGACGTGGTCGTGGGAGGGTCCCAAAAGGCCTTCATGCTACCGCCCGGTCTATCCATGCTCTGGTTTTCAGAGAAGGCCAAGGAGAGACTCACCGACAGATCCTATTACTTCGATGTCAAAGAAGAGCTAAAGAAACAGAAGGAAGGGCAGACCGCTTTCACACCCGCCATCAGCCTGATCCTCGCCTTAAGAGAGTCCCTCTCTATCCTGCTGGAGGAAGGTATGGAAAAGGTAGAGAGAAGATACAGACTTATGTCCGAAGGCATGAAGAGGGCTATAGAAGTTCTTGGACTGAAAATCTTTCCCGAAAACCCTTCCATATCCTTAACCACCGTGATACCTCCCGAAGGTATAGATCCCGAAAATCTCAGAAGGAGCATGCTCAAACTCGGTGTAAGGGTGGCAGGCGGACAGGGCAAACTTAAAGGAAAGATCTTCAGGATATCCCACATGGGTATGGACATAATGGACATGCCGGTGGTCCTGTCCGCTTTAGAGCTTTCCCTGAAGTCTATCGGACACACTTTCGGACTTGGTGCGGGTGTGGGAGAGTATCTCAAGGCGGTTCACCCGGGCGTTGAAGATGGATAAGCTTCCTCTCTCGGTTGCGATAATAGCATACAACGAAGAAGACATAATAGGTAAAACTCTCGAAGCTGTAAGGGACATAGCTTCCGAAATAATAGTTGTGGACTCCCACTCAACGGACAGGACGAGGGAGATAGCAGAATCCTATGGAGCAAAGGTGTATGTGGAGGAATGGAAAGGCTACGCTCAGCAGAAGAACTCCGCCTTGGAGAAGTGCACTCAGGAGTGGATCCTCTTTCTGGATGCGGATGAGATTGTTTCGGAAGAGCTGAAAAGAAGCATAAAAGAAGAGCTGAAGGACCCTCAGGCGGACGGATACATGATAAACAGGAAGACATACTACCTGGGCGGTTTCTTAGAACATGTATGGCAACCAGAGTGGAGACTCAGGCTCGTTAGGAGGAGTGCGGATCCGGTATGGAAGGGGGATATCCACGAGGTCCTGCTCATAAAGGGAAGAACACGGAAACTGAAGGGCGACCTCTACCACTTTCCTTACAGAGGACTTAAAAACCAAGCCTTGAAAGGTGTAGAGTTTGCCCAGATCGATGCTAAGGAGAAATTTAAAGCTGGGAAGAAGGTTTCCTTTACGAGGGATATCTTGCTCAGGCCCCTTTGGACCTTCTTCAAAGAGTTCTTCCTCAGAAAAGGCTTCCTCGAAGGCAGAAGAGGACTTATCCTGTCTCTGATGGCTTCCTATTACACGTTTCTGAAGTACTCCTTCCTATACGAGCTAAAACTAAAAGCGGACATAGGAGATAGGCTTTGGCGGAGAGAGGAAAGGTAAGCGTAATAATTCCTGTGCACAACGGAGAGAAATTTCTCAAAAGAGCTATAGAAACCGCTCTGTATCAAACCGCTCCACCCCTTGAGGTTATCGTAGTGGACGATGCCTCGACCGACAGAACTCGGGAGGTAGTCGGGTCTATAAAAGATCCCAGGATTAAATATCTTAGAAACGATGTTAATAGAGAGAGAGCCTACACACGGAACAGAGGTGTGGAGGTGGCAAGGGGCGATTTCATATTCTTCTTAGACTACGACGACGAGTGGAAGGAAGACTACCTGGAAAGCTCTCTGGAATATCTCGAAGGCGGATACGACGTGGTTTACTCCTTTCCGAGGGAATTCATAGACGGGAACGGAAAGGTGATCAGGGTGTCGAGAAAGCCCCTTCCAAAGGATACGGGCGCGATTATCTTCAGCTCGCTCATAGGATATCCCTCCGCCACATCCATGAGAAAAGACATCTTTACGGGATACAGGGACGAGTATATTCCCCGTGAGGATTGGGAACTTTTCATAAGATCCTTCCTTGAAGGTAGAAGTATAAAAGTGCTCGACAATAGAAAGGTTCTGATAAGAGAGCACGAGGGTAGGACAAGCAGAAGTTTGAAGTTCATGCACTCTACACTAAAACTCTATAAGGATTACAAAGATAAAGTTCCCGAGGAGTATCTACCTCAGCTTACCCTACACACCGCACTTATATGCCTTCGGTTCGGCAACCTGCCCCGCGGGTGGTTTCTATTTTTTAAATCGATCGCCCGCAAACCTTCTCTGCTAAAAAATTCCAGGAACCTGATAAACGTTCTAAAGTGGGGATTCCGCGTAGACAGGTTTTTCAATTACCTTCAAAGGCCTTCTCCCCGAACTTAAACATGAACAGGTAAAGGGGAAGGAGAGCATCCCAGAAGAAGGTAAATATGGAAGCTACCGAGTGAACAAGCAGAGGGATAAAGGCTATCAAATAAACAACCTCCCTCCCGTTCGAAAGCTTAACGCTCAGGAACTTCTTAAAAGCGAGCAGGAATATGAGCAGTATGGATAACAGGCCTACAATCCCTCTTTCTATAAGCTCGGACACGAATATGATCGACTCGTATCTCTGCCAGCTTTTCGGACTCTTCTCGTGGGGCAGGTAAAGGCCTGACCTTATCCCGTGACCTATGAGCAAGTTGAGGTATTTTCCCTCCTTCCAGTCGCTTTTTATTATCTTGATGCCGTCAAGCATTATGTAGTATCTGTGTGAGCTTATAGCGTTCATAGCCCACGTATCGAGCTTCCTCTTGCCCAGAATAAGCTCGTTGAGGGTCCTAAACCTGATGTCCTTCTGGGATAGATAGTAGTATGCCCCCGCTCCTCCCAGGAGCAAGGTGACCAGAGTGAGGGCGAGGAATTTGGATGATATGAGGCGGTTTCTACGCAGTGTAAAGAGCACGAGAAGGAAAACTATCGGGATGGCAAGAAGGTAAGACCTCCTCTGGGACAACACTACCACACCCAGGAACAGCAGAGACAAAACAAGGTAAAACACCGCATCACCGCTGAGTCTACCCCTGAGTTTTACCTCCCTGACACCTATCAGGAAGGAAGCGAAAGAGAACAGGGTGTAGAACTGGGCGGTTTCAAAGACACCTCCCCAGAAAATCTTGTAGGAGCCGGTTTTTGTCCAGTTGTAGAATAGCAGAGGCATTCCGAGTATTCCCAGAAGAACGAAGAGGTAAGGTATTTTCGTTAAGGCTCTCCTTGCCTCCTTTCCGCTGACCTTAGATAGGTAAATCAGCTGAAAGAGGCCCTCGTTAAGACTTTTTACAAGCATTTTAGGAAAGTAGATGGCTGTGGACAGCACTGTGGTTCCCACAAAGCCTGCAAGAGGCAGTGTTAGAAGGCCACCCTCTACCTTTCTCTTTATAAGAAGCATGAGCAGACCCAGTATCACGAACCCCTCGTATACGCTTATGGAGAGGAAAGAAAACAGAACAAGCAGGACCAGATAGGAGGACATCCGTAAAATTATATCCATGATCAAGTTCGGAACAGACGGATGGAGGGCGGTAATAGGGGAGGGATTTACATATGAGAACGTCAGAAAGGTGGCCCGGGCTCACGCAAAGGTTTTAAGAGAGAAAAACCTGAGGAGAATCCTTATAGGCTACGACTGGAGGTTCTCCTCCGAGAACTTCGCAAAGCAGGTCTACGATGTCCTCGTTTCCGAAGGCCTTGAGGTGAAGCTAACGAGGAGAGCCTGCACGACACCCATGGTCTCTTTCGGTGTCAAGTATATGGGCTTCGACAACGGTATAATGATAACCGCTTCCCACAATCCGCCCGTATACAACGGCTACAAGATAAAGGAGAAGTTTGGAGGATCCGCCACGCCGGAGTTCATAAGGGAGGTTGAAGCCCACCTGAATAAGGTATCGGGAGATCCCGCTCCATCCGCGGAACCTGAGCTTCTGGACGTGGAGGAGGGATACCTTTCGAAAGTAAGGGAGCAGGTTAGTCTGGACATTTTCAGGGAAAAGGATCTGAAGATAGTTCACGATGCCATGTATGGAACTTCCTCCGGATTGCTCTCAAAGGCTCTCGAGGAGACAAGAGTTCAGGTTTTAAGTATGAGAAGTTACAGGGATCCTCTCTTCGGGGGCCGTCCTCCCGAACCGGTGGAGAAGAATTTAAAACCTCTTATGGAGAAGGTCAGGGCCTCGGGAGCTGATCTGGGTGTGGCTAACGACGGAGACGGGGACAGGATAGCCCTTGTGGACGAAAAAGGAAACTATGTAAACTCTCAGCTCATATACGTGATACTCCTGCTCCACCTCGTCAGGCATAAAAATATGAGGGAAGGAGTGGTGGTAAAAACTGTATCTACCACCTACCTGGCGGACAGGATCTGCAGGGCGGAGGGGATAGAACTGAGGGAGGTGCCGGTAGGCTTCAAAAACATAAACGAGATAATCCTCAAGGAGAAGGTCATATTCGGCGGGGAGGAGAGCGGAGGATACGGCGTCCCCTCATTCCTGCCTGAGCGGGACGGCCTCATGTCCGCCCTATTTGTTATAGAGAGCTTGCTTTTAAAAGGAGTGAGCCTTTCCCAATTCATAGAAGAAATTTTCAAGGAGTTCGGCAGTGCCTACTATAGGAGGGTGGACTTTCCTGCGGACGAGAAGGTCAAGGAGAAGCTCAAGGCGTTGATAGAGAATCCTCCCTCTCAGCTGAAGGGAAGAAAAGTTGATAGAGCTCTGACCATAGACGGCTTGAAGCTGATTTTTGAGGATGAGAGCTGGCTCCTTTTTAGAGCTTCCGGAACTGAACCCCTCATAAGGGTTTACGCGGAAGCTCCCACCGAAAGGGAACTTTCCGAGCTGGTAGAGTCCGGCACCTCTCTCCTGAGTGTATAATTTTTAAGCTCAGATTTCCCAGGAGGTATGCAAGTTGGCAAACGTTGTCGTCACTCCCATGACCTTTGAACCCGTCTACTCCCAGGATGCGGAGATAGTGGAGAGGAAGGGTGTGGGACATCCAGATACAATATGCGACTCCATAGCTGAAGAGCTGTCCGTGGAACTTTCTAAGCTCTACATAGAGGAGTTCGGTGCGGTGATGCACCACAATGTGGACAAGGCTCTGCTGGTGGGCGGTGTAGCGAACCCCGAGTTTGGAGGAGGAGAGGTAATCTCTCCAATAGAGCTCTACCTGGTCGGGAGAGCCCTAAATGAAAAGGATGGCAAGCCCCTTCCTGTGGAAGAGATAGCCATAGAGGTCGCGAGGAGGTGGATAAGGGAGAATGTAAGGAACCTCGATCCGGACAGGCACGTGATAGTTCAGCCGAGGATAAAGCCCGGCAGTAAGGATCTGGTAGATCTCTTCCTCAGGTTCCAGCAAAAGGGTGAAGTTCCCCTCGCGAACGACACATCCTTCGGCGTGGGCTTCGCTCCCCTCGACGATCTTGAGAGGGTCGTCTTCGAAACGGAGCAGTTCCTGAACTCTCCTCAGCTCAAAGAAGAACATCCGGAGGTGGGTGAGGACATAAAGGTTATGGGGGTGAGAATAAAGGACAGGATAAGGATAACCATAGCCTGCGCCTTCGTGAGCAGGCATGTGAGCTCCCTTCAGGACTACCTGAACAAGAAGGAGAGTGTTCTTAACAAGGTCAGGGACCTGGCCTCTTCGATCACAGATAAGGAGGTGGAGGTATTCATGAACACCGCGGACGACCCGGAGGGAGGTTCTGTATACATAACAGTCACGGGGACCTCCGCGGAACAGGGAGACGACGGCCAGGTAGGAAGGGGGAACAGGGTAAACGGGCTGATAACCCCTTACAGACCTATGAGTCTGGAGGCTGCGGCAGGTAAGAACCCCGTATCCCATATAGGCAAGATATACAACACGGTTGCAAACCTTATAGCGGAGAGGGTGGTCAAGGAGATAGAGGAGGTGGAGGAGGCCTACTGCTACATAGTTTCTCAGATAGGAAAGCCCATAAACGAGCCTCAGGTCTGTGATGTGAAGATAAGAACTTCGAAGGACATTTCCGGTCTTGAAAAAGAGGTGATGAAGATAGCGGAGCAGGAGCTCGAAGCTATGCCCTCTACATGGAGAAGGTTCCTCAACAGAGAGTTCTCCATCGCCTGAAATTTCCTTGACAGTAAGGACATAACGCTGTTATATTTTTGTCTACCTTTTTGGAGGCTCGAATGGGAGACTACGGGGCTCTTTTTGTCTTCGCTCTGATAGCTGTCACGGTGGGTCTCGCCTTCGCCTTCCTGAACGATATTCTCGGAACCCGCAAGAAGGACCCCCTCGAGGACTATCCCTACGAGTGCGGAGTTCCTCTATACGACCCCGAGGCGAGGGGAACCTTCAAACAGGGATACTACCTTTTGGGGCTCTTGCTCATACTCTTCGACATAGAGGCGGCCTATCTTTTTCCCTGGGCGGTGGTCTTTAAAGAAATAGGCCTCTACGGGCTTATAGAGGCGGCGCTTTTTATATTTATACTCGCTCTTGGCTTCGTTTACGCCTGGGCCAAGGGAGCGCTCAGGTGGCAGACCTGAAGGAGGTAACGAGCCATGGCTGCTATAAACTCTAACGGCTTTGTAACAACTACGGTGGACGAGCTCCTCAGGTGGGGCCGGAGGAACGCCCTCTGGCCGGTTACCATAGGGCTCGCCTGCTGTGCCATAGAGATGATGCACACCGCGGCCTCCAGGTTTGACCTGGACAGGCTCGGGGTCATATTCAGGGCGTCTCCCAGACAGGCGGACGTCCTCATAGTAGCCGGGACCGTTGTGAACAAGGTTGCCCCCATGCTCAAGCTCATCTGGGATCAGATGCCCGATCCCAAGTGGTGCATATCGATGGGAGGATGCGCTTCCGCGGGAGGTCCATTTCCCACATACTCAACGCTTCAGGGGGTTGACAGGATAATACCCGTGGACGTTTACGTTCCGGGGTGCCCTCCCACACCTCAGGGACTCATCTACGGGATACTTCAGCTCCAGAAGAAGATAAAGGAGAAGGGTGTGAGGAAATACGACAAGGCCTTCGAGCAGTTCAGGAAGGACATAGAGAAGGAGGGCCTGTTCGTCCCGCAGGAGATGACCGTCTGAGGAGCTTTCTATGTCTTGGATAAACAGGGCTACGGTAGACAGACTCAAGCAGGAGTTCAAGGAGGACCTGAGCGTCCAGTGGGGCGAGAACGCGGTAAGCCTCGAGATCTCCCACATAAAGCTCAAGGACTTCCTGAAACATCTGAAGGAGAAGGAGAGGTTCCTCCACTTCGTGGACATGACCTGTATAGACTTCCCCGAGGATCCGAAGAGGTTCCAGGGGGTATACATCCTCTACAACCCCGACGAGAACGAGAGGGTGATAGTCAAGTCCTGGGCCCAGAACGGAAAGCTCCCTACGGTCTCGGACCTATGGCCCGGGGCTAAGTGGGCGGAGCGCGAAGCCTACGATATGTTCGGCGTCGAGTTCGAGGGGCACGAAAACTTAAGAAGGATGTTCATGTGGGAGGGCTACGAGCACTTCCCCCTAAGGAAGGACTTTCCCCTCGAAGGGATCCCAGAGCAGGAGCTTCCCTCTCTTACAGAGGTTCTACACGGGAGGACCGATCCTCCCTCCCACGACTACGAGGTCCTCCACACCAAGGTTCCCACCTTAGAGGATCTCGAGAGAACGGAGAAGGCCCGCCTGAAGAAGAAGGCCCAGCTCGTTCTCAACTGGGGCCCCCTCCATCCAGGGACTCACGGGACCATATGGTTTCTGTTCGACCTTGAGGGAGAGTTCGTGGAGCAGAGCGACGTGATCCTGGGTCAGCTCCACAGGGGGATGGAGAAGCTGGCGGAGAACCTCTACTACTTCCAGTTCCTCCCCTACACGGACAGGATGGACTACATCTCCGCCATCTGCAACGAGCTCTCCTACGTTACCGCGGTAGAGAAGCTTCTGAAGGTTGAGGTCCCCGAGAAGGCACAGTACATAAGGACCATGTTCGCGGAGCTCCAGAGGATAAACTCCCACCTCCTCTGGCTCGGGACTGGGGCCCTGGATCTGGGAGCCCTTACAGTATTCCTGTATGCCTTCAGAGAGCGCGAGAAGATAATGGACATAATAGAGGGGAACGCAGGATACAGGCTCACCACCTGCTTCCTGAGGATAGGGGGAGTTCACTACGATCTCGCCGAGGGAACTCTGGACGTTGTCAAGGCCTTCATAAAGGACTTCCCCAGCAGGCTCAAGGAGTACCACATGCTCCTCACCAGGAACAGGATATGGCTCAGGAGAACCAAGGATGTGGGAGTGATCACAAGGGAGGACGTCCACGCCTACGGCCTCTCTGGCCCCGTGGCGAGGGGATCTGGAGTTCCATACGACATAAGAAAGCTGGAACCTTACGCCGCCTACGAGGAGGTGGATTTCGATATCCCCGTGGGAGAGGTGGGGGACGTATACGACAGGTATCTGGTCAGGATGGAGGAGATGGCCCAGAGCGTGAGGATAATAGAGCAGTGCGTTGAGAAGCTCGAGAAGATGCCGAAGGACGCCCCCTACCTGAACAAGGACCATCCGGCGGTCATACCTCCCAAGGAAGACGTCTTCATGACGCTCGAGGACATGGTCCAGTCCTTCAGGGTGGTGGTTCACGGGGAGAACGCCCCTCCTGGGGAGGTCTACTCCTCTGGAGAGAATCCGAGGGGTGAGCTGGGCTTCTACATATACTCCAGAGGGGGTAGCAGGCCCTACAGGCTGAGGATAAGGTCAGGGGCCCTGTACAACCTCTCCATCTTCCCCAAGCTGATAAAGGGGAGAACCATAGCGGACGCGATAGCCCTCCTCGGAAGTTTAGATCCCGTGGTGGGGGAGACGGACAGATGAGCGTGAAGGAGAAGCTTCTGACCTACGAGGACATAAGCGAGCTTCCTGGAGAGGGGTTTTACGAGGTTATAGAGGGGAGGATACTTGAGATGGCTCCATCGGGAGGAGTGCACGGGTTTTATGAAGCAGGCCTGGCCCATGAACTGCTCAAGAAACTGTCCAAGAAGGGCTACGTTCTCGTAGGCGAGGTGGGTCTGGTTATAAAGAAGAATCCGCTCACTATCAGGGGTGCTGATGTTGTGTTTATCTCCAAAGATAAAGTGGAGAAGCTCCCCGAGGGGTTCTTAGAAACTCCTCCCGACCTTGTGGTGGAGATACTCTCGAAAGATATCCCCTTTGAGTATATGGAGGGGAAGATAAAGGACTACATGGATTTCGGCGTGGGGAGGATACTTCTAATAGATCCTGGGATCAGGAAGGTGACCTTGATAGACGAGGAGAGGAGGATACAGATAAAGGGCTTCGATGAGGAGGTGGAGGTTCTTCCAGGGCTCAAGCTCAGGATGTCGGAGCTGGGAGGTTCTGAATGAGCGAGTTCGTGGTCTCGCTGGTAATAACGCTGATAAAGATAGGTGTCCTGCTGGGGGTGGCCCTCGGTCTGGGGGCGTATCTGACCTGGGTGGAGAGGAAGCTGGCGGGTCACATACAGGCGAGACTGGGCCCCACGGTGGTCGGTCCCTTTGGATTACTTCAGCCCCTTGCGGACGGCCTCAAGCTGATGACCAAGGAGTCCATAATCCCCAAGGGTGCGGACGTTCCCGTCTACTACCTGGCCATAATGATGGCGGTCGCCCCCGCCATACTTCTCTTCTCCGTGATCCCCTTCGGCCCCGAGTTCAGGATCCTCGGATACGAGATAAAGCCCATAATCTCGGACGTGAACATAGGGCTTCTGGTGGTCTTCGCCATGGGGTCGCTCGCGGTCTACGGGACCATATTCTCGGGATGGGCCTCCAACTCCAAATACGCCTTCATAGGGTCTCTGAGAAAGGCGGCGGTGATAATAGCCTACGAGGTGGTTCTGGGTTTTTCCGTCCTCGGGGTGATATTGCTTGCGGGGACCATGAGCACCACGGGCATAGTGGAGGCCCAGATGGAGAGGGGGGTGTGGTTCATCTTCTACCAGCCCGTCGCCTTCATACTCTACCTCTTCTGCATGCTCGCAGAGTCTGGCAGGGTTCCCTTCGACATACAGGAGGCGGAGGCTGAGCTGGTCACGGGCTACAACGTTGAATACGGGGGGATGAGGTTCGGGGCCCTTCCCCTCGCGGAGTGGTATCTGAACACGGTGGCCCTTTCCGCCATAGCGGTGGTCCTCTTCTTCGGCGGATGGTCAGGCCCCAACATACTCGGTCCGATCTCTCCCTACTTCTGGTTTCTGGCCAAGACCTTCGGGCTCGTCTTCTTCGTTCTCTGGCTCCACTGGACACTCCCCAGGTTCCAGGCCAAGGACGTGACCGAGATAGCTTGGAAGATAATGCTCCCCCTGGCCCTTGCGAACGTTCTGATCACCGCTGTGGTAGTCTACATCTTCGGAGGTGCAGGATGAGGATAAAGAGGCTCTCGAGGAAGGACTACCTGAACCTTATAGAGGCCATCTTCTTCATAGACTTCCTCAAAGGCCTTTCGGTAACGCTCAGAAATTTACTGAGAAAGCCCATAACCACCGAGTATCCCAAGGAGAAGCTCACTCCTCCCAAGAGGTTCAGGGGAGCCCACGGACACTTCGTATGGGACGGAAAGGAGCCAGACTCTCTCAAGGCCATAGAGAAGTTCATGAGTTTCGAGAGGGGCAAGAGCAGGTGCGTCGCCTGCTACATGTGCCAGACCGCCTGTCCCATGCCCACTCTCTTCAGAATAGAGGCGGTCCAGCTCCCAGACGGGAGGAAGAAGGTGGTCCGCTTCGACATGAACCTGCTCAACTGCCTCTTCTGCGGGCTCTGCGTGGACGCCTGCCCTGTTGGGTGTCTCACGATGACGGATCTCTACGAGCTTGCGGGCTACTCGAGGAGGGACGAGGTCCTGAGGATGGACAGGCTCGAACAGCACGGGATAGACTTCTCCAGAAGGAGAGGGGACGAGCCAGACAGGATATGGCCCGACGACAGGGAGCGTGAGAAACTCTGGGGGAAGATAGAGTGGAGTGGGTGATCTTCGGAGTTCTGGCCTTCTGGCTTCTGGTCTCGGTGCTCGGTGCGGTTCTTGTTAAAAATCCCGTTCACTCCATCCTCTTCTTCCTCTCCTCGGTCCTGGCGATGGCGGGGCTCTTTCTGAGCCTTGGTGCTGAGCTTCTTGCGGGGCTCCAGATAATCATCTACGCAGTCGCCATAGTGGTCTTCTACGTCCTCGTTATAACCACGATCCCCTGGGAGAAGGTGAAGAGGTTCGAGGGGGTATACAAGAAGGAGCTCCTCTTCGGTATCCCCGTGGTTCTGGTTATCTTCCTCCTGATGGGGTCCATGGTCCTGAGGGGCAGGTTCGCCCAGCCAGTTGGCGTGGTTGAGGACAACGTGAGAGAGGTGGGAAGGACGCTCTTCACCTCCTATCTCTTTCCCTTCGAGGTGGCTTCAGTTATACTTTTAGTCGCCATGATAGGGGCTATCCTCTTAGGGAGGAAGGAGGAATGACCTTAGAGAAGGCCTACATACTGCTCAGCATACTCGTCTTCCTGATAGGATTGCTCGGCGTGATAGCGAGGAAGAACCTGATAACGATGCTCGTTAGCACGGAGATAATGCTAAACGGCGTGAACCTCACGCTCGTTGCGGTGGATAAGGTTCTCGGGAGGGTGGACGGTCAGATCTTCTCCTTCTTTACCTTGACGGTCGCCGCCGCCGAGGTGGCGGTCGGTCTCGGTCTTGTGGTCGCCATCTTCAGACTGAGGGGATACGAGGGTTCCTCCGAGATAGTCCATCTGAGGGATTGAGGAATGGAAGGTATCTTCGTTCTTCTGATGCCCCTTCTTGCCTTCTTGATTGTGGCCTTCTTCGGAAGGCGCATAGGGGACCTCACGAGCGGGATAGTGGTGGTCCTCGGAGGAGCCTTCTCCTTCGTTTTCTCCCTTTACATGGTTTTCAAGTCCCTCCACTCTCCTGTTCAGATCAAGCTCTACGAGTTCCTTCCCTTAGAGGGATACACACTCACAGTGGGCTTCTACTTCGATCCCCTGTCCTCAATAACCGCCGCGGTGGTTACATTCGTCGCAACCTTGATATTCGTCTACTCCATCGGCTACATGCACAACGAGTTCGGCAAGTGGGTCTACAAGTTCTACGCATACCTGTCCCTCTTCCTCTTTGCCATGCTCCTCATAGTTCTTTCCGACAACCTGCTGGGAATCTTCTTCGGATGGGAAGGTGTGGGGCTGGCCTCATACCTACTGATCGGCTACTACCACAACCAGAAAAAGGCCACAAACGCCTCCCTGGAAGCTTTTGTAATGAACCGAATAGGTGACTGGCTCTTTATCTTCGGGATAATTGCCACCTTTCTCATCTTCAAAACGCTCGACATAGTGGAGATCTTCGAGAGAGTCCCCACAACAGAGAGCGCCCTGATAGGTTTAGCGACTCTCCTTCTCTTTGGAGGGGCTGTGGGAAAGTCGGGACAGCTTCCCCTCCACACCTGGCTTCCCAACGCCATGGCTGGTCCAACGCCCGTTTCCGCCCTCCTGCACGCGGCCACGATGGTAGCTGCGGGAGTTTACATGGTCGCAAGGCTCTATCCCCTCTTCGAGTCAGCTCCCCAGACACTGAAGGTGGTGGCGGTGATCGGGGGACTGACCGCCCTCTTTGCGGCTCTCGCTGCCACCTCGCACACGGACATGAAGAAGATAATAGCCTTCTCCACCATGTCCCAGCTGGGATACATGTTCCTTGCCCTTGGAGTTGGGGACATGGGTGGAGCCATGTTTCACCTGACCACACACGCCTTCTTCAAGGCCTTGCTCTTCCTTGCGGCTGGATCAGTGATCACAGCCTTCCACCACAGGCTTTACGACATCTACAACTTCGGGGGGCTCAAGAAATACATGCCCATAACGTATGCGAGCTTCACGGTGGGGGCTTTAGCGCTTGCGGGGATATTTCCTCTGTCAGGCTTTTGGTCGAAGGACAGGCTTATAGGTAGCTACTACGAGGCGAGCTTTGTGTGGGGGCTACTGGGGACTGTGGTGGCCTTTCTGACCGCCTACTACATCTTCAGGGAAGGTTTTGTGGTATTTCACGGGGAGGAGAGGTACAGGAGGTTCAGTGAGCATGAGCCTCATGAGATGGGTGCAGTGATGACGGTTCCCATGGTGGTGCTTGGAGTTATGGCGGTGGTAGCAGGATTTTTTGAAGGCTGGTATATGCATGCTATAGGTGGTGAGCACAAGGAGATTCATCTGAACATCGCGGTTACGTCCGTGAGCGTGGGCCTTGTGGGGATACTGATAGCCTACCTCGTCTTCGTGAGGAGGCTCCTCTCCCCAGAGGGTGCCTACTCCGCCCTGAAGCCCATAGCCCAGACCTTCAGGGAGCAGTTCTTCACGGAAAAGCTCTACCACAGGGGTCTTGCGAAGGGCTACATGCTTCTCTCCAGGGCCACCTACTTCGTGGGGGACAGGTTCCTCATAGACGGGAGCATAAACCTATCCTACAGGGGGTTCTTCAGGATGGCCAAGGATGTGTGGAAGGCCTTCGACATAAAGTCCATAGACATATTCATCCACTGGCTCGCCACGACCTCCTTCAGGAGCGGGAGGCTCCTTGGTAACCTTCAGACTGGTCTGCTCAACAACTACGTTCTCTTTCTCCTCATAGGGATAATCATCATCCTCGGTATAATGCTTTATGCCCTCGACAGGGTGAAAGGGTAAGGGAAGATGGAGGTGGTAAGGGGAGATTTTCCTTTTGTGAGCCTGTCCATAATACTGCCAGCGGTGTCCGCCCTGCTGGTGGTCCTGCTGAGGGAAAGGTATGCTAAAGCGATATCGGTTGTAGGGGCTGGAATAACCTTCCTGCTCTCCCTGGTGGTTCTCTATCTCTTCGATTACTCGAGGAGCTCGTCGGTCCAGTTCTACGAGGAATACTCCATCCTTAAAGAGTTCAACGTCAAACTTGCCCTCGGTCTGGACGGGCTCTCCCTGATCATGTATTTCCTCACCACGCTCGTGTCCCTCGTGGCGATCCTCTGGTCCGTGAGGGATAAGCAGATAAGCACGAGGCTGAAGGAATACTACGTGGCCTTTCTGCTCTCGGAGAGCTTCCTTGTGGGGGTCTTTGCCAGCTTCGATCTCATCGTCTTCTACGTCTTCTACGAGCTTACGCTCATCCCCATGCTCTTTGCCATAGGCATATGGGGATACAAGCTCAGGCTCTACTCCGCATACAAGTTCTTCATATACATATTCGTCTCCTCCCTATTCCTCCTCCTCGGGATAGCCTCCGTCTCCGCCCAGCACTACTTCCAGAAGGGAAGCTTTTCTTTCAGCTACTTCGATCTTCTGAAGCTCAGCTATCCAGAGGGTCTCGGGATATTCTTCTTCCTCCTATTCTTCATAGCCTTTGCGGTCAAGACTCCCCTCGTTCCCTTCCACACCTGGCTACCAGACGCCCACGGAGAGGCTCCCACCGCAGGTTCGGTGATCCTGGCAGCCATACTCCTGAAGATGGGGACCTACGCACTCCTGAGGTTCAACGTGGGCCTCTTCCCAGAGGCAACTATAAAGCTCATGCCCTTCATGGTGGCGATAGGGATAATCACCATAATCTACGCCTCCTGGATGACCATAGTCCAGAACAACGTGAAGAGGTTCGTGGCCTACTCCTCCGTCTCCCACATGGGCTTTATAGTTACCGCCATGTTCCTGCTCAATCACGAGGGCCTGAGGGCTTCCGTTATAGAGATGTTCGCCCACGGGATGACGAGCGCCTCCCTGTTTATGATGGCGGGCTTCATCTACAACAGGCTACACACCTTCAACATGAACAGCCTGAGGGGTTCGGTCAAGTTCATGCCTCTCTTCGCGGTGATAGTGGCCATAACCGCCTTCGCTGCGATGGGCCTCCCTGGAGGCTCCTCCTTCTGGGGCAAGTTCCTGACCATACTCTCCGCGAGGGAATACTCCTACACTCTCGCCCTGCTGGTCTTGGTGGGAGGTTTCTTCAGCGCAGCATACGTCCTCTACATGCTCAAGACTCTCTTCCTGGACGTGAAGGAGGAGAGCATACTGATACACTTCAAGGACATAAGGGGCGTGATGCTCGTCTCTTTCCTCTTCCTGATAGTTCCCATACTTCTGATAGGTTTCTTTCCCCATCTTTTCTTCAGCATGTTCGACGGCTCTATCGGCTACATACTGAGACACATACTGAGGTTGGAGTGAGATGGATATAAAGGAGCTTATAGGTCCCATAGAGCTTCCGAGGCTGGTCCTCTTCCTTCCAGAGCTCATAGTGCTGATAACCGCCTTCGTCCTCTTCACGCTCGATCTCATACTCTCTGGCAGGAGCAAGAGGATAGTCCTTCCTTCCCTCAGCGCTATAGGATACGTCCTGGCCCTGATGTCCGTAGGGGTCTCCGCCCAGTTCAGGGGGGACACCTTCTACGGGAGCTTCACCAACGATGCCCTCGCGTCTCTGGTGAAGATATTCGCGCTCCTGATAGCCCTCACCGTCCTCGCCTTCGCGGGCAGATACTTCTCCTCGAAGAGGTCCTTCTACGGGGAGTTCTACTACATGCTCGCCTTCACGCTTCTGGGGGCCATGATACTGGCCTCTTCGTATAACCTGATAATCATCTACGTCTCCTTGGAGCTGGTCTCCATAGGCTTTTACATACTGACCGCTCTGCTGAGGGGATCCTTCATCTCCAAGGAGGGGGCCTTCAAATACCTCATCCTCGGAGGCCTCAGCATAGCCCTCGCCTCCTACGGGGCGGTCTTCATGTACATATACGCGGGCTCGATAGATCTGAGGGAGATCTTCACCTATGAAGGTGAGGACTACCACTACCTGGTCCTGGGCATAGTCTTCTTCCTGATAGGTTTCGCCCTCAAGATAGGGGCGGTCCCCTTCCACTTCTGGCTCCCAGACGCCTACCAGGGTGCTCCCACGCCCGTTACCGCCTTCATGGCCTCGGTGGGAAAGCTCGCCTTCTTCATCCCCGTGGTAAGGATCATGCCCCTGATCCAGGAGAAGTTCTCCCTAACCTGGACTCTTACCGTGGGGGTCATAGCGGCCGCAACCATGCTCTACGGGAATCTCGTGGCCCTCGTTCAGAAGGATATAAAGAGACTCCTGGCCTACTCATCCATAGCCCACTCGGGATACATCCTCGCGGCGGTGGCGGTCACCAAGGACATAGGCATGAAGGCGGTGATCTACTTCCTCGTGGTCTACGCGGTGATGGCGGCGGGATCCTTCTTCGTAGTGGCCATGCTCGAGAGGGCGGAGGGCTGGGAGAACAGGATCCAGGAGTTCTCGGGCCTGAGGTTCAACCTGCCTTACCTGGCCTTCGGCTTCATGATATACATGTTCGCCCTCCTGGGGGTCCCTCCCACGGTGGGGTTCGTGGGGAAGACTCTCGTCTTCATGGCCCTCTCCTTCGACCAGCTCTGGTGGCTCGCCTTCGTGGTGATCCTCTCCACTGCGATCTCCACGGGATACTACGTAAGGCTCGTGGTTCTCATGTATATGAAGGACAGGGAGAAGGAGGTGAGGGTCCCCCAGAGGGGCTACGCGGAGGCCCTCTCTTTGGTGTTTCTGACCATACTAACTGTAGCCCTCGCAGTTGTGCCCGAGGTGATATGGTCCCTCGTGGCGCCAGCTTCGGAAACTCTCTTTGCGAGGTGAGAAGATGGACTACATAGGGTTCCTGATCTTCTTCGTGATAATGCTGGGGATAGCCCTCGTGATGATATCCCTCAACTGGCTCTTCGGCCCCAGGACTCCTCAGGAATACGAGGACTATCCCTACGAGTGCGGTGTTCCCCTCTACGATGAGAGCGCCCAGACCACCTTCCACCAGGGGTATTACCTGCTGGGGCTCCTCATACTCCTCTTCGACATAGAGGCAGCCTTCCTCTTCCCCTGGACGGTGGTCTACAGGTGGCTCGGGGTTTTCGGCTTCATAGAGATGTTCCTCTTCATACTCATACTCACCTACGGACTCCTATACGCCTGGAGGAAGGGAGCCCTCAACTGGCAGTTTGAGATGGAGGAGGTATGAGCAGGGAGGCTTTGCTGAAAAGAATAGAGGTAGAGCAGGACAGGTTTAAGGTGGGCATGTCTCTCGTGGTTATCGTCACCTCAGGTTTGATAGGGCTTGTTTTGAAAAGTAAATACTCTGTGAGCGACTACGTTCTTTCCCTCGGTGGGTTGATAATAGACTTTATCTTCATACTCTATACCTTAAAGGTCTACTTGCAGGTAAATGCCTTACTATCTGAGCTGGAGGAGAAGGATGTTTGATCTTGTTCTTGTTCTTGCGGTTCTGATATCAGTGCTGATGATCTTCTTCGCCTACAGATTATACAGAGCGGAAGAAGAGATGCCCCAGAGGAGAGTTCCATGAGATGGAGGAGGTGTAATGCCCTGGGCTAAGGCTGAGGACTTTATAGATCTGAAGGAGAGGTTTCCCGAACTTGAGATAGTGGAAGCAAAAAACGAGACCTCCCTCCACGTAAAGAAGGAGAACCTCATAGAGCTTCTGAAGGAGCTCAAAAACAGGGGCTTCAAGCTTTTCATAGACCACTCGGTTGTGGATCTCAAGGAGCTCCTTGAAAAGGAGAAGGACTACAGGAACGCGGTAAAGGAAAAGCTGATAGCCTTCCCCGAGGACAGGATTTCCAGGTTCCAGGCCTTCTACATCCTCTACAACGTGGACGAGAGGAAGAGGGTGATAGTGAAGACGAGGACCGAGGGAAAGCTCCCGACCATAGAGAAGCTCTGGTTCGCTGGAAAGTGGGCGGAGAGAGAGTGCTACGACATGTTCGGTATAGATTACGAGGGGCACGAGAACCTGGTGCGGGCCTTCATGTGGGATACCTATCCCTACTTCCCCCTCAGGAAGGACTTCCCCCTCGAGGGCTTTCCAGAGCAGGACCTTCCCTCCCTGAACGAGGTCCTCTGGGGGGACAAGCTCGAGGGGACGATGAACTACGAGAGGAAGCACACCATAGTCCCCACCTTGGAGGACCTCGAGATAACGGAGAAGAGGAGGCTCAAGAAGAAGGCCCAGATAGTTCTCAACTGGGGTCCCCTCCATCCTGGAACCCACGGGACCATGTGGTTCCTCTTTGACCTGGAGGGGGAGCGTATAGTCCAGGCGGACGTGATCCTGGGTCAGCTCCACAGGGGCGTGGAGAAGCTCGCAGAGAACGAGATGTACAACCAGTTCCTCGTCTACACGGACAGGATGGACTACCTGTCCGCCCTCTGCTCCAATCAGGCCTGGGTGGTCGCCGTAGAGCGGATGCTGGGGATAGAGGATGATGTTCCCGAGAAGGCCAAGTTCATAAGGACCATGATGTCCGAGCTCCAGAGGATAAACTCCCACCTCCTCTGGCTCGGGACCTACGCCCTCGACCTGGGAGCTCTCACCATATTCCTCTACGCCTTCAAGGAGAGAGAGAAGATAATGGACATCCTCGAGGGGATAACAGGTGCAAGACTCACCATCTCCTATCCGCGGGTAGGTGGTGTCAGGATGGACCTTCCCGAGGGCGCCCTTGAGGTCATCAAAGCCTTCATAAAGAGGTTTCCCAGAGAACTCGACGACTGGGAGAGGATACTCACCAGGAACAGGATATGGCTCAGGAGGAACAAGGAAGTAGGTGTTATATCCCCAGAGGACGCCTACTTCTACGGAGTCACGGGGCCTGTGATAAGGGGCTCTGGAATCCCCTACGACATGAGGAAGCTCGAGCCCTACGATGCCTACTCGGAGGTGGAGTTCGACATTCCCGTCGGAGAGACAGGGGACTGCTACGACAGGTATCTGGTCAGGATGGAGGAGATGAGGCAGAGTGTGAGGATAATAGAGCAGTGCGTGGCGAGGCTCGAGAGGATGCCCAAGGACGCCCCCTTCTTCGCGGAGGTTCCGAAGGAGAAGAAGATAAAGCTCACCATAGACGGGATAGGTCTCAAGGTCCCGATGGGAGACATCTACTCCTCTGGGGAGAACCCGAGGGGTGAGCTGGGCTTTTACGTCTTCTCCACGGGAGGGGTGAAGCCCTACAGGGTCAAGGTCAGGCCCCCCTCCTACTACAACCTGTGCATATATCCGTATCTCATGAAGGACAGGGTGATAGCGGATGCGGTTACCGTCCTGGCGAGTATAGATCCAGTTGTGGGAGAGACGGACAGATGAGGGAGGTTCGCTACCTTCCCCACTACACCTACGAAGATTACAAGAACTGGCAGGGAGACTGGGAGCTTATAGAAGGCATACCCGTAGCTCTGGCATCTCCCAAGTACATCCATCAGAGAACGCTGACGCGTCTGGCCTCAGTTCTGGAAGAAGCCCTTGAGGAATGCGATAAGTGCGACGTGGTGGTGGAGCTCGATTATATAGTATCCCACGATACAATCCTCAGGCCAGACGTTTCCGTTCTTTGTGAGAAGGTGGATGACTATATACTTAAGGCTCCGAGTATAGTATTCGAGGTGGTCTCCGAATCCACAGCGGAAAGGGATGAAGGGGTTAAGAAAGATATCTACGAGCGGGAAGGTGTCAAATACTACGTTCTGCTTTACCCTGAGAAGAGGATAGCCAAAATATACAGGAACACGGAAAGAGGATATTTAAAGCTCAAAGACGTAGATACAGGGAAACTGGTTTTAGAGCTTAATGAATGCGGTATTGAGATAGACTTTTCCAAGGTCTGGATTTAGGAGGAGGTTTTATGGAGAGCGTAGTGGCAGGGGTGATCATAGCGATCATAAAGATACTGGTGATCCTTGGAATAGTTCTCGGAGTTGGAGCGTATCTTACCTGGGTAGAGAGGAAGGTAGCAGCCCATATACAAAGAAGGCCGGGTCCCATGGTGGTCGGCTGGCACGGACTCCTTCAGCCCCTTGCGGACGGCCTGAAACTGATAACAAAGGAGGATTTATTCCCCAGATACGGGAACAAATTCCTATACAACCTTGCCATAGTTCTGGCTCTCGTTCCCGCCACCCTTGTGTTCGCGGTAGTTCCCTTCGGTCCCGAGTTCGAGCTCTTCGGATACAAGATAAAGCCGATTCTGACCGACGTGAACGTTGGGCTCCTCCTTGTCTTCGGCCTCGGATCTCTGGCTGTCTACGCCATAGCCATAGCGGGATGGGCCTCCAACTCCAAGTATCCCCTGATAGGTTCTATGAGGAAGGCTGGAATTATCATTTCTTACGAAGTCGTTATAACCTTCGCGGTGATGGGACCTCTTATACTCGCAGGGACACTCTCTACCTACGAGATAGTTCAGAAACAGATAGAGCAGAACCTCTGGTATGTATGGGTCCAGCCCGTTGCCTTCGTGGTCTTCATGTTCGCCCTCCTCGCGGAGACAGGAAGGGTCCCCTTCGACATACAGGAGGCGGAAGCGGAGCTGGTTACCGGTTTTACGGTCGAATACGGAGGTATGAAGTTCGGACTCTTCCCTCTGGTGGAGTGGTATGTGGAGGTTCTGTCCCTTTCCGCGATAGCGGTGGTCCTATTCTTTGGCGGGTGGTCTCCTATAAACATCCCCTTTGTGGGCTTTGTGGATCCCCTCTTCTTCTTGGGGCCTTTTTCTCCCTACGCCTGGTTCCTCCTTAAGGTGACGCTCCTCTTCCTCTTTATCCTTTGGCTTCACTGGACGCTCCCCAGATACAGGATAGACCAGATAACGGAGACCGCTTGGAAGATAATGCTTCCTCTGACGCTTATAAACATAGTTTTCACAGCTGTCATAGCTCCGGTTGTGTGGGGTTGAAGGGCATATTCGACAGGACTAATCTATAGCTATGATCGAAAAGGCGAAGGGAATCATAAAGAAGGTAACCTTAGAGATGGTATACGAAATAGTTGACGCAAGGACAAACGAGATAAACCACAGGATAGACAAACTTGAGGACAGAATGGATAGACTGGATCAAAAGATCGAGGGTGTCAGACAGGAGATGAGACAGGATATAGGCCAGCTCAGGCAGGAGATGGGTCAGCTTCGGCAAGAGATGGGTCAACTGAGACAAGAGGTGAGTCATTTCAGGCAGGAGATAGACCGTCTCGATGATAAGATAGACAGGGTTAACCAGAGAATAGATACGGTGATCCAGATGCTATCAGAGATTATAAGGAGAACTTAAGTCCATCCTATTTTTAAAATCCTGTTAGAATATCTAACGCTTTTGGAGGTAGTGGCATGATTAAGCGTGTGGCCGCCAAGCCTCTCTCCTGGCTGGAGAGAGCTTTGTTTATAGATTTCATAAAGGGACTTTCGGTCACCATAAGGCACGCCTTCAGCAGGACCATAACCACCCACTACCCCTACGAGAAGCTGACCCCTCCCAAGAGGTTTCGGGGCTTCTTCGGGCACAAGGTGGTGGACGGGAACGAGCCCCAACCTGCCTACGACGAGTGGGTTGAGAGGTTCAAGATAGAGGTTATCCCCGGAAAGAGCAGGTGCGTGGTCTGTATGCTCTGCAAGCGCGCCTGTCCTGTTCCGCAGCTCTTTGAGATAGAGGGCAAGAAGCTCGAGAACGGTAAGAGGGTGGTCTCGGTCTTCAACATGAACCTTATGCTCTGCACCTTCTGCGGATTCTGCGTGGACGCCTGTCCCGTGGACTGCCTCTTCCAGAGCGACATACACGAAACTGCCTCCTACACGAGGAAGGACTCCATACTCGACCTCGAGCTTCTGGAGAGGATAGGGAAGGACTGGCAGGCGAGAAGGGAGCACGAGCCGGACAGGATATGGATAGACGACTCCCAGCGGGAAAAGCTCTGGTATGAGAACGATGTGAAGCTCCCGGAGCTTGAGTTCAGGGGGAGGCATGAATGGTAAGGCTGATCATATTCCTCATATTCTCAGCCTGGGCGATAATATCCGCGGTGGGCGTGATCACCTTCACCAATCCCATATACGTTATCCTCTGGCTTCTGTCCGCTCTCATAGCCATAGCGGGCATATTCTTCACCGCCGGGGCGGAGCTGGTAGGAGCTCTCCAGCTTCTCATCTACGCGGTCGCCATAGCGGTCTTCTACGTCTTCGTCTTGACAGCGGTCCCCTGGGAGAAGGCTGTTAAAAAGAGCTCCCACTACAGGATGGAGGGAGTTCTATCCCTTCCCTTGGTCCTTCTCCTCTACCTTGAGATGGCGATCGTTTTCTTCCTGGGAATCACGGCCTCTCCTGAGGGCAAGATAAGAGCCTTTATAGAGAAGTTCGGGAACACAGAGGTGGTGGGCTCAGTGCTCTTTACCAAGTACTTCTTCGCCTTCGAGGTGGTCTCCCTCGTGCTTTTGATAGGCATGATAGGGGCGGTTTTAATAGGAAGGAAGGAGAGTCAGACCTATGAAGACGATACCACTTGAGGCCTTCTTCATAGTTAGCATGATACTCTTCGGCCTGGGCGTGCTCGGGCTGATAGCGAGGAGGAACCTGATCACTGTCCTGATGAGCCTGGAGCTGGCTCTGAACGCGGTGAACGTGGCCTTCGTGGGTGCGGACTACCACCTGGGCCTGGTCGAGGGACAGATCTTTGCCCTCTTCATAATAGCCCTCGCCGCAGCCGAAGCGGCCGTGGGGCTCGGTATAATCATAGCCATATTCAGATACAGATACGTGGAGTCCACGGACGAGATTACGGACATGAGGGGGTAAGGTATGGAAGGGCTGGTTGTTCTCGCCGCACCGCTCTCTGCGTTTCTGCTGATAGGACTCCTTGGACGATACATAGGAGACAAAGCGAGCGGAATTATAACCATAGTGGCTGGCGCAATATCCTTCCTCTTCTCGATTGTGGTTTCCTTCAAATCCCTCCACTCTCCTGTTCAGATCAAGCTCTACGAGTTCCTCCCCTTAGAAGGCTACACACTGACTGTGGGCTTCTACTTTGACGCCCTCTCTTCAATAACCGCAGCGGTTGTCACCTTCGTGGCTACCTTGATCTTCGTCTACTCCATCGGATACATGCACAACGAGTTCGGCAAGTGGGTCTACAAGTTCTACGCATACCTGTCCCTCTTCCTCTTTGCCATGCTCCTCATAGTTCTTTCCGACAACCTGCTGGGAATCTTCTTCGGATGGGAAGGTGTGGGGCTGGCCTCATACCTACTGATCGGCTACTACCACAACCAGAAAAAGGCCACAAATGCCTCCCTGGAAGCTTTTGTAATGAACCGAATAGGCGACTGGCTCTTTATCTTCGGGATAATAGCCACCTTTCTCATCTTCAAAACGCTCGACATAGTGGAGATCTTCGAGAGAGTCCCCACAACAGAGAGCGCCCTGATAGGTTTAGCGACGCTCCTGCTCTTTGGAGGGGCTGTGGGAAAGTCGGGACAGCTTCCCCTCCACACCTGGCTTCCCAACGCCATGGCTGGTCCAACGCCAGTTTCCGCACTCCTGCACGCTGCCACCATGGTCGCTGCGGGAGTCTACATGGTCGCAAGGCTCTATCCCCTCTTCGAGTCAGCTCCCCAGACTCTGAAGGTGGTGGCGGTCATCGGAGGGCTCACCGCCCTCTTTGCTGCACTTGCGGCCACCTCGCACACGGACATGAAGAAGATAATAGCCTTCTCCACCATGTCCCAGCTGGGATACATGTTTCTTGCCCTTGGAGTTGGGGACATGGGTGGAGCCATGTTTCACCTGACCACACACGCCTTCTTCAAGGCCCTGCTCTTCCTTGCTGCTGGATCTGTGATAACAGCCTTTCACCACAGGCTTTACGACATCTACAACTTCGGAGGGCTCAAGAAATACATGCCCATAACGTATGCCAGCTTCACGGTAGGTGCCCTTGCGCTTGCGGGGATATTTCCTCTGTCAGGCTTTTGGTCCAAGGACAGGCTTATAGGGAGCTATTATGAAGCGAGTTTTGTGTGGGGGCTATTGGGGACAGTGGTGGCCTTTCTGACCGCCTACTACATTTTCAGGGAAGGTTTTGTGGTGTTTCACGGGGAGGAGAGGTATAAAAAATTCAGCGAACACGAGCCACAAGAGATGGGAGCTGTGATGACAGTTCCTATGGTAGTTCTTGGAGTTATGGCGGTTGTGGCTGGCTTTTTTGAGGGCTGGTATATGCACGCTGTAGGTGGTGAGCACAAAGAGATCCATCTGAATATTGCCCTGACATCCGTATTCGTGGGTGTTCTCGGTATAGCCTTAGCCTACGGGGTCTTCGTTAAGAGGTTCCTCGATCCCGAGAGAACCTATGAGGCTCTGAAGGCCCTCCACACCACCTTTAAGGAGCAGTTCTTCACAGAGAAGCTCTACCACAGCATCCTCGCCGCGGGATACATGAGCTACTCGAAGGTCCTGTATCTCGTGGGGGAGAGGCAGTTCATAGACGGGATAGTGAACGGGACCGCATATATAGTCCAGTCCGCGGGGCAGGGCCTTAGGTTCCTTCAGGCGGGTAAGCTCAACTGGTATGCTCTCGGTCTTGCGGGCGGGTTTGCCCTGCTGGCCGCACTTCTGGTGTTTCTAATATACGGAGGAGGATACTGATGGAGAAACTGCTGAGCCTGATAATATTTCTGCCTCTGATAACCGCGGGGGTTATATCCCTGATAAGGAAGGAGGAGGTTGCCAAGGTAGCCTCCGTGGTGGTCTCGGGAATAGTGTTCATACTTTCCCTGGTTCTATTCTTCAACTTCGATTTTTCTAAACCGGGCTTTCAGTTCGAGACGAAGATAGACTGGATCCCAGCTCTTGGGATTTCATACCACCTTGGTCTCGACGGGATGGCCATCTCCCTGATAGTTATGACCGCTCTCCTCTTCTTCGCGGTCTTCGTCTGGTCCTGGAGGGTGGAGGACAGGCCCGTTCTGTATACCGCCCTCTTCCTCATGCTCGAGACCGCCTGTTTGGGTGTGTTCTCCGCTCTCGACTTCTTTCTCTTCTACATATTCTGGGAGGGGATGCTCATACCCATGTATTTCATAATCGGCTTCTGGGGGCATGAGAGGAAGGTCTACGCGGCTAACAAGTTCTTTTTATACACCTTCTTCGGATCCCTCTTTCTGCTTCTGGGCTTTGCCTCCGTGATAGTCTACGGCTACTTCGCCACGGGGGAGATAACCTTCGACTACATAGAGCACCTCAAGATGGGCTATCCCCTCTGGCTCCAGCTGGCGGTCTTCCTTCTCTTCGGGATAGGTTTCGCTGTAAAGATCCCCATGTTCCCGGTCCACACCTGGCTTCCGGACGCCCACGTTGAGGCTCCCACCGCAGGCTCCGTAATCCTGGCAGGTGTCCTCCTCAAGATGGGAACCTACGGCTTCGTAAGATACTCCCTTCCCCTATTCCCTGACGCCTCCAAATACTACATACCTCTCATCTTCACCCTCTCGGTGATAGCGATAATCTACGCGGCGATGATGGCGATAGCCCAGACCCACATAAAGAGACTGATAGCCTACTCATCCATATCCCACATGGGGATAGTCACTTTGGGAACTTTCGCTCTCGACAAGGACGCCCTGAACGGCGCGGTCTACATGATGATAGCTCACGGCCTCTCCTCCGCGGCCCTCTTTTTCGCAGCGGGCTTTATCTACGACAGGATCCACTCCTACAACATGGACGATCTGGGGGGACTGGCAAGGTATCTTCCCAACTTCGCCATCTTCTTCATGATCTCCGGTCTCGCGGGTATAGGACTTCCAGGTCTTGCGGGCTTCATAGCGGAGTTCCTCGTTCTTCTGGGAACCTTTAAGGCCCATCCAGTATGGGCGGTCATTGCGGGGACCGGGATGATCCTGGGAGCGGCCTACTTCCTCTACATGTATAAGAGGGTGATGCTCGAGGAGGACACGATCCCCGATTCGAGAAAGGAGAGGTGGGCCAAGCTCAGGGATGTGGAGGCTCACCACGTGATACCCTTCGTTCTGATCCTTCTGGTAGCCTTCATAATGGGGCTTTACCCCGCACCTTTTGTAAGGCTGATAGATCACACGAGCAAGCTCGTCTTCGGAGGTTAGAGCCTTGAACTGGAACGCCCTTCTGCCCGAGCTCGTTCTGTTGATAGGAACTCTCATAGTCTTCGGTCTGGAGCTGGTTCTTAAGGAGAGATACTACAAAAGCCTGAGCCTTCTCGCCTTCATAACGGTGGTGGCTTCCGCTTTCTCTATCTTCTTCGTCAACTATCCCACCTCCACGCTGTTTGATGGATTCTCGGTCTCGGGCTTTAACCTCATAGCCAAGTTTCTTCTCCTGGCGGTTACGGGGCTCGTTATTCTTTCTTCCTACGACTACTTCATTAAAAAGGATTCTGTTTACAGCGAGCTTTCGTACCTGTACCTGATAGCCCTGATGGGCTTCATGGTGATGCTCTCCTCCGAGAATCTGGCCATAATCTTCGTGGGCATAGAGCTCGCCTCCATAAGCATGTATATACTCGTGGGGCTATTCAAAAGGGAGTATCTCTCCAAGGAAGGAGCCTTCAAATACCTCGTTATAGGAACTACGGGAACCTCCATGTTCGCCCTTGGTTCGGGTCTCGTATACGCCTCCAAGGGAGATCTTCTTCTGGGCTTCAGGGAGAGCACCGATCCTCTCTTTGCCTTAGGCGTTCTGCTTTTGATGTCCGCCTTGGCTCTGAAGGTCTCCGCGGTTCCCTTCCACTTCTGGACACCGGACGCCTACGAGGGTGCACCCACACCCACCACCTCCTTCCTGGCGACGGTCCCGAAGATAGCCATGTATTTCCTATTTGTGAAGCTGACCGTCTACATGTTCTCAGCCTTACCCAGCTGGGAGTTCCTGATAGGCGTTGTGGCGGTCGCCTCCATGTTCTACGGGAACTTCATGGCTTACGTTCAAAAGAGCGTAAAGAGGCTTCTTGCCTATTCCTCTATAGCCCACGCGGGCTACTTTACCCTCGCCCTGACGGTGGTAGACAGGCTCCTGATCTCCTCCCTGCTCTTCTACGTTGTGGTTTACGCCCTCGCAACTCTCGGAGCCTTCACAGTTCTTTCCATACTTGAAAAAAAGGAAGGTTGGACTCACCACTTTCTGGACTACAAGGGCATATTCAGGGAGCACCCTGTTCTGGCGTCCCTTCTGGCACTATTTCTCTTCGCCCTCATAGGTATACCTCCCATGGCCATCTTTGTGGGTAAGCTGGGGATATTCATGGGTCTGGTCAAGAACGAGCTGTTTCTGTATGCGATCCTCTTCGTCCTTGCAAGCGTAATATCCGCAGGATACTATCTGAAGGTCATAGTCTACATGTTCTTACACGAGAAGGAGAGGGATTGGGGAAGCACAAGCGTATCCGCAGGAGAGTCTCTGGCGCTCTTGGTCGCGGGTGTATTTGTGCTGTTTCTGGGTATCTTTCCCGACACCATACTCGCATTATTTTTAAGATTTGTATGATGCTATGGGCTTTCCTGCTTCTGCTCTCCGTATCCTTTGGGGCTGAGTTCATAGTAAAGCTGAAACCAGGCGCTGACGAAAGTGCTCTGGCAGGATACAGAGTAATAAAGAGGTTCAAGAACTACGCCCTCGTTGAGATACCTCAAAACAGGGTGAACGGTTTTGCCACCCTCAATCCCGCCTTCGAGTATGCGGTAAGGAACGTAAGGTTGAAAGCTTTCGTGATCCCTAACGATCCCAAATACAGCAATCAGCAGGGCCTGGCTCTTATCAACGCGGAGAGAGCATGGGATATTAACACGGATTGCTCCTCCGTAGTTGTTGCGGTTATAGACACGGGCGTGGATTACCAGCACACGGATCTGGCTGACAACATCTGGACCAATCAGACTGAGTGCACGGGATCCCAGGGAACGGATGACGACGGGAACGGCTTTGTGGACGATTGCTACGGGTGGGACTTCGTGAATTCGGATCCTGATCCCATGGACGACCACTGGCACGGAACCCACGTGGCGGGGATAATAGGGGCGGTCGGCAACAACTCTACCGGTGTTACGGGAACCTGCTGGCAAGCCAAGATCATGGCCCTCAAGATACTGGATGCAAGCGGAGGAGGAACCGCCTTCGACTTCCTGCTGGCGGTTCGGTATGCGGTGGATAACGGCGCCAGGGTTATAAACTCGAGCCTGGGAACACAAGACTGTAATATTACCGATGCGGAGCTACAGCCTCTGAGGGATGCTGTAGAGTATGCCAACTCTAACGGAGTTATAATCGTCACCGCGGCCGGGAATTCGGGATCGAACAACGACACCTGTCCTACCTACCCCGCCTCCTTCTCAAGGGACTATTCCAACGTGATAAGTGTGGCTTCCGTGGACCAGAATGGTAGTTTGTCGGGCTTCTCCAACTACGGACAGAACTCGGTGGATCTGGGTGCTCCTGGAGAAGCGATCTTGAGCACCATAACCGGCAACGGCTACACCAGTTATTCGGGAACTTCCATGGCAACTCCCTTCGTTGCAGGGGCGGTAGCCCACATACTCAGCATGAATCCCTCCTTCACACCTTCCCTTGTAAAGAACAGACTCCTGAGCACGGCAAGGAAAAATGATGATCTCGCCGGAAAGGTGAAGAGCGGAGGTTATCTGGACCTCTACGCTGCCATTACAGGAACCGTTTCTTCGGGAGGATCCGCCTCACCGGGCAACCCCGCGGACTCGGAATCCTCTGGCGGGGGCGGTGGGTGCAACTCTACGGGTGGTTCTAATCTCGGGTTCCTCGCGTTAGCTTTCGTCCTCATCGTCAGGAAACTACTCAAGAAACTCCCTAATTAACCTTTCCCTTCTCTTTTGCTCCTTTCTAAACTTAAGGTAGGCCAGCAAGCTGAGCACAAGGATAAGCCCGAGCACGACGGGAAGAACTACAACTCCGAAGATCAGGACAAGAGCGGATATAAAGCCGATCAGGAAGCCCGATAAGAACATGAAAAAGCACTGTAGATTCATAGGAAATAAAATATACCAGTTATGATCAGGCTTGCGGTCCTCGGTTCCACAGGATCCATAGGGACTCAGACCCTCGAGGTGGTGGGAAAGTTCCCCGATGAGATAGAGGTGGTGGCCCTTCTGGCGAAGAGGGCCTCCGAAAAGCTCCTCGATCAGGTTCTACGCCACAGACCCTCGATCGTGGTAACCTACGAAAAGCCCTCTCAAGAGTGGCTCAGCTCACTCCCCGAAGGAACGGAGTATATGTTCGGGGACGAAGGTCTCAGAGAAGCCATATCTCTTGCGGACAGGGTGATGAACGCGGTATCCGGGATCCACGGCATAAAGCCCGCTTATTATGCTCTAAAAGAGAAGAAGACCCTCCTTGCCTCCAACAAGGAGTCGATAGTTTGCCTTGGGGGCCTCGTAAGGGAAAACAGGGAGAGGATAATCCCTGTCGATAGCGAACACAACGCACTTTTTCAACTACTGGAAGGAGTTAGGAGAGAGGATATACGCTTTCTCTACCTTACCGCCTCTGGCGGTCCTTTCAGGAATTGGTCAATTGAGGAGATGAAGAAGGCAACTCCGGAAGACGCTCTCAAACACCCCAACTGGAACATGGGGGCCAAGATAACTATTGACTCAGCCACGCTGATGAATAAGGGCTTCGAGATGCTCGAGGCCATGAACCTCTTCGATGTGGAGCTCAGCAGGATCAAGGTGGTGATCCATCCCCAGAGCGTGGTTCATGGAGTGCTCGAGCTCAAGGACGGCTCCTTCTTCCTCCACGCAGGGAAGACGGACATGAGGATACCGATAATGCACACTCTCTTTTATCCCGAAAGAAAGGAGTATCCCTTCGGGAGGGTGGATCTTACATCCCTCTCTCCCGTGGAGTTTGAGCCTGTGGACGAGGAGAAGTTCAGATCCCTATACCTCGCCAGATGGGCGGGAGAGATGAGAGGTGTTTACATCCCCGTTCTGGTGGGAGCGGACGAGGAGGCGGTATCCCTGTTCTTGGAGGGAAGGATAGGCTTTCTGGACATAGTCGATCTTATAGAGAAAGTTCTGTCTTCCGTAAACATTCCCGATCCGGAAAACTTGGAGGGAATACTGGAGGCCATCGAGTGGGCGAGGAGGAAGGTCAGGGAGATTTACGAGAAAGAGTGTGCAGAAATCCGATAGATACTATGCCCCAGATAGCTGAAGAGATAAGAAGAAAGCTGTGAGCTATAAAGCCAACCTTGAGGGCATCCCTTACCTCCGCTCCGAGGGCCTTCATGGGGATAAGAAAGCCGGTCTCGTAGGTTCCGTATCCCATGAAGCTGTGGAAGGGAAGGACGCTTGTAAGTTCTCCCCCTGCGAAGGCGAGGGTGAACTCAAAGAGGCCAAATCCTGAAAAGAGAAGGTAAACGGAAAGAGCCTTCAGAAGGAAACTCGTAAAGGATAGGTAGAAAAGCCATACTGATAGAGAGGGTGTGAATTCCCTGCGGAGGAAGTCCTTAAGATCCTTAATCCTGCCCCATTCGGGAAGGAAAGACCTCATCAGGGGCAAGAGGAGGGAGGTAATTCCGACCGCAGGCAGTAAAGCGAGGGCAACCGCGGGATCCCTAACGTATAGGTAGGAAAATATGACCAGAAAGATGAGTCCGAGGAGGTCGTATCCCCTGCCGATCAGGAAGGCCCAGGCGGAAGTTTTCAGATCCACGCCGAGCTTTCTTGCGTAGTAGAACCAGCTCAGCTCTCCCGTCCTCGCGGGCAGGAGGTTGTTCAGAAATATGTTGGCGGAGTTTATAAGGAATATCTCCCACAGGGATAGGTCTTTAAGGATCTTCTTCCACCTCAGGCTCCTCGTTACCTGACTCAGAGTATAAAGGCAGAAGGCGAGAACCAGGTCGGCTGGTTTTATTCCCTTCAGACTATTTACGAGTTCTTCGACGGGCACGAGATAGAAGAGGAGAGAAAGGAATACTAGGGATACGAGCGTGGGAAGGATGTATCTCTTCAACTCTTTTCGGGGACGTCGTGGATTACCACCGGTTTTCCTGCCCACTCTGAGAGGATGTTTATCGCAACCTGGACACCGCTTCCCGCGGCGGCTGTAAACATGGAGCTAACCCCTGCAAGAAGCCCCGCTACGTAAAGGCCCTCCCGAACCTTGTAATCCCCATCATGCTCTACCATCACCCTCCCGGGCTTTGGGGACTTGGGATTGTCCACCACTTTAACACCCTCACACTTTATTTCGAACCTGTGGAATCCGCTTGCGAGAACCACATACTCGGATTCGAAGACCTTCCCGCTCTCCGTGTAAACTTTAAAGCTTCCCTTATCACCTTCCACCTTTACAGCCTTATCCTCGAGAAAATCTACCCCGCCGAACTCCTTTATCTGTTCCTTTATCCTGTCTATAAGCTCCCTGCCGAGTGTTCCCGAGGGCACTCCCGGAGCGTTTCTGAAGAGGGCCCTGTTCATGTCCGATCTTCCGGTGTCCAAGACCAGATACCTTCTGTTCTCCGCCCACTCCCAGCCCCTTCCCTGAGCAGAGGCGAGCGTGAGTGCACAGGAAAGCCCGGAAGCTCCTCCACCGATTATAACTACATCGTATCTCATCAGCGATTAATTATACTCCCTCCTCCACCTTTCTGAGCAGTTCGAGGAACTTCTTTTCAAGATCCTCGGGCAGGTCCTTTCCGTAGGCGGTCCTGTGGTATTCCCTGTATAGATCCAATGGATCGAGCTTAGAGTGAAGCTCGGGATCCGCGATGGGTTTCACCTGATCCGTTATCAGCTCTATCTTTATCAACCTCTCCCCCAATTCTTCTCTCAAGTTATCTACGAGGAGAGGGAAGCTCGTTTTGTCCTCCACCCTTACGAACACTTTAAGATATCCCTCCTCGGACCTGAGCTCTTCCAATCTGCTCAGAACCTCATTCTGCCTAAGATCGAAGACTTTCAGGGGGTTTTTGAGATCTACTTTGACAGCTTCTACCTTGGGAGTTCCTTCCTCCAGAAGGACAAGGTTGAAAAACTTACCATCTCCCGCCTCGGAGAAGTCCAGCTGGTAGAGGGATCCCGTGTAGTAGGCGTAGGTCGGTGCGTTCTCTATCCTCTGGTATCTGTGGACGTGTCCGAGGGCTACGTAGTCGAATACATCGCTCAGGCTCGAGGGCTGGACCGCGTAGTGCTGAGTTATGGTCGCCTCCTTTTCAGTTCTCGTATACCTGGAGCCTGCCACGAATAGGTGCGCCAGGAGGATTTTGTATCTGGCGCCTCTGACCTGACTCGCCAGGTAGGTTATGAACTGGGACACCAGATCGGCGTAATTCTTTTTAGCCTCCTCCGAGGCTGAGGTTATCACCCTCTCGGAGGGATAGGGGAGACAGGCAACCTTAAGATCTCCCAAGCTGTAGATACATTCCTCCCTGCTGGGCCTGTCGTAGATGTGGACGTTGGCCAGCTTAGAAAGTTTTTTGATGCTCCTCATGAAGTCGTAGCTGTCATGATTGCCCGATATTAGAACAACCTCAAGATCGAGATCCTTCAGCCTAAGAAAAAAGTCAAACACAAGTTCCTTGGACTCGTTGTCTGGATTGGCTTTGTCAAAAACGTCTCCCGCCACAAGGACGAGGTCCGGGGAGTTCTCTTTTGCGAACTGGACCACCTGATCGAGGGCGTAGGAGAGGTCCGGATTTCTGCTCACCTTGCCAAGAGTCTTCCCAGCATGCAGATCAGCTATGTGCAAGAGCCTCATGGTTTTTCAAAATCCTCCTAAGTTTCTCCATAAAGCTTGTCACCTCCCCGTAGTATTCCTCAAGGTAGCGATACTTCTCCTTACTGCGTTCGTAAACGAGATCGACAACCTCTTGGGGACTGTCCACCAGGCTCATTAAACCCACGTCCTTCTCGCCTATCGTCCCCGCAGGAACCATAACCTTCTTCATGTAGTCCAGTAGCGGAGACCAGAACTCGCTTCCGAACAGAATAAGGGGAAACTTGTAGCTCTTTCCCGTCTGTATCAGGGTGAGGGCCTCGAAGAGCTCATCGAAGGTCCCGAAACCCCCCGGAAATATAACGTAGGCGAGGGAATATTTTAAGAGCATAACCTTTCTGACGAAGAAGTAATCGAACTTGAGGGATAGGTTCTGATACTTATTAGGATGCTGTTCTGTAGGTATCTCTATGTTCAGTCCCACAGAGAGGGTTCCGCTGTCGTGGGCGCCCCTGTTGGCCGCCTCCATTATGCCCGGTCCTCCACCCGTTATGATAGCGTATCCGAGCTTTCCGAGGTTGAAGGCGGTCTCGTAGGCGAGCCTGTAGTATTTGTCCTCCTCTTTTGCCCTTGAGCTTCCGAAAAAGGTTACAGCGGGACCGACGTTTGCAAGCTCGTCGAACCCCTGAACGAACTCACTCATTATCTTGAGGACACGCCAGGTATCCCCCTGCCTGAGCTTCAGCTCCTCTATTATCCTGAGGCTGTTGTCCTTACTCATAGATGTCTTTCAGCATCTCCTCTATCTTAAGCTCCTCTCCCTTGGGATTCACCTTGGCGGGATACCTAAGGTAGCGTTTTTTCTTAGACTTCTTTTTCTTAACATAGCTCTCCTTTTTGGCCACGTAGGTTCCCTTCTCCTTGGATACCGCTGGAAGTGTAAGGACAAGGGCTAAAGCGAATACGAGAACTCCTTTCACCTCCTTCCTCCTAAACGCGCATCGGCATAATTATACATCTGTAGGGATCCTTCTCGTAATCGTCCGATTCCAACAGGGCCGCGGTATCCGGAGTGGTAAACCTGAACCAGACCTTTCCCGAGTCGAAGGAGTCGAGGGCCTCGAGTATGTATTTACCGTTGAAGCCTATCTCAAAGGGATCACCTATGTAGTCCACGTCCAGCTCCTCCCTACCCTCACCGAACTCGGGATCGATGAACTCTAAGACCGCCAGATTATCGCTGAGGGTTATCTTCACCGGAAACACCTTACCCTCCGAAAGTCCCGAGAGCCTTTTGAGTGCCCGTGTGGTCTCTTCAACGTCCAGAAGGACCTCCGCTGCAAACTCCTTGGGTATAACCGCCAGATAGTCGGGATACTCACCCTCCAGAAGCCTTATTATCAGCTTCCACCCCTCACTGGAGAAGTAGGCGAAGTTCCCGTCCTCGCTCTTGGAGACCTTGACATCTTCTATACCCGTAAGAAGTCTCTGGATAACCTTCATGCTCTTCCTGGGAACCAGAAGCTCGTAGGGAAAGTTCCCCTCCGGTTCATACAGGGCAAGCCTGTGGCCATCGGATCCTACGAAGTGGATCTTACCCTCGTAACCCCTCATGAACATACCCTGTAGAGCTATCCTCGTCTCCTCCTTAGCTATGGCGTATTCGGTCTTATTTATTCCCTCGAGAATTAGGTTCCCGTTTATGGACTCCTCTCCCTCCTTTACTTCGGGGAATTCGGGGAAGTCCTCGGTGGGAACCGTCGGGAGCTTGAATTTACTCCTTCCTCCGGTTATCAGAAGCTTCTCCTCCTCAGTCTGAAGGTTTACGACAGCTGAAGAGAGGTTCCTGACTATGTCCGCAAGACTTCTCGAGCTCACGCAGACTGAGCCTTCTTCCTCCACATCAGCCTTCAGGGAAAGCACCAGGTAGTTTTCAAGGTCGGTGGCTTTGATTACGAGCCTGTCTTCCTCCGCGGATAGTAAGAAGTTGGTAAGTATCGGAAGAGCGGACTTCTTCTCGGTAGCTTCCTTTGCTTTCTTAAGGGCTTCCTCAAACTCCTCCCTGTCGATCTGTAGTTTCATTACCTTCCTCCGGATGGTGTTTAAAGTATTTTAACTGAAAGTCAAGTAAAATGTTTATTACAGTGATGATAAGAGTAATATTACTCTTACTATTATTCTCTTTTCTATCTCTTTTCTCATTCTCATCAGATCTTAAAGGCTTTTCCTATAAACCAGGCAGGGGTCTGAAGATAAAATTTCTTAAAACAACCGTAGGTGGCTATATAACGTCAGTATATGAAAAAAGCCAAGAATATGAAGAGTTTAGTATAGATGACATAGCATTTCTCATCTACGGCAAGCCTGTAAACAGGCTCCGGTATTTCTTGGAACTTGAACTTGATGACTCTTACTCCGTTGTCAATGGGAATGAAAGGGTTAAAAAAAAGATAGACTTTGAAAGAGCGTATATAGATATAGAAACAAGCGATGCACTGAAGTTAAGGGTAGGTAGATTCATAACACCTGTAGGTCTCTGGAATCCAATACATATTAATGTTCTTAAATGGACTACTTCCGATCCACTAACCGCAACAAAGTTCTTTCCAAAGTTTACTACAGGTATTCAGCTCTTCGGAGAATTACCGGAGGGCTTTTCTTACTCCCTCTTTTTACAAAAGAACAAAGGCATTAGCGAAAGCTACAACAACTTCTTAGCAAGGAAGCTTATAGGTGGAGAGGTAAGAAAAGAATTTTCTGACAATATAAAGGCAGGCTTAAACGGTGGATGGTTTGAGATAAGAGTTCCTAAGGAAGAACTTACTTTTTTAGGTCTGAACGCTATATACAAAATTCCCAGAATAGAGCTGTCTGCTGAATTTATGTATGGTGTAGAAAAAGAGAAATACATACCCGGCAATTCCATATGGAGCTACAGACTTTCGTACTATCTCCAGGGTGTTTACAGAATTGTAAAGGGTAACTACGCAGTATTCAGATACGGATTCTTTAAGGATAAATCGGATAGGAAAAATTACAGAATACTGACTCTCGGTTGGAACTACAGACCCGTTTACTACATAGCTTTGAAGGCGGAGTATCAGTTCCGGGAAAAGAAAGAGCTTAACAAATTCTTAGCTTCCTTTTCGTGGATGTTTTAGGCATGGTGTTGGTGCTGGGGCTTTTGCTTGCTCTTTGGGTGTCGTGCATCGGATGGGGAGGGGATATAGTGTTCGTAGTTAGCAAGGATGTTAAGGTAGAGAAATTGTCCAGAAGAGATCTCAGGAAGATCTTTCTCAAAGAAAAGGAATTTATGGATGGATATTCCGCTATACCTGTTAATTTACCTCCCAACAACCCTCTCCGTGTAGAGGTTCAGAAGAAAATCCTGAACATGGATGAAGAGGAGCTTCAGCTCTTTTGGAATAGAAAGTATTTAAACGGTATAGACCCTCCCCCAGTATTTGCTTCCCAAGAAGCGGTAAAAGCTTTTGTAAAAAAGATAAAGGGAGCTATAGGATACATAGATGAGTCGCAGTTGGACGAAGATCTGAAGGTAGTATTCAGGTTAAAGAGATGAAACCCTTAAAGTTGAGTTTCAGGCTGAAGGTAACTATAGCCTTCCTGCTCGCGGGTCTTGTGCCCTATATGCTATTCTCAGTTTTCTCCGTGGTCAATATGGAAAGGATCTTGAAGGATAACGTTGAGAAAAGGCTTAGTTCAGAAGCTTACTTTTTACTTCACGAAATAACAGAAGTTGTCCGTTCTTTGAACAATCAACTCTTGCAATGGGCTCAGCTTCAGATAATGGACGATGTGCTCGTAGGAGATGTGGATAAGAGGATATCCCGATTCCTGTCCAGGGTTCACAAGGAACTCGGATTTAAAGGATACATACTGTGTCTTGACGATAAGGGTAAAGCGGTAGCATCTTCCCCGCCCGAGTTGGAAGGCTTATCCTTTAGGTCGGATAAAAGGGTTCACACCGGGAACGGAGGGAAGTTTCTCGTGCTCAGGGCCCCAATATATGCTTCCTTTAAAAAGGATATGAGAATAGGTGAACTAGTGCTCTTATATTCTTTTGAGAACTTTCGGGATATGCTTCCCGATGATAAAAACAGAAAAGGTGCTCTTATAAACAGAGATTTGAACGTATCCGTATCCTCTTTCTCAAAAAAACTTCCTTATCCAGAAGAAGATGAGGGGTTTTTAGACTTTGGGGGTTATCTGATTCATTACAGAAGATTCAATGACAATGTTATGGGCAAGAACTGGATCCTATTTTTGGGGGTAAACAGAAGCATAATCCTGTCTCCTATCAAAGATATGGCTTTGCTCATGGCAGGTTCAGCTTTCGCAGGTGCTTTGCTTATAGTTTCAACCTCTTTTCTGCTATCCTCACGAACTCTGAAGCCTTTAGAGCTTATAGCTGATACCGCTCAGTATATAACAAGAACAAGAGATTACGGGAAAAGGGTCCCTGTAAAGGGAGAGGACGAACTTGCTAAGCTGTCTTCCGCCTTCAACAGCATGCTCGATGAAATCCAGAAGGCCCTTCAGGAGATAGAGGAAGAGAACGTTCGGAGGCTGAGACTTTTCAGAAAACTTGTGGAGATGTTTTCTATAATCCTACAGCAAGAAGATGAGCAAGACCTCTTAAGGGTTGCGGTAAGTGAACTTAGAGATTTCCTGAATGTAGATGTGAGCTTTACAAAGGAAAGAAGAAATCTGAGTTACAGGATAGAAGCGGACGTTTTTGAAAACGGATCACTTAAAAGAAAGGTGATCGGATTTCTATCTTTTAATCTTGAGAAACCTCCTCCCGAAATGGATGAGTTCTTAAGCTCGATCGCCAAGCTAATCTCCTTCCAGATAAGCAGGTTGAATATGTTCAGATTTCAAAGTTATCTAAGGGAACGTGCGGAGTCCGCATCGAGGGCGAAGTCTATGTTTATAGCCAACATGTCCCACGAACTCAGAACGCCTTTGAACGCGATAATAGGCTTCGCCCAGTATCTCCAGACGGACCCCTCCCTCGATGAAACCTACAAAGAGATAGCAAAGAACATAGAGCTATCCGGCAGACATCTGCTCTCGATAATAAACGATATCCTTGACTTTTCTAAAGCTGAAGCGGGTAGGTTGAAAGTCTCAAAAGAGAAGGTGAACCTTAAAGATCTTATAAATGAAGTGGAGGTTATGATAAGGCCCTCCGCGAAGGAAAAAGGTCTTGATCTTTATATAGATAAGCCCGACATAGAACTCGAAACCGATCCTAAACTGCTCAAACAGATCCTTATAAACCTCCTTTCGAACGCTGTGAAGTATACTGAGAAGGGGAACGTAAAGCTCAAGATAGAAAAGCATAGCTCGGAGCTTAAGTTCAGAGTGATAGATACGGGGATAGGCATACCAAAGGAAGATCAAAAAAGGATTTTCGAAGTCTTCGAACAGCTTGACAATCCTTTGCAGAAGAAGTATAAAGGAACAGGGCTCGGTCTTGCCCTAACAAAGAAGCTTGTAGAGATCATGGGAGGGAAGATAGGAGTGTATTCCGAAGGTGAGGGTAGGGGTTCGGAGTTTTGGTTTACACTACCGATACGCTAATCCTTCAGTTCCTCATATATTTCATCGAGTTTGCTGTGTATTTTCTCGAAAGTGTCCAGAACTTCCGGATCGAAATGTTCCCGCTTAGTTCTTTCATCTCCGTGCAGGATTATTCTGTAAGCCTCTTCGTGGGTAAGGGGTGGTTTGTAAGGCCTCTTACTCCTCAGAGCATCGTAGACGTCCGCAAGGCTGACTATGCGGGCGGAGATAGGGATTTCCTCTCCTTTTAAACCCTGAGGGTATCCGCTCCCATCCCACCTTTCGTGATGGCAGAGGGCTATATCTTTTGCCATCTGTATCACCGGGGCCTTCGAGCCTTCAAGTATCCGTGCACCTATAATCGTATGCCTCTTCATAACCTCCCACTCCTCCAGGGTGAGAGGTCCCTCCTTGAGAAGGTTCTTTTCAGGAATCCCTACCTTCCCTATATCGTGCATCGGGGAGGCGTAGAATATCTTCTCCGCAAAGTCTCTATCCATACCCATGGAGAGGGCTATCTCCTTGGAGTAATGGGCTATCCTCTTTATGTGGTTTCCGGTTTCGGGATCCTTATACTCCGCAGCTTTGGAGAGTCTGTAAAGCGTGTCTATATAAGCTTCTCTCAACTCTTCCGTTTTCTTTTTTACCTCCTTCTCAAGTTCCTCGTTGTAGTTTCTCAGAAGATCGTGATATTTCTTTATCTTTATCGTATTTCTCAAACGGAGACGTAGCTCCTCCATATCTATGGGTTTTGTCAGAAAGTCGTCCGCTCCGGCTTCTATGCCCTTTAGCCTGTCTTCCCTCGCGTCCAGAGCGGTGACCATTATCACGGGGATGAACTCAGTCTGGGGGTTGCTCTTGATGGTCTTCGTTGCTGTAAATCCGTCCATACGTGGCATCATGGCGTCCATCAGAATCACATCTGGTTTCACCTCTTCAATCATCTCAAGGGCTTCTTCACCGTCTTGAGCCTCCACCACATCATAGCCCCACCTCTTGCAAAACAGTTTTATGAGCGTTCTGTTCTGAGGCTCGTCATCTACCACAAGAACCTTAACTCCCTTATCTTCCATACCCCTAACTTAGGATAAGATAAACTCCCCTGACCTTTCCCTTCAAGCCGGAGCCTACCACAAGCTCACCTTCAGGTTTTTTTATAACTATGAAGCTGTCCGTAAGGGACGAGATCTTATCCGGGGGGAGATTGAAACTGGCTGTCGCAAGGGCGTCGAGCCTGGCACCGCAGAAGTCGTCTTCCACGAGGGTTAGACTTGAGTAAAAGTTCTCCTGACTTCCCTTCTCCGGATTGAGTATGTGGTGGATCTCCTTCGATCCTATGAACCTCTCGTAATCTCCGCTCGTTGATATGGTCGTCTTCCCCTCCTTCGTCTCTATTACCCCCATGTGTCCCTTACCGTCCGGACTCTTTATCGCTATCTTCCACCTCCTTCCAAAGGTGCATATCTCCCCCCCTATGGAGACGAGAACCTCCGTAGCTCCCATGTCTATGAGGAACTCCGCGAGCTTCTGGGAGGTCCATCCCTTTGCTATTCCTCCGAGATCCAGCCTCATACCCTCTTCCTCCAGAAAGACCTCATTTCCTTTGATCTTGACCTTTCCGTAGTTCACCAGCCTTCTGAGCTTTTCCAGTTCCGAAGGAGATGGAATCCTTTCTTTCCCGGTTCCGAAACCGTAAAGGCCCTGAGTAAGAACACCTACGGTGGGATCGAAGAGTCCTCCCGTTTCCCTGGCTATCTCCACCGCCTCCTTTATCAGCTCCACAACATCGAGCGGGCACCTCACAGGCGATATTCCCGCATATCTGTTTATCTTTGATATAAAAGAGTCCTCCCTGTAGGCGGAGAGCTTCCTCTCGTAGTCCCGTGCCATCGCGTAGGCTTCCTCCAGCAAGTTTTTCCCGAGATCCCCCTTTATAAGTATCTCGGTGGACATCACCGTCCCTCTCAGCTCTCTAAGTTTTCTGAAAACGCCCAGCATACCTACCACCTCCCTGTAATGAATACTCCCTTTCCCCTCTCCGAAATCTCAACTCCCACCGTGTATCTTTTCACAACCGCGTAGCTTATGCCGAAGGTGAAGAGAGCGCTCGCGAGGACGTCGTGGAAGATACCAGGCTCCCGCAAAGGCTGAAGCTGTGTGCCCTGAGGGAAAGGAGTGATCACCGCCGTTCGGTCTCTTTTCGTTCACAGTAACCTTAAGGGCACAGGCGGGAATGGCTATCTGGAAGGCGTCTCCGTATGAGGTAAAGAGATCCTTGGAGAAGGAGAGGAGGGGAAGGAGGAGGAGAAGCAGGGCCACGCGAAGACCTCCTCAGAAGGTGTAATCGATAGAAAGGCTCCCGAACCAGGCGCTTATCCTGTCCTTCCCGTACCAGTTCCTTATGTACTCGTTGGAGGAGGTCTGGTAGTAGTTGACAGCGCCCTTCAGTTTTACGCCAGAAAGCCCGAAGCTCTTGATGAAGAGGAGTCCTACGGTGTTTGAGCTGAACTTGGAGAGCCTGTAGTCCACCGCCACATACCTGTCGGTGAGAGTGTAATCGCTTAGCCTTTTTGTAAAGTTCGCTTTGGTCTGAGTGTAGCATCTGAACCTTACGCCCGCTGTGAAGGTGTCCGTTATGTCCCTCAGGAGCTTTACGTCTCCGGTGTGGGACTTTATACCCCAGTCGTCGGTGTAGTATCTGTAGGAGAGGTTTACGCTCGTGGGTTCGTTTATGAGTTTAACCAGCTTCACCGCAAAGGCGTGGCCCTGGCGCTTTTCCGGGAGGGTCTCAAACCTTGCGAAGTCCTTCCTGAGGAGGTAGTGGTAGGGAGATCCCAGAAAGCCTTCTGAGTAAACGTTCGAGTAAACGAACTGAACCATGGCGGTGGGAGAGAGGAGCTGGGTGAAGGACAGGTCTATCTTCCTCTCCTTCCTGTCGTTTCTGGGAAGGTTCCTCTTGAAGACGGGATCCCACCTGTCGAAAGACTGGGAGAAGCCCACACCTACAGCGGTGTTCTGGAGGTTGAGCTGACGGACGTAGTTGGCAAAGACGGATCTTCCCGTGTAGTCCCTTTCGGTGGAGTAGTAGACACCGAAGGTGAAGGAGTTATCCCCGTCGTCGTAAACACCCAAAAGGGTGGGGGCGTATCTGACGTCGTCGAAGGTTCTCTTTGCGGTTGCGCCCGTTACCGCATCCGTCAGGGCTGGAGAACCTCCTTTCCTTATGCTCGCTGCGGATATGGCGTCTATCCTCATCTTTACACCTATCAGGAACTTCTTTGTGAGTGTTTTGAAGAAGGAGAAGGTGGGAGAGTAAACCTGAACATCCGTGTTGTCCGCGTAGAAGTCAAAACTGACTCCCGCCTTGTCTTCGAGGGAGCTTGCGATAGCCTTAAAAGGTAAAAGGAGTCCGAGTATACCGAAAAGCTTTCTTACCTGCATCCGCACCCTCCTTGGAAGGAGCTTTCACCGCCCGCGGAGGCTTCCTTTATCAGGAAGACGTGTCCCTCCTGCTCCGCTTCGGATTCGACCGGGTCTATCAGCATCTTGTCCTGGGCGAAGTACTCCCTCTCGTAGGGTTGAACCCTGACCAGTTTCTCGGAACAGGAGAAAAGGAAAAGTGAGAGGAGGGGAAGAAAGAGCAGGAGCCTCATCTCAGAACCTCCTCTAAAGCCTTCTTGAGGACGCCTATGTTCTCTTCGGTGAAGCTGGAGGGAAAGTACTTGACGAGGACACCATTTCTGTCTATCAGGTAGGAGGAGGGCATCCCTACAGGCCTGTATTTCTTTATCACCCTCTTCTTGCCGTCGTAGAGGACGAGGAAGTTTATCTTCCTGCCCGTTATCTCTTCAAGACCCCTCAGGAACTTCTTCGCCTTCTCGGGATTCCTGTCCACGTTTACCGCCACTATCAGGAAGCCTCTGTCTTTGTAATCTTCTTGTAGCTTTATGAACTCGGGCATCTCCGCCTTACAGCCCGTGCACCAGCTCGCCCAGAAGTTGAGAAGGATCACCTTCCCTCTGAAGTCTTCGAGGGAATAGGTCTTTGTCCCGTCAAGATCGGGAAGCTGAAAGTCCGGAGCGGGCGATCCTGTTTTTGGAACCGCGAAAACAAGCCCCACCAAGAGTATTACAAGCGTCATATACCTCATCCCTTCACCTCCTTCATTTGCAAAGGTTTGCGTTGATCTGGGGATATATGAATCCGGGGGCACCCCCCTGCGGGTTAGGATACTTATGACACGCATTACAGGAGAACCTGTTGCTGGGATCGGTCGGGTTCCCCCGCGGGTCGAAACCGAATATGCTCGTGAAGGTGTGCTGGGTGGTGCTCTGGGCGAGGGTTGTTCCGTTGGAGTCTATTATCCTGACGTAGTAGCCTCCGGGCGGGGTTATGTCCGATAAAAGCCTTTTAAGAATAAAGACGTTCCCTTTTCCCCTATAACCTTTTGAGTTTGGATCCCTATAGTTGCGTGAGTCGTAGACCACGTTATAAGAGCTATCCAGGAGCTGTATATAAAGCTCACCCCCGCACACCTGAGACATATCGTCGGGATTACTGACGTTGGCGGATTTAAAGACAGTTCCCGCCATCAGCAGATGCCTTTCCGGTTTGAGATCCACGTTGTGACATCCGAGGCAGTTCCTCCCTTGGAAGTGCCAGCCCTGGACCTCAAGAGCGGAAGTTTCGCCACCTTCCTCACCCTCTTCACCTTCTTCTCCGCCACAGCTCGCAATGAGACTTATCAAGAGAAGGAGTGCAAGATACCTCCTCATAACCGACCTCCTACTCCAAGGTGCTCGAAATTATGGAGAGCTGTCCGCTCGCGACGAGTATGCCCATAACTATCAGGAGGAAGCCTCCCGCATACTCCACGACCGTGAAGAACCTTGAGAAGTTCCTTACGAATTTCATGAAGGCGGACCAGAATAGCCCCGCGAGGATGAAGGGTATACCGAGTCCGATCGAGTAAAGGGTGAGGAGTTTTACGCCTTCCAAGACCGAGTCCTGCTGGCTCGCTATGAGAAGGATGGACCCGAGAACGGGACCTATGCAGGGGCTCCATCCCGCGCCGAAGGTGAGTCCCACGAGGAAGGAGCTGAGCATACCCATCTTAGAACCGCCCTGCTTCCTCATCTGCCTGTAGAGGAGCATGTGAACATTCATCAGGTAAAGCCCTACAACCACCGCCCAAACTCCCACAAGGACCTTGAAGGTATCGGTGCTGATAACATCGAAGGCGTAAAGGGAAGCTCCCAGGAGTCCCAGACCCGAGAACACTTTCAGAAAGTCTTGCCTTATGAGTAGGTTGGAGAAGTGGAGACCGAAGAAGACTATTATTCCGCCCCCTACCTTGGCTATGATCTCCCTGTTGTCGGTGAGGAACTGGCCGATAAAGGATGCTCCTACCCCGAGGGAGATGAAGACAGTGGAGAATCCGAGGACGAAAAGAAGGACGGGAACCGCGGTTTTAGAAACCGCTGGCTTTTCCTCCTGGGCGCTCACTCCGGTTATGTAGGAGAGGTAACCCGGGACTATGGGAAGGACGCACGGGGCGAGGAAGCTGAGGAGCCCCGCGGTGAAGGCGCTCAGAGCGGTAACCTCCATCTTCTAACCTCCATCAGTTATTCGGTGCTCCGCTCTGGATCCACCGGAGGATCGTGATGTAGGCCTGAGAGTTGGGAGATATTACCTGACCGCCTCCGTGGGAGATGGCACCGGTGGCTTTGAGGAGTAACCTCGAGTTCGCAGGGTTTACGGTATTTACGAACTTGGTTACCTCAGCCCACTTGTCAGTCGCCGAGCTCAGATGGAAATTTCCAGCACCTCCATGACATCCAGCACAGCTTGCGTTCAGTATAGGAAGGACATCGTTCTGGAAGCTGACCTGCGCTCCTCCGCCGGTTCCGCCTCCCTGATTACCACCCTGGTTGCCTCCGCCTTGCTGACCTCCTCCCTGATTACCTTGGTTACCGCCTTGATTTCCGCCGGTGGTTCCTCCTGCCTGCGCCTCACATCTCCCGTATTCGTATTCATCGTCATCGTCCGGATCGTGCAGATCGTAAACCCCATCATCATCGTCGTCGTTGTCTATGTGATCAGGGATACTGTCATGGTCCCTGTCTTTGTGCTCAAGTTCTTCAGGAATGCCGTTACAGTCGTAATCGTCCAAATTGTCGGGAATCCTATCAAAGTCGTTATCTTCTATCTCATCGGGTGTCCCGTCTCCGTCCGAATCGTGGAGCTGTGCTGGTGGTGTCGAGGCTCCCGTTCCCGGCTGAAGGTCCGGATCTGAAGAGTTTATCGTATAGCTCGACGGATCAACGAAGACATTCGCGTCTCCGTTTACTTTTACGGACCGATTACCCCTGAAGGTCAGAGTCCCTATGAGGTTCCCGTTAGAATCGTAGAGGGCGAAGGTGTATTCCTTTCCTCTTATCAATCTCAGGGTAAAGTTCCCGTTCCCGTCCACAACCGCTCCTCCGCTTACAGTCTGTCCGTTGATCCGTGTGGTGGCGACCACATACTGCGGGGAGCTTGTAGCCAGTGCACCGAGGGACATGCCCGAGACCTGCCCCGAGGACATACTTCCGCTTACGGTTGAGTAACCTAAACCTCCCCTGGAAACATCATCACCGCCATCTCCTCCACCGCCTCCACCGCAGGAGGCGAGAAACCCTACCGCAAGGATCCCGGAAAGAAGCAATCCTTTCCTCATGGCACACCTCCTTCAAAGATTTGCGAGGGCTACTCCCAGAATCAGGAAGATCGGGAAAATAAAGAGACCCACCTTGGAAACCAGCTGGAACCGCTTCCTCTTCCTTTCGATCTCTTCGAGCTTGGCCTTAAGCCTTTTGTTCTCCTCGATGAGCTGTCTGTTGACCCTCAGAAGCTGTGCAACGTGCTCCCTTATCTGATCCAGATCCATCACCCTCAGATCAACTTTTTTCTCCATCGCTTCCACCTCCTGCAAACTTTGGTGCAAGGAGTGTGCCAAAAAGGTAAGTTGTTGATGATTCTGGATTTTTACAGAAAAGGTGGTGCGCATGTGTATCTTTTTGCTACATTACCTGCTGAGGCGGTACTTCCTCATCAGTCTGTATATCTCCGCCCTCGTTTTGCCCGAAAGCCTCGAGGCCTTAGAAATGTTCCCCTCGCTTATCTCCAGAAGCTTCTTCAGATAATTTCTCTCAAACTCCTCCTTGGCCTGCTGGTAAGGTTTTATACCTGTGTATGATTCTGATACACCTGTGTCCTCCTGAAAGTATATACTCTCTATAACATCCCCCTCGCTCAGGATAAAACTCCTCTCTATGGTGTTCTCAAGCTCCCTGACATTACCCGGCCAGTCGTATGAGAGTAGCTGTCTCTTAGCGGGCTCGGAAAGCTCCTTAACAGGAACACCGAACTTCTCCGCGGACCTCTTTATGAAGAAGTAGGCTAAAGGTATTATGTCCTCCCTCCTCTCCCTCAGTGGCGGGATGTGTATGTGTATGACGTTGATACGGTAGAAGAGGTCCTCCCTGAACTCTCCCTTTTCAACCATCTCTCTGAGGTTCCTGTTGGTAGCGAAGAGGATCCTCACGTCCACCTTCCTCGGCCTGTTGGAGCCTATGGGCCTTATCTCCTTCTCCTGCAGAAGCCTGAGTAGCTTCGCCTGAAGGGGGAGAGGGAGATCCCCTATCTCGTCCAAGAATAGCGTTCCTCCCTCCGCCTCCTCCACTATGCCCTTCTTGTCAGCGTAGGCTCCGGAAAAGCTTCCCTTCTTGTAACCGAAAAGCTCCGCTTCTATAAGGTTTTCTGGAAGAGCGGCGCAGTTTACTGCGAGGAAGGGTCCATTAGATCTTCTGCTGTTCTTATGTATGAATCTTGCAACAACCTCTTTACCCACTCCGCTATCGCCGGTTATAAGAACGGAGGTGTCGAAAGGGGCCACCTTTCTGGCGGTATCGAGGACACTTCTCATCTGGGGGCTTTCCGCCACTAGATCCATTCCCAGAAACCCCTCTAAGCTCCTCACCCTTTCCCTCAGTTTTTTAGCCTCTATAGCCTTATTCAGGAGGTTTATAAGCTCCTCGAAGTTCACGGGTTTGGTTACGTAATGGTAGGCCCCCTTTTTTATACTCTCTATGGCGTCCTCTATGCTCCCGAAGGCGGTCATTATTATTACGGGAAGATCGGGAAACCTTTTATGGACCTCTTCGATGAACTCCGTGCCGGATATCTCGGGCATTTTCTGATCCACGAGGGCAACGTCGAACCTCCCCGCCACCTCGAGAGCTTCCTGCGGTGATGTGGTAGTAAAGACCTCCTTAAAGTTCTTTTTCAGCCTCGCCTTTATTATCCTGAGTATCTGCTCATCGTCGTCTAAAACTAAGACCCTTCCCATACGATCTCTATTTTAGAGGATTCCGCCCGAAGGCTTACCCCCTGAAGGGAAAGGAGGTATTCCGCAAAGGATAGAAAGAACTCTTTTATATCGCTCGAAGTGTCCAGATCCCCCTCGATTATGAGGGAGTTTTCCTCAGGCCTTATCCTTTTGGATTCCGTGATCGTATCCTTGAGAGCTCCCATAGCCTTTAGAAAGAGATAAGGATCTCCCCTGAGCAAAGCTTCTCCCTTTAAAGGTTTCCCGAAAACCTCACCCGTCAGCTGGATCGGATTGTAATCCTCCTCCCTTAAGGTGTATCTTCCCGCCTTTATATACTCAACGAGGAACATCCTCTCGAAGATCTTCTCCAGAAGCTCTAAGTTCTCTAAGGCTATCTTCCTAAACTCCTCTTCCTCCGCAAGTTCAACGGAGGACTTTATCTTAAAAAGGAGTGAGAAGATATCATGTTTTAGCCTATGTAGCTCGAACTTCAACGGACACTTTCCTCCTCGCCCTCAAATCCTCAAGGAGTTGGTAATCTTTCCTTATGTCCCTTCCCGCACGGGTAAGATAGCCTCCCACCATCATGGCGTTGGTCATGAGAACCGCCATCCCGTGGAAGTCTCTAAGATTCTGCTCCCTCCCTCCGCAGAGTCTCAATTCCGCTGTTGGATTTGTAAACCTGAACATGGCTATTATCTTGAGAGCCTCCAGAGGAGACACCCCGGGTGCGTTCTCCAGAGGAGTTCCGGGTATAGGCATAAGGAAGTTAAGCGGTATTGAGTCCACCTCCAGCTCCCTATAGGTCAGGGCCAGATCCACCCTGTCCTCGTCGGTCTCGCCCATCCCGAATATGCCTCCACAGCAGGTGGAGAGTCCCACTTTCTTTATTCTCTTTATGGTCTCGTATCTGTCTTCCCATTTGTGGGTTGTAACTATCTTTGGGAAGAAATTCCTGCTCGCTTCGAGGTTGTGGTTTATCCTCTTCACACCGGCTTCCTTGAGTTTCTTTAAGCTCTCCTCATCCATGGTGCCCGCTGAGACGCAGATGTTTATGGGGAGCTTTTCTCCCTCTTTGATCTCTCTCACAGCCTCCGCGATCCTATCCACCTCCTCAGGGGTTGCCTGCTTTCCCGCCAGGACCACACAGTAGCGGTTGGCCCCGAACTCAACTCCTCTTTCCGCACCCTCAACTATCTCCTCCTTTGGAACTAAGTTGTAAACGTTTATAGGGGTCTTGTAGAACTTGGACTGGGCGCAGAACTTACAGTCCTCGGAGCAGGCCCCACTCTTAGCGTTTATGATGGAGCAGAACTCTATCTCGTTTTCCGGAAAGAACTTTTTCTTTATCTTCTGGGCAAAGTGTGTCAGAAAGGGAACGTAATCGTCGGGAACCCTGAGTAGCTCGAGGGCCTCTTCCTTAGAGAGTGGTTCGTAGCTCACCGCCTTCTCGTAAAGATCTATGATAAAACTCTCATACCTGTCCATCTTCTCACCTCCGTGAACAAAAGGATAATATAGGAATCGGAAGGAGAAAAGTCAGTGGGGATTGTTCCTGATGAACTCTTCCCAACTCTCTTTAAAGTTGTGATAGAGCCAGCGGGCGACCGCCTCCCTTTCCTCCTCCGAAAGGGATCTGCCTATAGGAGGCATGACACCAAAGATCTTGTAGGCCATGGGAAGGCACACACCCTTTTCCCTCGATGGGTTCGTTATGTAGTCCTTCACAAAAGCAACAAAATCCTCCTCCCTCGGATAGAACTTCTTTACCCTCGCGGACACCTCGGACATGGGAGGAGCCTTTATAGGCGGTTTTCCTCCCGACTTGACTACCTCCTGAATTTTAGCGAGCTTGTCAGGGCTGATCCTCTCCAGGTGGCAGGAGGAGCAGGACCTCTTGTAGACCTCATAACCTTTGTCCACAACATCTCCAGCAAAGGAAAGGGAGATTGCAAGCACGACGATGTAAGTAAACACTTTCATACTTAAATGGTATACCGGACACACTCCTCCGTCAAGAGGCTCTCTATAATAGATTTCCATGGGAGAGATCGATAGGGCTATAGAGGACATCCTTGAGGCGGGCAGGTTTCTCGACTCCAAGGGGTGGGTCCCCGCGACGAGCGGGAACATATCTGTAAGGGTTGACTCCGACAGGATAGCCATAACCGCCTCGGGAAGGCATAAGGGCAGGTTAAAGCCCGAAGATATCCTTCTCGTAGATCTTGAAGGAAGACCCCTCGAAGATAAGAAGCCCTCCGCGGAAACCCTCTTGCACCTGACCGTATACAGGATATTTCCGGAAGTCAGGGCGGTGGTTCACACCCACTCTACAAATGCAACACTCATATCCCGTATAGCGAAAGGAAGCGTCCAGCTGGAGGACTACGAGCTTCTGAAAGCCTTTCCGGAGATAGAAACCCACGAAACAAAGATCACGGTTCCAGTCTTCGAAAACGATCAGAACATGAGGAGATTATCCGGGAAGGTAGAGAAGTATCTGAAAGATCATGGAGAAGTATTCGGATTCCTGATAGCCTCCCACGGTCTCTACACCTGGGGGAGGGACATGGAGAGTGCTCTGATCCATGCGGAAGCTTACGAATTCCTCTTCGAATGCGAGCTCAAGCTAATGGCGATAAGGTGATCACTTCTGTCTTATCCGGAAGGTGCACCTTTCATACCCTTGCGCCGCGCAGGTGACCTCCTCCACCTCGAATTTCTTATCGAGTAGATCTGTCAGAAACCCTTTGAAAAAACCCGCCATAGGTTTGCAGACGGGTTTCTGGCTCTTGCCTATAGCCTCTACCAGTATTGAGCCCTCCACGTATATCTCCATGGAGGAAATGTCGAACTCGAAGAGGTCTATCAGCCTCGAGGACTCCGCTATTATGGTCAGAAGCTCGAGAGCCTCGTCGAGCCTGTCTGTGTATACGCCGTAGCGCTCCTTCAGGGTTTTGGCTCCCTTCTTGCCCCCGTATTCAGCGGCCTTCTTTATGATCCTGTCTATGCCGAATCTGGAGAGCTTGTAGACGTCCCTGTATCCGTCTATCAGGGCGTCCCTGTGTATGAGAACGGACTCCCTCTCTATAGCTTCCGCCAGGGCCTTTATGTTGTCCTTCAGATTTCCCATCCCAGCTTCCTCAGCTGAGCCTTTCCTTCTTCGGAGATCTTCTCCTTGGTCCAAGGAGGCTCGAATACAAATTCTACAACAACGTCCTTTAGCTGAGGGAACTTTTCCAGAATTTTCTGTTTCACGTGCTCCGCAAAAAACTGCTTGGCGGGACAGCCCTGAACGGTTAGGGTCATATCTATGTAGGCTACATCGTCCTTAACTCTTATGCCGTATATGAGGCCGAGGTTTACTATATCTATCGGGATTTCCGGATCCTTCACCTCTTTGAGAGCTTCGAGTATCTCCTTCTCCATGGTGTTCAAATGATAACTCTACGATGATCAAAAGGGAAGGAGTTTCGTCATAAGGAAGTTATATTATATATACTTTTGCAACAACTTGGCGAGGTGCTTAGAATGAGGGCAGAGTTTGACTCCTGCGGTGTAGGTTTCGTATGCGATATAAATGGGAACCATAGCAATCAGATAGTAAGGTGGGGGGTGGAGGCGGTAAAGAACCTGACCCACAGGGGAGCCATAGGAGGTGACGGGAAGACGGGGGACGGTGCAGGTGTCCTGACCCAGATACCAAGGAAGTTCTTCAAGAAGATCATAGATGAGCTCGGATATCAGATCTCGGATATAAACAATCTCGCGGTGGGGGTCTTCTTCCTTTACGAGGAGGTGGAGGATAAGGTTATAGCGGAGTTCGTTAAAGAGGGCGTGAAGGTTCTCGGCTGGAGGGAGGTCCCCACGGATACGGACGCGGTAGGGGAGTCCGCCCTGAAGGTGATGCCAAGGATAAAACAGCTCCTGCTGGACATGGAGGGAATCCCTCAAGAGGAGAGGGAGGTGAAGCTCTACTTCATAAGGAGGAGGATAGAGAACAGACTCGGGGACGAGAAGGTTTACGTTCCCTCTCTCTCTTCCCAGACCATCGTCTACAAGGGTATGCTGGTTGCTCCCCAGCTCGACAGGTTTTATCCTGACCTCAAAGATCCCGACTTCGAGTCCGCCTACTGCATGTTCCATCAGAGGTATTCGACCAACACCCTGCCCAACTGGAGGCTCGCCCAGCCACTGAGGCTCCTTGCCCACAACGGTGAGATAAACACCATACAGGGCAACAGGAACTGGATGATCGCCCTCCAGAACGAGCTCGAGCACGAGATCCTGGGGGATAAAAAGGATCTCATAAAGCCACTTATCTCCTATGAGGAGAGCGACTCCGCCTCCCTCGACAGGGTCTTCGAGCTTCTGTGCCACGTGGGCTTCTCCCCGGAGCACGCCATAAACATGCTCATCCCTCCAGCCTGGGAGCACATACCTGAGCTTTCGGATGAGGTCAAGGCCTTCTTCGAGTATCAGTCCCTTCTCATGAAGCCCTGGGACGGCCCCGCAGCCATAGCCTTCGTCTACGGGAGCAAGATAGGGGCGCATCTGGACAGGAACGGACTCAGGCCCGCCAGATACATCCTGACCGAAGACGGAATCATGGTTCTCGGCTCCGAGGTGGGGATGATAGATCTGGGGGACAGAAAGATAAAGGAGAAGGGGAGGCTCGGACCGGGGGATACCATAGTGGTGGACCTCTCAAAGGGTGAGGTGAAGAAGACGGAGGAGATACTCGAGGAGCTGTCTACAAGCAAGCCTTACAAGGAGTGGATAGACAAAAATCTTCTGAGGCTCTCCAAACTCACCGAAGACAAAAGCCTCGGCGTTCCCGAAGAGGATCCAGAGAGGTTGAGGAAGCAGATAGCCTTCGGCTGGACTGAGGAGGAGATAAAGAACGTGATCCAGTATATGGCCCAGACGGGCAAGGAGCCCACCTTCTCGATGGGGGACGACACACCTCTACCACCCCTTTCCGAAAAGCCCAAGCTCCTCTTCAGATACTTCAAGCAGAGGTTCGCCCAGGTTACGAACCCTCCCATAGACCCAATAAGGGAGAGGCTGGTTATGTCCCTCAAGATGAACCTGGGATACAAGAGGAACTTCCTGAAAGAGACCCCCGAGCACGCCAAGAGGCTCCAGATAGACTCTCCCATACTGCTCGACTACCAGCTCAAGGCCATAGAGGAGCAGAAGGAGTTCAAGGTGGTAAGGATACCCATATGCTACCCCAAGGAGAGGAGCTACAACATAGTGGAGTTCCAGGATATGTGCGGGGAGAGGAGGGTCTCAGAGCTCATAATGGACGCCCTCTACGAGGAGATACCAATAAACGACATGATGATCGGTATAGAGACCCTCCAGAGGAGGGTGGAGGAGGCGGTCCGCGAGGGAGCCCAGATAATAATCCTCTCGGACAGATACATAAACAAGCACAGGGTGGCCATACCGAGCCTACTGGCGGTCTCCGCATGCGTTAAGCACCTGGCAAAGGAGGGGCTTTCCACGAGGGTCTCCTTCATAGTGGAAACGGGCGAGGCCAGAGATACACATCAGATAGCCTGCCTTATAGGATACGGGGCGAGCGCGGTGTATCCATACCTCGCCTACGAGACCATAAAGGAGCTCTGCGACAAGGGCAAGCTCGATATGCCCTACGAAGAGGCTGTCTTCAACTACAAGAAGGCCCTCGAGGACGGGCTTCTCAAGATCATGTCCAAGATGGGCATCTCTACACTCAACTCCTACCACGGAGCCCAGATATTCGACACGGTCTGCCTCAACAGGGACTTCGTGGAGAAGTTCTTCACGGGAACGCCAGTCACCCTCGAGGCGGACGGGATAGAGGAGATAGAGATCTCCACCCTCGCAAGACACAACGCCGCCTATGAGACAGAAGATCCCAAGCTCGACTACGGCGGGGACATGAAGTTCAGGAAGGGCGGAGAGTTCCACGCCTGGTCCCCACACGTTGTGAGAGCTCTCCACAAGTTCTTGGAGACCAAAGACTATGAAGACTACAAGAAGTTCTCCGAGCTCGCCAACTCCCAGCATCCCACCTTTATAAGGCATCTATTAACCTACAAGAAGGCGGAAAAGCCCATCCCCATAGAGGAGGTGGAGCCTGAGGAGGAGATACTCAAGAGGTTCGTCACGGGAGGGATGTCTCTGGGAGCGCTCTCACCTGAGGCCCACGAGGTCATAGCGGAGGCCTGCAACAGGCTGGGGATGAAGTCTAACTCCGGAGAGGGAGGAGAGGACCCCAAGAGATACTGGACCATAAAGAACTCCGCCATCAAGCAGGTGGCGAGCGGAAGATTCGGCGTCACCCCCACCTACCTTGCGAGCGCTAAGGACATAGAGATAAAGATCGCCCAGGGCGCCAAGCCCGGTGAGGGTGGCCAGCTCCCCGGACACAAGGTGAACGAATACATAGCCAAGCTAAGACACTCCCAGCCGGGAGTGACCCTAATATCTCCACCACCCCACCACGACATATACTCCATCGAGGACCTGGCCCAGCTGATACACGACCTCAAGCAGGCAAACCCCGAGGCGAGGGTGTGCGTAAAACTCGTTGCGGAACACGGCGTCGGGACCATAGCGGCGGGAGTTGCCAAGGCCTACGCGGACATAGTCCAGATAAGCGGTGCGGAAGGCGGAACGGGAGCCTCCCCTTACTCCTCAATAAAGAACGCGGGCAACTATTGGGAGATAGGGCTTATGGAGACCCAGAGGGTCCTTATGGAGAACGATCTGAGGGACAAGATAAGGGTGAGGATAGACGGGGGGATGAGGACCGGCAAAGACGTGATAATAGGGGCACTTCTTGGAGCAGAGGAGTTCGGCTTTGGAACCGCTGCCATGATAGCGGAAGGTTGCGTGATGGCGAGGGCCTGCCACTTGAACACCTGTCCTACCGGTGTTGCCACACAGGATCCCAAATACAGGGCCAAGTTCAAGGGTAAGGTGGAGAACGTAATGGCCTACTTCAGGGCTGTGGCGAGGGAGGTGAGGGAGATACTCGCCCAGATGGGAGTGAGGAGCCTGGACGAGATAATCGGCAGGACCGACCTCATAGAGGTGGTCAGATACGAAGAATTCCCGGGCTCGAAGAGGATAAAGGTTGAAGCCCTCTTGGAGGGCTATCCGGAGGACAGGCCCAGGAGATGCCTCGTCGAGAGGAATGACAATCCAGCACCCAACTTCAACGACGAGATACTAAAGGACGTCCTGCCCTACATAGAGAGGGGCGAGCCCTTCGAGAAGGAGTATGAGATAAGGAACGTCCACAGAACCATACCCACCAAGATCAACTACTACATAGCTGTCAGGTATAGGGACGAGGGGCTTCCGGAGGACACCATAAAGCTAACCTTCAGGGGGACCGCGGGCCAGAGCTTCGGAGCCTTCAACCACAGGGGTGTGACGCTGAAACTCATAGGAGATGCCAACGACTACGTGGGAAAGGGAATGTGGGGGGGAAAGATTATCCTCGTTCCAGAGGGCGTTGAAAAGACCCATGAGAACGTGATAATGGGCAACACCTGCCTCTACGGCGCGATAGGAGGTGAGCTCTACGCTGCGGGAAGAGCGGGAGAGAGGTTCGGTGTCAGGAACAGCGGAGCGGTAGCCGTTGTCGAGGGAACGGGACACCATCTCTGTGAATACATGACCGGAGGGATCATAGTCTCCCTCGGTGAAGTTGGCTACAACGTGGGCGGAGGTATGACGGGAGGACACGCCTACATACTCGACGAGAGCGGAACCCTCGAGCACAAGCTCAACTACTCCTACGTTTACGCGAGGAGGCTCGTTGGTGAAGAGGAGATAGAGGAGCTGAGAAGCTTAGTAGAGAAGCATTACAACTACACGGGAAGTCCCAGGGCCAAGGAGGTCCTCTCCAACTTCGATGAGTTCCTGGGTAGGTTCTGGAAGGTCATACCCCTTGAGCAGTGCAAGAGGGACCCCTACGGGGAGTCGGACGTCTGCGAGGTGGAGATACTGAGCAGGTAAAGGGACGCTTACCAGTCGTTGTCCCAGGAGCTGAAGGAGTCATCCCATGTATCCCAGTCGTCGAAAATGTCATCCCCGTAGTCATCATCGTGCCAGTGGTCATCGTCATGGCATAGATCGTGGTATATGTTCCCTTCCAGAAAGCAGTAGGTTGGATCTGTGAATATGTCGCTCCCCTGATCCGAGCTGTCTAAAAAGCTGTCCTCGTCCTCCTCCCACAGAGTATCATCAGAACCAAGGCTTTCATACTCCTCGCTATCATCGGGCCAATGCCTGAGGAGCTTCCTAAGCCAGCCGATCATAGCTGAACCTCCTTGCTATTTATATAAAACATCCAACGCGCCCCGTTTCTGACATAATCCAATTTATGCTCAAAAGGCTCTCCTTCGGCATATTCGATACGGGAGAGACAATACTCGGCGCCCTCGTGTTCTCTACATTCTTCCCCCTATACATGACGAAGCATGTAGATACGAAGATCTACAGCCTCGCCTACGGCCTTTCCTTCCTGATTTCCTTCCTCTTTGCCCTATACCTGGGAAAGATCGCGGACAGGAGGTCCTTGAGGAAGCACTTCTTCGGAGTCTTCGCCCTTACCACAGGTATTCTGTGTGCCCTGATAAGCCTGGCCTACCCATTGCCAGCACTTGCTCTACTCATATTTCTCCTGATGGCTATATCCCATCAGCAGGCCTTCGTCTTCTACAACTCCCTTCTTCTGGGATTTGAAGGCAGGGGCAAGACCTCGGGATTTGGTGTGGCCTTGGGGTATCTTGGTTCCGCCTTCGCTTTGCTTTTCCTCGCGGAACGCCTGAGGGAACCTTACATATACTTCCAGGTAGCTCTTATCTTCCTTCTTCTCTCCCTGCCTTCTCTTATACTGCTGGAGAACCCCAAACAGGTCAGCAGTGTCAGGATAAGGAACATACTCAGGGATAAGAGGTTCCTTCTGCTTGTCGTCTCTATCCTGTGCATCACCGAGGTGGCTAATACGCTCATAGCGATGATGGGTGTATACCTCAGAGAGGTTTACTCACTCGGAAGGGAGGATATATACAGGGTGATAGGCGTGTCCGCTCTGGGAGGTATAGCGGGTGGACCTCTGTGGGGTTTTCTGACAGATCTTTTGGGTGCAAAGAGGATCTTCACCGCGGGTTTTTTCCTGTGGATACTCTTCCTGCTTTTCCTGCCCTTAGCCCCGGCAAAGGCACTCATCCTGATAGGCCTTCTGGCTGGCTTTTCCTTATCTCACCTGTGGACCACCTCGAGGGTTCTGATACTTGAGGAGTTTCCCGAGGGTGAGGCCTCGGTAAGGCTTTCATTCCTCTCTCTCACCGAGAGGGTCGCCTCCACGATAGGACTGATAATCTGGGCCCTTCTCCTCTTCATCACAGGGGATAACTTCAGGCTGTCCGCACTGCTAATGGCCCTGTTTCCCATAACGGGACTTATCCTCTATAGGTTTGCCTTAAAATAGTCAGCCATGCGGGTTCTCATCACAGGAGCGGCAGGCTTCATAGGATCCCATCTGTGCGAGCGTTTTCTGAGGGAAGGTCACGAAGTCATAGGAATGGACAACTTCCTGACGGGAACGCCCGAAAACATAGCCCACCTGTTCGGAAACGAGAAGTTTACCTTCATAAAATACGATGTTACCAACTTCATATATGTTGAGGGCGGTCTAGATCTTATACTCCACTTCGCCTGCCCCGCCTCGCCGGTAGACTATCTGAACCATCCTATACACACCATGAAAGTGGACTCCCTGGGGACCCTCCACACCCTCGGTCTCGCCAAGGCAAAAGGGGCGAGGTATGTCCTCGCCTCCACGTCGGAGATATACGGCAACCCTCAGGTTCACCCTCAGCCCGAAACATACTGGGGGAACGTGAACCCAATAGGGCCGAGGAGCGTTTACGACGAGGCAAAAAGGTTCTCGGAGGCCCTCTCGATGGCCTACCACAGGGAGCACGGAATAGACGTGAGGGTAGCGAGGATATTCAACACTTACGGGCCGAGGATGAGGATCAACGACGGAAGGGTTGTTCCCAACTTTATACACCAGGCCCTAACAGGCAAGCCAATAACGGTCTACGGGGACGGCTCTCAGACGAGAAGCTTCTGCTACATAGAGGATCTCGTGGAGGGCATCTACAAACTCGCCACAAAAGAGGGCATAGATGGGGAGGTTTTCAACCTGGGAAACCCGGAAGAGTATACGGTGCTCGAGCTCGCTGAGCTTATAAAGGAGCTGACAGGAAGCTCCTCAGAGATAGTCTTCAAAGAAAGACCCGTGGACGATCCGGACAGGAGGAGGCCGGACATAACTAAGGCGAAGAGGATCTTAGGGTGGGAACCTAAAACTCCGGTGAGGGAAGGCCTCAAAAAGACTATAGAGTGGTTCAGGACGAAGATCTAAGCGGTCTTCTTGGCGTCCAGCTCGCCTTCCTTAACCATAAGGCACTCCTTAAAGACCACGTAGGGGCACTCTTTTCTGCAGTAGTCGTGGTCTATCCTCTTGAAGAGCTCTATTATGGATTGGCCCTTTGAGTCGAAAACGAGCTCGTGCCTGGCGACCTTGTCGAACCCGGCGTTTTCAAGGAGGGGATAAACATCACACCCTATGTTCGCAAAAGCAGCCTCCACCCCAAGATCTCTGAGAGACCTTACAAGCCTTATCACGGTTTCCGAACCGGTAGCGTCTATGTAGTTAACCGCCTCCATATCGATAAGGACGTATTTGAGAGGCCCCTTCTGAAGTCTCTCCTGGGCTCTCTCAAGAATGTAGTCGTAGACATACTGGGCATTTCCGAAGTATATGGACATGTTGGGCCTTATGTAGAGTATCTGTGGGCACTCGGGCAGGCCCCTCTTCTCCGCGTTCACAAAGGTTCCGGACTCGGGATCCCTTGAAAGAATAACTATCCTCGGATACATAGTTCTGTAAACGAAGCTTCCCAGAGAGAGTATCACGCCGAGGGTTATGGCCACCCAGAGGTCCATGAAGAAGACGGAGGCAAAGGTCAGCCCCGCGACTATCCCGTCGAGCTTGTTTATCCTGTAAAGCCTCAGGATATCCTGGGGCCTTATAAGGTTTATTACCGCGGAGAGAACCACGGCCGCGAGAGTAGCCTTGGGAAGGTAGTAGAAAGCAGGAGCCAGAAGAAATAGGGTAACTCCCACCAGGGATCCAGTTATTATGCTCGCAAGGGGAGACTTGGCTCCGAGAGCGAAGTTGAGAGAAGACCTTGAGAAGGATCCACCTGCGGGAAAGCCTTTGAAGAAGGAGACAGCTATGTTGGCAAGCCCCTGACCTATGAGCTCCTGGTTGGGATCCCACTTGTCCCCTGTCCTGATGGCCAGCGTTTTGGCTATGGCGACCGCCTCTATGAGACCGAAGAAGGCAACAACCAGAGCTCCTCCCCACATCTGGCTCATGATTTGAAAGTCCAGGGGTGGCATGGTAGGATCCGGAAGGCCCTGGGGAACCTTGCCCACTATAGCCACACCCTTCTCGGGGAGGTTGAGGAGGTAGGTTATCACCGAGGTCACCGCAACAGCTATCAGAGCCCCTGGAATGTAAGGATTTATCTTCTTCGCTCCCCAGATGATCGCATACGCACCCACACCTATGGCGAGGGTGTAGGGATTGGTCAGCTCTATCTTCTTCACTATGTCCGCCAGAACGGTGAATATGTGGGTGCTGTTCACCACCTGGTAGCCGAGCATGTGCTTGAACTGGGAGAGGGCTATGACCATAGCACCCGCAGCGGTAAAACCTATCACTACGCTGTTGGAGATAAGATCGACCACAAACCCCAGCTTAAACATACCTACCATGAGACGGACAAAGCCCACCATAAGGGCAAGAAGTCCCATGTAGGCTATCCACTCCTCAGACTGGGGCTCCAGGTGCAGGCTGAACAAAACGGACGCGGAGAGCAGACAGGTCATGGCAACTGGGCCAGTTCCGAGGAACCTTGAGCTTCCGAAGAGTGCTGCCACTATGGTGGCTATGAAGGCGGTGTAGAGACCCGTTATGGGAGGCATACCCGCAAGGAGGGCGTAAGCCATCGCCTGGGGAACGTAGACCGCAGCTACCGTTACACCCGCTATCAGATCCCTTATGAAGGCGTCCTTGGAGTAGTCTCTGAACCAACGTGGGAAAGGGAAACCGAAGTAGATGGGCAGGTTCTCTACTTTCATCCGCTCAGTTAATTATAAAACAGCTTTTGAGTTCTGTGTTATAAGAATTTCTTTAATTTCTTATAAGGTCAATAAAAAAAGGGCGCCGAACGGCGCCCTCGGTTGATTTTTGAAGAGTTTTGGATCAGTCGAGGTCGGGCATGTCTGTGGGAGTTATGTCCTTCTGCTTCTTGTCCTCGGGCAGGTCCGCTATGAGGGCTTCCGCGGTGAGCATGGTTCCCGCCACCGATGCGGCGTTCTCTATGGCGGTTCTCACCACCTTGGTGGGGTCGATGATTCCCGCCTCCATCATGTCCACGTATTCGCCGGTGGCCGCGTTGAAGCCCCAGGTCTTGCCCTTCTCCTTGCCGAGCTCGATCACCTTCTCGAGGACCACGAATCCTTCGAAGCCCGCGTTGTAGGCTATCTGTCTGAGAGGTGTCCTGCAGGCCTTCTTGACTATTTCCACACCGAGCTTCTGATCCTCGTTATCGACCTCCACGCTCTCGAGGTTTTCGGAAGCCCTCACCAGCGCCACACCACCACCGGGAACTATACCCTCCTCAACCGCAGCCTTGGTGGCGTGGACAGCGTCCTCAACCCTCGCCTTCTTCTCCTTGAGCTCCGCCTCGGTGGCCGCACCTACCCTTATGACCGCTACTCCGCCGGAGAGCTTAGCGAGTCTCTCCTGGAGCTTCTCCCTGTCGTAATCGGAGGTGGTCTCCTGGATCTGCTTCTTGATCTGCTCTATCCTGGCCTTTATGTCCTCCTCCTTGCCCTTACCTCCGACTATCGTTGTGGTCTCCTTATCGACCACCACCTTGTCCGCCCTTCCGAGCATGTCGAGGGTTACGGACTCGAGCTTAATTCCGAGATCCTCCATTATGGCGGTCCCGCCGGTCAGGATAGCTATGTCCTGGAGGTAGTCCTTCCTCCTCTGACCGAATCCGGGAGCCTTGACCGCACAAGCCCTGAGGACTCCCTTGATGTGGTTCACAACGAGTGTTGCAAGAGCTTCACCCTCGACGTCCTCAGCTATAACGAGGAGTGGCTTTCCAGCCCTAACCACCTGCTCGAGGACGGGCAGGAGATCCTTCACGTTGGAGATCTTCTTCTCGTATATGAGTATGTAGGGCTCCTCGAGGACACACTGCATCTTGTCAGGGTCTGTCACGAAGTAGGGGGAGAGATACCCTCTGTCGAACTGCATACCCTGAACGGTCTCGAGGGTAGTCTCCGCGGACTTGGACTCCTCGACGGTTATGACCCCGTCCTTTCCGACCGCCTCCATGGCGTCCGCTATGATCTTACCTATCTCGGGATCGTTGTTGGCGGATATGGTAGCGACCTGCTCTATCTCAGTTCTCCCCTTCACTTCTACGGAGAGGTTCTTGATCTCTTCAACCACCTTCTTGACCGCCTTGTCTATGCCTCTCTTGACGTCCATGGGGTTGGCACCGCTGGCTATGGCTTTGAGTCCCTCGTGGAATATGGCCTGGGCGAGTATTGTAGCGGTGGTGGTTCCGTCTCCCGCAACGTCAGCGGTCTTGGAGGCGACCTCCTTGACGAGCTGGGCGCCTATGTTCTCGTAGTTGTCCTTGAGCTCGATCTCCTTAGCGACGGTCACCCCGTCCTTGGTTACGACGGGGGTTCCCCAGTTCTTTCCGAGAATGACCTCCCTACCTCTGGGACCGAGGGTAACCTTGACCGCATTCGCAAGCTTGTCAACACCAGCCTTGAGCTTAGCTCTTGCCTCTTCGCTATAGATAATTCCTTTCGCTGCCATCTCTCACACCTCCTCCTTTAGTTTTATTAGGCTGTAACTTTGGCGTCCTCGACTATAGCGAGAACCTCGTCCTCGGACATGATCAGATACTTCTCACCGTCGAGCTCAACTTCCGTTCCCGCATACTTGTTGAAGAGAACAACGTCCCCTTCCTTTACCTTGAGGGGCTTTAGCTCCCCGTTGTTGAGGAGCTTACCCTCTCCTACGGCTATAACCTCACCCATCTGGGGCTTCTCTTTGGCGGTGTCGGGTATTATGATCCCGGAGGGAGTCTTCTGCTCCTGCTCCTCGAACCTCTTTACAACGATCTTATCGTAAAGGGGCTTCAGCTTCGCCATGGGTTCCTACCTCCTTCCGTTTTTATTTGCATAAAAATTATATTAACTTCTCCCCGCCGTGTCAAGAGGTTTTTGGTAAAAATATGAGCCTGTTAGGCTAATATAATCTTAGTGTTTGTAACACACAACTGTCCGGTAGCGAACTTTTATAAGCTTATAAGTTTTTCTTTTAGGCCGATAAGCTTGACTTGAAATAACATAACTTCTCACGAAAAGAGGAGGAGCCTGGCATGGAGACGATAAAGGAGATCTACACTTACCTCTTCAGGAGACAGTGGCCCGCCTGGGTGGGCGGAATCACCATGGGCTTTATCGTGGTTCTGATGTTCGTGTGGGGTGCTCCGTGGGCGGTTACCAACGGGATAATAATCTGGGGCGACAACATACTAAAGCCCATTCTATATCCCGACGCGGAGGTTCAGAGTCCCATATGGCAGTTCACAGCACTGATAAACTGGGCCTTTCTGCTGGGGGCCTTTATCTCCGCTCTCCTGGGAGGAGACTTCAGGATAAGCGTTCCCTCCTTTAAAGAGTTCCTGTTGGGCGCCTTCGGTGGAACGCTGATGGGTGTGGGAGCCTTCCTCGCCTTCGGATGCACCATAGGGGCCTTCCTCGTTGGTTTTGGGGCGCTGTCCGCTTCAGGATTGACCATGATGATAGGACTCGGTATAGGGACCTACGTCGGTCTCAGGCTATACATGTGGCTCGTCGCCAAGGGATGGGGGACAGCGGGCAGAGCTATAGAGGTCCCGGTAAACCTTCAGGTCGCCTTGGGAGTGATCTTGGTGATAATAACACTCGGGCTTATAATCTTCCTCCAGAGGCCGGTCTCCACCTACGCCCCTGCCCTCGGTTTGGGATCGGTTAAGGTGACCGCTGGATCCCTCATATTCTTCGGTGTAATCCTCGGGATCATAAACCAGAGGACCAGGTTCTGCTTCGTGAGAGCCTTCAGGGAGCCCTTCATGACCGGTGAGGGGAACATGACCCGGGCTGCGGCCCTTGCCCTCATAATAGCCGCCGTTTTCGGAGCTGTGGTCAAGTTCTCACCGCTTACCAACGTCCTCGAGATCCCAGACGTCAAAGACATCCTCTCCATAGAGATGACCGCCCCTCCTTCCATAAAGGCCATGATGGTCGCCCCCTCCTTCCCCATAGGTTCCCTGATCGGGGGTTTCATATTCGGGATAGGGATGACCCTCGCCGGAGGCTGCTCCGTAGGTAGCTTCTGGAGGGCAGGAGAGGGATCTCTGAAGAACATGACCGCCATCCTCTTCTACGCCCTTGGAGGATCGATCTTCGCCTTCATCTACAGAAAGATAGAGCCCGCCATACTCCAGTCCCTCTCGGGCATATACGAGAAGCTGGGCGCATCCAACGCTACCGGAATAAAGCTCTTCCTTCCGGACGCTGTGGGACTCGGATGGGCACTCGTTATATTCCTCGGCTTTGCCCTCGCCTGGCTCCTCTTCGCCACCTGGAACGAGAGAACGATGAAGTTCACCCTATAGACTCTATGATGGGGCAAACGGAGGCGGGGACATCCCGCCTCTCCCTCAAAAGTCCCTCCAGAAGCCTTTTTCTCGATCTGAGCTCCTCTATGAGTTTGTCTATCTCCTCGATCTTCTCCTTTATCCTTTCCTCCACGCATCCGCAGGGTGTCTCTCCCGAGAGCTTTAGAGAGATTATCTCCTTTATCTCCTCGAGCTTAAATCCTACGGACTTAGCTTTCAGTATGAACTCGCAGAGTTTGAGGTGTTCCTCGGTGTAGATCCTGTATCCGGAGCTGTTTCTGAGGGGAGGCGGAAGCAGGCCTACCTCCTCCCAGTAGCGCAGTGTTTTTGGATTTATTCCGAGCCTTCTCGCAAGCTCACCTATCCTCATAGGTAAATAGGTATGTATCCTTCCCTGACTTTCAAGACATGGTATTCGAAGCCGGACCTCACGATCTCAACGCCATCAAAGAGAGCCTCCTCGGAAACGTCAAATATCTTCATCGCTACCCTGCAGGCCTTGAACTTGATTCCGTAAAGCATCAGGTTGTTTATCCTCTCCTCGAACTCACCGTTTTCAAACCTGTCCAGAAAGGCTATCCCCTCGTCGTAGGCAACCACCTCTATGTCCGCCCCCGCCCCCCATATGTTTATGGCACCCCTTATCCTCAAAAAGACCTTCTTCCAGCGCTTCCTGTCCTTGAAGGTTACGGGAAAGAGGAGCTTTACCTGATCTGTTTCTTTGGCCTTTAAAGGCGTAAGCAGGGTCAGCATCCCGGCTCCCAGAATCAGAAACTTCCTTCTGTTCACAGCACCACCTCCAGGAAGTTTTTGAAGAAGTATCCAGAAAGGATTAGGAAAATAACTCCAACGAGGCGATTCACATAAGCGTAGTTCCTCTTTAGGAAGTCAGACAGCGTGCTGACCACGAGACCGGACAGAAATACGGGAACAGCCCTGCCTACCGCGTAAACCCCCATCAGAAGCACCGCCTCCGTGATGCTTTCTGTGGATGCACTCAAAACGATCGCTCCGAGGAGTAGGGAGGTGCAGGAGGGACAAAGAGAGAAGGTGTAGGCCACCCCGAGAAGGAAGCTGCTCGCCCCGGCACTGGAAAAGGGATTGAGCCTGGCCACCTCCACGGAGAAGGGAAGGAGGTTGAGGAGATTCAGGGCTATCAGCAGGAGAAGGGCGGAAAGTATCAGGTTGAAAAGATCTGTCCTGAAGATGTCCGAAAGGACAACCGCTCCCAGGGAGGCCACCGCACCCGCAAAGGCGTGGGTGAGGAGGAAGGCGGTAGAAAACCCCAGCACGCTAAGGACTATGTCGGTCTTCCTCTGGTGTTTCGTTACGATAAGCCCGAAGACCACCGGCAGGAAGGGCAGTGTAGAGGGTCCGAGGCTTGTGAAGAAGCCCAGAAGAAACATTACAGGGATTAGGAAAAGAAAGGAGTGCCTTTCCTGAAGAAGAGAGGACACGTAGATATTCAGATTTCCAAAGTCTACTAAGAGTCCTATTGCGAGCACGAGAAGAAAGCCCGTGAGCGCGGGAACCGCAGGTATGAGGGAGGTGAGCGTTTTCAGAAGTCTATCCGGAACGAAAGGCAGGATAAGGGTGGGAACGGTTACGAACAGGGAGTACAGGTTAAAGATCAGAAAAGGCTCTTTAAAGTGGAGGGAGTAGGCTCCGAGGAGAGCAAGGAAGGGGATAGAGCAGTAGGGCAGGCTCAGGCCGAGTCCCAGTCCCGGAGGGAACTTCCTTTCGGGAAAGAAGAACTGGGGGGAGAGATCGAAGGGAGCTATACCGAACCTCTTCATGAAGGGAAATCCCAGGATGAATACCACCGCTACCACACCGTGAACTACAAGAAGAGCCTTCTCTGATAGCGTTATCCTTCCCGAGAGGGCGTAAAAGAGGAGGGCTATAAGGTTGAAAATCAGGAGCCTCGAGAGGAAGAGCAGTGGTATCTGCTTAAGGTCTCCCCTCTTCAGGTAAGCTCTGAAAAGCAGGTTTACGTTCCACATGCAGGGCGTAAAGAAGGAGAGGGCACCGAGGACTGGAACCGCGTACAGGGGACTCAAGAGATCTCCTCCTCTATGGCCTTCCTTATCTTCTCCTCCGTCGGGATGACACCCGCGAACTTGACCTTGCCGTTTACGACGACCGCGGGGGAGGTGAGTATTCCAAGTTCCACTATCCTGTCCGCGTCCTCGACGGGATCTAAGAGTCTCACCTCAACACCCATATCTTTTGCCACCTTCTCTACCCTCTCCTTCACCACCGCGCACTTTGGACAGAAGTTCGACTCAAGTAGTTCAACCACCACACCCATGGAAGTGAATATAAACCTTCCAGCTTACTGGAAGGCAAGTTCAGAAGCTTATCAATTTGTCAGCCCAGCAAACGAGTTCGTAGAGATCGTTCATGGAGCCGACGGGACAGACCGCACCTTCCTTAGAGTTCCTCACCTCCAGGCAAACACCGCAGGCTATAAGCTCACCGCCGTTCTCAAGGAAGAGCTTCATCTGCTCCTGAACGTTGAACTTCCCGTGCTCCATATTCAGGCTTTCCACGCCCTTTCCCAGCAGGAAGATCCTCACCTCGTCCCCCTGAGCCAGGGAGAAAACGCCGAACCTGAAGGCGTTCCAGACCGTCTCGGGATCGTTGCTGTAGAGGACCACACCTATCCTCATGGATCTCCTCCCGCCCTTTTGGTTATATTTAACATCATGAGAGAGAAAAAATACGGAGAGCTCGCCATAGAGCAGGCCCAGCTCGAGCCCTGGGAGAACCCCTCTCCCGAAAGGGACTACATGATAGAGATATCCTTTCCAGAGTTCTCCTGCCTCTGCCCCAGGTCAGGATACCCGGATTACGCCACCATAAAGATCCGCTACATCCCGGACAGATACATAATAGAGCTCAAGTCCCTAAAGCTCTGGCTCAACAAGTTCAGGAACCGCTACATCTCCCACGAGCAGGCAACTAACGAAATATACACCGCCCTATACGAGACCTTAAAGCCCCGCTTCCTCGAGGTTATAGGGGACTTCAATCCGAGGGGGAACGTCCACACGATCGTTAAGGTAAGGAGCGACGGAAGATACGATTAGACCTTGAAGTCTACCCTGGCAAGGAGGCCGGAACCTCCCCTTTCGTCCAGGTAGAGGCCCAGATTCCTGAGAACTCCGGATCCCTTCAGGTCGAAGAGCGTCTCAAAGCTTCCCGTGTACAGGGCGCCCACCCCGAGCCTGGAGAGGCTCAGAACCCTGTCCTCCTCCAGGTTCTTCACCCATACCATCAGATTTCCGAAGGAAAAGTCTCCCCCGTCCACCCAGCCGTTCTTATCCTCGTCGAGGGATCTGAGCTCGGAGAAGGCGTCACCCGTTCTCGTGCCAATTATTTCACCTCCATCGGGCTTTCCGTTTTCGTTTCTGTCGAAGAAGATAAAGCCCTTTCCCTTTGCAAGGAGAGGAACGCTCTCCGCGCTCCCGTCCCCGTTTATGTCGAACTCGAACCTTGCAGGAGAGAGAAACTCGGGGGAGTCGCTCAGATCTATCACAAGGGGATCCACGAGGGCAACGCTACCCGAGCGAAGGCTCTTCCTGCTAAGCTCCACCTCAAGATCAAAGAGGCTCATGCTAACCTCGAACCTGAAGACCCTGCCGTCTTCAGTCCTTACCTCCCCGTAGGCGAAGAAGTCGAGCCTCCTTGCCTCCACCTTCAGGTTTTCCTCCTCGTATACCGCCCCGAACTCAGGCCTCTCCACGGGAGGTAGATCGGAATCGGTCAGATCCTCCACAGAAATTGTCTCTATCTCCCTTCCCGTTAAGATCTCCAAGAGCTTCTTCACAACGAGCTTCCTCACATCATCAACGCTTTCCGCCTTAATGGACCCGATACTCACCCTCAAGGGAAGGACGCTGAAGGAGCTCTCCGAGGAGTTCCCCTTCAGAAAGGTTATGTTCATTCTTTGTATGTTGAGCTCAGCGCTGGTGACCCTTCCCAAGAGGGACACCTGTAAGTCCTCCACCCTCATAACTTTAACTTTCGGCCCAAAGGGCTAAACTTTGATGAGAATTCCAAGATCCAAAAGCTCTTTCAGAAACCTCTCAAGATACGGCCTCGCCTCCCTCTTTTCTTCAGAGGATATATCGGAACCTTCGAGGACCTCGAGGGGAGATCTCCCGGAGTCTATCTCTTTGAGGAACCCGTAGACGAAGGGAGTAAGCTCCTGAGACCTCACTCTATAGTTTCTGTCCCTGTAAAGGAGCAGGAAGTGCTCACCCTTCCCTTTCAGGATCTCCTCTGCGGAAAGCTCCTGCGCCCTGTGGACCGGATACATGAATCTAAGAAGCCTCGAAGCGGAAGAGAGCCTGTATGAACCCTTCCAGGAGAATTCGGAAGCTACCTCCTCGTCCTGAGCCTTGAAGACCTCTATCTCGCTCCACTCGTAGAGGAGAAGCTCCCTAAGGAAGGGAAGTCTTTCCTTCAGATGAGTCTCAACCCTCTCAAAGAACTCGAGGAAGTCCTTCCCCAGGTCCACGAGGAGGGGGGAGGAGTGATCCTCCTTCAGGAACTCCTCCACGAGAGGTTTTAGGTCCTCTCCCGCAAAGGAGGAAAAGAGGGGGAAGGAGGTCTTTGTGAAGTCCTCGAACCTGTTGTAGACTAGCTCTCTGTAAAGTCTCAGAGCCTCGCTCTCAGGCTCCTCCAAGCCCTTGGCTACCATAAAGAGCTTCCGAAGGCTTTGCTCAAACATGGCATATCTTCTCAAGCTTCCCAACTTCCTCTAAAAGCTCTCCGTAGGGAGGTATGTTGTTGTCCCTCTCAAGAAGGACGGGGACTGGACCTGTCCTTTCGAGGGTGAACCTCAAGAGCCTGTGGACCTCCTCTATAGTAGGAGCGCCGTGAGTGTCAACCACTATCCTTCCGAAACGCTCGTGTCCCGCCACATGGATGTATACGACCCTGGATAGGTCGAGCCTTTCTATGAATTCGTAGGGATCGTATCCGTGGTTTACGGAGTTGACGTAGACGTTGTTCACGTCCAGAAGGAGGCCCGCACCGCTCTCCTCGAGGAGCGCGTTTATGAACTCCCACTCCTCCATCTTCCCCGGAGGACGCCAGTAGTAGGAGATGTTCTCAAGAACGAGGGACCTTTCGAGCACCTCCTCAACTTCCTTTATCTTTCTCGACACCCTTCTGACCGCTTCCTCGGTAAAGGGAAGGGGAAAGAGATCGTGGAGGTAGCTCCCTCCGAGGGAGGAAAAGCTTATGTGCTCCGAGTAGATCTCTATCTCAAACCGGTCGAGAAAGCTCTTCAGCTCCTTCAGGAAGTTCAGGTTGATGGGATCGGGAGAGCCTATTGAGAGGGAAAGGCCGTGGCAGACCAAGGGGAACCTCTCCCTTATCCGCTCCAAGGTCCTTCTAAAGAATCCTCCCCTTCCCATCCAGTTCTCCGGAGCTATCTCGAACCAAGAGGGAGCAAACTCACTATCCAGGACCTCCCCTGCAAAGGAGTATCTAAGGCCGAGGCCGACCCCACTTATCCTGTCCATAACTCTAATCATACGAGATCTCGGAGAGTGTGTTAGCCTTTAATAAGGGAGGTGAGACGAGATGGAAGGGAAGAAGAAGCTCATGAGTCTCCTCGGGTCCGCGGTTATACTCGGCCTCGGAGCGGAGGGAGCCACTCTCTCCTACGCAGGGGAAGGTAAGTGCGCGGGTATGAAGGGAGAGGCCCAGAAAAAGGCAAAAGAGTCCACAAAGGAGGAAAAGAAGGAAAAGCAGGAAGAAAAGGCCAGGGAGAAGATGAAGGAGATGACCTGCGGCGGTCAGATGGCCTGCGGGGGGATGATGAAGCAGAAGGGAGGTTCCTGAAAATAGTTTATGGAAGAGCTTTTCCGCCTTGCTGAGGAGAGGGCCGAGCTTATAGACGGGATAATCTCCGATATAACCTCCGACCTCAGGATAGACTGCGGGGAGGGATGTGTATACTGTTGCTACGGAGTTCCCCTGTGGGTCAGGCTCATCGAGGCCTACCATCTCCTTCACGCCCTTAACTCGCTTCCTATAAGGGATAGGAAGGAGATAGCCTCAAGGCTGAGAGTTTACAGGAAGGAGTACGAAAGCTCCGCAGAAAGGGAAGGATACAGACCTGAGAGTCCCACAGCTGAGGAAAGCCTAGACCTCGGAAAGCTCGGCCTTGTGTGCGGTCTCGGGATGAACGAGATCCCCTGTCCCTTCCTCTCGGAAGAAGGGATGTGCAGAGTCTACAAGGCCCGCCCCTCCATGTGCAGGCTAACGCTTTTCTTCGACAGAAGTGTCTGCAAGAGGGACTGGGAGAACCCCCTCTCCTTTATATGGAGCAGGGAGATAGCTCCCTTCATAGAGGAAGTAAGGGGAAGGTTCCGGAAAAGGTGGAGCACGGAGCTGAAAAGGCTCCAGGAAAAGTATCCATACCTTGACCTTCTCAGGCTCGAAAAGGAGATGATCTTCTTACCCTACCACCTTAGCCTGGATCCTCTTAAAAAGACCTTCAAACTCAAGGCCTTTTACAGTCCTTAAAAGTCTCCCAGACGAACCTGTTCAGGGGATAGTTCAGATACTCCCACTCCCTTTTGGAGGCATCGTATACCCTCATACCCTTGTAGCCCGCAAAGTCCATCATCATGTAGACAAAAGCGGCTCCCGTCCCACCGAAGCAAAAGAGCAGGACCTCATCCTCTTTCCCTATACCTTGATTTTTAAGGAACTCATCGATGTAATCGGGAACCTCTATGACGAGCTTTCCCGTCTCCTCGTCCCTTTTAACCCACCACTCCCAGGGCAGGGGAATTGAGCAGGGAACGTGGCCGTATTTTTTGGCCGCGGGGAACTTGGATATGCCGAAGTAGTGTCCCGCAGGCCTTCCGTCTATTATGGGCCTTTTCCCTATGCTTTTGAGAAGGTAGTCCGCGTCCACCTCCTTTGATGGGTCGTAATTTGCCTTAAACTTCCCCTCACTGACCTCGGGATCTTCGTAGCTCACAGGATATTTTTTCTTAACCCATGCGGACCAGCCTCCGTCCAAAAGGGCCACCTTCTCGTGCCCCAAAAGGTGGAAGATCCAGTAGGCGTATACAGTACCCAGGATCTCGTTCATCTTGTTTCCCTTGTAGTACAGGACCACTTTGGAGCTGTTGTTTATCCCCCACCTCCTGAAGAGCTTCTCATATTCCTTTATGGGTTTCTTCACGAGCGCCCCAGTTCTCTCGTCCATTATCCTCCAGTCCTCCTTCTCAGTGAGCCTTGCCCCCGGAATGTGCCCCTCCACCAGGTAGCTCTGGGAGTCGGAGAACTCTAAAATCACCAGGTCTGGGTCCTTAAGGTGCTCCTTAAGCCACTCGGGAGAGACGAGCTTGGGCATGGAGAAGGCAAGGCCCACAGCAAACAAAACAGCTATCAGAACCGCCATGCTCTCACCTCCCTCTTAAAAGATAAACCTTCCGGCCAGCTGGAGGTCAAGGGATCAGGTAAACCACCTCTCGAGGACTTTCTTAGCGACCGCCTCAGGAGTAAAACCGAAGTGCTCGAACAGAACCTTCCCCGGAGCGGACTTGCCAAAGCCCTCCATCGATATAACAAGTCCCTCCTCCCCTACGTATCTATGCCAGCAGGAGCCTCTCGCGGCCTCCACAACCGCCCTCCTCTTTACTTCTCTTGGAAGGACGCTCTCCTTGTATTCCTCATCCTGCATCTCGAAGAGCTCAATGCTCGGGAAGTTAACTACCCTGACCTTTATACCTTTCTCCTGAAGGATCTCCTTAGCCCCGAGGGCAACGTGGACCTCCGAACCCGTTCCTATGAGTATAAGATCTGGAGTTCCATCGCAGTCGGAGAGGACGTAGGCTCCCTTTTCGAGGTTCTCCTCGGAGGGATAGAGGCTTCTGTCTATCAGGGGAACGCTCTGGCGCGTCAGGATTATGGCTGTAGGCCCATCTTTCCTTTCAAGAGCAACCTTCCAGGCTACCTTAACCTCGTTTGCGTCCGCAGGTCTTATGACTACCAGGTTTGGAATCAGCCTGAGGGACGGGAGCTGTTCTACCGGCTGGTGGGTTGGTCCGTCCTCCCCGAGGCCTATGGAGTCGTGGGTGAAGACGTATATCACCTGGAGCCCCGCCATGGCGGCGAGCCTTATGGAAGGCCTCATGTAGTCGGAAAACACCAGGAAGGTTCCCCCGTAGGGGAGCACCCCTCCGTGGTAGGCCATCCCGTTCATTATGGATCCCATGGCGTGCTCCCTTACCCCGTAGTGGATGTTTCTTCCCGTAGGGGAGTCCGCCTGGAAGTCGGGATAGTTCTTGAGAACCGTGTTGTTGGACTCGGAAAGGTCCGCAGAGCCTCCCAGCATGGTGGGAACGTAGTCCGCTATGAAGTTGAGAACCTTACCGGAGGCCTTCCTCGTGGCCATAGGTTCTTCGAATTGGGGAACCTTTTCGAACCACTCCAAGCTCCACTCCTTTCTGAATGCCCTCTCGAGCTCGGAGGCCAGATCAGGATACGCTTGTTTGTATCTCTCGAAGAGGTCCCTCCACTCCTTCTCCCTCTCCTCTCCCAGCTTAACGTGCCTCCTCGTGTAGTCGAGGGCCTCCTTGGGAACGTAGAACTCCTCAAGTGGCCAGTTGAAGCGCTTCTTTGTCTCGACGGCGTTTTCGGTCCCGAGGGGTGCCCCGTGGACCTTGGCGGTGTCCTGAAGGGGACTTCCGTATCCTATGTGCGTCCTCACGGAGATGAAGGAGGGCCTATCGGTTTCCCTGGCCTTTCTTATTGTCTTCTCAAGAAACTGGAGGTTGTAGCCCTCCTCGATGTGATAAACGTCCCATCCGAGGGCCTCGAACCTTTTTAGAACGTCCTCGGACCAGGCGAGCTTAGTGTCCCCGTCTATTGAGATGTGGTTGTTGTCCCAGATAACAATAAGCTTGTTAAGTTTCCAGTGGCCCGCGAGGGCGGCCGCCTCGTAGGAGATGCCCTCCATCAGGTCTCCGTCCGAGCATAGGACGTAGGTGTAATGGTCTATTATTGGAAAGCCCTTCCTGTTGAAGTAAGAGGAGAGGAACTTCTCCGCCAGAGCCATACCGACCGCGTTGGCAAAGCCCTGACCGAGGGGACCGGTGGTAGCCTCCACCCCGGGAGTGAGCCAGCTCTCGGGATGTCCCGGCGTCTTGCTCCCCAGCTGTCTGAACCCTTTGAGATCCTCTACGGAAAGGTCGTATCCGAACATGAAAAGCGTGGCGTAAAGCATGGCCGAAGCGTGGCCGGCGGAGAGGACGAATCTGTCCCTGTTTATCCACTTAGGATTTTTGGGATTGAACTTGAGGAACCTGTCGTATACGAGGTAGATGATATGGGAGGCCCCGAGGGGCATACCGGGATGTCCGGACTTGGCCCTCTCCACCTGATCCACACTCAGGAACCTTATGGTGTTGATAACGAGCTGGTCTATGTCCTTTTGCGATTCCACCTTCGAGCCCATGACTTCTATATTCTACCCCTCACTTCAAATACTCTTCATTGATTTTTACTCTGGCTTCCCCCACAAGTTTTTCCACGAACATGTTAACGAGGGCCTCCCCCTTTGCTTTTTTCAAACTACTTTCAAGTTCCTCTGGATTTTTTATTAGATCCTGCTTTACCTCCCTTCTGTCTATGTAAACCACCGCGTATCCATTAGGTGTCCTGTAAGGTCCAAACACCTTGTCTTTTGAAAAGACGAGCCTTAAAGTTTCTTCTCCCCTTATCCTGAAGAGGTTTATGAACTCGTCAACGCTTGAGCTTTCGAACTCTAAAGGCTTTATATCAACCTTATCTCCCTTTTCAAGCTTCTCCTTTATCTCCCAAGCATTATTCTCAGCAAGCTCCAAAGCCTTTTCTTTCTTCAACATCTCAACCACTTCCTTCTTCACATTCGAAAGGGGTTTGAGCTTTTTAGGCTTTACCTCTTTCAGATAAAGGACATAATAAGTTCTTCCCACCTTGGTTATGGTGAACCTGTTGTTTTCGGAAAGCCTTTCAAGCTCCTTGACAACTTCCCTCGGTAGCTTAGTTGCATCCCTTACCTCCTCTCCTCCCCCGGGAATCTCCCCTTTCTTTACGGAACTATAAAGTGAATGAGCCTTTTTCTTATCATTGGTTTTCCACAAGAGATAAATCTTCTTCTCCCGCGTCATGAACTTTTCCTTGTTCCTCTCGTAAAAGCTCTTCACCTCCTCTTCGTAAAGCTTATAGCCAACGGAAATGGTGTCTGGAGATATAAGGTAAAGCTTTCCCTCGAATCTGGTGGAGATTATCCTCCTCTGAAACTCCCTCTCCATGTCCGTTATATAGACAAGCCTAATCACAAGATCTATGAGTTTTTTAGCTGTTAGTTGCTTCTTCAAATAAAGCTCGTACTCCGCAGGTGTAAGGCCGATCCTTTCGAGGGCAGTTTTATAGGTCTCCAGATTAAATTTGCCCCCACTTTGAAAGCTGGGATCACTCTTTATAGCCCGTGCCACCTCAACGTCCGGGGCAACAACACCGAGTTCTAACGCCTTCTGATAAAGGACCTCCCTGCTTATAAGACTGAAAAGAACCCGTCTCTTAACTATACTTCTCAACTCCTCCCTGTCGAGCAGATCCGAGTATTTTAAAAGCTCATATCTGAACTCTCTCAGTGTTATACACTTTCCGTTTACCTCAGCAGCACACCTCTTCAAACCGAATATCTGTTGAATGTCCGCAACGCTGAACATCCAGAAAAGGAAAGAAAGGGAAGCGATCGCAATTATTACCGCAGCGAGCCTTTTATGCTTTTGTATGAGAGCATACATTCTTCTTCTTGTGTGGCGGCGGGAGGAGTCGAACCTCCGACCTGGGACTTATGAGATCCCCGCTCTAACCACCTGAGCTACGCCGCCTTGCGCAGTATAAAATTATACACATAATGCTCCCTGTAAAGACGCACACCAAGATAAACAGAAACCTGAGCGGAGAGCCCGTGGATATAAAGGAAGGATTCGCAAAGGTGAAGCTAAAAACTACAGATGTGATGTCCGCTGACGACAAGGGTTTAGTTCACGGAGGTTTCATATTTTCATCCGCGGACTACACAGCCATGCTCGCGGTTAACCATCCAAACGTGGTCCTCGCAGGAGCGGAAGTCAGGTTCTTAAAACCGGTAAGAGCGGGAGAGGAAATCACCTTTATAGGAAGGACAAAAGAAAGAGAAGGGGAAAAAGTAAAGGTGCATGTGGAAGGGAAAAGGAATGGAGAAAAGGTCTTTGAGGGGACTTTCTTATGTGTTATACCTGAAAAACATGTTCTCGAAAAAGGATGAACTGGCAGGAAGAGCTGAAACAGCTTCTTGATATACCTCCAGACGCCAAGATAATTACAAAACCATACTACAGAACGATACCAAAGAAAAACGGAAAAATTTACAAGGCACTTACCATACAATACATACATCAGGGAAAGAGAAAATACAAGCACATCAAGAAGGACGCGGAACAGATAGTAAAACACATACTTTCCGGAGAGGAAGTAGCTTACGAATTTGCCACGCTCAAGCTGAAGGAGATTAAAGATTTTATAGACAACCTTCCAGACGAAAGAACCCGCAAAAGTCTTCTACCGCTCGTTAAAGAAATAGACAGACTCCTTGTGAAAATAGCCGCGAGGATATTTTGAAGATTCTTATCCTCCTTTTATTATCCTCTACTATTTATTAACTTTAATCTAATAAATAATAAACAGTAGAGCCGTGGACAAATACGCTTGTGCCTATATATCAATAACTTACGAACTAACTTTCCACATTTATCCACATTATGTTGTGTTTTTATAGGTGTATCAATAACTTTTTGCTGTTAAATTTGCACAGTAATATCAAAGACTTTATGACTTTCCACATTATTTTGAAATATTCAAGTAGTTTCAAGTACTTATGTATGCGTTAAATGGCAAGCTTTATCAATATCTTTTGTATTTACCCACATTTATCCACATTGGGACTCTATTATCTTGCAAAATCAAGGACTTATGCTTCAATGATTTGTTCAGTTTTATGAATAACTTATGATATTTCCACATTTTCCACGGGGGGATGTGGATAAATTGTGGATAGATTGTGGATAAAATGTGGATAAATTGTGGACAAATTGTGGAAAACCTGTGGACGGAATGTAAAATGTAAGTATGTCTATCAAAGTGCTTGTCGTAGACGATGAGGAGGGGATAAGGGAGTCCCTTAGAGGTATCCTTTCAGAGGAGGGATACAGGGTAGATACCGCTCCCACTCTATCTTTGGCAAAGAAGAAGGTTTCTGAAGAATTCTTCCACCTGATAATTCTCGATGTATGGATGCCCGATGGAGACGGAATAGAGTTTATGGATATTCTGAGAGAGATTTCTCCGGATTCGGTTGTCGTGGTTATAACCGGGCACGGGAACATAGACATGGCTGTGAAAGCGATAAAGAAAGGAGCCTACGACTTTATAGAGAAGCCCTTTTCTATGGACAGGCTCATTTTAACAGTGAAGCACGCTGTTTCCGAATTTATGGGAAGAACCTCTTCAAGAGAGGAAGAGGAGGAGATAGAGCTTATAGGTAACTCCAAGCAGATAAGGGAGGTAAGGAGTCTAATAAGCAAAATAGCTAAGAGTAAAGCGCCAGTTCTTATACTCGGTGAAAGCGGGACAGGTAAGGAGCTTGTGGCGAGGCTTATACACAGAGAATCCGGAAGAAGGGGGCAGTTTGTAGATATAAACTGTGCCTCTATACCCAACGATCTGATAGAATCGGAGCTTTTCGGATACGAGAAAGGGGCTTTTACTGGAGCTGTTAACAGGAAAAAAGGAAAGTTTGAACTTGCGGACGGGGGAACGCTCTTCCTAGATGAGATCGGAGACATGGATATAAGGGCGCAGGCTAAGCTTTTAAGGGTTATAGAAACAGGCAGTTTTACGAGGCTTGGTGGAACACAGAGGATAGAGGTGGATGTGAGGCTTGTTTCAGCTTCCAACAAGAACCTTACTGAGGAGGTTAAGGAGGGCAGGTTTAGGGAAGATCTTTATTACAGGATATCGGTTTTCACCATAGAACTGCCTCCTCTTAGGGAACGAGGAGAGGATGTTGTCCTCCTTGCGGAATACTTCCTTAAAAAGTTCTCTCAGGAATACAAGAAAGATTGTAAAGTCCTTTCGGATGAAGCAAAGGAAGTTCTTATGAATCACACTTGGAAGGGGAACGTTAGGGAGCTGAGGAACCTTATGGAGAGGGTGGTTATACTCTGCGATGGTGATGTTATAAAGCCGGAGCACCTTGGTCTCGGAAGCTACAGAAAAAGTAGGGATTACAGCTATATATTCAAACTGGATAATCTTAAGGAAGCGAGAAGGGAGTTCGAGAAAGTATTCATAGAAGAAAAGCTGAGAGAGTGCAACTACGATATGAAGGAGGTGTCCTCCAGGATAGGGACGGACCTTTCTAATCTATACAGGAAGGTGAAGGCGTATGGCATAAGGATCAAGGACCTACAAGGTTCATTATGATACCCGCACCCAAGATCGCCGCGGTTTCGCTCCTCAAAACGTAAGGTTCTAAGCGCACGGGAATAAAACCGATCTTCTTAATCTTTTCTACTTCCTTCTTTGAAAATCCTCCCTCCGGTCCCACGACAACGCTCACGGTATTCAAACTACTAATATCCAGATCCCTTATTCTCTTTCCTTCTGAAAAATTGTCGAGGAGTATGTTCAGGCCTGCTTTAGCTTCCATCTGATCGAGTGTTATTGGTTCCTTTATCTCCATAGGAAAAGGTCTTCTCGCCTGTTTCATGGCTTCTCTGACTATCTTCTTCCATCTTTCCCTTTTCTTGAGCAGGACTTCCTTTTTCTGAAAACTTCTCTCGGTTATAAGTGGAACTACGGATGATACTCCGATTTCGGTAGACTTCTGAACTATTACCTCAAAAGTCCTCAGCTCTACGGGAACAGCCTGAAAAAGAGTTATCCTTACGGGAGGTTCTTTGGATTCAAGCCTTTCAAGCAATCTGAGTCTTGCTTCTTTTTTCTTTTCCTCTTCCAGCTCACAGAGATAGATACTCCCCTCCCAGATTACGCCCACCCTTTCCCCTTTCTCTATCCTCTTTACTCTTAGATGCTTTAGCTCCTCATCCTGAATTATGAAAAAGTTGCCTATCCTTTTAGCTGGAAAGAAGATGTGCATAGGGGCGGGGCTGAGGGAGCCCCGAAAGGAAATTTACTTGATGCTCTCTCTGAGGTCCTTGGCAGGTTTGAAGGCGACAACCTTCCTCGCAGGTATCTGGATAACCTCTCCGGTCCTGGGGTTCCTTCCCTTTCTGGCAGCCCTCTTCTTAACAGTAAAGATCCCGAGGCCGGGTATGGCTATCCTCTCTCCTTTCTTGAGGGCCTTGCCTATAGCTGCAACTGCAGCCTTGAGAGCGGCGTCAGCCTCCTTCTTGGTGATGCCCGCCTGCTTGGCGATCTCCGCAACGAGCTCAGCCTTTGTCATAGCACAACCCTCCCAATAGGATTTAAAGCTGATATAGATAATACATAACTTACTTTGATTTTGCAAGCCTTTTCTTTCGACTATAATTATCTTTCAAGCACTTTTAAAGATCCGTGGAGGACTCGTAGATGGACTACAAGGAGACCCTTAACCTTCCAAGGACGGACTTTCCCATGAAGGCTAACCTTCCAGAGAAAGAGCCTCAAATACTGGAGAGGTGGTCTTATCTGTATAAAAAAGTTAGAGAAATTAGAAAAGGGAGAGAGGTTTTCCTGCTACACGACGGACCTCCTTACGCCAACGGACACATACACATAGGGCACGCTCTTAATAAGATCCTCAAGGACATCATAAACAAATACAATCTCATGACAGGAAAGGACATACTCTACATACCCGGATGGGACTGCCACGGCCTTCCCATAGAGAGGCAGGTCGAAAGGGAGCTTAAGGCTAAAAAGATCAAAAAGGAAGACATACCCAAAACCGAATTCAGAAAGCTCTGTAGAGAGTATGCTCAGAAGTTCGTGAATATACAGAAGGAGGAGTTCATCCGCCTCGGCGTCCTGGGAGACTGGGAAAGACCATACCTTACCATGGATCCTTCCTATGAAGCACAGGAGGTTAGGGAGCTTGGTAAGTTCTTCAAGAAAGGGCTTGCCTACAGAAGCAAGAAACCTGTCTACTGGTGTATATACGACATGACCGCTGAGGCTGAGGCGGAGGTAGAGTATAAGGAGAAGGAAGATCCGAGCGTATATGTGAAGTTTCCTCTTGAGGGAGAAGAGGCTTACCTCGTCATATGGACCACAACGCCTTGGACCCTTCCCGCAAACCTCGGAGTAATGGTGGGGGAGGATTTCGATTACGTTTACTACAGAACCTCGGAAGGGACGCTTATCCTCGCCAAGGATCTCCTCGAGAGCTTCAGAGAGACCACAGGCTTAGACGGTGAGGTCATAAAGGAGGTAAAGGGGAAGGATCTCCTGGGAAGGCCATACAGACATCCCTTTGTGAATAGAGAGGAGCTTAAGGGATATCTTTCCGAGGAGACTTTAAAGAATATGTGGAAGGTATACCCTTCAGAGTTCGTTGAGCTGGGAACGGGAACTGGACTTGTCCACATGGCCCCAGGACACGGCCAGGAAGACTACACGGTGGGAATGAGATACGGGCTCGAGCCATACGCCCCCCTCGACGATTCGGGAAGATTCGTCCCTCCTGCTCCAGAGTTTATACAAGGTGTCAGAGTATTTGATGCGAACGATCTCATAGTGAACATTCTCAAAGAAAAAGGCTTTCTTCTGCACCACGGGAAGATATCCCACTCATATCCTCACTGCTGGAGGTGTAAGAATCCTGTCATATTCAGGGCAACTCACCAGTGGTTCATAAGTATGGAGGGAAAGGTAAACTCGAAAACCATGAGAGAAAATGCCCTTGAGGAGATAGATAAGGTTAAGTGGATCCCCGATTACGGCAAAAACAGGATAAGGAGCATGGTGGAAAACAGGCCAGACTGGTGTATATCGAGGCAGAGATACTGGGGTGTTCCCATAACGGTCTTCTACTGCAAAAACTGCGGTGAGGTGGCCTCCGACGAGGAAATATTCGAGCACGTAGCCAAGCTTATAGAGAACCATCCTGCGGGTGCGGACGTCTGGTTTGAGAAGGAAGAAAAGGATCTCCTTCCAGAAGGATACAGGTGTAAGAAGTGCGGAGGGACTGAGTTTAAAAAAGAGGAGGACATACTGGACGTCTGGTTCGACTCGGGATGCTCCCACGCTTCTGTGATAAGACCCCTCGGGTTTGAAAAGGCGGACATGTATTTAGAGGGTTCTGACCAGCACAGGGGATGGTTTCAGGCTTCCCTGTTGGAGTCCGTCGGATCTTACGGTGAGGCTCCGTATAGGGCTGTCCTCACCCACGGCTTTACCGTGGACGAGAAGGGAAGGAAGATGTCCAAGTCCCTCGGGAACGTGGTCTCCCCTCAGGAGATTATAGAGCAGTTCGGAGCGGATCTTTTGAGGCTATGGGTGGTCTCCGAGGACTACACCGAGGATGTAAAGCTCGGCAGGTCCATCCTCAAAAACCTCGTGGACGACTACAGGAAGATAAGGAACACCGTAAGGTTTCTCCTCTCCAACCTCTACGACTTCGATCCAGAGAAGGATAAGGTAGATGTTGAAAGACTCCACCACTTCGACAGGTGGATGCTTTCCAGACTCCAGGGGTTCCTCACGGACGTCCACAGACACTACGAGAACTACACCTTCCACAGGGTATACCATCTTGTCAGGAACTTCTGCACCTCTGATCTTTCCTCCCTCTACCTCGATGTTCTGAAGGACAGACTTTATGTTTACTCACCAAACAGCTGGGAGAGGAGGTCCGCACAGACGGTTCTCTACGAGATTCTCCTATCTCTAACAGCGTCCGTGGCCCCATTCCTGAGCTTTACCGCCGAAGAGGCCTGGGATTATGTCAGGAGGATAGATCCTTCCCTTCCAGAGAGCGTTTTCCTCTTTGAGATACCTCGCCCCAAAGATGAGCTGATCTCGGAGGATCTCGAGAGAGACTATTCACTGCTTCTATCTGTCAGGGACGAGGTAATGAGGGCCCTCGAGATAGCGAGGAAGGAAGGTATGATAAGGCATCCCTACGAGGCAAAGGTTTACATAAAGGCAAACAAGGAGCTTGAAGAGCTTCTGAAGAAATACTCGGACTACCTTAACTTCTTCCTCACTGTAAGCCAGGTGGAGCTTTCAGAGGGGGGAGAGTTAAAACTCGAGGGGGAAGAGGTCGAAGATATTAGGGTGGGCGTCTCTAAGGCTGAAGGAAAGAAGTGTCCCAGGTGCTGGATATACTATCCAGAGGATGAGTTCGAGGGAGACGTATGTAAGAGATGCTGTAGGGCCCTTCAGGAGAGCGGATATGTTTGCACTTAGATCATACTCTCAGGTGAGAAAAAGTTTAAATTAGATCCTGGAGGACTGGGATGAGAAGGGAAACGGTTCCACTCGTGGAATTTCTTAAGGAGACCAAAGGCTCCATTCTCATACTCACCCATGAAAATCCCGACGGGGACGCCTTGGGAAGCGCTATGGCTCTTTATCTTTTTCTCAAGAAGAAGGGCAAGAACGTTACCGTGGGCTGTAAGGACAAGATACCCCACTTCCTCGACTTCATACCCCACTCTGAGGAAGTGGTTAGCCTTCCCGACGGAAGGTTTTACGATGTGGGAATAATAGTGGACTCCGCAGGCTTCTACAGGGCTGGGACAGAGGTAAAGGTAGCCAAGAGAATAAGGATAGACCACCACGTGGGAGGAGAGTTCTACGGAAGATACGACTACATAGATCCAAAGGCTCCAGCAACCGCCTCTCTGATATACGAGCTCATATCCGCTTGGGACGAGTCTGAGATTGATAAGGACATAGCCACATGCATATACGCTGGTCTGGCAACGGATACGGGCTTCTTCAGGTATTCGAACACGGACGAATACACCTTCGAGCTTGCGAGAAAGCTCGTCCACTGGGGAGCGGATCCAAACTACGTTTACAGGATGTTCGCGGAAAGGGAGTCGGTCGGTAAGATGAAGCTCATCTCCAAAGTACTGGAGACGCTCACCCTCTACGAGGACGGTCTGGTGGCGGGGATAACCATCTTCGACAGGTTCTTCAAGGAGACAGGAACGGAATACTCGGACAGTGAGGGGCTTGTGAACTATCCGAGATCCCTCGATGGTGTTGAGGTGGCCTTCGCCCTCATAGAGAAGCCTGACGAGGGTGTTTGGAAGGTTTCTCTCAGAAGTAAGGTGAGCGTGGACGTTTCCAAAATAGCTGAGAGGCTCGGAGGCGGAGGCCACAAGTATGCTTCAGGTGCCAAGATAAAGGCGGGTTCCTACGAGGAAGCTTTGGAGAAGCTCCTTTCCGAGATCCATAAACAGCTTGAGCTTCAGAAGATAGTAAGCTGATGGCCCTGTTCGGCGCCCACGTCTCCTCGGCTGGGTCTATCCTGAAGACTTTCGAAAGAGCGGAAGAAGTAGGCGCGGAGGTTTTCCAGTTTTTCTTAAGAAGTCCGAGGGTGTGGGGCTGGAAAGGTGTTAGTAAGGAGTTAGTAAGCAAGTTCAGGGAGAGGCTTTCCGAATTCGGAAATCCCGTTATGGTCCATGCTCCTTACCTTCTTAACCTCGCCTCTCCGAGGGAAGATCTCAGAAGGAGGTCTGTTGAGGTTTTCTTGGAGGAGCTGAAGTTCTGCGATGAGCTCGGTGTTGACTTCTACAACTTTCATCCTGGAACCGCAACTGGTATAAGCGAAGAGGAAGGTATGAAAAACATACTCAGATCCCTTGAGGAGATCTTCTCTTCCTACGAGCCTAAGAAAACCGTTGTTCTTTTAGAAAACACCGCGGGTGAGAAAGGGGATCTTGGAAAGAACTTCGAGGAGCTTTCCCTGATTCTTAAGAGCTTTCAGGGTGTGAAGATGGGGATCTGCCTCGATACCTGCCACGCTTTCGCCTACGGATACGAGATAAACACAGATACAGGTTTTTCGGAGTTTCTGAAGGAAGTGGAAAAAGTTGGCCTTGAGAACGTAAAGGCGATCCACGCCAACGACTCTAAGGTCCCGCTCGGGTCGAGAAAGGACAGGCACGAGCACATAGGGGAGGGCTTTATAGGACTTAGGGGCTTTGAGAACCTTTTAAAGCACGAATACTTTGGAACTCTCCCATACTTTATAGAAACACCTAAGGTAGACGATATGGACAGGGTGAACCTGGAAAGGTTGAGAAGGATCTACTCGGGGTAGAATTTAAACGATGCAGGTCAGGGTAACCATAAGGAGGAGGAGTGAGGAGGTCCCTGAGGAATTTATCTACTCTGTCCTGATGAGCGCTTTAAGGATGAACAGGGAAGAGTATGAAAGAATAAAGAACGAGGACGGATCCGTTTCCCTTTACGTGAAGGATCCTGAGGCCCTCCTGAAACTTCAGGAAATAGGAGAGAAGCACTCGGAGCTGGTGGAGATCATCTTCGAGAAAGGATCCGCGGGAGGTCTGTTTTCTTCCTCCATAGAGGCTGTTAAGTCCAACTGGGGTCTTGCCTTTTCCTGGTCAGCTGTGATCTTCCTTCTCTTTCTTATATCTCTTGTTCCTATAATTGGCTTTTTCGCAAGCGTCCTTATAAACGTGTTTATATATGCCTTCATCATATACGCCTCGTCGAGGCTGTTAAAGGGAAATGTGGACAAGGTGTTCAGGGATCTGAGTCTAAGTGAGGTCTTTTCTAAGCACATGGCCAACGGCTTCGGTATGTGGCTCGGTTTCCTATTGATAAGCATAGGATTTATGGTTGTATCTTTGGTTCTGATTTTTGCCTTCGGTGCCCTCGGAGGGATTTCTGACCTTATGAACTACGGGAAGGTGAAGGAAGGAGCTTTGGTTTCCGTAGTTATAGTTTTCCTCCTCTTGCTTACGGTCGGTATGTGGTATGTATACGCACTACCTTTACTGATAGGGAAGCTTATAGAGAAGGGAGAACCTGACTTTGAGAAGTCCTTCCTCGCTCCTTTTACTCTTTTCAAGCCATCCTTCATAAAGGAAACCTTCTCTAACTGGTATCTCCGTATAGGTGGTATATGGGCCCTCGGGGCTACCGCAGGTTTTATGGGAGCGGTTATTCTCTCCGCTCTCATAATAACTATTCCAGTAGCCCTTGTTGTTTTATACTGGACTAACGTTCTCTTTGCTATCTGCTCCGCTGAGAGTGCGAGGAGAGGATGAGAGCCTATCCAGCCTGCGTTCCCTGCCTCGTAAACCAGGGCCTCAACGCCGTCAGAAGGCTCAACCTCGGCCCAGAAAAGGAGAAGGAGATAGCCCTCAGGGCGGTTAAGTTTCTGTCCCAATTCGACGCACTCGACAGATCCCCCGCCTACTACGCCTACTTCATCCAGAGAATAGTCAAAGAGATAGCTGGAACGGAGGATCCCTTCAGGGAGCAGAAGGAGATCGCAAACAGAAAGGCTCTCGAGCTTCTTCCGAAGGTGGAAAAGATGGTGAGCGGAGATGAGGATCTCGAAAAGGCCGTCAGGATCTCTGCCCTCGGGAACTACATAGACTTTGCCATAAGGGGAGAGCTGGAGATAGAGAAGGACATAATGGCCCTTGCGGGGGAGAGCTTTGTGGTCTGGGATTACGAAAGGCTAAAAGAAAAGCTCCAAAAGGCAAAGAGCGTTTTCATAATAGGCGACAACGCCGGGGAGATAGTCTTCGACAAACCACTCGTTAGAGTTCTGAAGGAGATGGGGATTGAGGTAGTCTACGGCGTTAAAGGAAAGCCCATACTCAACGACGCAACACTGGAAGATGCAGAAAAGGTCTCCATGACAAAGCTCTGCAAGGTTATAGACAACGGCTCCGACAAGGTGGGGACCTGGCTCGAGGACTGCTCCAAGGAGTTTCTGGATCACTTCTACCGCTCGGACGTGGTCATAAGTAAAGGTCAGGCCAACTTTGAGACCCTCAGCTCAGCGGACAGGGATATTTTTTTCCTCCTTGTAGCAAAGTGCGATCCCATAGCGAAGGAGACGGGAGGAGAGGTGAGGAGGTTTATACTGAGGTTTAAGGAGTGAGGAGCGGGAGATGGAACTGTCGCTGAAGATAGCCCTCGATGAGTATGATGTGAAGGAATATCCCGAGACTGGGACTATGCTAATTGTCAGAAAAGGCATGAGCGGTAAACCAGACTACTCCGTGGAAGGAGAGGGCTTCGTGATAGAGTTCAAGGAGGGGAAGATCTATCTGATAGATATCTTCGACCCCGAGGTCGCACGGCAGGTCAAGGAAAAATTCTCTATCATCTATACTTGAGATGATCTCCTCTTACGTCATCACGGGCTACCTCGGAAGCGGGAAGACCACACTGATTATAAACTCTGTGAGAGAGCATCTCAAAGACAGGAAGGTGGCGGTTATTGTAAACGAGTTCGGGGAAGTGGGCCTGGACGGGAAGATCCTAAAAAACGCCTACTCGGAGGTCCTCGAGATAGAGGAGGGATGCATCTGCTGTAAGCTCTCCCAGGAGTTCGAGAGCTCTGTGGTAAAGATAATCCAGGACTACGGACCAGACGTGATAGTTGTCGAAAGCTCTGGAACCTCCGAGCCCTTCCCCATAATCTTCAGCCTCAGGACGGTGGGAACCGCTGTGGAAGGTGTGATATGCGTTGTGGACTCCAAGAACTTCTTCAAATACAAAGATGAAGAAACGGCTAAGTATCAGCTCGCCTCCTCCAACATAATCGTCCTCAACAAGACCGACCTCGTGGACGAGGAGACTCTGAAGAAGGTGGAGGAGGAGGTAAAGAACATAAAGGAAAATTACAGACTCGAGAACTTATTCTCTCAGGAAGAGAAAAAGAACATCTACAAGATCTACAGAGCGGTAAAGGGAGTGGTCCCCCCCGAGGTCTTCGCTGGAGTTGGCAATCCAATAGAGCTTAAAGAGAGCGTTCACTTCCACACCCACGAGGACATGGGCCAGAGAGTTGTAAAGCTCGGAGAGGTCTCCTACGAGGAGCTGATGGAGTTCTTCTCAAGGCTCCCCGATAACGTCTACAGGGCAAAGGGGATAGTGAGGATAAAGGACTACCCCTACCCCGTCTTCGTCCACTACGTCTTCGGGGACGTGGACATGGGGATGCCAGCGGAGGGCTACGAGGGGGAGGCCTTCATAGTCCTCATAGGCAAAGGACTTCAGGATATAATATCCCTATGAACAGGTGGGGAAAGGTTCTAAGGGCGGTGTGCGAAAAGGCCAAGGAGAAAGGGATCGAGCTCTTCATCCTCGAGGCGGACGAGGATCTCAACTGGTTCGGCCTGCCCCTGAAAGAGGTCTGCTCGGAGGAGACGCTCTCCAAGAGCGATTCCCAGCTCTTCAAGGAGGTGAAGGGAAAGGTAGAGGAGAAGGTCTCCTCTGGACCTGTGATAGCTTATCTTAGCCCCATCAACTTTCAGGTGGACATCTACGAGTCGGACAGGAGGAGGTTTCCAACCTCTGGAACCCAGAGGCCCTTTGCGGTTACCAGGGACGGCTTTAGAATAGGCTTTTTCAGCGATAAGAAGGAAGCGGTGGACTTCTTCATAGAGGTTTCAAAGAGGCTCGGAGAGGAGGGCCTCAGTCTTCATCTCTTCTATTGAGCCTTCTCTTCTCCCTCCTTCTCTCCTTATATACCTCCTCCCTGCATTCTCTGATTATCTTCTTGTACTTGTAGTAAACGCTCGGGACGTTTATGGGGAGCTTGTAGTATCTCTCTAAAACGAGCATTATGTCCTCGGTGGTCATGTATCTGTGGTTCCTTATGAGGCTCTTGATGTATTTGGTTATTCTGGTCTCTTTCATCTCAAAGGACGGGGGCGTTCGCCCCCGTGGTCTTTAGCCTATGTAGTCCTTCATGGCCTCGCAGGCCTTCATCGCTTTCTCGAACCTGG
>JALWVU010000066.1 GCA_027079305.1 Aquificaceae bacterium
TAAATGAGGCTTTATTTTTGCTTATTTTTGCCTTAATTGTTTTGGATTTAATCATAACGCAAAAATATTTATCAATTCCATCTGTCAGATATGAATTTCAAATTTATGTTGTTACAACCATGTTTAGTTTTGTAATTTCATATTTATTCATGAAAATTAGTGTTCATAACAGGGATTTTCTATATTCTGACGATATGAAGTTCGTATTCAATATTGCTTTATTGATGATAGGACTAATATATTTAGCAACCAAAATGCAAAAGTTAATTTATAAAGACTGATATAGTTGTTAGGAAGTAGAGATTAATTTTTTATTTAGTCTATTGAACAGGCCTAATTGTTGTTCAAGCTTTATAGGATGAACTATTCTTTTGGTTTTGTATTGTAAAATAAAACTAATGAAAGAAGTTATTTCAAATTATATTCATATTTTGATAATAGCATTAGGATTCTTAGGTAGTTTTATCGATGATGAGTCATATTGGGAAACTGTAATAATTGGAATAATTTCTGCATATGAAATTTTTGTTCTGGCACTTAATATTAAACTAAATAAGTTTGATAAATTTATTATCATATGGGGGCTTCTACTTGGTGTTTTCTTATTTTATCCTATGTTCCTATTATCAATATTAATTCCTGAATACTACTGCGCGATATTTGTATCCAACATTTTTCATTTTCAATCCTTGATCGTTTTTGAAATTCTTTCACTCCTTTTTTGGTTATTGTTTATGATTAACGTTCTGAATGTTGGAGACTTTAAATCCAAAAACTATCTAATTTTCTATATAACAACTGTTGTAATACTTATTTTATCATGGAGTATAGATACTGTGTATGTCAAATTTGGAAAAACGTTAATCTATTTGATCTGGATTGCTATTTTTGTAATAGAGCTTATAATTCTAATGAATTCAAAGAGGAAGTTTAAGCGGGTTAAAGATAAGCAATGAGTAATTATTTTGGTATTCATGATATTCGGATAAAATTTATAAAGATTAGCAGTATTGGTTTGACCGGATATCCTCCACAGTTTCCAGGATTGGGGGATGGTCTGAACATAGGTTTAGACATTTGTATTATTACAATTTAATAATTTGGAAGCACTTAAACAAAGCTGAGAAGATTTTTGATGCGGTAGGTAGTGTCATTTTCTTTGTTTCGCTAGTATTATTTTCGAGATTTTTTATAAATGAGTGTGCGAAATAATTAGCCTACTAAGGATTATGTAGAGACATACATTTTTTTTGGACTAGGTCAAATGATGATAACCAGGGAGAAAGAATTATTCGGGCACGAACTCATCTTTTTTGAGGGCTGAATAGACCTCTGCTGATACACGGATTAGGTTATTTCCTTAGAATGTTAATTTCCGTGGCATTGAGCCTATTTAGAAGTTGTGTAGGCTATGAGGGAAAGAGGTATTGGGAGGGGAAATTATTTGGCCCTCCCTTTGGCCTGCCGAATTATGAGCAATTGGGAACGTTTGCTTGCGATGGGTAAGATTTAAACTGCGATATACAAAGGGTTTATGGCGAGCATGTTATGAGCCCTCGCACTCATAAATTTTTAAGACCAAATATAATTTGTGGATAACTTGTTGGTTGGGAAATATGAATTTTGACAGAGAAAAAGTAAGATGCTTTATGGTAGTAATTTCAGGACCACTATTGTTTCTGAATAGCGTAGCATACATCACGGACATAATCCTTAATTTGAAAGTATTAAAAATTAATATTGAATTAATAATTGAGCAAATATTTTTGATTAACTATTTAATAATTTTTGTAAGTAAGCCTCAAAAGACTACGGGAATGATAATATTTTTATATACGATAATCATTGGCCTATTCATTTTAGTAACTGAAGATGTCTTCCCCAATTTACCTATTCTAAAAGTGATTACATTAAACTCATTAATTGGATTGGCAATTCTTATATTTGTTGAATTTAAGAGGTCGTTAATAACGATTCTTGCCAAAGATTAGCTTATTTTGTATTGTTGCTTTGGACTGCTTCTAAAATCTTATAATAGTATTAAATTAAAACATGAATCTAGAAAAGAGGAAGCTTCTTGCCGTAGCATTTGCTCTATTCAACCTGTATATAACAGCCATAAAGTTTGGCTTTGGGGCAGGATTTATGATGTGGCTTCTTTACCATATATATTTGCCATTACCGCTGATATTTTTCAGCAAGGAGTTAGGTAGCTTAGTGGGCATAGGCTATATGAGGGCCAACAGGCCTGTTGACAGGCCTAGTCCGCCCTGGTTAGTAGAGTTCATGGGGTGGGTATTTTTGGCGATATATCTGTTTAGGATGAATGAGCTATTCAGCAGTGTGGGGTTAGGAATATTTGACAGGTTACCGAGTCTTGAAGAGGATATTGGGAGGTGAGCGGACAGCAACATTAGGTCCATGGAGCGAGAATATTAGGTTCTGGTAAAATCAAAGAATGCTCTGGAAAAAGGGTGTCAAGGAACTGAGGGATTTAATAATCAGGAGGGAGGTCAGGCCTTCTGAGGTTGTTGAGGATTTCCTGAAGAGGTTTGAAGATACTGAGCCTTCTGTTCAGGCATATATCACGCCACTTTACGAGAAGGCCCTTGATGATGCAAAGAAACTGGAAGGGAAGAGGGCTGAGGGGAAGCTTTTCGGGATTCCCGTGGCTGTAAAGGACAACATTCTCATTGAGGGGGAGAAAACGACGTGCGCCTCAAGGATCCTTCACAACTTTATCGCGCCTTACGATGCCACAGTTATTAAAAAGCTCAGAGCTGAAGGAGCCCTCTTCACAGGCAAAACAAACCTTGATGAGTTTGCGATGGGATCTTCCACAGAGCATTCCCACTTTAAAAGAACCGCAAATCCTTGGGATACAGAAAGGGTTCCGGGCGGGTCTTCCGGGGGTTCTGCTGCTGCTGTGGCGGTCATGTCAGCACCTGTTGCCCTGGGTTCTGACACGGGCGGTTCAATTCGCCAGCCTGCGAGCTTCTGCGGTGTAATAGGGATCAAGCCAACCTACGGCAGGGTTTCAAGGTACGGGCTCGTTGCCTTTGCCTCTTCCCTTGATCAGATCGGGGTCTTTGGAAGGCGAACGGAAGACGTTGCTCTACTCCTTGAGGTTATTAGCGGTAAAGATCCTATGGATTCCACCTCCGCTGACGTTCCGGTGCCCGAGTTTTCAAAGGAAATCAGTGGTGACATAAGGGGGTTGAGAATAGGTCTGCCGAAGGAATTCTTTGAGTTTGAGGTTCAGAAGGAAATCAGGGAAACCTTTGAGAGCTTTATTAAAAAGCTTGAGGGAGAGGGAGCGGAAATCGTTGAGGTTAGCCTCCCTACCGTTAAATACGCCATCCCGGCTTACTACATAATTGCGCCTTCAGAGGCCTCTTCCAACCTTGCAAGGTACGACGGTGTCAGGTACGGCCACAGGGCAGAGGATTACGAGAACATGATTGATATGTTTTCAAAGACAAGGGATGAGGGCTTTGGGGTAGAGGTCAAGAGGCGTATTCTTATCGGAACCTTTGCCCTTTCCGCAGGTTACTATGATGCCTTTTATCTGAAAGCTCAGAAGGTCAGAAGGTTAATTTATGAGGATTTCATGAAGGCCTTCAGACAGGTTGATGTTATAGCAGGACCGACCAGCCCGAGCCTTCCCTTCAGGTTCGGAGAGCGCCTTGATGATCCTATTGCAATGTATTTATCCGATGTTCTGACGGTCCCCGTTAACCTTGCAGGCCTTCCCGGGATTTCCATTCCGGTTGGCTGGGTCAATGGTCTTCCCGTGGGGGGACAGCTAATAGGAAGGCCCTGGGATGAGGCGACACTTCTTCGCATCTCAAGGGTCTGGGAAGAGATTTTCCCCCACTATGAGAAGATCCCGATGGCATGAGGATCTTTTCCCTTGACACCTCCTTTTCCTTTATAAACTTTTCGGTGATAGAGAACGGCAAAGTTATGGAAGTCCACTATATAGACAGCCCCCGCAAGACCCTTGAGGAGCTCCCCTACCGCATTGAAAGGGCGGGGATCAAACTGTCTGATTTTGACGGATTTGCGGTTTCCTTGGGTGTGGGCTATTTGACTTCTCTTAGAATTGGCGTAACCTTTATGAAGACCACCGCTTACATGCTCAAAAAACCAATAGTTAGCTACGAGAACCTCTCGCTGATGGCAAGGTTCACACCTGTACCTTATCCGAGGGTGCCTTTTCTGAAGGTAAGCACCAACGTCTTTTACCGTATCTGCACTCCGGAGAATGAGACAGAGGTTAAGATTCACAGAGGGGAAAGGGTTGAGGGGACGGGCATCAGCCTTGAGGTTTTTAAAGGTATTGGACTCTGCAATAAGAATTTCTACCATCCCTTCTTTCCCTTTTCTGCTTACGGAGGGATCGTGGCATCAAAGAGACTGGAGGAATCGCCGGAGGGAGAGGATCCTTTCAAGCTTGAGCCTCTGTATCTCAAGCCACCACTTTAGGTTATCTCCTCTTCGTCCCCTGAAAAGTCTGTTTTGTTATCGGCGGTTTCAGGTAGTGGTTGTCTTGTAAAGAGGAGGGTAAAGCAAAAGAGATTCAGGCCGAGGACAAGTGCCCAGGACAGTATCATGAAAAGGAAGGCATCACCGTCCATAGTTTAATTTTATGATATTTGTTATGGAAGAGGTGATCCTTGAAGTAAACGGTAAAAAGGTAAAGCTCAAAGATTTTCCACTCCGTGCCCTGAAAGGGACGGTTGTTGGTTTTGTTAAGAGCCTGAATCTTGAGGAAGAGCCGAAACAGATAACCGTCAAGATCACTCTTAATGAAAAAGATAGCAGAGGTTCTTGAGTTTGAGGTCTCCGGGGAATCCCCGGGGATGCGCCTTGACCAGTACCTGAGCCATTCTTATCGGGAATTTTCAAGGACGTACATAAAAAGACTAATTGAGGAAGGATTCGTTTTCGTAAACTCAAGGGAGGTCAGAAAACCATCCTACAGAGTCAAAAAGGGCGATCGGGTGGTCCTTCATATCCCCGAGCCAGAGCCTGTTACTATAGAGCCCGAAAATATTCCCCTGCAGATACTCTACCAGGATGAAGAGATCGCGGTTATCGTTAAGCCCTGCGGGCTTGTGGTGCATCCCTCTCCGGGTCATACCAGTGGAACTCTTGTTAATGCTCTCCTTTACCACCTCGGTAATCTCTCTTCTGAGGGAGGTCTGGAGAGGGCAGGGATAGTTCACAGGCTTGATAAGGAAACCTCAGGTCTGATGGTGGTTGCAAAAACAGACCGGGCCCATAGGGAGCTGACAAACCAGTTTGCCCGGAGGCAAACGCTCAAGCTATACAGAGCCCTTGTTAGCGGCATGGTTGAGAGAGATCATTTTAAAATTGACGCGCCCATCGGGAGGCATCCCGTTGACAGAAAGAAGTTTACCGTTCACGGTGTGGCGGGCAGGTACGCAAGAACCGAGGCTTTGGTCCTTGAGCGCTTTGAAAAGATCGGGGTTTCCCTTTTGAAGCTCAGAATATATACGGGAAGGACTCACCAGATAAGGGTTCATCTCTCTTCTATCGGTCATCCCGTTCTCGGCGATGGGACCTATGGATTCAAGAAACGCACCTATCCCCGTGAAATCATTGATTTAATGGGAGAGTGCAATATGCTAGTAGCATATCGCTTGGGCTTCAGGCATCCTGCAAAGGAGCAGTGGCTTGAGTTTGAGATTGATGATCCCGAGCCCTTCAGTACGGTGCTGGCAAAAATAAGGGAGTTAAATAGCTCCCTTCGTTGATGGGACCTCGGATCCCACTATGGCAACGGCGTTCCTGAGGGAATGGGCAAAGGCCTTAAAACAGGCTTCTGCAACGTGGTGAAGTATCCTTCCCTCAAGAACTTTGATGTGCAGTGTGCTCCTGCTTTCAAGGGAAAATCCTTTAAAGAATTCCCATATTAGTTCAAAATCAAAGTCTGTGATTTTTCCGCGGAGGTCTTTGTCCTCGTAGTAAAAGAGGCCCCTCCCTGAGATGTCTATTGAGCAAAGTACAAGTGCTTCATCCATTGGGAGAATAATAGAGCCAAATCTCTGGATTCCCTTTGCATCCCCGAGGGCCTCCCTCACAGCCTGACCGAAAACCATTCCGCAGTCCTCAACAGTGTGGTGGTAAGAAACGTGTGTATCCCCTTCCGCTTCAACCTTAAGATCAAACCTTCCGTGCTTTGCCAGGCTTTCAAGCATATGGTTTAAAAAGCCTATAGGGGTGCTTGCCTCGCAAATTCCTGAGCCGTCAAGGTTCAGGGAAACGATGATCTTTGTTTCCCCTGTTTCTCTAAAAACCTCGCTCGCCCTCATTTTTCAACTCCTTTTATGGGCTTTAATCTAACAATATAGAAAATCGGCTACCGTGTCAAATTGTTGAAACCCTTGGTTGTAAAGATTTTTAGCACATAAAATAATACATGAAGTTGGGAAGCTAAAGGGCGTAACTCCATCGTCCACATAGGTGGTAAGAGGTGATGTAGCAGTTAGGTGGGGGAAAGGAGTCAGACTTTACCCCCTTTAATATCTGTAATGGGTTGGGCACCAACACTTACACCTGAGGAAAGGGTATAGGCACTCGTTTAAGCAGGGATCATTTTTCGTGTCTTCAGGATGGAACTTATTCCCTGCCGAAGCTATGCCGCGAGAGTGTAGATGTTCACGTGATTGTCATGTTATTGGAAATTCTATTTTAAATAGAGATCCTGCTTTTGTATTCTCAACGCTTATGCGTCCCCCCATGTGGTCTTCTACAACAACTTTAGCTATGTAAAGACCAAGACCTGTTCCCTCTTTTGATTTGGTTGAGAAATATGCATCAAAGACCTTACTTATTATCTCCTGAGGTATGCCTCCGGCGTTGTCTTCTACATGGAGTATGATTTTCTGCCCGCGTTCCTTTGAATATATCTTTATGAGTCTGTTTCCTTTAATATCCCTTTGTACAAAAGCATCCTTTGCATTGTTTATTAGGTTAACTATAACCTGTGCCAACTCATTGGGGTAACCTTCTATGGTTATATTCTCATTTATTTCTTTAATGACGTTTATGTGATGCCTCTCAAGTACAGGTTTGACCATATCCACAACCTTCTCGATCACATTTGAAAGATTGAAGGCTTCCTTACTTCTGTTGGGCTTGAAGAAGTTCATGAAATCTCTTAATGTCTGGGACATGTAATCTATCTGTTTTGTAGCTTGATTATAGCAATCCTCAAAAACGTCTCCGTCCAGCTTGCCGAGTTTGTATCTAAGATAGGCTTTGTTGATGCTGGCTGATAGGGTATTCAATGGCTGTTTCCATTGGTGGGCAATCATGCTTATGATTTCACCCATTTGGGCTAGCCTTGCCTGTGCCAGAAGCATTCTGTCCTTTCTACGGTTTTCTTCCACTGCCTTGTTTATCTTTTCCTGAAGGGACTTGTTTATCTCTTCTAATTCTTTCTGCTTATCCTTAAGCTCTTTCTTTTGTTTGTGGTAATCCACCCATAAATCTACTCTTAAAACGAACTCTTCAAATATAAAAGGCTTCCTAAGGTAGTCATTTGCACCGTGCTTTAGTATGTGGCGAACCGTATCGGCGTCTATAGTTCCAGACAGGACTATGACTGGTAGTTCAATAAATCTGGGTTCGCTCCTTAATTTCTCAAGCACCTGTTTGCCATGCATATCTGGAAGTTCCATATCAAGAACTAAAAGATTAAACTCCTCTTCTTTAAGGAGTTTTAGGCCCTCTTTAGCTGTGTGTGCCTCTTTAACGTGATAGTTTCTTGGCTCGAGTATCCTTTTGACCTGTCTGCAGATGAATTTAGAGTCGTCTATTATAAGAATCTTGTCCTTACGTGTGGTTTTTATCTTGTTTATCAAGTTTACGATCTCTTCTACGGAGTAAAGAAGGTTGGTGTCTTTCACTATGTAATCAAGTATTCCGTGCCTGAACAGCTCCTCCCTTAGAGTTTCATCCTTAGTGGAGGTAAGGACTATAACCTTTGCTTTTGTAAGGGCCTGCAGATCCATGATGAGCTCGCTGCCCTCCCCGTCAGGGAGATGAAGGTCAAGGATTATAAGCTCGTAACCCTTCTCACCTATAAGCTTTTCCGCTTCTGACAAGGTATAAGCTGTATCTACATTAAGTCCCATTGAAGAGAGCTTGTTCTTGATGATCTTATTTATGGTCTTCGAATCCTCAACAACCAGAACCTCCTTCATTTATTACATCAACCTCCATGATCTGGGGTTTGCCTATGAAGTAGCCTTGAGAGTAATCTATGCCCATATCCCTGACCATTCTTAGTATTTCCTTATTTTCAACAAACTCTGCAACCGTTTCCAATCCTTGACGCTTTGAGAAGTTGACTATTGCCTCAACCAAATTTCTTGAGTACTCACTCTCTATAAGATTCTTGATCAGTGAGCCATCTATTTTTAGTATGTCAGGTTGGTAGTATGCGAGCCTTTCAAAGTTAGAGTATCCACTGCCGAAGTCATCTATTGCTATTTTTACTCCCAATCCTTTTACCTCTTTAATAAAATTCTCTACCAATGTAAAGTCCTTAACCTTTTCGCTTTCTACTATCTCAAAGAGTATTCTATCGGCAGATTCCTTATTTTTATAAAGCATTTCTAACACCATTTCTCTTATAGGGTTTATTTCTATATCTAGAATGGAGAGATTGACGCTAACGTATACATCTTTGTATTTGACCAGTCTACAGGCTTTTTCAAGAACACTTTGGGTTATAATGCCGTAGTATTTACTTTCCTTGGCCACGTCCAAGAACATGGCCGGTGATAGGTAATTCCCTTTCTCGTCTATCAACCTGACTAGCGCTTCGTATCTTTTTATACTTAAATCAGAGTTGCTAACTATTGGTTGAAACAAAGCTGTAATTCTTTTGCTAGCAATTGCCTTTTTTATAACCTCCAATGTTTGCACTCTGCGATTTGCTCTTTCTTTGAGTTGTTTATGGTATTCATTAGCTATAATAAAGCCATTTTTGGTTTCCTTCAGCTTTTCTAGACCCAATCTGGCCATGTCAAGGGCTTCTTTGCCGTAAGCGAAGCTTACGCTGAAGGATAAATTGTAGTCAATAGACTCAAGATCAAGATCTGTTAAATAACTTTGAAGCATTTTCAGGTTTTCAATGCTCATGTTTATAAGTTCTTGGGTTATATCCTTCGATTTTACACTTCTGGCAAGCACGTATTTACCTCCTTCTATACTAAAAACATCGGAGAAAGCGCACTCTTTAGGCATAGCTTTTCTGATGTTGTCAGTTATCTCGCTATCTAATGTGTTCAAACTCTCGTGGGGATATAGATTCTCTATATACTCATAATCGTCTATTTTCAGGATTGCGACAAGGAAACTGTCGTAATACTTAAGGAGGGAATCGAGTATCTTCTTGTGGCTAACTATGTCGGTTATTACGTATCTTAGGGATATATACTCTATAATATCTCCATTTTCATCCAATATGGGTTTTATCACTGTATGGACGTAGTAAGGTGTTCCGTCTTTGGCTTTATTCTTTATAACCCCTTGCCAGGTTTTTTTAGCCTGTATGGTAGCCCACATATCTCTGAAAAACTCCTTGGGCATGTCTGGGTGTCTAACTATGTTGTGAGGACTTCCTATTAATTCTTGCCTTGAATATCCAGATACCTTGCAGAATTTGTCGTTAACATATGTGATTATTCCTTTGGGATCAGTTTTGGAAATCAATAATGTATGATCCATAGCTTTCTGGTACTGTCTTAGCAAGTTAAAATATTTGTCTGCTTCTCTTTTAAGATATATTTTCTTGACTACTCTTTCTAAAGTATTCATTAATTGACGGAGGTTTAATGGCTTGAGAACGTATCCATCGACACCTAGCTCTATGCTTTTAATCAAGGCCTCAGTTTCGGTATGAGCTGATATCACAATTACCGGAATGTCCTTGTCCACCTTGCGTATTTCCCTGATCATTTCAAGTCCGTCCATAATTGGCATATGAATATCCGTTATTATCAAATCCACTTTTTCCTTGGTGAATATCTCCCATCCCTCCTTCCCGTTCTTTGCTTCTAGGACGTGCCCAAATATTTCTCCTAGTAAACCCTTCGTTTCCTTTCTTGTTTGGTGGTCATCTTCTACATATAAGATGGTAAGGTTTCTAGCTTTGTGCATTAGTTCAAATCTCCTGACCCTATAGGTAAATTTTATACTTTCCGAGTTTTAACCTTAAGCTGAGTGGTTTGTTTTGATGTCGGCTGGCCGGCACAAACAACGTGATGTTTGTTTTGTAGGAAACTATATATGAGCTGTTAGCCCCAGTCATAGGCCGAGTTTTTCTATTGATTGAATAAATTTCTAACTAAAGAATTATTTTATACTTTGTGCTGCTTGGGGCTATATTGGGTACAGCTATTCTGAACATAATGCAATATATAGGATGGAAGTATGTGTAACATAGCGATAGATTTTATTTAATAGTTTTATAAATCTCTTTTAATTCTCTGGATAAAATGGTAGGCGCGGGGGGACTTGAACCCCCGACCTCCGGCGTGTCGGGCCGGCGCTCTCCCGGCTGAGCTACGCGCCTTGAGATCAAACATTATATACTAAAGGAATCATGATCAATATTGCGGTAGCCCAGATAAACACTACCGTTGGCGACCTTGAGGGGAACAGGGAAAAGATTTTAAAGAGCATTCAGCAGGCAAAGGATACTGCACACATTATAGTCTTTCCGGAGCTGACGATAAGCGGTTACTCGCCCGATGACCTTCTCCTCAGGCTTTCCTTTGTCCATGAATGCATGGAATCCCTTGAAAAGATAGCCAGGGAAACAAAGAAGATTGACTCCCTTATAGTTGTGGGAACGCCTTTTTATGATGAGGGGGTGAGAAACAGCCTTGCGGTTCTCCATAGGGGAGAGATCGTCGGTGTTTACCACAAGAACCACCTGCCAAATTACAGCGTCTTTGATGAGAGAAGGCACTTCCGTCCCGGAACAGAAGGTCTCCTTCTATCGGTGAACGGTGTTCTGATAGGCTTTTCCATCTGTGAAGACATCTGGTATCCTGACGGTCCCGACAGGCTCAGTGCTCTTTCCGGTGCCCAGGTGCTCATCAACATCAACGCCTCGCCCTACCACAGGGGAAAGCACTCTTTCAGGGAAGGTTTTGTGAGGGCAAGGGCGCAGGATAACATCTGCTGGGTTGTTTACGCAAACCTTGTGGGAGGCAACGATGAGCTTGTTTTTGATGGAAGGAGCATGGTGATAGATCCCCTGGGAAGAGTTGTTGCAAGGGCTAAGGCCTTTGATGAAGATCTTCTGGTGGTTACTCTGGACGAGCAGATGGTTCAGAGGCGAAGGCTCCTTGACCTGAGGCTCACCAATGCGGTTGAGGATATGCCTCTGCAAAGTACCGCAAGGGAAATAACTTTTCCCGAAAAGCCCCTTCAGGAGATGAGGCTTGAGCCCTCACCGGAGGGTGAGGAAGAGACTTACAGGGCGCTCGTTCTCGGGATCAGAGATTACGTTTTTAAGAATCGCTTTGAAAGGGTTGTGGTGGGGCTCTCGGGCGGTATGGACTCCTCTCTGACCGCCTGTCTTGCGGTGGATGCCCTGGGCAAAGAGAAGGTTCTCGGGTTGTTCATGCCCTCTCGCTTTAGTTCGGAGGAGAGCTTTGAGGATGCAAAAGCCCTTGCTAAAAATCTGGGAATAGAATTTCACACCGTCCCCATAGACGAGGTCTATACAGCTTACCTCAAGGAGTTTCTCCCCGTTTACGGTGAGATGGAGTTCTCAACCGCAGAGGAAAACCTCCAGGCAAGGATAAGGGCAAACA
>JALWVU010000067.1 GCA_027079305.1 Aquificaceae bacterium
TTTAAAAGGGCTTAGGATTGATTTTAAAGGGCTTTTGGGGTTGGTGGTTTATGCTTGTACGTGTTGAGCCTTTATAGGCTTATTTTGTGGTTGATGAGGTTAGGCACTCACGGTATAGGGCGTTTAGGTGGTTGATGTTCCCACTTTTTGGGATATTTAGGCGTTTGATTGCTTTTCTAATCCCTGTGGATATGTCTGTACCTTTGTTTATTCTGTCGCTGTAATGGCTTCTGATAGCCTTTAAATGGCTTTGTATAGCCTTAGTATCTAACACTAAGATAACGCCCTCTTTTGTCGTGATACCATCGTTAAAAAGAGTAACGCCCTTTTTAGTTGATACGGTTAAATCTTCCATAATATCCTTAAGTCTTGCACCTGTGGAGAGTGCGACCAATGCTATCTTGATAAATGTCTCTTTATCCTCTACTTTTTGACCCTTTGCTAGTTCGTATTCCTCAGTGTCTAATTGAGCTTTTAAGCGTGTTATCTCTTCAATAGCTACACAATCACCTGTAATCTCTTTTGGGGCTATTTTTATGGCTGTTTGAACTTCTTTTAAAATACTTTTTTTCTCTGTTCTATTCAAGAAAGAAAAAGCTTTTTCAATATCATCATTTTTTAATTTTAATGTTTTTGAATCTTTAGCTATGGTCATAAAAGATTGTCTGTAGTTGTGGGCTGTCTGTACACCGTGACCGAATATAATCGCGTGAGAATAAAAAACGATTTGCTCTAAAAGATAAGTATAACGCTGTGTTCCTGTTCCTTTAGCTCCTAATAGCTTTGACTCGAATTGCTCTAATAATTCTGATTTAGATGTCGCTTGGTAAAGTGCCTCTAATAGCTCATTTCTCTCTATAGTACTCATGTTAATCCTTTTAGTTTATATGTACCGTTATTATAGCATAATAGGTTTTATATTTTCTTAAAAACGGTACACTTTTTTAAATTTATTTGATAGTTTTATATGTTCGTGTTGAATCATCTTTTACATGATGACCTAAAATTCTATAGCGTGTGTCTTTGTCTGTCTCATCATCTCTCTTAAAAACAGTTGTTCCCTCTATGGTGTAGTAGTGTCTCAACTCATGGAAATTTGGAATTTTATCACCTGTAATTCTTTTAATTGAATTGTTATATACTTTTGAGAAAATAGCGTTAACTTCTCCCTCTGATAGCTCTTTAAGTGGCTTTTTGTCGGTAGTCTTAAGCTTTGTATTAATAAAAGCTCTAAGCTCTTTTAAGTAGCTTTTTGTTTCATCAATAGATAAATATAAAATATTTGTTTCTATCTCATTTTTTTGGTTTTTGTCCTTTTTTAATATCCCATCAAAGATATATTTTTCTCCTTTTTTTTTAATGTTAATTGTTTTTAAAATTTCTGTGAATCTACGCCCTGTACTTAATCCCAAAAGGTAAGAAATGTAATAACTTCTTACTTGCTGTTCGTTTTGATTTCGTGCTACACTATAAGTTTTATTATCTAGCATATTTTTAACTTTTACAATCTCATCATGAACATTAAAAGCCATGTCCTTGACATTCTCCTCTTTTGCTCTGATGGTCTTATCTGTTATAGTAGTAACGGCTCTATAAACATCGAAAATATAAAAGCTTGTTCTAACGGTTTCTTTCCATATTCCACCCTCTTCATTTATAATTTTTCTAAATATCCCTAGATTGTTTTTGATAGATGGGATTGAGTATAAAAAAGTGATTGATAAAACATACTTTTGGAATAGGCTTGATACTTCATCAAATCCATTTTTTTTATTCTTTAACTTATTATAATCTGCTCTGAATAGTTCAGATACTTCTTTAATGCTCTCCACACCATAAACGGTTAAAAAAGTTTCTTTTCTGATTGCTTCACTCATGTTAATCCTTTTAGTATATATGTACCGTTATTATAACATAATAGGTTTTATGTTTTCTTAAAACGGTACACTTTTTAAAAGGTTTATGAATATTCATGGAATTATTTTGAGGGATTTGAAAAATTTACTAAAATTTCTCCAGCAAAATTTAAGAGGTTTGATTTTTTTGAATTTTTTTTTGAAATTTTTTTTGAAATTTTTTTTGAAATTTTTTTTGAAATTTTTTTTGAAATTTTTTAGGTGGGGTTTGGCGTTTGCTTAGGGGGCGTTTTTTTTACGCTCCCCTGTTGGGGGTTCGCCGTACCCCTTTTTTTTAATTATTCTTTTCCATCTCATCGAGATAAATATTATAGGCAAAATCTAAGCTGTTTCCTACTGTCTTAAGCCGTGGCAATACTTTGCTATTCTGCTCTAGCCATAAATTAAACTTTTTTATATCTATAACATAATCAGTTCCTACACTATAGCTTAGATAAAAAAGCTCCCATTCCAAGAGAGTTTTTATGTCCTGTAATTCTTTCTCTTTTTCTTCTTTCATTTTTTTTAAAGCTTTGATTTTTGTCTCTATTGTTTCAAATTGGTTACTCATTTTCTTATTCCCCTATTGCACTAAGTGCTATATTATAGTCTACTGTTAATTTGTAGCCTGTACCATTTCTAAATGAAATAAGCTCATGTGATTTTAATTCGTTTAAAGCGTTATCCCATAACTTCAATTCTGCCCTCTTTTTTACGTCTATAAAGTAGGATTTGGGCTTAACTTTTCCCTTTTCGTCTACTGTGCTTATGATGTCTCTTAATAGTCCTTTAAGTGCTGTTTTTTCGGTGTCTCCTTGCTGTGTATTGGGTTGGTGTATTGGGTCGTTATTTTGGGCGTTTTGGGTCTGTTTTGGGTTCAAGTGTACGTTTTGTGTGTATTGGGTGTTTTTGTAGTGAAAATAGGTGTAAATACTGTCTAAATTTGCATCAATAAACGTGGCTTGGAATCGTGTTATCTCACCCTCAATAACTCGTAAACCGTCACCTTTCCCTTTTAATTCATGAGCCTTTGGTAGCTCTATTAATTTGGATTCGGTGGGGTTACTCATCTTGTGACCTATGAACTCTAAGTTAGCTTTAAGAGTTCCTGATAGTGTCTTAGCTCTTGGTGATTGAGTAGCCATTACTAAGTGAACCCCTCCTGCACGTCCTAAAGATGCAATTCGAGTTATGAGGGGCAATATCTCTTTAGCGTTTGCTCCCTCCAATAGCTCAAAAATCTCATCTATGAAAATGACGTGAGCAGGTAGATTAATATCTCTATAATCTTTAACCCCTTTTTCTACCATAATCTCATAACGTTTCATCATGTCGCTATAGGCATTTTTTAAGATTGTTAGGGCTTGATTATTATCTCCTATGGATGGGTCTTCTTTTAGAAAGTTTGAACCCCTTATCCTCTTATCTCCAAAAGTTAATATTTTTGGGTCGATTAAAGATATTTGTAGGCTCTTTGGTGTGTTGTTGGCTAGTATGCTTATTAAAATATTAAACATTGTAACACTCTTTCCACTTCCTGTTTTTCCTGCTATCAATAGGTGAGGTTCGCCTGATATGTTGCCGATTATGGTAGCGTTGCTCCTACGTCCTAAAACGTATTCTAAAGTGTTTTTAGAGAGTAAGGCAAGGTAATCTATAGTTTCTATAGAATCATGTTTTTTAGCTGTGTTTTGGGTTGGTGGTGTTGGGGTTATAGCTCCAAT
>JALWVU010000068.1 GCA_027079305.1 Aquificaceae bacterium
CCCGAGTCCCTTCTGGGGATAGGGGGTAGTAGCTGTGGGTTGAGCCTGAGGACTGTAGAATCTAATCATCTGAACACATTTTGTTTCTGAACACATTTTGTTCCTGATTTGCAGTTCTCAGGCACCTACTGTTCCAGAATACTTTATTTTCCTTCCTTCTGTTTCGCCTCTCCCTTATTTTGACATGCCCAGTGTGATTGAAGTAAATTAAAACTCAAAAGGGAGGGAAGTTATGAAACTGGTGGTTCTCCTCCTCTTAATGATCAGCTTGTCTTTCTCAGCTGAAGTGGCCATAGGATTCGGAAAACTAACTCCGGACGAAGACATAATAAAGCTACTTGAAAAATGTAATGCAAAAGTTAGAGCCATCTGGTATGAGTCTCCTTACGGTAGTGGAGGTTCATACTCAAGAAAGGATTGGTCATCCGCTCATGAATTTTTCAAGGGCTTTAGAAAAACCTTATCGGATGAGTATCGCCATATGTCCTTTTCTTTGGCGATCTACTTAAAGATAATAATTGATAACCATTTGATATCCTCACAAGATTTGAAAATCTATACCCCTGTCAAAAAGTTCGTAAAAGGGTTGGTAAATGGATATTTGCAGTATTACCACGGTCACTCTTACATCAAGAGTGGTGGCCCTATAGTGTATGCGGTTCTTGCTAAAACTGATGATGTGGATTGTATAGAGAAGAGTGAGCTTGTGAAAGACATCAGCGTCAACTATTTCCCTCTCTTTACAGCCTTCCTCAAATACGTCCCCTACTACTTCAGACCGAAAAGATACGGTCAGTATTACTTCTTTCCCGAAGTAAAAAACGCCAAACCTGAAGAGCTTTACAAAATGATGCAAAAAGCTGTGAAAGAACTTGAAAATAACAAAGAATTCATTCAGTATTATGAGGAGAACTATATTAAGAAGTATTACAAAGGAAAGAACTTTTATCAGCACAGATTAGAGTTTCTAAAGAAATCCATAGAACACAAAAAGGAACTTTCGGTGGAAAGTAGCAATCTCGGAACACCTCCTCCCACCTACTTTCCAAACGAAGGGGATATTGAGTATACAGGAACTACCGTAGTTAGATATAACTTGATCCAGTGGAACAATCCGGGAGACTGGTCCGTTGATATGCCAGGATATGAACACGATCTGGTAGCAAAAAGAGATTACTTTACAGAGTGTAGGTCTTATTCCGATTTACCCAACTGGTATGACGACTGTCCTACGGCGTGTGTATCTGAAGGATCAGGTGATTACTGCGCTTTCTCTTTCGGGACTTACAACGCTTTGCTTATTGAACCTGAATTTCCATACTGGGGACGTGTAAACCTTACAAGAGGTTCTGCTGTATCCACCAATTTCCGTCTCAACGCTCAGGAAGTATTTCACTCTCCGAAGTGTTTTGAGCTTCTGAACAGGTGGATCTGCATTCCCTGTCCCTTTGATACTTCCTGGTGCATGGGCGGAACTCCTTACAGGGATGGAAATCCATATCTGAGATGTCCCACCAACTCTCTTATTCTCAAAACCTGCGAGTTCAGAAGGTTCCTCCCCTACGGTAGTGCATGGTCGGGCAAATACGACTGCACACCTGCAAACTGGTGTGATTGAAGTGCAGATAAGCTTATATGCATAGCAGTTGATTGATTCTATCTGCTGAACCTATCCCTCCAGCTTTTCCTGCAGGGTGAAGGTTTTGTAGCTCCTCTTTCGAGAGCTTCCTTTATATCTTTCAGGAGTTTCTCCCTGTATTCTCTTTCGCTCTTTTCTATTTCCTGTTCGGTCCTCTGACACCACTCTATAAGTTTTTCCACCGTGAGCCGGAAGTCTTTCTTGTTCATGGAACTCAATATAGTGGTAACCTTCCGGAGTTCAACATGGAAGCTTTAAACACTGATTTCTTCCGCATACTCCCTTGCAAGTCTGAATAGCTTTATGGCTTTCTCCTTGGCCCTGTTCTTCTCTTCTTCAGATACGTGAGGATCCTTCAAGAGGAAGCTCGTCACCTTACCCCTTACGTAAGCTCTGTAACACTTGAAAAAGGGAAGGAATATGTCAAACTCCGGATCCTCCGTAATCTTCAAATACTCCTTTTCGTAAGCCTCCGAGAGATCCCTTCTGCCGAAGAAGTCAAGCTCCATGGAGAGGAAGCACATATCGTTCAGGACGTCCCCGTATCTGAACCTGTCGTTGAACTCTATACAATCGAATATACATATGCCTTCGTCCAGAAATGCAATATGCTCAAGCCTTATGTCCCCGTGCCCGTCCCTTATCCTGCCCTCCTCCATCCTTTTGTAAAAGAGTTCACTGTGAGCCTCGTAAAACCTGTCGGTTTTGTCTTTTATGAACTCGTAATCTTCCTCTGATATGGTTATGCCCACAAACTCTTTGGTCTGTTCAAAGTTCTCGTCCGTATTGAACTTCATCACCTCAGGCTTGCCGAACTCGTCCACCCTTTCCGCGGAGAGGTGAAACTCCGCAACCCTGCGGGCTACCTTTTTAAGGTCTTCTTTTTCAGCTTTGCTTAATCTATTGACGAGTATCCTATTCTCCAGTATCCTTCTCATCTTCACCGCGAACTCGACCACATTGCTATCCTCTTCTAACACCCACTCGCCGTTCACCTCGCTTATAGGAACAACGCCCAAGTATACCCAGGGACAGAGTCTTCTGTTGAGAAGAACCTCCTTCTCGCAGTTCTCCTTTCTCTTTTCAAGGGTGGAGTAGTCCAGGAATCCAAAGTTCACAGGCTTTTTTATCTTGTAAACCACATCGTCCAGTAAAATCACCCAAGAGGTGTGGGTCTGAACCAGACTTCCCCCGAGTTCTTCTGCGAGCCTTTCCACCATCCCTGATATTATACGGGGGCTGTAGCATAGTTAGCCTGCAGGCCTATAATATATCTCTTAGGAGGTTTGAAGTATTGGAAAAGAAGCGCGTTCTTGATGTTGCAAAGGAGCTCGGACTGAAACCCAAGGAGCTTATCGAGTTTCTCGAAGAGTGGGCTCCGAGGGACGACGGAAAGAACTGGTCTAACTTTCACCAGCTTGAGGACTTTCACCTCGAGATGATATACCAAGAGTTCGGTGAGCCCAAAAAGAAAGAGGAAAAGAAGGAGACAGCGGTAGCAATAGAGGAGAAAGAGGAGAAAAAGGAAGCTCCTGAAGAGGAAGAAGAGATAAAGGTAGAGGAGAAACCCATAGAGGAGGTTGTGGCGGAGGCCCTCGGGAAGGAGGTGAAAGAAAAACCCAAGGAAGAGCTAAAACCCCGCAAACCTGAGAGGAAGCCGAGGCCGGATAGAAAACCTCCGAGGGAGTTCAGAAGACCTCCGAGATTGGAAGAAAAACCCAAGGAGCCTCCTAAACCTGTAGAAGAAAAGAAGGAGGAGAAAAAACCACAGCCCGTCGCTGAGGAAAAGAAGAAGGAGAAGCTCTCCAAAGAGGAGGAGCAAATCCTCAAGAAGCTTCAACAGCAGATAGAAAGGGAGAAGAAGAAAGAAGAAAAGAAGCAGAGGGAGAAGAAAAAGGAAGACGAGATAAAGATAGTGGAGATCCACGAGGGAATAACCGTAAGGGAGCTGGCGGAACTTCTGGGCCTGCCCGCCAACAAGGTTATAGAGGCTCTCCTTAAGAAAGGTATACTCGCTACCATAAATCAGCCCGTGCCCACGGATGTGGCGGTAGAGGTGGCGGAGAGCTTCGGCTTCCTCGCGGAGGCCAAGAAGGAGGAAGAGGAAGAGGTCCTGATAGAGGAGATTCCGGACAAACCCGAGGATCTAAAGCCCAGACCCCCCATAGTCGTGGTCATGGGGCACGTTGATCACGGTAAGACTACGCTTCTGGACACTATAAGGAAAACTAATGTAGCGGAAAGAGAAAAGGGTGGTATAACCCAGCATATTGGTGCATCACAGGTAAAGCTCCCGGACGGAAGGGTCATTACCTTCCTCGATACGCCGGGGCATGAGGCCTTTACCACGCTGAGGGCGAGAGGTGCACAGATAACAGACATAGCTGTCCTCGTGGTTGCGGCGGACGACGGTGTCATGCCCCAGACCATAGAAGCAATAAACCACGCTAAGGCCTTTGACGTTCCCATAATAGTGGCGGTGAACAAGATAGACAAGCCCGGTGCGGACCCTATGAAGGTCAGGAGAGAGCTTTCCGAACACGGCCTCATTCCCGAGGACTGGGGAGGAGACACCATATTTGTGGACGTATCCGCCAAGACAGGTCAGAACGTGGATCAGCTCTTGGAGATGGTATCTCTGCTCGCGGATATATTGGAACTGAAGGCAAATCCAAACAAGAGAGCCAAAGGTGTGATCATAGAAACAAAGCTCGATAGGAAAAAAGGACCTACCGCCACGGTTATAGTGCAGGAGGGAACCCTTCGCGTGGGGGATGTGTTCGTTGCGGGGATAACCCACGGAAGGGTCAGGGCAATGTTCGACGATAAGGGCAGGCAGGTAAAGGAAGCGGGACCTTCTACACCCGTGGAGGTGCTCGGCTTTGAGGATCTTCCCGAGGCTGGGGATACCCTCGTCGTTGTCGAGAACGAGAGGAAGGCGAGGGAGCTTGCGGAGAAGATAAGGGAGAAGAGAGAGAAAGAGGAGAAACTTACCCAAAGCGTAAGACTTGAGGACATATACAAGAAGATAGAATCCGGGGAGGTAAAGGAGCTTAGGATAATCGTCAAGGCGGACACGATGGGATCCCTCGAAGCCCTGAAGAAATCCCTCGAGGAACTCTCCACGGACGAGGTTGCGGTAAGGATAATACACGGGGCGGTCGGAGGTATAACCGAGAACGACGTTATGCTCGCCAAGGCTTCAGGGGCTATCATAATCGGCTTCAATACGAGGCCCGATCCTAAGGCGAGGGAGCTTATAGAGAAGGAAAAGGTGGACGCCCGCATGTATGGGATCATATACCAGGTGATAGATGACGTTAAGAAGGCTCTCCAGGGACTGCTGGAGCCCGTGGAAAGGGAAGAGGTCCTCGGCTCCGCGGAGGTCAGGGCTACCTTCAAGGTCAAGAAGTTTGGGACGGTTGCGGGATGTTACGTCCTTGAAGGCAAGATAGTCAGAGGGGCCAAGGCCAGACTGATAAGGGATGGAGTTGTTGTCTACGACGGCCAGATAGAGAGCCTCAGGAGGTTTAAAGAGGACGTTCAGGAGGTCGCGAGAGGCTACGAGTGCGGAGTGAAGCTCAAAGACTTCAACGACGTTAAGGTCGGAGACATAATAGAATGCTACGAGATAAGGTTAGAACAGAGAGAGCTGTAAGCGTAAATGAAATATACGAAACTATCCAGGGTGAAGGTCTCCTCGTAGGAACTCCCTCTGTCTTTATACGTCTTCAGGGATGTAATCTGAGATGCCCCTGGTGCGACCAGCCTGAGGCCCTGGAGTTCAAGGAAAACCTTATGAGCCTGGAGGACCTAATAAGAAGTGTTAAGAAATCTCCCTTCAGGCATGCGGTCATAACAGGCGGGGAACCATTCACCCACAGCGGTTTACCGCTTCTGGTGGAATCACTTCTGGAGGAGGGCTTCTCGGTCCAGATAGAGACGAACGGGACCCTGTGGATATCCGGCATGGAAAGGCTGGCGGAGACCATCCACATAACCTGCTCTCCAAAGGCGGTGGCCAAGTTCTTCGTCCATCCCCAAATCCTCAAGTTTGCCAAGGAGCTCAAGTTCGTTGTGGACGATGAGTTGAACACAGAGGTGCTCCTCAGGAAGGACTTTGAGCCCTTTCTCAAAAAGGATCTGGTGGTTCTCCAGCCCGAGGGGAACAAGGAGAGGTTCTTCAGAAAGGCCCTCGACATCCAGAGGGAGCTTGCCCTGAAAGGTTTCAGTGTTAGAGTCATCCCCCAGGTTCACAAACTCCTCGGTATACCTTGAGTATTTATGCCCTTTATACTTGCAATAAGCAGGGCTTATACTATAATTAAAGTTTGAAATGATCGATATATCCAAGCTCAAGACCTTTGTCACTGTAGCAGACTTGGGGAGCTTCTCCAAGGCCTCGGAGATCCTATACATAACACAGCCCGCGGTAACCCAGCAGATAAAGGCCCTCGAGAAAACAATAGGAGCCAAGCTCTTCCAGAGACAGGGAGGAAAGATGTGTCTTACCGAGGAGGGCAAGCGCATATACGAGATAGCCAAGATACTCCTCGGAAGCTACGAGGGCCTTATGGAGGAGATAGCGAAGATAAAAAAAGATCTGAAGGATACCCTCTTCCTCGGTGTCAGCGCCACCCTAAGCGAATACATAATTCCCACCCTCATAGCGGAGTTCCACAAGGAGTTTCCCAGCGCTACCGTCAAGATATTTACCGGAAACTCTCACGATGTGGAGGAGGGACTTCTCTCGGGTGTGCTCAACCTTGGGATAATAGAGAGGGAGCCTTCCAACAAGTTCGTCAGCGTCCCCTGGCTCGAGGACGAGATAATCTTCTTCACCTATCCCGAAAATCCCATAGCTCAGAAGGGTGAGATAGAACCTGAAGAGCTGTATGAGATAGACCTCGTCATGAGGGAGATGAACTCGGGAACGAGGAAGATTGTCAGAGAAGCCCTTGAGAAGCTCGGAATAGTTTTCGAGAGGCTGAATATAAAGATAGAGGCCAACAACAGCAGGACCATAATGAACATAGTAAAGGGTGGATACGGGGCCTCCTTCCTGTCCAAGGGCTTGATTCTCAGGGAGATAGAGAGCGGAAGCATTATTCCGGTTAACATAAAAGGCTTTAAGGTCAAGAGAAGGTTCAACATAATTTACCCCAAGAACTCCAACATAACCTTCCTCTCCAGCAACTTCGTTAAATTCGTTCTATCCAAAACTCAAGACATCGTTCCGGAGAGGGTATGAGAGCGATTATCTTCGACGTGGACGGGGTAATAGTGGACGTTCGCGAAAGCTATCACATGGCCATAAAGGAGACCGCGGAGTTCTTTCTGAAAAGGGAGATTCCCCTCGAGGAAATCAAAAGGATAAAGTTCTCCAGAGGGATAAACAACGATTGGGACGCCACCTACGAGGTTATAAAGGAGTTCGGGGGAGAGGCGGACTACGAAGAGCTTGTTAGAGTCTTTACGGATATATACAATAAGTTGAAGTTCAAGGAAAAGCAGATACTTTCCAGCGAGTTTTTCAAAACGCTAAAGGAAGCGGGAGCTGTCCTCGGTATAGTTACGGGAAGACCCAAGGAAGACCTCGAATTCGTTCTCGACAGGTTTGGCATCAAGAAGTTCTTCGACTTTACGGTGGACGAGGACGATGTGGTGGATAAGAACCTGAGGAAGCCCCATCCCTTTCCCCTGCACCTGTGTATGGAAGCCCTCGGAGCGGAAGAGGGGATATACGTAGGAGACAACCGGGCGGATATGGAGATGGTTCTATACTACAGAAAGATCTACGGGAAACCCGTTAAATTCGTTCACTTCAGGAAGGTAGTTGATCTTGACCTTCCCGCGGACTTTTCCACGGACAGCGAGGAGGATCTCAGGAATTACCTTCTTCGAGAGGTTTCCCCGAGTCGGGAAGCAGAACGGGTATCCCCTCCTTAATCTCGTAATACACTCCGCACTTCTCACACACGAGTCTATCCTTGTCCTTCTCGTAGTTAAGATCTCCCTTGCAAACTGGACAGGCAAGGATCTCCAGGAGCTCTTTGCTCAGCATCAGCTTATCTCCTTTACATACTCCCACAGCTCATTCATGAACCTTTTAAACTCGTTCAGGTCCTTTCCTTTCAGTTTCTTCGAAAGCTCCGCATCGTCAAAGATAAGATCACCGCTCGCAGGAGCGTAGTCTACATGCTGAAGGTCCGCCACATCGAGGTCAAAGATGCACATGTATCGCTGGGCTTCTTTCTTGAACAGAACAAACTCCGCCTCGTAGGGTTCGGAAACCTTGGTTTCCCATTCGAAGGATCCACCGAAAGGGTTCAACCAGAACTCTTCCTTCTCCGCCATACAGAACTCCGCCCTCTTTACAGACATGAGATCGTCCATAAGCTCTCCATCGGGGAGCATCACCGCCCAGACTTTGTGATTTTTAAGCGGGTTCAGCAAGAACTGGGCCTTTCCGTTCATTAGCCTGATCCTCCCTTTCTGGTAATATTATAAGGGACATGCGCTTCAGGATATTCGTGTCGGGCGTGGTTCAGGGAGTTGGCTTCAGGGCTTTCACCCAGAGGGTAGCTGAGAGTCTCGGTCTTTCGGGATGGGTCAGGAACCTTCCGGACGGAAGGGTGGAGGTTCTCGCGGAGGGAGACGAGGAGGTCCTGTGCCACTTTGTAAAAGAGCTGTGGAAAGGACCGAGATTATCGAGGGTGGATAGGTTGGAGATAATAAAGGAGGAAGAGGATGAACCTCTTTTTGGTTTTAGTATTAGGTATTAGCCTTTTGGTGGGGGAAGCCTATTCCGCCAAGTGCAGGCTCTACCACAAGGTCCGTCCCGGAGATAGCCTCTGGAAGATAGCGGACAGATATAACCTTTATATAAAGGATATACTTAGGGCAAATCCCAAACTCAGAAAAAGCAAGTATCTCAGGGTAGGTCAGAGGATCTGCATACCGCACAAGAAACGCGTTAGGAAGGTAAAGAGAAAGCGCTATAAGAAGGATTACATAGTCTACCGGGTTCGCCCCGGGGACAGCCTAAGGAAGATAGGAGAGAAGTTCGGTATAAGCTGGAGGGAGATAAAGAGATTTAACAGGCTGAGGTCTAACGTTATAAGAGTTGGTCAGAAGTTGAAGATCCCCAGAAAAAGCACCGCCAAGAGGAGGGCACGCAGGAGCTACAGAAGGAAAGACGTTGTCTACGTCAAGTACAGGGTCAGAAGGGGGGACAGCCTTATAAAGATAGCCAAGAAATTTGGTGTAAGCTGGAGGGAGATAAAGAGGGTGAACAGGCTCAGGTCCAACATAGTCAGACGCGGACAGCTTCTTAAAATACCGGTTCCCAAGAGCGCCTTCGAGAGGAGATACCTCGACAAGCCCAGGATAAAGCTCTCCTTTCTACCCGTGGAGGGAAAGTATACCAAGGTTTCAAGGGGACTTGACATATACGCCTCCTGCGGTGATAAAGTCAGAGCGGTGGACAGCGGCAGGGTCATATACAGCGGGGACGATCTCACCCCTTACGGGAACATGATCATAGTGGAGCATCCCGGATATCTCTCCATCTATGCCTACAACATGCAGAACCTGGTGGACAGAGGCGATAGAGTTTCTAAAGGGGAGGTGATCGCCAAGGTAGGGCTCAAGCCCGGCTCCGGGAGGTGTGCTCTCCACTTTGAGGTAAGGACGAAAGACGGGGCGGTTCTGAACCCTCTTGAATACTTGGGAAAAAAGTAGTAGAATACTCCTTTCCTGAAAGGAGCGTGAAGGATGAAAACATACAGGGTAAAGCCCCAAGAGGTTGAAAGGAAGTGGTTCGTTGTAGATGCGGAAGGTAAGGTCCTCGGCAGACTCGCCAGCGAAATAGCTAAGATCCTGAGGGGTAAACACAAGCCCTACTACCAGCCTGATGTGGATTGCGGAGACTTCGTTATCGTCGTAAACGCTGAAAAGATCAGGGTGACCGGGAAGAAGCTCGATCAGAAGAAATATTACAGACACTCCAACTACCCCGGAGGCCTCAAGGAGAGATCCCTGAAATGGATGCTTGAACACAAACCCGAAGAGGTTATAAGACTCGCGGTCAAGAGGATGCTACCCAAGAACAGGCTCGGCCACAGGATGCTCAAAAAGTTAAAGGTATACAGAGGTCCGGAGCATCCCCATCAGGCTCAGAAGCCCGAACCCCTGGAGGTTAAGGCATGAAGCTCAAGGACTTCAAGATAACCCCTGAAAACTCTCATTACGGAACCGGAAGGAGGAAGGAAGCCATAGCGCGAGTGTGGATACTGAAGGATAACCCCGATAAGTTTGTGGTTAGGGTGGATGAGACGGGGAAGGAATACGAACTCAGGGATTACGTTCAGAGGGAAACGCTCTTTCAGAAGATAATGCTTCCCTTCAAGGTTACCGGAACCGAGGGAAAGTTCGGGATATACGCTACGGTCCGCGGAGGAGGCATATCCGGTCAGGCGGAAGCCATAATGTATGGTGTTGCCAAGGCTCTTCTCTCTCATAATCCGGACTTCAGACCTTCACTCAAAAAGGCTAAGCTCTTGACGAGGGACGCGAGGGAGAAGGAGAGGAAGAAATACGCCCAGATGGGTGCAAGGGCAAAATACAGGTGGAGCAAACGTTAAGGGTATCCGTATTCGGTGCAACCGGCTACACGGGCCTTGAGCTTCTTCGTATACTCTCTTCTCATCCGAAGGTCAGGATAACCGATCTAATTTCAAGCTCCACCGCCGGGAAAAGGCTCGGGGAGATTTTTTCCTTCTTCGAAGGCTCCGATCTTGGCAACAAAACGCTCGTCTCCGAGCCGGAAGAGGACTTTGATACGGCCTTCCTCTGCCTTCCCCACGAGGCATCGATGGAGCTTGTCCCAGAGCTCGTTTCTGAGGACAAGAAGGTCATAGACCTTTCCGGCGCATACAGGATAAGGGATCCAAAAGCCTACGTGGAGTTCTACGGCTTTGAGCATTCGCATCCTGAGCTTCTGGAGAAAGCGGTATACGGTCTTCCGGAGCTTTTCAGGGACAGCGTAGAAGGTGCGGATCTTGTGGCAAACCCAGGATGTTATCCCACCGCTACCCTGATAGCTCTCTATCCGCTGTTGAAATATGTGGAAGTCGGTGATGTTGTGGTTCACGCTCTCTCCGGAGTGTCTGGTGCAGGCAGGAAGACCAGACAGCACTTCCACTATCCAGAGATGGAGGAGAACTTCTTCGCCTACTCGGTGGAAAAACACAGGCACACGCCGGAGATGGAGGACGTTCTCAACAGACTTCTGGGTGTAGACATAAGGCTCAGATTCACTCCGGTAGTGGTTCCTGCCTCCCGGGGCATGCTCGTTACCGTATACGCTGATACTGAAGAGAGGAATCTCATGGAATTTTATAGGGAGACCTACTCCTCCGAACCTTTTGTGAGAGTGATAGATAGACCACCGATGACCAAATGGGTTCTGGGAACCAACAACTGCCTTCTCTATCCTACCTACGATCCAAGAACTTCGAAGGCGGTGATAATATCCGCAATAGATAACCTTGGTAAGGGAGCCTCCGGGCAGGCGGTCCAGAACATGAACCTTATGTGGGGTTTCGAAGAAACCCTGGGGCTTTTCAGACAACCTTTATTCCCATAAACATTAGAGAATTCTTATATGCAAAATATTTTAAATTAGATTTGATTATCTGAGCATAAGTAATAATTAAGCATTTCCTGAAAACCTTTCCTCTAAATTATTTACTGCGATGCTGAGGTTCTTGATGCTTCTAATCGTTGGAGCATCTATATTTTCCTACGCCCAGCACACAGGATGGGTGACGGACTTCAGAAAGGGTGTTGAGATAGCGAAAGCCCAGAACAAGGAGGTTCTCATATATTTCTACGGGGAGCACTGTCCCTACTGCATCCAGATGGAGGAGTTCGTTCTCGGGGATCCTGAGGTGGACAGATTCATAAGGGAAAGGTTCGTGGTGGTCAGTATCGATGCGAGCAAATCTGAGGAACTTAACAGAAGGTTCGGTGTGTTCGGGACCCCCTACTTCGTAGTATACGATCCCGAGAGTGATAGAATAATCCTGAAGATCTTTGGGAGCAGGGAGAGGGATGACTTTCTCAACTTGCTTATCAGAGCTTGTAAAAAATCCAGTTTAAGGAGGTGTTAGAGATGATTACAAGAAGGGACCTTTTTAAGGTCGCGGGAGTGGGAGCGGTGGCACTCGTTGCTGCTCCCGGAGCGGTGAGCCAGTCCTTCGGGGCAAAGCCCAAGAAGATCTCCATTGAGGACGCCCTCAAGGAGCACCTCGGAGTAGGGTTGTCAGGTCTAAAAGAGAGCAACCTTATCAACGTCAAAGCTCCCACGATAGCCGAATCCGGAGCCAACGTTCCCGTCCAGGTTTCCGCCAACATACCCGTGGATCAAGTTCAGGCTCTTTACATATTCGCGGATGCCAATTTCAACCCCTGGATAACTACCGTAGAGTTCTCTCCTATGAACGGGGAGGTATTCTTCGCTACAAGGATAAAGCTCGCTAAAACCTCTCCTGTCAGAGCTGTTATAAAGATGAAGGACGGCTCTCTTCTTACCGCATCTAAGGAAGTCAAGGTCACCGTAGGTGGATGTGGTTAATAAAAACTTCAAAAACTTTAAAGGGAGGTAGAAGATGGCAAGATTGGGAAGAGCTATAGTAAGAGTTCCGAGGAGAATCAGCAAGGGACAGGTATTCAAAGTCCAGATGGTCATCACCCACCCCATGGAGACCGGTTTCAGGAAGGACAAGAAGACCGGGAAAGTTATCCCTGCCCACTACATAACCAAGGTGGAATTCCTTTTCAACGGCAAGAAGGTGACCACCCTGCATACCGGACCCGGTATAAGTAAGAACCCCTACTTCGCGGTTAAGATGAAGGCTACCGAGTCCGGAACTCTTACCATCAAATATGAGGACAACAAAGGAGGCAAGTGGGAGAAGACCGTTAAGGTCAACGTTTCTTGAAAGGAGGGGTTAAGATGAGAAAAAGAGTTCTGCTCACTTCAGCAGTTTTAGCCGGAGGGGCGTTTCTAACGGCGGCGGTGGCTCAGGAACAGCTCCCTACACACTTGAAGGAACTTCTCGAGCTGGGGATGCACCCCGGACATGCTTACGTGGACGAAGGTCGTGAGATGTTCCACACACCCGGGCCCAACGGAAAGTCCTGCGCTACCTGCCACGGGCAGGATGGTGCAGGTGTAAATGGTAGGCTAAATTTGCAAGGAGCTTACGCTAAGATGCCCAGATACTACAAGGATATAGACAGGGTTGCCGACATAGACACGAGGATCCTCGCCTGTATGACCAAATACATGGGCTACGACAAGAAGGATAAAAAGTTCATGAAGCAGTTCAAGAAGTGGAGTGGTCCTTACAGGGTTCCTCTCGCCTCTTACGTAGCATCGCTCAGCAACGGTATGAAGATAGACGTCAAGCTCGACGATCCTCAGGAGAAGGAACTTTACAAGATGGGAGAGAAGCTGTGGTATATGAGGGTAGGAGCGAGGGATTTTTCCTGTGGTATATGCCACACCGTCCTCGCTGGTAAAAGGATAAGGCTTCAGGGCTTGCCGGATCCTGTCAAAAACAAGGTCTATGCCCACTGGCCGGCCTACAGATTCGGTTCGGACAGAATGTGGACTATGGAAGATAGAGTTAGAAGCTGTTTCAAAGCTTACTTGCTCTATACTAAGCAGTGGAGTAAGAAGGACTGGGTCAAGAAGCCACCACCCTTCTCCGATTGGGTTATAGCCCTTGAACTTTATATGAAGCATGCGGCTAACGGAGCCATTATTGAAGTTCCCGGACTGCTGAGGTAAAAAGGAGGGGCGAAGATGAAAAAGATAGTTCTCGCAGGAGCTTTTGTAGGCTTGGGTCTGCTGGTGGCGTGTCAGCCCGCAGCACAGAAGGCTGAGGCTCCAAAGGCTGAGAAGAAGGCGGAAAAGAAGAAGCTGAGTTCCAAGGAGAAGTTCAAGATAGCTCTCGCCAACCAAGACAAGTGGCAGAAGGCCTGCTCCAACCCCACACAGCTCGTTCCAGAGGGTATAGACATAGAGACCTTCAAAAAGGAGATGCTCGCCACTGTCAAGTTTCCTGAGGGCGGTGTGGTTGGTAAGAACATCGCGAGAGGTGAGAAGCTCTTCGGAGATCCCAAGAAAGGTGGAAAGAGCAGGAGAGGTAACTGCTACGCCTGCCACTGTGGAGATCCAAAGATAATCGCCTGCGGTAACATAGGACCTTCCCTGAGAGGATACGGAAAGAGGGGTATAGATCCCAAGGAGACCTACATAAGGATCTACAACTCCTGGGCCCAGAACCCCTGTTCGGTAATGCCAAGGCTCGGCTATCATGGGGTTCTCAAGCCCGAAGAGATTGCGGATATCGTCGCTTACATGCACGATCCAAACTCTCCGCTTAACAAGTGATCTTTTCAGGGGCCCTTCGGCCCCCCTGATTTCCAACATAGATTCTCGTTTTGTGTTATTTCTTTTTTTATGTCTGATAGGAGGTAACGGCAGATGCATCTAACGCGCAGGGACTTCTTAGAACTTGCCATCGTTACGGGCGCCTACCTGAGTACCAATCCGGTAGCTGCGCTCGCCAAGATGAAGTATGAGGACATAATGAGGTTTAAGCCTGTCGGAAACGTCACCCTCATATTCACAACCGACATGCACGCCCACCTGGATCCGCTCTATTTCGCTGAACCCATGAACCTTCTTGCTCCTAAACAGCTTCAGGGGAAACCGGGATACATCACCGGCATGGACTTTCTCAAATACTATAAGATCGCTCCGGGAACCCTCGAGGCCTACTTCACCAGCTGTGTTGAATTTCCCAAACTGGCCGAGAAGTTCGGTAAGATGGGGGGAGCGGAATATATAGCCTCGGTGATCAAGCATATAGTTGAAGAGAGGGGAAGGGAAAAGTGCCTGATAATGGACGGCGGAGACACGTGGACCACCACCGCCATAGGGACCTTCACGGAAGGAAAGGCGGTAGTGGACTGGATGAACTATGTGGGATACGACTACTTCGTCGCCCACTGGGACTTCACCTTCGGTAAGGACATATTCCTCAAGAGGATAGAGGATCTAAAGAAAGGTGGTTGTGAGTTCATAACCCACAACGTTGTAGATGAGTTGTGGGGAGAGCTTGTATTTAAACCTTACTCGATAAGGGAGGTAAACGGCGTCAAGCTCGGTATAATAGGAAGCTCCTTCCCTTACACTCCCATAGCCAACCCCAGACAGTTTGTTGAGGGATGGAGTTTCGGTATAAGGGAGGACCAGCTCCAGCAGTTCGTAAACGAGCTCAGGGAACAGCACAAGGTGGACGCGGTCATATTCCTCACCCATAACGGCTTGCCCCTCGACCTGAAGATAGCGGAGGTGGTCAAGGGTATAGATGTGATAATCTCCGGACACACCCACGACGTAACACCTCAGGCTGTCAGAGTTGGTAAAACCCTCGTGGTCATAGCGGGATCTCACGGTAAGTTCGTTGGAAGGCTCGATCTTGATATCAAAAACGGAAGGATAAGGAATTACAACTTCAAGCTCTATCCGGTCGCTTCCAACCTCATACCTCCGGACAAGGGTGCGAGGAAGGTTGTGGAGAAGTGGAGGAAGCAGGTAGCCGATAAATACAAGCTCGACGAGGAGATAGGTGTAGCGGAAGTCATGCTCTACAAGAGGGATACCTTCTTCTCCACCTGGGACTGGCTCGTGGGAGAGGCTATAAACGATTACTACGGTGGAGATCTTGACGTAGTTCACTCTCCCGGCTACAGATGGGGGACCACGGTCCTTCCCGGTCAGAAGATCACGGTAAACCACGTTTACGACTACACCGCGATAACCTATCCTAACGTTTACGTTCTAAAGAGAACCGGTAAGGATCTGCTCAATATATGGGAGGACGTGGCGGACAACGTCTTCAACCCGGATCCCTTCTATCAGCAGGGTGGGGACATGACGAGGATATGGAACGTGGAATACGAGATAGAGATAAACGGACCCCAATACAAGAGGATAAAGAGGGTCTGGATAGGGGGTAAACCCCTGAAGGAAAACAAGGAATACCTGATAGCGGTTTACGGTGGACCGCCACCACCCCCGGATGCCATACATCCCGACTACAAGCCCGTTCCCGTATACGACATACTCATCGACTACATCAAAAAGAAGAAGAACATAAATGTAAGAACAAAGCCCAACGTAAAGGTCCTCGACGCTCCCTACAAGACTTACGACCAGTGCTATAAGGTATGAGGGCGATACTCTTTCTGGCGGGGGGACTCCTCGCCGTCTTCGCTTTTATCTTTTACGTGAAGAACTACCTGATAACACCCAAGAATATGTTCTTCTTCACCGTTGAGGTGGTGGGGAAAAAGCATGAGGATGTGGTAAAGGAACTTGTTGACAAGCTCAACCAGAAGGGACTGAAGGTTATAAGAACCCTTCCCATGTCCAAGGTTATTCACGCAAGAGGTATCAAAGACTTTCCCAACTACACCACGGTCCTCGCCTGCGACATACCCCAGAAGAAGGAGATCCTGCTGAAGGTTCCCTTCATGAGCGTCCTTATACCGTGCAGTGTTGCGGTTTACGAGAAGAACGGCAAGGTTTACATTACATCCATGAAGGAGATGCTCTTGGTTAAGGACTACTCACAGGAACTCGGAGACAGATACGCACAGATAATAGTAGACACATACCAAAAGCTCAGGATAGCGATGGCGGAAGTGGCAGGGGGCAAGAAGGAATGAAGAAACTCCTGCTGATACTTCTTCTAATAACCGGATTTTCGGTAGCTCAGGAGAAAAGAGAGCACCCTCTTCAGTATGAGGAGGTTATAGAAGGCCTGGACTTTGAAGACGTTAAACTCCTTCTGAAAACCGCTCTCGATGGTAGAAACATGAACGTTCTCGGTGTCGTGGACGTTTCTACCCAGAAGCCGAGGTTCTCTTACATACTCGTCTGCAACCTCTCTTACGCAGAAAAGATCTTCAGGGAGTTCCCCCAGCTCGGTGTAATGGCTCCCTGCAGGATATACCTTTACGAGAGGGAAGACGGCTCGGTAGTTGTGGGATTTATAAATGTGGAAACACTGCTGAGGTTGTTTAAAAAAGAGTTATCCCCCACAGCCAAGGAGCTGTTCAAAAAAGCGGATCAGGACGTCAAGTCCGCCATAAAAGAGGTTAAGGGGGAGCTATGAAGCTACTGATCCTGCTCTTTATTCTCTCCTTCTCTATGGCCTCCGAGTATCCGAAGCATGTTAAAGAGACTCTTAAAAAGATAAAGGGCAACGTCTACGGAGTCTTTGGCGTATACGAACAGGTGAGCTACGAAAACAGGGGTTTCATCTCCAACGCCTACTTCGTGATAACTGACGAGGCTGTAGTGGTAATAGACGCGCTCACCACCTACAAGCTGGGAAAGGAGCTGGTGGAGACTATAAGGAGTCTGACAAAGAAGCCTATAAAGTTCGCGGTTATAACCCACTACCACACGGATCACTTCTACGGGGTGGGGGCTCTGAAGGAGGCGGGAGCTGTGGTGATAGCCCACGAGTGGGCTTTTGATTACATCTCTCAACCTTCGAGCTGGAACTTCTACGAGGCGAGGAAAAAGATCTTGAAAGAGCACATGGAAGGAACCGAGATGGTGGAGCCTGACATAACCATAACCCAGGACCTCGACATCCACTCGGGCAAGAGCAAGTTCGTGGTCAGGCATTACTGCAAGGGTCACACTCCCGGGGACGTAGTGGTATGGATGCCCGAAGAGAAGGTTCTTTTCAGCGGGGATCTCGTCTTCGACGGGAGAATTCCCTTCCTTGGGTCGGGCAACTCCAAAACCTGGCTTGTGTGTTTAAAGAAGATACTCGAGCTCGATCCAGAAGTTTTACTTCCGGGGCACGGCAAACCTATGCTGAATAAGGAAAAGATAAGGGATAGGGTTAACTGGACCTACAAATACATAAGTGATCTAAGAAACACCATAAGAAGGATGATAGAAGAGGGCAGGGACATAGATTACGTAAGGGAGCACATAAACGAGGCTCTTCTGGAGATAGATCCCTCCTACGCTCAGGTCCCCGTCTTCTTCGATGTGAACCCCGTGAACGCCTACTACGTTTACTTTGAAGTGGAAAATGAGATGCTGGAAGAGGGAGAGTGAAGCATAGAGGAACCGGCGCAAGGCCGGTCCAGGAAACTAAGATTTCTTAAATTTTCCTATTCTTCTGAGCGCTATTACAACCGGCACGAGAACAACCGCAAGTATTGTGTTCAAAGATACAGCGGAGCATCCACCACCGGACGATTGATTGTCCTGGGCTGTGTTCTGGGCTGTGCTTCCGGAAAGATCCGCCGTAAGTTTTGATATGAACACATCATTATTCCCGGCGTTTGTAGTCTGGAAAGCTCCCTGTGTTATGGGAAAGTTGGTAGAATCTGTATTCCCAGCTATGTAAACATTACCGCTTGAGTCCAAGAGAATAGAGATAGCGCTATCTGATGTGCCACCTCCAATATAGGTTGAGGCTACCAGACCTGACATATCCGCACTTAGCCTTGTTACGAATGCGTCTCTAAGGCCACCAGCGTAGTCAGTCTGATACACATTCGGAGTAACGGGGAAATCGGTTGATTCTGTATATCCCGCAACATAGATATCTCCATTCTGGCTTAAAGCTATGGAATAGATGCGGTCGTCCGAACTACCTCCCAAGTATGTGGATGCTATAAGATTGCTCAGGCCTCCATCCAGCTTGGCTACGAAGGCATCTTCCCCTCCAGGATTTTTGTGCAGGTTTTGGTAAGGGTTTCCCGCGGTGGGGAAATCGGTTGATGTTGTATAGCCCACTATGTAAACATTTCCATTCTGATCCAGCTTTATAACCAGCCCCGCATCGTCGCCGTTTCCTCCTAAGTAGGTGGAAGCAAGGAGACTTTGCAGGCCTGAATCAAGCTTGGATATGAAAGCATCCTTCTGCCCGCCTCCGTGTGTGCTTTGATACGCATTGTTGGTGGTTGGAAAATCATTTGATAGTGTAGTTCCCGCAACGTAAATATTCCCGTTAGAGTCCACAACCATAGACGATATCTCCTCAGTTTGACTGCCTCTAAGGCATGTAGCAGCGAGAAGACTACTTAACGCGTTATCAAACTTTGCTATGAAAGCCTCCTCGTCACCTCCGCTACCGTTGCATGCTTGATAAGGAGAATATCCTTGAGGGGGGAAAGAGTTTGACTGCGTTCCACCCGCAACGTAAATGTTACCCGCTGAATCTATAGCTATGGCCTTTATCCAGTCAGCGTGAACGGTTCCAACGTATGTCGAAGCTATAATATTTGATAGATCACCGCTTAGCTTGGTTATGAACGCATCACCGCTCCCGATAGAATTCTGGATATACGCTCCAGATGTAGTTGGGAAGTTGTTCGATGTTGTTCTACCAGCTATATAGATATTCCCAGCTTGATCGATAGCTATCGCATCCGCACGTTCGGAGAAGCTACCCCCTATGTAAGTCGCGGAAAGCAGGTTTGTGAGATCTCCATTCAGCTTCGCCACAAAAACGTCGTTAACACCACCATTGTATGATCCCGCTCCCGGGAAGTTTTGCGATTCCGTATAGCCCGTTACATAGATATCTCCGTTAGGGTCCATGATCATTGCGGATATGAAATCTCCATTACCACCTCCCAGATAAGTGGAAGCGAGAAGCGGGTCTATAACTAAGGTTTTAGTCCTATCGTATCCGCCCACTTCAAAACTGTAAGTGTTTCTGGATAGAAGTTTATACCGCACAGAAACGTTTACCCTCCTGCCATCGATTTCTTGATAGGCCACCGGTTTTGTAAACTTGACCTCACCCAGTTCGGTTCTCACTACAAGTTCACCTGTAATAGGGTCTATTCTTAAACCTTCCCCACCTTCTACTCTTAGAATTATCCTTTCAGGATCTGCACCGGGCTCCACCTTGAATATCTTTTCAACATTATTACTATAGGCCTTCAGCTCTAAACTTATACCTTCATAAATCTCACCCAGAGATATTGATTTGAAGGTTTCTAAATTGGTCACCCACTTCTTTTTATCTTTACCTATGAAGTAACTTACCTTGGTGTTAGCCCTCTCGAGACCTTTCACTCTTTCTACCTTAGCGTTTTCAAGAACTTCCTTAAGCACAATTCCCCCGTGGATCTTACCATCTCTAACCCTCGGCAATTTATAAACGAGCTGTCCATCTTTCGTAATGAACAGAGTTCCTCCGAATGTCTTGGCGTAGAACCTGACCCGTTTGTCAACCTGTCCCTCATTCTTTATAAAGGGTATGGGAATGCCCTGTAAGACTTTAAAGGCTCTATCTTTGGATCCAGCACTCCAAGCGGAGATACTTACAAACATACTAAGAAGTGCTGACGTAAAAGCTATATAAGAGAGTATTGCCCTTATCCTCATGGCTCACCCTCCATATAGCTTCTCAGCGATAATAAATATAGAAAGTTGGTCGTAGTTTGCATGGGAAAAATACCATCCTTGTTAAAAGCTAACATCTATTATTTTTAACTTTCCTTCCTCCCAACTACCTGATACGCTCATATGAAGTGTCCCTCTATCGCTATATACATTAACTTCTAATATGTAAGTGTTTCCAAACCTCTTGAATGTCTCTTCAATCCTCATCATGTTTCCAAGCAGTTCCTTGTTCTCCGAGCACATTTTCAGAAGTCCCTCCACGCCCCCCAGCTCTTGAAGAGATCTGCGATCGAAGAACCTGGCCACCTCAATCGCTCTCTCGGTTGTGCACTCCTCAAGCCCGGCCACAAACAGGGAGACTATCCTCAGTTTGTCCTTCCACCCTATGCTTTGGCCTCTTTCCTCCACTTCTATGATGAAGGTGATTATGAAAGGGTATAGGAAGGCAAGGAGCACAAAGGAGCCTATGAAGAGATCCTCCACCTTTGGCTTTTTCTTCAGAGCCACCCTTTCCTCCTGACCCAGAGAAGCAGAGCCAGAGTAACAAACACCATCAGAAAGAGGGAGTAGGGGTATCCGAACTTCCAGCTGAGTTCGGGCATATATTCGAAGTTCATACCAAAGATGCTCGCTATCAGGGTGGCTGGCAGGAATATGGTGGCGAGGACGGTGAATACCTTGACAGCCTCGTTTTGTCTTATCGTGATCAGGCCGAGCAGGGAGTTCTGTATGCTGTCTATCTTCTCCATGTAGAAGGAGGTGTAGTCCAGAAGGGTGTTGAGGTCGTCCAGAAGTATCTTCAGCTCCCTCTTTGTCTGAGCGTTGATCAGGGGACTCTTTATGAAGCGGGAGAGTATCCTTACCTTCTCGTTTATCGACTCTCTGAGCGTTATGTTAAGCTCGTCGTAGTAAGCTATGTCCTTTATAAGTTCCTCGGACTGCTCTACAAAGATCTCCTTCCATATGTTCCTTATCCTCCTTCCAAGTATCTCGAGCCTGTCCCCTATCCTGTCCACCTCGATGTTCAGAACCTCCGCAAAGAGGGATTCCGCGAACTGGAGGTAGGATCTGCTGGCTTTGAGCCTGTTCATGAATATCATCAGACTCGGAATGTCCCTGTATCTAAGGGTCACGAAATACCTTTCCCTTATGAAGAAGAAGACCGGCTCGACTATGATCTCGTCCTTCTGCTGTATCACGAAGGACATATTTATGCTTATAGTGTCCCCCGATTCGGTGTATTTGGAGCTTATCTCTATATCTCCCATAACCTCCTTTGAGGGCATTTCAAAGTTAATGTTCTTGCTGAGCCACTCTATCTCCTCTTCGGTGGGCTTATGGACGTCTATCCAGAGAATGCCCCTCTTCCTCGCCTCCTCGAACTCCTCTACCTTCCACTCGGAGAACTCCCTTCCCGAAAGGACGTAGAGCTTTAACACGTCATAATTTTAACACCACAAATTCCCTGAGGCTTCGGACAGCTTTCTTTGAGGTATCATTTTACGGGGAGGAAAAGATGAAGGCTGTGGTGCTCGCAGCGGGACTCGGAACACGCTTTAAGAGTGAAAAGCCCAAGGTCCTCCACGAGATCTTAGGTAAGCCTATGCTCTGGTATGTGGTGAACACGGTCAGGCAGGGAGGGATAGAGGATATAGCCATAGTTGTAGGGCACAAGGCGGAAGAGGTTATAGAAGCTATGGGGGAGGAATACGTCTACTTTCACCAGGAGAATCCGAAAGGAGGGACCGCGGACGCGGTTCTGGCCTCGATAGAGTTCTGGAGAAACTCGGAGGACTACCTTCTGATAATAAACGGTGACTCTCCCCTCGTGAACCCGGACACCATACGCAACATGCAGAGGTTCATCTACATGGTGGAGGAGTATGAGAAGATAAGGCTCGGCGGTGTGATCCTGACTTCAATCCTCCAGGATCCGACCGGTTACGGAAGGATAGTTAAAGAGGAAGGAACGGACAGGATAATCAGGATAGTAGAAGAGAAGGACGCCACGCCCCAGGAAAGAAACATAAGGGAGGTAAATGGCGGTGTTTACATGTTCTACATACCTTACCTGCTGGAGGCCCTCTTCAAGATAAGTCCCAGCGAGAAGACGGGGGAGCTTTACCTGACTGATGTTGTGGCTTACATGGTCTCCAAGGGATACGAAGTGAGGAGCTTTATGGCCTCGGATCCTACTGAGATACTGGGTGTGAACACCAGATGGGAGCTGAGCTTTGCGGAGAACATCCTGCGCCTTAAGCTCATAAAGTTCTGGGCGGAGAGGGGAGTTACCTTCCACACTCCCGAGACCATCTGGATAGAGCCGGACGTTAACCTCTCTAAGAATGTGGAGATATATCCCGGTGTGATGCTAAGGGGAAGGACGAAGATAGGTGAGAAGGTGGTCATCAAGACCGGGGTCCTCCTCGAGAATACGGAGGTGGAGGAGTCCGTGGTTATAGAACCTTACTCTTACATATCCGATAGTCTGATAAAAAAAGGGGCGAAGGTGGGACCCTTTGCGAGGGTGAGGAACGATACGGTGGTCGGTGAGAATGCGGAGATAGGGAACTTTGTTGAGGTTAAGAAAAGTGAGATAGGAAAGGATGTGAAGGCAAAGCATCTTGCATACATAGGAGATGCCACGGTGGGTGAGGGCACCAACGTTGGAGCTGGAGTCGTTACAGCCAACTACGACGGCAAGGAAAAACACAGGACGGAGATAGGCAGGAACGCTTTCATAGGTAGCAACGCCCTCCTGGTAGCACCCATCAAGCTGGGAGACTTCTCCTACATAGCGGGAGGTTCCGTGATCACCAAAGACGTTCCCGAAGGAGCTCTCGCCATAGAGAGATCCAAGATGAAGATAATGGAAGGGAAGGGCAGAAAGTTGCTGGAAGGAAAGTGATAGCTCTACCTCCGCCTATATAATTGATGTATGAAGGTCCGGATAGGAACGCGGAAGAGCAAGCTCGCCCTGTGGCAGGCGAACTTCGTCAAGAACTTTCTCGAGAAGAAGTGGGGTGTTGAGGTAGAGCTGATCAAGATCACCACCACGGGAGACAAGATTCTTGACTCTCCCCTTGCAAAGATAGGTGGCAAGGGCCTCTTCGTGAAGGAGATAGAGCAGGCCCTTATAGATGGAAGGATAGACCTCGCTGTTCACTCCCTCAAGGACGTTCCCATGGTGATCCCTGAAGGTCTTACCCTGGGAGCGATAACCGAAAGGGAGGATCCCTTCGACGTGTTGATTTCAAGGGAAGGAAAGAAGCTGACGGAGCTTCCTTACGGCTCCAAGGTGGGAACCTCCTCACTCAGGAGACAGGTCCAGATAAAGAGGCTCAGAAGGGATCTGGAGGTGGAGGTCCTGAGGGGGAACGTGGACACGAGGATGAGGAAGCTGAGGGAGGGATTATACGACGCGATAATTCTCGCCTACGCGGGTGTCAAGAGGATGGGCTACGAAAACGAGGTGAGTGAAATCCTTGACTACTTCATCCCCGCGGTGGGTCAGGGGAGCCTCGCGATAGAGATAAGGGAGGAAGACAAGAAAATAGAAGAGCTTGTAAGGCCACTCGATCACTTTGAGAGCAGGATAAGGGCGGAGTGCGAGAGGGCTTTCCTGAGGAGGCTCGAAGGGGGCTGTCAGGTTCCCATAGGAGCCTACGCGGAGGTTCGAGACGGTAAGGTCTTGATAAGAGGGTTTATTTCGGACCTCGGGGGGACTAAATTTATCGAAGGCAAGGAGGAGGGAAGTATTGAAGAAGCGGAGGCTGTGGGAGAGAGGCTTGCGGAGGGCCTTCTTGCGCGGGGAGGGAAGGAGATCCTCGAGGAGATATACGGAGGTAGATCATGAAGCCCATAGGTATTGTCCTGGGAACTAAGCCTTCTAACCCCCTCGAGTTCTGGGTGGGGGTTGAGAGCGGAAACTACCTCCAGCTGGACGACGTAGTCGTTGTCAGATCCAAGGTGGATGGAACCTCCAAGGAGGTCAGGTTCTACGGCCTCGTTCACGAGGTTCAGAAGTATCTGGAAGGCATCGAGCTCGCTTACGAGGCCCGGCTCGTTACCGACGGTATCGTTCCCGCCAACATAGCTTACATGGCCAAGGTGATGGTAACGAGGATAGAGCCCGAGATCTACATACCCCCAACTCCGGGAGATCCCGCCTACAGGGCCCAGGGCAAGGACCTGGAGAAGGCCCTATACTACGATGGTATGAGAACCAAGATCCCCGCAGGGCTCTCGAGGAGCGGGGACGTGGTGTATCTAAACTACGACTTCCTCAACGGAAGGGAGGGAGCGCACGTTTCGATCTCGGGTATGTCCGGGGTGGCCACCAAGACCTCCTACGCCCTCTTTTTGCTCTACTCCATCTTCCAGAAGGCGGACGACAGGAACAGGATCCACGGCCTAATCTTCAACGTGAAGGGAAAAGATCTCCTCTGGATAGACAAGAGGAATAAGAGGTTCAACCAAAAGTTCGAAGAGGATTTCAGAAAAATGGGCCTCGATCCCGAACCCTTTAAGAACGTAGGCTTCTTCGCCCCTCCCGAGATGCCCGGAAGCCCGATCCCGGCGACCAAAGACAGGCTCGACAGGATAAACCCCTACTGCTGGAGCATGAAGGAGTTCGCCCAGGAGGGGCTTCTGAGGTTCCTCTTCACAGAAGGAGACGAGGGGACTTCCTCCCTCCACTATGTGATAGACAGGGTTACCGACAAACTCCAGCAACTTGCGAAAGACAGCCCGCCCGACGTCCTCACCGACGAGAATGGAAGGGAGATAGAGAGTCTCGACGACCTCCTCAGAACCCTGTATGAGGTCATAGAGGATAAGGAAAGCAAGACCGATCCCGACAGATACAGGGAGTGGTTCGGGACCGCGGCCACCTCGACCGCATACGCCTTTCTGAGGAGGTTCCACCACGCGGTGACCCACTGCAAGCACCTCATATACGGCTCCCAGTCCAGGAGCATAGACTGGAAAGCCCACCAGCTTACCGTGATAGACATCTCGGACCTCCACGGAATAGCCAAGATGTTCGTTGTGGGATCCATGCTCAAGAGGATCTTCAAGGAGAAGGAGGAGAGCGGGAACCCCTACCCTAAAATCTTCGTGGTTCTCGACGAACTAAATAAATACGCCCCCAAGGACAGGTGGAGCCCAATCAAGGACATACTGCTCGATATAGCGGAGAGGGGCAGGAGCTTGGGGGTGATACTGATAGGAGCCCAGCAAACCGCGAGCGAGGTGGAGAAGAGGATAGTGGCGAACGCGGCGATCAAGGTTACGGGAAGGCTTGACAGCTCGGAGGTCCTCAGCAAGGAGTACGAGTTCCTCACGGGCAACTTCAGACAGAGGGCCATAATGCTCAAGAAGGGGAGCATGATCCTCTACCAGCCGGACATCCCGAACCCCCTCATGATCACCTTCCCCTTAGCTCCCTGGGCCACCAAGAAGGAAGAGGCTGAGGAGGAGGTCCGTGTTCCCGAAGAGTTTGATCAGTTTTAGTTTACTGCTTTTGCTCTTTATTCCGGCCTTTGCGAAGATAAAGGGTAGCAGATACGGAATATACGAGGGAAAGATAAGGATAGTTTTCAACTTAACAAAGAGCAGGGATTTTAAGGTGTTTACCCTCGAAAACCCACGCAGGATAGTGATAGATGTGTATGGGGAACGGAGAGTGTCCAGACTTAGACTGCCCGCGGACATGAGGTATAAGGTGGGAAGGCATCCCTGGGGGATAAGGATAGTTATCTACTATTCCAGGAACTTCTCCCTAAAATACTTCAAGCTCAGAAATCCCGCCCGGATAGTCCTCGATATATACAGGGAGGACAACGAACTCTACGCGGAGCTTCTGGAGATACTCGGAGAAACAACTCCGAAGCCAAAGGGACCAAAGGTCGTCGTCCTGGATGAGAATAAAAAGGAGATAAAGTCCTCCAAGGATCCCATAGCGGGGCTTATAAAGAAGGCGAGATCCCAGCCCTTCGTTTACGAGGAGCGTGTCATAGTTGTGGATGCGGGGCACGGGGGTAAGGATCCGGGCGCTATCGGATACGGGGGAGTGAGGGAGAAAGATATAAACCTGGCCATAGCTCTTAAGGTCGCTGAGTATCTTAGGAGAGACGGAAGGTTTAAGGTAGTTCTTACACGTAAGGGAGATTACTTCGTGGAGCTTTACAGGAGGGCGGAGATAGCCCTCAGGAACAGGGCTGATCTCTTCATAAGCATACACTCGGACGCGGCGCCGAGGAAGGATCCGAGGGCCAAGGGAACCCAGGTCTTCGCCCTTTCCTACGAGAGGGCCATTGAAAAGAAGAGGCAGATACTCAACAGCAGGAGGTATGCGAGGCTCGTCCTCGGTGATGCTGCGGATATAAGGTCGAGGGTTGTGAAGAGAGTTCTTGCGGATCTCGCCATAGACGTGACCCTGAAGGAGAGTGTTTACTTTGCGAAGATACTCTCTAAAGAGCTTAAGAAGGTTATAGGCAAAGATGTTTACTTTAAGGGTATAAACAGGGCGGGCTTCGCGGTTCTCAAGACTCCGGGCATACCCTCCGTTCTCGTAGAGACGGGCTTCATAACTAACCCTTCGGAGGCTAAAAAGCTCAAAGATCCCGAGTTCCAGAGGAAGATCGCCTGGTCCATATACAGGGCGATAGTGCGTTACTTCTACGGGGAGGACTTCGGCCAGAAGCTCGTCAAATACGAATAAAATAAACTTCATGAACCTTGAAAGGAGAGCTTCCGAACTTCTTAAGGAGCTCATCTCAATAAACAGCGTCTCGGGAAGGGAGAGAAAGATCCAGGAGTTCATAGAGGACTTCCTGAGGAGGCTCAGGATAAACGCACAGAGGCAGGAGGTCGAAAGGGACAGGTTCAACCTGATCTACAAAAGTAGAGGACCACTTCTTATATCCTGCCATGTGGACACGGTCCCTCCCGCGGGTATGAGGGGAGCCTTCAGGCCGAGGGAGACCGAAGGCAGGATCCACGGGAGGGGCGCCAGCGACGTTAAGGGAGCCCTCGCCTCGCTCCTGACAGCCGTGGAGATTTTTAAGGAGAGGTATCCGCAGGAGGAACTGCCCGTTTCCCTCGCCTTCGTGGTAGACGAGGAGACGAACTCCGCCCTCGGTTCTGAGAAGGCTAAGGACCTCTTTCAGGATGCGGAGCTATGCCTTGTTCTCGAGCCAACCTACGGGACCTTCTGCACTTCCCAGAGCGGTGCCCTCGAGTTCTCGATAAAAGTTGAAGGGGAGAGCGCCCACGGAGCGGAGTTCGAGAAGGTGGAGAATCCCGTGAAGGTGTGCATGAAGCTGATAGACCTGCTGGAAGAGAGACTCGAAAGATCTGTGAACGTGATCCACGTAAAAGGAGGCTCGAAGAACTATTTGGTTCCTAAGGAGTGCTACGCCCTTATGGAGGTTAAGGTCTTCGAGGGGGAGAGATGGGAGGAGGTGGAGGAGAGGATAAAAGAAACGATAAAGGAGCTGGAGACCTCCTGCAAAGTTCTTTACGGGAGGGAGGACGCGGAGAACTTCATCAGGTTCAGGGAGAGTGAGCTTCTGGACCTTCTCAAGGAGGCCTTCAGGGAAGCTGTGGGTGAGGAGCCGAGGGAGGGGACCATGCCCTCCTGGACGGACGCGGCCAACTACCACAGGGCGGGTCTGAGCTGTGTGGTCTTCGGATACGGGAGTCTCAAAAACAGCCACACGGAGAGGGAGAGCATAAAGGTGGAGGAGCTCGGAAAGATGGCAGATTTCTTCTTAAAACTCTTCGAGAAGCTCAGATGAGGATAGTCTTCAAGGTGGGATCGAACCTCCTCCAGACGGATAAGGGAGACATAGACCTGGGGTTCGTGTCCAAACTCGCCCAGTCCTTCAAAGAGCTCAAAGACAGGGGGGATGAAGTTCTGCTGGTCTCCTCGGGGGCGGTTCTCTGCGGTGCCAAGAAGCTGGGACTGAAAGAGAGGCCCGCGGAGCTCACCTTAAGGCAGGCCCTCGCTGGTATAGGACAGGCGTATCTGATGCACCTATACGACACAGTCTTCTCCAACTACGGACTCACGGTGGGGCAGGTCCTTCTTACCAGCGATGTGTTCAAGAAGGGGAACGAGGACAGGTTTAGGAACGCCCAGAACACCTTGGAGAGGATGCTCGAGCTCGGGGTCGTCCCCGTCGTAAACGAGAACGACACGGTGGCTGTGAGCGAGCTGATCTTCGGGGACAACGACTTCCTGTCTGTCTACGTGAGCTACATGATGGGGGCGGACCTCCTCGTGATCCTCTCCTCCGCGGGAGGGCTTCTGGACAAGGAAGGGAAGGTGGTCAAGGAGGTAAAGAACCTTGAGGAAGCCTTCTCTTTGGTGAGGGGAACGGGGACAGAGTTCGGGAGCGGGGGAATGAGGAGCAAGCTCGAAGCCACGCGCCTCGCCCTCTCCATAGGCGTTCCCGTCATCATCACGGGAAAGGAGGACGACCTTGTTTCTGTTAGGGATCTCAAAACGAGGGGAACCCTCTTCAGGCCCTCGGGGAGAAGGTTGAGGAGGAAGCTCAGGACCATAGCCATGATGGAAGAGCCTAAAGGGGTGGTCTACATCGACGAGGGTGCGGTTAAAGCCCTCAGGGAGGGGAAGAGCCTCCTTCCTGCGGGAGTTGTCAAAGCTGAGGGAAACTTCTCCCGAGGAGACGTGGTTAGCGTGGTCAGCCCGCAGGGGATACTGATAGGGAAGGGGAGGGTGAACTTCTCCAAGGAGGAGATAGACAGGGTAAAGGGAATGAAGGGCTACCAGGTGAAGGAGGTCCTCAAAACGAGCAAGGAGGAGGTGATCCACAGGGACAACCTGGTGGTCTTTCAGTAAAAGAGCCTGTAGAAGATCAGGCCCACGTACTCCCTTATCGCTATCGAGGAGTCGTAGAGAACGCTGTATTTGGGAAAAAGGCTGTAGAGGTTGTATCTGCCCTCGAACTTGAAGTCGGTGGGATACGGGACAACCGAAAGTCCCGCTTTTTCAAAAACCATTACCGCTCTGGGCATGTGGAAGGCGGAGGTGACGAGGACGGGTTTTCTGCATCCAACCCTTTCGCATATCCTCTTCACCTGGAGGGCGTTCTCCCTCGTGTCCCTGCTTTTTAGGTCCGCGTATATGTCCTCCTCGTCCACACCGAACTCGAGGAGCAGGTCCTTCATCACCTTCGCCTCGGGTATGGTCCCTATGGATGCTCCCCCGGAAAGGATGAGGGGTTTCCCCGTCCTCCTGTGCAGGAGGAAGCCCGTTATAAGCCTCTTGTAGGAGCTCGCCTTGAGATACCCCGAGTTGTAGGCCCCTCCTCCGAGAACCACTATCACGTCCCCCTCTATAACCTCTGGCCTCTTGTATCTGCTCTCGAGAGGGTAGAAGAGGAGATCCTTCACGGGCTCGATGGAGATGAGGTATAGAGACAGAGCCCCAGCGTAGGCGAGAGCCGAGATAACCTTCCTCTTTCTGCTCAGAATCCCTATCAGGAGGAAGAGGAGTATGTATATCCCAGGGGGCAGAATGAGGTAGGATAGGAGCTTCTTGAGGAAGAACATCTCAGCTCTTCTTCCTTACCGCTATTATCACGTTCTCCACGCCCGCCTTCTTGGCTGCGTCCATCACGTAGACCACGAACTTGTGCTTTGCGTCCTCGTCCGCCTCTATTATCAGATATGAGGGCTTCCTGCTTTTTAAAAACTTCTCGATGCCCTTTACGTCCGAGGGTCTTCCCTCCAAGAGGAGAGAGCCGTTCTTTGTTATCTGGACCTTGGCGGCCCTTATCCTCTGGGTCTCTCCTTTCTCAGCCTGGGGGAGCTTCACCGCCAGGAAGGTTATGGGGGACTGGAAGGCGAGGACCGCAAGAAATAAAAATACCGCCAGGAGCGTGTCCACAAGGGGGACGACGTCTATGTAAGCCCTCTCGTCAGCTCCGAGCCTTGCCCTTCTTCTTAAGTTCATCCCTCACTCCAGAAGGCTCAGAATGTCCTTTGCCTCCCTCTCCACCTTGTCTATTATGTCGTTTCCCATGTTCCTGAAGATCCAGTAGGCCAGAAGGGCGGGGATCGCCACTATCAATCCCGTGGCGGCCGCGGTCAGGGCCTCACCTATCCCAGCGGCCAGGAGCCTGGTGGCCTCCTCCGTCTGGACCGAAGCGTATGCGGAGAAGACCTTTATCAGGCCCGTTATCGTCCCGAAGAGTCCCAGGAGGGGAGCTATCGAGGCTATAGCGGAGAGGAGCATCAGGTTCTTCTCGACCGCCGGGACCACGGAGGAGAGCTCGCTCTCCATTATGGATAGGAGTTCCGCCTTTCTTTTATTCCCTCTGAGATACTCCTCCAGAACCAGGCTCAGAGCCCTCGAGAAGGGATCCCTGTTAAGGGACAGAACCTTAACCGCCCCGTCCACGTCCAGCTTCTGGAGGAGGACTTTGACCTCGCTGAGGTTCGAGGGAAGGAAGGCGGAAACTCTTAAGTTCACAAGCCTCTCGATTATGTAAACCCAGGAGATGATCGAGAGTATCACGAGGGGATACATCACTATCCCGCCTTTCCTCATCAGCTCCATCAGATCCGTTAGGACTCCCTCCATCACCTCTTCACCTCACACCTGGGTAGCTTCTTCCTCAAGATTTTAACCTTTTTGATCTCCCTCTTGGTGAGGTATCTCGGATCGAGCTTCTCCAGAAGACAGGAGGCGTCCTTCCTCGCCTTGAGGGAGATGAGTATGTCCACAGCCTCGAGGATGCTCCTGTTGTAGTAGGGCTGGGCCCCTTCCGCGGTCAGGACCACCTCCACGAAGCGCTCGAGGGCCTTCCTCTTGTCTTTTTTCTTCTCCATTCTTCCAAGGAGGTAGAGGGCTTTGGCTCTGACTTTCTTGTTCTCGCTCTCCTTGGCTATCAGGAGGTACTTCTTGCCCTTGGTTTTTTCGTAGAGCTTGAGGGCCTTCTCTTTCAGCTCCTCATCCTCGGGCCTCTCGGAGATCAGCCTCTCGAACAGATCTATCGCCTTCTGGAGGTTCTCCTCCATGTAGAGGTCCAGAGCTTTTTTCTTGTCGTCGAAGTCCCCCTGAACGAGGAAGTCCGCCAGCTTCTCGAACTCCTTCCTCTGGAGGTAAAGGCTCATCAGCATCCCCATAGCCTTCTCTTTGTCCTTTCCTTCGCTCACCTTTATGGCCTCCTTGAGGAGCTCCTCTTTCTTAGCGGGATCCTCCTCCAGCTGGGCCAGCTTTACGAGGACCTTACCTTTGAGGGACTCGACCTTCAGAAGATCTTCAAGGATACTCCTCGCCTCCTCATCTCTCCCCTCCTTCAGGTAGAGGTTCGCCAGCTGGTATCTGAGGTCGGGCACGAGGGGGGAGTCGGGAAACTTCTTGACGAACTCCTTTATGAGGTTCTCGAGCTCGGGGCTCGGGTGCTGTAACTCTATCTGGGCGAGGGCGAGGGTGGCGTCGAGTGCCTCTTTGGAGTCCGGATAGAGGGTCAGTATCTCCCTGTAGATATTCCTTGCCTTCTCGTAGTCTCCCATGTTGTAGTAGGAGTCCGCGAGCCTGAGCATGGCCTTGCTCTTGAGAGCGTTCTCCTTAAGGAGCTTTTCGAAGTAAGGGAGGGCTTCCCTGTATCTCCCCTCTATGAAGTAGCTGAGGCCCTTGAGGTAGACCTCCTCGGGGCTCTCCTCTGTCAGGAAGCTCCTCGCCAGCCTCCCCTTCCCGAGGGATAGGGCAGCCTTGGCCTTGAGTATCCTCTCCTTGAGAGAGTTCGCCTCCTTAAGCGTGTTCAGAACCTCCTTATACCTCCCCGCGTTGTAGAGGGCGAGGGCTTTGTGGTAAGGATCTTTGAAGTACTTGTAGGCCTCGAGCCACCTCTCCTTCTTGAACATGAGCCATCCGTAGTATTCCCTGTAGAGATCTGGGAACTTCTCCCTTATCTGGTTCAGGACCTCCTCCATCTCTTCGTCCTTCCCCAGCCAGTAAAGGACCTCCAAGAGCCAGAGGTAGTAGTCTCTGTCCCTTCTATTCGATTCTTTCAAGGATCTGTAAGCCCTCCCGTAGTCCCCCTCCTGGAGTGCGCTGAGGGCCGCGAGGAAGTGCTCCCCAGCCCTTGTGAACTCCGCGTAGGCCAGATGGAACTTCCCCGAGTTGTAGGAGAGAATACCAGCGCTCCTGAGAACCTCCTTCGAGCCCGTTAGCTGGTAGGCTATTCTGGAGAGAAGTATGTCCCCCCTCGAGATTATCAGATAAAGGTTTCTGGAAAGCTCGGGATCCGTTGTTTCCAGGAGGGAGGCGTATCTGTAGGCGAGCTTCCTGTTTCCCTCAAGGAGGGAAACGACTCCTAAGTAGTATAGAGCCTCGTTCCTGTATTTACTGAGAGGTTTCGAGTGCTTTAGAAGTATCCTTTTGGCCTCTTTAAGGGAGTTTTCGCTTATCAGGACTATGGCTCTTCTGAGCTCCGTGCTCTCGAGGTAGTCTTCGTTTACTCTTCCCTCCGCAAAGTCCCTCACGTAGGAGCAGTAGTCCTGAAACACCGTGTCCTCGCAGGAGGGGGCCTCTACCTTCCCTTCGGTCTTTATCTGGTATACCTTCTTCCAGAGCTCTGGGCTCCCCGCCTCCACAGGATCACCGCTGAGCTTAAACTCCAGGGCGTAGTAGGCCTCACAGGCTGGGGTTTTGTAGGGATGCGGAACCTGGCAGGAGCTCTTGAAGAGTTCCAGGGCTTCTTTCTCTCTGTCGGTCTTAGCGTATACGAGGCCGAGTATATACTGGGCCTGCGGGATGAAGGGAGATTTCTGGAGTGAGAGAAGATCGAGCATCCTGCTTTCCGCCCTCTTGAGGTCACCCTTGAGGTAATATCTGACTCCAGCCCTGTAGTAGGCCCTGTCCTTGGGCTCCCCACAGCCCTTGCCTTCGGGAGGAAGTTCTATCTGGGCTTCCTCTACGTATTGAGGAGGCTCTAAAAGCCTGTTTGAGAGGTCGAGGTAGGTTATCTCCTCCTCAATCTCAAGCCTCTTGGGAGGCAGGAGCTTGGGCTTCTCCTCCACCACCCTACCTATCACCTTTACCTTCAGACTGATGCTTTCCTTCAGGGGCTGGGCGAGGGTGAGGCCTAAAAGGACCAGACTAAAGAGCTTTGTGAGCTTCCACATACAGCTCCCCCAGATGACAGGTTATGTTCAGCCTCTGGATCACGTTCCTCCCCTCCTCCATGAGAACCACCGAGTAGGAGGCGTTGTCGCACCCGAAGCTCCAGAACTTGGAAAGATCCACCTCCAGAAGGGCGCAGTACATACACCTTATCGGGACCGTGTGGGAGACGACCGCCACCGTCTCATCATTGTGCTCTTCCTTGACGAAGTCTATAAAGTCCTTAACCCTCCTGTAAACCTCTTCCAGGCTCTCCCCCTTCTCGAACCTGATCCTGTGGGGCTCTCTTATCCAGGTTTCGAACTCTTCGGGGAACTTCTCTTTTACCTCCTCCACCAGCATCCCCGACCACTTTCCGTGGTCTATCTCTATGACTCTCTTTTCCTCCTGAAGGGGAACGCCGAGCCTTTCGGAGATTATCTGAGCGGTCTGGTGGGTCCTCTTGAGGGGGGAGGTGTATATCTTCGAGATGTGCTCTTTAGAGAGCTCTCTCGCGAGAGCCTGGGCCTGTTTCCTCCCCCTCTCCGTCAGTTCTGGATCGAGGAGCCCCTGATAACGGCCCACCGTGTTCCACTCGCTCTCCGCGTGTCTGATTATTATGAGTTTGAGCATTTGTGAGTTTGATATTTTAACACAGGGGAGGTCTTTAAACGGGCCAGGGATCAGGCCACCTGGCCCATCCTCTTAGCTATCTCAACGAGCCTCGCTATCCTCTTCTCGGTGGAGGGGTGTGTGGAGAAGAGCTCCCAGAGGCCCTCCCCCTTGAGGGGGTTCTCTATGAAGAGGTGGGCCGTCCCTTCATTTACTCTTGCAGGGACCTGGGTAACGTAGTTGTGGATCTTCTCAAGGGCCCTCGCAAGAGCTAAGGGACATCCGCATATGTAGGCCCCCGTCTCGTCCGCCAGGTATTCCCTCGACCTGGATATGGCCATCTGGATTATGGCCGCTATTATGGGAGTGACGATTATAAGGAGTATGCTTCCGACTATGGAGAGGGGGTTGCCCTCCTCCTCGTCCCTTCCCCATCCGAAGATCAGAGCCCACTGGAGCCAGTTAACTATCATCGAGATCGCACCCGCTATGGTGGCCGCTATGGAGGCTATCAGGACGTCCCTGTTCTTTATGTGGGCGATCTCGTGGGCAAGAACTCCTCTGAGCTCCTCCTCGTCGAGGATCTCAAGGATTCCCCTCGTTACCGCCACCACCGCATGCCCGGGCCCTCTTCCCGTGGCGAAGGCGTTGGGCTGTTCCATAGGAACGAGGTATATCTTGGGCTTGGGAATCTGGGCCCTCCTTGCGAGGTCCTCGACCATCTTATGGAGCCATGGGGCCTCCTCGTAGCTTATCTCTTTAGCTCCATACATGGAGAGAACTATCTTGTCCGAGAACCAGTAGGAGAGGAAGTTCATAATCGCTGCTATTATGAAGGCTATGAGCATCCCCGTCTTTCCGGCTATCGCGTTACCCAAGAACAGAAGCAGTCCCGTGAGCAGTCCTAAGAGCAGAGCGGTCCTTATCATGTATCCCATGCTTCTTTCCTCCTCGGAGGTTGTAATCCTTTCTCCGGGATTTTATATTTATCAGAGCGACCGATAAAGTCAAGAGGGAATGATAGGAGACGGAACCACCTTAGAGGAGAGGGTAGACCTCGGGAGATACGACGAGAGGTTCTACGCCATAGTAGGAAGGGGCGACGAGAATATCAAATACTTTTCCAAGGTCTTCGACGTTCGCATAGTTCCCCGGGGAACGGAGCTCATAATCAAGGGAGAGGACGAGAAGGTAAGGAAGTTCCTGTCCTTTTTAAGAGCGGTAATGTCCAGACTGGAGAGGGAAAGGCTCACCGCAAAGGAGGTTAGAGAATACGCCAAGGACTTCCTCCAGAAGACCGAAGGCCCCGAAAGTGCTCCAGAAGAGGAAGAGGTCATCCTCGTAACCCACAGGAGGAAAGCCATAGTTCCCAAGACTCCAACCCAGAGGAGGTATATCGAAGCCATAAAGAGGAACGACGTGGTCTTCGGTGTTGGGCCCGCGGGAACAGGGAAGACGTACCTCGCTATGGCGATGGCTCTGGCGCACCTGAAAGAGCAGAAGGTGAACAAGATAATCCTCACGAGGCCCGCGGTGGAGGCTGGTGAGAAGCTGGGCTTTCTACCGGGAACGATAGCTGAGAAGGTGGACCCCTATCTGAGACCCCTCTACGACGCCCTCTACGACATGATCGACTACGACAAGGCCACCTACATGCTCGAGAGGAACATCATAGAGATAGCACCACTCGCCTTCATGAGGGGAAGGACCCTCAACGACGCCTTCATAATCCTCGACGAGGCCCAGAACGCCACGAAGGAGCAGATGAAGATGTTCTTAACCCGTATAGGCTTCGGCTCCAAGGTGGTCATCACGGGGGACATAACCCAGATAGACCTCCCCAAGAAGGAGCACTCGGGACTCGTGGAGGCTCTGAGAGTCCTCAAGGGCATACCAGGGATAGACTTCGTCTGGTTCTCCCAGGACGATGTTGTGAGACACCCCATAGTGGCTAGGATAATAGAGGCTTACGAGGCCCATGAACGAGGTTCAGATAAAGCTGAAGAGAAGGAAGCTTCCGAGGACCTGGATAGAGGAGAGGGCGAAGAGGATACTTGAGATCCTCGGGATCAAGAACTCGGAGCTCAGCGTCCTGATAACCGGCGACGAAGAGATAAGGGAGCTGAACAGAACCTACAGAGGAAAAGACAGGCCCACAGACGTTCTCTCCTTCCCCATGGGGGATAGGATAGACGGGAAGCTCATCCTCGGGGACGTGGTGATCTCACTCGACACGGCCCAAAGGCAGGCCAAGGAGCTCGGCCACAGCCTGGAGGAGGAGGTCGAGAGGCTCCTCGTCCACGGGATACTTCACCTTCTGGGATACGACCACGAGCTTGGAGGAGAGGAGGAGAGGAAGTTCAGGAAGCTGGAGGATGGGACCCTTGCTCGGCTCAGAGGAGGCTAAAGAGCTCATTAGAATAGGAAGGCTCGCTGTCCTGAGTGCCTTGGAAGGTAAGGAGTTCGATGTTCCCCAAGAGTTAAAGGATAGGTTCGGAGAAAAGAGAGGTGTATTTACCACACTGCTGACACATCCCGAGAAGGAACTTAGAGGATGCGTGGGCGTCCCCCAGCCCGTGTACCCCCTCTGGAAGGCGGTGGTCCACTCTTCGCTCAGCGCCGCCTTCAGGGATCCCAGGTTCCCCCCGCTTGAACGGGAAGAGCTGGACAGGATCACATGGGAGCTTTCCCTGCTCACTGATCTTGAGGAGATATCTAAGGAGGATCTCCCGGAAGGTGTTAGGGTTGGTATAGACGGCCTCGTGGTAGAGAAGGGAGGTTCAAAGGGCCTCCTCCTACCTCAGGTGGCTCCCAGATACGGGTGGAGCCCTAAGGAGTTTTTGGAGTTCACCTGCCTCAAGGCGGGTCTTTCTAAAGACTGCTGGAAAGATAAAGGTGTTAAAGTATACAGGTTCCAGAGTGAGATCTTCGAGGAGGTGGAGCCCTGGGGAGAGGTGAAGAGGGTAGAGAGCTTGAGGTGCGGATAGAGGATCTAAAGAGGATTCAGATAGAGTGCTCGAAGAAGGTGATTCAGAGGGACGACTTTGAAAAGATAGAGACAATCGGGGGCATGGACCTGACCTTCGAGAAGATAGACGAAAACCCCACCCGCGCCTGGGCGAGCCTGGTGGTTATTGAACTCAAGACATTGAGACCCGTCTACAACCTGGTGGTGGAGGACGAGGTGAGCTTTCCCTACATACCTACCTTCTTGGCCTTCAGGGAAATGCCCCTCCTACTGAAGCTCTACGAGAAGGCCTCGGTCAAGCCAGACATCTACTTCATCGACGGCCAGGGCGTGGCCCACCCGAGGGGATGCGGTATAGCCTCCCACTTCGGGGTGGAGACGGGAGAGGTGAGCGTAGGCGTGGCCAAGACCAAACTCTTCGGTCACTACAGGGAGCCAGAAAGAAAGAGAGGAAGCTTTACATACCTAAGATACAGGGAGCGTATAATAGGGGCGGTGGTGAGGACGAAGGACAACACCCAGCCCGTCTTCGTGTCCGTGGGACACAGGATAAGCCTGAAGACCGCCGTGGAGCTCGTTTTGAAAACATCAAAGTTCAGGATACCTGAACCCACCAGACTGGCCCATAATCTTCTTCAGAAGGTCAGAAGGGAGAGCCTTTTTGGATGAAAGTTAAGAAATTAAGAATATATTTATATTCTGATAGGAGGTGTAAGGATGCTTTTAGGTTTGGACGTTAGAAGTCAGATAAAGGACATATTCGAAAAGGAGTTTAAGGAACCCGTTACCGTTAAGCTCTTCTCTCAGGCCATAGGTTGTGAAAGCTGTCAAACCGCGGAGGAGCTTTTGAAGGAGCTCGTAGAGGTCGTCGGTGAGGACAGGCTGAAGTATGAACTCCACACGCCAGTTCTCGAGAAGGATATAGCTGAGAAATACGGTGTGGACAGGATACCCACCATAGTCATAGAGGGAGACAGGGACTACGGGATAAGGTATGTAGGCCTTCCTGCAGGGCTCGAGTTCAGCACCCTCATACAGGGGATACTCCAGGTCTCCAAGAGGAAGCCGAACCTCTCCGATAAGACCGTCGAGCTCCTTAAAGACATAGACATTCCCATAGAGCTGATGGTCTTCGTTACCACTTCCTGCGGATACTGCCCCTCCGCCGCGGTCATGGCATACAACTTCGCCCTGGCGAGCGACTACATAACCGCGAAGGTTATAGACGCCTCTGAGAACCCCGATCTGGCGGAGAGGTTCCAGGTGGTGGGAGTCCCCAAGATAGTGATAAACGAGGGCCTTGCGGAGTTCGTGGGAGCCCAGCCCGAGAACGCCTTCCTCGGCTACGTGATGGCGGTTTACGAAAAGCTCAAGAAGGAAAGGGCCGGTGATAGAGCTTGAAAAGAAGCCCCTGATAGAGTTCACCGCTCCCGTAGTTGAGGTAAGGGAGGAGACTCCGACCACGAAGACGCTGGTCTTTGACATATCGGGGATAGATTTTGACTTCTACCCGGGCCAGTATGTAATGCTCCAGGTCCCCTACCCTCCCACGGGGGAGGAACTAAGGCGCGCCTACTCCATAGCTTCCAGCCCCCTTCAGAAGGACAGGCTCGAGCTTACCGTGAAGAGAAAGGAAGGGGGCAAGGCCTCCGTGATACTCACCACCCAGGTGAGGGAGGGAGACAGGTTCTTCATAAAGGGTCCCTACGGGAAGTTCTTCTGGACAGAAGGGATGTCCGACAGGCTCGTCCTCATAGGTGCGGGGAGCGGTGTGGTCCCCCTCATGTCCATACTCAGATACATAAGGGATAAAGGTCTTGAGAAAGTTAAAGCGACTTTGCTCGTCTCATACAAGTCCCACGAGGAGATAATCTACAGGAAAGAACTCGAAGAGCTCTCCCGTCTTCCCAATATAAAGGTAAGGATAACCCTGACGAGGGAACAACCACCTGAGTGGAAGGGCCTGAGGGGAAGGATAGACAGGGAGAAGATACTCAGGGAGGTTGAGGACCTGAACTCGAGCCTCTACTACCTCTGCGGGCCTCCCAAGTTTGTAGACGATATGAAGGGTATACTTCTCAATCTGGGTGTGGATAGAAATCAGATAAAGACCGAAAGATACGATTAAGAGATCTCCTCCAAGAGCTCCAGGTTTCTCAAGGCTCTGAGGGTTGATCCTTCCCGCCTTCTTCCGGAGAGGAAGTCGCTTACCATTTCCCTGAGTTTGTCTCCTTCTTTCTTTCTTTTCACCTTCCCGTTTATGGCGATCTCCTCTTTCAGAAAATCCATCAGGATCTCCCCCTCCGAAGTTTTGAGAAGCCATCTCCTCACCACATCCCCTTTATACTCCCAGGCCACCCTCAGCCTGAAGGGAACCCCTCCCGCCC
>JALWVU010000069.1 GCA_027079305.1 Aquificaceae bacterium
ATCACGCTCGACTACCAGTCGATGCGCCACCTGGCCAATTTAGAAACGGTCTACACCTACGAGGGCACCGACCACATCCACACGCTGATCGTGGGGCACTTCGTCACCGGGCTCGAGGCGTATCGCTAGCACATTTTTCGAGATTAGGGCGTCACCTTTACAACGTACTTGGGTACTGGACCAAAAGGTATTAAAGGTTTTTCAGCTAACTTCTCAGGATCTCTATAGTCTCGTGCATATGGGTTGATGATGGCAAATGGGATAAGTAGGTATTCTCCCGGTTTCTGAGGGGCTATAAGGGAAGCATCTAGCCAAATCTCCTGTTCACAGGCCAAGCGTACCAAGACCAATCGCTGACGGTCTTCCGCTTCGATCGGGATTTGAAGCTCATTTAAGAAGACCATTACTTGATAGTCGTGTAGCTGATCATCAACGCAAGCAGCGCGAAGTCCAATGAAATAGCGCAAGCGTTGACCGGGTTGGAGACGGACAACCCAGCCGTTTTTGAGCTCCTCCCGACTGGGGTTCGGAGATAAGCTGAGAAAAATCCCCTCCCAGGGGAATTGAGTTTCCTCCACAGGTCGAGTTATACCCATACGAAACGCCGAATCGGGAGGACGGAGAGAGGAAACTTTAGGAATTGTTCCCTCACCTGCGTAGATGCTTTGAAGGGAAGGAGCAAGCATAACATCATCAGGCGAAACACTAAATGTTGCTATTATCACATTATGTAGGCCAGGAGGCAGCGCCGGAACTTCATAGTAAAAGGCATGAGGTTGAAATGAACCGTCATCTAGAGGGACAAAAAGTTGATGGACTACCGCTTCTTCCCCCTCTAGCTGAAAGGCTTGTTGTAAACCGTCAATGAGCAGGAATATGGGGAAGGTGGGATTAGGCTTGCTATGAAGAATGGCTAGGTAAAAGGATAAGGATTTATCAGCTTTCACTCTAATGACATCTGATTTCTTAACTTTCTCCTGATAAGGCGATCCAGTTACAAAGGACTTGCATGAAAGGGCCAAATCTTGCAAGTAAACCTCCAGTTGATCTGGAGGAATGAACCCTGAAAAACAAAGAAAAGTGGTTGTCCAAACCGCCTGTGCATGGGTAGCCGAAGGTAAAGTTGAGCCGATAGCGAGGATTAATCCTAATAGAAATACCAGCTTCATCATTTTCTTCATCACTTTTCCGTTATATTCATATATTCAGCAGCTGAATGATAATACAAATGCTCCATTGCTAACTGTTTCCATATATTCTCCATTATGGAGAAGCCAATGTCTGCTGGTTCCCGTGGCCACAAAGCTTGTACAACTCAACCCGATTACTACGGTGTCTCGAAGGGAAGTAGAGCAGGAAGCAGATGAAGCATTCCGTCGAGTTTGACTACAAGAATCGGATTTCACTCTAAAGCTGATTTTTCCGCTAACCCCCACAGTATTGACGGTTTTACTTGCGATGGAAGTATGATTACTATTTACCTGAACATCTGCTCGTATTCCAAAGGGGCAGCAAATCTGAACCTGATGTGCAATCATACCATCCAAGTTTGTATATCCACTAAGGTCTGGACCTCCGCCTCCACCGATTCCAGGGTCCAGCCTGGGAATTCTAGAGACAGTTGTAGTTGTTGTAGAAAAGGAGTTTGAACTAGAACCTGACGTTGAAGGGCTTGTTGAACCTCCACCTATCCAGAGAAGTTCGGGACACAGTTCATATTCAGTGACTTGCATGATGCATATGGCTTGTTCAGTGACTTGCATGATGCATATGGCTTGGGCGGAAACGTCCTGGTTAGGAAAACCTTTGGTGAGAGCCTTCTTCCCAAAGGCGAAGAAGAGAGTTTCATTATGCACATAGTCCTTCAAGAGTAAGGTGTGGCCAGGTATAAGCTTGTAGCCGCGCTTCTGTACTTGACCTTCTAGCCATGGAAAGGCATCTCGCTTCAGAATCTTTAAAATTTTGTTTCTTTCACTAAAAGATTGCATAACTTTAAACCTTGCCCCTGGTTTAACAGGGTGTAACATAATGTCAATCTGGCTACCAAATTGAACATAAGCGATGAGTTGATCACCAAAAGGAAGTAAAACAATAAATCCATGCTGAGAACCTCGACGAAAAGAAAATGCTTGGACTGCAGTGAAATCAAGCTGCCCTCTTGCTTTCTCTAGAATTTTTTGCACCCTCCAGTCACTGAGAACTTTTTGAATGACGGCATTCCACTCGTTTCCGAGTAGTTCCCTCTCATTCTGGAAACCTTGAGCCATTAGTGAGCTAGAGAAGAGCTAGACTCAATGTTTAAGGTAGAGTCAGAGAATTGCGTACATCCGATCAAGATAAGTCCTAAATGTTTTGTTTTAACATTGCTCAGCATTATCATCCCTCCTTCTTGTTATTCCTCACCCTTGCTAAGTCTTTTTCATTTTTACTATTATAAGCCTAGTAAAAAAGAGTGTCAAGGCCCTCAGGGACCTGTTCAAATAAGCTGGGGTAAGGCCCTCAAGCGGGTAGCATTGTGCCACCAGGCGAAGACCTTCAGCCGCCGCTTCACACTCTTCAGCTCTCGATCCCAGGTGGGAAAGTACCGATCGAAGTCCTTCAGCCTCCGCTTGAGGAACTCTCCGTAGAATCCCTCGATGGCGTTGATGACCTCTTGGGCAACGTGCCATAGTGCTCCCCAAGAGCCTGCAGAAAGGCCACAGCACTCCAGCTGTCCCGCTCAAAGAAGGGCTCCAAGTAGAGGACCTGACCCGTCTTAGGGTCGAGCGCCGTGAAGACCCAGCAACTTTGTCTCCCTACCTGGACCCAGGTCTCATCCACCACGATCCGGGAGGGCATCTTACCAGTCCACAGGGCCTTGTCGCCCAGCTTCTGGAGCCAATACCATACCGCGGTGTGGGCGCGCTCGACCCCGTGGAGGCTAAATACCTGGAGATCTTGCGCAGGCTCAGCCCCATGGGGTACAGGACGGCTGCGAGAGCGACGGCCCAGGCCGGGATGCGCTCCCGCTGAGAGGTGAGCGCGCCGGAAGAGCTGACCCAGCCTCAGGATGTGGATTGAGGGCATCTCCTTCCACCTCCCTCCCCATCCTACGGCTGGGTCCTTATTTGAACAGGTCCAGGCAAAGAAAAACGAAGAGGAGAGCCGGTTGTTTCGGCTCTCCTCTTCTACAAACACAGTACAACGCTTCTTTCTTCGGAACTTTAAAACAGGCTGTACTGGAACCCGACGCTCAGGCCCAGCTCGGGCTCCTCGAAGCCCGTCCCCCAGGCGGCCTGGCCCTTGACGATCACGCTCAGGTTGGCCTGCAGGGCCAAGCTCAAGGTGGCGTCGAGGGCGTGGGTGGTTTCCGCGGTGCCGTCGACGTAGCGGACGCGGCTCAGGCGGTACATCGCGCCGAGGTCCGCGATGGGCGAGAGGACCCGCTCCAGGCTGAGCGTCCCGTTGAAGACGTACTCGCCCGCCCAGGGGAGCGGGGTCCGCCAGCGGGCGCGCA
>JALWVU010000070.1 GCA_027079305.1 Aquificaceae bacterium
TATATAATTTTTAGGTCAAGGCGCGTAGCTCAGCTGGGAGAGCGCCGGCCCGACACGCCGGAGGTCAGGGGTTCAAGTCCCCTCGCGCCTACCATCTAATCATGAGAGAGGCCCGCGTAAAGAGGGAAACGAGGGAAACAAATATAGAAGTCTACATAAACCTCGACGGGAAAGGGGACTACAGGGTAGACACACCTGTGGGCTTCCTCACCCACATGCTCGAGAGCTTCGCAAAGCACGGAAGGTTCGATCTGGAGGTAAGGGCGGAGGGGGATGTTCACGTTTCCCACCACCACACGGTTGAGGACTGCGGGATAGTCCTTGGTCAGGCGGTTCTGAAGGCTCTCGGAGACAGGAAGGGAATAAGGAGGTTCGGGGACTCGATCGTTCCCATGGACGAGGCCCTCGTTATGTCCGCCATAGACTTCTCGGGAAGGGGCCTCTTCTACTACGAGGACATGGGTCTTAGGGGAAAGATAACCGAGTTCGACTTCGAGTTGATATGGGAGTTCTTCAAAGGATTTGCCCTCGAGAGCAAGAGCACACTACATATTAGGGTTCTGGAAGGGAAGATACTCCACCACGTTGCGGAGGCGGTCTTCAAGTCCTTCGCCCTGACACTCATGGAGGCAGTCCAGGTGGTGGGAGGGGACCTCCCCTCAACCAAGGGAGCCCTCTAACTCCCTTATCTTTTCTAAAACGCTCCTGAAGGGCTCTGGATCCTCGATCTCGAACTCCACCCACTCCCCACTCGAAGGGTGGTAAAAGCCGAGCCTGTAGGCCACGAGCATGTTGCACTCTCCCATCAGGTCTAAAAGCTCCCGGGGAACGGAGCTCGTTTTGAAGCCGTAGGTCCTGTCCCCGAGGACCGGGTGTCCGATCGAGGAGAGGTGGACCCTTATCTGGTGGGTCCTTCCCGTGTATATCTTTACCTTTAAAAGTGTTATCCCCGTTTTCGGGAACCTCTCTAAGACCCAGAACTCGCTCTTGGCGGGCTTTGAGCTGGTCGAGAAGACGGAGAACTTCTTCCTGTGGACCGGGTGCCTTCCTATGGGTAGCTCTATTACTCCGTGATCCTTATCTACTATGCCCTTTACGAGAACCCTGTATAGCTTCTCCGTTTTTCTCTCTGCAAACTGCCGGACGAGCTCCCTGTGGGCGAAGTCGTTCTTTGCAACCACCATCAGACCCGCGGTCTCCTTGTCGAGCCTGTGGACTATGCCGGGCCTCTCCACACCGCCTATGGAAGAGAGCTCCCTTACATGATAAAGAAGAGCGTTTACGAGGGTCCCTGAGGTGTATCCGGGTGAGGGATGGACAACGAGACCGCAGGGCTTTATCAGGACGAGAAGGTCTCTGTCCTCATAGATTATGTCTATGGGTATGTTCTCCGGCTCGACCTTTAAAGGCTCTGGCTCGGGCACGTTCAGTAATACAGTGTCCCCAGCTTTTAGCTTTTTGGAGGCTTTCCTGACCTGTTTTGAATTTACAAACACACATCCGGCTTCTATCAGCTTCTTTATGTAAGTTCTCGAAAATTCAGGATAGGAGTCGTTTAAAAACTGGTCCAGTCTTCTGCCTTCCTTATCCTGTAGGACCTTGAACTCGAGCGTCTCCACTATCTTCATCGTCAAGTATTATCTTTATGCTTATCTCCTTCGGGTTCTCTTCAAGATTTAAGCTCCTTATAAATCCCACAACTGTCCCCTTAAGCGCCCTCATGGGAAAGTCCTTTAGCCTTACCCTTTTACCGTTGATCTCAAGAATTACCTTTTCCCGCACATGGATAATTTTAAATCCAAATCTTTACCTTTATAAGAGGAAAAGTTGTCAAAAGTAATCGGTTTTAAACCAAGAAAACACAGCGGAAGTATTCGCCTCAAATCGAAAATGGAAGGCTTTTATTCTGCGTAAATTTTGAATTGTGGTAAACTCAAGACCTAATCAGCCGGCACAAGTTCTATGCTTTCACTCGACACATCAATAATGGTTGTTAATTTTAACTTGCTTTTAACGTTAAATAAACATCTTGTATTAACACAAAAAACCGCTTTATTATTCTCCAGTGCTTTTCCAGGAGGCCTAATCGAATGGAACACGGCCATGGACACGGTCACGATGAGGGAAGGGAGATCGTCTATTCCTGCCCCCATCATCCCGAAGTTAAGCAAAGCGAGCCCGGCAGGTGTCCAAAATGCGGTATGGAACTGGTAAGGGTTGAAGAACATGGCAGGCACGTATCCATAAAAGAGCACGGCTGTGGTGTTCATATCTCTGAAGATCACACACACAAGAAGCACAAAGATCACGCTGGACACGATCACTCTATGCACGTAGGAGAGATTAGGAGGAAGGCGGTAGTTTCCACCCTGCTGACCCTCCCTGTGCTTCTTTACTCAAAAAGTCTTCAGGACCTTTTGGGTTATTCCATGCCCGAGTTTCCCGGGAGTGAGTGGATAACGCCTGTTCTATCCGCGGTCGTTTTCTTTTACGGAGGACTCTTCTTTCTGAAGGGAATGCTCGATGAACTCAGGAGAAGAAGCCCCGGTATGATGACGCTGATAGGTGTAGCCATATCGGTAGCCTCCCTATACAGCCTTTCAACCCTTGTCTTCGGCGGAAAGGAATTCTTCTGGGAGCTGACCACCCTTATAGTGGTCATGCTCTGGGGACACTGGATAGAGATGAAGTCCGTCCTCGGAGCTTCGAGGGCTTTGGAGAAGCTCGTTAAGCTCATGCCTACTAAAGCCAACCTCATCAGGGACGGTGAGGTAGTGGAGGTTCATGTGTCAGAGCTGAAGCCCGGGGATCTCGTTCTCGTCAAGCCCGGGGAGAAGATCCCGGCGGACGGTGTGATCGTGGAGGGAAACTCCCACATAAACGAAGCTATGCTTACCGGAGAGTCAAAGCCCGTTCCCAAAGGTGTGGGGGACAGAGTTATAGGCGGTGCGATCAATATGGAGGGATCGCTCAAGGTCAGGGTTGAGAGAACGGGAGAGGAAACATACCTGAGTCAGGTTCTCAAGCTGGTAAAGGAGGCTCAGGAGTCCAAAACAAAGCTCCAGGACATGGCGGACAGGGTAGCCTTCTACCTGACCGTGGTGGCGATTTCTGTAGGAGGCACCGCCCTTTTGGTATGGTTGGTCCTCAAAGGTGATCCCCAGTTTGCGGTCGAGAGAGCGGTCACGGTGATGGTGATAGCCTGTCCCCACGCCCTCGGCCTTGCCATACCGCTCGTAATATCCTTTGCAACCTCCTACTCAGCGAAAAACGGGATACTGGTCAGGAACAGGATAGCTCTGGAAGCGATCAAGGACGTGAACGCGGTTATGTTTGACAAGACGGGGACGCTGACAGAGGGGCGCTTCGGAGTTTCAGATATTTTCTCCACAGGTATACCCGAACTTGAACTTCTCAAACTGACCGCAAGCCTGGAGAGGAACTCCGAGCACGTGATAGCCCAGGCTATAGTGGAAGAAGCTCAGAGTAAAGGCGTCCCTATCCCCGAAGCCAGGAACTTCAGGGCTGTTCCCGGAAAAGGCGTGGTGGGTGAGGTAGAAGGAAAGAAGGTGGCGGTGGGAACCAAGCTCTTTATGGAAGAGCTCGGCGTTGAGCTGTCCGCGGAGGTTCTGAACCGAGCTATGGAGCTTGAGTCTCAGGGCAAGACGGTGATCCTCGTAGCGGTCGACGGCAGGCTGGCCGGTGCCGTAGCCCTCTCGGACAGGATAAGGACCGAGTCCTACGAGGCGGTCTCCGAACTTAGGAAGCTTGGGAAGAAGGTTGTCATGATAACTGGGGACTCGGAGGAGGTGGCGAGGTACGTTTCTAAGGAGCTCGGCATAGACGAGTTCTTCGCAAGGGTCCTTCCCCACCAGAAGGCGGAGAAGGTGAAGGAGCTCCAGAGCAGGGGCATGAAGGTTGCCATGGTCGGGGACGGTGTGAACGACGCTCCAGCCCTCGTTCAGGCGGACGTGGGCGTGGCGATAGGATCGGGAACGGACGTGGCGGTGGAGAGCGCGGACATAGTTCTCGTGAAGAACGATCCGAGGGACGTTGTGAAGGTGATGAAGCTCTCGGTGATAACTGTAAAGAAGATGGTCCAGAACCTCCTCTGGGCCACCGGATACAACGTAATAACCATCCCCCTCGCGGCGGGAGTGGCCGCGCCTTGGGGCGTTGTTCTGAAACCCGCGGTCGGAGCCGTTTTTATGAGTGCGAGCACCGTGATAGTTGCCGTAAACGCCATGCTGATGAGGAGAGAGCTGAGATGATCTACTTCTTCTTCAAGACGGCTTCTTCAAGCCTCTCTACCCTTCTCTCGAGCTCTATCTTGTCCTCAAGTTTAGTAATAAGTCTCACAAGCTCAAGGAGCATCTTGAATATCTCCGAGAGCTTCTCCTCGGTTCTGAGCTGGCTGTTCTTGATTTCTTTAACCTCTGCTTCAAGGGTAAAGATTCTCTCTTCCGACCTCTGCTGTGTGTTTTTCAGGTCCTTTAATTCTTTAAGCAAGCTTGAGCTAAGAGCTTCAAGGGCTGAAAGTCTTTCCTTTATCTCCGATATTTCGTCAACTTTCTTGTCAACCTTGGAAACCTCGCTCTCCAACCTCTCAAGCCGAGCTTTGAGTTCCTTTATCTCTGGAGCGAGCCAGTTCCTTATCTCTTCAAAGACCCCCATACACAAGAATATAGCTCGGAGGAATGTAGCATGGTCTCTCTGACGGAGTTCTTCCTCAGGAACAGGATAGCCATAATCTTCGCAACCCTATTCTTACTTCTCTACGGATACTACTCCCTCAAGAAAACACCCATAGACGCTATACCTGATCTCTCGGACGTTCAGGTGATCATCTACTCCAAGTGGATAGGTCAGGTTCCTCAGGTTATAGAGGACCAGCTCACTTACCCCCTCGTTACCAACATGATGGGGGTTCCCAAGGTCAAGACCGTCAGGGGATACTCGGTCCCCAACTACTCCCTCGTCTTCATAATCTTCGAGGACGGGACTGACCTCTACTGGGCGAGGTCCCGTGTCCTTGAGAAGCTCGCCACCATAAGGGGACAGCTCCCCAGAGAGGCTGACATACAGCTCGGTCCCGACGCCACGGGAGTGGGATGGGTCTACCAGTATGCGCTCGTTTCAAAAACCAGAACCTTGGATGAGCTCTGGGCACTGCAGAACTTCTACATCAAATACGCCCTCCTTTCGGTCCCAGATGTGGCGGAGGTGGCCTCGGTGGGAGGCTACGAGAAGGAATACAGGGTCCTCGTGAAGCCCGAGAAGCTCTATCAGTATGGATTGTCTCTCAAAGACCTCTACATGGCACTCAAGAGAACCAACGTTGAGATGGGGGGCAAATACGTAGAGATAAACGAGAGGGAGTTTCTCATCAGGGCGGTGGGATACGCAAAGAGCAGGGAGGAGATAGCCAAAACGGTGGTCGCCTACAGGAACGGTATTCCCATAAGGATCGAGGACCTCGGGACGGTGATAGAGACTCCCGCCTACAGGATGGGAGTGGCGGACTACAACGGCCTTGGAGACACGGTAGGCGGGATAGTTGTAATGCGCTTCGGTGCGGACGCCTACAAGGCCATCAAGAACGTCAAGAAGAAGATAGAGGAGATAAAGAAAGGTCTTCCCGAGGACGTTGAGATCGTGCCCGTCTACGACAGATCAACCTTGATAGAGAGAGCCATAGACAACCTCAAGACCAAGCTCATAGAGGAGTCCATCGTGGTCCTCGCCATAGTGGGGATCTTTCTCTTTCACATCCAGAGCGCGATAGTGATAATCATCTTCCTCGTCGTTTCCCTCCTTGCCACCTTCATCACCATGAACCACCTCGGCATCACCTCCAACATCATGTCCCTCGGAGGGATAGCGATAGCGATCGGAACCATGGTGGACGCGGCTATAGTGCTCGTGGAGAACGTCCACAGGAGGCTCGAAGAAGGAGACGACCTTGTGACAGCCATAACCCACTCCGCCAAAGACGTCGGGAAGCCCATATTCCTCGCACTTCTGATAGTTACCGTCTCCTTCGTTCCCCTCTTTGCCTTAGAAGGTCAGGCGGGGAGGCTCTTCAAGCCTCTTGTAGCTACGAAAACCCTCTCCATGCTCGTGGCGGCGATAATATCCGTGGTAGTAGTTCCCGTCCTCATCTACTACCTCGTCAGAGGTAAGATCCCGCCCGAGGAGAAGAACCCGATAGTTAGGCTTCTCATAAAGGTTTACGACCCCCTCTTTCACCTTGCGGTAAAACTCAGATACCTCATGCTACTTCTGTTTGTCCTCATGGGAGTCAGCACCTTCTACTTTTACGAAAAGCTTGGAAGGGAGTTCATGCCAGCTCTGAATGAGGGAACCATACTCTACATGCCCACTTCCGTCCCCAGTGTCTCCCGTCAGGAGATCTTCAGGATAATCAACATACAAGACAGAATCCTCAAGCAGTTTCCCGAAGTTGAGAGCGTTTTCGGAAAGGCGGGAAGAGCTGAAACCGCAACGGACCCAGCTCCCTTCTCCATGATAGAGACCTTCATAACACTGAAGCCCGAAGAGGAGTGGAGAAAGGTAGAGGAGGAGAGGTTCTACTCAAACTGGAACATTCCAGAATCCATAAAGAACCTCCTACGTAAGATCTTTCCAAAGGAGAGGACCATAACCTACACGGAGCTAATCAGAGAGATGGATCAGGCCATATCGGTCCCCGGGCTCTCCAACATGTGGACCATGCCCATAAAGGGAAGGATAGACATGATCACGACGGGGATACAGACACCTCTGGGGATAAAGATCTACGGCGACGACATAAACACACTCAACGACCTCGCCCAGCAGATAGAGCAGATGCTAAAAGACGTGGACGGGATAATGAGCATATTCGGAGAGAGATCCACCAAGGCTACCTACATAGAGATAAGACCCAAGAGGGAAGCCCTCCAAAGATACGGTCTCACGGTCTCGGACATAAACATGGCTATAGCCCAGCTCTTTGCCAACTCCCCCGCCTCCACCATGATCCTCGGGCGTGAGAGATACGGGATAACCCTCGGTGTTCCTTTAGATTACAGATACGACCTTGAAAATCTAATGATTCCGCTCAAAGACAGGCTCATTCCCCTCTCCGCTGTGGCGGACATAGTCAGGACCGAAAGCCCCATAAGCATAAAGTCAGAGAACGGGCTTCTGACCAGCTACGTCTTCATCACCCCCAACCCCGAGGTGGACATGGGAACGGTTATAGAAAGGGCTGAAAAGGTCCTTCAAGAAAAGCTCAAGCTCCCCAAAGGCTACTACTACGAGTGGAGCGGACAGTTTGAATACTGGAAGAAAGCCCTTGAGAACTTAAAAGTTATCATCCCTGTCGTAATCCTGCTCATAGTCCTTCTGGTCTGGTTCACCTTCAACAAGCTCTTTGAAACGATACTCGTCCTCCTGACTCTGCCCGTCGCCACCTTCGGGGGAGTTATGCTCATGTATCTTCTGGACTACAACATCTCCATAGCCTCAATTGCGGGCTTTCTTGCACTCCTCGGGATAGCGGCGGAGATGGGGATAGTGATGGTCGTCTACATACAGAACTCCCTCAGAGACACTGCGGAAAAGTTCGGCGGGCAGATACCCTCCAAAGAAGAGGCTTTCGAAGCCATCTACCACGGTGCTGTCAAGAGAATAAGACCCATCTTCATGACCTTCTCCGCCATACTTCTTGGGCTCCTGCCCATCATGAAAGGCCACGGCACAGGCTCCGAAGTAATGTCCCGAATCGCGGCGCCGATGGTGGGTGGGATACTTTCTACTTTCGTGATAGTGCTGCTGTTCGTGCCTGCGCTGTATGCGATATACATGGAGTGGAGGACGAGGAGTAGATAAAATTCTATATTAGCAATGGACTTACTTGTTAGATACTCTCTCTTCAGGATTATATTTCCTATAGTTACAGGTTTATTTTATGTTGAAGCTTTACTGCTAAAGTTTAACGGCAATGAGGTGCAGCGGAATGGAATTTTAATACATATAACAACTTCCATTTTGGATGCTAAGCACTTATTGTTAGCCAAATTAGGCAGTTATGCGCTCTATGTCAATATGGATATTGTAAATAATACGATAGTCCTTATGCTCTATTTCATATTTGCCTGGGTCGTAGGAATGTTCGCAACTTTTACATCAGAGATTATAATTTTCACTTATCCTTTTAGATACAATATATTTGACGGAGAGCGTATTGAAAATATTTCTCCTTTTGAGAAAAGAGCTCTTACATTTGGAGATTTTGGTAGAGTAAATAGGGATCTTGTAGAATTTTCAGAGATCAATTATGTTCTAAGCAACTTCTTTGCCAGTTTTTCTGTGCTGGGATTTATATTGGCACACACTTGTCTACTCTTAGTTATTTTAGCTATAGTATTCTTAGTTACATTGCTGGTTATCGACTGCAATATTAGACATACTTGTGCTCATATATTTAACTTCTTAGTGCCTATTTTTATTACGGTTGCTCTGACCGTTACTATAACTGTTGTTGCACCTACAAGCCGAATGTCCATTTTGAGTATCTCCATTACACAAGGGATTATCGCTTTCATCAGCTTAATCTTTCTCTTTCTTGCAATATCTTTCAGGGTATTTGCAAATAAAATTCTTTTTTATAATTAGTTTTTATTTTTAGTTTTAAAACTTAATGCCAAGTGTATTATACAGATTCTCAGCGGATATGGTCGTTTCCCTGAGTATGTATGGGTAATCCTTCGAAAAATCAATAATTGTAGTAGGCTGTTTTCTTGAGCTTTCAGGACCTAAGAGGAAGATATCTACATAATCCTTAAAGGTACTTAAAGCCTCTTCTGGATTAGTTATAGGTTTTTCTCCAGAAAAGTTTGCAGAGGTTACGCATACGGGAAAGTCAGCAAAACTACTTATCTTATAAGCTACAATGTCCATACACACTAAGTTTACAGAATCTAAACCAGCATTCACATAATTAGGAATAGTTTCCTTTTTGGGAAGTATTAAGCCTAAGTTTCCGGGCCAATATAATCCTATCAATTTTTCTACAATATGCTTCCATCTTTCCGGAATATAACACCAGTTTGTAAAATTCTCAGGAGTTGCTAATACGTTTAGAGGTTTTTTCCTGCTTCGTCTTTTTATTTCATAGATTTTTTCTACCGATTCCTTAATATATCCGTTGGTAGCGAAGCCGTATACAGACTCAGAATAGAATATAATAACAGCGCCGTCCCTCATAAATTTCACAACTTTCTTTATATCTTCGTCTTTAAAAGCATTGAACACCCTAATACTCATGTTTTACCTCCTATTACAACAAATAAGTCGTGAACATGTTTTTTAGGTTGTCTAAGATATTGATCTGAATAAGTTGATTTGTCTGAAAATTTTCTAATAAAGTTTATTTTCTTCATCATTAAATACCTTGGAAAGGACATCATCCAACCCTCTGAGGAGAAATTTTCTATGCATTACCAACCCTCCCTTGTAGCTTGTGTCACTTAAGTAATTTACCTAATAGGTAGAAACTTTGCTTTCAATATAAGTCATAAGCTTTTCAATATAAGACGGTTTTAAGACGACAGCAGTGCTCTGTATTCTGAAGGTGTCATATTGTATTTCTTTTTAAAGAGAAAATTAAAATAGGAAACATTAGAAAAACCTACTTTTTTGCTTATACTATCTACAGTATCTGTAGTGTTTCTCAGTAAGAAAGCTGCTTTCTCTAACCTTCTTTCGTTTATATACTTTTTGGGAGATTTATTTAAATACTTACGAAATTTTTCTTTCAATGAGCTTAAACTACAATTACATCTTTTTGCTAATTCCTCTAAAGTTATGTCTTCGTAAATGTGCTTTTCCACGCAATTTAAAAAGTAGAGTTTATCGTCAGCTAATACTGAGTTTTTTATAAAATCAAGCACTTCTCTATTTCTCAGAGCAAGATAGGTTAAAAGTTCTTTAACTTTTAAGATTAAGATATAGTCTATGCAAAACTGATTATTAACTGCTTTTTTGTATAAATTTGTAAAATTACTAATAGTCCTAAGCTGTTGTAGAAAATTGATTATGTAGCTGTCAATAGAAAAAGATATAAACTTCTTCCTACTTTTTGAATTGGAATGATAACAACCAATTAAATCTATCGCTTCTTTAACCCAAAACTCTGTTTTGATAAAGATAACTGTGTTTTCATAAAGTCCCTCTGGTATTTCTGACATTATAAACTTATCGCAAGCGGCAAATACCCCATTATTTGGATTAACAACTACATCTTTGTCTTCAAAATGTATTACCTTGTATCCCTTTAAGAGAAAAATTAAGGCTGGTTCAGAAATCTCTACCACGTTCTTCTCGGCTTTTTTGTAACTTTTATATCCACACACTAAAATATTGCTTGTATTTATGCTTACCAAGCTGTGTTCTATAAAAAAGTCAGGGACTTTTATAACCATCCTAATTATTTTATGATCCAGTAAGGTTGTAAAACCTGCGAAACTCTGTATCATATTAAGAATGTTCCAGTTCACCGAGGAGCAGATCAAGAGGTATGCAAGGCACATAATCCTCCCCGAGGTGGGAGGCAAAGGGCAGGAGAAGCTTTTAAAGTCCAGGGTTCTGGTGATAGGCGCCGGAGGTCTGGGATCGCCCGCACTCTTCTACCTCGCCGCAGCTGGGGTTGGGACGATAGGTATAGTTGATTACGACGTGGTGGACTTTTCCAACCTCCAGAGGCAGATACTTCACACCACCGAGAGGGTAGGCGTTCCCAAGGTGGAGTCCGCCAAGAAGACCCTCGAAGCTTTGAACCCCGACGTGAAGGTGATCACCTACAACCAGATGGTAAACAAAGAGAACATAATGGACCTGATAAAGGACTACGATGTTATCCTTGATGGGACCGACAACTTCCCCACCAGGTTCCTCATAAACGACGCCTGCTACTTTGCGGGTAAACCTCTTGTCTCCGCCGCCATGCTCAGGTTCGAAGGCCAGTGCACTGTCTTCGACTTCAGGGACAAGGAGAACTCTCCCTGCTACAGGTGTCTCTTCCCGGAGCCTCCACCTCCCGGGATGGTTCCCTCCTGTCAGGAGGCAGGGATCCTGGGATCGATCGGCGGGATAATGGGGTGCATACAGGCCACCGAGGCCATAAAGCTCCTGCTGGGCATAGGTGAGCCTCTGGTGGGGAAGCTCCTCGTGATGGACGCCCTTTCTATGGACTTCAGGAAGGTCAAGCTCAGAAAAGACCCCAAGTGTCCTCTCTGCGGGGAGGAGCCAAAGATAAAGGAGCTTATAGAATACGACCACACCTGCGAGGCAAGGTTCTAAATTAGATACATGGAGCTGAAAACTAAGGCCACAGTAAAAGATTACAAGAAACTGCCCGAAGGAAGCCCCTACCAGCTGATAGAAGGCGAGCTCGTGATGAGTCCGGCGCCAAAACCTATACATCAGATAGTTTCAGGAAATCTCTTCGAAGCACTCAGAAAATTCCTGAAGGACAAGGGCATCCTCCTTTACGCACCCGTGGACGTTTATCTTGACGAGGAGAACGCCTTCCAGCCAGATCTGCTCTTTATCTCCGAAGAGAGGAAAGATATCCTTAAGGAGGACGGTGTCTACGGTGCCCCGGACCTCGTGGTGGAGATCCTCTCCCCCTCCACCGCTTACTACGATCTGAGGAAGAAGAAGGAGGTTTACGGGAGGACGGGCGTGAAAGAATACTGGATAGTAGACCCCGAAATGAAGAGCGTCGAGGTCTACGTGAATAAGGAGGGGAAGTTCAGGCTCTTTCAGGAGCTCAAGGAGAAAGGGAGTATAAGATCCCAGATCATAGAAGGCCTGTCTATTCCTCTGGAAAATATCTTCCCATGAAGGTGCTCCTCTCGGACTCGAACCTAATAACCTCTTCCAAGGTAAGCTCCCTCCTGAAGTCCCAAGGATGGGAGGTTCTGACTGCGAGCAGGTGGGGTAAGGCCAAGGAGGTTCTGGACAGCAATCCAGACGTGAAGGTTGCGGTTATAAACCTTGAAGGCTTCGGAGGCTTAGAGCTCCTTGAAAATCTCAAAAAGGAGAGGCCTGACGTAAAGGTCGTTGCCTACTGCGGGCACAAGAACGTCCAGCTTCAGGCCAGGGCCAAGGAGCTGGGAGCGGAAACCGTTGTGTCCAACAGCGTTATAGTCAGCTCCGTTGTGGAGCTTGTGAAGAACCTTACTTCTTGACCCAGGTTATGGGTCCGTAGTATATCTCCGATGCGCTCTGGCCTATAGCTTCGGACAGGGAGGGATGGGAGTACATCGTCTTTGAAGCGAACTCCACATCCTTGTGATCCCTCATCATGTGGACCACCTGGTGGATGAGCTCTCCCGCATTCGGGCCCACTATGTGGCACCCCAGAATCCTTCCCGTCTCCTCGTCCGCCACTATTCTCACAAAGCCCTCGTTCTCCCCGTCGTCCATGGCTTTGGGGTTCGTGACGAAGGAGGTCACACCCACCACAACCTCGTAGTCCTCGTCCTCCGCCTGCTCTTCCGTAAGTCCCACGCTCGCCACCTCGAAGGCGGAGTATATGATCTTGGGAACGATCCTGTCGTCCCTCTTCCAGTCCGTTCCGCCGAGCATGTGGTTCACCGCTATCTTTCCCTCGTACATGGCCTTGTGGGCGAGCATGAGGGGGGAGGTTATGTCCCCGCAGGCGTAAATGTTTGGAACGCTCGTCTGGGAGAACTCGTTCACCTTCACGAACCCCCTCTCGTCCAGCTCCACGCCCACCTCCTCCAGGCCCATCCCACTGGTGTTGGGCCTTCTCCCTACCGCGAGGAGTATGAAGTCCGCCTCCACCTCCGTCCCGTCCGAGAGCCTGGCCTTAACACCTTCCGAGGTCTTCTGCCAGCTCTCCACGGTGGTTTTGGTCCTTATGTCCACACCGAGCTGTTTGAGCTTCCTTCCCAGGTATCTGGCGGAGTCCTCGGGTATGTCGTCGGAGGGGAGTATCCTCCTCTGAAGCTCCACAAGAACCACTTCGGAGCCGTACTTCCTGAAGATGTAGGCGAACTCAACCCCTACCGCTCCCCCGCCCACTATCAGGATCTTCCTGGGGATGAAGTCTATATCCCATATCTGATCCGTGTCCACCACGTATCTGCCGTCGGGGACCAGATCTCCCACCGCAACTGGTCTCGAACCTGTAGCCAGAAGGATGAACCTGGTCCTTATCGTTACCTCCGCGCCTTCAACGAAAACGGTATTGGGATCCTTTATGACGCCTTTCCCGTAGATTATGGGCAGGTTTATCTGCTGGGCGAACTTCTTGAAGTTCTCCCTTATGGTAACCACGACCTCGTCCCTTCCTCTCTTGAGGCTCTTATAGTCCAGGTCTATACCTTTTGGTCTTATCCCCCACCTTTCCCCCATCTCCAGCTTGTCCAAGAGGTGCGCCCCGTGCCTCATGTATTTGGAAGGTATGCATCCCTTGTTGAGGCAGTTTCCGCCCACGCTCTCGGGGGAGAGCTCCACGAGAACGGTTCTCATCTTCCTCCTGTAGGCGTATATCCCCGCCTCATACCCTCCGCTTCCCGCTCCGATTATCACCAGGTCCGCTTCCATACCGCCACCTCCGAACATTAGACCTTAAGGATATAATGATAACCCAAAGGATTTCAAAGCCTTCCCCTCGGTGCTAAATTAATCTCATGCACAAGAAGAACAAAGAGCTGGCGAAGATATTCGAGAAGATAGCGGACATCCTCGAGTTCCTCGGGGACAACCCCTACAGGATAGGGAGCTACAGGAGGGTCGCTGACCTCATATCCGAGCTTCCCGAGGACATAGAGGAGCTGTCCAGAACAGGCAAGCTCTCAAGGCTCCCGGGCATAGGCTCCTCCACCCTTCTCAAGATAGAGGAGTTCCTGAAGACAGGAACGGTGAAGAAATACGAGGACCTGAGAAAGAGGGTCCCTGAAGATCTTTTAGAGCTCATGGACGCCCCGGGAGTTGGACCAAAGACACTCAGGGTAGCCTACGACAAGCTGGGCGTTCGGACGAAGGAGGACTTCATAAAGGTTCTGAAGGACGGCTCCCTGGCCAGGCTTCCCGGCTTCGGTCCCAGGAAGGTGGAGAAGATCTTCAAAGGTATAGAACTCTGGAAGAGCACAAGGGAGAGGATACCCCTCATAGAGGCCTACCCGATGGCGGAGGACGTGGTCGAATACATGAAGGAGGAGAAGAGCGTAAAGGAGATCTCCATAGCGGGAAGCCTCAGGAGGATGAAGGAGACCATCGGGGACATAGACATACTGGTCGCCGCGGAAAAGAAAGACTGGGGGAAAATCCACGAGCACTTCGTGAATTACCCTGAGGCGGACAAGGTCCTCGCTAAGGGGGAGACCAAGTCGAGCATAACCCTCAGGAACGGCAGGCAGGTGGACCTGAGAACGGTGGAACCCGAGAGTTGGGGGGCCGCCCTCCAGTATTTCACGGGCTCCAAGGAGCACAACATAAGGGTAAGGGACATCGCCAAGGAGAAAGGCCTCAAGATAAACGAGTACGGAGTTTTCAGGGCGGATACGGAGGAGAGGCTGGGAGGGGAAACGGAGGAGGAGGTCTACAGGCTCGTGGGAATGGAGTGGATACCCCCCGAGATAAGGGAGAACTGGGGGGAGATAGAGCTGGCCCTCGAGGGAAAAATACCCAACCTCGTGGAGCTCAAGGATATAAAGGGGGACTTCCATGTCCACACCAACTGGAGCGACGGGGTCAGTCCCATAGAGGAGGTGGTGGAGCAGGCCTACAGGATGGGATACCAGTATATAGTGATAGGAGACCACTCCCAGAGCGCGAGGGTCGCCAACGGCCTTACCCCAGAAAGATACAGGGAGCAGTGGAGGATAATAAAGAGGCTCAACGAGGTATACAACCCCAAGGGCTTTTACATCCTGAGGGGTGCGGAGGTAGACATACTTCCCGACGGGAGCCTGGACCTTCCCGACGAGGTTCTCGAGGAGTTCGACTTCGTGGTAGCCTCCATCCACTCAAGGCTGGGTCAGGACAACACCTACAGGATTCTAAAGGCCATGGAAAACCCCTACGTGAACCTGATAGGCCATCCCACGGGGAAGGCCTACGGCCAGAGGGAGGGCTACCCCCTCGACATGGATAAGATCATAGAGGTGGCCAGGGAGACTGGAACGGCCTTGGAGATAAACACCTTCAGAGTGGATCTCTCTCCTGAGAACATAAGGAAGTGCGTGGAAGCGGGCGTGATGATGGCCATAGTCACCGACGCCCACTCGGTCGTGCACCTGCCATACATGAAGGTAGGAGTGGGAATAGCGAGGAGGGGCTGGGCCACACCCGAGTTTATCCTGAACACGAGGAGCGTGGAGGAGGTAAGGGAGTTCGTCCTTAAGAAGAGGAGAGCCAGCAGTATACTATAATCATTAACCTCATGTGGAGGAAACTCCTCCCCTTATGCTTTGCATCCACCTTAATCCTGCTCGCATCCTGCGCTTCCAAGATCAGCTATAAGAAGGTTCTTCTCAAACCTTCCGGTGAACTGCAGGTCAGGACCTTTCCTGTGAAGAGTTTAGACAGAGCTACCGTCAGGTATGTGACCCTCGAGGATGTAAGGAGAACCCAGGCGAGGCGCGGTATTCCGGTGAGCTACGGTATAGTCGAGGGGAAATCTCCTTTCCCTCCATATACATACATAGGTTGGAAGGTGGTGAAAAGCCCCGACTCCATCCCAGAAGAAAGTTATCCAGTGTTCGCGAACGTCTGCAAGGGCAGGAAGGTGATAGAAGGGAAAGAGGTTCTGAACTGTCCCTGGATCTGCTACTTAGACAGCGGAGAAGGGGGGAACTGCCTGGACCTTGGATTTCTGCCTTCTCCCATAGCCTACAGCGGGTCTCCCGTTACTTCCTCAGAGTTTGATATTGTGAGGTTTTTCTTCTACGAACCCTGGATAGATGTTCAGAGGGAAGAGATACTCTTCCTCAAAGAGAATGAACTCTGCAGGTGGAGGTATCTGTCTGGAATTCTCAGGTGTGAGAGGCTGGAGGGAAACCACAAGCTTCCCAATCCCTCCTTCTTTATGAGCGGGCTTCCGGATGTGTTTTACGTCGCCTCCAACCCGGGGCGGTGTTTCTATGAAAGCTCCGCATCCACGATATTTTCCCTGAACTGCGATGTGAAGGACAGGCACATCTGCCTATACAAAGGGAACAAAAGGATCTTCTGTGGAGAACTCCCGCTCTATCTCGATATCCTCGAGACCGCCTATCTGACGGATGGAGAAACACTGCTCATAACGGAGCAGGGTGTCTTGAGAAAGGACCTCTCCTCAGGTGTATCGGAGGTAGTTCATGAAGGATACGCTTGGATCAGTTTCGGTAGCTGTGATAGTGAGAGAGGTATGTGTAGTTACTTTCTTGAAACCACTCCCCGGGGATACATATACGCTGTGGGCAGGAATATCTACAAAGATGTGGTTTACACAAGGCTCGCGGATATCCTCTTCGGTAGCGAGTATGAGATGGCAATCAAGAGCAGATCCCTCTTCGATCCTCCGGTGGTGATGAACACCATCCTTGTGAAGTGTGAAAAGGGAGGTATAGTGTGGAAGTTTGCTGAGGAGCTTCTGCGGAGGTTCGAAAGAACTCTTCCACCGCAATTAATAAGTGTGGGGGATCTCAGGAAGGCTATCGATAACCTGCGGTTGGGCGTGGAGGTTTCGAGGGAAGTGTCGAACCTTCTGGTTGACCTTAAAAACAGGAAATCGGTGGATCTCAACACATTTAGATCTCTACTGAGGAGGAAGGTGAAGGATAAGGAGATCCGGGAGGTTGTGATCTCCGCTGTATACTATGCGGGCCTCTTAAACGGGGGTATAAAGATCGAGGAGGGGGAGCTCTGTTCCACTCCCTACTACTTGAGAGTTGGTCTCGTAAACCTTGTAAGCAGGGATATTTACAACAACAGCGTTCCTATCCCCTTAGAAATGAACTCTGCGGGAATCCCCTACAGCTTCAAACTATTACCATTTAAGCTGGGAGGCAGATACCTGATACTTCTTATAACCAATACAGATCCCGTAGTTGAAGCTGGTGGTATCTCTTTCAAGGTACTTTATGTGCTCCTCTCCCCGGAAGGGAAACTCCTCTCCTACAGGGAGGAGAAACACCGAGTTCCTGCAAGACCTGTAGAGTGCTTTTCTGAGAGCGATCTTCAGAGATTGCCGACTCTACTTATGTATTTCCCCGAAGAGGTAAGGATTTTATCCTCTGGTGAGATTAAGGCGGGTCTTTGCAGGCTCAGAGCAAACCGCGTGGAGGAACTGGAAAAGGCCCTGAGAAAGCTTCCCCGCAGGTTCCTGATCAGAGAGGTAGACGGATTGAAGGTGCTCCAAGTGGTAAGAGCGGGAGGAGAGAAAGAGATATACGATCTATACTTCAGAAGGATCGAAATGAACGGTGAGGTCAGATAATGCTATCCTGCTACATCAACTACAAAAGCATCGAAAAACCCCTCCCGTGGAAGGATCTTCTGGTGGAGATAGGTTTCGGAAGGGGGGACTTCACCGTAAAGCTCGCTAAGGATAATCCAGACAGAAAGATAATAGGCTTCGAACTTTCCGCGGTGTCGGTAGAAAAGCTCATGAAGAGGGTCAAGAAAGAGAACCTTAGGAACGTCCACTGCGTCAGATTAGACGCCTACTGGGGCTTTTACCTTTTGCTTAAGGACTCTTCCGTTGAGAGGATCTATATGAACTACCCGGATCCCTGGTTCAAGAAGCGCCACCACAAGAGAAGGCTTACCAAGGAAGATAACCTCTACATCTTCGCAAGGAAGCTAAAGAAAGGTGGGGAGATAAGGATAAGGACGGACCACAGACCCTTCGTAGAGTTCACCCTGGAGGAAGCCGGAAAGTTGAGTGCATTTGAAATAAGTGTTAGAAGGCTCGAAGTGGAAGAGCCCTTGACCAAATACGAGAGGAAGTGGCTACTTGAGGGAAAGGAGCTTACGGAGATAATTATGAAAAAGGTAAAGGATCCTCCCGAAAGATCCATACCGAGACTGAAGGAGGTAAAGGAGTTGTTTCCTGTAAAGGTGGAAGGAAAAGAGCTGAATCTGAGGGCACTGGAGAACTCCCAGTTCCAGCTCGGAGAAAAGGTATATCTCAAGTTTTTCAAATTCTACGAAGGTGAAGAGGGATACCTGCTTGAGACTCTTTTATCAGAAGAAGGTTTCCTTCAAAAGTTCTTCATTTTGGTAAAAAGGAAGGGAAACAGCTACGTAGTGGACGTATCTCCCTTCAGCGAGGTTCTCCGCACGGAGAATGTCCAGAGGGCGGTTCAGGTGGTTGCGGAAGAAGGGTTTGTGTAGTTGGCAACCCCCCGAGGAACCTTAGGTCTCTAAAGGCTATATCTACCTATGAAGTTCATACCATTATCTCGCTTATACCCTCGCACTTCATAAGCTTTGAAAAAACCGTGCTTATTATGTAGTCCGAGAGCTTAACTATCTCTGTCCTCAGCCTGTGGGAGATGTAATCACTTTCACGGGGGCACTTCTTGGCCACGTAGTCCTCTATCTCCTCCCCGTTTATTAGTATGGTCTCTTTCTTAGAGATCCAGCCCTTTTTGTATCTGAACTGGGCGTTGTAGGTTACCTGGTGAGCACCTCCGAGGGGTATGTCCCAGAGTATAACGGGATACACTGTTATGCTGAGCTGTAGTCCCAGTATGTTTATGTACTTGTATACCTTGAGCCAGTTCACCATACACCTGTCCTTCTCGCAGTCTTCTATCAGGTGGGTGTTCTCATCGAAGGCGAAGTGGTGTTCGAGTATGCACATGAAGCGTTTTTCGTTCCTCCCCAGCCACCTTCTTAGCCTTTCCACTTCCTCGTCCGGAGCCGGATCTATACCGGAGAGGAACTTTTTTATGTTAAAGGTGAACTCCTCTACCTGCTCCATGACCGCCCCTCCTCAAATCTATTCTAAACCAAACTTTCGTTCACAGGCCTATAGCCTTCTTCATGAGGGCGTCCTTGACCGCCCTCTCTATACCTTCCGCGTCTATCCCCACCAGGTTTCTGAGAAGGTTCTGGTTTCCATGGTCTATGAATCTATCCGGAACTCCAAGGTTCACAACTCTCTTACTTATCCCCCTCTTGGCGAGGAACTCCAGGACTCCGGAACCAAAGCCACCGACTACGGTGTTGTCCTCCACCGTGATGATCAAATCGTATCTTTCACATACGTCAAGGAGCATGTTCTCGTCCATCGGCTTTACAAAGCGGGCGTTTACAACTCCTGCCTTTATACCCTCCTTGTATAGATTTTCCGCGGCTTTCATGGCCTGGTAAACCGGATATCCTACCGCCAGAATCACCACATCCTCACCTTCCAGAAGCTCCTCCCAGGTTCCTATCTCTATCTTGTTGAAACCTTCGGTGGGAACACCGTAAGCTGCACCCCTCGGATACCTGACCGCAAAGGGAACCGAGCTGTTTACCGCGGTATAGAGTAGGTCCCTCAGTTCCTGCTCATCCTTTGGGGCTGAAACTACCATATTGGGAATGCACCTGAGATAGGAAAGATCGAATACCCCGTGGTGGGTAGGTCCGTCGTCTCCCACAAGACCTCCCCTGTCTATGGCAAAGGTGACGGGAAGGTTCTGGAGGGCTATGTCGTGTATGACCTGGTCGTAGGCCCTCTGTAGGAAGGTGGAGTAGTAGGCGGTCACGGGCTTCATACCCTCACAGGCCAGTCCCGCCGCGAAGGTGGCCGCGTGCTGTTCCGCTATGCCAACGTCGAAGAACCTCTCGGGAAACCTCTTGGAGAACTCCACGAGTCCCGAGCCCTCCCTCATGGCGGGGGTTATAACCACTATCCTCTCGTCCTTTTCCGCCAGCTCCACTATGGCCTTCCCGAACACGGAGGTCCAGGTGGGGGGCGAAGGCTTCTTTATTATCTCTCCGGACTCCACCTTGTAGGGGGCTACTCCGTGCCACTTGACAGGATCCTCTTCAGCGGGCCTGTATCCTTTCCCCTTCTTGGTGACCACGTGAAGGAGCACGGGGCCCTTTATGTCCTTGGCGTTTTTCAGGGTCTTTTCGAGGGCCTTTATGTCATGCCCGTCTATCACACCTATGTAGTTGAAGCCGAGCTCTTCGAAGATCACGCCCGGGGATATCAGACCCTTCAGGAACTCCTCGGTGAGCTTCATGAAGCGCAAAGGTGTGTCTCCAAAGTGTTTGAGGAGGTTCTTTATCTTCCGCCTTGACTCCTGAACGAAGTGTCCGCTCAGTATCCTGCTCAGGTATGTAGATATCGCTCCCACGTTGGGAGATATGGACATCTCGTTGTCGTTGAGTATCACTATGAACCTGTCGGGTCTCAGGTGTCCCGCGTTGTTGAGGGCCTCAAAGGCCATACCTGCGGTCATGGCCCCGTCCCCGATCACAGCAACCACGTAGCTGTCATTCCCCTTAAGGTCCTTGGCAATTCTGAAGCCGAGGGCTGCGGATATGGATGTGGAGCTGTGGCCCGCACCGAAGGCGTCGTAAGGGCTCTCCACCCTTCTCAGAAACCCTGCTATCCCTCCGTGCTGGCGCAGGGTCGGAAAAGCCTCTTTCCTGTCTGTGAGAATCTTCCACGGATATCCCTGATGTCCTATGTCCCAGATTACGGTGTCCTTAGGGGGATCGAACACCCTCAGGAGGGCTATCGTAAGCTCCACCACACCGAGCCCAGGTCCCACGTGCCCGCCGTTCTTTGAGGTCACCTGGATTATGTAGTCCCGGACCTCCCGGGCGAGTTTTTCGAGATCTTCGTAGGATAAATCCTTTATGTCCGAAGGACCCGAGTAGTTCTTAAGGATCTCGTATCCCTCTAACATAAGCTAAAAGTTATTCTCCCTCAGAAGAAAATCAATCTCAGGAGCCATCCGAATATAAGGACGCTCAGAGAGAGACCCAAACCCACGAAGGAAAACAGGATGCCCCACTTTCTTCCAAGTTCGGTCTGCTTTATCCAGAGCACCACAAAGGTTACAAGCGTATAGCCAGCCAGAGCTATCCCCAGCCACTTGTGGGGGAAGAGGAATATGAAGGGGGCCTTCTGCTGAACGTATTGGGTTCCCGCCACCGAAAGTCCTGTCAGGACCGCAAGTATTGAAAATATGACCGATACAGCGTGGTTCGTCAGAGCATAGTAGAAGGTGAAGTCTGACCTCCTTAAAAGAGTGAAATATAGGAAGTATGCGGTGTAGCTGGATACGAGTGCCCCCACAGCAAAGTATATGATCAGGGGATGATAGTTCATACTCACTACCTCCTCACGCTCGCCTCAAACTCTATTATATCTTTGTATAGGGAGTCCAGGACGTCCCTGTAATCTTCCTTCCCCTCCTCGATCCCGTCCATAAGCTCCTCCAGCCTTCTGGTGAACTCCTCCGATACGAAGGGGATTATCTTCTCCTGTCTCTTTAAAAACTCGTAAACCTCCTTCCCGAGCTTTGTGGGGAGCAGGAAGCCGTTTCTCTCTACCACGTATCCCCTCTCTAAGAGCTTCTCTACCGTGCTGGCGTAGGTGGAGGGCCTGCCTATACCCCTCCTCTTCATCTCCTGAACAAGGCTCCCCTGGGTAAAGAGGTAGGCGCCAGGAAGCTCCTTGAACTGTTTAAGGTCAGAAACATTCACCTTTCCTTCCAGATCAGGATGCAGATCTATCTGGTAAAGTCGTGTGAATCCCTCTTCAAGGACGCGGGTCCTGAGCCTGACCTCCTGATATCTGCCCAGGGCTTTCACTCTGACGTCCCTGACCTTTACCTTGACGGGTCTCATCTGGGATGCCATGAACCTCCTGAAGATGAGGTCATACAGAGATATGTGGTCTCTTCCAAGGTCCTGAACCTGACCAGAGAGGACCACAGAGCGAAGCTCCTCCGGATCGAGAGCCTTTGTGGGCCTTATGCACTCGTGGGCTCCTCCCTCTCCCCATCTCCTCGGCTGGAAGAACTCTTCCCCCACCTCCTCTTTCAGATACTCCCTCGCCACTCCTATCCCCGCGTCCGATACGCGTGTGGAATCGGTCCTGTGGTAAGTGATGAAGCCTTTCTCGAAGAGGTCCTGGGCGAGCTCCATGGTCTTTCTGACGCTGAACTTGAACCTGTCCGAGGCCTCCTTGAGGAGTGTGTCCGTGGTGAAGGGTGGAGGTGGACTGATAACTTCCTCTTCCTCCTTCAGGATCTCAAACTCGACCTCCTCAAGCTTTTCGAAGAACTCCTTGGCCTCCTTCTTTGTGGAAAACTCAAACTCCACCCTGAGCCATCTTCCCTTATCTCTGAAGGTTATCTGGACCACAGGCCTTTTCTTCCTGTATTCCTTTTCCCTCTCTATTATCCATCCGAGGACGGGTATCTGGACCCTTCCTCCAGAAAGCCAAGATTTGCGGAAGGTGGACTGAAGTATCCTCGAGACCTCAAAGCCCACCCACCTGTCCGCCACTCTCCTGACTATCTGGGCCTTTACCAGGTTCTCGTCGAAGTCTCTCGGACTTTCCAGGGCTCTCGATATGGCCTTCCTCGTTACCTCGTGGAACTCTATCCTCTTTATCCGGGGAACGAAGGGTGAGAGTATAGCCCCCACGTCCCAGCCTATCTTTTCTCCCTCCGTGTCGGGGTCCGTAGCCACGTAAGCGCTCTCCACCTCTTGAGCCACAAGTCTGAGACCCTTTATCGTTCCTTCCTTGTTCTCTATGACCTCGTAAACGGGGAGGAAATCTCCGTTCTCTACGAAGACTCCGTGAAAGCCTCCTTCCTTGGCGAGGTCGAGTATGTGTCCGAGAGAGGAGGTTATCATGATATAGAAGTCTCCTGCACTTATCTCAAGAACTTCAAAATCTCCGAACCTGCGAGAAACTGGCTTTCCGAAGAAGTTGGCTATGGTCCTCGCCTTGTTGGGAGACTCGACCACTATGAGAACTGGTCTGACATGCTCCCTCCTCTCTATCTCTGCCCTGCCTTCGAGGATTTCCCTAACCTTTTTCCTGTCCTTGTCTACCTCCTCAAGTATCTTTTCCAGATCTTCCTCTTTCGCCTCCCTGAACTTTACCTCCTCGTTGAACCATCTAACCTTCTTTACGAGGTTGTTGAAAGCCCTCCTGTCTTCCACGAGAACATAGCTTAGGCCCCTCGTTATACCTCCCGGATACATCCTCGAGGTTCTTCCCGAGGCCTGCAGATACCCTGTAACGTCCGCAACAACGAGGGAGTATCCCTTCTCTGTTTTTCGGAGTGTTATCTCCTCGGAGTTTTCTATGAGCTCTCTGACCTCTTCCGAGAGAAGGAAGGCCTTTATCTTCTCCCTCAGGTCCTCGATCCTCTTCTTAAGGTCCGGAGTCCTCTCTATGAACTCTTCGCTGATGAAGGAATACCTTCTTAAGGTCTGAATCCAGGAGTCCACCTCCTTCAATTTCTCCTTTAGAGATTTTGCTATCAGAGGCCTTATGGAGAGAAGGGACCAGAGAAGGTGGGAGACACTCGTCTCTATGTTCAAAGATACGGTTATCTTGGGAACACCGTAGAAGAGGGCGTATCTGACTACATGGGGCAGGTCGAGGCCCCTGACGAGAGGATTCCTGTAGGAGGATATTCCCACAAGAACCTCCACCTCTCCCCTTTCGAAGGCGGAAAAGTCCTTTATATCTTCGTAGGACTTTGCCCTTACGCCAGAATCCTTCAGTAGAGATACTACCTCCCTGACAGCCTCCTTTCCAGCGTCCGAGGAAACGAAGACGAGACCGCCCCCGCCGAGCTTTTTAACCCTTTCCACAAGGGCCTTCTTCAGATCCTCCACCTCTTCGTAGAGGTCCTCCACGTTCCTGAGATACAGGGTGGGTTTGCCCACTTCAAAGCCCAGAAGCTCCCTGAATAGCTTTATCCTGCTCGACCTCGGATTTCCTGTTGCGGAGGATACTACGAGAACACCTCTGGCTTTGCTCTGGAGTGAAGATGTCTTCCCCGAAAGCTCCCTTATCTTCTCCCAGTCTTCCTTGCTCTTTTTCCTCTTCTCCTTCAGCTTTATAAGCTCCATCGCGACCTCTACGTCCTCTTCAGAAAAGCCGAGCATGGTGAGAACCTTGTCTATGTTCTTGGCGGTCTTCAGGAAAGAGTCCACGTCGTCCACGAATATGAAATCGAACTCTTTGGGGATTATCTCGTAGTTTTTGTAGAGATACATGGAGGTTGTAACGAGGATCCTGAAGTCCCCCGACGCTATCCTTTCCCTTATCTCCTTCTTTCTCTTCTCCGAGGCGTCCACCGCCACCACAACCTCATCTTCAGACAATCCCATGCTAAGAAGCTTTTTACTTACCTGATCGAGTAGGAGTTTGGTGGGAAGGAGTATGTAGCTCCTTTTGCCCTCTGAAGAAAGGTAGTAGGCTGTTATGAGGCCAAAGGTGGTTTTACCCACACCCGTGGGAGCGAGTAGGGCGAAACTCCTCCCGAGGAGGACCTTCTTTATCCAGGACCTCTGAAGACTCCAGGGGTCGCTACCTACCTTCTCCCTGAATATCTTCTCCCATTCGGAGAGTTTCCTCTCCACCTCGCAGAGGTCCTTCAGACTCCCCTTTTCTACGTGTGAGCAGAGTTCTGCTCTATCCACTTCCTTGGGCAGGCACCTCTCACAGGGGAGGCCCTTTGATAGCCTCTCCGCTGTTATGTCTCCACCGCAGTTAGGACAGAGCTTCTCGAAAACCGCTGAGATCATGACCTCATAATTTTATACTTATAGGTCAGGCTACGCTTCTCTCTGTGAAGGTTCCCACCCTGTTCCTGCCCCTCTTCTTGGCTATATAGAGGGCTTCATCAGCCATCTTTATAAGCTGTTCTTTTCTCATCCCCTCACGGGGTATCAGGCTCGCTACTCCCACGCTTACGGTTACTCTATCATACACATCAGAGCCCGGGTGGGGAATCTTAAGGTCCATCACAGCTTCCCTTATTCTTTCAGCTATCTTTTTGGCCTGTGAGAGGTCCGTCTCCGGCAGAACTACTACAAACTCTTCTCCTCCGTATCTTGCCACAAGATCTATACCTTTTCTCAAATTAGCGCTTATAGCCTGAGCCACTTCCCTGAGGCACTTGTCCCCTTTAGGATGGCCCATAATGTCGTTGTATTTCTTGAAAAAGTCTATGTCTATCAGGAGCAGGGATATAGGTCTGCCCGCTCTTTTTGCCCTTTCCCACTCCGCCTCCAGATACTCTTCAAACTTTCTTCTGTTAGCCACTCCCGTAAGGCTGTCCATGTAAGACATCTCCCTGAGTTTTTCGTTGAGCTTCTCGACTCTCTTTTTCTCCATGGTTAGAAGAACCGTAAGAAGGAAGTCCCTTCTGCTCTGATACTCCCAGAGATAGCTTACAGGTATGCCTATGAGGTTGGCAGAGCTGAGGAAAAACATATCCGCCACCATCCTATTGACCGCCTTATGCAGGAAAAATAGATCACCTACAAGGTGGAGTAGCACGAGTGTTAGGGAAGCAAAAAGAGCGTAGCGGAATCTCAGGGCGGAAAGTGTATAAGCGTAGAAGGTTATTATCATAAGACCGGACTGATGCAGGAAGTCCTTATCAGGCGGTAGGAAGGCTATCATAGCTATGACGCCCATACCTGCGATGACAATCACAAGAGCGTGCAAGGTGTGGATCAGCCACTCCTTCCTTATCCTGTAAGTAGACAGCAGAAAGAGCAATCCGGATGGACATACAACCCCGTATCTTATGGTCCACATAATCTTCTTGTGCTCGGGTGAAACCACAAGATCAAGCAAACCGAACACCGCGTAGAGCATTATTCCGAAGAGTATGCCGAGCCTTATCCTCCACATATATCTGTTCAGGTAGTAGTTGATGAAGGCTTCTTCTACTGGAGGCGAGAACCTGAGGCGCCACACGCCCCGTTCCAGTTCCCTTTCTATGCTGAACGCGTCCTCCAGAGAAAAAGTGTTTGGTAAATAACCTGAATCGTCTGAAGAACTTCTCCTATTACGCACTTCTTCTTTCATAAGGCAAGCATATTTTAAAATAGTCGATGATGCTTTTTAAAATTCTGCTCATCCTGACAACGTGCTTTCTATTATCCCACTCCTTAGAAATTAAAAAGGAGTGTACAGGAGTCATAGAAGGGATCCTCCACTGCAGATCCGCTATAGAAAAAGGAGCCCTGGTTCCCCAGGTGTGTGGAAAATGTGAACTTGAGTTCAGGAATGGGAAGCTTTACATAAAAACTGCCGGGGGTTGTCCCAAATATAACGCCCTACTCTGCGAACTTGTATCTGGGAAGGTCTTTCTGATAAACAACCTCTCCTGTGAGCCGGTTGAGAAAGGTATAAAGTAGTCCCATAGGTATATTCACCGCCACTGCTCCGGAAAACCTTCGAGGGATTCCTTCAGCTTCCTCCATCCCTTAGCTTTCAGCACCTCCTCCAGCTCACTCATCTCCCTTACGCCTCCCAGGATCATCTCGCCCGAGGGATCCCTCCAGTATCTGCCCTTTGAAAGATCCACCTGGAATATCTCTCCCGTTCTGGGATCCTTCACGAAGGTCTTTTCCGAGAGGAGGTTGGCCCAGGCGATGGAGCTCCTCGTCAGGAACTCGTTGTGCTCGTCCAGAACTCCTAAGATAACCCTGTTCCAGTAGGCCTGATCTTGGATGTTTCTCTGGACCTTGGAGAGGAACCAGTTGGGGTCGGGACGGAAGCCGATCACCACAGCGGTCAGCAGGCCCTTAGCCCTTTCGGAGCCTCTGGCCTGAGCGGTTATGAGGAGTAGATTTGTCTGGAAGTTTCGCACACCGGTTCCGGGCGAGTAGGAGTCTGTAGAAAAACCCACGATCAGGACGACTCTTCTGAGCCTGCCGTTAGATGCCTCAAAGCCACCGTATAGTAGGGAAGCGTTCGCCTGGTGCTGGAACATGGCCCCCGTGGTAGCTAATCTCCTCCTTGCGCTCTCCTCCAGCGCTTTAAGGCTCCCGGGCTTTGGTAAATTCCGAACCTTTACTATCTCCCAGCTCTCACCTTCCGAGTTCCAGAGGGAAACCAGGAGCTCGGAGGCTGTTCTGATCGAGTCTACGATAAAAGGCATCTGGGATGGATAGCTCTGTCCGTTTATGGATATCATCGCTGATCCTCCAAAGGGGCCGACAGCTCCTGCCAGGCTTATAAAGTCCCGTCTCACGAACTCTCCTCTCCCCGAAGCTACGAAGTGTATCTCCCTCGGAGCCTGGGGTATAACTGTGCCGTAGAAGTCCCAGCCTCTTGGAATCCTTAGAGTGGCTGCCACGCTCCCCGTCTCCGGATCTCTTATGAGAGCTCTCCTAGAGGGTATCCTGCGCTTTGTGAAACGGAAGGTCTTTGCTATTCGGATCATCTCTTTAACCCTACCTTCTGGAGTTCCCCTCGGGTAGAAAAAGCTTATTAAGAGGGAGGACCTTCTGAGAGGAATTATGTAGGTGAGGGAGGTGTATTCCTGTGGAGGAATTCTACCTTGAAGCCCCCAGGTTATGGGGAGCATCGGATCGAGGACGTAGGGGTATCCCCTGAGGTCGGATCTCACGAGAACACTATTTTTTACTCTCTTGAAGTGGGTGACGCCCCTGCCCATAAATCTGGTTTCCTGAAGCAGGGCTTTGGCAACCTTCCTCAGGTTCCTCCCGGGGTAAACTCTAAAGGTTATGAAGCGGGTCATGTCCTCCGAGATAATGAGAACGTAGCTGGGAAAGACTCTAACGCTCCAGTCCGCGGGCAGTTTGACTCTTATTCCGTGGACGGGATCCTTGATCTCGGTTATCTCTTTAGCAGAGAGGCTTGTGAAGAGGAGAAAGATAAACAGCAGGAGCCTGAGCATCAGGAGGCCTCCTTCTCCTCCCTCAGCACGCTCGAGAGGTTCTCCACGGGGAATACCCTCGAGATACCACCTCTGGCGGACACCCCGATCAGCTTGTCCGCGAAGCTGGCGAGCACCTCCCTTAGAGTGACCACTATAAACTGGGCCTCCTTCGACTTCTCCTTTATAAGCTCTCCCACTTTCCTCGCGTTAGCCTCGTCCAGGTGGGCGTCCACCTCGTCGAAGTAGTAAAAGGGCGAGGGCTTGTAGTCCTGTATGGCGAATATGAGTGAGAGGGCTGCGAGGGTCTTCTCCCCTCCCGACATGGCCTCAAGATACTGGACGTCTTTTCCTCTGGGCTTTACCATCAGGTTCACCCCTCCCGAGAAGGGGTCTATCTCGTTCTCTATCATCATCTGGGCCTTGCCCCCCGGGGAGAGGAAGGAGAAGATCCTCTTGAGGTTCCTGTTTATGTGCTCGAAGGTCTCCATGAAGGTTTTTAGCTTCTTGGTCTCTATCTCCTCTATCATCTCCTTTATCGCCTTCCTCTCCTCCTGGAGCTTGGCGTGCTTTTCTTCGTAGTCCCTGAACCTCTCCAGCTCCTCCTCGTAGTCCTGATCCGCCCTCAGGTTAACGCTCCCCAGGTGCTGGAGCTCCCTCTCCAGTCTGAAGAGCCTCTCCTTGAGCTTTGTGATGGATTCCTTCACCTCGGGAAGCTCTCCTTCGAAGTTCAGCTCCGAGAGCCTGGTCCTCAGGTCCGAGAGCTTCTGCTGGATCCTGCTCAGACTCGCGCTCAGGTCCCCTATGCGGGAGTGAAGATCCTCCTCCTCTATCCTGAGCCTCCCCAGCTCCGCCTGAAGGCTTCTGACCTCTTCTTCTACTTTGTCTTTTTCTTTATAGAACTGATAGACCTGAGTCTCTATGTCCTTTACCTTTTCTTCCAGCTCGAGCTTTCTGCCTTTGAGCTCCTCTATCTCCCTCTCTATCTCCTCCTTCTCGGTTTGGAGGGCCTCCAGGTGGGCCTCCTTCCTCTGGATCTCCTCTTCTATGGACCTCACCTCCGACTCCTTGTCCTTGAGCCTGAGCTTCACCTCCTCAAGCTCTGCCCTCTTGTTCTCCGCCCTGCGCTTTAGTTTCTCGTACTCCTGCCTCTTCTCCTCTATCCCGGAGGAGCGGTAGTAGTTTACTATATCCTGGCGCTTTAGGATCAGGTTTCTGAGCTTCTCCTCGCTGTACTCTATGTCCTCCTTTAGCTTTGTGAGCTTCTCGCTCAGCTCCCTCTCCTGCTCCCTCAGGGCTTCCACATACTGGAGGGCTTTATCTATCTTCTCGTCGAACTCGGAGAGCTTCCTGTCCCCCTCCTTTGAGAGTTCCTCGAGCTCCGAGAGCTTCTTCTCGAGAACCTTAAGAACTCCCTCCTTCTCCGCTATCTCGCTCCTGAGGGCTCTCAGCTTTATTACCGTGTCCTGCTCCTTTTCTCTTAGCTCCTGCTCCTCGAGATCCAGCTTCCTCCTCTCCTCCTCGTAGAACTTCCTTCCCAGCTCCCCACCAGCCTTCGTGCTCCCCCCGCTTATGACACCGCTCTTCTCAAAGAGGTCCCCATCTAAGGTAACCATCCTGTAGCTCCCTATCCCTATCCTCTTGGCGGAGTCGAAGTCCTCCACTATGAGGGTGTCCCCGAAGGCGAACCTGACCGCCCTCTCGAACTTAGGATCGAACTCCACCAGGTTTATGGCAAAGTCCACCGCCCCCTTGACTCTGGGGTAGGGAGGGAGGCTCTGCTCTCCCCTTATCCTGTTCAGAGGGATGAAGCTCATCCTCCCCAGATTCTTCTCCCTAAGGATCTCTATGCATTTTCTGGCGACGTCTTCGTTCTCGACGACCACATACCTGAGCCTTCCGCCCCCCGCGACCTCGACCGCCCTTATGTGCTCGGGATCCTTCACCGTGATCAGATCCCCCACAGTCCCGTAAACTCCCTCGATCCCTTCGAAGACCAGGTCCGTAGGCTCGGAGCTGGCCAGCTTGCTCTCCACGTAGGCTTTGGCCTTTATGACCTCTTCGATCTTCTTCCTGATCTCTTTGAGTTCCTCCTCCACCTTCTTCAGATACTCCCTCTCCTGCTTCAGGGTGTCCCTCTCGACCGCCCTCATCCTTCTGTATTTTTCAACTTCACCGAAGGACTCCTCGATTTTTTTCCTTGTCTCCTCTTTCTCCTGCTCGAGCTTCTCCACCTCTTCGAGGGTCTTCTCTATCTTCAGCTCTATCTCCTTGAGCTTGAGCCTTATGGAGTTCTCCTCTTCTTTTTTAGACTCTATGTACTCCTTTAGCTGGCGCTCCTTCTCCTCCGCCCTCTGGGCCTCCTCTATGGAGACCTTGAGCTGGTCGTCGAGCTTTCTCAGCTCCTCGTAAGCCTCCTCTTCGAGGGCCTTCAGCTCTTCGAGCTCTTTTTCCTTAAGCTCCAGCTCCGCCCTCAGCTCCTCGAGCTCACTCTTCAAGTTCTCCAAATCCTTCGAGAGGTATCCGAGGGCCTTCTCCTCCTTCTCCCTCTCCGCGATAATCTCCTCCCTCCTTCTCTCCCTCCTCTCTATCTCCTTCTCTACATGCTCTATATCGGAGGAGATCTTACCTATCTTTTCCCTGAAGGGGAGGAGCTTCTCGGTGAGCTCTTTGAGTCTTTCCTCCTTCTCAGAGAGGAGGGCTTCTTTCTCGGAAATATTCTTTTTAACCTCCTCGAGTCTGGACTGGTGCTCGGAGAGCTGGGTTGAGAGCTTCTCTTCCTCCGAGCTGAGCTTCTTGATCTCTTTAGATAGTATGGCGATCTCGGTCTCCCTCTTTTCCTCCTGGAGCTTCCTGTATCTTTCGAGCTTCTCCTTCTCCTCCTTGAGTTTGTCCAGCTGGATCTTTATCTCGTCCAAGAGGAGCTTGAGCTCCCTTATCTTTATGTCCACCTCGAGGAGGTCGTTTATGGCCTTCTGCTTCTTGGCCTCGTATTCGCTTATGCCCGCTATGTCCTCTATCACCTTCCTCCTCTCCACAGGGGTCATCTTGAGGAACTTGATTATGTCCCCCTGAAGGACCACGTTGTAGCCGTTCTCGTATATTCCCGCTTTAGAGAGGAAGTCCTTCAGGTCCTTTTCTCTCACGGTCGTTCCGTTCACTTTAAAGGTGCTCCTCCCGTCCCGTGTCACCCTCCTCGAGATAACTATCCTCTCGTCCTCTACGGGAAAGGCCCCGTTGTTTCTGAAGTGGACCTCCACGTAGGCATGAGGAGCTTTCTCGGAGTCTCGGGAGAATATGAGGTAGGAGAGGTTCTTGGCCCTAAGTGTTTTAGTTGTCGCTATACCGAGGGCGAAGGAGATGGCGTCCCCTATGTTGGACTTTCCCGCCCCGTTGGGGCCAACTATCGCTATGAAGCCCTCCCCGAGGGGTATCTCCTTCCTCTCTTTCCCGTAGGACTTGAAGCCCTCAACGACGAGCTTCTCTATAAAGGCCTTCATCTCAGCCTCTTCATGATCTCGGGGAGCTTTAAGAGGTAGGCGTAGATGCGCTTCCACCTGCTCCACTCGATCGCGGGCAGGTTCGCTCCGTAAACCTTTCCGGGTTCGAGGTCCTTGGAGACACCCGACTTGGCTGTAACCGTAACGTTGTCCCCTATGCGGACGTGATCCGCCACGCCCACCTGCCCGGCGAGGATGACGTTCCTCCCCGTCCTCACGCTTCCCGAGACTCCCACCTGGGATACTATTATATTCCCTTCGCCTATCTCGCAATTGTGGGCTATCATCACCAGGTTGTCGATCTTGGTGAATCTGCCTATCCTCGTTGAGTCTATCATGGCCCTGTCTATCGTCGTATTCGCCCCCACCTCCACCTCGTCCTCTATTACCACGTTACCGATGTGGTTGAGCTTTTTGATGCCCTCCTTCCCTATGTAGTATCCGAAGCCGTCCGCCCCTATCACCGCCCCGCTGTGGATCCTCACCCTTTTGCCTACCACCGTCCTCGGGTAGATGTGGACTCCGCTGAAGAGGACGCTCCCCTCCCCTATGTATGAGCCCTCACCCACGTAGCAGAAGGGGTATACCTTCACACCGTTCTCGAGAACCGCGTTTTTCCCTATGAAGGAAAATGGACCCACGTATACATCCTTCCCGATCTTCACCCCCTCCTCCACAACCGCCTTCTCCGATACTCCCGTCGGGTGCTCTTCCGGATGTAGCTTTCCAAGGTATATGGCGAGGGCGAGCCTCACGTCCTTTACCTTCAGGTAGTTGGGATAGTCCACGTCCGTGCTAACCACGAGGGCCGTGGGATTTCCCTTGAGAGCCCTCTCCACCTCCTTCTCAGTCTGGCAGAAGACCACGGTCCCTTCCTTCGGATCGGAGGTGGAAGATATGCCCGAGACCTCCGCCTCGGGATCTCCCACCAGCTCCGCTTCGAGAAGTTCCGCCAGTTCTCTCAGCTTCATTTCTTAGGAACGCTCGCGTCGATCAGCCTGATCACCTCCGTGGTTATGTCCATACCGGACTCCTTGTATATGAAGACCGCACAGTCCATAACTCCAGCGTAGCCCCTCTCCTTGGCCAGCTTCTCCGCGGCCTCCTTGACCCTGTTGTAAACCATGTTCTCGAGCCTCTGCTTCATGTCCGCCAGCTCCTTCTGGGCCTTCTCCTGGAGTGTTCTCGCCTCTGATTCGATCCTCTGATACTCCTTTATCTTCTCCTCTTTAGCCTTCTGGGAGATCGCCTTGCTCTCGATCTGCTTCTTAAGCTCCTGGAGCTTCTTCTCCTTACCGCTCAGCTGGGTCTGATACTCGATCAGCTTGTCCCTCAGCTCCTTCTGGGCCTGGGCCACCAGCTTGGACTCCTGGAGGATCCTGTTGGTGTCTACGCAGGCGATCTTCCCCTGCCCGTAGGCAATTCCGATCAGAAAGATCGTGAACAACAGCGCGAAAGTTCTGAGCATGACCACCTCCTTTTTAGTTTTTTAAGCTCCCCCCAGCTTGAGGAAAGCGAATATCATCCATCCCGTTACCGCAACGTATATCCATACCACGGCCGTAATGGGTGCTATCTTCCTGTGCTTGGAGATCCTGTCCGTGATTCCCAAGAACACGGTCACCACCGCAAGGGGCAGGTTCAGGGCGGCGAGCACGGAGTGGGAAATCAGGATAAACAGATACAGCCCTTTGAGAGGCCCCTCGTAAGGCTTCGGAGGGTAGGAGAAGTACTTGATCAGATAAAAGATCAGGAACAGGAGTGCAAGGAATGAGGCGCTCAGCATAGCCCTCTTGTGAAGCTCCCTCCTGCCCGTCTTGACTAAATAAAGACCTGTGAGTATGAGGATACCGCTCGCCCCTATGGTGAGCAGGCTGAGGGCGGTTAAAAGTTCGTAGCTCATTTCAATTCTCCCTTAGAAGATGCACTATAACGAAGGTCATTAGGTAGGTTAGGAGGGCAAAAACCGCCAGCATCACCGCTATCACTATGCTTGCCCTACGGTTGCGCTTCTTCCTCTCTTCTAAACTCATGCCTTTTAATTATAGAGTATAGAACGAACCCCACGAATATGATCCCCCCCAGAACAGAAAGAACGGAGCCGAGACCCATCAGGAGCATGAAAATGTAAACCTCCATCGATTCTATGTATCCCGTTCCCGGAGTCTTCCTCGGAGCGCCGAAGTAGCCTGACCAGAACAATCCCATCACAAAGAGGATCATCCCAACACCGTATAGGTAGGGCTGAGCTTTGACGAGCTTGGGCAGATCTTTTATAAATCCGAGCTCTCTCAGGTGATGGTATGTGAGGACCATGAGGGATATTAGTATGCTTGCTATAACGCCGTGGTAGTGGGCAGGGATCCTCAGGTCCGACCCCGCTATAAGGTATCCCATCAGGGCGCCCAGAATATAGATGATCACGCTCAGACCCAGTATATTGGAGAAGAAGTCTCCCTTGAAGGCGGACTTAAGCAGAAACAAAACCGCGGAGATAAGCGTAGGGACGCCCACGCCCACCGCGTAGCCGAGGGTGGTGATAGTCTTGACTTCTTCGGATATGGAGTTCTCTACAAAGAGCTGGAGTATGAAGTAGAGGATAGGGAAAGGGATTAAAAGCAGACTGAGCTTGGAAACTGCACCGGGAACTTCCTTTCCGGAGATCCTCGAGAGGAAGGACCAGGAGTAGAGCAAGAGCGAAGCGTTCACAAACTGGTGCACGTGTCCCGGGAGCCAGTAGAGTCTTTCGAAGTAGAGGTATGTCTCTTTTAAGTGAGGAGTTCTCAGGAAGGATACAAAAAGAGATAGGACGAAAATGAGGGAAAGAATAACGGATATGGAAAGAATGGATTCGAGGGGATCCCGGGAAAGGAGTTTAGTGAGGGACGTCTTTAAAAAATTCTGAGCACTTAGGAGGTAGGCGAAACCGAAGAGGGATACACCTGCAAAGAATAAAGGATGGTCTATGGTAGGAACGTAGTTGTTGTGGACCGGAGTTCCCAGCCCGAGAAGAGCGGAGAGGAAGATGAGGAAGAAGCCCAGATAGGCAAAGACATAAGAACCTTTGAATTTTGCATTTCCGAGGATCCTGTGCCACTGGGCTATGAGAAAGGAAAGGAAGCCTATTATGAGAGCCAGGTCCACGTGGCCTATGAGCCAGTGGTAGAAGAGACCTCCTGGGAGCAGAGAGGAAACTCCGGGTGTTCGTGCGAGGGCGGTCAGAAGGGCGAAGAAGCCCCCAGCTCCTATGGAGAGGACGAAGAGGAAAAACCAGGGGCGCATCAGGCCTTTACCAGATCAAGGACCATCATGCTGAAGAGGACCGCCAAATAGATTATCGAAAAGAAAAAGAGCTTCATGCTGTAGTCTCTCTTTGAGAAGATGAAGGCAAGGGTGTAGCCTGTGTAGATCAGACTCAGGACTATCGCGGTTATGAGGTAGAGCTTTCCGGTCATGCCTATTGCGTAGGGGATCACACTAAGGGGAAGTAGAGAGACAGTGTAGAGCAGTGTCTTTACCTTAGTGGTCAGGACTCCCCTGACAACAGGGAGAGTGGGAATCCCTGCCCTTGCATAATCGTTTCTGTATTTAAGTGCGAGGACCCAGAAGTGGGGAGGTTGCCACATGAACATGATCAAAAAGAGAACGAGCGCCTTCAGATCCAGCTCTCCTGCACCCGCCACGTAACCTATAACAGGAGGGAGAGCACCGGATATACCACCTATCTCCGTCGCTACCGGGGTTCTCCTCTTCAATAGAAGGGTGTATAGAACCACGTAAGAGAAGGATGCCAGCATGGCGAGGAGAGCGGAGATCAGGTTTACAAACCATGAAAGTATCACGAAGGAAAGGACTATAAGGCACAAACCGAACAAAAGAGCGTTCTTCGGATTTACCGCTCCCCTGGGCAGGGGCCTTTCCGAGGTCCTCTCCATAAGGGAATCTATATCCCTGTCAAGGACCATATTTACCACCGCGGATCCTGCCGCTGCGAGCCCGGTTCCCAGAAGCGTCCAGAAGACAAGTATGGGATCAAGGTCTCCTTTGGACCCTATGTAGAGACCGCCGAGCGTGGTGATCAAAACGAGGGTAACTATACCGGGCTTGGTGAGAACCAGGTATTCCCTGAGGACAGAAGTGTAGGACATAGTCTTCTCTACCATGACTCCGCCTCTCTTGAAGCCTCTCCTATCCTTTCAATCACTTTCTCCCTCAGGACCTCGGGCGCTACCATGTAAGAGACCCAGATAACTATAAGGAAGCCTATCGCTATGTGGAAGAAGAGAATCGGGAGGTAGAGCTTGGAGATCACCGTTGCCACACCCGCTACCACCTGGGCGGTTATCAGGAGGAACGTTATGAAGGTGTATCTGTCGAACCTCTTGAGCATGAGGTAGAGGGAGAAGATAACGAGACCCATAGCGACCGTTATGTGGAGGAAGTAGGCGAAGATGTTGAAGTCCGCAGCCTTGACGTATCTCACCAGTATACCTATCAAGACCTGAAACATGACCAGGAGGTATAGGGCTTCCGCAAAGGGGAGAGGAGATCTGTCCCTCCTGCTTTCTGAGATAGAGTAGAAGGCTAAGGTGAGCCCCGAGAGTATGAGTATGGAAAGTATCAGGTGGGAGGTGGTGTAAACGTAGTGGAGAAACTCTTTGAGGAGCGGAGCTTCCGTAAGGACAACCCTCATACCCAGAAGGGCCTCAAGAATCAAGAAGATGAATATCCAGACCATCGCCTTCCTCGGAAAGCCTGCATAGCTCCTCCACACGGAGACGAGGGAGGCGAGCATGAACAGGCCCGCGATCCCTCCCAGAATTCTGTGGGTCTGCTCTATCCAGGGCTGGAGCTCGGTCTCCACTACCATGGGAGCGGGAGGTGTGGGGATCTCCTCTTTAATTTGGAAGGGCAGGAGCTGTCCGTGGCAGAGGGGCCAGTCTGGGCATCCCAGACCCGAGCCGGTGGAGGTTACAATTCCACCAAAGACCATCAGGATGTAAGTGAAGACAAGAGCGAGCACCAGGAAGGTTCTCGTCATAACCTACTCTCCTTTTCGGTTTGGAAGCGGAAAGGGAGGTTCGTTCCTGACGTTCTCGAGCTTCCTTATGAAATGTGCCCTGTTTTCCGGGTGCTTGAGATACTGGTAAACGGTAAAGAGTAGGGAAAAAAGGGCTACAGAAGCTACCGCCAAACCGACCAGTATCTTTCCCCAGTCGCGCTTGGATTCTTCCATCAGGGATATTATAAACGAAAGAGGGGCAAACGCCCCTCCGAAAGGATTTAGAACTTGCAGTAGCCGTGGGGGCAGTAGTCTTTCTCTACCTTGGGAGGCTCGTCGAAGTTGTGGGGAGGAGGAGGAGATGGGAGTCTCCACTCGAGGGAGTTGCTCATCCAGGGATTGTTGGGAGCCTTCTCACCGCTGAGAGCACCCTTTATAAGAGCTATCAGCGCCAGCAGTATTCCAAAGGCGAGTATGAAGGCTCCGTAAGTCTGAAGGTGGTGTAGGGTTACCCAGCTCTCTATAGGAGGATAATCGTAGTATCTCCTGGGCATACCCATGAGACCTATCACAAGCTGAGGGAAGTAGAGAAGATTTGAACCTATGAGAACTACCCAGAAGCTCAGCTTTCCGAGACCCTCGGGATACATCTTGCCGGTAACCTTAGGCCACCAGTAGAAGAATCCCGCGAAGGCGGAAAGGGTCACAGCCATTCCCAGAACGTAGTGGAAGTGTCCAACGACGAAGTAGGAGTCGTGAACCGCTATGTCGAAGGCGGGTATACCGAGAGGAATTCCCGTCAGTCCACCTATCAGGAACATCAGGATTGCACCGAGGGCGTAGAGCATAGGGGTTTTGTAATCTATCGCTGCCTTGTAGAGAGTGGCAACCCAGTTGAAGATCTTTATACCGGTAGGAACCGCTATGAGGAGTGTAGTGTAGGACATCAGGATCTTAACCCAGTCGGGGATTCCTGAAACGAACATGTGGTGTGTCCAGACCATAAACCCGACGAGGGCTATGGCCCATATAGCGACCACCATGGACTTGTATCCGAATATGGGCTTTCTCGCAAAGGCGGAAACTACCTCTGAGATTATACCGAAGGCGGGGAGCACCATAACGTAAACCGCGGGGTGGGAGTAGAACCAGAAGAGGTTCTGATAGAGGATCGGATCACCACCCCTCGCGGGATCGAAGAAGCTCGTCTTCAGGTATGTATCGAGGAAGAGCATTGTGACCGCTCCCGCAACGGAAGGAACACCGAGGAGCTGTATAACGTTCGCGGCCATTATCCCATGGATAAATAGGTTGAGGTTAAAAAACCCTATACCGGGCTGTCTCATCGAGATTACTGTGGTTATGAAGTTGACCGCACCCGCTATGGAAGCAAACCCCGTGAGGTGCCATATGAAGACGAATAAGGCGGTTGTCCCTGCAAAACCGACGCCTTCCATAGTGGAAAGTGGAGGGTATCCAGTCCACATGGTCATTATATGGTTGCCGGGTATGAAAGTAAGGAGCGCTATCACGCTCGCGGCGAAGAACATCCAGTATCCGAGGGCGTTAAGTCTTGGGAAGGCAACGTCCCTCGCTCCTATCATCAGAGGTATCAGGAAGTTGGCGAAAGAAGCCCATACACCTATCGCCCACCAGAGGAGTATGACCGCCCCGTGGACAGTCAGGAACCAGTTGTAGGTTTCGGGCTTGAGATACTGGGCTCCCGGGTTAAAGAGCTCCAGTCTCATACCGAGGGCCATCAGCCCCGCGACTATGAAGAAGAGGGTGGAGGTCACCCCATACATTATCCCTATCTTCTTGTGGTCGGTGGTGAATATCCACTCCCAGAGGGAAGCTGCGAACCAAGGTTTGTGTGCAGGCAGAGCCTCTCTCATCTCACTACCTCCTGAGCCTTCTTCTCATCTATGTTAGCGATTTCTAACTTTTTAGCTTCATGATCCAGATCAGCAACCTCACCTTTGAGCCACTTCTCGAACTCTTCCTTGGGAACCACCTTCAACTTTGCAAACATCCTTGAGTGCCACTGACCGCAGTACTCCCTGCAGAAGATCCAGTATTCACCCGGCTTGTTTATCTGGAACCAGGTGTAGGTGGTTCTTCCGGGAACCATGTCCTGAGTAACGCCCGCAGGCTGAACGTAGAAGGAGTGAATAACATCCTGAGAGGTGAGGACAGCCTTTATGGGAACCCCAGCAGGTATGTATACATACTGTTGAAGGGCACCGTCCACTTTATAGCAATCTTCAGGTTTGCACTTGTTGTCTTCGGTGTCCCTTATGGCTGAGGCTACCACCATTTTGCCGTTAGGATACTGGAATATCCATCCCCAGGCGAAGGCTGTAACCTTGAGCTCCATAGCATTCTCGGGGGGCTTCCTCATCTGGGTGAAGAGGGCGAATCCATGGGTGGCGAGGTAGAGGACTATTATCAGAGGTATTATGGTCCACAGGGCTTCAAGTCCCCAGTGTCCTTCATGCTCTTGATCTCCCATCTCTCTCTCTCCGGGCTTGTAGCGGTATTTGATCATGAAGTAAAGGGAGGGAATGGCTACCACCGCATAAATTATCACGGTTATCACAAGCCAGATCTTGTAGATTATGTCCCAAAGATCGTAGGGTCTCGCTATGACCTCAGGTTCTCCTGCGAAGGCAAGTCCTGAAATCAGCAAAAGAGCCAAGAACTTCATCCCTGAGCACCTCCTGAGCTTTTATATCTTCAGACCGCCGACCAGATAGGCGGTGCTTGCGACCAGAAGCCACATCACGTCCACGAAGTGCCAGTATGCGCTCGTGGTCCTGAATATGGTCATCCTCTCGGGTGTTATCTTACCAAGAAGGGTGAAGACTACAACGTAGGCCTGCATGATTATTCCCACGAAGACGTGGGAGGTGTGTATACCGGTGAGAGTGTAAAAGCCCGTCCCATACATATTGGAGCTTATAGTGAAACCTTCGTGCCAGAGGTGCTTCCACTCAAGTATGTGGAGAACAGCGAACAGGATACCCAGGAACATGGTAACCAGGAGCAGGAAGACCGCCTTTCCCCTGTCTCCGTGGTGCATGGCATTCTCAGCTTTCCATATGGTAAAGCTCGATGCCCAGAGTATGAGGGTCAGGATTATGGGCATTTTGAGATTCATAGCCTCTGGTATCCACTGGCTCACCCACACGTCCGAGTGGATCGCCCTTGCGGTCCAGAAGGCGGCGAACACGGTTCCGAAGATGATGATCTCGGAGATTATGAAGAGGTAGATACCGAGGGTTCCAAAGCCCTCCTCGTGCCCTACTGTGAAGAACTCGTTGGCCCATCCAGCCATGCCTATGACCGCGAGCACCACCGCTATACCGCCCAGTATCAGAGCGAGCATGGGGTTATGCCAGGCGAAGTAGGCGGTGATGGAGATGGGGGCCAGAAGGATGGCGATACCTACCGGCAGTGGCCAGATACTTACTTCATGCTCTCCGTGGTGGTGAGCAACCTCATGAGCCATTCCCGAACCTCCTTTCTTTTTATCAAGCGATTATTTTACACACAAGCTTACCCGATAACCACATCCAAGGAGGAGCTTTCACTATAAAACTTTCTTAAGATCACTTTCGATCTCCTTATACTTTCCGAGGCGGACCTTTACTATCTTCCCTTCCCTGTCTATCAGGAAGGATGTGGGAAGACCCTGCACCCCGTATAGCTCCGTGGACACCTTACCATCGTCCATAAGAACGGGAAAGGGAAGTTTGAACTCTTTCACAAACTTCCTTACGGGATCGATGGAAGAGTCCGTGCTGATAGCGAGGATCTCGAAGCCTTTACCTTTATACTTTTTATAAACATTTACAAACAAAGGCATCTCCTCCCTGCAGGGAGGACACCAGCTCGCCCAGAAGTTGATGAGAACCACCTTCCCCCTGTAATCGCTCAAGGAAACCTCTTTACCGTCCAAGGTCTTCAGCTTAAAATCCGGTGCCAGTTTCCCGGAGCCGAGACCCGTGGGAGTTGTATTGTTTGAGTTTGTCACGAGACCCAGGTAAAGGAGCAGAGCCACAAGGAGTATACCGAGCCCGTAGGCTATATTCTTGCTCATACCTTTTTAAGCTCCTCGGGAAGCTCCCTCGGGGGAACGCCCGTGTACTCGGTCTCCTCCGCTTCGTTGAGCCTCTTGGAGAAGGGCCTTTCGGTTGTCAGCTCCTCGTAGACGTGGGCCACGAGGCCTGGAACCCTGCCGATTATGAAAAAGCCCTTGCCGAGCCTCCAGTCGAAGCCCATCTCGGAGGCCACCGCCGCTATGGCGCCGTCCACGTTCAGGACTATCCTCTTGCCCTTCTGCCTGAATATCTCCTCCTCCACCTTCTCCGCAAACTCGCAGTGCTTCCCGTAGAAGCCGTAGAGCTTGGCCAGCTCCATCAACCTCCTGGTTCTCGGATCGAACTCTTTGTAATATCTGTGGCCGAAGCCTGGGATAGGTTTTTTCTGGGAAAGGTATTCAGAGACTATCTCCTCCACGGGCCTTCCGCTGGAGACACCTTCCTGGATGAACTTCATCGCGTCCTCCAAAGCCCCGCCGTGGGCGGATCCGAAGGCCATAATCCCCGCAGCGACACCCACGTTCAGGGAGTTCCCGCCGCTGACGACCGCCCTCGCCGCTATTACCGACGGGGGAGCTATCCCGTGGTCTATCACGGAGACGAAGATGGCCTCCATCATCTTGGACTCAGCTTCGGTAGGAAGCTCCCCCTTCAGGATCAGGTATATGGCCTGGGCGAAGCTCAGGTTTCCCACAAGATCGAGGAGCCTGTAGCCCCTGATGTAGGTCTCGTGATCCACGTGCTGGGTTATGGCGGTCCTCCACTTCTTCTCAGCCATCCTTCTCTCTCCCAAACAGGGTTTTAAAAATACTACCACACTTGAAAGGGAGGACTCCCGTGAAGTAAATTATTGCCATGCTCAGGAGGGGAGCCTTCGCACTCCTTCTTGCGTTCAGTTTCCTCTTCGCCCTGCCCAACGTGGAGATACCCTTCCTGAAGCTCTCCTTCCTCAACCTTAAGGAGGACCTGGAGGAGGCCAAGGAGGAGGGGAAGTACCTCTTCATAATGTTCCACCAGGAGGGCTGTCCCTTCTGCGACAAGATGTACAGGATCACCTTCCAGGATCCCAAGGTTAAAGAATACTTCACCAAGAACTTCTACATGGTCCTCATAGACATCAAGGGGGCGAACCAGGTGGTGGACTTCGACGGTAAGGAGATGACGGAGAAGGAGTTCGCCCACAAGCACAGGGTAAGGGCCACTCCCGTGTTCCTTTTCGTGGACCAAAAGGGAAAGCAGATCCTCAAGATGGTCGGATACATACCCCCGAGAGACTGGCTCCTTATAGGGAGATACATAGTAGAGGGACACTACAAGAAAGAGAGCCTCTACAGGTTCCTGAGGAGAGAGAGGAAGAAGCTCAAGGGATGATGCCCCTTCTTCTGATCCTGATAGCCCTATCCTTCGCTTTCCCCCAGGAGGTCCTGCTCCTCACACCGAAGAAGGCGGTGGAGATAGCCCTTAAAAAGAGCAGGGAGATCGAGAGGATAAGGAAGGAGATCCTCTCTTTGGAGGACGTATACAGGGCGGAGAGGTGGGAGAGGTTCTCTCCGAAGATAGATCTCTTCGTGGACAAGGAGGGCCTCAACCTCTTCGGCCAGATCCTTCTCCTCGACTTCGGGAACAGGCTCGCCAGGATAAGGTCCGCCAAGATAAGCACAGATATAAAGAAGGAGCTTCTTAAAGAGTTCGAGAGGCAGGTGAAGATAAGGGTGGTCAGGCTCTTTATGGACATAGCCCTTGCGGAGAAGCTGGCGGAGGTGAGGAGGGAGGAGATGGCTGTCGCCTACGTGAGGTTTGACAGGGAGAGGGAGAGGCTCGAGGAGGGGCTCTCGGACAGGGTCAGAGTCGCAAAGTGGGAGTCCACCTACAGGAGGTTCAGGGCTGGCCTGATGTCCGCCCAGAGGAGATACAACGAGACGCTTTACGAACTCAAAAGGCTCTTGGGCATAGAGGTGGAAAAGCCCGTGGAGGTGAGCCTGGATGAGCTCCTCAGCTTTGAGGTTCCCGAGAACGTGACCATAGACACGGACTACCTTCTAAAGAGGATCTCTGGAAACTACCTCCTGAGGGTGAAGAAGCTCGAGATAGCCTACTTCGAGAGCAGGGCCAAGGAGCAGAGGAGGATATTCTATCCTGAGCTCTATGGATACCTGGAGGTTAAGAACAGATACGAGAGCATGGACAGGTTCAGGACGGAGGGAAACGTGGTTCTGAGAATTCCCCTCTTCGACGGGAGGGCTTCCTTTTACAGGGAGAGGAGCTTCCTCGATCTCAAGAGGGCGGTTGAGGTGGAGAGGAGGGACATAGAGCAGAAATTAAAGAGGGATGTGCTCAGCGCTCCCTACGTGTGGGAGGAGCTCTACGCCAAGTATCAGGATGCGATCGCCTTCGACAACTGGGCCCAGGAGAACTTGGATCTCTCCCGTTCCAACTACGAGCTGGAGCTCGCCTTCGACCTCGGGTATGCGATGTCCACCAAGACAGAGGCGGAGAGGAGGGTCATGGAGGCCAAGTTCAATATAATACTCTTCCTCATGAGGCTCTACGATCTGATAGGCGAGGATCCCATGAAGGTCCTCGAGGGGAAGATACCTTTATTTACGGAGAAGGTGGAAGAGATATGAAGTTGCTTTCCCTTCTCTGGCTTTTCGTTATGAGCTTCGTTCTCCTCGCCTTTTCAGGAGACCTGAAGGTCTACTCAATCGTCAAGGGCAAGGTGGTCAAGGTCCACGTCAGGGAGGGCCAGAAGGTCAGGAAGGGCCAGCTCCTCATGGAGATAGATCCCTCCCTCTACCTGGCGGAGAAGGAGAGGCTTCTGGGGAAGAAGAAGGAGCTCGAAGCGAGGCTCTGGAAGGTGGGAAGGGACTACAACAGGCTGAAGGAGCTCTTCGAGAGGGACCTCCTCGCGGAGACCGTCTTTGAGAACAAAAAGGTGGAATACGACACGCTCATGGCCCAGATCCAGCAGGTGGAGGGGGAGATAAAGAGGGTCGAGACCCTGATCTCCTACACCAAGATAGTTTCTCCCGTGGACGGAAAGGTGGTGAGCATCCTCACACCCGAGGGCTCCTACACCAACGGGGAGCTCCAGCCCCAGCCCGTTATAATCCTGAGGGCCTTCGGAAGGTAAAATATTAAGCATGAACACGGTAAAGGTGATAAACGGCGAGATAAGGAAGCTCAGGAACAGGATATCCAGGATCGAGGAGGCCCTAAAGCACATCCCCAAGGAGATATCGGAGCTGGAAGCTCAGATAGAGCTCCTCAGGAGAGCCCTATTCCAGAAGGAGAGGGAGTCCCTCGAGGTGGTTAAGGAGCTCAGGAAACTCGAGCACGAGTTCACGGAGGTAAAGCAGAAGATATCCCATCACGACAAGCACCTGGGAAGGGCGAGATCCCCCAGGGAGTCGGAGAGGCTGATAAAGGAGAGGGACAGGCTAACCTCCAGGGCCTTCGACCTCAGCAACAGGATAGCGGAGCTCAGATCCAGATACGACCAGATCAAAGCTGAGGAGATGGACCTCTACAGACAGGAGCAGGAGCTGGAAAGGGAGCTCTGCAGGAAAAAGAGGGAATACGGAGCCCTCCTGAACGAGCTCAGGGGCCTGACCCAGCTCCTCGAGAGGAAGGTGAGGGAGATAGAGGAGAAGTTCAACCTCTGATGTCCTCCCTCTTTTCCGAGATAAAGATCAGGGGAGTCACCTTCAGGAACAGGATCGTGATGTCCCCCATGTGCATGTATTCCGCCCGGGACGGCTTCGTCTCCGACTGGCACATAGTTCACTACGCCTCGAGGGCGGTGGGAGGGGCTGGGCTGATAATCCTCGAGGCCACCGCGGTGGAGGAGAGGGGAAGGATATCCTCCCTCGACCTGGGGATATACAGGGACGAGCATGTGGAGGGGCTCAGAAGGATAGTTCAGCTCTGCAGGGAACTGGGGGCCAGGGTGGGAATCCAGCTGGCGCACGCAGGGAGGAAGGCGGAGGACTACCCTCCCTGGGAGAGGGAGAAGGTGAAGGTAAGGGGATCGAGGGATGCGATAGCCCCGAGCCCTATTCCCTTCGGGAAAAACTGGAGGACCCCCAGGGAGATGACCAAGAAAGACATAGAGGAGGTAAAGGAATCTTACAGGAAAGCCCTCAGGAGGGCGGTGGAGGCGGGCTTTGATCTGGTGGAGATCCACGCGGCCCACGGATATCTTATCCACGAGTTTCTGTCCCCCCTCACCAACAGGAGAAAGGACGAATACGGGGGCTCCTTCGAGAACAGGGTCAGGTTCCTCCTCGAGGTGGTCAGGATAGCGAGGGAGGAGCTTCCCGAGAGCACACCCCTTTCGGTCAGGATCTCCGCGGTGGACCACGTGGAGGGGGGATGGACGCTCGAAGAGAGCGTGGAGCTGGCGAAGCTCCTGAAGGAGGAGGGCGTGGACCTTGTAGACTGCTCCTCGGGAAGGATATCCCAGGAGGAGCGCTTTAAAGAATACCCTGGACACCAGGTTCCCTTTGCGGAGAGGATAAGGAAGGAAGCAGGCGTAAGAACGATGGCGGTCGGTATGATAAGAACTTACGAGCAGGCGGAGGAGATAGTCTCGAATGGCAGGGCGGATATGGTCGCGGTAGGGAGGGAGTTTCTCAGGGACCCATACCTGCCTCTCAGGTGGGCAAAGAATGCGGGCGTGGAGATAGAAGTGCCCAGACAGTATAGAAGGGCCTGGTAGGAGGTGGCGGCATGGGAAGGGTTCTCGTTCTCTACGACAGCAGGACGGGGAACACGGAGAAGATGGCCCGCCTCGTGGCGGAGGGTGCCAAGAGGGTTGAGGGGACCGAGGTCAGGCTCAGGTTCGTGGAGGAGGCCACCAAGGAGGACATTCTCTGGTGCCAGGGCATGGCGGTTGGAACGCCCACCAACATGGGTATAGTCTCCTGGAAGCTGAAGAGGTTCTTCGACGACGTTATGGGGGACCTCTGGGGCGAGATAGACGGTAAGGTGGGGTGCGCCTTCTCCTCCTCGGGAGGATGGGGAGGGGGAAACGAGGTTGCCTGCCTCTCGGTCCTTTACATGCTCATAAACTACGGCTTCCTCGTGTTCGGCCTACCCGACTACACGGGAAAGGGCTTCACCCTCCACTACGGCGCGGTCGTCGCGGGAGAACCGAGAACCGAAGCGGAGAGGGAGGCCTGCCTCAGACTCGGGGAGAGGCTCGCCCAGTTCGTGGCGGTTCTATACGATGGAAGGAGGGAGCTTATAGACAGAATCAGGAGCTTTCCCGGAAAGTTTCCCTGGTAGTCCCCATCTCCTTCATATACCTCTCGCCCCACCTGTGCATCGCCTCGAAGATCTCCTCCAGGCTCCTGCCCAGCTCCGTGAGGCTATACTCCACCCTCGGAGGGACCTCAGGGTAGACCTTCCTTCTCACAAGCCCAGCTCTTTCCAGCTCCCTCAGCTGTTTGGTGAGCATCTTTTGAGTTATGCCCGGGATAGACCTCTGGAGCTGGGAGAACCTCTTTGTCCCGGACATCAGCTCCCTCAGTATCAGTAGCTTCCACTTACCGCTTATCAGCTCTATCACCAGCTCCACGGGGCAGTGGAACTTCCTGCCATCGAGCCCCATCCTTAAGTATCCTGAAGGATAGTATATGACTTTAAGGTAAGTTCTTGACAGGATTTCTGCAAGGGTTAGAATTTCCCGAAAAGACCCGCAAGGAGGTGGGAAAGATGGCCAGACTGGTCAAGTGCACCGAAAAAGGTCCCTACAAGCTCGAGGCGGGAGGAGAGACCTTCTGGATATGCAGGTGCGGTCTTTCCAAGGACCAGCCCTTCTGCGACGGCTCCCACAAGAGAACCAAGGACGAGGAGGAGGGTAAGCTCTACATATACGACGAGAACTCGAGGGTGGAGGTAAGCCCCTGAATGGTGTTCAAATTTCCAGAAGAGAACTGGCAGGTCCTTCTGAACCCCGAGAGGGAGAGCTGGCAGAGCGTTGGGGAGTTCTTCAGGGTAGCAGAGCCTGAGGAGAGTGAGGTCTGGGCGGACATAGGCTGTGGTCCCGGATACTTCACCCTTCCCCTCGCAAAGAAGGTGAGGAAAGTCTACGCGGTGGACTCCTCTCCCTTCATGCTCTCCAAGTGCCTTGAAAGGGCTAAGGAGGAGGGGATTGAGAACATAGAGACCGTAGAGTGCGACGAGGAGCATATTCCCTTAGAGGACAGAAGCGTGGACGTGAGCCTTCTGGCCAACCTCTTTCACGAGCTTTTGAGGCCTGAGAAGTTCATGGGAGAGGTGAGGAGGATAACCAGAAAGAGAGTGATAATCATCGACTGGCATCCCGTTCCCTCTCCCGCAGGTCCTCAGATCGAGGAGAGGATCCCTAAGGAAGAAGTCCTCGAGTTCATGGAATCAAGAGGTTTCAGGCTCCTCGAAGACAGCTCCGTCTTCCCCTACCACTACTTCCTGATCTTTGAATTGTGACAGCTTTTTCATTAGTCCAGGAGGATTATACGAGGCCTTTTCTGTTTCAGGACCTTGAAGCTTCCATCCGTCGTATAGAACTTATCCGCACTCTTTACGCTTGTATAAATGAGCGTATCCACCGCAGGCAAACCAGTCCCGTAGCTTATGGAAGCCCCCTCCTCCGCTATGTGGACATCTATCGGAACCACTTCGCAGTTCAAGGTTATTGCCTCTTTGACATCCTCCCACTCTGCTATTTTTCCAAACTTATGGAAGAGTCTCTTCAGTTCGAATAGGACAAGAGAAGAGGTGGTAGCCCTTATCTCTCCTCTCAAAACCCTGTTCCATACATCAACAGCCCGCTCATTCCTCTCCAATACTCTGATAAAGAAACCCGTATCCAAGCCTACTATCTCCATTCTTCGTTCCTCATGCGTGAAAGTTCCGTAAGGGCCTCTTGGGCTTCTTCTGTGGAGAATTTGATCTTAAACAGCTTTCTTCCCGCTTCCTTCTTCTTTCTCTCTATAAGAAACTCCTCGAGGGATCTGGATATAAGCTTTGAGAGGCTCGTCCCCTCACTCTTGGCGAGGCGTCTGAGCTCATCTACAAGCTTTTTGTCCATGGATATGGTTACCCTTTCTACCATGGGATTATGATATTACATTCATAACATACCATCAAGGAAAGCGTCTCCCTCCTGTCCTTCGCAAGCCTGTGATATAATGGAGCCAAATGCTCTCCGAGAGAGTAAAAACCCTCAAACCCTCCCCCACCATATCCCTTACCGCCAAGGTGAGGGAGCTCAAAAGCAGGGGTGTGGACGTCATAGGCTTCGGAGCAGGGGAGCCCGACATAGACACACCGGAGTTCATAAAGGAGGCCTGCGCGAAGGCTCTCAGGGAAGGCAAGACCAAGTATCCCCCTGCGGGAGGTATCCCGGAGCTCAGGGAGGCCCTCTCCGAGAAGCTGGAGAAGTTCAACGGAGTCCGCTACAAGCCCTCCGAGATCGTTGTGACCGTTGGGGCAAAGCTGGCCATATACCTGATACTCAGTGCTCTCATAAACGAAGGGGACGAGGTTCTCCTCCCCTCCCCCTACTGGGTCACCTACGAGGATCAGATAAGGCTCTGCGGTGGTGTTCCCGTGCTCGTTCCCACCTCCATGGGGGAGGGCTTCTCCCTCAAGTTCGAGGAGGTGGAGAAGAGGATAACCGAAAGGACCAGGTTGATCATAATAAACTCCCCCACGAACCCTACGGGAATGGTATACAGGAGGAGGGAGATCGAGAGGATAGCGGAGCTCTGCCTCAAAAGGGGGATCTACATCCTCTCGGACGAGTGCTACGAGAGCTTGATCTTTGAGGACTCCGAGTTCTTCAGCGTGGCGAGCCTTTCGGAGGAGGTCAAAAGGATAACCTTCACGGTGAACTCCTTTTCCAAAACCTATTCCATGACGGGATGGAGGGTCGGATACGTGGCCTGTGAGGAGAGCCTGGCCAGAGTTCTGGTGAGCATAAACAGCCATCTGGTTTCCAACACCGCCACCTTCGCCCAGTATGGAGCCCTTGAGGCCCTGAAGAATCCGGAGGGCGAGAGGTTCGTAAGGGAGGCAAGGGAGATATACAGGAGAAGGAGGGAGATCATATACGAGGCTCTAAAAGAAATTCCCGAAGTGAGAGTTCTGAAGCCGGATGCCACCTTCTATATATTCCCCGACTTTTCCTTTTACACCTCCAAAGTGGGAGGTGATGTTAAGCTGGCGGAATACCTTCTCGAAGAGGCTAAGGTGGCTGTGGTTCCCGGTTCCGCTTTCGGCGCGGAAGGTTTCTTCAGGTTCTCCTTTGCCCTGGAAGAGGACGGCATAAGGGAAGGTGTGAAGAGAGTCAAAGAAGCCCTCGAGAGCTTAGTGTAAGCTCTCACTTCCTCATTATCTCCGAGAGCATCTGTATGACCGTATCTATCCTGTAGTTGGGCTGACCGATCTCCTGCCTAATTTCCTGACGGAGCTGGTTTATTTCGCCCCTCAGCTGTCCTATCTCATGTCTCACCTGTCCCACCTGCTCGTCTATCTTTTGGTCGAGTCTCGATATCCAACTCCTGAGCTGTCCTGCCTGTTCATCCATCTTCTGACCGAGCTGATCTATCCTCTGGTTCATGTATCTGAAGTCTTGCTCCTGTCTGTCTTTAAGTTCCTTTATCTCCGCCCTTTCGAGCATGGCTCCTAATAAGTTACCTCGACCCGCAACGTGCGGTCGACGCTTTTAAACAGCTCCCATCTTGATGAAAGGAAAGCCAGTTCTATCTTGAGTATTGATGCGGAACGTTTTTATAGATCGCGTGAAGATCTTCGTCAAAGGCGGAAGGGGAGGAAACGGTGCGGTAGCCTTCCTGAGGGAGAAGTTCAGGCCCAGAGGAGGTCCCGCGGGAGGGGACGGAGGTAAGGGAGGGGACGTTATTCTTGTGGCGACCTCGAGCAAACAGACCCTTCTGGACTTCAAGTATAAGAAGCACTTTAGGGCCCAGAACGGCGAGCACGGGAAGGGAAAAAACCAGAAGGGGAAGGACGGAGAGGATCTGATAGTTTACGTCCCCGTAGGAACCGTGGTAAAGGATGCGGAGACAGGAGAGATCATATGCGATCTTGTGGAGGAAGGCCAGAGGTGCGTGGTGGCAAGGGGTGGAAGGGGAGGAAGGGGGAACGCCCACTTCGCAACGCCCACCGATCAGGCACCCAGATACGCGGAGCCGGGTGAGGAGGGAGAGGAGAGGTGGATTGTCCTTGAACTTAAGCTCATAGCGGACGTGGGCGTAGTCGGTCTTCCCAACGCGGGAAAGTCCACCCTCCTCTCCAGACTCACCAGAGCAAGACCCAAGGTGGCGGACTACCCCTTCACCACAATAACGCCCAACCTCGGCGTCCTCGAGCTCGACTACGAGAGACGCATAATCCTTGCGGACATCCCCGGGCTGATAGAGAACGCCCACAGAGGAGCGGGCCTCGGCCACGAGTTCCTCAGGCACATAGAGAGGACCAAGCTCCTTCTGCACCTTATCGATGTCTCGGACTCAAGGGAAAGGGATCCCCTCGAGGCCTTCGAGCTCGTGAACAGAGAGATGGAGCTCTACAGCGAGGAGCTCTCTAAAAAGCCCCAGATAGTCGTGGCCAACAAGATTGACTCCCTCTCGGACAGGGGATATTTAGAGGAGTTGAGGGAGCACTTCGAATCTAAAGGCTATCCCTTCCATGCAATCTCTGCTATAACGGGCGAGGGAATAGAGGAACTCAAGGAGCTTCTGTGGAAAAAGCTTAAGGAGGTCGAGAATGCCCCTGCTGGGAAGGTATAGGTTCTCCTTCGGCACATGGAGAACGCCCGAGATGGAAGAGGACTATCTCGAAGAATCCGAGGAGATAGGTGATCCCGATATAGAACTCAGAGACTGGGAGCCTATAGATGGATCCTCCGAGGAAGAGATAGATGTGATCTTCGTGGACGGCATAAGGAGGACGGAGAACCTCATATACCTGGAGGACGAGGAGGGGAACTTCTCGGAAGGCGCCTTCGTCTCCGTAGGGGCTGGGGCCCTCCACATGCGATACGGGAAGATAAACCTTGCGAGCGAATCTCTCCAGAACTTCATTGTAAGAAGGTATCTATTCCTAAAGAAAGGTTTGGAAGTGGAGGAGAGATCGGTCAGCCTGGATATCGGAGGAAGCAGGCTTGAGTTTTTCATAGAGGAGACTGAAAAAGAAATATCTCCCTACGTGAACGAGGTTATGGCCAGACTCGAATGGAAGGTGGCGGAGGAAGCCTTCAGGGCAAGGAGGCCCAGACTGATGATAACGGACGGGACCGTCCACTACAGCGCAAGGATAAAGGAGCTTCCCTTTGTGGGATACGTGAAAAAACACAAGAGGAGATACGTCCCCAGCGACAGGACCTGGATCTTCAGGGAGCTGAAGCTCGGTCAGAGAACCCCCATAGTCCTCATCCATTCCCAGCCCACCTTCGAAGGAGAAGGGGCAAAGAGCTTCGACAAGTTCACCTGGTATGTCCGCATAAGCGAGGACGAGGGTATAAGCGGTCTTGCGAGGCTCGAGGTTCCCGCCGGGATAGGGCTAAAAAGAACAAAAGAGATAGCTGACCTCACCGCCTGGCTGATTCCCAAGTTCGCCTCCACCGAGTTCTCGGACAGAAGGGCCCCTCAGAACCTGCTCCCCATAAAGCATCTGGAGAACGCCCTCAGAAGGAGGCTCGGGAGCCAGACCTTGATAAGGAGGGCGCTCCTCAAAGAGCTCGGCGCTACCCGATGAACTCCTTCAGCTTGTTCAGATCTTCTACAAAATCCTTGTCCGCGGATGGGTTCCTAAGTATGTAGGCGGGATGGTAGGTGAGCAGGACCTTGATTTTGGGATCGTAAGGGTATGGATAAAAGTTACCCCTTACCTTAGTTATGGAGAACTTCTTTCCCAGTATACCTTCACCCGCGGTGGCTCCCAGACAGCAGATCACCTTGGGTTTTATTATGTCAAGCTCTCTCTTAAGATACGGGAAACAGGCGTTTATCTCGGAAGGAGTGGGCTTCCTGTTGCCGGGGGGTCTGCACTTGCAGACGTTGGTGATGTAAACCTCCTCCCTCTTCAGACCGAGGATCTCTTCTATCTTACTGTTCAGGTATCTGCCCGCCCTACCCACGAAGGGCCTTCCCTGGATGTCCTCCTCTTCCCCGGGAGCCTCGCCGACGAAAACTATGGGCGAGTAAGGATTCCCGTCCCCGAAGACCACCTGGGACCTGCTCCTGTGAAGCTCGCACTTGGTGCAGTTTTTGAAAGAGCTGAAGTGCTCCTCTAAGAGTCTTCTTCTATCCTTCTGAAAGGTCTCCGCCTTGGCCGGCTCCTTTCTGAGTTTCTCGGTAAGGTATACCTCCCTTATGCCTATCTCCTCCAAAGCCTTTGCGGTTTCTCTCACTCCCATCAGGCTCCGAAGACCTCCACCGCCTCCTCCCTGAACTTGCCCTCCACCAGCTCCCAGCTCCTGAAGGAGACCGCCTTCCCCTTCTGGACGGAGACTATTATGTAGGAGAAGCCCTCGAAGGCCCTCTCCTCGTCGAACTGGGAGGGTCTGTCGGGATGGTCAGGGTGAGAGTGGTAGACTCCCACTATCTCGAGGCCGAACTCACGGGCCTTGTCTTCCGCCTTCATGTAGTCCTTCGGATCTATCTCGTATCTGTCGTTCTTTCTGTCCGGGTTCGCATTGGGAGTCTCATAGGCTCCGAAGGCTATCCTCACGTCCCCCTGAATCTTTCCCAGCAGGAGACCGCAGGTCTCGTAGGGGTAGTCTTTTTCAGCCTGGGCGAGGATCTTATCTAATGCCCTCTTCCTTATCTTGAGCATGTAGAAATTATAAACTTTTAGGTTCAGCTCTGCGGGAGAGTAGTATGATGATTAAAAAGGCAAGTAGAGGAATACCACCTATCAAAGCGTAGTATAGTATCTCCTTTTCTGTCATTTCCTTGCCCCCTTATCAATGAAAATAATGCCTACAATTAGAAAAGCCAGGAAAAATAAAACTGCTATAACACCGCCTGCTATCGAAAGCTTTCCGGAAAAGATGGGTTGTATTATGCCAAAGACGATCCACGCTACGGCCACAGCGAAGCTGGTTTTACCAAGTTCCTTAAGAGTTTCTTCCTCTAACATGGAAACGCTATGCCTCTATAGCCTGTCCGTGTAGAAATTATAAACTTTCGTGTTATATTCAAGGCTATGGAGTGGGGGCAGGTAATAACTCTCATCTTTGGGATTGCAGGCTTCATGGGAATATTCATGTTCCTGATAAACAAACGTATAGACTCTCTTGAAAAAAGGTTCGATGATGTAAACAGGCGGCTCGACAGAATAGAGGAAGACATTAGGGAGATCCGTCAGCTTATATACAAGTCTCTCGGTGAACCTACCAAGAAGTAGCTTAGCTCATTTTGAAAAAAGAAAAAGGAGAGAAGAGGAAAGGGAGGGGAGGGGGTAGATTTACATCTCCTGCTCCACTTCCTCAGCTATGTAGTTGTTGCCGTCGAAGCCAACTATCTTGACCTCAACGAAGGAGCCGTCCTGTATGTTGCCCTCCCACTCTCCACCTTGAACGGTTATTGTATTGTTATTGCCCAAATCCAAGGTAAGCGTGTTGCCGCTCACATTATTAACAGTCCCTTTTACCTCAAGCTCTATCTCCTCGGCCGTGCAGGTGGCGTTGTTCAGGTCAAGGTTTTGGCACTCGACCTCAACTTTCAAGCTATTCGAATAGGCAAGATTGAGAACATTTCCTATATTTTGACCTTGGGTGTTGGAGTAATCGACTGTATACACACTTCCGTTCATAGACGTAAGTTCAAAAGTCATATTGTTTTCGTCTATACTGGAAACTCTACCTTCTAACTCCATATTCTTACCTGTGCTTTCCATGTGGTTTTCCATCTCCTCAGGTTCTATTTCTTCTATCTCGAAAGCTACATTACACGATGGTGGAGATTGTGAATTATCTATGTTCACAATCATTTCTCTTTCATCTCCATCGCCATCATTTACTTCAAAGTCAAGGGATACTTGGTTTTGTCCTTCGACTATGTTGAGACCACCATCTTCAACCCTTATTTCTATTGTGCACTCGCTATTTGAGCAGGTTATATTAGTATCGTTTTCTGGAGTTAGTGAAGGATCTATATTACATGTGTAAATAGTGTTATTTAGCATAATACTTGTAGACTGAGACACTTGCACCACAAATTTGTCATAAGTTCCTGTGGGGCAGGAAGATACATCTACAAGCCTCATGGAGTTTGCAAGATCTGTTAGATCGACAGTGTATCCCTGAGGATCAGAGAAAAGCTGGCAGGATACGCCGGTTGATGAATTTACTAAGGACACGTTCTTAACAGTTATTTCAACTTTCTGCGGGTTTTGAGGACTTCCATTTACAAGGGCATCAGTTAAGTAAAAAGACACCGTCCCACTGGACGCTGTGTCACCACCGCCTCCGCCACCGCAGTTATAGGCAAGAAGCCCAGAACCGAAGATTGCTCCCAGAAGCATCAGCTTTTTCATCTTCATCTTTATCACCTCCTTTTGATTTTTCTTTCGCATAGATATTAACTTCCCAAGGTTACCCCTAAGTTACCGGATCCACTGTGAAGTTCACCATCATCCCCGCGTCGTGGTGCTCGAGGATGTGGCAGTGGAAGAGGTAATACTGGGTTTCGGTTGGAGTAAAGCTCAGGCTCATGTCCATTGCCACCTCGACCGTTTCGTGGGGACCCACTATGACCGTGTCTTTCCAGCCCAGATCGGTAGGCCTAAGACTTCCAGAAGAACGGCTAATAACCTGGAGCTGGAACCCGTGGAAGTGCATGGGGTGATACATCCCCGTGTTGTTGGTGATCCTGAAGATAACCACGTCTCCGTCGTAGTAGTTGAAGCCGTAATCTGTGGAGAGGGGATTAGTCTCGTCCCACGTCAATCCGTTTATGGTGAAAACTCCTCCCTCTGACATGCCGAGGGATACATCCTGAACAGGAACACCATTTGTGTTTATACTGTTCACCGTCGAAAGTTGGTTTGGAATCGTCCTATCGTATGTGCTGTCCTTCACCACTCTGAACTCAAGGACCTCGAACTCCCTGTTTATGAGACTCATCCTTCCGCCCATTCCTCCTCCCATTCCCACGAGGTTGTGCCTGAGGCTGTATAGTCTGAGAATGTCTCCCTCGTTCACGAGCCTGAAGTCTACGAGGATGTCTATCCTCTCTCCGGGAGAAACGAGGATCTCTTTGGTCTGAACAGGGCTTTCCAGAAGGCCTCCCTCAACGCCTATAACGTGGAATGGTATCCTGTCGCTTCCCCTCAGCAGAACGAGCCTGTATGGACGGGCGTTCGAGCCGTTGAGTATCCTGAACCTGTAGATCCTCCTCTCCACATCGAGATAGGGGTTGGGCGTCAGGTTCACCAGAACCGTCTCCCCCCAGAAACCCATGTGCCCGTTCATCCCAATGGGGTTGTAGATGAGGTTCCCATTTGAGTCGAAGGTCTTGTCCTGGATTATGAGCGGTATGTCTGTGGTCCCGTAGCTGAGATCTAAGGCACTCTTCAGGTAGTCCTCGTCCGCGTCCTCGATGATTATCATGCTCGCAAGTCCTTTGTAGACCTGATAGCCCGTCCTTCCGTGGGGGTGGGGGTGGTAGAAGTAGGTTCCCGAGCGGTCCACGATGGTTATGTCCGGATAGCTGTAGGTCTCCCCGTCCGCGACAGCATAAGCCGGATGCCCGTCCGCATTCCAGGGAGCCCTGAAGCCGTGCCAGTGGATTATGGACTTTTCCCCTATCCTGTTAGCGAAGTCTACGCTTAAGGTCTCTCCGTTCCTGAGTATGAGGATAGGGTTGTAGTAGGTCCTGCCTGCCTCCTCAAGCTTATAAGTGAACATGGGTGTTTGCTTTCCGGGAAGTATCTGAAAGACCGCGCTCTCGGCGGTCAGGGTGAACCTTCCCGAGGGCCTGTAGTAGCCCAGAAGTCCTCCCTGATCGGAGGGAACGTGAAGTTTATTTTTAACCGCGGTAGAGACTCCCGAAGAACCGCCCCCACCGCAGGCGGTCAACCACGCTCCCGCGTAGAGAACTCCGGCGCCTATGCCCGCAAACTTCAAAAATTCTCTCCTGTTCATTCCGCAACCTCCTGACACTTGATTTGAATAGTCTGTTTGAGAATTTAAGGGCGGTGGTTACCTGAAGGTTATTTCTATACTAAATACACCTTCCGAATAGAAGGCCTTCACCTTCCAGCCCAGCTCCTCGCAGAGTCTCTTTACTATGGAAAGCCCCAAGCCCATTCCCCTTGAGGACTCCCTGTAGTATCTCTCAAATAGCATATGGGGGTTCTTTATCTCTCTGGAGGGATTCTCAACTGTAAGGGACTTCCGGGTAAGCTCTACTCTAACCCAGTCGCCCGCGTTGTGTTTGAAGGCGTTTGAGAGAACGTTTCCCAGAATCCTTCCCACCGCCTCCCTGTCCGCCTTCAGGATAACTCTTTCAAGTCTGGCCTCGATCCTAACGTCCGGATAAAGTCTGGAGAGCGAGAAAAGCTCGGTTTCAATCAGTTTCTTCAGGTCTATCTCCTCTATGGAAAGTTCCCTCTTACTTACGAGGGGCCTTAGGTTCTCTTTCAGGTCCTCCAGCTGTTTTAGGGCGAGCTCCGCTCTCTCTATCTCCTCATCTTCGTATTTCTTTCTGAGGAGCTTCAGGTTTACCTTAAGGGTCATGAGGGGGGTGTTTATGTCGTGGACTATGTCTCTGGTGACTTCCTCTATTATCCTGAGGGCCTTTCTTAATGGATTTATTGAATACAAGGCAAAGATGAAAGATATGAGAAGTGAGAATAAGGAAGTTAGGACAAACATGAGAAAGGTTTTAAAGGCTATCGTATTTCTGTCGAATTCAAACTTGTACCAAGGATAATAGATGAGTAAAGCATCTTCTTTGGAACCCGGAATGGGTATAGCTATGCCAAGCCCTCCAGAAGTTTCTATAAGCTCGTAAAACTTATTTCCGTAAACCCTTGCAGGAGCCACTTCTACTCTGAATTTTTCTCCTTTGAACGTATAGCTATAATTCTTCATTTCCAAAAAGATTTTTTCCTTAAGGTCAGCCATCTCTATCTTGTAAACAAGGAAGAAGATAGCTCCCAAAAGTATCTCTATCGTGAGAAAGAAAAGGAAAAAACTCTTGATAAGGGCTTCTTTTTCGTAAGAAGTTTTGGGAACAAAGTCTCTAATCAACCGTATACCCCAGACCCCTGACTGATTTTATGTTTATGCCCGTCTTCTTCTTCAGCTTGTTTATCATCACCCTCAGGGCCAGAGGGGACGGGTTTATCATGTAGTCGTAGAGCTCCTCCTTGGTAACGACTCTGCCCTTGTTTCTCAGCAACTTCAGCAGTATGTTCCTCTGGACCTCTCCCAGATCTATCTCCTCATCCCCTTTAAAGAATCTACCCTCTCTGTATACGACGTCCCCGTATCTTACCTCTTCTTCCTGCCTCTTCAGCCTCGCCCTTATTCTGACAACGAGCTCCTCCGGATCGAAGGGCTTTTTGATGTAATCCTCCGCACCCGCCTCAAGGCCCCTCGCTATGGTGGAGACGTCCGTTAGGGCGCTTATTATGAGGGTGGGCGTATCGTCCTTGAAATCCCTGAGATACTCTAATAGTTCTATCCCGTCTCCGTCTCCGAGGTTCACGTCCAGAACATATATGTCAAACTTCCTGCGCTCGAGTTCGTCCACCGCCTGGGAGAAGCTGTGGGCAAGGATCACCTCGAACCCCTCAGACTCTAAGTATCTCTTCAAACTCTGGGCGAGGAGCCTGTCGTCCTCTACCAGGAGAACCTTTGCACCCATGGTTCAGAATCTGATGCCTACTCTTAACGTCAAAGAGTTGTCAACCGCCTCCTTGTTTATACCTCTGCTGTAGCTGAAGGTGGTATACAGCCTGTCGTTTATATCGTAGAGAGTAAACAGAGAGAGGTAGCTGTTCCATCCGCTCCTGACAGCGGACTGGGAGAGATCGTAAGATAAGCTCGCATACAGCTTTCTCGTGAAGTCGTATCCGCCTCCTATGGAAAACGTGAGTGTGTTTTTTAGGTCCGGATCGTCTCTGAAGGTGTATCCCGCAAAACCGAAAACATCAAAGCCGTCGAGCAGGTAGTCCAAGGTTATGGAAGGTGTAAAGTCCACGTTTCCGTCCGAATATTTTGAATCCCCCGTGGGCAGTTTGAACCTGACGCCCGGCAGGACGTAGAGCCTTTCTGTCAGGAAGTCAGAGTATCCCACAAAAAGGGAGCTGTCTCCCATGCCCGGATCGCTCAGGTAGTATCTGGTGGTGAAGGACACGTAGATCTTTCTGTAAGAGTAGGCGAGGGAGAGCAGGGAGAAGGCGTTGCTATCCCCTCCATCCTCTACGACCCCGCCACCGATCCTCAGATAGAACCTTCCCTTGACCCTTTTCTCTTCCTCCAGGGGACAGCCGAACTTATCGACGAGGGTGAGTATGGGTGTGTCGGGACACCTGTCTACGCTGTCCTCCACACCGTCAAGATCGCTGTCCTGAAAGGCAAAGCCTACCTGCGCCAGCAACACCCCCCAGACCAACCCTTTCCTCATCTCCCAAGCTTACCTCAATCTCTGTGGCGTTCGCGTTCTCCTTTTTCCTCCATTTCCTCAGACATATCTTCCCTGTGCTCCTCGAATTTCTCCTGGAACTTCTCCTCCATCTCCTCCGCTTTTTCAGAACCTCTGTGTTCGAATCTCTCCTCGTGCATCTCCTCTCTGTGTTCAAGCTTCTCTTCGTGCTTTTCTCCTTTGAGCTCCATGTAAACCCTTCTTATTGCCTCTTCCCTTTCCCTTCTGTTCATTTCTCTGAGCTTCATCTTGAGCCTGTTCATAACCTTGTATCTCTCCTCAGGAGGAGCCTTTTTAACCTCCTCTATGAGCCTGAGGATCTCCTCGTTTCCCGCGAAGGAGAAGACCAGAACCGTAAGTAAAAGTATAACCAGCCTCATCATAGTGCCCATGAATATATTAACGCGGTGTTACCCGGGTGTTACCCAATATGCTATAATTATAGACAACCAAACTTACCTAATGTTCCTACCTAATGTTTTGGAAGGGGGTGTGGTTATGATGTGGGGGAAGAAGTTTGCCCTGTTCATAGCCACCTTAACCACCGCTTTAATATTCTCCGATACAGGCTACAGCACTAATAAACAATCTCCAATCTCTGGAATCTTTCCGCATAGTAGGCTTCAAAACATCCAAAAAGCACCATACAAGGAAGGGGAGGTTCTTGTAAAGCTTAGAAGGGGGGTCGGACCGGCTATAATGTCTTCCAAATACAATTTATATGGGATTTCTGTTGCTAAGGAATTCAAGTCTCTCTCCAAAAAGCGCGGGCAAAAATATCTTCTTATAAGGTCTAACAAGCTTTCTACTAAGGAGCTTATAAACATACTAAGTAAAGATCCTAATGTGGAAGCTGTCTCTCCTAACTACATCTACCGTGCTTTTTTAACAACTCCTAATGACCGTTTCTTTGGTGACTTATGGGGACTGCACAATACAGGTCAGACGGGAGGAACACAGGACGCCGATATAGATGCTCCGGAGGCTTGGGGTATAACAACAGGTGGTAATAACGTGGTTATCGCAGTTATAGATACAGGTGTGGACTACACTCACGAAGATCTCAGAGACAACATGTGGATTAACCCTGGTGAGAACTGCACAGATGGCGTAGATAATGATGGTAATGGTTATGTAGATGATTGTTACGGTATAGATACTTTCAGCAATGATTCTGATCCTTTTGATGATAACGGCCACGGCACTCATGTGGCAGGAATTATAGCCGCGGTGGGAAACAACAATACAGGTGTTGTTGGAGTTAATTGGAATGCAAAAATTATGGCCCTGAGATTCCTCGGTGCAGACGGAACTGGAACTACAGCTGGGGCTATAGAGTGTATAGATTACGTAATCAACATGAAGACTAACTACGGCGTTAATGTGGTAGCCATAAATGCTTCTTGGGGAGGAGGAGCCTACGATCAGTTTCTTAAGGATGCTATTGAAGCAGCAGGGAATGCAGGCATACTTTTTGTAGCTGCAGCTGGCAACAGTGGGAGTAATAACGATTACAATCCTACATATCCCGCTTCTTATGATCTATTTAACATAATATCAGTTGCAGCCACTGATCACAATGATCAATTGGCATCTTTCTCTAATTACGGTAAGGTAAGCGTTGACCTCGCTGCGCCTGGTGTTAACATATTAAGCACTGTTCCAAGAGTGAATTATACCCCTTCAAGTGGGGATATATTCTTTGACAATATGGAATCTGGATCTGGAAATTGGATAACCGGCGGTGTCAACAATAGCTGGGCGATTGTTACCACGGATTCATACAGCCCTTCCTCTTCCTGGCATGATAGCCCTGCTGGTAACTACTCAGATAATACAGATTCATGGCTGGCTGTAAACAGGGATATAGATCTATCCGGAACTTCCGGTCAGCTCGTATATCTTGGATTCTGGGCAAAGGTCGATCTTGAACAAGGATGGGACTACCTTTATGTAGAAATTTCTTCAGATGGGGGTAATACATGGGAAACTATTGCTTCAATATCAGAACAGAATCCTAACTGGAAGCTCTATACTTTTTACATACCAGAAACATATAGAACAGCGAACTTCAGATTTAGATTCAGATTGAAATCTGATTGTTGTATTAATTATGACGGCGTATACATAGATGATGTGGGAATAGGTATTGGAACTGTAACAAGCGATTACGTCAGCTATAGCGGAACTTCCATGGCCACGCCTTATGTTACGGGTGTAATAGGACTGCTTGCAGCAAATTATCCTGGGGAAGATCTTATCCAGAGAAAGTTGAGGATTCTGGCGGGCGTAGATAAGATACCCTCTTTACAAGGTAAAGTAACTACAGGTGGAAGATTGAATGCCTATAATTCGCTTCAAATTACAGACGCAGATATTCCTCCCTATATTAGCGCTGTAAATCCTTCAATGGGAGTAGTGTCCGGAGCAAGATTGACAATTAGGGGCTACAAGTTTGGTTCCTCACCCGGTAGGGTTGTATTTATGGATTCAAACGGTAATGAGGTTGATGCCAAAGTAGTTTCTTGGAGTGATACACAAATAGTAGTTAGTGTGCCGAGAGCAAGCCTGGGTAGATATGTAAAAGTAATAGACAGCTCGGGCAGAGAATCTATCAATATTGTAAGTGTAAGTGTCTGGAAGCTAAAAAGCCCTTCATATATAGGGAGTACTGATAGTGCCGTCGTAGTTCATGAGGGCATGATCTATAAATTTAGTGGCTATTCTGATGAAGGAGATATACTTATAAGCAAGACGGAAATGTATGATCCTGAAAGAAATTGGTGGGTTGCCCGTTCGCCCATACCAACACCAAGACTAGGACATACAGCTACGGAAGTTGAAGGGAAAATTTATGTTATTGGAGGATTCAACGGCGACTTTTTAGATACGGTAGAGATATATGATCCCGCAACTGACACTTGGGAAACAGGAACACCTCTGCCTGAACCTTTGGCTTTTACAAGGGCTGTTTCTTTAAATGGAAAAATATATGTTGTGGGAGGACTTGATCTTAATGGAGTTCCTTCCTCCTCCCTATACGAATACGATCCTTCAACAGGTATATGGACACAAAAATCAAGTATGTCTACGCCCAGATTTGAGCATGGTGCAGTGGTTTTAGGAGGTAAGATATATGTATTCGGAGGATACAACGGTAGCTATTTAAATACAGTAGAAGTGTATGATCCTGCTACAGATACTTGGACTACCTTATCAACTAACATGCCTATACAGCTGGCCCGTATGGGAGTTGCAACAGATGGTAGATATATATACCTTGTGGGTGGCACCAACTCTGACTTTTGGGATGGTATGTTGCCTGTGTTTCTAATATATGATCCAAAAACAGATACCTGGATGTATAATGAAGGAGACATAAGAGAGCTTTTTACAGCAAAGCTCAGTGCTCCTCTGGTTTACGTGCCCGAAAAAAACACTCTATACCTTGTAAACGGTTGGACAGCTTCCGGATCATCCTCTGAACTTGTAGCTCTACAATTGGAAAACAACACTGTGCAAAACTTAAGGGGAGGAGGAGGAGGAGGTGGTGGTGGTGGTGGTGGATGTGGCACCCTATCTTACAGTTACTCAGGTGCCTTAATTCCCTGGTTACTGCCGATTGCTCTAATCCTTATAAGGAAGCTACGCAGGGCTTGGGTTTTTAAGTAGGCCCTGCTGTCCGTTTTCTATCTTATATATACTTAACTTCCATGGAGAGGGAGAGTATATACCTTTACTTTTTCCTGGCTCTCGTTATCTTCTTTATTTTTGCCTCCGTGTTCATGCTCCTGCCCTTTGCGGTTCCTATTTTATGGGCCATAGTCATCGGAACCGTTCTCTATCCGGTTCACAGATACATTCAAAGGATATTTAGAAGCGGAACTATATCCGCTTTCGTTATGACCTTTCTGGTTTTTCTCTTCATGGTAGTTCCCTTGAGCGTTGTGAGCGTGCTCGTGCTCCAGCAACTTATGGAAGCAACACGCGGTCTCATAGTTTACTTCCAGAGCCACAGCTACAGAGAGCTTCTGGAAACCATACAAAGCCAACCTTTCATCAAGCATTACGTAGACAGGCTCTCCCCGCTTCTGGGCTTTGTGGAAAGGGAGGAGTTCAGGAGGCTCATGGCTGAGTCTTTGAACCAGCTCCTGAGATTCCTGGGAGATAAACTGGGACAGCTCGCTTTCCTTGCAGGGAAGAACATCTTTTACATATTTGTCTTTTTAATTACCTTCTTCTTCATACTCAGGGACGGACCCGGGATACTGGTGAGGATAGAAAGGCTCATACCCATGAACAGGGAGGATCTGGAGGATATTCTGGGAACTGTTTACAGAACGGTCCTTGCGGTGGTATACGGCTCCGTCGGAACCGCTCTTCTCCAGGCCATACTCGGGTTCGTAGCTTACTCGATAGTGGGGATAAAGTTCGCCCTTCTCTGGAGCGTTCTTACCTTCTTCTCCGCCTTTATACCGCCCTTCGGAGCTTCCGCGGTCTGGTTTCCCCTTGCGGTTTACAGCTTCTTCAGCATAGGAACATGGCAGGGAATCTTCCTGGGTCTTTGGGGAACCTTGCTCATATCCACCATGGATAACTTTGTCCGGCCTCTGATAATAAAGCAGGGTGTTCGGATACCTTACGTGGTCCTTTTCTTTGCCACCATAGGAGGACTGCTCAAGTTCGGTTTTATAGGTCTCTTCCTCGGGCCGATAATATTCACGACCCTGTTTGCGCTCTTTAAGATCTACGAGAGGAGGATTCTCGGTCAAGATACTTGAAGGCCTTATCCCCTATATCTTTCCTGTATTGCATGCCTTCGAAACGTATCCTGGACACAGCCTCGTAGGCCTTCTCTTTGGCCTCTTTGAGGGTATTCCCGTAGGCACAAACGTTCAGAACCCTTCCCCCGTTCGTGATCACTTTACCGTCTTTCAGCGTGGTTCCCGCGTGGAAGACTACCACGTCTTCGAGGTTTTTAACTTCCTCAAGGCCCTCTATGATCTTTCCCTTTTCGGGACTCTGGGGATACCCCTTTGAGGCTATCACCACGTCCAGGGCCCACCTGGGGTCCTCTTCTATCTCCACGTCTTTACCTTCGTAGAAGTCCAGAAGGATCTGCAGGAAGTCTCCCTTTACTCTCATCAGAATGGGCTGGGCCTCCGGATCGCCGAGGCGAACGTTGAACTCCAGAACCTTGGGCCCATCGGAGGTTATCATGAGACCCGCATACAGGAAGCCCCTGAAGAATATGCCCTCCTTCTTCAGACCTTCGAGGGTCCTCTCCACTATCTCCTCCCTTATCCTCCTCTCCGTATCCTCGTCTATCACAGGGGTGGGGGAGTAAGCACCCATACCGCCGGTGTTTGGCCCCCTGTCTCCATCGAGGAGTCTCTTGTGATCCTGAGAGGTGGGTAAGACCGCATACCTGTCTCCGTTCACCATAACTATGTATGAGGCCTCCTCTCCCTCGAGGAACTCCTCTATGACAACCCTCCTGCCCGCACCACCGAGGGCGCCCTTTTTCATAAAGTTCTCAAGGGTTTCTAAGGCCTGGTCTTCCGAAAAGCACACCACGGCACCTTTGCCCGCGGCGAGCCCGTCCGCCTTGACCACGAGCGGGGCGCCCACGTCCCTCACGTATCTAACCGCTCTGTCGAAGTCCTCGAAAACGCTGTATTGGGCTGTTGGGATCTCATACTTTTCCATGAACCTCTTCGCGAAAGCTTTGCTTCCCTCCAGCTGAGATGCTACCTTTGAGGGCCCGAATATCTTAAGACCTCTGCTCTCAAACTCGTCCACTATGCCCTCCACCAGAGGTGCCTCGGGACCGACCACCGTAAAGTCTATCCCTTCCCTCTGGGCGAAGTCCGCGAGGGCCTGAACGTCTGTGGGGGATACGTCCACCCTCTTGGCTATCTCCCATATACCCGCGTTGCCCTTGGCTACGTAGAGATCTGAGACCAGAGGACTCTGGCGGATCTTCCAAGCTATGGCGTGCTCTCTACCACCGTTACCTACTACGAGGACTTTCACGAGGAGTATTATACTTGAGAAGGCATGCTCAGGAGCCTTTTACTGTGGAGGATAACCCGGGGAACGTATCTGACCGTCTTCCTTTTAGCTTTCATACTCCTGATGATACAGATATTCCGGATAGGTTTCATAATTTTCGGTCTACCTCTAAGCAGTTCCGTTCCCTTCTTCCTTACGTGGTTCGCCTACTACGGGTTTTTTTTCATCCCGGACGGTGTTCTCGTATCAACAGCACTCACCTTGAGTGATTTTAAGGAGAAAAAACTTCTGAACGTCCTATACTCGTTCCAGATGTCTCCCGCTAAGGTTCTGCTTTTCTTTTCCATCCCTGTTCTTTTCTTCTTCCTCCTATCCTTGGGGATGTCCTTCTTCCTTTTTGAGGAGAACGTTTCCTTCGCCCGGAGGGGACTTTTGATCCAATACAAGGACAAGATCCTCGAGAACATCCCCGAGAAGGTGTTCCTGAGCACCGGGGACATAGTCGTATACGCCTCCAGGAAAAAGGAGGGCGAGCTGAAGAACGTTTTTCTCAAATACAGAAACGTTCAGGTGGTAGCGGGCAGGGCAAGATATGAGGGGAGAGGAAGATTTCTCTTCGAGAGGGGATCACTGCTTACAAGGGAAGGTGGCAAGTACTTCCTGATGGAGTTCGGACGCTACTGGCTTGACACGGAAGAGTTCCTCTCCGCGGAGATACGTGAAAAAAGAGTAAGGAAGGAGAGGATAATAAACCTCGCCAACGTCATGTCCATACCCGTGCTCTTTCTATTCTCCTTCTTCGGAGTTTTGAAACTCTGCAGGACGCATGTTCAGGTATACTACCTGATAGCTTTGGGCTTTGTTCTGCACCAGCTATTTCTGTTCGGGCTGAAGGTCAGCCTTTGAGGGTCTTTATCTCCCTTCCCAGTTTCTCCTGAACGGACTCAACCTTGCTCTTGATCCTTCCGGACTTGCCCTCCCTGTAATCTATCTTCATGGTTATCGATATACGGGGACATTCCTTTTTAAGTTCCTCGAAGCCTCTTTTTAAAACATCCATAACCTCGTCCCAGTCCTCTCCCTCCACTATGGTTCCCATGGGGGTGAGGACGTAAGGGAGTCCGGATCTATCCACTATGTCCACAACCCTGGCTACATACTTGCTAACGCTCTCGCCCTTCCCCAGGGGTGTCATGCTCACGAACACCAGAAAGCTCATGCCTATGATTATATCAGATCAGTTTGAGGGCCTCCTCCTTTGGCATGGGTCTGGCAAGGTAGAAACCCTGAACATAGGTGCATCCGAGATCTCGCAGGATTGTGAGCTGTCTTTCGTTCTCCACCCCCTCAGCCACCGTCTCGAGCCCCAATTTTCTTGAAAGGTGTATGACCGCCTCCACAACCGCAAGAGTTCTACCGCTCTCGAGCATTCTGTGAACGAACTCCATATCTATCTTCAGGATGTCCACCGGAAGGCTCTCAAGGTATGCGAGGGATGAATATCCTGTTCCGAAATCGTCCACCGCCACTTTGACGCCCGTCGAACGGACCTCTTGGAGGAAGCCCCTCGTGTATTCCATGTCTTCCACGAGCAGTCTCTCCGTTATCTCAAGGACGAGACCCGAACCCGCATCCTTGGCTACCTCCTTCACGAGCTCGACAAAGCCCCTGTCCTTGAAGCTGGCGGGGGACACGTTGAAGGAAAAGACCACCCTCTTTCCAACCGACAGGATCAGATCCCTTATCTCAAGGAGTATCCTGTTCTCCACTTCCCTTATAAGGCCCGTTCTCTCGAGTATGTGTATAAAGTCCCTCGGGCTGAGAAGGTTCCCCTCCCTGTCTTTCATCCTGAGGAGGACCTCAAAACCGGCGAGCTCCTTCGTGTCCGCCCTGTAGTAAGGCTGGAGGAAAAAGGTGAACCTTCCCTCCTCCACCGCGGACTTTATCTCGCTCCTGACCTTCAAGTTCTCCTCGACCATCCTGTTTATCTGGGGACTGAAGAACCTGTATGTGTTCTCGCCCTCCCTCTTAGAAAAGGAAAGGGCGCTGAAGGCCTTCTCCATGAGACTATTTATGTCCTTAGCGTCCTGGGGATAGAGAGAGGCTCCTATGTTAACACCCAGATGAACATTCTGCCCGCCTATCTCTAAAGGCTGAAGCAGTGTGTTCAGAATCTTCTCCGTCACCGTGGTTATCTCCCTCTCGGAGACGTTCCTTACAAACAGGGCGAACTCGTCTCCTCCTATCCTGCCCACTATGTCCCTCTCAAAGACAACCTCTCTCAGCCTTCTGGCCACCTCCTTGAGGACCTCGTCCCCCGCCTTGGTTCCAAAGATCTGATTTATGCCTGCCAGACCGATTATGTCTATAACGTATAGGGCGTGTGTCTTCTTGCTCTCCCTCTTAAGGGCAAGCTCCGCGGAAGTTATAAAGCCCTGTCTGTTAGGAAGGCCGGTAAGAGGATCCGTATACCTGAGTCTGGCAAGCTCCTCCTCCAGATACATCTCTGTCGTGACGTCCCTCCCGAGGGAGACGAACCTTATCTCTCCTTCAGATACATTGACCGGGATTATCGTCTGATCGAGGTAGAAAAGCTCTCCATTCTTCTTCCTGTTTACGAAGATGGCCTGAAAGACGAGGCCCGCCTTTATGGTGTTCCAGAGTCTCCTGTAAAACTTATCGTCATGATAGCCCGATTTGAAAACCTTTGGAGTCTTTCCTATAAGCTCTTCAGGCCTGTATCCAGAGATCTTGGAAACCGCCTCGTTAACGTAGAGTATCTTTCCCCTCTCGTCCGTTATCATCACCCACTCGTGGCCCTTCTCTATGGCCACGTTTACCATACGGAAGAACTTATCCTTTCTTATCCTCTCGAGGGCGTGGGACAGGTCCGCCTGGACCTCCTTCAGGAATTCAAGCTCCTCCTCGGTGAACATGTTTGGAGTGTGGGAGTATAGGTTCAGGATCGCCACCGTTTTGCCTTCCACCTGAAGGGGTATTGCGCAGGAGGAGAGGAAGTTTCTTTTTAACATCTCTTCCCGCCAGGGCTCCACGTCCGGATTGGTCCTCGTATCTGGGTTGATAACTATCCTCCCCTCCCTGAGGGCCCTCCCGGTCGGACCGCTTGCATATTGGGATCCGTCCTCTATCGGTATTCTCAGCTTCTCTACATAACCCTCGTCATGACCGCATATGTGAAGGGGCTTGACCAGACCGCTCTTTTCATCTGGAACGCCGACCCAGACCAGCCTGAAGCCCGCCTCCTCCACCATGATACGGCAAACCTCCCGGAGGAGCACCCACTCGTCGAGGGCGGAGACCATTACATCGTTCACCTTGCTGAGGGCCTTAAAGAGCTTCTCGTATCTGACCCTCTTAGTTATGTTAAAGAAGACCACGAATCCTGCAGGTCTGTTATTCCAAATAACAGTTTTGGTATACACAAAAACATACTTTATGGTGCCTTCTTTGGTTTTTACGGAAAACTCGTTGTATACCCTCTCGAACTGCTCTCCACTTAGCCTCTTCCTTGCGACCTCTTTAACTATTTCCGCATTTTCGGGAGCTACAACCTCGTGGATGGCCATCCTACAGAGTTCTTCCCTCGAGTATCCCAGAATCAGCTGTGCAGCCTTGTTCGCATAAACTATCTTTTCCTGGTAGATTATCAAGCCCACTTCGGGATTTGTGTCTATGGCACTGAAGACCTCGTAATACTCCATGTCCTTGGAAATGTCCTCTATTACTCCCACCACCTCTATTTCGTTGTTATCAAGAACCTTTATTAAGCTGACCGTGTCTCTGATGTAGATGTAATCTCCCTTCTTTCTCCTGAATTTGTAAATTCTGCTCATAAATTCTTTACCTTCCAAAAGTTGCTCACACCCGAGGTAAACCCTCTCCCTGTCCTCCGGATGGACGTTCTCAAACCACCAGTTGGGATTCTTTCTTATCTCTTCGGGTTTCCATCCGGTAATTTTCTCTATCCAGGAGTTCAGGAACTCGATGTTTTTGAATAAAACCTTCCCTCCCTCTATACTCGCTTTAGCTTTGTAGAGCGCTATTGGGAACTTGATTATGAGATCTTCTATTCCCATGTGGATTAATTATAGTTCCTTGATGTAAAATCATTCACCGGCATGAGGGGGATGTTAGCCTTTCTGTTGACCATAAGCCTGGCTTTGGGAGGGCATCCGGAGGACCTTGAGAGGGGAAACCTGATCAAAGCTTTCGAGCGCTTTGTAAAGGGCAAGGCTACCGAATACGATCTCTACCTCATAAAGAGCATAGCGGACTTTATAAATAAAGAGCCTCCCGAGCACATCAGGCTATTCACGGAAGGCCTACTCGCTGAGAAAAGGGGAGATTACGACAGGGCTCTTGAGAAATACGTAAGATCCATAGAGATAAAGCCCGACTACAACCCCTCCTACTTCAGGTTCAACGCAGTGATAAGAAAAACCAAAAATCCAGAGTTGTTTAGGAAGAAGCTGACCAGCATAGTTAGGAAGAGGTTTGCCCAGCCTCCCCCTGTGATAGTAGAGAATCCGGAGGGGAAATACATATTCCTCGTAGAGAAGATGTCCCAGTATCTGCTCGTATACAGGGGGAAGAAGCTGGAGGCCCTGTATCCGGTTACCACCGGTAAGGACTGGGAGGACAAGTGGAGGGAAGGGGACAAGAGAACTCCGGAGGGAATCTATTACTTTACGAAGTTCATACCGCCCGAAAGGCTCCCTAAAATGTACGGGGGCATAGCGGTGGTCCTCAACTACCCCAATCCGGTGGACAGACTCCTCGGGAAGGGAGGGAGCGGTATATGGCTCCACGGGAGCGATGAGGAGGACAGGAACAACATACCCTTCAGCACGAGAGGATGTGTGGTGGCCGGGAATGCGGACCTGAGGGAGATAGTCAAGAGAATAAGGATAGACAACACTCTGATAGCTATATACAAAGAGATTCCCTCCAAGATAGAACTCGACGACGTTAAGGCCTTCCTCAAAAGCTGGGAGGAAAGCTGGGAGAAGAAGGATATAAAAAAATACCTCTCCCACTACTCCGGGAAGTTCACCTGGAAGAGGGGAGGCTTTAGGGAGTGGGAACGCTACAAGAGGAGGGTTATCCTGAATAAAAAGAACATAGAGGTTGAGATAAAGGATCTGACGCTCCTCGCCTTCAGGAGAGGACTTTCGAAGGGGGTGGAGTATTACGTGGCTGAGTTCTACCAGGTATACAGATCCGACAGCTACTCCGACAGGGGTTTGAAGAGGTTGTATATAATAAAGGACGGGGATAGATTAAAGATACTGAGAGAAGAGTTCGAAAGGGAGGGTTGAGATGTGGGTCTTTATACTGCTTTTAACTTCTCTGTCTTTCGGCGTGTGTCCCGGGACTCTTAACGTGGCCTTAGAGATGTCCTCTGAGACCGTGGATAAGGTTGGAAAGACCTTCCGAAGGGCGGATGTATTCGTCTTCATACCGGTGGAGAAGAAGCTCATAAAGAAGGAGGTGAACATCCTTGAAAGCGAGCACGAGATTCAGAAGGTAGGGAATCACCTCTTTCACATAGATGTTTCGGTTAAGAACAAGACCAGCGTCGTTTCCGAGGATGCAGTTCTGGAACAACCCGTAGGTGAAGGTTCGGACATAGAGGGCAGGATAGAGGCAAAGAGGGTGATCTCGAGGATGCCCTTCATCTTCGAACCCATTAGCCTATACCCGACCGACATAAGGCCGGGGAAGATAATAATAAAACTGCCCACGATAAAGCCCGGTGAGGAGCTCGAGCTTTCCTACACGGTCAGAGGTGAGGCAGGCAAGCCGGTTGTGAAAAGCTCTAAAAGGATCGAGGTAGAGAATGACGAGCGACTCTACATGCTTGTGGCCAAATACTCCATACTCTTTGGATATGGGAAAACGGATACCGAGGATGTCAACCTCCAGAACCTAAGAGAGGTGGTGGAGGGTTTCAAGATGGCTGGTCTAAAACCTATAGTCAAGATAGTTGGTGTCGCGGACGGGAAAACGGTGAACATAGAAAGGAACAGGGAGGTGGCCAAGGAGAGGGCCCGCTTCGTTGCGAAGGAGCTTCTTGGAGATAACTTTGCCTGCTACATAAGGAGGGCATACGCGGAAGGCGTAAGGTGAGCTGTAAAATAGAACCCCATGGAGGAGTTTTACACCCTAAGGGAACCCTTGAAGGGATACGACATAAAGTTCGGCACGGTTCCAGTAGTTAAGATAAAGGTCCCTTCCATACAGAGGGAGCTGTCCGACAGCCTCGTCAGGAGGTTAATGGCATCGATAGATAAGGTTGGCTTTGTTGAACCTGTCCTGCTCGTGGAGTCCGAAGAGGGATACGAGGTTATCAACGGCCAGCACAGGGTAGAGGCGGCAAAGCTCCTCGGTCTGAAAGAGGTTCTGGGGATAGTTCTCCCGAGGGAGCTTAAGAACTACATAATCAGTCTCAATGTGGAAAAGGCTCCAAACCTCAAGGACAAGTCCCACCAGGCCTACGAGATCTTCACCGAGCACCTGAAAAAGAGTCCGGATATGGAGGAAACCGAGCTCGAGCTTATGGTGGAAGAACCTTACTACATAACTGTGGGCTTTGTAATAGACAGACTGCAAGACAAGAGGTTCCCCGGCTACGCCTTTGAGAAGGTTCTAAAAAAGGCGGACAGCTTCCTGAACCTACCTCTTTCGGAAGCCCAGAAGGAGAGGGAGAAAAGGGCGCACCTTCTCCTGGAGGCTAAGGATGTTCTTAACAGGAGATACGAGGAGCTCCAGCTTCAGAACGCTTTACAGAAGGAAGCGATAGTGGTGAGAGCTTTCCAGAACGTTTACGGCAAGAGGGTTAGAACCGTTGAGGATGACTTCTACACCGTCTTCGAAAAGCTCATGGAGGAGATACCGAAGGTCAGCCTCGGTGAGGAGTATGATACAATCTTAGGTTGATGGTCGGAGCTGTTAGAAGTCTTATCTCCATTCTGCTCGTGTCCCTCCTTTTGAGTGGAGTATCCCTTACCAAAGTGGTATGCATACACCTCGATACGAAGATCGCTCATGTGGAAGCGGTGGAGGTCCTCGATCAGGGTGACGAGATCCACCTGGGGATGGATAGTTTTATTCCCACTGAAAGTGGAAAGATAAAGATAGCCTTGAACTCGGAGCTTAATTCCCAGAAGCGGAACTTTGAATATAAAGTGAAGAATACAAGAAAACCGCCTTACATACAACACTTCTGGAGACAACCCAATCTCCTCAGAAGTGTCCGTCTGATCACCTGATACCTATCCTTTCTCCCGGCCTCAAAACCCAAAGGGAGGTAACAGTATGCTCATTTTGCTTTTACTGATTTCGAGCCTGAGCTTCGGAATAGGCATAGAGGAGGCGATGAGGACCGCTTTGGAGAAAAGCCCTCAGATAAAGGCCCTCGAAGAGGAAGTAAAGGTGTTCGAAGGCAGGGAGAGATCCGCGGTAGCCTTCCCCAACCCGGAGGTCAGGATAGAAAGCGGATTTCTAACAAACGATAGGGACGGAAAACCCAAGGGGAGGGCTCTATACCTAATCGAGTTCAACCAGCCCATACCTCTCTGGAACGTCAGGGGAAAGAGTAGAAACGTGGTCCTTAAAGAAAGGGAATCCTTTGAAAATGCGGTAGAAGCCCGCAAAAGAGAGATTCTCGCCGAGGTTTACAGAAGCTTCTACACCTCCCTATACCTCAAGGAGGTAGCGGATATATGGAAGGAAAACTACGACACCGCCAAAGAGGTGGAAGAGTTTGTAAAAAAAGCCTACGACCTCGGGGAGGTTACCCTGCTCGAGCTTCTCAGGGCGAGAAGGGAAAAGGATCTGGCAAGAGTCCGCTACAGCGTTGCCCTTTCAAATTACAGGGCAAGTCTCAGAGAGCTCTCGAGGCTTATAGGCGTTGAGGTGAAGGATGTAGAAGGTGAGCTGAGAAGCTATCCCTCCCTTGAAAATCTGGATCTGGAGAGCCTACCCACAGTCCTTTCCATAAAGAGGAACATAGAAAGTGTGGAAAGGCGGATAGAGCTTGAGAGAGCCCTCGCCAGACCTCAGCTCAGCGCAGGCTTCGTGGTGGAAGATGCGGACGGAGACTATTACGGCTTCCGGGGATCGATAACCTTAGATCTTCCCCTCTTTTACAGGAGGCAGGGAGAGATACTTCAGAACGTAGCTCTCAAGAGGGCTCTTAAACGACAGCTGGAGGCGGAGCTTCTTAGAGTCAGGAACAGACTGGAGTCTGTAAGGATAAGGATAGAAACCCTCGAAGAGGAACTCAGGAAGCTGGAGGAAGAGGTCATACCGAGAGCGCGTGAGGAGCTTGCCCTTGCTATAAAGAGCTATACCACCAGGGTTATAACACTTCTGGAGCTTTCCGATGTGAGGAGAAGATACTACGAGCTTTTAATAGACAGAGCGGATCTGATTCTGAGTATACATGAGACCTACTCCGAGTTCATAGAGATAGGAGGTTGGAAAAAATGAGGAAATTTTTTCTTTTGATCACCCTGGCTGGATTTGCATTTGCGGGAGAAGGCCACGAACATGAGAAGGAAAAAGAGCACGGACACGGAGAAAAGGAAAAGATCCACATGACCGAATCTCAGATCAGGGAGCTGGGTATAAAGCTCTACACGATCAAAAAAGAGCCTTCTGGAAAGGTCCTCAAGATACCCGCGGAGGTTGAAGAGAATCCCCTCCTGAACTACTCCATATACAGCCCTGCGGAAGGGATAGTGCGCAGGCTCTACGTGAAAGAAGGTGATTACGTAAAGAAGGATTCCCCTCTCGCGGAGATATACTCCCCCCAGCTTGCGGATCTAATAGGGGAGGTCCAGATGGCCAAGGTAAGGATGGAGAGCGCGGAGAAAGTGTTCAAAAGAGACAGAGAGCTTTACTCCCAAAAGGTTATCCCCTACACACGTTTCTACAACTCCATGGTGGAGTACGAGAGAGCTAAGGGAGAGTATGAGGCGCTTTTGGAAAAGCTGAGGAGCTACGGTGAGGTGAAGGGCTACAACCTTATGCTCAGGTCTCCCGGAAGCGGATACGTGGTTTCCCAAAGGGTCGCCCTTGGAGACAGCGTTGGACTCGACAGCCTGCTTTTCAAGATACACTCTCACGAAATTCTCTGGGTATACGGATGGGTGGATGAGAAGTCCGCCTTTGAGCTGAGAGAAGGTATGAGGGCGCAGGTCGTAGGCTCCGAGAACAGCCTTCCCTGCAGGATCGATTACATAGGGCATGAGGTAGACAGAAAGACGAGGAGAGTTAAGGTGAGGTGCATCACGAAGAACAAAGAGCACCTTCTAAAGCCCGGTATGTTCGTTAGCCTGGTGGTAAAAACGGGTGGGAGACCCGCCATACTCGTTCCCAAGAGTGCGGTTCAGGAGATAGAAGGTGAGAAGGTCGTTTTCGTCAAAACGGAGGACGGCTTTGAGCCGAGGGAGATAAAGGTTCTAAAGGAGCTGGACGGATACTACGTGGTATCCGAAGGACTGAAAGAGGGTGAGAAGGTAGCTGTGAGCGGAACCGTCTTTCTAAAGACCAAGCTCGTGGGAGTTGAAGAGGGCGGTCATGCTCACTGATTGGAAGCCTTCGTTTCTCTCCTGTCGAGATAGTAAGCTATTGCTCCAAGTATCAAATAGGCAACGAGCAGTATCGCTCCTCCCCCAAGTACCATCCAGACGAGAAAATCCCAGCTCTCCCTACTCTCCATACAGATATAGTATAGCTCCCAATATCACGAAAGCTACGCCCACGAAAAAGAGCTTGGAAAGGGTTTCCTTAGGAATGCCCGAAGATATGCTCAATATTAAGGAACCTACCATAACTCCTACACCAAGGTTCCGAAAGGTTTCTCCAAAGAACTTGCTCAGCTTTTTGAGCTTATTCACCACCCCTATTCTATCAGGAGGTAGGAGATGTTCAGAGCTATCCTGAGGTTCAGGATACTCGTTCTTATCGCCCTCGTTGGCGTGATTATATACGGAGTCTACAGCTTTAAAAAGCTTCCCATCGACGCCTTCCCCGATCCTACTCCCGTTCAGGTAAACATATACACCGAAGCCCCCGGACTCTCCGCTGAGGAAGTGGAGACTCTGATCACCATACCCGTAGAGTCCGTCATGAACGGCCTCAAGGATGTGGTTCTGGTCCGTAGCGTTTCCATTCCTGGTCTCTCATACGTATCCGTTTACTTCAAAGAGGGGACGGATATATACTTCGCCAGAAGGCTCGTGATGGAGAAGCTCCCGGACGCGAGGGAGAGAGTTCCGGAGGGCTTTAATCCCGTTATGGGCCCCAACGCCACGGGTCTCGGAAACGCCCTCCTTTACGTTCTCTACGATGAGAAGGGAAGGTATACAAACCAGGAGCTCAAGTCCATATTCCAGCAGTGGGTGGCAAGACCTCTGATCATGAGCGTGGGAGGGGTAGAGGAGATAGTCCAGTTCGGCCCAGAGCTTGCCTATGTGATAGTCCCGGATCCGGACAAGTTTATAGCCTACGGTATAACCCTCGAGGATCTGATAGAGGCTCTCGAAAGGAACAACCTGCTCGTTGGAGGGGGCTTCTTCCAGTCCGCGGAGGGGGATTTGGTTGTGAGGGGTCTCGGAAGGGTCTACTCGGAGGAGGATCTTCTGAGGATCCCTATAAAGGTGGACGAGGAGAAGGGAGTGAGCGTATACCTTAGGGACGTGGCAAAGGTGATAAAAGGAGAGGTTCCCAACAGGAGGGGAGCCTTCACCATGAACGGGAGGGAGGTCCAGGGGAACATAGTGGTGAAGAGGATCTATGAGAACACAAAGGAAGTCGTGGACAAGGTAAAGAAGAAATTGGAGGAGATCCAGAAGATACTTCCTGAGGGGGTGAAGATAGAACACCTCTATGATCAGGCCTATCTCACGGAGAAGGCTGTGTTCACTGTCGAGAAAGCTCTTGTGGAGGGAATAGTCCTCGTTTCCATAGCGATGATACTTTACTTAGGAAACGTAAGAGCTTCTCTTCTCGTGATCTCCTCCATACCACTCACACTCCTCATCTCCTTCATAGTTATGAGGCTCTATGGGATAAGCGGAAACCTTATGTCATTAGGTGGTCTTGCCATCGGACTTGGACTCTTTGCGGATGCGACGGTTGTTGTGGTGGAGAATATTTACAGACATCTAAGTGAAAGAAAGGACGGGCTTAAGTTCTCGATAGTCCTGGACTCCGTCAAGGAGGTCTGGAGGCCAGTATTCTTTGCTATCCTTATAATAGCTATAGTCTTCACGCCCATATTCAGCTTTGAGTCCGTGGAAGGTAAATACTTCAAGCCCCTGGCTCTAACTATAATCTTTGCCCTCATGGCTTCCTTGATTGTGGCTTTTGTCTTCATCCCCGCTCTCTCTTATTACCTACTTAAGGGAGGTAAGGAGGAGGACAGCTTCCTGATGAAAAAGATAAAGAAAGGCTACGAGAAAGTCCTTGATCTTGCATTTAAGGCTAAGGTTCCTCTCTTTGCGGGTGTAATCTTGTCTTTTCTCCTGAGCCTTTTCCTCCTTACCCGTATTGGAACTGAATTTTCCCCTGAACTTGAGGAGGGAGCCGTAATCGTCAAAGCCTTTTTAGATCCGAACGTTTCTCTGGAGGAGGGAAAGAGGGTAGCCACGGCTATTGAGAAGGAAGCCCTCAAGTTCCCTGAAGTGATAAGAGCCTACTCCACCATAGGAAGGGCCGAGAAGGGTGAGGCAGCGGATGTAAATTACATCGAGACCTGGATAATCCTCAAGCCTCAGAGTGAATGGAAGAGCTTCAAGACGAGGGAGGAGTTCAACCAGATACTCAGGGAGAGGCTCGCCTGGATCCCCGCCTCCTTAGGGTTCACACAACCCATAAAGATGAGGATAGACGAGCTTCTGTCGGGAGTTAGGGCGGACATAGCCATAAAGATATTCGGTCAGGATCCTGAACTTCTCAACCAACTTGCTGACAAGGTAAAGGAAATAGTCCAAAGCGTCCCCGGTGCGGTGGACGTGCAAAAGGAAATTCAGGCGGGAAGGCTTCAGCTAAGGGTTTACCCCAAGTGGGGGACTTTGGAAAGATACGGGATCACCGTAGAGGAAGTTTTGAATGTTATCAAATATGCCCTTGGGGGCGCGGAGATGGGTGTTCTCCAGCAGGATACGTTCCTATTCCCGATAGTGATGACGCTCCCTGAGGAGTTCAGAGGAGATATAAGCAGGCTCAAAAGCATTCCCCTATTCGAAAGGGACGGAAAGCTTCTCACCTTCGGGGACGTGGCGGACATAAGGGTCGAGCCCGGACTTTTCGTTATAAGGAGAGAAAATAACATAAGGTTTGCCCTCGTTATGTGCAACGTGGAGGGGAGGGATATAGGAAGTTTCGTAGGAGAGCTGAGAGACAGGATAGAAAAGGAGGTTAAGCTCCCCAAGGGATATTTCATTACTTACGGAGGCCAATTCGAAAACCAGCAGAGGGCGATGAAGAAGCTCTCCGTAGTCGTCCCTGTGTCTATCCTTCTGATATTTCTTCTCCTTTACCTTAACTACACCTCTGTCAGAGACGCCCTCATAATAATGCTCAACGTTCCCTTTGCCACGATAGGGGGAATAGTTGCTCTCTATCTATCTGGCTTTAACCTCTCGGTCCCCTCCTCTATAGGATTTATAGCAGTTTTTGGCATAGCCACCCTGAACGGGGTAGTTCTCGTGTCATACATACGTCAGCTTTTGGAAAACGGTAAAGATGTAGGAGAAGCGGTTAGAGAGGCAGCCATGCTAAGGATAAGACCGATACTTATTACTGCAACCGCTGCCTCCCTTGGCCTCGTCCCGATGCTCCTAACTACAGACATAGGCTCTGAAGTTCAGAAACCTCTCGCTACGGTGGTGGTCGGAGGGATATTCACATCAACGCTTCTCACTCTTGTGATACTGCCTGCGGTCTACGAGAGTGTGTATAGGAGGTTCAGACACGGATAAAAGCTTTGGAGGGTCCGATGGACAGGGAGAAAGGGAGGCAAGAAGAGCACGAAGAGGAAGAGTTCGGAGAGCTTATAAAGTTCACCCTCGCAGGGTTTGCGGGTGGATTGGGCCTCGGCTGGCTTTTGGATAGGTTGGGGTTCCAGCAGAACCCGATAGGAGAATGGGCGGTAAGAACCCTCGCCGGAGAGGGAGAGAGCATCCTGGAAGGTATCTTTGCCATAAAAAAGCGCCTTTCGGGGGCTACCTCCTCCCTCGCCCAGGCATACGGCTGGGGAAAGCTCATCGGTATGACCGTCCCCTGGTGGATAGACCTCTTCAGTAGACTTTTGGGTGTGAACGTCTACGGCTGGGAAGGTTTCTACATACCCTATTTTTACGCCATGAGCGATCAACTGGGCGCAAACGTCTCAGGTTTTATATATCTATACAGGAAGGAGAGGAGCTTTTTTGGAGCTTTCAAAAGGTATGTTAGAAATCCCGTTATGCTCACGAGTCTGCTGGTAATACTGATAGTTCCCCTTGGGCTTCTTACCGCAAGGCTCCTTGGCTTCTCCCCGACAACGAACCTCTTTGCCGCACTTGAGACTATAGCCGCCAACTTATGCTGGCTCCCTCCGCTGGTAGGTATGCTTGTGGAGAGGAGGAGACATCAGGCCTGAAGCATCTCCTCGACAGTGGCCACCGCACATTCACCGAGGGCTCTCAGGTTGTATCCCCCTTCGAGGGCAAACAGCGCGGGAGCGCCGAGATCTTTGGAGGTTTTCAGTATGCTACTTACGATCTTCCTGACTCCCTTCGTGGAAACGTTCAGGTAGGTGAGGGGGTCGTCCGAGTGGAGATCGTATCCAGCGGAGACGAGGACAAAGTCTGGTTTGAAGTCCCTCATTACCTTCGGAAGAAGGCTCGAGTATACCGGCTCGTAATCTGAGTCCCCCGCGCCAGCCGGCATGGGGACGTTCAGGGTGTAGCCCTCTCCCTTTCCGGCTCCCCTCTCCTCCGCGCTTCCCGTTCCCGGATAGAAGGGATACTGATGGGTGGAGAAGTAAAAGACCTTGTCCTCCTGATAGAAGCTCCTCTGGGTTCCGTTCCCGTGGTGGGCGTCGAAGTCTATGATGAAGACCTTTTCAACTCCTTTCTTCCTCAGGTAGTGGGCACCTATGGCGACGTTGTTAAAGAGGCAGAAGCCCATCGCCTTGGCATACTCCGCATGATGCCCCGGAGGTCTGACTGCGCAGAATACGGTTTCAACCTCACCTGCCAGTATGCGGTCTATCCCTTCCAAGAGCCCCCCAACCGCGGTGAGGGCAACATCGTAGCTCTCCTCCACCGCGTAGGTATCCGGATCTAAAAAACCTCCTCCGGACTTACAGAAGTCGTGGACCTCCTGAACGTATGTGGGATCATGATTGAGGGAAACCTCTTCTACAGAGGCCCTGCGGGGCTTTATAAACTCTATCTCTTTAAAGAGACCTTCTCTGTCGAGGCTCTCCATTATGGATACGAGCCTTTCCTTCCTTTCGGGATGATCCGGGTAGTCGTGTTTTAGATATATCTCGTCGTATACGATACCTGCTTTCATTTAAAGGTATTATACTAAGACTCGGGGAGGTTAAATATGAGGGTTATCGCCTTCGATATAGAGACCGTTCCCGACTACATGGGTGTGAACCTGAAAGACTACTTCTACCTCAAAAACAGAGGCCAGAAGGAGAGAACCGAGGAGGAGGTGGAGAGGGACATATCTTTCAACCCTTTCACCCTCTACATAATCTCCCTTTCCATGGTCCTTATAGAGGATGACGAGATTAGGAAAGGTTATGTATTCTACGCCTCTGACAGGGATGGAAACGAGGAGGATGTGGATTTCCCGTGGGGAGATGGACAGGTTTTGGAAGTTAAGTTTATTTCCTTCGGCGGAAACGCTGTGGAGGACAGGCTATACGATGTGGAGGAGAGGATACTGAACGCTTTCTGGAATGCGATTAAGGGCAAAATAGACAGGCTCGTTAGCTTCAACGGCCACGAGTTCGATGGGCACGTGATAAAGGTAAGATCCATGATACACGGGATAAAGCCCACCACGGATATACTGGACGACTTCTGGGACGGGCACGTGGATCTCCTCAAGAAGATATCGGGAGGGGATAGAGGTAAGAGGTTTACCCTGGAGTTCGTCTGCAGGAAGTTCGGCATACGCACACCCAAGGACAGGATAGAGGGAGGCAAGGTAGCGGAGGAGTTCTTCAAGGGAAACTACAGACTGATAGCGGAATACAACCTGAAGGATTCGCTCGCTCTGGCCCAGCTCTATCTCAGGATCAGGGACTTCATCAATCCCCCTCCCCACAAACCTCCTACGGATTCCCAGATAAGGGCGATCTCGGCGATCCTGTCCAAGCTCGTGGGGGAGGACTTCGACTCTGTGGAGAAGGCGGTGATAGATTCAATAAGGAGATCGGGAGAGGCCAGCGCTGTGATAAAGCTACTCAAGGAGATAGAGAAGCTCAGATCACCTATATAGCCCCCTCTCCTCTATATACTCCCTGACCCTGTCCGGAACCATGCAGTATACGGAGAGGCCTTCCCTTATCCTGTTCCTTATCTCGGTGGCGGATATGTCTATCCTCTTGACCTTCAGAAGCTCGAAGTCCTTTCCCTCTCTCAGATGGGGGAACCTCTCTTTAAGGTAGGTCCTTACAAGATCGAGCTTTCCCTCCCTCTCCACCACGAGTAGCCTTGAAAGTTCAAGGATCCTTTCTGGTTCCCTCCAGAGGTGGAACCTGAGAAGGCTGTCCGCTCCGAGCATGAGGTATGGTTTCTCTCCTGTTTCTTCGTTCAGCCACTCGAGGGTTTCCACCGTGTAGGAGGTTCCTCCCCTCCTTATCTCGTAGTCGCTCACCTCAAAACCTTCTTCTCCCTCCAAAGCGAGCTGGAGCATCCTCAATCTGTCCTCAGGTGAGGCAGAGTGACCCTCTTTAAGGGGCGCCCTGTATGCGGGCATGAAGAGGATCTTCTTGGCTCCGAGCTTTTCTTTTACTTCTCTCGCCACGAGGATGTGGCCGATGTGAACGGGGTCGAAACTTCCCCCGAAGAGAACGAGCATGCTTGAATATTATATGGAATGTCCCTGAGAAATAAGCTCATAACGAGCATAGTGGCCATATCCTCCTTTCTGGCTCTGTTGACGTTGCTTATATTTGCCCTCATAACATACATTCACGTAAACAAAAGGGTGGAGGAGGTCTACTCCACGGTAGCGAGGGCTTACACCTACATACTCCGAACACTTGCCAAGGATTCCACCGATGTTGTGTTTGAACTCAAGGAGTGCAAGGTCAAAAACGCGAGCAATTACATACTCCTCAGGGAGGAAGGTCTGTTTGTAGGGAGGATAAGGGAATGCGTTTTTTACGGAACGAGCTTCAGGGAGGTGGTGGACTTTACGGTGAACATAAACAACGTAGACTGGATCCTCGTATACGACAGGGAGATCTTGGAGAGGATGAACGAGGAAAAACCGGAATTCTTCGACAGGTTCATAAAGGACAGGATGGTCTTGGAGGATAAAGTCATTGAAGGAAGATACGACCCTCGGATAATCTCCCAGATTAATAGCTTAGCGGGATACAAGCTCGTAAATAGGTTCTCTACACTGCTTATGGATTTTCCTATACTGGTGGACAGCTCTGTTCCGGTAGGAAGGATAATCTTTATAAAAGACATGTCTCCGGTGCTTAGGAACGCGCTGATAACTCCCATTCTTCTTTTCGGATACACTCTCATACTCGTTATAACTCTTTCCTCCACCATATTTCTCCTCTTCGACAGGATAGTCAAGGACATCTCCATGCTGAGAGATGTGGCCTACAAGTTTAAGGAGCTGGACTTCTCGGACATAGACAAGCTCAGCAGTGCCCTGAGAAAGGAGAAAAGAAGGGACGAGCTTTTTTACCTCAAGAGGGCTGTTCTTACCATGGCCCAGGAGCTCGAGGCCCTGATAACCCAGCTCAAGAGCGAGAAGGACAAGCTCGAGGAGCTCGCCTACACCGATCCGCTGACGGGTCTTAGCAACAGGAGGTTCTTCCTCGAGGAGATGAAGAGGGTTCTCGAGACCGCCAGGAGATACAAGGAACCTCTCTCGATCCTAATGCTCGACGTGGACAACTTCAAAAGGATAAACGACGAATACGGCCACGACGTGGGGGACATGATTCTGAAACAGCTGGCTGAGGTGATAAGGAGAAGTATAAGGTCTTCAGACATAGCGGCCAGGTTCGGAGGAGAAGAGTTCATAGTGGCTCTACCGAAAACGGACGAGAAGGGAGCTCTTACGGTAGCGGAGAGGATAAGACAGGAATTCAAGAAATCCAAGGTTAAGGTGGACGGAAAGGATGTGGGAACTACTGTAAGTATAGGTGTAGCCACCTTAGATGAGGGCTACGACCTGGACAGGCTCATAAAAGAGGCGGACGAGGCCCTCTACGAGGCGAAGAGAACGGGCAAGGACAAGGTGGTTATACGTAAAGAGGAAGGTCAAGGGCAGGGTTAGCGAGGGCTCTTATTATCATCTCTTCAACGGCCCTCTTCGTATACGTATTCATCTCCCTACCGAGTTTGAGAAACATGTGGAAGAGAACACCAGAGGCTTCCAGCCCAAGCCCCCTGTCCGCGAGGACCTTTTCCTCCCAGCTCTTTATCTTCCCGTTCAAAACTTTAAGTATCCTGTTGTTGGTATTGAGCTTCGGATACCTCGGAACTCCTACGAACTGATACCCCCTCACCTTTCCCTCCCTGAAGAAGACCTTTACCAGGTAGTTCCCGCTCTCGACGAACAGCTCCTCCTCCGCGTCCTCGAAGAGACCTCCCGAGCCTGCGGTTACCGTCCTCGTTTTCACCGCGTTGTAGTCTACAAGGCCCGGATTCCTCACCCTCTTTCCCGCCAGGTTGAAGCCCGCCACGTATCCCGACTGCTGGGCGGGAGGGAAGAGGGCTATCCACCTGTGATTCCCCCACACGTCTATGCCCGAGGCTATGTCCCCCGCAGCGAATACGTCCGGATCCGAGGTCTGCTGAAACTCGTTCACCAGTATCCCGCCTATGGGCCTTCCCAGCTTCTTGTCCATGTGGACCTCTATGCTGGTTCCTTCTACCAGGTAGGTCCTGGGCCTCACGCCCGTGGAGATTATCACCATGTCCGTCTCTATAAAGAAGCTCCTGTCCGAACCTCTGGGCTTTACCTCCACCGCCTCCACCCAGTCCTTTCCGTGGAAGGCCACAACCTGATGCTCGAGGTAGACCTTTATTCCGGTCTCCCTCTGGAGGGTCTCCGTGTATATCCTCCCCATCTGGTGGTCGAGCATCCTGGGAAGGGCCCTGTCGAAGATCTCTATCACAGAGACTTCCATCCCAAGGTGGTGCAGGGTCTCCGCATCCTCTATGCCTATCGGGCCCGCGCCGACTATGACAGCTCTCTTCACCCTTCCCGAGGTTATCCACTCCCTTATCTTCAGGGCGTCGTCGAGGGTTTTGGCGGTGGTTATCCCCGGAAGTTCCGCACCCTCTATGGGAGGAACGAAGGCGTAGGCTCCCGCGGCGAGAAGACACCTGTCGTAGGAGATCTCTTCTCCGTCCTTGGTAATCACTACCTTCCTTCTGTTGTCGAGCCTGACCACCTCCTTACCCGGACGGAAGTCAACCCTGAATTTCTCATAGAACCTCTCTCCTCCCTTGTAAAAGAGGGCCTCCGGAAGAATGTCATCCCTTATAACGTTCTCCATACAGTTGGGAGCGTAGGTTGGATGCTTTTCATCAGAAAGAACTATAATCTCGCTCTCTGTATCTACCTTTCTGAAGGCTTCTATTGCGCTCGCGGATGCAGGGCCGTTGCCTACGATTACTACTCTCATCCGTTCAATACCTTGTTGGTTTCCTTTCTCTCGCGCTTGACTATAAAAAAGAAAGTTCCTAATGTAGCAAGTGCAACCATGAGTATATTCTGGCTTGTTAATTTCCTCTCTTCTTAAACTCTTTGATCATAGATCTTATGAAAGTTAAAAGAAAGGGCGAACTCTTTTTTGCGAATTCATCGGTTATATCCTCCTTAAGTAGCTCCTCTCTGATTGTAGGCAGTAATTCTATCAATCCCACATAGAACTCTTTGGATGTTATACTTCCGCTTTTCTTTTTTTCCTCCAGATCTTTCAATCTGTTCTCTATCCTTTCGCTCGCCATCATATTCTCACCCCGCTAAGATAGATTCTTAAGGTAGTTCTCGATTTCCTTCGCTACTATCCTGACTATACCCAACTTGGCCTCCTTACCAGTGATTATACCAGTAACATACTCTTTCATTACAGGGACCACTATTATGTATCCGTCATCAGTATCCACAATGATCTGATGAACATTACTTTTTCCCACATCTCCCGCGCTTATCTCTCCCGCTGACAGGATAGCGGCGAGTGAAGCGGATACAGTATCTTCATCAAGCTCTTCCGTAGTATAGGAAATCAGAGGCAGTCCTTCCATATCCGCCATAATTATGCCGTCAAGCTTGTTGTCTTTAACGATATCTTTAAGGAAATTTCTTATATCCTCTTTCTTCTTAAGCAGGCTCATTTAAGTTCCCTCCTTAACATTTTCGTTTGTTATCAGATAAATCACCGCGCTCAGCACCTCCGCCACCACGTCTCTATCTGTAGCTATACACGGAACTATCGGGATATTGCTGGGAATATTTAATTTCGCTCTAACGTAGTTTATAGGTCTAACGTTCGGGAGATCCTGTTTATTAGCGCACACTATGTAAGGTTTGTCTTTTACCATAATGTTTATCTGTTTAAGGGTGTCTTCCCATAATTCTTCAGTTGTGCTGTCTATTAGGAATATGAAGCCGTTTGCTCCTCTCGATAAAGTCTCCCACATGAAGGAAAACCTTTCCTGTCCCGGGATCCCGAATATATTCACCTCTTTACCTTCAAGATTGAGTTTTCCGTAATCCATAGCGGTAGTTGTGGTTTCTTTAAAACGTCTTTCCGCGGGATTGCTAACCCTCCTCTCCGTGGATACGGATATTATTTCGGAAGCTGTTTTTACAAAGGTAGTTTTTCCAGCGTTAAAGTGCCCGCCGACTATAATTTTGAGACGCATAATATTAGTATACGCTAACCTGAACAATTTTATGAGCTAAGCCCCATTATGTATTCAACGCATGTTCTCACCCCAAAACCAGTTCCGCCCTGTGTGTAGTATCCGTATTCCTCCTTCGACCAGGCCGGCCCCGCTATGTCCAGGTGGACCCACTCTATTCCCTCTCCCACGAACTCCTCTAAGAACATGGCTGCGGTTATTGCTCCTCCGTATCTTCCTCCCGTATTCACCACGTCCGCGGGACCTTTCTTTATCTTCTTCCTGAGCCTCTCGTCGTCCATGGGAAGCTCCCATACCCTCTCGCCGGTCTCTTTCGCGATCCTCTTTATCTCCTCAGCGAACCTCCGGGAGTTGGTAAAGAGCCCCGCGGTATACTCTCCGAGGGCCACCATGCAGGCCCCCGTGAGGGTAGCCATGTCGATTATCTTGGAGGGCTTCAGCTCCGAGGCGTAGGAGAGGGCGTCCGCCAGCGTTACTCTCCCTTCCGCGTCCGTGTTGTCTATCTCTATGTATTTGCCGTTCTTAGCCCTTATTATGTCATCGGGCCTGTAGGCGGTTCCAGAGGGCATGTTCTCCGCCGCCCCTATTATCCCGTGGACCTCCACTCTGGGCTTGAGCTGGGCTATGGCCCTCATTATCCCGAGGACCGCACAGGCCCCGGACTTGTCCATCTTCATGGTTCTCATGTAGTCTCCCGGCTTTATGTTCAGCCCTCCGCTGTCGAAGGTCAGACCCTTTCCAACTATGACTATCCTGTCCTTGGGCTTTCCCCTCGGCTTGTATGTCAGGTGTATGAACCTGGGAGGTGTTGCGGACCCCTTTCCCACGCTCCAGAGGGCGAGCATGCCCATATCCTGGATCTCTTTCTCGTCGTATACCCTGCACTGGAGCTTGAACTCTTTGGCCAGTCTCTTTGCCTCCTCCGCAAGGGTTATCGGATTTATCACGTTTCCGGGCTCGTTCACGAGGGATCTGGCGTAGTTCTGGGCTTCAGCGAGTATAGTGCCCCTCTTGAAGGAGGGATCGTCCGCTTTGTGGATCAGAAGCCTCTTGATCTCCTTCCTCTCCTTTTCCTTGGAGGTCTTGTATTTGTCGAAGGTGTAACTTCCCAGAACCGCGCCCTCCGCAAGGGCCTGGGATATCTTGGCGTCTATCCTGGGGGAGATCACGAGTGCCTCTTCAACGCCGTCCTTTTTGAGTCTTTTTACCGCGGTTGCGATAGCTCTTCTGTAGGTGTCCAGATCGACCTTCTCCTTCTTTCCGAGCCCTACCGCGTAGAGGACCTCCACCCTCTGGCCGGGCAGAGGCACTCTCTCCAGCTGTCCCTCCTTGCCTTTAAAGTTGAGGGCCTCGAGGGCCTTCCTTGCCTTTGCTGATATTCCCCTACCGAGCCTCGAGAGGGGCCTCGTATCGCCTTCGAATAGGAGAACCACCGCGGATTTTACCGTAAGCTTCTTTGGATCATCCGCAAATGCTTTTATCTCCATACTTGAAACCTCCATGCTCTTTAGTGATATAGTTTATCCCATAGGAGGGAAGAGATGGAAAAGGAGCACGAGAAGCCCAAGGTTGTGGAGGAGGGTATCTGGATCGCGGGAGAGGCCATCAAGAAGGCTCCAAAGCTGAGGGGCGTTCCCACCGGAGTAGAAGGTCTGGACGAGCTCTTCTTCCACACGGAGATAAAGGAGGGAAAGGTGGTCAAGAAACCCCTCGGGGGGATACCAGAGTATGCGGTGGTGAACCTAACGGGAGTGTCGGACACGGGCAAGTCTCTCATGGCGGAGCAGTATACGGTCAAGCAGGCCCAGAGGGGGGACGCGGTCGCCCTCATAACGGTCGAGAGCCCCGCACCCTTCGTCACCATGAGCTTGAAGGAGAGGGCCACCGCCATGGGGATAGACTTCGGGGAGATTGAGGACCGCATAATCCTCATAGACGCGGCGAGCCACACGAGCCTCAGAGACAGCATCCCCAACCTTCTGGCGACCCTCGCCTTTGCCATAAAGAACTACAAGGTAAGGCACACGGTGATAGACTCCATAACGGGCCTCTACGAGTCCAAAGAGATGCTCGCCAGAACCGTTGTGAGACAGCTCTTTAACTTTATGAAGAAGTGGTATCAGACCGCCATATTCGTATCCCAGAAAAGGAGCGGGCACGAGGAGCTTTCCGCGGAGGCGGCGGGGGGATACGCGGTCAGCCACATAGTGGACTGCACCATGGTCCTTGCGAAGGAGCTCATAATGACCAAAGGTCAATCGAACCTCTACAAGAAGCCTATAGGGGACATAGTGAGGCTCTTCAGGATAGACGGGTGCAGGCTCTGCGGTCACGATACGAGGACTCACTACCTCGAGATAACGGAGACGGGCCTTGTAAAGATTGGCGAGCCTCTCAAGGCTGGATAAAATAATAAATAAAAATAAACCTCAGGAGGGCCGATCCATGGTGGGAGAGAGGATAAGGAAGGTGAGAGAGGAAAAAGGGCTTTCCGTCGAGGATTTTGCAAAGAGGATAGGTATACCCGCTTCCAGACTTGAAGAGATAGAGGGCGGGAAGCTCCAGCCCTGCGACGCAACACTCGTTTACATATCCAAGCTCTTCGATGTGGATTTCTGGTGGCTCAAGGAGGGAAGAGAGCGGGCGGTGAAGGTGGCCTGAGCTATTTCATCCTCCTTATCAGCTCTTCCATAACCTCCGTAATCTCCACGCCCTCCATGGTGAGGGCGAGCGTGAGCATGTAGAGCATGTCCGCGGTCTCGTAGAGTATCTCTTCTTTTTTCCCGTTCTTTATGGCTATCAATGTCTCAACCGCCTCCTCTCCGAACTTCTGTAGAACCCTGTCCAAGCCCTCGTCTGCGAGCTTTACTGTGTAGGAGCCCTCAGGCCTTTTCTCGAGCCTGTCCTTTATAATCTCCTGCAGTCTGGAGAGGGCCTCGAAAGGCAGGGGCTTCTCCACCTTTTTACCTTCAAGATCCCTGTAGAAGCAGTTCCTCTCACCCGTGTGGCAGGCCCTGTTCTTCTCCTGCTCGATAACGTATACGATCGCGTCCTCATCGCAGTCCACCCTTATCTCGATAACCCTCTGGAGCTCACCTGAGGTCTCCCCCTTCTTCCAGATCCTTCCTCTGCTCCTGGAGTAGTAGTGGGCGTATCCAGTCTCTAAGGTCTTTTTTATGGCCTCCTCGTTGGCCCAGGCGAGCATTCGGATCTCGCCCGTCCTGTAGTCCTGGGCTATGACGGGAATGAGACCCTTCTCGTCAAACTTAAGAGGAAGCATTTCGCTTATTATAGAACTCTCCGTATCTCTTGTCGAACTTGAGTATGTGGGAATAGAGCCAGGACCAAGAAAGAGCCACAGCGGACCTGAACTCTTTACAGTCCCCCTCCTTTATTTTGGGTATGAACTCACTCATAACTTTCCTGAAGTTGTCGTGGGCCTGCTTGTGTCTCTCGAACTCTGGATAGTTTATGCTTTTCATGAATTCCTCTTCCGCCTTTAGATGCTCCTCTAAGTATCGTGTAATCTCATTTATAAAAAATTCTCGAGCTTCTTCTCCTTTCCCTTGTTCAATAAGCTCATGGACTTTGTTGATCATGTCTATCAGCTTCTTATGCTGGGAGTCCATCTCCCCCACACCGACTGCAAGCTTTTCTGACCATTCGATCAGCGTCATGACCGCCCTCCATACTTTTATTTTTGCGAAGATTATACCTTAAAAGTCTTGACCGTTTCCACCAGGAGCTTGACCTTTTCGAACTCCATGTCCGGAGCCAGGCCGTGCCCCAGGTTGAAGATGTATCCCGTCTTTCTTGGTATGCTCCTCAGGAGCTCGAGGGTTTTGAACCTTATAGTCTCCTCGCCAGCGTAAAGGACGGAAGGTTCCAGGTTCCCCTGAAGGACCTTCTCCGTTCTGAGGGCTTCTATGGAGAGGTCCACGCTCCAGTCCACCGAAAGGACATCTACTTCAGAATCCCTGAGAAGTTCTATGAAGGAGGAGGATCCTCTGAAGAAGTAGAGGATCGGGGTGTCGAACCTCTCTTTTAGCCTGTCCACGAGCTCGGAGACGTAAGGGAGGGCGAAGTCTTCGTAGTCCGACCTGCTCAGGTGCATCGCCCAGCTGTCGAAGATCTGAACCAGATCCGCACCCGCCTCTATCTGATGCGAGAGATACTGGAAGAGAACCTCCGTCAGCATCTCCATGAGCTTTCTAAAGTCGTATTCTCTCTCCCACATGAAGAGCTTCGTCTTCCTGAAGTCCCTGCTCGAACCTCCCTCGATCAGGTAGCTCAGAAGCGTGAAAGGCGCTCCCGCAAAGCCTATTACTGGAACCTCGTCCTGGACCTTTTTGACCCTCCTGATTATCTCGTAGACGAAGGCATTCTTCTCGGGATCGTATCTCTTAAGGTAGGAGATCTTACCGCTCCACTCGAGCCTGGGCCCTTCCCCCTCCAGGAACTCTACCCTGACACCGAGGGCTTCCAGAGGGACTAAGATATCCGAGAAGATTATCACAGCGTCCACACCGAGGAGCTTTAATGGAAGCAGAGACACCTCCACCGCCAGATCCACGTTCTTGCAGAAGCTCAGGAAGTCTTCCTCCCTCGCCCTCAGGTTCCTGTATTCCCTCATGTATCTTCCCGCCTGGCGCATGAGCCAAACGGGGAAGCGCTCGATCGGCTCCTTTCTTATAGCTCTGAGTATCAGGTCGTTCTTCATGGGAGAAGATTATATGAGATAAATCCTTTCCAGACAGGCCTTCGTAGAGTTATAGTTCGTTCTGGGATGCTGAAGAGACTGAGGGAGATTTTCTCTAAAAAAGAGGAACCCAAAAAGGTCGAAGACACGGCGGAAAAAGTAGAGGAGGAAAGGGTAGAAATTCAGGAAAGCGAAAAATCTGAGGAGAAAGAGGGTAAAAAGGTCAGACCCCTTACCCCTCAGGAGCTTGAGATTTTCAAGCAGGGAATGGGGATAACTCCCCACAACTACTGGACCTGGGCTGGCAGGACCAACAACTTTAAGCTTCTGACCGACGGGGAATACGTCTGGGTTGAGGGCTTCGAGGACCACATAGGAAAACAGCTTCCCCTCACCCAGCAGAGGGCCTGGAGCTGGGAGTTCATAAGGCAACGGCTTCGGGATTTCGGCGGTCAGGGTTAAAATACTTCCCCATGACGGAGATAATAAGGGTAAGAACGACCAAGCACACGAGTGTGGTAAACATAACCCCTCAGGTGAGGGATGCGGTCAGGCGCTCGGGTGTGAAGGAGGGCCTCTGCATCGTATACGTCCCCCACACCACCGCCTGCGTGTTCATAAACGAGGGGGCTGATCCGGACGTGGTCAAGGACATAACCTACATGGTGGAAAGGCTGATCCCCTGGAGCGATCCCAACTACGAGCACGGGGAGGGAAACTCCGCGGCCCACATAAGGAGCGCCATAATCGGGAACTCGAGGGTGGTTCCCGTGGTGAACGGGGACCTTTCCCTCGGAACCTGGGAGGCCATCTTCCTCGCCGAGTTCGACGGCCCCAGGGAGAGGAAGGTCATAGTTAAGATCCTCAAGGAGGAGTGATGGAAACGCTGATAGCTTTTTTGGTCCTCGTTGGATTCCTAATCTGGTTCCACGAGCTCGGACACTTCCTCTTTGCCAAGCTCTTCGGCGTAAAAGTGGAGGTTTTCTCGGTAGGCTTCGGTCCCGCTCTGGTGGCCAAGAGGTTCGGCGAGACCCAGTATCAGATAGCTGCGATCCCCTTGGGAGGATACGTGAAGCTCTACGGGGAGGAGGAGAAGCTCGACGATCCGAGGGCCTTCTCATCAAAACCCAACTGGCAGAAAATACTCATAGCCTTCGCAGGCCCTCTCTTTAACATAATCCTCACGGTAATCCTGCTTACCATCGTTTTCACCGCAGGAGTCGAGGTTCCCAAATACGTCAAGGAGCCTCCGGTTGTGGGATATGTAGAGGAGAACTCCTGGGCAAGTAGGGTGGGCATAAAGCCCGGAGACAGGATACTGAGGATAGGAAATATAGAGGTAAAGAGCTGGGAGGAGATAAGGCAGGCGGTCCTAAGGAACTCCCTCGAAGGAAGCAGGGAGGTGGAGATCCTTGTAGAGAGAAACGGAAAGATAATCACCCTGAAGGCAACACTCCCAAAGATCGAGACGGGGCGAGAAGACCTCGGGATAAACCCTCGCATAGATCCCGTGGTGGGAGTAGTCTTTGAAAAGATCCCGGGAGTAGGCCCCTCCCCCGCCCACCAGGTGGGGATAAAGCCCGGAGACAGGATCCTTGAGATAAACGGAGTTCCGGTAGAAAGCTGGCACGAGGTGGTAAAGCTCATAAGGAAAAGCGAAGGGAGACCGATAAAACTCAAGCTAAAGCGTGGAAATAAGGTGATCGAGAAGGAAGTCGTTCCCGCCATAGATCCGAGGACGAAAAGACCCGTTCTTGGAATAGCGCCCAAGGTAGAGACCGTAAAGGAGTCCCACCCTCCCGGAGAGGCCTTCCTCCTTGCCCTCCAGAGAACTAACGAGCTCTTTTTCCTCACCTTCGAGGTTCTCTGGGGGCTCATTACAGGTGCTGTATCCATAAAAACGCTCGGGGGGCCTATAGCCATAGCCCAGTTCGCCGGCCAGGCGGCCCAGAGCGGGGTAGTTCCATACCTGTCCTCCATGGCCTTTATCTCCCTTCAGCTGGGCATCTTCAACCTCCTTCCCCTCCCCGTTCTCGACGGGGGACTCATCCTACTCTTCCTAATAGAGAGCATCCGCAGGAAGCCCCTGCCCGAGAAGTTCAAGGAATACTGGCAGAAGGTGGGCTTTGCCCTGATAATCTCCCTCATGGTCTTCGTGGTGATAAACGACCTTCTCCGTCTTGTGGGAAAATAGTTATAGGAGGTGCGGAAATGAATCTTGAGAAGATACCTCCCGGGAAGAACCCTCCCGAGGACATATTCGTGGTCATCGAGATCCCCCAGGGGAGCGGGATAAAATACGAGGTAGACAAGGAGAGCGGAGCGGTCTTCGTGGACAGATTCCTATTCACAGCCATGTATTACCCCTTCAACTACGGCTTCATACCCCAGACCCTTGCGGACGACGGGGATCCCGTGGACGTTCTCGTGATCTCGAGGGAGCCGGTAGTTCCGGGATCTGTGATCAGGTGCAGGCCGATAGGGATGCTCGAGATGAGGGACGAGGAAGGTATAGACACCAAGCTCATAGCGGTCCCCCACTCCAAGCTCGATCCCTCCTACGATAAGATCAAGACGGTGGACGACCTACCCCAGGTGGTTCTCGACAGGATAAAGCACTTCTTCGAGCATTACAAGGAGCTCGAACCAGGAAAGTGGGTGAAGGTGGAGAGCTTTAAAGGAGTCCAGAGCGCCATAGAAGAGATCAAGAAAGGGATAGAGAACTTCAAAGCCAAGGCATGAGCCCCGAGGAGATCTTAGAGCAGGGAAGGAAGGTAATAGAGGAGGAGATAAAGGGCTTAGAGAGGCTGAAAGAGAGCCTCGACGATAGCTTTGTAAGGGCGGTAGGGATACTCTACAACTGTGAGGGGAAGGTCATACTGACGGGGATAGGCAAGTCGGGGCACGTGGCGAGGAAGATTGCCTCCACCCTCGCGAGCACCGGAACGCCCGCCCACTACCTCCATCCCTCCGAGGCCCTCCACGGGGACCTGGGAATGATAGACAGGGGGGACGTGGTGATAGCCATATCCAACAGCGGTGAGTCGGGGGAGGTTGTGGCCCTCGTTCCATACATAAAGATGCTCGGCGTTCCCCTTATAGCTATAACCAACAGGCCCGGATCCACCCTCGCCAAATACAGCGACGTCCACCTCTTTCTTAACGTGGAGAAGGAGGCCTGCCCACTCCAGCTCGCGCCCACCACCTCCTCCACCGTCACCATGGCCCTGGGTGATGCCATAGCGATGACCCTCCTCAGGATGAGGGGCTTTACCGAGAAGGACTTCGCCCTCAGACATCCCGCAGGGGCTCTCGGAAGGAAGCTGAGGCTCGTAAAAGACCTCTACCACACGGGGGATGAGCTTCCCGTGGTCAGAGAGGACACCCCCATGCAAGAGGTGGTTCTGGAGATAACCTCCAAAGGCTTCGGAGCTACCGCGGTGGTGAACGGGGAGGGTAAGCTAACGGGCATCATAACGGACGGGGATCTGAGGAGATTTGTAAAAAGAGGGGGTAGCTTCGAAAGGAGCGTGGCCAGGGACGCCATGACCACGAATCCGAAGATCGCAAGGCCCGACGAGATGGCCCTGGAAGCCCTGAGGAGGATGGAGGAGCACAAGATAACGGTTCTGATAGTAGTGGACGAAGAAAACAAACCGATAGGTATAATCCACCTTCACGATATATTGAGAGCGGAGATAAACCTGTGAGGGGAGGGCCCCCTACCAGGTGAGGACCCTGCCCGCGCTCCCGAGGGAGGGTAGTGCCTGGCTGGGCGTGAGAAGGGGCAGATCAAAGGCAAGATCTTCTTTGCTCATACCGTTCAGCTCGAGACTCTGAAGACAACCTATGAATTGGACCCCGTTGTCGAGAGCAAGCTCCATGAACTCCTTTATACTCTTACCTCCCTCGATCGGATAGATCTCCTCAGCGACACCCTTCTTAAGGAGCAGTGTGGCAGGCCCCGTGAAGTACATGACCACGTTCATCTCAGAAGCGGCCGCGGTAGAGGCCAGGAAGAAAGCGGAGGGAAGCCTTTTCGGATTCTCAGGACCGGTTATAAGTATTATTACGAGATCAGCAGGCTTTTGCTCCATATCCCACCTCCTTTTAAGTTTTTCACAATATCTTAATATAGCGATTTTCTCAAGAAAGTTATCTTCAGCTTTTTGTGATATAATCTTTCAGCCGAAAAGGAGAGGAGGAGAATGGAAAGTGTAAGCTACAACCACGTTATCCTCGGCCTCGTAGCTATGGGTATAGCCCTGCTTCTCGTTATCCTGGGTGGCAGACCTTCCGTAAGACCCACCAGGTATCAGGCTCTACTGGAGGGATATCTCAGATTTGTGAGAGGTATGCTCCTTGACAACATAGGGGAGCAGGGGCTCAGATACACTCCCCTCATAGCTGCTATAGGACTTTTCATATTCTTCTCCAATCTCCTCGGTATGGTCCCCGGCCTCGAGGCTCCCACGGGGAACATGAACACGAACCTGGCTATGGCGATAATCGTATTTCTCTTTTACAACTTCGAGGGAATAAGAACGAACGGAATAGGCTACTTCAAACACTTCCTTGGTCCCATAAAGTTCCTGGCTCCCTTCTTCCTCGTGGTGGAGATAATCTCCCACATAGCGAGGCCCATAACCCTTTCCTTGAGGCTTTTCGCCAACATGAAAGGAGGTGCCATACTACTCCTGGCCCTCGTCGGTATAGCCATAAAGAACCCCTTTACGATGGCTCTTTCCCCGATAGCTCTCGTCTTCATAATAGCGATAAAGTTCCTGGCGGTTTTCATCCAGACCTATGTCTTCATGATACTTTCGGTTGTCTACCTTGCAGGCGCGGTGGTTCACGAGGAGCACTGATATGAAGATAACGCTTGTGCTTACGGATTCCTCCTCTGAGTGCAGGAAGGCTCTCGAGTGGCTGGCGAAGTATGAACAGCTCTTCTCCGCTGAGGTAGAGGTGTTTGCGGTTCTTGAGGACATATACAGGCTCGAGTCCGCGAGCGTATCCCTCGGAGTTCCTCTGCCTCCCGATACGGTTTCAAAGGCCAAGGAGAGGACCAGGGACAGGATAATTACCCTCTGGAGGCATATAAAGGGAAACGAAGAAGCAAACCTGAACGTGGACACCGTAGCCGGTGAGATCAGGGAAGAGGTAATTAAGTTTGTGAGTGACAGAAAGCCTGATATGATAATCTGGGGATGTAGCCCTACACCCGATATCTGCAGGGTGATAGATCAGATAGATATTCCATCACTGATAATAAAGTGAAAGGAGGTAAGCAATGAAAGGGAAGGCTCTCGCATTTATCGCCTCTCTGACACCAGTTCTGGGATTTGCGGCCGAGGGAGCTGCGGAAGGCTCTTCCGACAGGGCACTTTTTTACGGACTTCTGGCTCTCGCTGCAGGTCTGGCGATAGGTCTCGCTGCCCTCGGGACAGGTATAGGTATGGGACACGCGGTCAGGGGAACCCAGGAGGGTATAGCGAGGAACCCTAACGTAGGCGGTAGGCTTCAGACCATAATGTTCATAGGCCTGGCGTTCATAGAGACGCTTGCTCTTTACGCGCTCCTGTTCTCGATAGTTTTCGTCTTCACAGGTATATTCACGGGTAAAGCGGGCTTCTGATCCCGCCCGCTCCCTTAACTTAGGAGGAAGGCTATGGCTACGGAAGGCCTGAAGCCTCACATATCGATAAAGAAGAAGAAGAGGAAAAGCGGTTTCCTCGCGAGGATGAGCACCAAGGCGGGAAGGAAGATCATCAAGAGGCGCAGGAAAAAGGGCAGGAAGAGGCTTGCGCCTTAATGAAGTGGCTTCTGATAAAGTTTCTGAGGTTCTGGCAGGTTTTCGTCTCTCCTCTCTATCCTCCCAGTTGCAAATTCCATCCTACCTGCTCAGAGTACGCCGTAATGGCTGTGGAAAAGCACGGAGTCTTGAAAGGTTCGTTGAAAGCTCTGTGGAGAGTTATCAGGTGCAATCCCTGGTCTAAAGGAGGTGTGGATCTACCTTGAATCCCCAACAGCAGGGAGTTGATCCCAAGAGAATCTTCATAGCTATGACCCTGATAGCCTTCCTCATGCTCGGTTATGAGATATTTTCCTCTTACTTTTTCAAAGCTCCTCAGAGTGCGGAGGAGAGTAGAACTCAAAAGGTAGAGAAAAAGGAGGAGAGAAAAGAAGCTAAGGTTCCGACTCTCATGCTGGGGACCACCAGGGAGAAGAAGGGAGAAGGGAAAGTTTACTCTTTCGAGTTCGGTAATTTCCATGTTGAGATCTCCTCCGTGGGCGGTAGGATAGTAAAGTTCGTGGATAAAACCTTTGGATTTGACCTGATAACCGAGGCGGAGAGAAAGCTCAAAGTTTTTCCCCTCGAGGTTTACACGGGAGATCCAGATCTCGATCAGGAGATAAACTTCGGCACATACGAGGTTAAAAGAGAGGGTAACAGACTTATTCTTACACTCAAAGATGACCGGATAAGGCTTAAGAAGGTCCTCGAGTTTAAGGATTTCCTATTTAAAGTCTCTGTGGAAAGTGATATAGAGAAAGGTCTATACATACTTGTGGGAACCCATCCCTTTGAAAGAGCCTTTTACACCCACGAAGGTCCCGTTATGAAGATAAACGGTGAGGTTGTCAGGATAGATCTGGACGACGTTACGGGAAAACATACCTACGAGGGAAGGATAGAGTTTGCGGGAGAGGAAAGCAGATACTTCTTCAAGGGCTTTAAGGGGAATATAAGGAGCGTCGTGGTGGATGGGGTAAGCTACAGGCCGGAAGGAGAAGAGGGTGAAAGGAAGATAACCTTTACATACGTTGAGTACAGCGAGCCTCTTACACTATATATGGGCGCCAAGTATTACTCGAGACTCAGGGAGATAGGCCTTCAGGATCTCCTCGACTGGGGAATGCTAAAGATCTTCGTAAAGCCCCTGTTTATCTTCATGTATTGGGTCTTCGAGCATACCGGGAGCTGGATCCTCTCTATAGTAATACTGACACTGATCCTGAGGATAATCTTCTTCCCCCTCAACTACAAGAGCACCACCTCTATGATGAAGCTCCAGGAGGCGGCCCCGCGCCTTGAAAAGATCAGGAAGAAGTATAAGGACGATCCTGTGAAAATGCAGGAAGAGATAATGAAGCTTTACTCGGAGATAGGCTTCAACCCTATGAGCGGGTGCCTTCCAATCCTGGTCCAGATACCCATATTCTTTGCTCTATATAAGGTTTTGATAATAACGGTAGACCTCAAGCTCTCGGGTATGCTCTGGATACCGAGCCTTGCGGACAAAGACCCTTTCTACATACTTCCCGTAGTGATGGGTCTCACGATGATCCTCCAGCAGAAGATCACACCCAGCCCCGATGCAAAGCAGAATCTAATAATGTATATCTCCGCGGTGGCCTTTACCTTCCTGCTTGCGAACTTCCCATCGGGTCTTGTCCTCTACTGGACGGTAAACAACGTTCTTAACATAGGCCAGAACTACCTTATAAAGAATGTCATCTTGAAGAAGAAGCAATAGATAGATACTCCTCCAGGGCCCACCTTAAGGACTCCTCGTAGGGAATGGGATCTCTACCGAGGAATGTTCTCACTCCGTTCGGATGGGCGTTTTCGGAAAGACCGCACACGTTGTCCCTCCACATCATAAGTATCTGGTCAGAAGAGAAGGGAGGAGGTTGCACCACAGCTTCAACCACTTTTCCCACGTAATACATAAGCGTCTTTGGGAGAGGGATCATCAATACACGCCTGTTCAGGTAAGAGAACACATCTTCCAGAAGTTCTTTGAAGCTTACCTCTTTGGTTCCACACAACTCGTATACACCCTCCCGATCCTTTTCAATAGCCTCCGCGAAGCACTCCGCCACGTCCCTAACATCTACGGGCTGAAACCTGTAATCCCCTCCCCCGGGCAGGGCCACCACAGGAAATATTTTCGTTATCCTGTCCATGTCCGGAAAGAGTTTCTGTTCCGGTCCGAGGATCAGAGAGGGTCTGAAGATCGTATACCGCATACCTGATTCCATAAGGTGCTTTTCCGCCCATCTCTTAGTCTGGTGGTATCTGGAAGGGGCCCTGTCGTCTGTGCCCAGGGCGCTCATGTGGACCGCCTTCCCAACTCCGAGTTCCCTGGCTGAGTCGTATAAGTTGACCGAGAACCTGTAGTGAACCTCTTCAAAGGTTATGTTCTTCCGCTTTATTTCCGCAAGTATACCTATGAGATTGACAACTGCCTCCGGCTGTGAGGACCTCAGAGCTTCTCTGACAGATTCCCTACTGGAAAAATCCACCTCCACAACCTTCACAGATTCTCCGAATAAGGATTTTGCTTTAGCAGGGTTCCTCACCCCCAAAACGACCTCGTGATCTCTCTTCAGAAGCTCCCTAACCACATACCTGCCTACGAAACCCGTCCCTCCTGTTACGAAGACCCTCAACTCTGACCTCCCGGAACAAGATCTATACACTCATAATAGGACTTTCTAAAGGTTTTCAAGGGGACTACTTCGAGCTCAAAATCCTCACACCTATCCACGAAGGTCTGATACTCTCCCTCCTCACCACTGAGAGACATTCCCTTTTCACGTAGAAAGTTCAGGACGTCCGCATTCAGTTCTTTTCCCAAAAACTTCCGAGGAAGTTTCCTTACCCTTCTACAAACTATCATTGGTCTTGAGATCTTGAGAACCTCACTAAGGATCACCTCTTCGGCCATTCCCCACAACGGAAAGACCGCCCTTACACCCATACCTTTACACAGGGACTCCACCATCTTCCTGTGTTCCCTCTGGTATATGTCCCCAAACACCCCTGCCTCTACGGAAATGGTTGAGAGAACCTCACGAAGAGCTATCAGGAAGTCTCCTTTTCTTTTAGATCCGTAAACGGGCAGGAACATCATACCGAGCTTTTTAACCTGTGCTCTCACAAGCTCTTCCCTGAGATGGCAACCTATTAGTCGTTTGTTCCTTCTCTCAACGTATGACAGAGCGTATTCAATCGAAAAACCTCTCTGAAGAGCCTTCCTGTAGGACAGGTAGCTGTCCTTCCCACCGCTCCAGAGTATGAAAGTTCTCCGTTTCCTCACGATATTTAGAACTATGGAAGATTTTACCTTCCGATGGGAAACCTATCTGAGAAACTACGAAAAGAAGTTCATCTTTACAGCCCTGAAGATATGTTCCTCTCTTAAAATAGACGTTCCTCAGGAGGAGCTAAAGGGCTTTTTCCTGAACCTCTATCACCAGACCTTCTTCTCTAAGGATCTCGATCTCTCTGGCTGTGTGGACTTTATAAAGAGGTTAAAAGAAAGGGGAGTGGATCTTAAGTTTGTCGCCACAAAGGCTTTCCTCTTGACCATAGGTGAGTTCGCTATCCAGTGCTTTCACAAGGAGGACTCTATAGAGCCTGTGAAGGAGATGGTGGAGAGAATAGACAGGGTGCTGAACGCCTGTTCGGAAAAGGTGGCTGAAAAGGAAGAGGAGGACCTGATCTCCTACGTTCGTAAGCTGATCTCCCATCGTGAGAAGGCGGTGGACTTCAGCGATGTGGATCCTGAGAGTGAGGAGAATAGACGAATACTCGAGGAGTTCAGGGAGCTTTACAAAAAAGGGGAGAGCCTTGAACTCTTCAACATATACAAAGGACTGCACATAAAGAGCACAGCCAGGATCGTGAGGATAGATAAGGACGGAGTAGTCCTCGAAGTATCTCCCACCCAGCTTGGGGCGATAGCCATCGACTGGTATACACTCATCAAGCATCCGAGATGGAGCAGAGGTATATACGGGGAGGTGAAGAGGGTAGATCCTGAAAATAAGAGGGTAAAGCTCTGGAGATTTAAGAGATCGGAGGGAAAGGAGGAGAAGAGGGCATCCGTCAGAGTTAAACCCAAGGATGTGGTGGAGGTCTCCATAAAGAGCGAGGGAGGAGTTGATCTCACCGGATACATGCTCGATATATCCATAGACCACGTAAACGTGTTTATTCCTAAAGGGAATCTCCCTTTCACGGAGGATAAGGATCTAAAACTCTCCTTCCAGTTAGAGAACTGCAGGGAGGGCCGATCTATGGACCTTGAGCTGAAGGGAACGGTCGTAGGCATACGTCCTATACCGAGGGGTAAGTCGGTGGTGTTCAGACTCCATACCTCTACCCGGGACGAGAGTAAGCTCTCCATCTACCTGACCTGCAGGCAGAAGGAGATAGTCAGGGACATAAACGACTACGTGAAGGAATATCTCTCTTAGATTCTGCCGGTTTTTGTCAGCCTCTTTATGGAAAAGTAGTCGTCTATGCCGTAGTTGCTCCAGAGGAGTTTCAGAAGCTCCAAAAATACCTGTGCTGTAACGAGCGCGTCTTCAAGTGCCCTGTGAAGGCGGGAGTAATCCACACCGAAGTAATCCGCCAGATCCTTCAGGGAGTGGCCGGGAAGGTTTGGAAGGAGCTTCCTTGAAAGCTCTAAGGTGCATATGTATGGCCTTTTGAATCTTTCACCCCTGTAAATTCGGGTGTATTTGTCTATGAACTTTATATCCTGGGATACGTTGTGTCCCACAACTATGTTGTCGCCGATAAATCCCATGAGTTTTGGCAGAACCTCTCTTATCCTGGGGCTCCCCACCAGCATAGCGTTCGTTATGCCCGTTAGTTCCCTTATCCTGTCCGGGATGAAGAAACCCGGATCTACTAAACTCGAAAAGGTCTCCGTGATCATCCCTCCTTCCACGCGAACCGCCCCTACGTCTATAACCTCCGCATGGTTTACATCGAAGCCCGTAGCTTCCACATCGATCACTACAAAGGTCCCGTCGAGCAAGTGATCCTTCATAGGAATATGATAGCCTCAGATTGTCCTCCTGACCGCCTCCCACATGGCTATGGCCCCTGCGGATCCCACGTTGAGGGATGTGGTCTTGCCCTTCATGGGTATGGTCAGGATCTCGTCCGAGATGTCGAGAACACTTTTGGAAACCCCTTTGTCTTCCGAACCAAGGACGAGAGCACAGGGAAAAACTATCTCAAACTCCCTTATGTCTCTGCCCCCTTTTTCGATTGAGAAGATCCAGCCTCCCATCTTCCTGAACTCTCTGAGGGCCTTCTGCAGGCTCGGGACCTTGGAGATCTTCAGGTGGAAGATAGCTCCCGAGGAGGCCTTCACGACAGTCTGATTTATGGGGGAGGCCCTCTCCTTCGGGATCAGGGCACCTACTCCGCCGAGGACCTCGCAGGTCCTGAGTAAATTCCCCACGTTCTGCGGGTCCGTTATGTGGTCTATCACGAGGAAGAAGGAGCTTTTCTCTATGGCTTCGGAGAAAAGCTCGTGGGGGGAGACGTAGGAAACGGGACTCAGCAGTGCCACAACGCCCTGAGTTTTCTTCGTTCCCGCCAGCTCCTCAACCTTCCTCCTCGAGATCCTCTGAACCTTAACTCCCCTCTCTTTGGCCAGTTTGAGAAGCTCACTCGGGGGGCGGGAGTCGTGGGCCACGTAGATCTTCTCTATCTCCCTTCCAGCTCTGAGGGCCTCGATTATGGGGTTCCTCCCGTGGACGGTAAGTCTCTCCATCTGAGTAAATTCTACACTTTCCACCGCTGGAACACAGCATTATTAGAAAATCTTATAGATAGTTATCAGATTTCTTATAGCTATTATGCTAAGAATTTATTAAATTTCATACTCATGAAACTTGATAATAAAACCATCAAGGAGGTGAGAGAATGCGATACCTGCTGACCGCCATCGTGATCGCCCTCGCTGGTATAGTCGTGGGGGCAGGCTCTGGAAGCTACCTGACCTACAACAACCTGATGAGGAAGGTGGGAAGCATCCCCGCCTCGCCGATAGTGATGCAAGCCAAATACGACAGGGAGAAGCACCAGATCAACTACTCCATCCTCAATCCAGGAACGCTTCCCCTCACAATAGTGGAGAAGAGCTTCGTCTTCAGGCCTGGTAAGGAGACCAAAGAGAAGGCCTACGTTGTAGCGGACATCCCCGCGAGCATAACCTTGCCTCCTGGAGCGGTAACCATGGTGTCCCTCAAGCTCAAGGAGGAGACGGAGGAGCTGAAGACGGGAGACGTGGTGGTCGTGACCTTCACCTACACGCATCCCCTCTCCAGGGATCTCTACACGGTGGTTCATCCCTTCACCTACGGGGGAAACTTGAAAAAGCAGAAGAAGGAGGGTAAGTGATGAGCGCTGAGAGGGTTACCTGGTGGTCCGTGTTTGCGGTCTTCTTTATAATCCTGCTCCTTACCTTCTTCACCGCCTACATCTCCCTTCTGGCCCTTACCATACCTGAGGGGCTCGCCTACATCGTGGGGCTGATCATCTTTCTCCTGCTCGGAAACAGACTACTCTTCGGATACGCGGGGCTTCTGATAACTATGGAGAATCTCCTGAAGGAAGAGGAGCTCGACAGGGATAAGCTGATGGAGAAGAGCAAAGCCCCCCTCGAGATGGTAAAAGATCTGAGTAATATAGCCCTTATAGCCCTCTGGCTTAAGGATGTGGACTACTACAGATACGCCTACTACGGGATCTTCTCGCTCCTCATGCTCTTTGCCCTTCTCAGCAAGATGGACCTGATCGAGTTCGGAAACTATGTGGAGGGGAGCTTTTGGGGTGCCTCCGCTGTAACCGTCCTGATATGGTCCCTCGATATAAGCGCCCACTACCTGATGGGAAGAATTCTCGAAAAGGAGGTGGTTTGATGGCGAGAGTTATGGGAGTTGCAAAGGTTGAAGCCCTTTTCAGGAGAAGTGCTGGGCTGGACATCGACGAAAAGAACAAGATAGCCATGTGTCTGGACATAGTGGAGTCGAAGCTACACGACCTTCTGCTCGTAGGTGAGGAGAAGGCCCTATCCAACGGCAGGGAGGAGATGCTCGTTCACGACCTCCCTATAACTAAAGGTCTCAGGAAAACGATAAGAGAGTTCGAGGCCCTGAACGAAGAGGTTCCCGTGGAGGATGTGGCCAGATTCGTCGCTTCCCTGCCACCACTGAAGGTGGCCTACTCGGAGGAGGTTAGGGAGGAGCTTCCCAAGGTGGCGGGAGGTCTCATGGTCGCCCTTGCAAAGATGACCAAGCTCTTTTCCGCGGAGAGGAGACCTTCCGTCGATGAGATAGAGAAAGCCAGACAGGCCCTCGACCTTACACTCTGAGGGCCTCAGCTCCTCTCCACTATGCTCCTGACTATCTCCTTCTCCAAGGGAGAGCTTATCTTGGGAATTATCGTCTCGAGGACCGCGGTCTTCGCGTCCCCGAACTTCTTCAATCTCCTGGCACATCTTATCGTATCCCTTATGGAGAAGACGAACTCCACGGGCTCCTCCGACTGCTGGGTCTGGTAGGCCCTGTAGGCCTTCCTTATCTCGTTGGCTATCCTGAGGAGCTCGAAGAGGAGCCTGATCTCTCTTTCCCTCTCTGGGGTCCTGAGCTCCTCCCCCCTTGCGGTCCTCACCTCGTTCACCACCAGATACCAGAGGTAGGTGAACTCCTCCTTGCTGAGCTGGGCAACCTCCTCCATGTAGTCCTTGAGGATTATGGCCTCGTCGGGGTAGTAGAAGCCCCTCTCGTCCTGGAAGGGAGGGTAGTCTATGTAGAGGACGTCCGCCCTCGACTTTATGTCCTGGGGAAGCTCGGAGACTCCCAAGTAGTTCTGGGGGTTCATACCTCCCACGAGGATCACGTCTGGCCGTGCCTTTACCACCTCCCCGTAGGAGAGGACCAGATACCTCCTGTAGTCGAAGAGGGGGTTGAAGATCTTGACGAGGGAGGGGGGAAGGGTGTTTATCTCATCCAGGTATATGACCGCCCCTGGAGTTCTGAGGGCCTTCACGAGATCCGAGTAGACGCGCTTCGTTCCCCTCTTCGGATCGAACTCGTAGACGAAGGTGATGTCCTCTTTTTCCATCTTGGAGTTGCAGGGGACTATGAAGAGGGGCCTGTTGGTGAGGGCGGAGAAGACCTCCACCAGGAAGTTCTTGCCCACTCCCGCGTCCCCCTCGAGGATGAGTATCCCCTCCTCGTATTCGAGCTGTTCCTTGACGAGGGATGTGAACCTTTCCAAGTTCTGGACGAACCAGGGGGTCTCCTCGTAGGAGACGAACTCGGGGACTCTGGGCCTTTCAACCGAGCAGAGGCCGTTCAGGTGCCTCAGATACCTTCCCACCCAGTCGGGAAAGTGTTTGAGCTCCTCCTGGGTCAGGATGTTGTTGTATCTCTTTGGCTCCGCCAGAAGGCCGTCCTCCCTCTCGAAGAGGAGCTTTCCGAAGACCTTGCCTTCCTGGAGTATCTTCTCCTCCACCTTTATGCGCCACCTGAGCCTTACGGGCTCTCCCTCGAACCTGGGGAAGCTCTCCCTCCCGAAGCGCACCTCCTTCTCCGATACCTCTATTGAGAAGGTCCTGAGCCTGTCCTCTATAAGCTTCTCCTGGAGGGTCCTCACGAGCCTCTCCAGGGCCGGGTTGTAGAGCTCCCTCGGGAGCTTGGATATGAAGGAGCGGGTCTCTTTAACCTCCGGTAGGGCCTCGAGATCCCTTATGTCCGTCGTGTGGGCCTTCTCGAGGGCTTTCCTCACCTTCTCCAGGTGCTCCTCCAGCCTCCTCTCGAAGTAATCGGAGACCCTCTCCCTCAGATCGCTTAGCCTCTCCCTCCACTCGTTCTCGGAGCTCTCTATCCTGCTCTCAAGGAGCCTGAAGTCCTCCCCCGTTACGCTGTCCTCCTTCAGCTTCCTCTCCATCTCCGAGAGGAATATCTCGTGGGCTCTGTCCCTGAGCTTCTGACGGGCCTCCTTCACTATCTCCCTCACTCTCCTTAAGGGAACCTCAAGGGAGTCCAGGTCCACGAACTCCTTGACCTTGGAGAGCTCCTCCTCCGAGGAGAGGTTCTTTA
>JALWVU010000071.1 GCA_027079305.1 Aquificaceae bacterium
GGACAATAGTGGACGCGGACTTCCTCTCCTCCCTATCCTACAAGCAGGTCCTGGAGGGCGTTCACCTTCACTTCCCCGTGGAGGTGGGTTACGAGTCAAAGCGCAGAAGGGTGGAATCCCTCAAGGACATATACGAGACACTCATGGAGCTGGTAAAGCAGGGCATAGAAGTTCAGAGATACAAGGGTCTCGGTGAGATGAACCCGGAACAACTCTGGGAAACCACGATGGATCCCAAGACCAGGAGGCTCGTCAGGATAACCATAGAGGACGCGGTCGAGGCGGACAGGATCTTCACCATACTGATGGGAGAGCAGGTAGAACCCAGAAGGGAGTTCATAGAGACCTACGCGAAAGAGGTGAGGAACTTGGATGTTTAAAAGGATAATCGTCGGAGTGGATGGCTCTCCAGCCTCTATAAACGCGTCGAAGATAGCCTTCAGGCTGGGAAACTTCTACGACATCCCCGTGGTGGGTATCTACGTCGTGGATGTAAGACTCTTAGAGGAGAGCTTCCTCGCCGATCTTGCAGGAGTTCTGGGCTTTACCTACTATGAGGGAATCTCCGCGAAGGTAAAGGAATTTCTGGAGAAACAGGGGGACGCGGTGCTTACGGAGTTCTCCGCACTCGGGAGAGAGTTCGGGGCCAAGGTCTCCGTTGTCCAAAGCATGGGGGTTCCCTACAGGGAGATAGCATCCCAGGCGGATCCGGAGGACCTGATAGTGATCGGTAAGGTTGGAAGGAAGCCGGTCAAAGGTATTCTGATAGGGTCCAACTCGGAGAAGGTGGCAAAGCACGCAAAGTCTCCCGTCCTGATGGTTCCTCAGGAAGAGAGGAGTATAAGAAAAGCCCTACTTGCCTACGATGGAAGCGGGAACGCGAAGCTTGCCCTCAAAATATGCGGATCCTTCAAGGAGGTCTTCGGATACAGCGTAAAGGTCATCCACGTGGAAGAGGAAGAGGAGGGGGCAAAAGGGGTTAAGGAAGAGGTGCGGGAGCTGTTCGGTGAGGACTTTGAGTTTATATCAACGACCGGATTTCCTGAAGAAAGGATAATTCAGGTTGTTAGAGAGGAAGATATAGACCTCCTCTTTCTGGGTGCGTACGGAAAAGGGAGGTTTAGAGAACTCTTCGTGGGAAGTGTTACCTCCTTCCTCATACACCACCTTGATATTCCTATGCTCCTGGCGAAGGCCCCTAAGGACTGATTATATTGCTTAGGTCCGAGCAGGTGAGTCTCGGCTGAGTCCCTTCCACAAAGACCATATCCACTCCCGGACAGGTTTCGTCCGCTATGACGTAGTCCTTAGGATTTATTGGAACAACTATGGTCCCCTCTGGAAGGGGGAAGTCGTCGTTGGGATACTTGGCGGCCGCCACGGTCATAAAGTCCTTCCAGATAGGTAAGGCAGCCCTTGCTCCGGACATTCCGGGACCGAGGCTCTGCTTTATGTCGTAGCCCACCCAAACGCCTGCCACTATATAAGGTGAAAATCCTATGAACCAGGCGTCCATGTATTCGTCCGTAGTTCCGGTCTTACCCGCCACTATCCTCGGTATGAATCTGGCGGATCTCCCGGTTCCCTCCAGGATCACCGCCCTGAGCATGTCCACCAGAACTCTCGTTTCCTGAGGAGGCAGGACCTCCTCGCACTGCGGAGAGTTCTCCTCTATGATGTTTCCACTCCTGTCCACCACCTTCTTTATCAGGAATGGTTTACACCTCTTCCCCAGGTTTGCAAATACCTGGTAAGCGGAGGTCAGCTGTAGCGGTGTGACCTCCACGGTTCCGAGAGCAAGGGAGTAGTAAGGCTTCAGATCTCTGAGACCCACCTTATCGCCCACACTGAGGACTATTTCAAAGCCGAGTTTGTCGAGGAGGTTCACGGTGGCGGTGTTTATGCTCTTTGCAAGGGCTTCCCTCAGGGTAACAACGGTGTATTCCTCATCTCCGTAATTCTTAGGGGTCCACTCCTGACCTGTAGCGGGGTCGTAGAAGGTCCTCGGTCTCGCGTCTATGGAGGATATTTGGGTTTCACCCTTTAAAAGTGCTGCCAGGTATATTACTGGCTTTATGGCTGATCCAGGCTGTCTCCTTGCTCTCACCGCCCTGTTGAAAGAGCTGTAGCTGTATGAACGCCCGCCGACTATAGCTCTTATGGCTCCTGTGTGAACATCCAGACTAACCAAGGCTCCCTCCAGATCGGGAACAAGCCGGGCGGACCACCCGTTAAAGTCCCTGTGAAGTCTTACGAACACATACTTTCTGCCCTCCAGGTTCAACCCCTTCAAGTCCACGCTAAAGCGCTTCTTTCCTATAAGGACAGCCGCCTCCCCGTCCTTTACCTCCTCTATCTTGGCTACGTATATCTTTCCGTCCACAAGGACGTTCCTCTGGGCCTTGTAGTATCTCTCCATGTCCTCTTCACTCTCGGGCAGGAAAGGTATTCCGTTTATCCTCGCAAGCCTCTCGAGGCCTTTCTTAAGAGACTTTACCGCGAGAACCTGAAGATCCCTGTCGATGGTGGTGTATATCTTCAACCCGCCCTGGAGAGCTATGTCGCCGTATTTTTCGGAAAGATACTCCTTTATCATATCAAGAACGTAGTCGGATACCCTGTATTTACTGCTCTCGCTTACCACCACCGGTTTGTTTATGGCGGTCTCGTATTCCTCCTGAGTTATGTATCCCTCCTCGAGCATCCTTCTTAGGACATAGTTCCTCCTCGTCTTTGCAAGCTCCGGATTTACGAGGGGATTGAACTTGGAAGGAGCTTTCGGAAGACCTGCGAGAAGGGCTGCCTCCTCGAGGGTCAGATCCTCCACGTGCTTTCCGAAGTATACCCTGGACGCCGCTTCAACCCCGTAAGCGCCGTTACCCAGGTATATCTGGTTGAGGTAAAGCTCAAGGATTTTCTCCTTGCTGAAGGTCCTCTCTATCTTTATTGCCAGAAGTGCTTCCCTTATCTTCCTACCTATGGTCCTCTCCCGCGTCAGAAACAGGTTCTTGGCAAGTTGCTGAGTTATAGTGCTACCTCCCTGGACTACCCTGCCCGCCTTCAGGTTGGCTATCATGGCCCTGATTATGGCCCCTATGTCCACACCGAAGTGCTTGAAGAAGTTCCGGTCCTCCGCTGCCACAAAGGCATAGATGACCTTCTTAGGGATTCTGTCTATGCTTACGTAGTATCTCCTCTGAACACCTATGTCCCCGTAATACCTACCCCTGTAGTCGTAAACTACCGAAGCTTGAGGGGGCTTCCATCCTTCCAAAAGTCTTACGTCCGGCAGTGTCGTGTAGAGAACCGCAAGATATATAATCAAAATCAGAAACAGGACGCCAAAAAAAATGGAGAGAGATATCAATATCTTTTTTAGCATGACAAACTGCAGTCGATAACTATAATATTATACTTTCAACAACAAAATAAGGAGGAGGTTATGGAGAAGGAAAAGCTTGAGGAATGCAGGAAGAGGCTCTTAGAGGAAAAGTCAAAGATCCTCGAAAGGTATCTGGCAAAGGAAGAGACCCAGCAGAGACTCGAGGAGGAATCTAAGGAGCCGAGAGACTGGGAAGACATAGGCCAGATGACTTACACAGAAGAGCTTCTTGACAACCTCTCTCAGATAGAGATAAACACCCTTAAAGAAATAGACTACGCTCTCAAGAAGATAGAAAACGGCGCATACGGGGTCTGTGAGAACTGCGGTGAGGAGATAAACTTCGAACGTCTCTGCGCAATACCCTGGACGAGATACTGCGCCAAATGCGCTGAAGAGGTAGAGAGGGAGTCGGGCACATTCATGCCCTCCTACGGTTTTGAACCTATCCTGACAGAGGATATAGAGATAGAGAGGGAGGACATAGGGGAGGCCTGAAGCTTTATAATAAATTCCATGAAGGAAATAGAGCTTAATATCCAGGGTATGACCTGCCAGCACTGTGTCAGGACCGTCACCAACGCCCTTTCCTCGGTGGAAGGGGTTTCCAAAGTAGAGGTTTCTCTCCAGGATGGCAAGGCCCGGGTAGAACTCGAGAGAGATGTCCCCTTCGAAGAACTGAAGAAGGCTGTTGAGGAGTGGGGCTATAAAGTAGTGGACTGATTGTAGCCTCTTACTGCCGGAAGTAAATTAAGATAACGATGGTAGAACTCAAAAGCAGGCTCGAGGATCTCAAAGAGAGGTTTGAAAACGTAAAGTCTGTTCTCAATCCTGAAAAGCTCGAAGAAGAGCTGAGGAAAATAGACGAGATTATGTCCTCCCAAGGGTTCTGGGAGGATCAGGAGAAGGCAAAGCAAACCGTCCAGAGGAGAAAGTGGCTCGAAGAAACTATAGACCACCTGAAAACTATAGAGACCTCCCTTAGAGACGTGGAAGAGCTTTCGGAGACCACGCCCGAGGAGGATACAGAAACATGGGCGATCCTCGGAGACGAGATAGAAGAAGTGGAGAAGAGGATAAAGGACCTGGAACTCAAGACCTATCTCTCGGACGAGATGGATTCCAAGAACGCTTACCTGACCGTTCAGGCCGGTGCGGGCGGGACGGAAGCCTGTGACTGGGCGGAAATGCTCCTGAGGATGTATAGAAGATGGGCTGAAAGGAAGGGATACGAGATCGAGGTGGTGGACGTGACACCGGACGATGTGGCGGGTATCAAGAGTGCCACACTTCTGATAAAAGGCCCCTACGCCTACGGCTACCTGAAAGGCGAGCAGGGTGTTCACAGACTTGTAAGGATATCTCCTTTCGACGCCAACGCAAGAAGACACACCTCCTTTGCTGCGGTCTCCGTCATGCCCCAGATAGACGAAAACATAAAGGTGGATATAAAGGATGAGGATTTGAAGATAGAGACCTTCAGGGCCTCGGGAGCTGGAGGACAGTATGTCAACAAGACCGATACCGCGGTCAGGATAACTCACATACCCACCGGCATAGTGGTTTCCTGTCAGCAGGAGAGATCCCAGTTCCAGAACAAGAGGAAGGCTCTCGAACTTCTAAAGGCCAAGCTCTACCAGCTCGAACGCCAAAAGCTTCTGGAAAAGAAAAAGCAGTATGAGGGAGAGAAGACGGATATAGGTTGGGGACACCAGATAAGGTCTTACATATTCCACCCCTACAAGCTCGTTAAAGATCTGAGAACCGGCTACGAAACGGGGAATGTGGAGGCTGTTATGGACGGTGAGATAGATGAGTTTATAGAAAATTACCTAAGGTGGAACGCTGAGAGCAGGAAAAATTAGCAAATCTGAATATTACAATATATTTAAATAAGCACATTAATACATATTAAGATTAGCTTAAAAAGTTTTAATTATTCATTTAAAAACCTTATATAAACTTGAAAACTATCAACAAGACTCAGGAGGGAAGAGCTATGGCGAACATGGACCGCAGGCAGTTTCTCGCCATGCTTGGAATCGGAGCGGCGGCAGGCCTTATGCAGGCCTGTGGGGGTGGCTCGGGAGCCCCTGTCGCAGGTATGATGAGATTTGGAAGCGGAAGCGGGGGAAGCGGTTCCGCTACTCAGACGGGAGAACTCTTCAGGGATCCCCCCCTTGCACAGCTAACCAGGAACGGCAACCTGGTAGAGACAAGCATAACCACATCGAGGGCACAGGCCACCATAGCGGGTCAAACGGTTACCATGATGCTCTACAACGGTTCTTACCCTGCACCCACCATAAGGGTAAAGTCCGGGGACATTTTGAGGGTTAACTTTACCAACGACCTTCCTCCCAACGCGGACATCACCGGTATAAACGTCCTTGGATACGACATGAGCGTAACCAACCTTCACACCCACGGATGGCACGTTTCCCCTGCGGGGAACGCGGACAACATATTCCTCCACTTCAACCCGGGAGATACCTTTACCTTCGAGTACGACCTCTCCAAGCAGTGGGGAGGAATGATGGGCTTCTATCATCCCCACAATCACGGAACCGTGGGTGAGCAGTTCTGGAGAGGTCTGGCAGGTGGTGCACTTATAGTGGAGGATGACGTCCCCGATCTTCAGGATTACGAAGAGCACATCATGATAATCACGGACATCTCTATAGCCAACGGACTTCCTACAGAGTGGACGAGGATGAATTACATGAGAAATCTTGGGGACATAGTTATGGTGAACGGTCAGGTGAATCCTGTCCTCAACATCCAGCCCGGGCAGGTTCAGAGGTGGAGGATCCTAAACGCCTGCGTCTACAGGTATCTCAGGGTTTCTCTCCAGAACCATACCATGTATCTGGTAGGTGTGGATGATAACCTCCTCGACCAGCCCGTTCCCATAAACGACATACTCCTCGCTCCTGCGGAGAGGATAGACGTCCTCGTGAAGGCGGATCAAGCCCCCGGAACTTACACCCTCCAGGATCTCAACTCGAACACTCCTCTTCTGACTATCGAATACAGCGGTGCCCAGACGAATGATCAGATACCGACCTCGATAAACTCTGAAATAGCTCAGTGGGTAGCAAGCTTGAGACAGATGGACACTTCCAACCTCAGACAGGTTTCCATGACTCTCAGCTTCGTGAGAGGTCAGGGTGCAATAAACGGGGGTGTGTTCGGTCAGAATACCTACATACTCGAATCTCCCGTTGGAACCTACGAGGTCTGGACCATATTCAACCGCTCCGGAATGGATCACCCCTTCCACCAGCACGTGGATGGAGCGGTGATACTGGACATTCAAGGAGGAGATCCGGCTTACGCCCAGCTTTACACGAGCATAAACGGCCTAAAGGACACTATAAACGTTCCTCCCATGGGATCGGTTACCATGCTCGTTCCCGTCCTCGATTACACGGGAGATACAGTCTTCCACTGCCACATCCTCGGCCACGAGGATATAGGAATGATGGGGATATGGAGGAGGGTCTGATGTCTTCCGGGGCTCCGTGCCCCGCTTTTAGAACTCTATTCCAAATCTGAGACCGTATAGTTCCCTTACCGAGGTTGGCTGGAGGACATAGTAAGTCCCCGCTCTCTTTATGTCAGACTGACGAAACTTAAGGTAAGAGTAGTAGAACTCTAAGGAGAACTTCCCTTTTTTGAATCCCGCTCCAACCTCGTAAGCTGTGTCCCTCTTGGGCTCGAGCTGAGGCACTCCGTATACGTTGGCCTGCATACGCGCACCGAGGACGAACCTGTATAGAGAGTAGAGGTAAAAGTTGGACACCTCAAGTGTAATATTCGGGTCAAGTGAGTGGTAGAGCCAGTCCTCCGAGTAGCCTATCGCGTAGAAGGTGGACCTTATGTTTCTCCTCCAGACCTCGAGTCTGTAAGACAGCCCTACATTCAGGAACTCGGTAATATCTATATTAGGACCGAGATAAACCTGAAGACCGGCGTAGTCGGTCTTGGTTTCCACAGGGTCTCCTGCCTGGGTCTGACCGTCGTAGTTCAGCCTTCCTCCGTAAAGCTCAGCTCCAGTTCGAATATACCTGCCTTCATGCCTTAAGCCGAGCCCCAGAATCCATCCATCCTCCCTGAGGAGTTTGGAACCCTGGTAGAACTCCTCCCATACCATATACTTGGGAGAAAGATAGAGCTCTAACGGGAAGGCCAGAGCGCTGAATAACTTAAGAAGTCCCAGCCCGCGGGCGAACCTAACCGTCACAGGATTGCATTATAATTAAATAGCCATGGCTATAAGGGTCGGAATCAACGGCTTCGGAAGGATAGGTAGGAGCTTTTTCAGAGCGTGCGACGGCTACGAAGATATAGAGATAGTGGCGGTTAACGATCTCACCGATAGCAGGCACCTCGCTCACCTCCTTAAATACGATTCGGTCCACGGTGTATACGGAAAGGAGGTAAAAGCTAAGGAAGATGCTCTGATTGTAGGGGACAGGGAGGTTAAGGTATTCTCTGAGAAGGACCCTGCCAATATACCCTGGGGGGATCTCGGCGTGGACATAGTTATAGAATCAACAGGAGTTTTTCGGGAGAGGGACAAGGCATCTCTGCACCTTAAAGGAGGAGCAAAGAAGGTAATCATATCCGCTCCCGCAAAAGGTCCGGACATAACAATCGTTCTCGGTGTAAACGAAGAAGAATACGATCCATCTCAGCATTCCATAATATCCAACGCTTCCTGCACCACCAACTGTCTTGCCCCCACGGTGAAGGTCCTTAAAGAGGCCTTCGGGGTTCAGAGGGGATACATGGTGACCGTCCATGCCTACACCAACGACCAGAGGGTGCTCGACCTTCCCCATAAGGATCTCAGAAGGGCCAGAGCGGCGGCGGTGAACATAATCCCAACAACCACAGGAGCTGCAAAGGCGATAGGGGAGGTCATCCCCGATCTGAAGGGCAGACTGGACGGGACCGCGAGGAGGGTTCCCGTTCCCGACGGATCGCTGATAGACCTCACGGTGGTCGTGGAGAAGGCTCCTTCCTCGGTTGAAGAGGTAAACGGGCGCTTCAGGGAAGCTGAGGAAAAGTATAGGTCGAGTGGGAAGAGGTATCTGAAAGAGATTCTCCAATACTGCGAGGATCCCATAGTCTCCTCGGACATAGTGGGGAATCCCCACTCCGCCATATTCGATGCACCCCTAACTCAGGTTATAGACAATCTCGTTCACGTGGTCGCCTGGTATGACAACGAATGGGGTTACTCCTGTAGGCTAAGGGATCTCGTCCTCTACCTCGCGGAGAGAGGTCTTTAGAAGTAATGTCTAAGGAGTTTCAGGCCCCGAGGGGCTTCCACGACATCTTAGGCTCCGATCTCAGAAAGTTCAGAAGGATAACCTCTACTGTAAGAGATATCCTGAAAAGATACAACTACGAGGAGATAATCACGCCCGTGGTAGAGTTCGCTGAGGTTTTTGAGAGGAGCATAGGGGAGACGACAGACATAGTCCAAAAGGAGATGTTCGTCTTTACGGACAGAAAAGGAAGAAGGCTTGCCTTAAGGCCCGAGGGAACCGCAGGAGTGGTGAGGGCTTACATCCAGAACAGGCTCTACACACAGAAACCTTATCACAAGCTCTTCTACGAGGGTCCCATGTTCCGCTACGAGAGACCCCAGGCGGGCAGATACAGGCAGTTCCACCAGATAGGTGTTGAGGTGTTCGGTGTGGCGGAACCCCACGCGGACGCGGAGCTTCTCAAACTTGCGGACGACATCCTCAAGGCCCTGAACGTTCGGGCCACCCTCGAGATAAACTCCCTCGGTTGCAGAGTGTGCAGGCCGGCCTACAGGGAAGCCCTCGTAGAGTATCTCAATCGGGTTTCCGATCAGCTCTGCAAGGTCTGCGTGGACAGGAAGGACAGGAATCCCCTGAGGGTTTTGGATTGTAAGGTGGAGACCTGCAAAGAAGCCGTGAAAGAAGCTACCAAGATGGTGGACTTTCTGTGCGAGGAGTGCAGAGAACACTACGAGAAGGTGAAGGCATACCTGACAAACCTTGGTGTGAGCTTTAGAGAGAATCACAATTTGGTAAGGGGCCTTGATTACTATACGAGGACGGTCTTCGAAGCGGTGTCCGAAGAATTGGATGTGGCGGTCGTAGCGGGCGGTAGATACGACTACCTGGTGGAAGAGTTTGGGGGTCCCCCTACACCCGCTCTCGGTTTTGCTGTGGGTGTAGAGAGGCTTATGCTCCTTGTGGAAGAGCCTGAGAGGGATTATGAGCTCTACTTTGTTATTCCATTCGGGGACGTTCACGCTTACGCCCTTAAGGTGGTGGACGTTCTCAGGAAGAAGGGGAAGGTGGTAGAGCTCTCTTACAGGAAAGGCGGGCTCAGGAAACAGCTTGAGCTTGCCAACAGGCTATCAGCGGACTACGCGGTCATAGTGGGAGAGGAGGAAATGAAGGAGGGCGTGGTATCCCTGAAGGATATGAGAACCGGTGAGCAGAGGAAGGTAAAACCGGAAGAGATAGATTAAGGGTAGATCTTTTCGTAGGCCTTGTTCCTCTTCCTGTATATAGCCTCTACACCGAAACCTTCCTTTAATAGAAGCTCATACAGCTCCCTCGCCTTATCTTCTCCTCTCACCGCAAGGACCACACCGCACCTGGGATCTATCTCGTCCGGAATCGGGATCAGAACAGAGCCGAACCTGCCCCTTAGGAACTTCTCCGCCCTCGTTCCTTCCGATATGGCGGTGAAGGTTATGAAGTGGTCGGGCTTCTTCTTAAAGGGGTTTATCATCAAGAAGAAAAGGCGGGCGTGGAGCTTAACACCGAGGGCGTGGAACCTTATCCAGTATCCTAAGGACGGCTCCTTACCTTCCGAGGTTTTTCTTACGTAAGCCACGGTCTTTCCGTCTTCCTTCTCCACCTTTATGAGCTCGTTCCCCGTTTGTTTGCTCCAGTTCCATATATCCCTCTCGAAGCCCGGATCTGTAGCGATAACCTTCAGAACCTCGCCCTCCTTCATCTTTTTCACCGTTTCGGAGGTCATCACTATGGGAACGGGACAGACGAGACCCTCCAAATTCAGTTCCCTGTCGAATTTGATCTCCTTGATCGTCTCCATGCTTCTAACCTATGTTGATGGCTTTCCCGAGGGAGGAGCTGTCCTCAAAACCGGCGACAAAGAGACTCACCATCCTGCCTGCCTTCTCCAGGGAACGGACCACAAGGTCGTCGTTCAGCTGGAAGGGACTCTCCATCTCGAAGATAACCACAGCGTTTCCCTCCTCGAGCTTAACCGGAACTGAAAGCAGTCCCTTTTCCCTGTCCATCATGAGTTCGTAGCTATCTATCTCTCCCTTCGGTATCATGTGAACCTTCTTGACCTTGAACCTTTCCTTCACGGTTCTGAGGAACTCCCTGACATCCTGGCTCGAGGTGGAGGTTTCTATAAGGAATCTCATGTGATCAAGCTCTCTCCGGTCCCTTTCCCATCTTGCGAAGTCCTGTAAAAGCCTTCTGTAGGCTTTCCTAAGCTCCTTTATTGAGTCTCTGTCCTTTTTGATCGTTCCGATAAAGTCGGGCACAAGAGCGGATATGGGAGCGGAGGTCAGGAGTATTAGAGTAGAGAAGAGGAAGAGAGGTTCCTGAGCAAAGCTGTAAACAGTAAGGAGGATACCCGATATCAAAAGAATACCCGCGGTTATAGCGTTCCTGTTGGTGTGGACAACTATAAGAGGTATGAGAGAGAATATAGCCTTCGGCTCACCGGACAGGAACGCTATGGGTGGAACGAAGACCACATCAACGAGCTTATTCATCCACCTGACCTGGTCAAACTTCAAGTAAGAGAGGAGGCTGAAAGAGAAATAAAGAGCGGTCAGGATTATAACCGTGCTTTTGGAGTCGGTGTCTATACCAAGGGAAACCAGCAGAAAGTAAAGAGAGACAAGGAACCTAACCCCCAGGAAGACTTCCTTTATCATCTTTCTCATCTGTGTAGATATCATATAATAAATCCATGAGTTTGAAGATACACAACACCCTCACGGGGAAAGTTGAGGAGTTCGTTCCCATAGATCCTCCGAGAGTCCTCATATACACCTGCGGTGTTACCGTCTACGATGACTCCCACGTGGGGCACGGAAGGAGCCTGATAGTCTTCGACACCTTCAGGAGGTTCTTAGAGCACCTCGGATACGATGTTAAGTTTGTCAGGAACTTCACGGATGTGGACGACAAGATCATAAACAGAGCCAAAGATGAGTGCACAGACTTCATGACCATAGCCAACAGATACATAGCCAGCTACTACAGGGATATGGAAGCGATAAGGGTGAGACCCGCGGACGTGGAACCGAGGGTGACCGAGCACATTCAGGAGATAATAGAAGTGATCCGGAAGCTCATAGAGAAAGGGTACGCTTACGAATCTGAAGGGGACGTATACTTTTCGGTGAGATCTTTCAAAGACTACGGAAAGCTCTCCAAAAGGAGCCCCGAGGAGATGGAGGCGGGAGCGAGGGTGGAGCCTTCGGAGAAGAAAAGGGATCCGCTGGACTTTGCACTCTGGAAGGCCGCAAAGGCAGGAGAACCCGCCTGGGACTCGCCCTGGGGCAAGGGAAGGCCCGGATGGCATACCGAGTGTGTGGCTATGATCTTCAAGCATCTGGGTGAGACCATAGACATCCATGGGGGAGGACTGGACCTCGTGTTTCCCCACCACGAGAACGAGATAGCCCAAGCGGAGGCCATTACAGGGAGGCCATTCGCCAGATATTGGATGCACAACGGCCTCGTTACGGTGGGCGGTCAGAAGATGTCCAAGTCTCTGGGAAACTACGTAACACTAAAAGAGATATACACGAAGTATCATCCAGATGTCCTTAGGCTTCTGGTTCTATTCACCCACTACAGGAGTCCTCTGGACTTTTCCTGGGATAAGATGGAGGAAACTCAGAGGGCCTACGAGAGGCTCAGAACCGCCATAGAAGACTACGAGGTTTTAAAGAAGCTGGAGGTGGTCCCCGGAAAAGGAGGAACACACCCACTCTACGACAAGGTTAAGGAGACAGAGGAAGCCTTCTTCGGAGCTCTGAGCGATGACTTCAACACGCCCGAAGCCCTCTCTCACGTATTTTCGCTCGTGAGCGAGCTTGGTAAGATAAAGAACAGGACTTACTCCGAAGGAAAGATAACTCAGGAAGAGCTTTCCGCTTACGAGTTTGCCTCCAGATCTCTGCTGGGGCTAATGAAGAAGATGTTCGGACTCCTTGAGGACCTCTATCCGGAGTGTGAAGTCAGAAGGGTGGTGGAGAAGGAGCTTGAACCCGGAGAGGTGCTCGATACGAGGCTCGTGGACCTCCTTGTGGAGGTTAGAACTATAGCCCGCCAGGAAAAGCAGTTCAAAATAGCGGATCTTATAAGGGACAGACTTAAAGAGCTTAGAATAGAACTCGAGGACACACCCGCGGGGACAAGGTGGAAGAGAAGATGAACGATCCTCTGATCCTGAGCGGTAAGGAGCCCTCCCAGAAAATAAGGGGGGAGATAAGGAAGGAGATAGAAGAGCTTACCTCCTCGGGACTCAGGAGGCCCGGCCTGGCTGTCATCTTGGTGGGGGACGATCCAGCGAGTCAGATATACGTCAACAACAAGATAAAGGCCTGTAAGAAGGTAGGGATAGAGTCTTTCTTCTACAAGCTCAGCTCGAACATAACGACCGAGGAGCTTCTGGAAACTGTAGCGGAGCTGAACTCCAGAGAAGAGGTGGATGGGATACTTGTCCAGCTTCCTCTTCCGGAACACATAGACCAGGAGGAGGTAATTCTCTCTATACACCCCGACAAGGATGTGGACGGCTTCCATCCCCAGAACATGGGAAAGTTGGTGGCGAGGATGGAGAACGGTTTTATTCCCTGCACACCCTTGGGAATAGATCTGCTCCTAAAACACTACCGTATAGATCCCAAAGGAAAGGACGTTGTGATCGTGGGTGCGGGCTTCATAGTGGGAAGACCCCTCTCCTTACTGATGCTCTGGAGGGACGCCACCGTAACCGTGTGCCACATACACACGAGGGATCTTAAGAAGCACACTCTGGGAGCGGACATACTCATCTCCGCCACGGGAGTTCCCCACTTGATAAAGGAAGATATGATCAAGGAGGGAGCGGTGGTTATAGACGTGGGAATATCTAAGGTGGACGGGAAGATAGTGGGGGACGTGGATTTTGAGAATGTTAAGCACAAAGCCTCAGCAATAACACCGGTTCCCGGGGGAGTGGGGCCCATGACCGTTACGGGGCTCCTTTTGAATACGCTGAAGGCTTATAAAAAGAGAATCAAGGCTCACTCCACCTCAACTATGAAGCCGTAGATGTTGAACTTTTTGAGTCTCTCTATCTCTCTTTTTGCCTCTTTTCTGGAAGTGAACCTTCCGTAGACGACCTTGTATATGCCGGAGGACTCGATTATGCTCAGGTCCTCTATCCCCTTCCTCTTCAGCTCTCTTATGAGCTTCTTGGCCCTGTCCAGCGTAGAGAAGGCGGCTATCTGAATTCCGAACCTCTTGCTATTTTCCCTCTGTTTAGGTTTCTCGGGTGTCCTTCTGACCACCGCCCTTTTCCTGAGGGTTCTCCTCTGCTCCTCTACAAGTATCTTGCTCAGTATCTCGTAGGCTTGGGTCCTGTGTAGGTTGCTCGCCTGTTTGTCCTCGAGAACTAACCTAACCGCCTCCTTGGCCTTCCCGAACCTTCCGGTTTCGTAGTAGACCTTCGCAAGGCTGAGGTATATCTCCGGATTCTTAAAGTTGTTGGCGAGCAGAGACATATACAGCTTCTCCGCATCCTCGTATCTCTTCTCGTCCATGTAGGCGCTTCCCAGCTCCAGCTGGGCTTCTAAGAAAAGGGGGTTGTATGCGGTCGCCTTTTTAAGGTTCCTTATGTATGCCTCTTTTTCTCCCATCTCCTTGTATACCTTTGCCAGGTGGAAGAAGGCAAGGTGCTTTTTGTCAAAGGTTTCGTCCGAAACCGCCTCCTTAAGATACTTAACCGCTTCCCTGTAGTTCTTCATCTTGCGGTAGAGAACTCCGAGGTTCATTTTGGCTTCGGTAAAGCTGGGATCACTCTCCAAAGCCTTCTTGAAAGCTTCCTCCGCCTTCTTATACTCACCCACCTCCATGTAGGTTATGCCCAAAGCATTCCATATCTTCGGCTCCTTGGGAGCTATTTTGGAGGCCTTGTATAGGTAGGCTATGGCTTCTGAGTAGTTCTTGGCGTAAAAGGAGGACATACCGAGGTCGTATAGATATCTCCACTCCTCCTCCTTCGCCTTGTCCTGTTTTGCGGAACAGGAGACGAGGGTTAGCAGTATAAGGAAGGAAAGCAGTTTTCTCATCTTACGATGAAGGCGTTTCTGAACTCACCCCTGACCTCCCTCAGCGCGGAGAGGAGGTTCCTGGCCTTTACCCTCACCCTAACCTTATACAGGCCGTCCTCTTCTATGATGAAGGCATCGAAGCCCTTATTCTTTGCAAGTTCCAGCCTCTTGCGAGCGTTTTCCCTGTTTTTGAAAGCCCCTATCTGGACCACATAGTCCCTGAGAACCTCATCGGTCTTTTTCTGCATCTTCTCCTTTCTGGGCTTGGGCTTTTCCTCCTTCTTGGATACCTCTACCTTCTTTTTCTCTTTGGGCTGTTCAGCTTTTGCAGGAGCGGGAGGCTTCTCCTCAGGCTTTGCCTGGGGTTTTTCCTCCTTGGGCTCCTCACGCTTTGGCTCTATCTTCTCAGGCTCGGGAGGAGCAAGCTTGACAACTTTGGGTTTGGGTGTCTCCTCTTCTTCAGCGGAGCTTGGCTGAGTGGGTTGTGGAGTAGCAGGTCTAACCGGCTCAGCGGGAGGCTTTATCTGAACCGGGGGTTTGGCTCTCACTACCGGGGGTGGTGTGGATTGCTGTTCCTGAGAGGCCATCCATGTGTTCAGGCCCAAATAGAAGAACACAAGGGCAACGAGGATACCCACTAAGAGAACGAGTCTATGCTTCTTCATACTTCTCCCCCTTACATCCTTTCAGGAGCGGATACACCTATTAATTTTAAACTAAGTCTCAAGGCGGTCCTTATACCTTTTAGAAGAGCGAGCCTTCCCTTCATGATCCTCTTCTCGCTCCCTATTATCCTGTGATGATTGTAGTAGTGATGAAACAGGCCCGCCAGATCTATCAGGAAGTAAGTGATAAGGTGCGGATCCCTCCTAAGAGTTATGTCTATAAGCTCATCCTTTATCATCAGTGTCTTCTTCATAAGCTTAAGCTCTATATCCTCTTCGAGAGACTCGAGGAACGGGGAAAGATCCTCCTTTTCCGGATCCAGGTTGAACCTCTCTTTTACCTCCCTGAAAACTCCCGATATCCTTGCATGGGCATACTGAACGTAGAAAACGGGATTGTCCGAACTTTTCTCTTTGGCCTTGTCCACGTCGAAGTCAAGGGGTGTGTCGCTTCTCTTTGTGAGGAACAAGAACCTGACCGCGTCCGGACCCACCTCGTTCAGGGCCTCTCTCAGCGGAACGAAGGTCCCCGCCCTCTTGGACATCTTGACCTCTTTACCTTCTCTGAAGAACTTGACCATCTGGATCAGGTAGACTTCAAGCCAATCCTCGGGAATGCGGAGCATCTTCAGAGAGGCCTTAACCCTCGGGATGTATCCGTGGTGATCCGCTCCCCAGAGATCTATGACCTTGTCAAAGCCCCTTTTGAACTTGTCCCAGTGGTAAGCTATGTCCGAGGCAAAGTAGGTATACGTTCCATCCGACTTCCTCAGAACCCTGTCCTTATCATCTCCGAACTGGGAGGTTTTCAGCCACAAGGCTCCTTCCGCCTCGTAAACGTATCCCCTTTCTCTCAGTTCCTCTATCAGCTTATCTACCAGACCCCTCTCGTAGAGGCTTCTTTCGCTGAACCATACATCGAAATCAACACACATGGACCCAAGGTCTTCCCTTATCTCCTCCATCATCATGTCCAGGCCGAAGGCACTGCAAAGTTCTACCTCCGGCTCCCTAACGGGTTTGAAAGCGGAAGTGTAGCTCAGAGGAAAGTCAAATCCATAGGATAGGATTCTCTCTTTCGCCTCCGGCACCCCGTCCCGGCTCAGCAGTAGATCTCCTACCGCACCCTTTAAAGCCTTCGCTATCTCTATAACGTATTCTCCCTTGTAGCCTTCCTCTTCAAAGAGCTTCTTTATACCGGGCCTTTCTCCCTCCTTACCGAACAACTCCAGGTATCTGTAGAAGACCGATACTCCAAGTATGTAAACCTGCCTCCCCGCATCGTTTATGTAATACTCCCTCGTTATGTTGAACCCATAGAATTCAAAGAGCCTGGCGAGCGCATCTCCCACTACAGCCCCCCTTCCGTGCCCCAGATGGAGAGGTCCTGTGGGATTGGCACTGACGAACTCGAGTTGAACCTTTAAGCCCCTTCCGATATCCTCCTTGAAGTAGTCCTCACCTTCAGATAGGAGCCTCCGAAACTCGGAGAGTATGAAATTTCTCGATAGCCTCAGATTTATGAATCCCCTCACAGCTTCAACAGCTTCAAACATATCCTCCTGAGAGAGCTTTTCAGACAGCTCCTTTGCTATCTCGTTAGGATTTTTTCTTAAGGCCTTAGAGAGTAAGAAAGCTACGTTGGTGGCAAGATCTCCCAGCTCTTCATCTTTCGGCTTCTCCACCTTGAACTCGGGAGGATCGATTTTGTATAACTCCCCGAGGGCTTGCTCAATTCGGGAACGGACGATTTCCTTCATAGGGATAAGATTATACTTTACCTCCCATCCCGCTTCGACAGGCGGTGTAATAGGTGCTATACTATTCTCCCGGCGGGACGTAAGAGCCCGCACGGCTCCTTGGCAAGAGAATAGGTGAGAGGATTTTAATGTGCATCAAAATGCCTTGATGTTTTGATGCTTTGATGATACTGTTCTGGGCAGGTTGATATGCAAGGTTTTAAGTGGGCTAAATTTTAATGTCTTTTGCAGGACCGGCGGTTTTCGGAAATTAACTTCACTTGCGGAGACAGGGAGTTGTATAAGTTATTGAATTGGCTTATATTATTAAACGGCTCGTTTGGGGCTCCTAATGTGCCGTGTGGAGTTGAAAGATTTAATACCATGTTTAACAAGACAGTAATGATAATTGCGCTCCTAATGTGCCGTGTGGAGTTGAAAGTTCATTCAGTTTATAGTGGAAGGCGTATCTCGTATAAGCTCCTAATGTGCCGTGTGGAGTTGAAAGTGGCACAGGTCAATTGACAATCAATATAACTAAAACAGGGCTCCTAATGTGCCGTGTGGAGTTGAAAGTGGAAAGCATTTGAAGAAAGGATTGAATATTGGTATGAGCTCCTAATGTGCCGTGTGGAGTTGAAAGTCAATATCCTTTTCCATAAATCAAAAGCGTTAATCTGCTCCTAATGTGCCGTGTGGAGTTGAAAGATTCTTCGCATAATCATAGTAATCTATACGTGGATTGCTCCTAATGTGCCGTGTGGAGTTGAAAGCAATCATAAGCCTTTTTGATATAATTACCTTCTCTAGCTCCTAATGTGCCGTGTGGAGTTGAAAGGTAACCATCCTTCGTAAAGATCCTCCTCCTTATTGAAAGTTCCTAATGTGCCGGGTGGGGCTAAGACAGAGACAAGGGATTTAAAACCTTTATCTACAGTTTTGATCTAACTTAATCCTCCTGCAACCACCTCTTGCAGTCCGCCTATCGTTATAGTTTAGATTTGAGTTATACTTTATAGCCCGGAGATCTCTGCTGGAGGAAGGAAGATGGACCTGTATGAGTACGAAGCCTACGATAAGATCTTCAAGAAATACGGTATTCCCACGCTCAGGTATATGTTCGTTGATCACATCACCGAAGAGGTTGAGAACTTCGTAAACCAGCTGGGAGAGTGTGTTGTAAAATCTCAGGTCCTCGTAGGTAAAAGGGGAAAGGCGGGAGCTGTAAGGCTGTGCTCCTCCCCCGAAGAGGCCATCGAAGAGATCAAAACTCTCCTCGAGTACCCCGTCTACGGTGAGATGCCCGTGGGCGTCCTCGTAGTGGAGAAGGCCAACATCGTAAAAGAGCTCTACGCCTCCATAACCTACTCAACCGAGACGAGAGGTCCAGTCCTTACCCTCTCCCTCGAGGGGGGAGTAGACATAGAGGAGGTCCCGCCCGAGAAGATAGGCATATTCCCGATAGATCCTCTCAAAGGCCTTTATCCCCACATGGTCAGGAACTACCTCCTGGAGATGGGCTTTCCCCACGAATACATGTCTGTCCTGAGAGAGCTTTCGGAAGTTGTGGCCAACATGTACAAGGCCTTCTGGGAGGCGGAGGCGAGGCTCTTAGAGATAAATCCCCTTGCAATAGTGGACGTTGGAGGAAAGCTGAGGGTTAGGGCCCTCGATGCGGTGGTCAAGATCGACGACGACGCCTCCGTTCCCCCTGCCAAGATCTACGGTGTCAGGACAGCACTCAAGAGACCTCCTACCGAGAGGGAGATAGCGGCCGCGGAGATCGACAAGGACGACCACAGGGGAAAGGCTGGATCCTACGTGGAGATGGACGGGGACATAGCCATGATGACCTTCGGGGGAGGAGGTTCGACCGTTACCATAGAGACCACCTACGCAATAGGTATGAAGCCCGCCAACTTCACCGACATAGGCGGTAACCCTCCCGCGGAGAAGATGTACAAGATAACGAGGATAATCCTCTCCAAGCCTGGTATAAGGGGGGTTCTCGTCTGCGGAGGGACCGCCAACAACACCAGAATTGACGTTACCCTCGGCGAGGGAGTTGCCAACGCCATAAGGGATCTAAAGAAGGAGGGCAAGCTCGACCCCAACTGGATATGGGTCGTGAGAAGGAACGGACCAGAGGCTGAGAAAGGTCTCAGGATGCTCTACGAGGCCTTCAAGGAGTGCGGTGTTAAAGGCGAGATCTACGACTCTTCCCTCCCTCTCACCGAAGCTCCTGTGAGACTCAAGGAACTCCTCGACAGGTGTGAGTCCAAGGCTGAAGAGGCAAAGGATCAAGAGAGGGTCCTCACCGACGAGCAGGCGAGCGACATGGGGGTGTGATATAAAAAGCTATGGAAGTCCCGACCGGGAAGGTAAGGTGTTATATTACGGGTAAACTTAGAAGGGACACTCCGGAGGAGAGAGTAAGGCAAAGCGTTGCGAAAGCCTTAGTTGAAGAATACGGATACAGAAAAGAAGACATAGGGATAGAGTTTCCTATAAAGGTGGGCAGTTCTAAAAAGAGAGTCGATATAGCGGTATTTGAGGAGGGCAAGCCCCATACTCAGGAAAATATATACATCATAGTTGAAACTAAGAAGGAAGACGTTAAGCCATCGAATAAAAAGGAGGGTGTTGAGCAGTTAAAAAGCTACATGGCTTCCTGTATAAACTGTAAGTATGGTCTCTGGATAGGTAGTGAGAGGATAGCCCTTGAGAAAGTGAAGAAACTGGATGTTTACGATTTTGAGGATATTCCGGACATCCCCCACGCTGGAGAGGCGAAACTTATCCGCCCCACAAGGAAAACTCTGAAAAGAGCGGTCAATCTCAAACATGTTTTCAGAAGGATTCACAACTATATCTATGTCAATCAGGGGCTGCCTAAGGATAAGGCTTTTGAGGAGTTCCTCAAAATAATATTCGTAAAGGTCTATGACGAGCAGTGGAGTGTAGGGAACTTGAAATTTTACATACTCCCGAACGAAGATATTTCAGATGTAAGGAAAAGGCTTGAGGATTTATTTGAAAGAGTTAAAGAAAACTATAGAGAGATTTTTAGACCTCACGAGAGGATTGAGCTTAACGATAGAGTTCTTAAATACGTGGTTTCGGAACTTCAAAGGTTCAGTTTTCTCGATACGGATACGGATATAAAGGGAGAAGCGTATGAGGAAATCGTTGGAGCTAACTTAAGAGGGGATAGAGGTGAATTCTTCACACCGAGAAATGTCTGTAACATGGCTGTAGAAATGGCTTTTGCTCTTTTCCCTCTTGAAAGACTTTTACAACCTGGGGGAATCAAAATCCTCGATCCTGCGGTAGGAACGGGAGGCTTCCTTATAGCCGGTTTGAATAAAATTAAGCAATTACTAAAAGAACACCTAAACCTCAAATACGATGAGCTAAGGGATAGATTAAGGCAGATAGCGGATAGGAATTTTTACGGCATAGACTTTAATCCGTTTTTAGTGAAAGCTTCACAGATGAACATGGTAATGCATGGGGACGGCTACTCCAACATAGTTCATGCAAACTCTTTGGAAAATCCTAAAGACTGGTCTGAGGAGGTTAAAAAGAAAATCCAATTAGAGAGCTTTGATCTTGTCATTACCAACCCGCCGTTCGGCAGTAAAGCCAGAATAGACGACCCGGAAATCTTAGCTCAGTATGAGATAGCACAAGGGAGCACGGGGCTACCTCCGGAACAACTTTTTATAGAGCGGTGCTATCAATTTCTAAAGCCCGGCGGTATCATGGTAATAGTTCTTCCAGATAGCATACTGAGCAATCCCGGACTTAGAAAGATAAGAGAGTGGGTTCTTAGCAAGATGCAGATAATAGCCAGTATAGACCTTCCTACGGAAACCTTTGAGCCTTTTACAGGAACTCAGACGAGCATCCTTATAATGAGGAAGAAAACTCCAGAAGAAATAAAATACGGAATCGGAAACTACGAAATTTTTATGACTATACCGCAGAAAGTGGGGCACGATAGGAGGGGAAATCCCTTATACAAGATGACACCTGAAGGAAACGTTATCTTGGATGAAAAGGGAAACCCGATCATAGACGACCAACTTTCCACAGTGGCGGAGCTTTTTAAGGAATGGTTAAGGAAAACGGGAGAGTTCTCCTATGCGGAGTGAACATTTAACAAAAACCGATACAGAAGGTTTAAAATGGGTTTCAATACCGCTAAAGTTTATTCTTGAAGATAAGGAACTGAGATTAAACGCTGGTTCTTATTCCCTTGAGTATATTGAAGCTGTGAGTGTAATTGAGAGTTTGAGAAATAAAGGATATGTGATAGAAAAGTTAGGAAAGTTAGCAGAAAAAGTTTTCGTTGGTGTGAGAAGTAAGAGATTATTCACTAACTCAAAAGAAGGAATTCCCTACTTAATGCCAGTGGATATCTTCAATTTTTTCCTACGTCCGCGCAAGTGGGTTAAAGTGCAAACGAGGGACTTAAATAATTGGTTCGTAGAACCTTATACAATTTTAATTACTCAATCTGGGGCTGTTGGCAGAACGCTAATAGCGAATGAATTATTTAAGGGAAAATCTTTATCTCCTAATCTAATCCGTTTCATCCCGAAGAAGGAACACCTAAACATCCTCGGATACATATACGCGTGGCTCAATACCAAATACTGTCAGGCTATGCTCACGAAAAATCTTTACGGTGCTACTGTAAAACATATAGAGCCTCACCACGTTGCGGAGCTTCCTATTCCGAGAATACATGAAGATAAAGAGCGTGAAATTCATGAATCCATTATGAAAGCTCATAAGTTAAGAGAATCCGCTCAGAAGATGCTGATGGAAGCGGAAGAGCTGTTTTATAAGGAGTTAAAACTCCCCAGATTGGATGAGGAACAGGTTGAATACTTTGGAGGTGAGAAAGGAAGAGAGGTTAAAGCCTTTACCATAAAATCTTCCGAACTTGAGGATAGGCTTGATGCGGGGTATTATGTGCCATTAGCGAGAAAGTGTATAGAGATATTGAGGAATAATAGCTTAGGCAAAATAAGGTTGCTACATGAAGTTGCGGATGCTTTTGTTCCCCCGCGATTCAAGAGGCCTTACGTTGAAAATAAGGATGAGGGCGTAGCTCTAATTCAAGGAAAATACATCCCCTTGGTAAGACTCTTGGAAGTCAAATACATTTGGAAAAGAATGAAAAACATAGAAAAATACAGAGTTAGAAAAGGATGGATATTGATAACACGTTCGGGAACTATAGGTCAGATTAGCTTGGTAAGTAGTTTGTTAGATAAACTTATAGGTTCAGACCATCTAATTAGAGTAATCCCCAAACAGATAAATCCCGGCTATTTAACCCTATTTCTTCTTAGCGATTACGGTCAGGTTCAATTTAAAAAACTGATTTACGGTGGAGTTGTGGATGAAATAGGAGAAGCGGGAGAGCTATTTAAATATATTCAAATTCTCAAACCTAAAGACGAAAACTTAGAAAAAGACCTCGGCTCACTCGTCCTCTCCGCCTACGAAAAGAAAGACTTGGCAAATAAGATTGAGCAAGAAGCGGTAGAGAAGTTGGAATATTATATGAAGGAGGTTCTGATATGAAAGCTATCGCCTTCGGGTTTCCCAAGCTGGGAGAGAAGAGAGAGTTTAAAAAGTTGTTGGAAGACTTCTGGAAGGGAAAGATAAGCGAGGAGGAGCTCCACGCGGGAATGAGAGATCTCGCCCTCTGGAGGGCTGAGCTTTATAAAGAGAGCGTGGATGTAATACCTTCCAACGAACTCTCCTACTACGACTTCATGCTCGACACAGCCCTAATGGTGGGGGCCATCCCCCAGAGGTTCGGCGAATACAGGGGAATGGAAACCTACTTCGAGATGGCCAGAGGCAAGAACGCCCTCGAGATGACCAAGTGGTTCAACACCAACTACCACTACTTAGTCCCCGAGATAGAGAGGGAAGAGTTCAGACTATTCATAAACAAGCCCCTCAACGACTACGAGTTCTACAAAAAGAAGGGCTACGAGACCGTCCCCCAGATAATAGGCCCCTATACCTTCCTCAGGCTCTCCAAAGCTTTAAGAAAAAAAGAGGGAGAGCTCCCCATCTACGAAATAGAGAAGATAGAGAGCAAAGAGCAGTTCGAGAGGCTAACCGAAAAGCTGATACCAGTATACAGAGAAGTTCTCGAGTCCCTCAAAAAGGCTGGCTGTAAAAGAGTCCACATAGAGGAGCCCGCCCTCGTCCTCGACACCGAAGACTGGCAGTGGGATCTGGTTGAGAGGATCTACGGAGAGCTTTCCAAGGTAGGGATAGAGATAGCCCTCTTTACTTACTACGACAGCGTCTCAGACTACGAGAGGTATATCTCCCTTCCCGTTCAGGCACTTCACCTTGACCTCGTCTCCAACAGGGAGAACCTCCAGAACATCAGGGAAAAGGGCTTTCCCAAAGAGAAGGAGCTCATAGCTGGAATCATAAACGGGAGACAGCCCTGGAGGGCGGACCTCTCTGAAAAGCTCAAGCTCCTGGAGGAGCTCTCAAAGATCACGGAAAACCTCTCCGTCTCCAACTCATGCCCCCTCTACCACCTTCCCGTGAGCGTGGAGCCAGAAGAAGACCTCCCCGAAGGCCTAAAGGAGAGGCTCTCCTTCGCAAAGGAGAAGCTCAGAGAACTTAAAACCTTAAAGACCGCCTTCGGCGGTGATAAAGAAGCTCTGAAGGAGGTCGAAAAGACCAGAAAGCTCTTAGAGATCAGCTTCGGCGAGAACGCGGAGGTCAGGAGGAGGATAACGGCCCTCAAGGAGGAGGACTTCAGGAGGGAGCTCCCTTACGGGGAGAGGGACAAGATCCAGAGGGAGATACTCAAGCTTCCCCTCTTCCCGACGACTACCATAGGCTCATACCCCCAGACGGAAGAAGTCAGGAAGATGAGAACCGCCTACAGAACGGGGAAGATAAGCGAGGCCCAATACAAGGAGTTCATCAAGAAGCAGATAGAGCACGTGATAGCCTTCCAGGAGGAGGTGGGGCTCGACGTCCTCGTCCACGGGGAGTTCGAGAGGACGGACATGGTCGAGTTCTTCGCCTTCAAGCTCGACGGCGTTGCCACCACCAAGCACGGCTGGGTCCTCTCTTATGGATCAAGAGTCTACAGGCCTCCCATAATCTACGGAGACGTTTCGAGGCCAAAGCCCATGACCCTCGAGGAGATCACCTACGCCCAGTCTCTGACAGAGAAGCCCGTTAAGGGAATGCTCACGGGCCCCGTAACCATCCTCAACTGGAGCTACTACAGGGAGGATGTTCCCAAGAGGGTCATAGCCTACCAGATAGCCCTCGCCCTTCTGGATGAGGTTAGGGATCTCGAAAAGGCGGGAATAAAGGTAATCCAGATAGACGAGCCCGCCTTCAGGGAGGGCGTTCCCCTAAAGAGAAAGGACTGGGCGGAATACTTCGACTGGGCGGTCAAGGCCTTCAGACTCTGCTCCAGAGCCAAGCCCGAGACCCAGATCCACACCCACATGTGTTATTCGGAGTTCAACGAGATTATCGAATACATCTACCAGATGGACTTCGATGTCATCTCCATAGAAGCCTCCAGGAGCAAAGGGGAGATAATATCCGCCTTCGAAAGGTTCAAGGGCTGGGACAGGCAGATAGGTATAGGCGTTTACGACATCCACTCGCCCGCTGTCCCTTCCAAAGAGGAGATGAAGATGGTCATGGAGAGGGCGATGAAGGTCCTTCCCAAAGAACTTCTCTGGGTGAACCCCGACTGCGGACTGAAAACGAGAAGATGGGAAGAGGTAGAACCCGCCCTCAAGAACATGGTGGAGATGGCTAAAGAACTGAGAGAGGAGGTGATGGCTGGGGTTTAAAAGGTCCTCGGTTAATCAACCCCCAAAAGTCGGAGCTTTGTTGATCTTGTAATAGAGAGCCTTTGTGTCTATCAAGGTTGAATTTTTGTAAACCTTAAAATCCAATCTCTGCCGTCCTCTGCCTGTGTCAGCGTTATCCAAGATATAGGAGTGGTTCAGACTATTACAGGTATAGCTACTTTGATAGACCATGGTGCTGTTTTTGTATATTTCAATTTTGCAACTGTCTGATGTTCCGTCGTTGAAAGCTATCTGTATGCTGTGGGTGTATGGTGGATCTGTCCCTTGAGTGGGATCCGTGAATACGCATTCATCTCCATCATTGACTTGCCATACATTTCCTGTCTTTCCATCACTGCAGTAGATTTTCAACTCCGCCTTGAAATTGTCTGTATTCTCTACGTTGTTATTCGCGGAAGAGCTACCACCATTTCCACCGCAGGCAGTTAAAATCAGTAATCCGACAAGGAAAGTGTGCATGCACCTTCCCATTTCTGGTAATTATAGCGCTGATCGAGTATGTCAAGATAAAGGAGTAATGAAACAGTAAAGAGGGAAAAACAGTATATAAGCAAAGTATACCGCGGGAACAAAATCCCGCCGGGAGTAAAAGCTAATATACCACTGGGGAGTGGCTCTGAGGAAAGCGGAAAGATTCATAACTAAAGTTTTGCAAAAGATGAATCAGCCATTATAAAATTTATGGATTTGTAGATACATCAATGACTTAAGTTGTTCAGCCTTATTGAGAACAAATATCGTGTAATATCTTATAGCAAACCCTTCGATCCGCTCCTGGTTAGCAAAGCTCAAGGTTTTTATCCGCCTCCAAGTCTAATTCAACCGGTAGAATCTACCTAAACTTTGAGTACCAAGCACTAAAGTCTTGCAAAACTTTAGATATTAACCTCTATAACCACACAGGTTGCGATTTTGTGATTTAGGCGTTATCTTACTCGCTTTGATATTAAAATTTAGCCTACATGAGGAAACTGCTCAGTTTGGAGAACCTTACCCTCGTTGCCATACTGCTCGGGGCTGTTTCCGGAGTATACATTCCGGAGCTGATGCTTAAGCTGAAACTTCTCGGAGAAGTCTTTCTGAGTCTTCTTAAGATGATAATCGTTCCTCTTGTGTTTACCTCCGTGTTCGTGGCCATGCTCGGTTTGGGAGAGGTGTCCAGGTTTAGAGACATGGGTCTCAAGACCATCGCCTACTATATGACCACAACCGCCCTTGCGGTCCTCGTAGGACTTTTACTGGTAAACTTGATCGGGCCTGGTAAGGGGGAGGAGATAGTCCACAGGAGCACAGAGGTTCCAGATGTGAAGGAGCTTACATTCGAAGACGTGGTGTGGAACATAATCCCCTCAAACCCGATCAAGAGCTTCGTTGAGGGTAAGGTTCTACAGATAATCTTCTTTGCGGTTCTCTTTGGCCTCGCTACCCTTGCTGTTTCCAAAGAAAAGAAGGGGCATGTCTTTAACCTCTTTGACGGGCTCAACGAAGGCCTGATAAACCTTACAAAGTGGATCATAAAGCTCACGCCGATAGGTGTCTTTTCCCTCGTGGGCTTTATAGTGGCTGACATGGGTGTGGAGGTTCTGCTCTCGCTTTGGAAGTATGCCCTTACTGTGGTTCTGGGCCTTCTAATCCATGCTTTTATAACCCTTCCTCTCCTTGCCTTCTTATTGGGAAGGTATAACCCTTACAGATACTTTCTGAAGGTCAGAGAGGCTCCCCTTCTTGCCTTTTCGACCGCTTCGAGCGCAGCAACCTTGCCCGTTTCCATGCAGGTCGCTGAGGAGAAGGGAGGTGTCAGGAAGGAAACTGCCGGATTTGTTCTCCCCCTTGGGGCAACCATAAACATGGATGGAACCGCTCTATACGAATCGGTCGCGGCGGTCTTCATAGCCAACGTCTATGGCGTAGATCTCGGTATACCCCAGATGGTAATGATATTCCTGACCGCCACCCTCGCCTCCATCGGTGCCGCGGCCATACCTGGAGCGGGTCTCGTGATGCTTACACTCGTCCTCAGCTCTGTGGGAGTTCCCCTTGAAGGAATAGGGCTCATAATAGCGGTGGACAGGTTTCTGGACATGCTCAGGACCGCTGTGAACGTATGGGGAGACCTGAACGGTGCCAAGATAATAGACAGGTTCGTAAAATAGAAGAGCTGTGCTGAAGGGCGTGGACATAGGCGGTTCCTTCGTGAAGGTCCTGTGGGAGGACGGAAGAAGGGAGAAGCATCCCATAAGGGATCTGAAGGGGGACAGGGAGAGGCTCTTAAGAAGGATAAAGGAGGTAGTTCTCGAGGGTAATCCCGAGGGCGTGGGGGTTGCGGTGGCGGGCTTTACTTCCAGGGAGGGGAAGGTATACAGATCTCCTAACATCCCCGTCCTCGACGGGATGGACTTCGGGGAGCTCCTCGGGGATTCCGGAGTTAGGTTCGTGGTGGGGAACGATGTAAGCGTGGGGGCATACGGAGAGTGGTTCTTCGACCACAGGGAGAGCAGGGTTCTCGTCCTTGTGGCTGTGGGGACCGGCCTCGGCGGGGGTCTGGTGGTCGATGGGAGGCCCTTCTTCGGTGTCTGCGGTTCCGCCATGGAGCTCGGGCACCACGTGGTAGAGAAGAACGGGAGCCTCTGTAACTGCGGAAGGAGGGGATGCTGGGAGGCCTACTGCTCCTCTTACGGGCTGGAGAGGATCTACAGAAGGCTGGGAGGTAAGGATATAAGGGACCACGAGATAATAGGTCGGGCAAAGGAGGGGGAGGGGAAGGCCCTGAGAGCTGTCGAGATCTTCAAGGAATACCTCTCCCTGGGTCTGATGAACGTGGTCCACCTATTCGATCCAGACCGCATAGTCCTCGGGGGAGGCGTCATAGAGGGGATGAGGGAGCTTCTGGGAGACCTTGAGGAGAGGGTAAGGGAGCTTTCGGAGGACCTTCCGGGCTCCTGCGTGAGGGTGTCCTTATCCGAGGCGGGAGAGTTCCTGGTGGCGAGGGGTGCCCTGGCTTTCATTCGGGCAAGTGGGACCGATATTAGAGTTTAATGGAAGGCAGAAGGGTAGAGGGCGTCTTCTTAGACACCGCCATACTCAGGAACAGGGCCTACGAGGCCTACGAGACCGCAAGGGTCCTTGAGATAAGGGTTCTCTCGAGTGTTCCCCAGGCTCTCCTTGCTTCACTCGGGGATCTGGGGTCCAGACTCAGGGCAACGGTGAGATCTTACGACCAGAACAGGGTGGTCCTTCAGCTGGAGAACGGCTTCGAGGTGGAGGCGGAAAACAGGCTCTCGGTGATGGTGGAGCCCGGTGAGGAGCTCTCCCTTGTGGTGGAGTCCAAGAATCCCCTCATCCTCAGGGTGGAGGGAGGCTTTTACGGGATAAGGGGCATAAGGGACCTGCTGGGCAGGGTCCTCGAGCTCGGTGTGAGGCTCATCCCCCAGAGGCTCGAGGAGAGCCTCAAAGACTCGGGCCTAATTTATGAGAGGAAGGTCTGGGACTTTCTGAGAGGAAAGATAGACCTCGAAGATCTCTCCAGGGACCAGAAGTTCGTGCTCCTCAAAACCCTGGAGAATCTGGACACGGGGCCAATAGAGAGGACCCTGAGGTCGGCCCGCTTTCCTGAGGATCTGAGGCCTCTCGTCAGGTCCATCTTGGAGAGGCTCGAGGCGGGGGACAGACTCGGTTTCTTCAAAGGCCTTGTGGAGCTCGAAAACGGCCTCGAGAGGGCCATCTCCTTCAGGGAGCAGAGGCTCACTCTCATAAGGGAGACCATAGGAAGCGTTGTCAGGAGCCTTGTGGAGAACCTGATAAAGGTCTTCCGCTCCGCAGAAATAGAAGTCCAGCTAAAGGAGGAGGTCTTCTCCTCACTCAGGGAGAGTCCCAGATTCCTGGACATCCTCAGGGAGGCCTTCAGAAGCCTGGAGGAAGGGAGGTTCTCCGAGTTTTCGAGGAGGCTCGAGCTTGCGGGCCTGAAGATACTCAACGAGGAAGCCCTTCCGAAGGAGGCCCAGAGGATCCTCAGATCCCTCGGGGAGCTCATAAGGGGTGCGGAAGTTTCCATAAGGTCCAAGCTCGAGGCTGAGAACCTCCAGGATCTCATATCCAGGCAGAGGGAGATCTCCAAAGAGCTCGAGGAGCTGAGGGAGATAAGGGGTAGGATAGAGGAGCTTCCGAAGCAGATAAAAGAGAGCCTGAAGGGCCTCGAAACTCTCGGCATGCTCCAGGCCTACATGGTTATGAACCAGGCGAAGAGGTTCTTAGTTCCCTTCAGGTTCGAGGAGGAAAGGGGGATAATTGGCTTCTCTTTAAGGGACTCCTACCGCATATTCGTCAGGCTCGAGCTGGAGGGGGGCTTTCTCGGCATCCTGATGGAGGCCCCGAGGAAGGAGAGTCCGGACTTCATCTCCGTCCTCTTCAGAACTGACCTGGAGGATCTTGCAAGAAAGCTGAGCAGGCACGGGGAGGAGCTCAGGAAGGATCTGGTCTCACTTGGACTCGAGGTTAGGAGACTTGAGGTTTTCGAAGACAGGGAGGGAGAGTTCGAGAGGGAGATGGCGGAAGAGTTCGGGGGGGCGGGGACCTTCAACCTGAGGGTGTAGCCATGGAGGAGAAGAAGAAGGCGGTCGCTCTCAGATACGATCCTCAGAAGGACAGGGCACCCGTTGTGGTGGCCAAGGGAAGAGGTGAGCTTGCGGAGAAGATCATAGAGCTTGCGAAGAAGGAGGGCATCCCCGTGGTGGAGGACAGGAACCTGGTAGAGGCCCTTCTGAGGATAGAGGTCTTCGAGGAGATCCCTCCCGTCCTGTATGAGGCGGTTGCCCGGGTCCTGGTTTTCGTTCAGGAGGTCAGGAAGAGACCTTTCTGACCCTGAGTTTAAGACCCCTCACCTCCAAAACCTCTACCCTGTCCCCCTTCTTTATCTCCTCCTCCCCGAGGGCATCCCAGATCTCGCCGTGGACGAGGACCTTCCCCTTTCCCTTTTTAAAGTCCGTTATAGCCTCTCCCTCCTCACCCACCATTCCCTCAGCTCCCGTGAGCTTCCTCCTCCTCTGGGCCTTCAGGCCGAACCTCCCCGCCACGAGGAAGAAGAGGACGCTCGCAAAGACGACGGTCGCTATAATGGTCTTGGGGAGCTCCCCGTAGGGGGACTCGGGGTCTATCAAAAATAGGGACCCCAGAGCCAGAGAGATTATCCCTCCCACCGCCAGCGCCCCGAAGGTGGGCGTTATAAGCTCTAAAACGAAGAGAAGTATCCCCAGTATTATCAGCAGAAGCCCCAGCCAGTTCATGGAGATCAGAGATAGACCGTAGAGTCCCAGGAGCAGGCATATGGCCCCCACAACTCCGGGAACCACCGCGCCGGGGTTGTAGAGCTCGAAGAAGATCCCGTAAAAGCCAAGCATGAGGAGGAGGTAGGCCACGGTAGGATTGGTGATTATCTTTAGAAGTTCCTCCTTAAGGTTTTCCTCCAGAAACACCACCTCCTCCCCTTCCGTCTCTATCTCCAGCTCCCTCCCCAGCTTCTTCACCTTCCTCCCGTCTATCTTCTTCAGGAGGTCCTTCAGATCCACCGCTATAAGGTCTATCACGCCCTCCTCGAGGGCCTCCTCCGCGGAGAGGGAGAGGCTCTCTTTGACCATCCTCTCCACCACCTCCACGTTCCTCCCCTTCTCCTTGGCTATGCTCCTGACGAAGGCGAGCATGTCCTGGAGGATCTTCTTCTCCATGACGTCCTTCCCTTCCCTCTTTGAGTCCCTCCTCTCGCCGGAAACACCGCCCACCCGGACGGGGTGCGCCGCGCCTATGTTGGTTCCCGGCGCCATGACTGCCACGTCCGCGGAGATGGTGATTATGGCTCCCGCGGAGGCCGCCCTACCTCCGGAAGGATAGACGAACACCACCACGGGTAAAGAGGACCCCTGAAACCTCTGGACTATCTTCCTCATGGACTCCGCGAGCCCCCCGGGAGTGTTGAGTTCGAGGACATAGAGTGTTCCCCCTTCCCTCTCCGCCTTGGTAAGGGTCCTGTCAATGTAATCCGCGGTTATAGGCGTTATGGGGCCGTCCCACTTGGCGGTGAAGACCTTGGAGAAGGAGAGGCTTAAGAGCACCAAGAAAACCGTCAGGGCGGTCAACATCACCTTAATTATAATTTGGAGCGATGGGGCTTACTCTCAGGGAGATGAGAGAGGAAGATCTGGACAGGGTATACGAGATAAACAGAAGGTCCTTTACCACGGACGCCTGGAGCAGGGAGGCTCTCGAGAGAGAGTTTTCACTCCCCTATTCGATCAGATACGTCCTGGAGGATAAGGGTGAGATAGTGGGCTACTCGGTGGTCTGGGTGATAAAGGGGGAGGCCTTCATCATGGTTTTTGCGGTTGCACCGGAGCACAGAGGTAGAGGAGTGGGCAGGGAGTTTTTGAGGATGCTACTGGAAGACCTGAAGGGTAAGGCAGAGGTTGTCCAGCTTGATGTTAGGAAGTCCAACCTCCCCGCCATAAGGTTATACCGTTCCATGGGCTTCCGGATAGTGAAGGAAAGGAAGAAGTTCTACTCGGACGGAGAGAACGCCCTTACGATGGAGCTTGAGCTTGGTAAAATACACCGAGATGAAGGAGATAAGGGAAAAGAAGCTCTCCCTGCTGATAAAAGAGGAGGACATAAGGAGAAGGGTGAAAGAGCTGGGGAAGGAGATAGAGAGGGACTTCGAGGGCTCTGAGGATTTCATAGTGGTGGGCCTCCTGAAAGGGGCCTTCGTCTTCGTGGCGGACCTTATAAGGGAGATCGAGATCCCTTTGAAGGTGGACTTTCTCTGGGTCTCCAGCTACGGCCAGTCTATGGAGAGTTCGGGAAGCATAAAGGTTCTTAAAGATCTCGACACCGACATAGAGGGAAGGGATGTCCTGCTTGTAGACGACATACTCGACACAGGTCTGACGTTGAAGGAGATATACGAGTTTCTCAAACTCAAGAATCCTGCAAAACTCAAAACCTGCGTTTTCTTAGACAAGAAGGGAAGGAGGATGGTGGACTTCGAGGCGGACTACGTGGGCTTCGAGGTTCCCAACAAGTTTTTGGTAGGATACGGCCTCGACTGGGGTGAGATGGGAAGGAACCTGCCCGGCATCTACTCGGTGGAGGACTGAGCATGAGAGCGGTGATTCTGGAAAACTTCGGGGGAGTTGAAAATCTCAAGTTCGTGGAAGACTTCCCCGATCCCGAGCCAAGAGAAGACGATGTCCTTATAAGGGTAAAGGCGGTGGCCCTGAACCACCTTGACATATGGGTCAGGAAGGGTGCCCTTGCGGTAAAACCGGACCTTCCTCACATACTCGGTTCGGACGTCTCGGGAGTGGTGGAGAGGGTGGGAAAGCTCGTGAGAAACGTTAGCGTGGGAGATGAGGTCATAGTCGCTCCAGGCCTCTCCTGCGGGATATGTTACGACTGCCAGAACGGTAAGGACAACCTCTGCAGGCACTTCGACATACTCGGCTTGAAAAGCAAAGGGGGATACGCGGATTACGTGGTGGTGCCGGCGAGGAACGTTATAAGGAAACCTGAGAACCTCAGTTTTGAAGAGTCCGCAAGCTATCCTCTAACCTTTCTGACCGTCTGGAACGCTTTGGTGGAGAAAGGAAATGTAAGGCCCTACTCGAAGGTTCTCATATGGGGAGGATCCTCCGGAGTGGGAGTTGCAGGTATCCAGATAGCCAAGCTCTTCGGAGCCTTCGTGATAGCTACCGCAGGGAACGAGGAAAAGATGAAAAGGTGCAGGGATCTCGGAGCGGACATCGTCATCAACCACTACGAGGAGGACGTGGTAAAGAAGGTCAGGGAAGTCTTCAGAGAGGGTGTGGACATAGTGATGGATCACGTGGGGAGTGCTACCTTCTGGAAGAGCGTCGAATGCCTGAAAAAGGGAGGGAAGCTCCTCTTCTTCGGAACGACTACCGGAGACAAGGCGGAGATAGACATAAGGTATGTATTCGTGAGGGAGATAGGTCTCGAAGGTGTCTACATGGGAAGGAAGGCGACTCTCTTCAAAATAACGGAGCTCTTCGAGAGGGGCCTCCTCAGGCCAGTGGTGGACTCCGTATTTCCCTTAGAAGAAGCGCACAGGGCCCACGAACGCTTGGAAAGGTCCGAGCACTTCGGGAAGATAGTTCTGAAAGTCAGCTGAGGGCCTTTTCGAGGGCTTTAAGGGCTATGCTCACCCTGTTTTCCATCTTGTCCTTTTCCTTCTCCTCCTGGAAGTTGGACAGTATCTCCTCCTTGGTTGGAACGCTCCCCTTTTTCTTTGCGAGCTCGCACATGTAGTCGGTAACCGCCAGAAGCTTCTTGCACCTTTTGGTGGAGTTGAACTTGCAGTCCACTATCTTCCCATCCTCCAGCTTCACGAAGACGCTTACCCTGTGAACACCTTCCGAGTGGGTCCCTACCTTACCTTCCGCCTCTCCCTCGACGAAGTTCTTGAGGCCCTTCTTTACGTATTCCCCGACCTTCATGGAAAGTATTATAAAATTATCCCCATGTTCGAAGGCTCCATAGTTGCCCTAATAACACCCTTCAAGGACGGAGAGGTAGACTACGATGCCCTCGGAAAACTCATAGACTTCCACATCGACAACGGAACCGACGCTATCCTCGTCTGCGGAACTACCGGAGAGTCTCCGACCCTTACCTTCGAGGAGCACGACAGGGTGGTAGAGTTCGCTGTAAAGCACTCCGCGGGTAGGATAAAGGTCATAGCGGGAACGGGAGCGAACGCCACCCACGAGGCTGTCCATCTGACCGCCCACGCCAAAGAGGTGGGAGCGGACGCGGCGCTTTTGGTGGTCCCCTACTACAACAAGCCCACCCAAGAGGGACTCTACAGGCACTTTGCCACGGTTGCGGAGGAGGTGGACATTCCCATAATCCTCTACAACATACCTTCCAGAACGGGTGTGGAGATCGCGGTAGATACCATCTACAGACTGGTCTCCGAGTATCCCAACATCGTTGGATCCAAAGAATCCACCCCCAACATGGACAGGATCTCAGAGATGAGAAAAAGGCTCGGGGACAACTTCTCTATACTCTCTGGGGACGACTCCCTGACCCTGCCCATGATGGCTCTGGGAGCTAAGGGAGTGATCTCTGTGGCAAACAACATAGTTCCCAAAGAGATAAAGGCCCTTACCACCTTCGCGCTCGAGGGCAGGCTCGACAAGGCCAGAGAGCTCCACTACTACCTCTACGATCTCTTCAAGGTTCTGTTCATAGAGACGAACCCGATTCCCGTAAAGACCGCCTGCTGGATGATGGGAATGTGCGAGAAAGAGTTCAGATTGCCCATGTGCGAGATGAAGCCCGAGAACGAGAGGAAGCTGAGAGAGGTTCTCCAGAGATACAACCTACCCCTGAAAAACTAAATTATCTTCCCATGGAAGAGTCCGGAGCGAAGTTCAAGGAAGGGGACATAGTCCTCGGATACTATCAGGTCCTCGGGATAATAGGAAGGGGGGACTTCGGTGTAGTCTATAAGGTAAAAGGTATAAAGGGAAGATATAGAGGGAAGATCCTCGCCCTCAAGGTCGCCTCCAATCCCTACGGGGTTGAATACCTATGGAAGGAAGCCCAGACCTTGATACTCCTGAACCACCCCAACATAATCTCACTCCAGAGTTACCTCTACAAGAAGGACAGGGGAGAGCTCTACGTGCTCTACGAGCTTATGGACGTGGGGGACTTGAAGGACTACGTCCTCTCCAAGGGAGGTCTTTCGGAGGAGGAGGCTCTGAAGGTTCTCTGGAACATAACCAACGGCCTTGCCTTCCTCCACAGCAGAGGGTATATCCACAGCGATATAAAACCCGAGAACATATTCGGTAAGAAGGTCCTCAGAAGCATCGTCTGGAAGCTGGGAGACTTCGGACTCCTGAAGATAAGGGGGTCCGTTTCCGTCCTTGATGTCAAGGGGACTCTCGGATACATAGCTCCGGAGGTCTTCAGGGGTGAGATACACAGAAGTAGCGACATATTCTCCTTAGGCTGTCTTTTCTACTTTACCCTATTCCAGAGGGACCCTTTCCACTCTGAGGACAGGAAGGAGAAGTTGAAAAGAAACAAGGAGTGCGTATACGAGGTTCCGAAGGGCTTTTCCCCCAAGGTGGAGGAGCTGATCAGAAGGATGCTGGAACCCGACTACAGAAAGAGGTTCAGGACCGCTGTTGAGCTTAAGGAATATCTCGTTTCGGAGGGACTCGTTTGAGATACGTCTACGGGGAGCTGTGCAAAAACAGAGAGAGCTTCGCGGACAGGATCTACACATCGGAGGATACCTTCGCGGTCGCGGACGGTATGGGAACCGGACCAGGAGGTAGACTCGCCGCTGAGAAGGCCATATCGCTGGTGGATCGTAGCAGACCCTTTAAATCCTTGGACGAGATAAGAGGCTTTTTTGAGGAGGCCAACAGGGAAATAATGAAGGAGATAGCGAGGCTCGGAGACAGGCACGTGGCGGGAACTACCCTGAGCCTTCTTAGCTTTACTGACGATACTTTCCTGGTGGGGCATGTGGGAGACTCAAGAATATACCTGTTCAGGAACGGCAAATTAAAACTGCTGACACAGGATCAAATCACTTACAGGAATGGAAAGAAGTACGTGAAAGCCCTCGGAATAGAGTGGAGGCCGGAGGTCTACACTCTCGAGGATACCTTCCGGGAGGGAGATGTGTTCCTGCTCGTATCGGACGGCGTGGTGGACAGTCTCTCCGATCCGGAGATAGAATCGCTCCTCTGTCCAGATATAGAGCGGAGTGCGGAAAGGATACTGAGCCTTTACAGGGAGAACTGTCCTGAGGAGGACCTCTCCTTCATCATAGTGGGTGTGGACTGAGGATTTTCAAATATACTATTCTGTGATCATGAGCTTCGTCAGCAGAGGAGTAAAACCCTACTTTGAAAAATCGGTAGAGCCCATCGTGGACTTTATCTCCCAGAGGGGGATACATCCAAATCTCATAACGCTGAGCGGTTTGATTCTGGTTGCGCTCGGTTCTCTCGCCCTTTACTCGGAGCTGAACGTCCTTGCCCTCCTTTTCCTCGGTGCGGGGGCACTCTTGGACGCGGTGGACGGCGCTGTGGCAAGGAGGATGGAGCTTCAGTCGGACTTCGGAGCCTTTCTGGACTCCACCGTGGACAGGTTCTCGGACTCTCTTCCCTTTATAGCCCTCGGGGCCCTTTACGCCCAGATGGGTGAAGTTGCGGGAGTTCTGCTGGCCTTCCTCTCGCTCGTAGGGTCATACGGGGTCAGCTACACAAGGGCCAGAGCGGAGTCCTTAGGAGTCTTCGGTATAGGTGGCCTTTTTGAGAGGACCGAGAGGTGGATAGTTCTTCTGGTGGGCATAGCGGTGGATCTGATACCTCTCGCACTGCTCATAATAGCGGTCGGGAGCTTTGCAACCACCTTACAGAGGGTATACGAGGTCAAGAAGGCCCTCGAGGGGAGGTTCCTGTGAACATCTACGATATGATGAAACAGCTGAAGAACCTTCAGCGGAGCTTCGAGGAGGTCAAGAAGGAGCTTCGTCTCAGGAAGGAGGTGGTGGAAGAGAGCGGGGTTGAGATAATCTTCAACGGCCTTGGGGAGATAGTGGACATAGAGATCAAGGATGAAAGTCTGAAAGGAGACTGGGAAAAGCTCAGGCCCATCCTCATGGATCTCATAAACAGGGCCCAGGACATCTCGAGGGACATGGCCAAGGAGGAGTTCGGCAAGAGGTTCGGAGGTCTTCTGGGAGGCCTGGGACTTGGCTTTTGAAGATGTCTTCCCCGAACCTTTGAAGAAGGCCCTGGAGAACATAACCAGGATCCCCACCTACGGCGAGAGGGGGGCAAACAGACTCCTTTACAACCTCCTCAAGCTCGAGCCTCAGGAGAGGAGAGAGGTAGTAGAGAGCATCCTGGATGCTGTGGAGAAGCTCAGGCCTTGCAGGGAATGCTTCCTCGTGACGGACGGTGATCTCTGCAGGATATGCTCCGATCCAAAAAGGAGCAAGAGGTTTATCTGCGTGGTGGAGGAGTCCCAGGATGCCTACGCGGTGGAGAGGCTCGAGAGATACAAGGGGGTCTACCACGTCCTCCAGGGGAGGATAGCTCCCTTGGAGGGTATCTCTCCCCAGGACCTTACCATAGACAGGCTCTTAGAGAGGATAGAGAAGAACAGGGTAAAGGAGGTCATAATAGCCACCAACCCCAACGCGGAGGGTGAGGCTACCGCCAACTACCTGATAAGGCTGATAGGGGATCGCTTTAAAAATGTAAAGACGAGCAGGATCTCCTACGGCCTTCAGTTCGGATCACTGCTGGAGTTCGTGGACGAGCTCTCCCTCGAGAAGTCCTTCGAAAACAGGAAGTAAACCTCGTCTTCGTCCACGTAGAGGACCGCCT
>JALWVU010000072.1 GCA_027079305.1 Aquificaceae bacterium
GTCCTCGCCATAAAGTTCGGTCTCGACGAGGCTCTGGCCCTCTCTGCCATAACTCTCGGCATACTCCTGAGCTTCCTCACCGTCCCTATCATCATGGATGTGCTGATTTAATATTGGGCATGCGATACGTGGAGACGGACATCCCCTCCAGGCTCGACACCATTCCCTGGAGCGGTTTTCACACCAGGTTCCTCTTTGCCCTCGGGATCGTGTGGGTCCTGGACGCCTTCGAGGTGGTCATAGTGGGGAACGTTCTAAAGAGCATGATAGATGATCTGGGTCTTTCGAATCTTCAGGCTTCCCTCGTGGTTAGCGGTTTCCTCCTGGGCGCCATAGCTGGATCCTTTCTCTTCGGATACCTGGCGGACAGGCTCGGGAGGAAGAGGGTCTTCATAATAACGCTCCTACTCTACTCCCTGGGAACCTTTCTGACGGGCTTTGCCTGGGACTTCTGGAGCGTGTTCGTTCTCAGGCTCCTTGCGGGAGCGGGCATAGGAGGTGAGTTCGCCGCCATACACTCCGCCATAGAGGAGTTCGTCCCAGCCAGGCACAGGGGTAAGGTGGACGGCTTTGTGGTCGCCTCCTGGAACCTGGGGAGCATCCTCGCCTCGGGCGTGGCCATACTCCTCCTTGGGAGCTTCGAGGAGGAGGTTGCCTGGAGGCTGGCCTTCTTTCTGGGAGGTATGATAGCCCTGCTGGTCGCCTTCGTCAGGAGGAATGTCCCCGAGTCTCCCCGCTGGCTCCTCTCGAGGGGGATGGTCGAGAGGGCGGAGGAGATAGTGAGGGACCTGGAAAGGAAGGCGGGAAGGAGGGGAAAGGCGGTGAAGGTTAAGGTTCCCGTCTTCGAGGGAGGGCTTCTGGAGGGGATACTTTACATCCTGAGGAACTACAGGTGGAGGTTCCTCTTCTCGAGCACCTTGAGTTTTACGATCCTCACCACCTACTACGGGCTGGTGGCCCTGATCCCCATAAGCCTCGCCCCAGCGATGGACATTCCCTCCCAGGAGATCCCCAACCTCTTCCTGATAGGGAGCGTGGGGGGCCTCCTGGGCGGGATAGTGGTAGCCATATTCGCGGATGTGCTCGGGAGGAAGGCCACGGGGATAGGGATCTCCCTCCTCTCCGCCCTCGCCACGCTGGCTCTCCTTCACTTAGATAACTTCTACGTGGCCTTTGCCCTGTATTCCTTCGTGGCCTTCTCCTTCGCGAGCGTGGCCTACGTGAGCGCCATGGAGATATTCCCCTCCCACGTGAGGGCCACGGCGATAGGAATTATCTCCATCATCGGCAGGATAGGGGGGACGTTCGCCCCTCCGGCCCTTACCTACCTTGCGGGCTTCGGCTACCAGCTGGGTATCTACGGCCTCTTTGCCCTCTGGATGCTGGGGTTCTTAGCCTACGTTATCTGGGGAGTGTTCGGCGTGGAGGCGAGCGGAAGATCCATAGAGGAGATAGCTCAGTAGGCCTTATACTGCTTCTGCTGGAGGAACATCTCTATTATTTCCCTCTCGGTGGTGGCATCCTCGGGCCTTTTGTCGAGCCTGTATCTTCCCGTGAACCTGGGAAACCTCAGCCCCAGGCCCCTTCCCGGCTTCACCTTGTCCCAAGCGCAGGTATGAACAGGGCTGTAGGTAAGCTCCGCTCCGGTTATCTCCAGAACCAAAAAAGGCTCGAACCACATATCCGCCGAGAGTAGGGAGTTCACTCTCGGATGCCTGTGTTCCATCCTGCGATCTTTCAACATCTCCTCCAGCTTTCTGAAATCCTCCTCGGTGAAGCCCGTCCCCACCTTGCACACAGTCTTAAACTGATCGGTTTCTGGATCGTAGCAGGCCATGAGGAGGGAGCCAAAATGCCCTGCTCTCTGACCTTTTCCGTGAAAGGCTCCCACCACCACCAGGTCTAAGGTGTCCGCCAGGTGGGACTTGTAGTCCCTCTTGTATTTGATCCATAGAAAGCCCCTCTTCCCAGCCTCGTATACTGAGTTCTCCGCAAGGGACTTGCAGACCAGACCCTCACATCCGTCCTCTATCGCCTGATGGAAGAAGGCCTCCAGCTCCTCCACGTTGTCTACCACCTTCCTGGTGGCGAGGTTTATCCTCTCAGTGGTTTTTACTATCTTTTCCAGGATCCTCCTCCTTTCGGGATAGGGTTTGAGGGTCAAATCCTCCCCGTCGAGATACAGAATGTCGAAGATAAAGCCCGCAACGGGATACTTCAAGATGTGGTATCTGCTCACATACTTTACCTTCCTGTTCATTAGTGCCTGAAATGGCTGTATCTGACCGCTTGCTGGGTCTATAACCACACACTCAAGCTCCACTATGAAATCGTGGTGTATGGACTCCTTCAGGAACTCTATAAGGTCCGGGAACTGGTGAGTTATGTTCTCGAGCCTTCTTGAGTATAGCCAGAACTCCTCTCCCTTTCTGTGAGCCTGTATTCTCTCTCCATCGTATTTGTATTCCGCCCCGCACCTCCCACCGAGCTTCTTGAGTATTAGAGAGGGCATTGACATCCTCTCCGCAAGCATGGGCCTCACGGGCCTTCCTACTTCTATCTTTATTGCCTTGACGCCCTCCAGACCCCTCTCCACGAGCACCTTAGCCACATAGCCAAGATCGGAGGAGAGGTTGTAGGCTCTCTCTATGTGGAATCTGTTCCTCTGATCTCCGGTAAAGGCCAGGACGAGGGCATCCATGATCGTGTTGTCCCCTATGCCGAGCCTGAGCTTCTCGGTTATGGTTCTGAGCAGATACTTGACCTCCAGGGGAGAAGCCTTTAACAGGAGCCTTTTGAACAATTCGATTTTCCTCTTTAGAGCACCGACTCCCGTGGTTCTGGCTATCTCTAAAAGGGTCTCGTAGACCTCCCTTACACTGAGCCTATCCTCGGGCTGAGGTCCTTTCTCTTCGTAGAGTTTCTGGCCCGCGTCTCCCAAGTCTCCCAGTTCAACTACCTTCTCTTCCACGCTGTGCTCGTCAACTCCGAGAACCTCGGAGAGAGCCTTTATTGCGAGCTTCTCCCCGAAGTTGTAGTCAAGTCCGGTATATTCGGGAGCTATCCTCCCCACCGAAAGGTAGACGACCTTGTCTATAAGCTCCGGAGGTGTTTCACGGAAGAGTTCCACGAGGAGCTGAATCATCCTGGTTCTGCTGGAGGTAGACTCTATCTTGGAGTAGAACCGGGCGAGCTTTGCGTATTCCACGGAAATAGTTTACACCTTGATTATCCTGTAAGAGAAGCTCTCGGGCTCAAGGTAGTTCAGAGCAAAACCTCCCACCTCCGCGTAGGGATACCCGAAAAAGGGCATGGGCCTAAGAACCTTTTGCTCTGGTTCCAGGTTGCCGTCCCTGAGCCAGTTAAAGGCAATCCAGTGGGGATCCCAGTTCCCGAATAAGTATCTCTTGGCAAACTCGAGCCTTAAATCACCCTTTTTGAGGCCTTCCTTCAGCCTCATCTTGGTAACGTCCGCGGGATCAACGGGGATCCATCTTCCAGCCCAGAACTCCGCCCTGCAGTGCTGAGCCTTGGTTAGATCCTTCGAACCTCTTTTTACTGAAAGGGTTTCCGATATGTAAGCGGGCTCCACTCTCAATCCGAAGACCTCCCTCGCGGGCACACCCACCGCTCTGCAGAGGGCTACGAATATGGAGCTTTGGTCCGCACACTTACCTCCTATCTTCCCGTCCCTTTCGTATATCTCTATAAGGTCATTCACATTTCCCGGACCGCATCCCTTAACCTTGGGATCTCTGTAGGTGTTCTCCACAACCCACTCGTATACAGCGTAGGCCTTTTCCATAGGAGTTTTCTTCCCCCTCGTTATCTCCATGGCCAGCTCCTTAACCTTTCCCCTTATCGGAACATGAGGTGTGGCCTTCAGGTAAAGCTCCAGATCCTTGGGAACCCTGTAGACTGCGTCCGTAAGAGGCACGGCCCTTTCCCGGTAGCGGACGGATAAGAAAACGTCTACCCGCTTCTCCTTTCTGTCTCCGAACTCCACGTATAGAGTGGGAGCCTTGTAGATCGGATCTTGAGTAAAACGGGCGGATTCAAAGTTCCCAGACAGATTTATGCTTACGAGTCTCTGATACTCCGTATTTGCAGGTATGGGTAACCAGAGCTTAGCCTTTCCGCTTTCCTTTATGCTCACCTTGTATACAAATGAAGTTCTCCTTTCAGAAGAAAGGGCAAGCTTAGGAAAGGTAAGAGCAAGGATGCCTCCCAGGACTAAATCTCTTCTCGACAGCCTCATCCCCTCTACCTCCTATGTGTTCATTTTTATGGCATTCAAACTCTGAAACCGCTCACCTCCTTGTTTTTATCGTATAGTTTAGTAAGATTTTCGCTCCTTCTTGTTATCCAGTTGTTCCTGTAGAGGTGGATCTCGGGCTTAAGAGGTGGTAGTGAGCTTCCTCTCAGCACTTTAATCTCGCCATCCTTACCCGCAAAGCTCTCCTCCAGATACCTCCAGAAGGTTATGTCGTCGAAGGCCCAGGGAAGGAACCTTTTGCCCTTCACCTCTCCGAAGAGGGTAGTGTGGGTCCCCTCGGTCTCGCCCATCAGAGCCATGGGGATCTTTACGGTAGCCCTCATCGAAAGACCGAAGTCGTAAGGGGAAGCCACTATGAAATGCTCGAGTTTTTCCGCAAGCTGTTCCAAGGTTTCGGGGTGGTAGTATTCGGTGATGTCCTCACCGAAGACCACGAGCGTGTTTATTTCACCCTCGAGGGCCTTTCTTATCACCTCGTCCACGTCCGAGTAGATGTCCTTTATCCTCTCGTAGAGGCCGTATACGTTCCCGTCCTTGGGAAGGAGAAGGATTCGGTGGCCCTTCTCCTGGATATCCTTAAGCTTGGAAGCCATCTCTTCATCGCCCGCAAAGGAGACGGTGTTAACCACCACGAGGCCTTTGCCTTCGAGATCTTTAACCTCATCGAGGGTTATCTCCTCAGGATTGAACTTCTCGTCCCTCGTTCCCTTCCCCACCCTGTAGACCTTACCTTTCGTGTAGTAGCTGAGCACCGTGGCGGTCGAGGTTATATCCTCTCCGACGAAGACGTAGAAGTCCGCCCCCTTGATCTCCTCTATGGTGGGGGGCTTGTAATCCCCCAGGGCCTCCGCGAGCTTGAAGAAGTCCGAGGTCTGGGGTGCGGTCACATAGCTATTCGTGGCCTTTGCTATGCTCACCACGCTCTCTATTATCTCGTTGGGCAGATACCCCGACAGGATGAAGGCTGTTTCCCTCTCGTGAACTCCGAGTATGGAGTTCAGGAGGTTCACCAGATTTCCCACACTCTCCTCCCTTCCGTGGGCGTAGGGCTTCAGCAACCTGTCCACGTTGAGGGCATCGTATCCGAAGAAGGCCTTGGCGCAGATGTTGAGATCCTCCGTGGGCTTTGTTCTGTAGACCTTCCTCTTGGAGCGCCAGTCACCGACTCCGTATTCGATCTGTATCTCACATCCTACGGGACAGAGGTTGCACCTCGTGGCCTCCCTCCGAAGGAGCCAGCTTCTCGTCCAGAACTTGAAGGGCTTGGAGATTATCGCTCCCACGGGACACACGTGGACGCATATCCCGCACATCTCGCAGGTGGAGGTGTCCATGGGCCTCACGGTGGGGACTATGTTCGAGTCGAAGCCCCTGCTCTCCACGTAGAGGGCGTGGGCTCCAACTATCTCGTCACAGGCCCTCGTGCACCTGTAGCAGACCACACACCTGTTGGAGTAGTATTCCAGAAAGTCGCTCTCCCAGTCGTGCTCCTCCCTCTCCTTCTCCAGAGCGGATATGGGAACCACCTGCCTTTGAGGGCCGTATATTGCTCCGAAGTTCTGAAGATCGCACTCTCCCGCCTTGTCGCATATAGGACAGTCGAGGGGATGCCTCGTCATCAGGGCCTGCAGGAGATACTTCTGGTTTTCCCTGACCTGTTCGCTGGTGTGGTGGGTCCTTATGACCATCCCATCCTGAACTGGCGTGTTGCAGGAGATCACGAGCCTGTTTATGTTCTCCCAGTAAACCACGCACATCCTGCATGCGCCCGCTATCGAAAGCCTGGGATGATAGCAGAAGTAGGGAATATCTATTCCATTCTCCAAGGCAACTTGAAGAACCGTCTTACCTTTCTCCGCCTCGTATTCTTTATCGTCTATGACTATCTTTACCTTCTCAGCCATATCCAGCCTCCGGAGGAACTATGATACAGGAAAATATACTCTAAAGGTCCTCCGTAGAAAAGACCGGTAAACACCCCGAGAAGCGTAGGCGTTGCGTGTTCTATCCTCGGGCTTAAAATCCTCCTATGAAGAGTTGAGTTTGCGGAATTCGTCCGGCGGGAGGTGAGTCATGAAGGGAGTAATAGCTGTAATCCTTGCGCTTGTGGGTCTTACGTTTGCTCAAGAAAAGGCCAAATTCGTTCAGACTCCTTATGAAGCTCCTTTCAAAGCGGTGGTCGAGTTCTACTTCGATGAGCCTGAGAAGATAAGGCCAGCTTTGGAGTGGGTATCTAACATCATCTACGTTCTATCAAAAGAACCCTACGACTTCATACCAGGAGAAGATATAGACATAGTGGTGATAGTCCACGGGACGGAGATAACAACGCTCGTAAAGAAAAACAGGGAGAAATACAAGGACATATGGGAGAGGATAGAAAGTATGGAGATGTATGGAGTTAAGTTCAAGGTATGCGCCATGGCGGCTGAGCTTATATACGGATACAAACCCGAGGACTTTCCTCCTTTTGTAGAACTCGTTCCCTCCGCGATAACCGAATTACTACACTGGCAACAGAAGGGATACGCCCTGCTGATACCGAGGATCTACGAGAGGAAGAAGGCGGTGGAAGAGATAAGGTGAGGGACCTATAATTAAGCCATGCGCGAGTGGACGAAGGGACTTGTTAAGAAGATCACACTCGAAGTCATATACGAGATCGTGGACGAAAGGACGAGAGACATATACCAGAAGCTTGAAAAGATAGAAAGCAGACAGGAAGAGGACTTCAGATACATGAACCAGAAGATAGACAGTCAGATAGGTCAAGTTAGACAGGAAATAGGACAGCTTAGGCAAGAGATAGGACAACTCAGGCAAGAGATTAAAGAGGAAGTAGGACAGCTCAGGCAGGAACTCAACAGGATAAACCAGAGACTCGATACTATTATGCAGGTTCTGATGGACATAGTGAGGAAGTGACGTGCGTGAGTGGACAAAGGGAATAGTAAAGAAAATAACACTTGAAGTGGTATACGACATAGTGGACGAAAGGACAAAAGACATATACAGAAAGCTCGAGAAGATAGAGGAAAGGCAGGAAAGCGATTTCAAGTATTTGAACCAAAAGATAGACCAGCTGAACCAAAAAGTGGATATACAGATAGGTCAACTCAGACAGGAAGTTAGAGAGGAGATAAATCAGCTTAGGCAGGAAGTCAAGGAAGATATAAATCAACTCAGGCAGGAGATGAACCAGCTCAGGCAGGAAATGAACGGAATAAACCAGAGGATAGATGTTCTCATTCAGATGGTTGCAAATTTGCAAAAATGAAGCTGTTATCCCACAATATTTTGGCAATTTTGCAGAAGGAAAGCCTTGATACAAAAGGACTTGACAAAATGGAGCTTATGAGCCTATAATCTCTATTGAAAAATTTTGAGAGGAGGGTATGTCATGAAGAAGAGCTACTTAGCAGCGGCAGCCATACTGGGCGCAGCGGTCTTCGCAGGAGAGGCTCACGCGGTCAAGATCGACCTCGGTAAGGGCAAGTCTTTCAAGATGGGCTTCAGGGCCAAGATTCATGCTATTTATGAAGGTAAGAGAACCAATAACGACAAGGCGGATTACTACTATACTGTTAAAAACGCAAGGATTTACGCAAAGGGTTCCATATCAAAGATCTTCAAATGGGCCTTCCAGGGTGACTTCGCTGGGAAGATAAAGACAACTAAATCAAATCCTGGTAACCATGACCATGATGTGAAATTTGGTGTTTTCAAAATAGTTGATGCCTTCATAATGCTCGACTTCGCTAAGGAGTTCAAGGTTTATGCTGGTGCTATAAAGGTTCCCTGGGAACTTCACTCCGGTATACAGTCAGGTTGGTCTTTCGTAATGCCTACAGGTCCCGCCTATGAGCTTAAGAACACAGGAGCGAACAATCCCTTCCAAAATCCTGCTGCTGAGAGAATTCCTGGTTCCAGCTCCCGTTCTCCTCAGGTAGGTATATGGGGTAAGGTAGCTGGAGGGATGTTCAAATATTACCTCTATACAGTCGATGGAACCGAAAGGGACAGCGATGGGGATGTAAAGACAGGCTATGGTTTGAGGGTTGAATTCGCCCCCGTTATGGCAGGTTACAAGGGTCATCCTGGATATGTTCTAAAAGAAACCTATCTTGGTAAGCAGAATACGCTTACTGTAGGCCTTTCCTATTTCACCCAAGACTACGGGACGGGTAATGAAAAGCAGAAGTCCTTTGCTATTGATGCGCTCTGGGAGCAGAATCTCGGCGCTGTAACTCCTAACGTGAGCTTGGGCTATGTAAGTCATAAGGATGCTGGCGGCACAAGGGGTGCAGATGTCAAAGGCCTATTGTTACAGGGTCAACTGTTGCTCAATCAAGGCACCATACTCGGTAAGCCTGCTGTTGGCGTAAGGTGGGCTCAGTCCGATCCTGACAATCTCAAGAAGGCAAGTGTGCTCGGATTCGTAGCTCAGCTTTACGTGAAAGGCGTCGGAAACAGAATAGCCCTATCTATAGACAACGTTAAGGACGATAATGCAACTGGTAGTGCAAAAGACTCCTACACCGACGTTACCCTCGCCCTCTGGTACAACTTCTAACTCCTCTAACCCACGCAATCCCCGGCCCCGCCCTGTGCGGGGCTTTTTTGTTTTAGACAGGAAGTTATCAGATTTAAGCTAACCGGTTTGAAGCCCCAGAACTCCACGTTAACGTTAACGCAGGGAACTCCTTTTAAAGAACATCCGCAGGTGGGACCGCCTCCGTTGTGGTGGACGTGGCCGTGGATCAGGAGATCGCAGTTCTCTTTGAAAAATATCTCCTCCACCTTCCTCTGCCTCTCGGGAAAGCGCTGGGTTCTCAGATCGAGGGCGGGGTAGTGGGAGAGGAGTAGCTTCAGACCGTCCGCCTCCAATATCAGTGAGAACTCGTGGATCTCGTTGAAGAACTCCCCGAGCGCTTCTCTCCCGAACCTGTGGTCGTGGTTTCCCATGACGAGGACCTTCTTTGCAGGGAGCCTCTTCCAGCGCTCGAGGACTCCGAAATCATCCCGTAGCTGCCAGGTGAAGTCCCCAAGATGGTAAACGGTGTCTCCTTCTTTCACGATGGACTCTAAGTTTTCCAGAATCTCAAGCTCGTATCCTGGCTTCCTCGCCTCCGGGTTTAGCTTCAGGATGTTGAAGTGGTAAAAGTGGGTGTCGGAGAGGAAGTATATCATTCCAGCTTCCCGAGGTGTATAAGGAGTGCAGTTATAGCGGCAGGGGTTATCCCGTCTATCCTGGAGGCCTGTCCTACCGTGAGGGGTCTCATCTTCTTGAGCTTCTCCCTGGCCTCGTTAGTGAGGCCGTGGACCTTATCGTAGTCTATGTCCTCGGGTATCCTTATGTCCTCGAGCTTCTTAAGCTTCTCGTTGAGCTTCCTCTCCCTCTCTATGTAGGGCTCGTACTTTAGCTCTATCTCCACCTCCTCACGGACGTAGGGGTGCTCGGGGATCTCGTATCCGAACTTCTCCTTTATCTCTTCCATGGTGTGGTTGGCGGTAAAGAGGGTAGCTATCGTGTAGCTCCTCCTTCCCTCTCCCACCGCAACAGATACTCTCTCCCTTTTGTAGAACTCCTTCCAGCGCTCTATCTCCTCCTGGAGCTCCTTAACGAGTTTGAACTGCTCGTCGGAGAGAAGCCCGAGGCCGTGCCCCAGCTTTGCGAGCCTGAGGATCGCGTTGTCCTGCCTCAGATACAGTCTGTATTCGGACCTTGAGGTAAAGAGCCTGTATGGCTCCATTACCCCCTTGGTGGTGAGATCGTCTATCATCACACCTATGTAGCTCTCGTCCCTGCGCAGGTATATGGGCTCTCTGCCGAAGGCTCTGAGGGCCGCGTTTATCCCCGCCACTATCCCCTGCCCCGCGGCCTCCTCGTATCCCGTGGTCCCGTTGAAGTTTCCAGCGTGGAAGAGGCCCCTCACCTTCTTGGTCTCGAGGGTGGGAAATAGCTCGGTTGGGGGAACCACGTCATACTCTATAGCGTAGGCGGGTCTTATCAGCTCCACCTTCTCGAGCCCGGGGATGGAGCGGTACATCTCCCACTGGACCTCTTCTGGGAGGGAGGTGGAGAGCCCGTTCGGATAGACCTCCACGGTGTCGAGGCCTTCGGGTTCGAGGAAGACGGTGTGTCTGGGCTTGTCGGGGAACTTGACCACCTTGTCCTCTATGGAGGGGCAGTATCTGGGACCTATTCCCTTTATGAGGCCCCCGTAGAGGGCGGTCCTGTGGAGGTTCTTCCTGATTATCTCGTGGGTCTTCTCGGTGGTGTAGGTTATCCAGCAGTCCACCTGGGGTTTACCTGGCTCGAACCAGTAGGAGCCCACGGGCTCGGTCCAGAAGGAGAACTTGGGAGGGGGGTCGTCGCCGGGAGCTCTCTCGAGGACAGAGTAGTCTATGGTCCTGCCGTCGAGCCTCGCGGGTGTCCCGG
>JALWVU010000073.1 GCA_027079305.1 Aquificaceae bacterium
TTTTCTTCAAGGTAACCCCCGAGTCCCTTCTGGGGATAGGGGGTAGTAGCTGTGGGTTGAGCCTGAGGACTGTAGAATCTAATCATCTGAACACATTTTGTTCCTGATTTGCAGTTCTCAGGCACCTTTTCTGAGAAAAACCTTGACTTTGTAGATTGCCTGCTGTGTGCTTATGGTGAAGGGAGCAGGGTAGTTACCTTTGATAGGGACCTGATGAGGTGTCTAAATATACGTTTCGACTTCTGAGATGACAACTAAGATCTAACCCTGAAAATCAGAACCACCTCTCCCTTGACGCTCTCTCTGCCTTCGAGCTCCCCTAATACCTCCGAGAGGGTTCCCCTCAAATACTCCTCGTGGATCTTGGTGAGCTCCCTCGCAACGCAGACACCGACCTCTCCGAACACCTCCCCTATGAGGCGGAGAGTCTTTAGAACTCTTTTAGGAGATTCGAAGAGGACGAATGTCGTATCCTCGCAGGCCTTCAACTCTTCAAAGAAACCCTTGGTGCCCTTTTTTGGGGGAAAGCCGAGGAACATGAACCTGTCCGTGGGAAGACCCGAGCCGACGAGTGCGGTTATCACCGCGGAGGGGCCCGGGAGGACCTCGACCCGGATACCTTCCTCCACGCACCTTCTTATCAGCCTGTATCCAGGATCGGAGACCGCCGGCGTCCCCGCGTCCGATACAAGGGCAACGTCCTCCTTCTCGAGTATTTTGAGTATCCTCGGTATCTGCTTCTCCTCCTTAGGCTCGTAGTATGGTATGAGCTTCTTCCCCTTAATTTCGTAGTGATTCAAAAGAATCTTCGTCCTCCTCGTGTCCTCGCAGGCTATGTAGTTTACCTCCTTCAGAACCTCCAAAGCTCTCAGGGTTATGTCTTTCAGGTTCCCTATGGGGGTCGGGACCACAAAGAGCTTTCCCATCTCACTCGAAGAGGGCTGTTGTAAGATACTTCTCCCCACCGTCGGGGAAGACGGTTACTATAACTCCTTTCTCTCCCCTTTCGGTCATCTCCCTCGCGAGCTTTATGCAGGCCCAGAGGGCAGCACCCGAGGACTGACCCACGAATACAGCCTCTTCCTTCACCAGCTTCCTCGCCCACTCGTAGGCCTCTTCGGTCTCTACAAATATGGTTCTGTCGAGGAAGTTCTCATCGAAGATACCCGGCTTTATGGAGCTCTCTATGTGCTTGAGTCCCTCTATACCGTGAAAGGGGTAGGCGGGCTGGACGCCGATCACCTGAATGTCCGGATTGTATACCTTTAGCCTTCTCCCCGTTCCCATTATGGTTCCTCCCGTCCCTATCCCCGCAACGAAGTGGGTGATCCTACCCTCGGTCTGGTTCCATATCTCTATCCCCGTCGAGTAGAAGTGGGCCTTCCAGTTGGCGGGGTTGTTGTATTGATCGAGATAAACGTATTTATCGGGATTCTTCTCAACGAGCTCCCTAACAAAGAGTATGGCTCCGTCCGTCCCTTCGAGGGGATCGGTCAGATACACCTTCGCCCCGTAGGCCTGGATTATCCTCTTCCTTTCCTCGCTCACGTTCGCGGGCATGGCGAGCTCCACGGGGACACCCAGAGCAGCACCCACCATGGCCAGAGCTATTCCCGTGTTTCCGGAGGTGGCGTCTATGACTACCTTTCCCTCCTGTATGATCCCCTCCTTGAGCGCGGTTAAGAACATCGACAGAGCCGGCCTGTCCTTTACCGAGCCTCCCGGATTGAAGCCCTCGAGCTTTGCGTATATCTCTATCTCGGGGGATATGTCTTCAGGGATGACCTTCTTTATCCTTACGAGGGGGGTGTTGCCGACGAGGTTGAGTATAGATTCCCTGGCCTTCCGGTAGGGTTCATCGTGCTCCCCGAGGATCCACATCTATACGATTTTACTTCCCCTTCCCTATCACCAGTATGGACCCCGGCCTCTTTATTCTCAGGGCCACCATCTCTAAGACCCTGAAGAGATGGTTCATGTTGGTGGACTCCACGTAGGCGACCGATATGTCTTGGGCTATGACGAGGTCGAAGTTCTGAGGCCCCGCGGAGACCAGAAGTGCTTTGTTCTCGGGGATTATGGGTGTCTGGAGGACGTCTTTCACCACCTTCTTTATCTGCTCTATCTCTAAGAGGCCCGTGTTGTCGTGCATCCTGTTCAGGAGGAAGTACTGCTTAGGGTTCACGACAAGGTAGTAGTTCCCGTAGAAGCCCTGTTCCACGAGCTTGGATATTCCCTCTATCACATCCGTGAAGGCGTTTCCGACCTGAGTCCAGTCGCTCATGGACATGGTGTTTATACCTTCCGCGGTCATCAGACCCTCGAGTCCAAGGTTTTTATTCCCAAGAAGGATCAGAGTATCCTCAGCTATCGCGGTTGCCACCGCCGCAGCCACCGCGTTGGAGGTGTCTATGGGCATGTTGAACTGCCTGAAGTATTCGAGGTCCCTCCAGGATATGACGAAGTCCTTGTATATGGTGGGTATGGGTATGTGCTTCCTGACTCCGGTTCTGATAGGCTCGCAGGTCTCGTATTCCTGCCCGGGCTTTATCTCACAGACCCCCGGCTCCATCCCGTATATGACATCGTAGGAGACCATCTGGTGCCCGGGACCTATTGGCCCCATAACGGGGACGAACCTCCTGCAGACGAGGGTCTCCCTCGCAACGCTTACGACAGCCTTGTCTATCTGCTCCCACTCCTCCGCGGTAAGGGGCGCTTCGTCTCTTCCCAGAAAGTCCATTCTCATTCCCCCTTTAGTAAATACTTTCCCTAATTATAGCAGGCTTTATGACAGCACTCATCGGATGCTTTGGGTTCCGGGATAAAATAAACTCGGAGGGTTGAGGGATGAGGGCATTACTTCTTCTCCTGATCTTTATATCACTTGTCTTCTCCATGGACCTTAGGAAGGTAAGGGACAACCTCTACATGGCTCAGGGTGTAAACCAGCTTCCATCGAAAGAGAACAGGGGTTTCATGTCCAACGCCTACGGCCTGCTCACAAAAGAAGGCTGGATAGTGGTGGATGCCCTCTCGAACCCAGAGCTAGCGAGGGAGTTCATAAAGGAGCTCAAGAAGATCAAAGACGCTCCGATCCTTTACGTGATCATAACCCACTACCACATGGACCACTGGTTCGGAGCCTCAGCCTTTAAAGAAGCGGGAGCGAAGATAATAGCCCACAGGAACCTCAAGGAGTTCTACGACTCCGGTGAGGCGGATATGGTCCTTGAGGGCGTCAAGAAATCCTTCCCAGGAGTCTTCGACAATGTCAGGCCCGTTCCCCCGGACGTTGTGGTGGACAGCAGGGTAAAACTTAGGGTAGGAAAGAAGAAGATAGAGATAATACCGATGACGCCGGCCCATACGAACACCGATCTGGTCGTATTCGTGGACGGGATGCTCTTTACGGGAGACCTGACCGCCAACGAGAGGATACCCTTCATGGGGGACAGGAACGTCTACTCTAAAGGCTGGGTGGAAGTTCTCGATAGGATGATCAGGCTCAGGCCCAAGCTCGTTCTCTCCGGACACGGGGATCCGGGAGGCGTAGAGGTTATAAAGTGGACGAGGGATTATCTGGTTTTCGTCAGGGAGAAGGTGAGAAGGCTAAAGGACGAGGGACTCTTCGTGGACGAGATAAGGGAGGCTTTGAAGGATACTCCCTACAAGAAGTATCCCATGTATGACGTTTTCCATCTGAGGAACGTATACAGCGTTTTCAACGAACTCGACATGGAGCTGTAAGATGGAAAAACTGAGCCCGGAGGAGATAGAGAGAAGGCTTCAAGAGCTGGAGGGCTGGGAGCTGGAAGGGAACTTTATAGTCAAGGAGTTCAACACGAAGAACTGGAAGACCACCATCTTCGTGGTAAATACGATAGCGGGCCTTGCGGAAGTTCACTGGCACCACCCCGATCTGGAGGTGGGCTTCAAAAGGGTCAAGGTTAAGCTCACAACCCACGAGGCGGGAGGGCTTACAGAGAAGGACTTCAACCTGGCAAAGGAAATAGAAAGGGCTGTGGAAGAGGTCCTGAAACACTGAAAGTTATAATTTCCCTATGAGCCTTCTGATAATAGAGAAGGGGTGCCCCAACTGCGGAGGGGCTATAAGCGACGAGAGGCTATCGAGGGGTCTTCCCTGCTACAGGTGTTTGCCCGAACCTGCGGAGGATGTCTGCGGAGCTTTAGAAGAAAGGAAGAGCCTTAAAGAACTTTCTTCCTTCTGTGAGACCGAAAGGGCTCTTTCCGAGTTTGAACGTTTCTTTGAAAGAGCGGTAGGTGCTCCCCCCTGGAGCCTCCAGAGGCTCTGGGCAAAGAGAGTTTTAATGGGGCAGTCCTTTGCGGTGGTGGCTCCGACGGGTGTCGGAAAGACCACCTTTGGTTTCGTTGCCTCCCTCTTCGTAAAACCGAAGGTCCTTCTCATCTTCCCCACGAGGATACTGGCAAACCAGGCGGGAGAGAGGCTGGGGGAGCTTTCCAAGAGGCTGGGGATAGAGAAGAAGATCCTCGTCTACGAGTCCAAGAAAAAGGTCAGGGAGAGGTTTCTGGAAGGAGACTTCGAGATTCTCTGCGGGACCAACATGTTCCTCCACAAGAACTTCGAAAACCTGAAGAGGTTCACCTTCAGCCTGATATTCATAGACGACATAGACTCCTTCCTCAAGCGCTCCAAGAACGTGGACAACCTCTTCAAGCTCCTCGGATTTACCGAGTCCCAGATAAAGCTCGCTCTCAAAGAAAACAAGACCGACAGAGACTGGGAGAAACTCTCTCAGATAAGGAAGAAGAAAAGAGATACGGTCCTCGTGGTCTCCTCCGCGACTTTAAAGCCTAAGGGGAACAGGGTCTTCCTCTTCAGACACCTCCTTGGCTTCGAGGTCCAGAAGGCGGTAACGACCGTGAGGAACATAGTGGACGTGGCGGAACCTGTTAAGGATCTGGAGGAAGCCCTTGAGCGGTCCGCTGAGCTTATAAAGAAGCTGGGAAAGGGAGGACTCGTTTACCTCTCGGTCTTCTACGGCAAGGAGAAGGTTCAGGAAGTGGTTGAGTTCTACAGGAGAAAAGGTATAAAGGCTGTAAGCTACCTCGACTACAAGCCCGAAGAGCTCTACAGGGTCCTCGAGGAGGGGGAGTTCGATGTGGCGGTTGGAATATCCCACCTCACCAATCCCCTCGTGAGGGGCCTCGACCTTCCCCACGTGATCCGCTACGCGGTATTCTTGGACCCTCCGAAGCACATCTTTCCCACACAGCTCTCCCTCCAGCCTTCGCTTCTGCACTCACTGCTTTTGACGCTACTGAATCTCTTTGATGAGAAGGACCGCCTGAAGGCGGTGGAGTACGTGAGCTACCTGAAGAGATACCTGACTCTGAGGGAGGAGCTCCTGGACAGGTATCCGAGGATAAAGGAAAGGGTTCAGGAGATAAAGGAGTTCTTAGAAAGATTCCTCACAGACGAGGAGTTTCTAAGGAAGATAGAGGAGTCCGAAGACATCTCCCTTGTCCACAGGGATGGACAGCTCTACATGGTCGTGGGGGACGCAAACTCCTACATACAGGCTTCGGGAAGGACCTCCCGCTTCATAGCGGGCGGTATGACCAGGGGACTTTCCATACTCTTCTACTCGGACCCAAAGGCCTTCAGATCTCTCAGGAGACGGCTTTCCGCCTACTTCATGCAGTCGGACGTGGAGTTCAAGTCTTTGGAGGAGATAGACCTCGAAAGGCTCTTGAAGGAGATAGATGAGGACAGAAGAAGGGCAAAACTCGTCCTCGAGGGAAAGATAGTTCAGAGGATAAAGGATCTCTTCAGGACCACCCTCGTTGTTGTGGAGTCCCCCAACAAGGCGAGGACCATAGCGGGCTTCTTCGGAAAGCCCCAGCTTAGGCTGATAGAGGACAGCATAGCCTACGAGGTTCCCCTCGGGGAGAGGCTCCTGGTGATAACCGCCTCCCTCGGGCATATCTTAGACCTGACGACCGATAAAGGATTCTTCGGTGTTCTCACGGAAGACTCCAGGTTCATCCCCGTTTACGACACCATAAAGAGGTGTAGGGAAAAAGGCCTCCAGCACACGGACTTGGAGTATCTGAAGAAAAAGTGCAAAGGTAAGGTGGAGGACAAGCTTGGTATAGTGAACGCTCTGAGGAAGGCTGGATACGAGGTAGACGAGGTCTTTATAGTGACAGATCCCGACGCTGAAGGGGAGAAGATAGCCTACGATCTTTTCCTCCTTCTGAGACCCATGAACGTGAGCATAAGGAGGGCGGAGTTCCACGAGGTCACGCCCAAGGCCTTTACGTCCGCGATCGAAAGCCCGAGGGAGTTCGACATAAACCTTGTTAAGGCCCAGATAGTGAGGAGAGTCCTGGACAGGTGGGTGGGCTTCACCCTCTCGAGGGTCCTCTGGAAGGTCTTCAGCAGGAACTGGTTCTCCGCGGGGAGGGTTCAGACCCCCGTTCTGGGATGGGTGATAGAAAGGTATGAGAAGTCTAAAGATAAGAAAGGGGAGGTCGTCTTTGAGGTAAACGGCCAGACCTTCAGGGCGGAGATAGAGGATCTGGATGTGGCCAGGAGCGTATACGAGGAGCTTGAGCTTGCGAGAGTCTACACCCACTCCCCTCAGGAAACGGAGAAAAAGCCCCTCCCTCCCTACTCCACCGACACAGTTCTGGAGGACGCGAGTGAGTATCTGCATTTGTCCGCCCAGAAGACGATGAAGCTCCTCCAGAGTCTGTTTGAGGCGGGGCTGATCACCTACCACAGGACCGACTCCACCCGCGTCTCGGAGGCGGGAAGGTATCTGGTGGCAAAGCCCTACGTGAGCGAGAAGTTCGGCGAAGAGTATTTTTATCCGAGGTCGTGGGGCAAGGGAGGAGCCCACGAGTGCATAAGGCCCACAAGGCCCTTGGAGCCCTCCAACCTCAGGTTCATGATAACCGCGGGCCTGATAGACCTCGAGGATCCCCAGAACGCCCTTAAGCTCTACGAGCTGATTTTCAAGCGTTTCATCGCTTCCCAGATGAGGCCCGCGAAGGTAAAGACCGAAAAACTCCACTTAGAGCTCCCCTACTACGACTGGGAGGAGGAGATCGTTACTGAGGTCATAGAGCACGGCTTCGATCTGATGTTCCCCACCTTCAAGGTCTTTGAGAAAGGAAGGGGGTTTGACTTAAAACCCGTAGAGTTCAGGGAGGTTCCCAAGGTTCCCCTCTTCACCCAGGGGACACTAATACAGGAGATGAAGAGGAGGGGACTCGGGAGACCCTCCACCTACGCCCACATAGTTCAGACCCTCTTGGACAGGGGCTATGTCAGGGAGGTAAAGGGAAGACTCGTCCCTACGAAGATGGGTATTCAGGTTTACAGCTACCTTAAAGAGAACTACCCCGATTACGTGAGCGAGGAGCTAACCAGGAAGCTGGAGGAAGCGATGGACAGGATAGAGAGGGGGGAGCTCGACTACACGGAGGTTCTCAGATCCGCCTTCAAGGTCAGAGAGATCCTCGATAGGCTCGGTGAGGTGGAGGCTCCCGAGAGGTTCTACTATGAGTGATGTTATTGCGCTAATCCTCTTCATAGGAGCTCTCCACGGTGTTCTGTTTATCTACTGGAAGGGTATGAAAAAGGCAAGGGAGAACAAGCTGAGTAAATAAGGGTTAACATTCCTGATATAGGTCATAAATTCAAAGACAAAGGAGGGAAAGCGGTGGGAATAACAAGGAGGAGTTTTCTAAAAGGTATAGGAGCTTTCTCAGCTCTCGCCTCCCTCGGGGGACTCAGCGAGATAGCGAGGGCTTCCAAGAGGGTCAAGCCCTTTAGAGAGGGCGAGGTCAGATACTTCCATTCCACCTGCAAGATGTGCGTGAACTTCTGCGGTATCAAGGTTAAGCTCCAGAACGGAGTGATAAGGGCTATATACCCGGACGAGAGGAGGGTGGACTTTTACAACATAGGCAACTGCCCTAAGGGAGTTTCCGGACTCTTCAACACCTACAACCCCTATAGACTAAAGAAGCCTCTCAAGAGAACGAATCCAAAGAAGGGTCCCAACGAGGACCCAAAGTGGGTCGAGATAAGCTGGGAGGAAGCCTTTGACATAGTTGCCCGGAAGCTGAAGAAGATAAGGGAGGAAGACCCGAGAAAGCTCGTATGGCACCACGGACACGGGAAGTATCTCCTCGACGACGAGTGGATGAAGGCCTTCACCTCGGCCTTCGGGACGCCCAACATGGTTCACAGGACCACCACCTGCGAGGCGGCGAAGCACGTTGCGGACGAGCTCACCTGGGGAGGGCACGAACCGTTGCCGGACCTCGAATACTGCAACTACCTGATAAACATGGGAGGGAACTACTTCGAGGCGGACCAGTGGGCGAGGTGGCTCGACCACGCGACCATATTCGCAAAGGAGAGGGGTATGAAGCTCGTGAGCGTGGAACCAAGGCTCAGCAACCTAGCCGCCAAGGCTGACGAGTGGATCCCCATAAGGCCCGGTAAGGACGTCCTCTTCCTCCTCGCCATGGCGAACGTCCTGATAGAGAAAGGATACGTGGACGGAGAGTTCCTCATAAATTACACGAACGCCTCTTATCTTGTTGGTCCAGATGGAAAGTTCCTTAAAAACGACAAGGGCGAACCCCTCGTCTGGGATACGAAAACCGACTCCCCCAGACCTTACGTTGAAGGTGTGAAGCCCGCTCTCGAGGGGAGCTTCAAGATCGGAGGTAAAACTTACAGGACCGCCTTCCAGGTTCTGAAGGATTACGTAAAGGATATAACACCCGAGAGTGTTGCAAAGGAGTGCGGTGTCCCCGCTGAGCAGATAAGGAGGATAGCGGTAGAGTTCGGCGAGAACGCCCGGATAGGCTCAACCATAGTTCTTGATGGTAAGAGGCTGAGATACAGACCCGTCGCCATATACACCTTCAGAGGACTGGCGGCGAAGGAGTACGGAGCTCAGAACTGCAGATCCGCTCTGATAGTCATGCAGCTGGTGGGAGCACTGGACGCGGTGGGAGGCTTCCTCCTCCACAAGCCAGGAAAGAGATCCTACATGAAGCCTTCCAAATGTGAGTATCCGCCCCAGAGGGTTGACCTCAAGAAGAGCGTCTTCCTACCCCATGCCCATCACGACGTAGCCCAGCAGGTGATGTTCACCCTCCTGGATCCTAAGAAATACGGACTCGAATATGAACCCGAGATGCAGATATTCTTCGCCACCAACAGACCCTTCTCCACCTCAGACGCAAAGAAGCAGTTTGAGGCTCTGAAGAAGACCTTCAACGTGGTCATAGACATATGCATGACCGAGACCGCCTGGTATGCGGACATAGTATTTCCGGACAGGACATACCTTGAAGCCTTCGGATACTACAGCGGGAGGTGGACACCTCACGCCCGCTACCACACCCTCCACTACCCGATAGTAAACCCCTATAGGATACCCTACCAGAACCTTGAGATAATGTTCGAACTCTCAAAGAGAGCGGGATTTTACGACGAGTTTCTGGAAAAGATAAACGAGAAGTTCAAGTTCAAAAACCCGAAGTTCGTCAAAGGTAGGGATTACACAGCGAGGGACGCCTTTGAGATACTTTGGAGGAACAAGGCAAAGGAGCCTCTGAAGGAGGGGATGAAGAGAGGCTTCAAGGGAAGGCTCGTGAGCGTGGAGGAGAGGTACTTGAGCGGTGCTGAGAAGGTCTTTAAAGGTCCAGGAAAGCCCAAGATACACCTCTACTGTGAGGAGCTCGTCCGGACAGCGGACAGAGTCGTCCAGATTATGAGAGAGCATAAGAAGGTTAGAGAGGTCTTCAAGGATTGGTACGAACTCGGGGACTCAGAGGTGGAGGACTTCATCAGGATGAAACTCTCTCCTCTCCCGAGGAAGGAGCACGCCTATCCCACTCCTCACAGGAAGGCAAAGGACTTCCCTCTATACCTCATAACCTTCAAGAGGATGTACAGGAACCAGAGCGGTTACTGCAACGTCAACCCAATACTCAACCAGGTAGCCCACAACTCGGATCACAACGAGGTCTGGATAAACCCCAAAACTGCCGAGGAGCACGGCATAAGGGAGGGAGATATGGTGGTGGTCGAGTCAAGAGTGGGAAAGGTTAAAGGCATCGCCAAACTGACCCACGGGATAAGACCTGATACGGTAGGGATATCTTACCACTACGGGCAGTGGGGCGGTGGTTATCCCGAGTGGGCGAGGAAGGGAACCTGGGTGAATCAAATACTCGAGTATCACCCGGACCTCGTTTCGGGGATGAACAGCTTCAACGACACAAAAGTGAGAATCTACAAGGCGGAGGGGTAAGGAATGAAGCTGGTCAGAGTTATAGACACAAAGAGGTGTATCGGATGCAGGGCGTGCGTTGCGGCCTGTATGGTTGAGAACTTCTACAACCCCGGGGATCCCTGGAACTTCGTGGTTGAATACGAGCAGGGGGAGTTCCCTAACGTGAGTAGGGTCTTCGTCCCGATGAACTGCATGCACTGTGAGAATCCACCCTGCCAGAAGGCCTGCGATTACGTGGGCGCCCACGCCATATACAAGAACGAGCTCGGGGTCATCCTGATAGACTACGACAAGTGCATAGGATGCAGATACTGCATAGCGGTTTGTCCCTACGGCGCTCCCCAGTATGTTGAAAAACTCGGCCCCCTTTTCCCCAACGAATCCTTCACACCCTACGAGAGTATACCGGAGGAGAACAGGCACGAGGTTCATAGGTTCAGGCCGAACATAGTTACCAAGTGCACCTTCTGCTGGCACAGGATAGAGAAAGCTATAAAGGAAAAGAAGGAGCACCTCATGGGCATCCATCCCGAATACACTCCCGCCTGCGACCTCGTGTGCCCGGTGGACGCCCGCTTCTTCGGGGACATAGAGAATCCGGAGTCAAAGGTAGCCAAGATAGTTGGGAAGAAGAAGGCTACCCAGCTCAAGAAGGAGTTCGGCACGAGACCCCAGGTCTACTACATACTTGAGGGAGGTGATTACTGATGTGGTTTTTTGCACTCGTTCTGTTCCTTTTTTCAAGCGGATATACTCAGGAGTTCAAGAGTCTGGAGGAGATAGCCAAACTGATAAGAGAAGGGAAGATAAAGGTGGGTAAGGACTATACAATGTCCTTCGGTGGAAGGTTCCACAACACACACACCAAGGTGATAGGGATGGACTGCTCCGCCTGCCATGTAAATAAATACCCTGAGGATTTCCTCTACATAAGGAGATACAAAGTTCCCGTCAGGGGTGCTCCCGGTGTCGTGGACAGGAGCATGTGTATAAGCTGTCATAAGGGAGGTAAGGTAGCAACCCAGTGGTATACGGCGAGATGACGGAGGAGCTTAAAGAGAACGCGGAGTTGAGGAGCAGACTATACTGGATCCTAAGCAGGTTCTACCTTGAAAGACCGACCTACCAATTTCTGTTATCTCTGAAAGAGAAGCTGAACGGAATAGAAGACTCATCGGAAGGTGTTGAACTTATAAGAGAGAGCCTTAAAGGAGACCTTCAAGAGCTTAGCGAGAGGCTCGGTGTAGAGTTCACGAGGCTCTTCAGAGGTGTTAAGGAAGGTTACGGACCGCCTCCCCCTTACGAATCCGTTTACATGGGTGAGGGAAGGGTTATAGGGGAGGCAACCCTTGAAGTCATGAGGTTCTACACGGAGTGCGGTCTCGGTCTTATGGAGGACATAGAGGATCCTCAGGACTACATAGGCGCGGAGCTGAGGTTCATGTCCCTTCTGATTTACAGAGAGTTGGAGAAATGGGAAGAAGGTAAGGAAGAGGAAGCTCTCAGCATCGTGAAAAAGGAGATCGAGTTTTTGGAGAAACATATGCTCAAGTGGATCCCAAGGTTCTGTGAAGTTGTCAAAAGTGAAAGCGGGGAGGATTTCTACAGAGGTGTAGCCGTTCTCACCGAAGAGGTGCTCAGCTCAGATTACGAGTTCTTAAACTCTATCACGAAGTGAGCACCCTTCTCAGAAGGCAGGGCCCTTATACTCCAACCGTGGTCCTCCACTATCCTCTTGACCACAGCCATCCCGAGCCCCATGCCCTTGGGGTTGCTCGAATAATAGGGTATGAACACCTTCTCCAGCTCCTCTTCTTTAAGCCCCTTCCCATCGTCATAATAATCGAGTCTGCCGTCCTCCACCTTTATCTTCACGTTTCTGGCACCCCACTCCAAGCTGTTGTTTATCAGGTTGTAGAAAAGCTCCCTCAGAAGGGAGTAGTCTCCCTTAACCACTTTATCTCCTTCCAGATCTATACTTATACCCGCGGAGGAATAAAGTTTTTTAAGGTCTCCTATAACCTGGGAAATCCTCACATCACTTAATCTGATCTCATTTCTCGGCGAGAGATGTTTGAACTGGTTCACAAGATCGCTTATCCTGTCTATCTCTTTGAGGATAAGTTTTACTATCTCTCTGAATTTCTCCGCGTTTAATTTACCTTCCTCCACATACCTTGTGAGTCGCTCAAGGTTGAGCCTTATAGGAGTTAGGGGGTTCTTTATCTCGTGAGCTATCCTCTTTACCGCCTCCTGCCAGGTTTTAAACCTCTCGGCGAGAACTATGGAGCTTACGTCCTCCACTATGTATATCTCATCCTCGCCCCCCTTAATCTTCTCCAGCCTGTAGTTATCGTTCTCTCTGACGAGCTTCTCCACCTCTTCGGGATCTTTTATGTCACCGAACATATCAACAAAGGTCTGGTTTGCTCTCCTTTCGGAAGGGCTGACATAGAGAACCGCCACGGGAAGGGCGTCGAGGAGCCTCTCCAGAGTATCCCTTTCCCTCTGGAGCCGGTCATACATCTCCTTGAGGTTCTCCTTCATCTTCCTGAAGGATTTGAAAAGTTCCTCTATTTCGTCCCCTGTCTTCTCCTCCTCCACTTCTATATCCAAATTCCCCCTCGCTATCCTCATAGCCTTGTCCGAGAGCTTCTCTATAGGCTCGCTTATGTGTCTGGCTACGAGCATTCCGAGCCATACGGTTGCAAGCAATGTTATTAGCGCGATGAAGACTATGAAGAACACGAAGATTCCGGTTATTATGTCCCTCGTCTTCACAAAGGCCCTTACGTCAAGGGCAAGCTCTCCGAACTCGGAAATGTCCCTTATGAGCTTCAGGTCCTTGCTCAGGATAACCTTGTAGTGCTCCCCGTTTACGTTCAGACAAAGGGTATAGCTGAACTCACCTTCGGATACCTCGAAATCGCATTCGGGAACCCTGACCACACTCTCGACTTCCTCCAGCCTGTTTACCTCTTCGAACAGACCTGCCTTAAGAAGAGCGGTAAGGATGTTCCTGTAGCTGTCTACCCTCGAGAGCTCGGAATTGTATAGGTTCCTGTATACCCTCTCCGCGGAGCTGGACAAAGCGTGGGTTTTGGAGCTTATGTATGTCTTTGTGGACTGAAGGATCACCACTATGGAAACCACGTTCAGGAGCAAAAGCGGTATGAATAGATAAAGGAACAATATATTCGCCAGTTTTCTCCTGAGGATGTTCCTTCTCTTTCCGAGGTATACCTTTATGAGTTTACGCAGTATTACAGCGGTTACGACTATCAGGGCTATCAGGTCTATGTTTATAGCAAGGAGCAGAACGTAGTAGTTGGCGTAGGGCAGGTTTCTGAGGTTGTTTATAAAGGCGATGTTTATGCCTACTACGGCGATTATTAGGAAAGCTATTATCAGAAGCTTACGTTTCACCTTCCCCCTTTATCCTGTGGTGTTTTACCATCTCACCTTCCGCCCAGTATATGGCCATCTCCGCTATGTTCTCCGCATGGTCCGCTATCCTCTCGAAGTGTCTCGCAACAAAGGAAAGGTGTATCACCCTCTTTATGTTCCTCGGATCCTCCATAACGTAGGTTATCAGTTCCCTCTCGAGCTGGTGGTAGAGCTCGTCTATCATGTCGTCCTTCTCGATGATCTTCTTCGCCAGCAGTGTGTCCCTCTGGAGAAAGCAGATAACGCTGTCGTTCACCATCTCCTTGACCGCTTCCGCCATGAGGGTCAGGTTCACGTAGGGTTTTAAGGGTGGTTCCTGAGCTAAAAATATAGACCTCTCCGCTATGTTCTCCGCCTCGTCCCCCATCCTTTCGAGGTCCGAAACCATCTTGTATATGCCCATCACGAGCCTGAGGTCCGAGGCTTCGGGCTGGTAGAGGGCGAGCATCCTTATGCACCTTCTCTCTATCTCCACCTCGAGGGCGTCTATCTCGTCGTCTCCCTTTATGATCTCCTCCGCGAGCTCCACGTTCTGCTCGTTTAAAGACTTTATAGCTTTGTCTATCGCCCCCTGGACGAGCTTGGCCATCTTTACGACGAGTTCCTTCGTCTCTTCAAGTTCGTCGAAGAACTTCATGGGGAATAATTTAACCGCCGACCGACTCCCTGTAAATATCGAAACCGCTGCTCGTTCCTATCCTGTCCGCCCCGGCCTCTATCATAGCGAGGGTGGTCTTAAGGTCCCTTATCCCTCCCGAGGCTTTTACCTTTATCCTTCCCCCTCCTGCCTCCTTCAGAAGCTTGACGTCATCGAGCGTAGCCCCCTTGGGACCGAATCCCGTGGAGGTCTTCACAAAGTGTGCCCCGGCCTCGATACAGATCTCGACCGCCTTCCTCTTTTCCTCGTCCGTGAGATAGCAGGTCTCTATTATCACCTTGACGGTCGCTCCCGTCTCCCTCACGATGGACTTTATCTCCTCCTCCACGTAATCGAACCTCCCGCTCTTGAAGGCGGAGATGTTCATAACCATGTCTATCTCCTTTGCCCCTTCCTCCACAGCCCTAACAGCCTCGTGGATCTTCACCTCCTTGGTGCCCAGACCCAGGGGGAAGCCCACCACGGAGCAGACCACAATCTCGTCCCCGGCTATCTCGCTCGCAAGCTTTACGTGGCATGGATTGACGCATACAGCGTAGAAACCTATGTCCCTCGACCTCTTTACGAACTCTGCCACCTCCCTCTCCGGGCGGTCGGGCTTCAGGATAGAGTTGTCTATGAACCTCCTTACGTCCATTCTCTTAGTCTCCTCAGAGCCTTCAGAGCCACTTTCGCGGCGAGCCTGATGCTCCCCCTGTAGTTCCCGAGGAACTCATCTTTTGGTCTGCTGGCTATCACAGGACACACAGCTCCCGCCCTGTGTCCGAGGGGAAGCATAAGGTGTAGCAGGAAGCTCGCCTCCATCTCCATGTTCTCCGTCTTGAGATCCCCCAAGGAGAGCCCTGATATGTGAAGATCGAGATCGGGGATCGTGGGAGGGACCCTCGAGACGGACCTCCCCTGGTTGGCGAAGAAGCCCGAGTTGGAGACGGTTATCCCTCTCACATAAGGCGCCCCAATATCCTTTGCGGACTCTTCGAGGGCCCTCACCACTTCGGGGTGAGCTTTTGAGGCATAGGGGAAGATCTTCCTCTTGAACCTGGAGTTCTGACCGATAAGGTTCTCTATAAGTTCCTTGGCTTTATTCTCGAGGAGCTCACAGTTCTCGTCGGGGTATGGAGCCTCGTAGAAGAGTCCCGTGTTGTCGAGCCCGAGGGCGTATTCGGTGATAACGAGCGTTCCAAGATCTCTGTCCTTCTGGAGTCCTCCCGAGGTTCCGACCCTGATGATGTTTATAGTTGGAATACTTTTCTTTCTCTCCATCCTCTCGAAGTCTACCTCGTGTAGAGCCACGATCTCATTCAGGACTATCTCGAGGGAGGGTGTTCCCATCCCAGAGGTGGTTATGGAGATCCTCTGGCCCCAGTCGGTGTATCCTGTGATCGTCCTGAGGCCTCTGTGCTCCACTCTGAGCTCTATATCCTTTAAGAACTCCTCCGCTATGAAGTCTACCCTCTCGGGATCTCCTACTATTAGTAAGTCCTCCGAAAGCTCTCCCGGAGCGAGCCTGAGGTGGTAGACCTTTCCGTTCACGAGGGGAAGGTCGGGCGGATGGAAGGGCTGTTCCCTCATTCTTTAAAACTATATTATTGTCTATGGTGAGAGAGATAGTAACCTACCCCGCGGAGGTGCTCACCAAACCCACAGAAAAGGTGGACTGTGTGGACAGGGAGATAGAAAGGCTTGTAAAGGACATGTTCGAGACCATGTATCATGCGGAGGGTGTAGGTCTTGCTGCAAACCAGATAGGTGTTCCCCTGAGCGTGATGGTGATAGACACATCTCCGAAGGAGGACGCCCCCGATCTGAAGCTGGTCCTCATAAACCCCGAGATCGTCAGCTCGGAGGGAAGGATAAAGTATAAGGAGGGTTGCCTCTCCTTTCCGGGTCTGAGCGTGGAGGTGGAGAGGGCGAGAAAGGTAAGAGTTAAGGCCCTGAACGAGCACGGGGAGCCTGTGGAACTCGAGCTCGAGGACTTCCCCGCCATAGTCTTCCAGCACGAGCTGGACCACCTTCAGGGCATAACCTTCATAGACAGGCTGAAGGGGTGGAGGAGGAGGATGGCCTTGGAAAAATACAGAAAACTCCAGAGGGAAGCCCAGAAGGTATGAGGACGCAGACGAAGCCCTATTTTTCCTTAAAAGACTACTTCCTGAGCAGATACGGGAAGAGGGTCCAGAAGATAACGGTAGCCCTTCCCTTCACCTGTCCCAACAGGGACGGGAGTAAGGCCTGGGGCGGGTGCACCTTCTGCTCCGAAGGCTCCAAGCCCTCCATGCTCGACCCGGAAGTCCCCCTGAGGGTTCAGATATCCCAGGGGATAGAGAGGGCAAGGAGAAAATACGGCGAAGATATACTCTTCTTCGTTTACTACCAGTCCTACACCAATACCTACGCGGATCTGGAAACCTTGAAGAAGGTCTACGACACAGCCTTGGAGTTCGAGGGGGTCGTGGGCATAGACGTGGGGACGAGGCCCGACTGCGCCCCCGAGGAGGTTCTGGATCTCCTTGCGGGCTACGCGGAGAAGGGGCTCGAGGTATGGGTCGAGTTCGGCCTCCAGTCCGCCAACTTCGAGACCCTCAAGAGGATAAACAGGGCCCACGGGGTCTCCGACTTCGTGGACGCGGTCCTCAGAGCTAAGAAGAGACCCCTGAAGGTCTGCGCCCACATAATAATAGGCCTTCCCCACGAGAGCAGGGAGGACGTGATAGAGACCGCCAAACTCCTCGCATCCCTCCCGATAGACGGGGTTAAGATCCACCCCCTCCACGTTATAAAGGGGACGGTGATGGCCCTTCAGTATGAAAGGGGAGAGTTCGAGACGCTGTCTCTGAAGGAGTACGCTGAGCTCTGCGCGGACGTGATAGAGATCCTTCCCGAGAACGTGGTGATCCACAGGGTAACGGGGGAGGTGGACGAGGAGAGGCTGATAGCCCCCGACTACTGCTCTCCGAAAAGAAAGAACCTGGTCCTCCAGAAAGTAGAGGAAGTTTTAAAGAAAAGGGGATCCCACCAGGGGTCCAACAGGAAAGCCCTCAACAGGGTAGTATGAGGAAGGAGCACTGGGCCTTAGTCTCTCTGTTTCTTAACCTCCTCCAGTCCGCCCTGAAGTTCACCGCAGGACTCCTCACGGGAAGCCTATCCCTTCTCGGTGAGGCGGTTCACTCCCTCTCGGACGCCTCCGCCTCCGTGATAGCCTACCTCTCCATAAAGTTCTCCGAGAAGAAGCACCGCAGGTTCCCCTACGGCCTCTACAAGCTCGAGAACATAGGGGCGATAGTTATAGCCTTCTTCCTAATACTCGCAGGCTACGAGATAGGCCACAGGGCCCTCAGCGGAAAGGTGGAGATAGACAGAGAACACCTCCCGATAGGCGTAGGGGTTGTGGTCTTTTCCCTCGTAAGCTCTTTAACGCTCTCCTTCTTGGAGAGAAGGGCGGGCAGGAGGCTAAACTCCCCTACCCTCGTAGCGGACTCCTACCACACCTTAACGGACGCCTTCGGCTCTCTGCTCGTTCTGATCAGCCTCTCTTCCGCCTACCTTGGATACAACTACGACAGATACTTCGCCCTCGCGGTGGCGGGGCTCATAATCTACACCGCCCTGGGGCTTCTGAAAGAACAGGTGGGAGCCATCCTCGACATCTCCGCGGACGAGGAGACGGTGGAGAGGATAAGGGAGATAATCCTGAGCTTTCCCGAAGTCGAGAGCATAAAAAGGCTTCTTGTGAGAAGTGCGGGAGGGAAGCTCTTTATAGACGCAGAGATACTTTTAAGGCCCGGGAGCTTCATGAGGAGCCACGCGATCGCGGACGAGATAGAGAGAAAGATAGCGAAGGAGATAGAGAACGTGGAGATGGTCTTCATACACTACGAGCCTGCGAGGGAGGAAAAGCTCAGGATCGCTGTCTTCTCTGGGGACGGGGAGGCCCTGTGCAGGGACTTTTCCAACGTCAGGAAGATGTACATCTTCGAGGAGAGGAGCGGGAGTCCGAAGGTAAAGGAGGTGAAGGTAAATTCAGAGGAGGAGGTAGCCAAGCTCCTCGTGAGGGAGGGAGTGGACATAGTCATATGCGGGCACCATCCCGAGAGCTCAAAGGCCAAGTGGATCCTCCACAGGAACGGGATCTTCGTCTGGGAGACGGACAGGGAGAACATCTACGAGGCCCTCTCCGAGGTCTCAAAACTGAGGCTCGACGGATCAAAGAAAGAGCGATAGGATCAGGGGAACCAGGAGGTTCACGCTCTTTACCTCCTTTAAAAGCCCCCAGAGCTTGAGGGCTATAACCACCATTATCCCTCCCCCTATGAAGAGGCTGTTTGCCATCGACTGGGGATCTAAGAACTCCCCGAAGAAGAAAGCCAGGAGCGTTATGCTCCCCTGAAAGATCAGGACGAAGAAGGCGGAGAAGAGGACCCCCCTTCCGAGGGAGGAGGAGAGGATTATGGAGGAGAAGCCGTCCATGGTCGCCTTGGAAAGTATTAGGGAGCTGTCCCCCTTTGTTCCCTCGAGTATGCATCCGAGCAGGGTCATGGGACCCACGGTAAACAGAACTGAGGAGGTTACGAAGGCGTTGGTGAAGTCCGCCCCTCCCCTCGAGAGCTGTTCCACCCTGCCCTCCAGGTCGAGCAGATACCCGACCGCGGTCCCGAAGAGGATTATGAAGAAGACCTTTAGAGTCTCAGGTTTGTTTTCGAGGATCAGCTTGACCCCCAGGAGGAAGGTAAAGAGGCCTATCCCGTGGATCACTCCGTCCCTGAGCTTCGGGTTTATGAACCTCGCCCCTTTGAGGCCCAGGAGGCTTCCGAGGATAACGAGGACGAAGTTTACGAGGGTCCCGAAGCCGGGAAACATCACCCCTTTTCTTCCTGCTGAGCCTGGGCCTGTTGCTGGGCCTGGGAGACTATATCCTTCATCATGTTGTAGAGGAACTCTCCCCTGTCGTCCACCCTGTATCTATCTACCACCGCATTCTTGGCCCTCTCCCCTATCTCCTTAGCCTCCTCCAGGTTGTCCAGGTAGTAAAGGACCTTTTCTTCTATGTCCGCCCTGTCGAGGGGCATGTATGGAATTACCTCTTCTCCCGGGGTGAGGAAGCCGGGCAGAGTTCCCCTGTAGTCTATCATCGGTGCGCTTCCCATCGCGGAGACCTCGAGGGGGGTGAAGCCTATTCCAGAGGGGACCGTGTGGGGGAAGCTCATTACGGTTATGTAACTCTTTCCGTAAATCTCCAGAAGCTCCTCGTAGGAGTTCACCTTGATGTTCTCGTGGTCCTCTTTGAGCTCCCCCTGATACTCACCTACCACCTTCAGGTTTATCCCCTCGAGGAAGTTTATCAGATACCACCTCTTCCTCATGGTGGCGTATATGGCGGTGTCGTTCAGGAGTCTCAGGAAGGCTTCCTCGTTTTCCTTCCTCCACTTCTCGAACTCCTGCTGGATCTGGGGGTTGAAGAGCCCGAGGACGTAGTTGAGGGCGGTTATGGAGTTAACTTCGGGGTTCCTGAACATGAACTCCCCCGTCTCTATGAACAGAGGAAATATGCTCTCAGGAAGGTTCTTCTGAACCGAGTCAACTATTATCTGGGGGTCTATCAGGGGGCCCAGAAAGGCTATGTCTATCTCCCTCTCACCCTGGGGCTGTGGAAAAAGGGAGAAGTCGAGGAAAGGAGTTAGATAGCTTATGTTCTCGATCCCGAGCATCCTGAGGCTGTCCGCATACCTTATGTCCGTGATCAGAGCCACCAGGTTCCTGTGCTGGAGGCCGTATAGGTTGGGAAAGTGTAGGAGGGGGTCTTCGGTGAAGAAGGAAAAATGAACGAAGCCGAAGATATCGTATAGGGGCGTTTTCTTCCCCTCCTGCTCCCCTATTATTATCCCCATGGCGTTGAGGTCCATGGTGAAGGCGGGCCTGAACTCCTGAAGCTCCTCCACCGCCTTCTGGACATTCTTAGGATCGAGCTCTATCTCCCTTATCTCCACCCCCCTCTCCTTCAGGTATTCGATCATAGCCCCAATGTGCTTCAGACTTCCCTGGATCTCCCCCACCTTGAAGAAAGCCAATCTCATGGTTTCTCAATTATAAAGGATTTCTCCTCGTCCATGAGCCTCTCCTTTATCTTCTCTATCTCCTTTCCGAGCCCCTTGCCCCGTAGGCCTTTCTCCTTCAGTTTCTCTATAGTTTCCTTGGGAACCTTCACGAACCTGAGCCTCTCAAGGTATAACCTGACCTTGTCCTGGAGATCCTCCTCGGTCATGAGCATAAGAAGGAGTGATGTATGAACACCTTTGAGTGCCCTGTATACCTCCGAGCTTCTCCGGGCCTTCCTGAGACCCTCCTTGAGGAGTTCCAGCCTTCTGTAAACCTCCTCTATGGACTCCCTTACCCAGGCGGGAGCTGATACCTCCCCGAGAAAACCCAGGCTCACCTCTGGCTTTACGCTCGAGAGCAGGAGCATCAGGAAGACCCATCCGTAGTCGAGCCTCTCGGAGGGGAACTCCAGGGAGTGCCAGTCCACGACCCTCTTGAGCTTCAGGAGCCTGTCCTCGAGGGCCTGTGTCCACTGGAAGCCCTTAACAACGTGCTCGAGAACCTTATACTTCCTGTATAGGGAGAGTATCTCCAGGAGCCTCTCCTCCCTCAGGGCGAGCCTTATCTCGTTGGTTATCCTCCCCCTCGGGGCCTCCTCCAGGAGCCCTAAGTTCACCGCCTGCCTGAGCAATCTCTCCGTGCTCTTGGAGAGCTTAAAGCCGAGCCTCCCTGCGAACCTGAGCGCCCTCAGGATCCTCACGGGATCCTCTATGAAGCTGACGGGGTGTAAAACTCTGATTATCCTGTCCTTTAGATCCCTTATCCCTCCGAAGTAGTCTATGAGCGTTCCGAAGTCCTCCGGGTTCACGGAGACGGCCATCGCGTTTATGGTAAAGTCCCTCCTTATCAGATCCTCCTTGAGGGAGGCCCTCTCGACCTTGGGGTAAGCCCCGGGCCTTGGGTATGTCTCCCTCCTCGCGGTGGCGAACTCTATCTTCAAAGCTCCCACCTTCAGGTGGGCGGTCCCGAACTCGGGAAAGGGATGAACTTCTACGCCGTGTCTTTTAGCAAGCTCCTCCCCCACCTTTATGGCGTCTCCCTCCACCACGAAGTCGAGATCCCAGACCTCCTTTCCGAGGAGTATATCCCTGACCACACCGCCGACTATGTATACCCTGAAGCCGAGAGACCGTGCTATATCACCCACTTCCCTCGATACGGACTCTAAGTTCTGAGGGACCTTTATCTTCCTGCGGGTGGCCTTCAGCTCCCCGAGATCCTCCTTCATCCGGTGAATTATGTCGAGCCTCGTTACCACACCTACAACCACGCCTTTATCCACAACCGGGATTATCTTCTGGCCGAACTTGGTCAGGATCTCCTCCGCCTCCCAGACGGGAGCGTCGGGCGGGAGACTCACGAAGTCTCTGCTGGCGAAATCGCCCACTGGCTCTTCCGGATAGAGCTTGGAAATTTTGATGAGGCTCTTCTTGGAGATTATCCCCACCAGATTCCCCTCCCTGTCGATGACGGGAGCGTTGGCGAAACCTCTTTCCGAAAGCTCCGCCAGAGCATCCCTCACAGAAAGGTGTTCGGAAATTAAAAAGGGAGGGGAGTTCATTATGTCTCCCACCTTTATCTTGGGTGGACTGATACCTCTCAAGAGATTTATGAGAAGGTTCTTTACCCTCTGAGCGGAGACGTTTTCAAGTTTGACAGCTCCCGCCTCGGGGTGTCCTCCTCCTCCCAACTGCTGGAGGATTTTCCCCATGTCTATGTCCTTTGTCTGGGACCTCCCAAAAACGTATGTTTTTCCTTCCGCCTCAATTATCACAAAGAAGGCGTCTGCCTCCTTTAGGTCCTTCACTTCGTAAAGCAGGGTGTTTACATCAGGTTCGTATTTCTCCAAAACCGCTGTAGCCAGAGCCACCTCTCTGCCCTCTATAAAGATCTTCTCCACCGAAGACAGGATCTTTCTCACCACCTCTATCTGTTCTTTCGTGAAGGTCTCGAGCATGTATCTCCTTATAGTCCTGAGATTAGCCCCTTTCGAGATGAGCCAGGCGACCGCTCTCAGGTCCCTCTCGGTGGTCCCTTCGAAGGTAAAGTTTCCGGTATCTTCGTATATACCGAGGGCAATAAGCGTAGCCTCCTCCGGTGTTATGTGAACCTTCTTTTTCATAAGCTCTTCCACAACGAGGGTGGTAGCCGCACCTACCTTCTCAACCTTACCCTCGAAATCCACCACATCTCCGGAGGGATGGTGGTCGTAAACGATTATCCTCCTTACTCTCTCCTTGGGGACACCCTCGGGGAAGTATCTCGTATCGGTGAGAAGGAGATCGAACTCCTCTGGAAAGGTCTCGGTGATCTTAAAGAGATGCTTGAAGTCCTTGAAGACCTCTCCCGCCCTCTTAGAGAGGTATTTAGGCTTCAGAAGACAGGCATCCGAATAGAGTTTCTGAAGAGCCAAGGAAGAAGAGAGGGCATCTAAATCCGCCCCTTCCGCGAGGACTATCAGCTTTCCACATCCCTCGTCCACAGTAATTAATTTAAATCTTCACCGCAAAGCCCCGGGCAACCACTCTGGTGTGCATGCTCCCTTCCTCTACATCTACGGTTAGTTCGAATATGGCGTTTGCTCCCATACTCTTTGCCTTTTCCTTAAGCTTCTCTACAGTATCCTCCTTAGCTGACTCAAGGGAATAGTCTCCCTCGGCGGGCATAACGGAAGAGCTCTCTATGTAGCCCACCGTCTCCTTGACTTCGAGTCCGGGAATCTCCTTGGCTGTAAACACTAATACGCTCTCCGCACCGGAATCTTCTCTTCTTATAAGTCTGCTCCTCGCATAGAATATGGAAGCGGCGGAAAGTAACAACACCCCAACAGAGGTCTCAAGGATCATAGCCAATCCCTCCCTTCTTCTCGGTTTGAGATTATTTTAATCGATTCCTCCCGCAGGTCAAGTGTGGACACATCGCCAGTTAGATGATTTACAATAAATCTCATAAAGTGCCCGGAGTGCGGAAAAGGCCAAGAGGATAAGCATAGATTAAGATGCACGCACACGTTGAGAGTAAAAACAAAGACATATGGATACTTTCCGCGGTAGCGGAACTGAAAGATGAAACGATAGTTTACGGACTTTATTAGGTGTATATGAGGAAGTTGAAGTATGAGTGTTGTTGCGGTAGTGGGGACAGTTTTACTCCTCTTTATAAGTTCATGTTCCTATGTTGCGGGTGAAGCTGCATCCAACTACACAGCTTCCGGAGGACGGACATTCAGCTATGTTGAAAACAGACCACTTTCTTCAACTTTGGCTGGCCACGGAACCGCCATCGGGGTGGGGATGATACTTAACTCAATAGCAGGTATGTGGGCTGTTCAGGAGGAACTCAAAGACAAAAGGAAACTTGCCTTTGACTGCATGATGAAGGGCGGGAGCGAAGAAGACTGCAAGATAGAGGCTTCCCACAGGGAAAGGATAAAGAGGATATACTTTCTATCCCTCAACTCCGGGCAGTGCACCAAATCTATATGGAATCCGTTTGCGGCATTTAATAAGTGTTATGACGAGGCTTTCAGTGATCTGGAGTCCCTTACTTATGGTAAAAGTCTTGAAGAGGCTCTATATCAGGTTTATCACGATGATAAGCTGATAGACTGTATGCCTGATCCTCTGGACTATAAAGAAAACACTGATGAGCTGAAAACAATTTACTTTAAATGCAAGCAAGAGGCGGAAAAATTCGCCTCTAAGGAGCTGGCTAATATAAAAGACAAGGTTAGAGAGTATGCTTCTAAGAAAATTCAGGAAAGTCGCTAAGAAGATGAAGATAGTGCAGGCTCTTGAGGAAGCTATAAGGATGTGGATAGACAAGGGAAGAGGAAACATACACAAAGCTCCCCTCACCCACAGAGCCCTTGTCCCTCTCCTCTGGACGAACGGATTAAAAATTCCCCTCCACATAGAGCTTCTGCACAAGTCAAGCCCGTAGACACTCTAATCTGAACTCTCAAGAAACTTTTTCCCCTTTTTAAAAAGTTACTTCCCAACCTGATCTTCCTGTGCGATGCTGGTCTTACCTGCAACAGGCCCCTGAATTTTCCCTGTCCGAGTAAGGTGACTTTGTGTGTGCCATAAGCCGGGGGAGAGTTGACAGGGGAAGCAAGGAAAACTCAAAGACCTTATGGCGAACTATCCAAGCATGTTTACAAATTAACAAAAATGTAAACAATTTTACATAAAGAGGGCGTAAACTGGGTTCCTCCCGATACTAAAATCTACATATGTTCCGGCACTTTTCACCTTTGGCACGACAATTGCAAAAATATAAGCAGGAGGAAGGAAGATGAAGAAGATCGAGGCTATCATCAAACCTTTCAAGCTGGACGAGGTCAAGGACGCCCTCGTTGAGATCGGCATCGGCGGTATGACCGTGACCGAGGTCAAGGGCTTCGGTCAGCAGAAGGGCCACACCGAGATCTACCGGGGCACCGAATACGTTATCGACTTCCTGCCCAAGGTAAAGATCGAGGTGGTGGTCAAGGACGAGGATGTGGACAAGGTCGTGGACACGATCGTCAAAACCGCCCAGACGGGAAGGGTGGGAGACGGAAAGATATTCATCATTCCCGTTGAGGACGTGGTCCGTATAAGGACCGGTGAGAAAGGAGAGGCAGCAATCTAAAAATTTAAAGGAGGTGCAGGCATGCCTAAGTATACGCCCCAAGAGGTTCTTAGCCTGATCGAGCAGGAAGGGGTTCAGTATGTGGATCTGAGGTTTTCAGACCCCTTCGGTCAGTGGCAACACCTTACCATCCCCGCCTACGAGATTTCCGAGGACACCTTCGAGAACGGAAGGGGTTTTGACGGATCCTCCATAAGGGGATGGCAGTCTATAAACGAGTCCGACATGCTCGCCAAGCCCGATCCCAACACCGCCTTCATAGATCCCTTTATAGAGCACAAGACACTCGTGATGATATGCGATATATATGATCCCGTTACAGGTGAGAGATACGGAAGGGACACAAGATACATAGCCCAGAAGGCGGAGCAATACTTAAAGCAGACCGGTATAGGCGATACCGCCTACTTCGGACCCGAGGCGGAGTTCTTTATACTCGATTCGGTAGAGTTCGGAACCGCAGCTAACTACTCCTTCTGGAGAGTAGACTCGGAAGAGGGCTGGTGGAACAGGGAGATAACCTCTACCGGATACAAGATACCCCACAAGAGAGGATACTTCCCCGCACCGCCTCTCGACAAGATGATGGACATAAGGAACGAGATGGTATCCATACTTTCCGAACTCGGCATAACCGTTGAGCTCCACCACCACGAGGTCGCCACCGCGGGACAGGCGGAGATAGACATAAGGTTCGACTCCCTCGTAAACCAGGCGGACAAACTCTTCCTCTACAAGTACGTGGTAAGGAACGTGGCCGCCAAACACGGCAAGTTCGCCACCTTTATGGCCAAGGTTCTTCCCAACGACAACGGTTCTGGAATGCACACCCACTTCTCCATATGGAAGGGAGATGAGCCTCTCTTCGCAGGTTCCGGATACGCAGGACTCTCCGAGACAGCCCTTTATGCCATCGGCGGTATCCTAAAGCACGCAAGGGCGCTGGTAGCCCTCACCAACCCCACCATAAACTCCTACCACAGGCTTGTTCCCGGATTCGAAGCACCCGTAAGGCTCGCCTACTCCGCAAGGAACAGATCCGCCGCCATAAGGATACCCATGTATTCCCAGTCTCCTAAAGCCAAGAGGATAGAGGTAAGGTTCCCGGATGCCACCTCCAACCCCTACCTCGCCTTCAGCGCCATACTGATGGCTGCTATAGATGGAATAGAGAACAAGATCGATCCCGGCGAGCCCTTCGACAAGGACATCTACTCCCTACCTCCCGAAGAGCTGGAAGGAATACCCCAGCTCCCCGGATCCCTCGAGGAGGCCATAAACGAGCTGGAGAAGGACTACGAGTTCCTCCTCAAGGGCGGAGTCTTCACCGAGGAGTTCCTCCAGCTCTGGATCGAGACCAAGAGGGAGGAGATAGACCAGCTCAGGTTCACTCCTCATCCTCTCGAGTTCGAGCTCTACTTCGATATCTAAGCTTTAAAGAACCCCGCCTTCGGGCGGGGTCATTTCAACACAGGAGGGAAAAGAGATGAGGCGCGCATTTTCCTGGACGATATTGCCCCTGCTGGTGGGCTTTATCCCTGCCTTTGCGGGAGAGGCAAAGCTTGACACCGGGAACACCGCCTGGATGCTCACAGCCTCCGCTCTGGTTGTGTTCATGACCATACCCGGCCTTGCTCTCTTTTACGGAGGACTCGACAAGAGGAAGAACATCCTGAATACCATAGCTATGTCCTTCGTTGCCTTCGCAATAGTTACGCTAACCTGGCTTATAGTGGGATACTCGGTAGCTTACGGGGATGACATAGCCCAGTTCATGGGCAATCCTACCCAGTATCTCTTCGGTAAGGGAATTACGGGGATAAACGCTGACACTGGATACCCCGCCCTTCTGGATCTCATGTTCCAGCTCACCTTTGCCACCATAACCACCGCTCTCGTGAGCGGCTCACTCGTTGGCAGGATGAAGTTCTCCGCCTGGATAATCTTCTGTATCCTCTGGAGCGTGATCGTATACGCTCCCATAGCCCACTGGGTCTGGGGTGGAGGTTTCCTGAGCAATCACGGCGCCCTTGACTTCGCCGGTGGAACGGTCGTTCACATAAACGCCGGTATCGCGGGACTCGTTGCTGCTCTTATACTCGGTAAGAGGAAGGAACCCCAGCTCATACCCAACAACGTTCCTCTCGTAGCCCTCGGTGCGGGAATCCTCTGGTTCGGATGGTTCGGATTTAACGCAGGTTCCGCCCTCGCTGCGGACACCATAGCTGTATACGCCATGACTAACACGACTGTGGCAACCTCTTCCGCTCTACTCGCCTGGATGTTCGTCGAGTGGCTCCACGCAGGCAAGCCCACCGTTGTGGGAATATCCTCCGGTATAATAGCCGGTCTTGTTGCTATAACTCCCGCAGCAGGTTTCGTAAACCCCGTAGGAGCGATCTTCGTCGGAGCCATAGGGGCTGTGTTCGCCTACTTTGCGGTGGCTAAAGTCAAGCCCGCCCTCGGATACGACGATGCCCTTGACGTGTTCGGAATACACGGTGTTGCGGGAATAGTGGGAGCTATACTTACCGGTGTCTTTGCGGATCCCGCGGTGAACGAGAGCGCAGGACTCCTCTACGGCAACCCCGCGCAGGTTCTCGTGCAGATAGAGGGTGTTATAGCTACCCTCGTATACTCGGGAGTTCTGACCGCGATAATAGTGTTCATCGCCAAAGCCCTGACCGGTCTAAGGGTTAAGGAGGATGAGGAGATAGAAGGTCTCGACAGCTCCCAGCACGGGGAGAGCGCCTACAACTTATAAAAGGTCGGAGGCTCAGTCCTCCGCTCCGCTTTTCCTCTTTTTAATTCTTAAAAACTTAAGAGGAGGTGAAGATTATGAAGAAGAAGCTCTTGCTGACAGCGGTTTTCGCCCTTGCGGGAAGCTCTTTCGCTCAGGAGAAGGAGCTAACTTTAAAGATCTCCCAGCCCCTTGAGCTTTACGGGGGTGTGAGTGCAGGTTACTTCTACACCACCAACGAAGGGAACGACAGCGCCCAGGATGCCTTCCAGGTGACCAACGCCATCGTAGGTCTGAAAGGTGAGGTGGGTGAAACCATAAAAATGGGCTTTGACCTTGCGGTGGGTCAGAGCTTTTTGGGAACTGTAGACTCACCCTTGAACGGCTCACAGGGACAGACGGATAACTTCGGTATAGTATGGGGATACGTAACCCTCAAGCCCATCGATAAGCTCAGCCTCGATGCGGGATTACTTACAACCAACATAGGATATGAGATAGCGGACACCTACTCCAACCCCAACGTAACCTTCGGAGCTGTCTGGGGAGCACAGCCCTTCATCTATCCTGGTGCAAGGGCAAGCTTCGATCTCACCGATGCCATCAGTCTGTATGCGGAATACAACAAGGAATATGGCGGTGATAACTTTGCGGTTGGGTCCCTCGGCGAGATAGCGGGAATATCTTACGGATTGACCTACTTTGACTACAACGATGTTACCGATCCGAATATGGTAAACAAGAACCTCGTTGATATAGTTCTCGGATACTCCATAGGTGGCATAGACGTCGGGCTTAACGCGGACTACCAGTGGCTCGATGACTCTTCAAAAGCTCCCGGTCAGGACGACAGCGGTTACGGAGTGGCGGTTTACTTTACTCCTAACATGGGAAATGTCTCCCTTCCCATCAGGCTCGAATACTTCGATAGCGGGAACAGCGGTATATACATAGACGAGAAAGGATACACGCTTACTGTGACACCCACCTTCAAGCCCAGCGATAATACCTTCATAAGGGGAGAGGTCGTTTACGTATCCGCGGACAATAAGATATTCAAAAACGGCCAAAAGAAGGATAAGACCACTCTCTCGGTGGAACTCGGCTTTACTTTCTGAGCCCTGCACCCGTTTGCGCCCTTGCCCCCCTGCGGGGGCCTTTTTTATATGTGAGCTAATATTAAAGCATGAGAGGGATCAGGGGGCTACTCTTAGATCTGGACGGCGTCCTGTATGTGGGGGAAAAGCCTATTCCCGGGGCTGTGGAAGCTCTTACAAAGCTCAGGAGCAGATTCCAGATCAGATTCATAACCAATACCACCAGGAAACCCAAGAGAAAGGTTGTGGAAAAACTCAGGTCCATGGGATTTGAAGTTTACGAGGAGGAGGTCTTTACAGCCCTAGGTGCGACCGCGGAGTTTCTGAGAAGAAAGAAAGCCAGAGGATACTTTCTACTTACCGATGAAGCCATGGAAGAGGTAAGAGATCTTGCAGGAGAGCCTCCCGACTACGTTGTGGTGGGAGACGCCTATAAGAACTTTACCTACGATAGATTGAATAAGGCCTTCAGGTATCTTATGGAAGGAGCGGACCTTATCACGGCGGCCAAGAACAGGTATTTCAAGGACGGGGACGGAAAACTCTCCCTCGATGCGGGGCCTTTTGTGAAGGCTCTTGAATTTGCATCGGGCAAGAGGGCTAAGGTCCTCGGAAAGCCGAGCAGGGAGTTCTTTCTGTCCGCGGTCAGGAGCATGGACTTGCTTCCGGAGGAGTGTGCGGTAGTGGGAGACGATATCGAGGCTGACGTTCTGGGAGGTATGAAGGCAGGGCTTTACGGAGTGCTGGTAAAAACCGGAAAGTTCAGAAAGGAGGATCTTAAGAAGGGAAAACCTGATCTTGTGATCGAAAGTGTGGCGGTCCTTCCCGATGTCCTCAGTTAGCCTTCCCGTTTCCGTTGAGGGCTTCCCACTCTTCAGGGGTGAGAACGCTGACCATCTTCTTCTTCCTTCTGTTTTCGAAGTGAACGTATCCGTCCACGAGGGCAAATAGGGTGAAGTCAGATCCCATCCCTACATTCTTGCCCGGGTAGATCTTCGTTCCCCTCTGCCTGACGAGTATGTTGCCCGCCTTTACGAACTGGCCACCGTATCTCTTAACCCCTAATCTTTTAGAATGACTATCCCTTCCGTTCCTCGTAGAACCACCGCTCGCCTTCGAAGCCATCCTTAAACCTCCTTTATCTCTTTAATTAATACCTCTGTGTAGGGCTGTCTATGCCCCTTCCACCTCTTGTAGTTTTTCTTGGGTCTGTACTTGAATACCGTTACCTTCTTACCCCTTCCGTGGGACAGGACTTCCGCGATCACCTTTCCTTTGTAGAACTCTAAGTTCCCGTCGTCCTTCCTGACCATTATGGGTTCGAACTCCACCGTCGATCCTTCCTCCGCCTGGATCTTCTCTATCCTCAGCTTGGTTCCCGGCTCCACCCTATACTGCTTTCCTCCTGTCTTTATGACCGCATACATGACCATCCTCCTGAAAGGTTTGGACCTAATATTATACCAATTAAAGGCCAAGAATCCTCTTTATATCCGCCACGAGGGCGTTGTAGTTGTATATGGATTGAAGGTAGAGAAGCTTTGCATTCTCGTAATTTCTCCTCGCCTCCAGAAGCTCTACCTGAGATCCGACACCCTCTCTATACCTCTCGGTCGCATTTCTCAGAGACTCCTCCGAGGCAAGTAGTGCATCCTCCCTCGCAAGCAGTTCCTCTTCGAGAGCCCTGAGCTGAGAGAGCAGGGAGTCGAGCTGGTTCAGGAGTTCCTTCTCCTTGAACTTTATCTCCTCACTGATCTTGAGCTCTTCGAGCTTCTCCTGCATCACCCTGGCACCGCGCTTCTGACCTTCGAAGAGGGTAAAGTCCAGGTTGAGACCAAAGCTGTATCCGCTTCTGGTATCCTCCACAAGCCTACCACCCCTGAAGTCCATCACGTTCTCCACATTGTAGTTGGCAAAGAAGGAAAGCTTCGGGTAGTAGTCCGCCCTTTTCAGGTTCACACTCTCCCTCCTGACCAATAAGGTCCTCTTCAGCACCAGAAGGGAGGTATTTCTTTCCAGAAGGAGCTTCTTCGGATTTTCCACACGGAAGGATACTTTCCTCAAATCTCCCTCAAGCTCTACATCCTCCGTGATCCCAAGCAGATTCTTGAAGGAGTTTAGGGAGGTTCTGTAATCGCTCTCAGCCTTAATCAGGTCCGCCCTTGCCTGACGGAGCTGGGCTCTGGCCCTGAGAAACTCATACTTTGGAACTATACCTTCTCTATACTTTTCCTCCACCAGTCTAAAGAAGTTTTCCCAGTATCTAAGGGATCTTTCCTTCTCCTTTAAAACTTCCCTCTTGAGCAGGACAGCCCAGAAGAGCTTTTCCACCTCCGCTTTCAGGCTAATCCTCATATCCTTCAATACCGCCTCTTGGAGTTCCCTGCTCCTCTTGGCGAGCCTTATGGCGTCCCAAACGCTTTTATCAAAGATAGATTGTGTAAGTGTGAGCCTAAGGAGATACTTGTTCTCCGGAACGAAAGAGGATATGTAGTTGGGATCCCACTTTGTATATCGGGCGGAGAAGGTAATAGCGGGCAGAACGCTACCTCTGATCTCTTTGATTCGCTCTTCCACCTTCCTCAGGTCTATCTCTGTCTTTACGCTGTTTATGTTCCTCTTCAGGGCCAGCTCTATCGCCTCCTCGAGAGTAAGGGAGTAAGAGAAGGTGAAAAGGAGAAGGATTAGAAGGAACCTCATCTCTCCTTCACCCTAAGGCCTTCCTTCAGGAACATGAGGTTTTCAACGACTACCTTGTCTCCCCTCTTCAGATCCCCGAGCACTATGAGAGTGCCTTCCTCATGGCCCACAACCCTAACCGGGACACGGACCGCCCGTGAGTCCTTCACGATCCAGAGAAAACTCTGTCCCTTAAAGAGCTGAACCGCCTGCTCCGGGATGATAAAAGCCTTTACCTTCCTGTAGCCAAATCTCGCCCTACCATACATACCCGGTCGCAGTTCCCCGTCTGTATTCCTTACTTGAGCTTTTACCGTTATCATCCTGTTCTCGTCTACTGAGGGGGAAACATAACCCACCCTGGACCTCAGCTTTTTCCCTTCAACTAAGATCTCTACAGGCGCTCCTTTTTTTATATAAGTAGCGAGCTCCTGGGGAACTTTAAACACGAACCAGAGGGGATCTTCCCTTACCATCTCGTAGCATACGGTAGAAGGTCCCACGAGCTCTCCCACGCTGACGAGCCTCCTGACGACGTATCCGTCAAAAGGTGCCCTGAGCCGGGTCCTATCCAGGTCTATTCTTCTCTTTCTGACCACCGCCTTCAAACTCTCTATCTTCGCCCGCAGGGTCTCGAGCTTAGTTTTTGCCTCCTCAAACTCCTCTTTGCTTATGAGCTCCTTTTCATATAAGCGCTTCCTTCTCTGATAGATCTGAAGCTGGTTCCGGTAGCTCTCTTCCGCTTCCTTCAGCTTCCACAGGGCTTCCCTGTATAAGGTTCTGTAATCTCTATCCTCTATCTTCAGAAGTGCTGTTCCCTTCCGAACAAAGCTCCCCTCCTCTATGAGGATCTCCTTTACCCTTCCGCTCACGAGTGGTCTTACCTGGACCTTTTCAATCGCCTCCAGGTAGCCGTTGGTCTCGTATCTGAGCGTGTAATCTACAGGCTCTACCTGTATGGTCCTTACCTCTACGGTCCTCTCCTTTGGCGTCTCCGCCCGCCTATGATCGCTACCGCAGGAAAGGGCCAGAAAGAGGAAAAGGGCAAGGATCAATGACCGGCCAGTCATATCGCAATTATAATACCTCTCATGTATAGGTTTTTCATAAACAGGCCCGTCACAACACTCATGCTAATGCTCACCTTCGTTCTTTTGGGACTCTACGCCTACAGAAACATACCCGTTGACAGGTTCCCGGACGTGGATTTTCCCGTGGTAAGCATAACAACAGTCTACGAGGGGGCAAACCCCTACGTGGTGGACACGGTTGTAACGAGGGAGATAGAAGAAGAGCTTGCCTCCATAAGCGGTGTGGACTCCATCGTAGCTAAGAGCTACACGGGTGTGTCCCGCATAAGCGTGGTCTTCGATCTGGACAAGGACATAGACGTGGCCTCCCAAGAGGTCAGAGACGCGGTCCAGAGGGCCTACAGGAGGATGCCCGAGGGAGTGGACCCTCCTTCTGTGAGGAAGCTGAACACATCCATGGCCCCCATAATGGCGGTCCTAGTCCACGGTGACGTGGACTACGGTGTGATCTCCTACTTTGCGGACAAGGTAGTAAAGAGGGAGTTCGAGAGGGTGAGGGGAGTGGCGGAGGTTCACCTGGGCGGTTTCAGGGACAGGGTCATGTGGATAAGGATAGATCCGGAAAGGCTCTACTCAAGAGGACTCACGGTAATGGACGTTATAGAGGTCTTCAGAAAGAACAACGTGGAGACTCCCGCGGGAAGGATATACAGCAAAAACAGAGAGTACGTCCTCAGGATAATGGGTAAGTTCAGGAACGCGGAGGAGATAAACAACCTGATCATCAGAGACGGGATAAGACTCAGGGACGTGGGTCACGCGGAGTTCTCCTACGACGAGAAGAGGAACACCGTCCGCTTCAACCTTAAGTCCGCTGTCGCTCTGATAGTCTACAAGGAGAGCAAAACTAACACGGTTCAGGTGGCTGAGGGGGTGATGAAAAAGATAGAGGAGCTTAGGAAGGTGGCCCCCGAAGGTGTAAACATAGACGTGAACTACGATGCGTCTGTCTTTATAAAGAGGAGCGTGGCGGACGCCACCCACGAGATAGTGATAGGAAGCCTACTGACAGCCCTTGTGGTATTTCTCTTCCTCGGGAGCTTCAGGTTCACCCTCATCCCCGTAGTTGCCATACCCATATCTGTTCTCGGAGCGGTCTTTGTCCTATACATAACTGGGAACTCCCTTAACACACTTTCACTTCTGGCCCTCGCTGTCGCTGTCGGGATAGTGATAGACGACGCGATAGTGGTCTTGGAGAGCATATACAGGCGAAACGAGGAGGGTTTGAAGGGCAAGGAAGCGGCGATCGTGGGAACAAGGATAGTGGTCTTTGCCCTCCTTTCTTCCACAGCCTCTCTGATAGTCATCTTCCTTCCCATACTTTTCCTGAAAGGTCCGATAGGTGTCTTCTTCGGTGTGTTCAGCTTCACGCTGATAACCGCTATAGCCATATCCTTCCTCGTTTCCGTGTCCTTCACACCGATGCTGTCCGCAAGGCTTGTGAGAGCTGGAGAGAGGAATCCCTTTATGAGAGCCTACGGTAAGTTCGAGGAGGTCTTCGATAAGGCCCTCAGATGGTCTTTAAACCACAAGTTCGTGGTCCTCATACTTTCATTCTCGACCGTTCTCGTCGGGGTTCAGCTCGCCAAGATCACAAAGAAGGAGTTCTTTCCGGTGGTGGACGAGGGGAGGTTCATAATAAGGTTCGAAACACCCTTGGGATCCTCTTTCGAGTTCACCAACAGGAAGGCACGGGAGATAGAGAGGGTCCTCGTAAGCAATCCCTACATTCTCCGATACGGGATGGCGGTAGGAGAGGGGCTGATAAGCCCGACCGTAAACGGTGGTATGTTCTTCGTAACTCTTAAGGACAGAAGGGAGAGGCCCCACCAGAAGGTAGTTATGAACATGATCAGGGACGAGCTGAGAAAGATAAAAGATGTCAGGGCCTCGGTTGAGGTTCCCTCAGTTGTGGGAGCGAGGGGAGGAAGACAGACGGACATTCAGTATGTTGTCCGGGGAGATTCCTTGGAGGAGCTCGCAAGAATAGCGGACTCCCTCGTCTCCTTTCTGAAAGAAAGGGGAGGTTATGAGGATATAGATACGGACATAAGGATAAACCAGCCGGAGATAAGGATAAGGGTGGACAGGGACAGGCTTAGGGAGCTGGGGCTGAACGTGGAGGACGTGGGGAACACCCTGACCGCCCTTTTCGGAAAGCTCTGGGTAGGAACCTACGAACTCGGCTCAGAGAGCTACAACGTTTACGTCAAAGCGGAGGAGAAGTTCCTGAGAACTTACGAGAACCTGAAGAAGGTCTTCCTCAGGGCCAAGAACGGAGAGCTCGTTCCGATAACCTCTGTGATCGATTACGAACTCAAGCCCGGCTACACGGTCATAAACAGGTTCAACAGACAGTACTCTTTCATACTCTTTGCAAACCTCAGAGACAAGTCCCTGGGTGAGGCGGTGGAGGAGATAGAGGGATTCTTAAAGAGAACCCTCCCGCCGGGATACACCTTCGAGCCTACGGGACACACAAAGGAGTTTCGGAGAGCCTTTGCGGGACTCTCCCTCGCGCTCCTTGTGGCGGTAGCGGGAGTTTACATGATCCTCGCTTCCCTCTTTGAAAGTTTCGTTCATCCCCTCACAGTTATGCTGACACTTCCCTTGGCCATCTCAGGTGTCTTCGGTCTCATATACCTGACCGGCGGAAGCCTGAACATTCCCTCTTACTTCGGAATAATACTTCTGATAGGTTTGGTAGCCAGAGATTCGGTCCTCTTCATAGAGAGGATAGTTCAGCTCCGCAAAGAGGGAGAAAGCGTAAGGGATGCCATAATGAAGGCGAGGAGAGAGAGGCTAAGACCTATACTGATGACAACCCTGACCATAATGTTCGCCCTTCTGCCGGTAGCCCTGGGACTTACGGAAGGATCCGAGCTCAGACAACCCCTGGCGGTTGCGGTGATAGGCGGTCTGACCACAGCCCTGCCCCTGAGTCTTTTCGTTATACCCGTGGTGTATGAGCTTTTCGAGAAGCTCAGAGGTATCCGAACTCCCCGCTGAGGTCCTCCCTCACCTTTATCCACTTGGGAAAGAACCTCTCAGGCTCTTTGATGGGAAACTCGAAGTCCTCGAAGCCCTTCTCTCCTCCGCAGAACCTGCTCCCCACAGCCCTGAACTTGATGAATACCTTTACACCGTCCACCTCTTCCTCCACGTCGTAATCCTCCACGTTCTCCACCAGCTTCGCCCTGAACCTCTTGGCTATCAGACAGCTGAACTTGAGAGTTGGATACAGAGCTATGGCTTTACCTTCCCTCTTAGCCCTTTCGAGGAGCTTTAGGTCTATGTCGAGTTTCGGCCTCCTGAGGAGAACACCCGCTACCATGGCTCACCCCCTCTCGGTTATAATACGCCTGCTTACCCTCCTGTAAAGGATCTCGAATAGAATTACACCGCATACTATACCGATCACGGTAAAGAAGGACCACCTGTTACTTTCCCACTGGTAAAGCATTATCGTGGCCAGGACCGCAAGCATGACCATGAGACTGAATGCTATAAAGGCTCTGTTCCCTCCGGTTATGTGTGAGAGCCTGTAATGGGAGAGGAGAACGAAAACGTATATGACAAGGAAGACCGTGCTTATCAGGTTAGCTATGCCGTTCAGATCGAATAGGAGGGCAAAGAGCAAACTAAGAACCGCGGTAATGTATAATCCCTCCGGCGCCCTGAACCAGACCTTCCTTTCGAAAATCCGCGGGAGCTTCCCTTCCTTGGCGAGGGCGTAAGAGATGTTGGCACCTCCGTATAGGGTGGCGTTTATAGCGGAAGCGGTGGAGAAGAGAGCGCCGAGGGACACGAGGGTAAAGCCGAGCTGACCGAGAAAGGGTCTTGCCGCCTCCGCAAGGGCGTATTCCTTTGCCCTTACAAGACCTTCCGCCCCCAGATTTCCCAAAGCGGTCAGGGAGACGGAAACGTAAACGAGAGCGACTACCGCAAGGCTCAGGTATATGGCCCTGGGAACGTTTTTCTCAGGGTTCTCTATGTTCTCCGAGGCGTTGGTTATGAGACCGAAGCCCATGTAGGTCAGGAAAAGAACCGTGGAGGCATATACCGTGTTCTTCAGATCGATGGGATCTAACGAAGGCATTACGTTTTCCGGTTTTACGCTCCACACACCGAGCACAACAAAGAAAAGTAGTATGGAAACCTTGATGAGAACTATCCAGAACTCCGCCCTGCCCACCGCCTTGGAACCGAAGAAGTTGAGTGCTGTAAAGATAGAAAGGACCGCGGTTTCCACAAGGGAAAGTCTTAGGTATGTTATATCAGCTCCGATAAGAGCCAGGAAGTAGCCCCCGAAAGCTTTAACGAAGAGTGATATGGAGATCACGTAGCTGAGCCAGAGCAGGATTGCGAGGCTTCCGGTCAGAACGTTATCCCCAATACCCCTCACCACAAACTCTATAGGTCCCGCGTTGGAGACGAAGGCGGACCCCAGCTTTGCGTAGGAGTAGGCTATCAAGTAAGCCAAGAGTGCGGCGAGTAAGAAAGCTATCGGCAGGTTCCTCCCACATATCTGTGCTCCCACCCCCAGTATGGAGAATATCCCCGCCCCTATCATGGTCCCAACACCTATGGAGGTAGCCTCCAAGAGTCCCAGCTTCCTCATCTAAACCTCGAACCTCTTCATCTCCTTCTCTATACTCTCGGTGCTCCTCGAGATCTCGGTGATGTTGTCCCTTATTATATCTATCGCCCTGCTCTGCTCCTCCATGGCGGTCGCTATCGAGTCTATGGAAGAGGAGACCTCCTTCACCACCTCCTCTATGCGTTCATAGCTCTCCACCACGTGCTCCGCGGAGGCCTGACCCGCCTCCACCGTGTTCGTGGCCCTCTGGAGTAGCTCCGCTATCTCCTTGGCCGCCTTGGCGGAGAGCTCCGCAAGCCTTCTCACCTCGTCCGCCACCACCGCAAAGCCCCTTCCCATCTCACCTGCCCTCGCAGCCTCTATGGCCGCGTTCAGAGCCAGAAGGTTCGTCTGCTCCGCTATGGTGATTATGGTCTCGGTTATGGAGGAGACCTCCTTGCTCACCTCCACTATGTCCCTCATGGCTGTGTGCATCACCTTAACCCTGTCTTTCCCCGTGTTTATGGCCTTCTCCATGTCGAGGGCCTTGTTCTTGGCCTTCAGGGTTTCCTCCGCTATCTGCCTTATGGCCTCTGAGGTCTCGTCCACGGAGGTGGTTATGCTCGCTATGTTGGAGGTAACGTTCAAGACATCCTCCTTAAGCTTACCTAAAAGGGAGCGCAGGCTCTCGATGGAGGAGTTCACGTATTCCGCAAGGTCCTTAAGGTCTCCCTCGTATTCTCCCTCTATCTTCACCTTCAGGTTCCCTTTCGAGACCGCCTCGAGGGATCTTCTGACCGAGTCCATGGCTCTCTGGAGATTGCTAAGGGCCGTGTTTATGTTATCCACGAGGGCCTTTATGTCTCCCCTGAAGTCCCCCTCTATCCGTTGGCCGAAGTATCCGAGGGCAACCTTTTCCATAACGTGGCGGATGGCCTTGAGAGCGGAGTCTATGGACCTGAACATGTCCGCCATAGCCTTCTCAAGGAGGTCGAACTCGTCCCCCTTGCCCCTATCGGGACTTCTTCCGAACTCCATGCTCTCCGCGACAGCCACCACGTCCCCGACAACCTCCTCTATCCTCTCCCTCACATTCCTGACAACCCTGTATACTGTGCATACAGTCACAGCTACCATCATCAGTGACAGGAAAGCTATAAGTAGAAGCCTTGAAAGAGCTGTATAGCTTAATCTGTTAGCAAACCCTTTTATGTCCGAGAGCATGAAGTCCTCCATCTCCTTCATCAGGTCTATCTTCTTCGTCTGGATCCTGAACCACTTTTCAGGATCAACACCGTAGCCTCTTTCTCTGGAGAGGGCGAGCCTTTCGAGGTCTTCCGCATCCCTGAACTCGGGCCTGTTTTTTATGTCTTCAAACCGCTCTATGTAAGGAAGGGGAGCTATCTCCCTAAAGGAGTTCAGGTGGGCTTCCCCGGCCCCCGTGATCTTCATGAAGGTCTTGAGCGTGTCCCTGTCGAACCTGTCCTGGGCAAAGACCACGCTAAGGAGCGCCCTCTTTATGCCCTCCAAGTCCTTGGTCATTGAGAATTCCCTCAGGGCCGTTATCCGAAAGCTGAAGTCAGTCTCCTTGGAGTAACCCGCCATCAGACCAATAAGAGCTATAAGCTTCCTGTTCAGCTCAGTGTAGAAGGAGACCACCTCCTTCTTACTTATGGAAAGGCTGTCCACTCTATCCCTTATGTCTCCGAGCCCTCGGAGCATCTCCTCTATGGAGCTGAGGAGTTCGGAAAGTCTTTCATCCTCCACGTCTTTTGGGAGGGAGTTCCTGAAGGTCTCCACCGCGGAATCGGTGGAGGATCTCTGATTTTTCAGAGCGGAGGAGAACTTCTTACCTTTGCTTCCTATGAAGCCCGCGCTCATCCCCCTCTCCTTCTGAAGCTCGTGAACTAAGTAGGAGGCGGACCTGACGATATCCGCTATCTCCTCTATCCTCTTGGAGGATCTGAACTCCCCCCAAAAGTAGAGACAGATCCCTACAGCCAGCAGGATCATGAAACCGGTGGGCAACAGAGTCCCCAGAACTATCTTTCCGCTTACCCTCATCTTTCCCCTCCTCAGATGTTCTTATTCTAATCGGCAACACATAGTAAAATCTTTCCCATGAGGCTCATAGCAGCCAACTGGAAGATGCACAAAACCGTTTCTGAAACGGAGGACTACATAAGGAGGTTCCTCAAGTTTGTGGAGCATCCCGAGAGCAGGGAGATACTCCTGTGTCCTCCCTTCACCTCCCTCTACGTGGCGGGGAAGCTCCTCGAGGGGACGGGTGTGAAGCTGGGAGCCCAGAACTGCTTCTACGAAAGGAAGGGAGCCTTCACGGGGGAGATCTCCCTGCCCATGCTCAAAGAGCTGGGATGCTCCTACGTCATAGTGGGCCACTCGGAGAGGAGGCACATATTCGGTGAGAGCGACGAGATGATAAACAGGAAGCTTGTCGCCTGCCTGGAGGAGGGGATAAGGCCTATACTCTGCGTCGGGGAGAAGCTCGAGGACAGGGAGGCGGGCATGACCTTCAAGGTGGTCGAGACCCAGATAAGGCTCGCCCTCTCGGGGATAGAGGAGCACACGGACAAAATAGACATAGCCTACGAGCCGGTCTGGGCGATAGGAACGGGAGTCCCCGCCACACCGGAGGACGCTGTGGCTGTCCACAGGTTTATAAAGGAGCTTTTAAGGGGTCTGAATCCCAGGTCCGAGGGCAGGACGAGAATCCTCTACGGGGGGAGCGTGAAGCCCGAGAACGCCTCCGAGTTCATGAAGCACTCGGAGATAGAGGGCCTCCTTGTGGGCGGGGCCAGCTTAGACCCTGAATCCTTTGCGAAGATCGTATACTCCTTTTAGAAGATAAAGAAAGTAGACCCCGTAGCCGAAGAGGGAGTAGGCGGGGGGTAGGTTTGCTTTATCCGCGAGGAGCTTGGGACTTATGGCCAGAAGCCACCCGATTATCAGATAGATCAGGAAGGACACGGAGCCTACCTTAAGGCTCCTGCGCTTTAGAACCTGCCTCATCATAGGAAGGGCAACGAAAAAGGGAAGAAAGGACATACCTCCCCTGTGGATTAGCTCCGAGAGATACCTGTCCGTATCGAGACCAAGCCTGGAGCCTTTCAGGTATAAATTAAGCAGGGAGGAAGCCCTCACATGCTCTATCTTTTCTGCAAAGAGCCCTATCTCCTTCACACCTATCTCCACCCCGAGGGAGAAGTTGGAGAGGTTTCTTACAAAGTATCCCTCCTCGAAGTTGTAAGCGGATCCCCTGTCCACCCTTATCACGTTCCCCCTCCAGCTCCCGCTCCTTCCCTCCACCACCTCCAAAACCTTACCTTCTGCAGAGGTCTTCAGCATGAAGAGTCCCGCAAACCTTCCCGTTGAAACATCGAGGCTGTCTATGTATACAAAGTATTTGCTCTTCCCTGTATCCTTTACGAACCAGAAGCGCTCTACAAGTCGCCCCACCTCCTGCTTCTTCTTGAAGGTCTTCTCCACATACCAGAGTCTTTTAAACATTCCCGGAATGAAGCTTTCGTTCAGAAGCAGAAGGAATGAGGACAGAAAGAACACGCCCGCGATCAGCACCGCCGTGAACCTCAGAGGTGAGATCCCGAAACTCTGAACGGTCAAATCCATATTCCTGGAAAGGATCCTTTTAAAGAGCAGGAGAAGAGAAACGTTCACGACGATCGAGGAGAGGACATAAAAGCCTACAGGAATTAAATAGATCACGTATTCGATCACCACCCTGAGCGATTTCTCCTTGAAGCCGAAGAAGAAGTCAGTCAGGCTGTAAAGGATAACGAGCGTCATGGAGGCCAAGCTGACCGAGAGGAATATTTTCAGATAGCTCACGGAGAGGTATCTGTCGAGGATGTTCATGTGGTATATAATTTTAAATCTCAGGAGAGGTGGCCGAGTGGCCGAAGGCGGCCGCTTGCTAAGCGGCAGAGGGTTAACAGCCCTCCGAGGGTTCGAATCCCTCCCTCTCCGCCAAAGGAGGAAACTATGAACCTTTCCATATATCTCATAACGGACGATAAATACTTCAAAGGCAGAGACCTCCTCGAAACCATAGAGAGGGCCATAAAGGGAGGAGTGACCGCGGTCCAGTATAGGTTCAAGGACAAGAGCACCAGAGAGATGTTCGAGGAGCTGGTGAAGCTGAGGGAGCTGACGAGGAGCTACAGCGTGGACCTTGTGGTGAACGACAGGGTGGATCTGGCGCTTGCGGTGGAGGCGGACGGGGTCCACGTGGGCAAGGAGGATCTGCCCCCGGAGGCGGTCAGGAAGGTAGCGGGAGATAAGCTCTACGTGGGCTACACCGCCAACAGCCTCGAGGAGCTTAAGAAAGCTCAAGATCTTCCCGTAGATTACATAGGCTTTGGCTCCATATATCCCACCACGACCAAAGAGAACTACAAGCTGGTGGGTGTGGAAGCTCTCAGGGAGGCTGTTAGGATCTCCGAGAAGCCCATTGTCTGCATAGGGGGCATAATGCCCTACAGGGTGGCGGAGGTGGTAAAGGCAGGTTGCAGGAACCTGGCCATCTCCGCAGGGATACTCGGGTTTGAAGACGTGGAAAAGGCGGCGAGTGAGATAAGGAGGGCCTACAAGAACACCTTAAAACAGCTCATGCTCCTCGGACAGATATGAGGGAGGTGTGCCATGCCTCTGAAGGTGGGGGATAAGGCTCCGGGCTTCACCCTGAGGGATTACGAGGGAAGAGAGTTCAGTCTGGAGGGCCTTGAAGGCTATAAGCTCCTCGTCTTCTACAAGGTCACCTGTCCCACCTGCCAGCTCACACTACCCTTCGTGGAGAGGATGTTCAGGGCCTACGGAGACAGGATCCACTTCCTCGGCGTGGTCCAGGATCCGGCGGAAGAGGCGAGGAAGTTCGCGGGAAATTACGGTCTTACCTTCCCACAGCTGGTAGACGCTCCGGACTACAAAACTTCCGTGGACTACGATGTGATGGTCGTTCCCACGATATATTTGATAGATCCCGAGGGAAGGATAGACTTCGTGGAGGAGAGCTTCGTCAAGGCCTCCCTCGAGGAGCTGAACGAGAAACTTGCCAGGATGGCGGGAAGGGAGGTAAACCCCCTCTTTGAGGATGTGAGCGTCCCAGCCTTCAAAGCAGGCTGAAGCTCCAGGAGCAGGCGCTAGGTTAGCGCCTTAGGCTATGTAGCTGAGATCTAACCTGCCCCCGTAGCGGTAAAGGAGCATCTCCTTGAGTTCTGGATAGTTTTCGAGCCTCGGATCTTCCTCGAGAAGTCTTTGTGCGTCCTCACGCGCCCTCTGGAGCACGGCCCTGTCCTTAGATCTTGCGAGGTTGGCCACGTTGAAGCCGAAGTATCCGGACTGGGAGACTCCGAGAAGCTCTCCGGGACCTCTGAGTTTGAGGTCCATCTCCGCCACCTCGAAGCCGTCGTTAGTCCTGACGAGCACCTTCAACCTCCTTATGGCCTCCGCGTCCGTTTTCCTCAGGCTGTCCGGGACCACCAGGTAGCAGTAAGAAGACCTGTCTGACCTTCCCACCCTTCCCCTCAGCTGGTGTAGCTGGGCGAGACCGAACCTGTGGGCCTCCTCAATTATCATCAGCGTCGCCTCCGGAACGTCTATGCCTACCTCCACCACGGTGGTGGAGACGAGCACATCTCCCTCCTTCTTGAACCTCTCCATAACCTCCTGCTTCTCCCTGTCGCTGAGCCTCCCGTGGAGTAGGAAGATCTTCAGATCGGGCAGGAGCTCCCTCCACCTCTCGAACTCCTCCTTGGCGGCCTTTAGCTCCACCTTCTCCGACTCCTCTATCAGAGGGTATATCACGTAGACCTTGTTTCCTTTAGAGACCTCCTCCCTGACAGCCTTCAGGAGCTTTTCCCTTTCGCTCTCGAAAAGAAGCAGAGTCCTTATCCTCTGCCTTCCTGGAGGCATCTCATCTATAACCGAGATGTCCAGATCCCCGTATACGGAGAGGGCCAGGGTTCTCGGTATGGGTGTGGCGCTCATGACGAGGCAGTGGGGGTAAAGCCCCTTTCCCTTCTCCAAGAGGAGCTTCCTCTGGAGGACTCCGAACCTGTGCTGTTCGTCTATTATCACGAGGCCGAGCCTTTGGAACTCCACCTTCTCCTGTATGAGGGCGTGGGTCCCTACAACTATTTTTATGTTCCCATCCCTTATGTGCCTGTGGGCACTCATCTTCTGGGCGGGCGTCAGGCTCCCAGTGAGTAGTCCCACCTCTATCCCCTCCCTCTCGAAGAACTCCCTGAACTTTCTGTAGTGCTGCTGGGCGAGGATCTCGGTGGGAACCATGACAGCCACCTGGTATCCCTCCCTGACCGCAGCGAGAGAAGCACCGATGGCCACCACCGTCTTACCGCTCCCCACATCCCCCTGAAGGAGCCTGTTCATGGGGTGTTCCCTTTTCATGTCCGCAAGGATCTCCCTCAGAACCCTCCTCTGGGCGCCTGTGAGTTTGAAGGGGAGCTTTCCCTCGAACTCGATGATGAACCTGTCGACTGAGACCTCTATCCTGGGTGCCCTTTCCCTCTGGGTTTCTTTCTTCTTGAGCAGGAGGGAGAGCTGGAAGAGGAAGAGGTCGTCGTAGATCATCCTCTCGTGGTAGGGATCCGTAAAATCGTTCAGTCTCTTCAGATCCGCACCCTCGGGCATGTGGAGGAATAGAACGCTCTCGTCGAGGGGAGGGAGCTTTCTTTCCTTGATAATTTCTTCTGGCAGGTAGTCGGGCAGGTAGGGAACCGCCCTCTGGACTATCCTCTGTAGAGCGGACCTTATCCTGTTCTGCCTTGTTTTGGAAGAGATCTTCGTTATCTCTCCTTTACTCCTTATGTAGTAGATGGGGAAAATCCTTCCGAACTCTCCCTCCTTGAGAAGCTCGGGGTGGACGATATACTTCTTACCTCTGAAGCTCTTTATCTTTCCGAGGATCACAACCTCCCTGCCCTTCCTGTATAGGGCGGGGAGAAAGTCCGCTTTCTTGTATCTGAACTTGAGGCTTATTTCCTCCGATCCGTCTGTGCACACAACCTCCGCGGTGTAGCTCCCCTTGTTTATCTTTCTTACCTCCTTCACCTTCAGCTTCAGAACCACTTTTTCGCCCACCTTGGCGAGCCTTATGGAGCTAAGGGGTCTCCTGTCCTCGTATCTGAGGGGAAAGTAGAAGAGTGCGTCCAGTAGGGTTTTCAGCCCGAGGGACTTTAGCACCTTGAGTTCCTTTGTATCCAAAAACTTTAGCCTGTCCAGAGGGATCTTGAAGTCCTTTAAACTTCTTTTCTGGACTCTTTTTACCCTCCTTCTTTCACCGCTGTAGGTTTCCAAGAATCTCTTCAGCTCAAGAATGATCGCCTTCTTCTTCTCCAAAGGCATTCTGTCGAGGGTCTGAAGGTTCTCCAGCAGGTTCTCGGGCAGGCTGTCCCTCAGCTGGTTGTAGAGGTAGAGTCCGATTCCGAAACCTCTCCTTAACTTTATGGCTCCGTTCTCCAGAAGGCCCTGGAGAAAATCCAGTATCTTTTTATGGTCCTTCATATCAGAAGTCGAACTTCCTGATGAACCTTAATTTTATCTCCGAGGATCTGTCGGAAAACACCCTGCCGTAGAAGGAGAAGTTCCTCGATATGGAGAGGGATCCTCCGTAGTAAGTCGCCCTCGGATCCTTCAGGGTGCTCTGCTGATACTCTATGGCGAAAGCTCTGGCTATCTTCTTCCTCACGTTCACACCGAAGCCTATCTCTCCCTGACTGCCCGTCTGGGTGGAGAAGGATATCTCCACACCGAGAAGGCTCGCCAGACCACTCCTCACGTTTCCTATGTAACCCAGCTGTTTGAACAGGGCCTTGGCGACGGGTATAACACCCTCCGCGGTGCTACCTATTATGAGCTTTGTAAGAAGCTCCTGGGTGCTTCTGGGCGGTTCGGACCATACGACGACCTGAGGATCCTCCAGATCCCCTCTGACCTTAAGGAATATGCTCAGCTCATCTCCGGGACTGACGAGGGTTATGTCCACCCGCGTGCTCTCCCCCTCCACATCCCTGAGGGAGCTTATCGTTCCACCCTTGACGAAGAAGGTCCTTCCGAAGTACTTAAGCTCGCCCGAGAGAAGCTCTATCTCCACACCGTAGCGCGGGTCAGCGGAGCTTCCGGATACCCATCCCCGTATATTGGCGTATACGTGTCCTTCAGGAAGGGTTATCTTGATAGGCTTCTCGCTCTCAAATCTGATATCCAGCTCAACCGCGGGAGCTTTGGACTTTCCCTTTTCTCTCTTCTCAAGCCTGCCTATCTCTACATCACCGCTCAGCAGGGCATCGAGCCTTACCTTTACATCCTTCAGATCCTTCACGTCCACCCATCCTTCAGAGCTGATCCTTAGGGACAGGTTAAGACCTTTACTCCTATACCTTACGGGTAAGTCTCTCGATACGAGGTATACGTAGTAGTCCTTTAGATTCACAGTTCCCACATTCGCGGAGAGTCCCGAATCCCCCCTCCAGAGAGTTATGAAGGCACCGAGGCTACTTCCGACAGCGTTAAGATCTATCCAGGCTTCGAGGGGAAAGGAGAAGAACCTCGAGTAGGTGATCACCTTCCCCGCGTTTCTCAGCTCCAGCTTGAGTTTACCATCCTTGTAGGAAAAGGAGTATCTGAGCTTTCCCTCCGCCTTGCCCCCGAGAGGGGTGGCGATGAAGAAGGAGAGTCTCTCAAGATCCACTATTCCCCTTGACAGGAAGGAGATCCCTTCCGAATATATGATGTCAAGGTCTCCCTCAAGGGCACCTTCGAACGATCCCTTCCACAGGAACTTCCTTTCCTTCAGGTCGAGGAATCCCTTCCTCTGGGAAAGCCTTACCGCGGGTCTGTCCATAACATAAACGTTGACAGCCCCGACTTCTAAGGAGGCCTTTTCCATATTACCTTCCAACTTTACCCCACCAAGGCTAACTCTGAAGGCACCCCTCTCGTATACAGCGGGATCTATCCTCAGCAGGTATCTGTCCTTAAAGTATTCTCCCCTTCCGGTAAGTCTCAGAGGTTTTCCGATCTTACCCAGCTCCGCACTCCACACGATCTTGCCCCTTTCGGGTGATCCTTCTAAGTTGAACAAGAGGTTAACACCCTCGAGGCTCAGGCCACCCTTCGTGGAGAGAACTTTACTGTCCATGTTGAAGGTGTAATCCCCCTCGAGCACATCGCCCGCTTTGTAGCTCCCCTTAACCGTATCTCCTGCCAGCTTACCGTCGAGCGTGGCTTCAGGCATCTCCTTAGAAAAAATTTCAAGATCTTTCAGGTTCAGAGTATAGCTACCTTCCAGTCTCTTACCCTTGGAAACACTCAGCTTCCCTGAAAAGCTTCCCCTCACACCTTCCCTGTTGAATCCGCCGGAATATACCCGAATGCCGAGGGTAAAGCCTTTCCCGGTATGGGAAAACTCCACCCTACCCTTGTCTATCCTAAGATCCAGTCCGTAAACCTTCCTCCTCAGGTCCTTCAGATCGGTTATGGACAGAATACCGCCCTTCAGATCTCCCTTAACGTATCCCGAAAAGCCCTCACCCCTGTAGAGAAGTTCTATCCTGTCCCCGTAAAGGCTCAGCTCGTAGGAGCCGTCCCCCACCGGGAAGTTGGAGTAGCTCAGATCCCTGAAATTTCCCTCCCCCTCAAGGCGGAGACCTCCCATGTATGCAACCCTGCCCCGGTAGTATAGACAGAGGGAGAGGGGACCCTCAGCCCAGAAGAGCCTCTCAAGAACCAGTTTTCCTTCGAAGCCTTCCTCGGTAAAGTTTCCGGATACCTCCAGATAACCGGGATCTGATGCGCTGAGGTATATATCTCCCTTCCCGTCCTGAAGATCGTAGCGAAGCTTCAGAACACCACTTTCAAAGTAAAAGTTCTCCACACTTAGGGAGTCCGCCCGGACGGAGAGTTGAAGGCTGGATTCTTCAAAGTCATAGAACACATCTCCCCTCACCCACCCGAATACCAGGTAAGGGATGCGGAGGAGTTTCGAATCCACGGGGAACCTGTCTACCTCTGCCCTTAAGTGCATCTTCGGAGATAGAGACAGCTCGTATCTCATGGAGGTAGTCTCGTTCCATACCCTGCCTCTCAGGTAGGCCTCTCCGCCGAAGACTATCCTAAGATCGGAGTCCGTCCTAACATCATCGAGAGTTATCCTGTCTTCCACCCCCACCTTCTCTGTAAAACCCCTCAGCTTCAGGGTAAGGCCCTCGTAGTCGAGCCTGCCGGATCCGCGCAGTCCTATCGGAGCTACGCTTACAGCTCCCCTTCTTATCCCCTTCACCTTCCCCTCCAGGGTAAAATCCGCCTTAAGGTCCGCCTCCCGTATTCTCCCGCGGATATCAAACTCGAAGAGGTCAGACCATACTCTTGCCCTTTCCACGGAGATAGACTCCTTCCGGAGATAAGCCCTCTCCAAGGAGACGAAGGTGATAAAATTCTCCGCATGAATCTCCGCGTGACCCTTCAGTTTCCTGTCCCTCAGCACCACGTTCTTGAGAAGAACGGACACCGCCTTATTTCCGACTATAGTTATGAGGAACTTTCCCACACGGATCTCGGACTCTTTCAAGAACTCGGGCACGGGGATCTTAACCGGTCCTCCCCCTCCGGTTTTGGAACCCTCACCTACAGATATGAAAGCTCCCTCGGAAAGGGATACCTTCAATTTATCCTCGTAAGATAGGGATAGGTCCTTCAGGGATAAAAACACATACCTACCACTCAGGGGCAGGTAAACGTATAGGTTGCCTACACTTAAATTGAAGGGAGATATCCGAAAGGAGACCTCCTTTACACCGTATAGAACTTTTTTGGATATCAGATAGGGCTTCAGAAATAAGAAGTATAAGGTGAGGAGGAGAAGGAGGAGGAAGGCGACATAGCGCATAAACTCATTCTATTCCGTGCATCTTCAGGTTCTCCTTTATCCTGTGCAGAAGCTCAGCGGGGTTCTTTATGGGATAATCAAGCTCCTCGACCACCTCTTCCGCCTTCCTTCCCTTTATCATCACACCAGAGAGTTTCTCCTTTATGTCCTCCGCGGACTGGATCGGAAAGTCTGTTCCTTTTATCCTCTTCAGAACCATGTAGGCCCAGGGTATGTCGAGGGCCTCAGCTGCCTGAGTGCAGTATTCGAGGAATATCTTAGGCTCTTCGTGCCCCTCTTTGACCAGTTTGTAGGCGAGCTTGGCTATCCCTCCCGCGGTGTGAACCCTGAGCTCCTTCTTCTCCTCCTGGGTAAGCTCGTCGATGTGCTGGATCTTATACATGGCGAGTTCGGGATCCGCTCTCAGGATATTACGGACCGTCTGCTTGGTAAGACCAACTATCTCCGCTATCTCCTCCTCCGTTTTGAGATACTCCTCCCTCAGAACTACAGCGAAGGAAGCTCTTGCCAGCGAGGGAAGCCAGGTAAGGGTCTTGAACTCCGCGAGCTTTTGAAGACCCCCCAGAAGATCGATGGACTTGAGGAACACCCTCGTAACCAGAGGCTCCACATCAACTTCTACGGGTTGAAGTTCTATGACCATTTTGCACCCTCCTTATCTTACTATTTTAATTAATAGTCCTATGATAATCCTCTTAGACTACGACGGAACCTTAACACCGATAGTTCCAAAGCCCCGGGAGGCAAAGATAGATCCAGAGAGGAAAGCCTTTCTGGAAAGACTTTCCAAAAGGCACAAGCTCGGGATAGTCACGGGTAGAAGCTTCGACAGCTTTAGGGAGGTCTTCGGAGATATACCAGAAACCATATACGTTGCTACATCCCACGGTGCAAAGGTATACAAGGGAGAGAAACTGATAGAAGACTTTACAAAGTGCCAGCTCCCGGATCTGAAAGAGCTGGAGGACAGACTCAAAAACCTGAAGGGAACCTTTTTAGAGAAAAAGGACGGATGCTTTGCACTACACTACAGGGAGTACGAAGGGGACGAAAGAAAGATCAAGGAGATCTTCTACGACTTTGTCAAGAAAAACCCGCCTAAGAAGATAATAGAGGGGAAGAAGATACTCGAGGCCATCTACGGGGACTTTGATAAAGGAACCGCGGTAGAAAACATCCTCAAGGTTGTGGACAGAAAGCGGGAAGAGGGCCTCCTATACATAGGGGACGATACGACCGACCTCTACGCCCTTAGGAAGGCAAAAGAGCTGGGAGGCAGGGCTATCTTCGTGGGGACAGATAAACCTCCCGAAGCGGACCTCCTCCTTAAGGATGTAGACGACGTATACGAGTTCTTAGCTACCCTCAACGAGACTGCTGATCACAAGTAGGTAGTCCCTAAGATGTCTCGTTATCAGGAAGCTGTGTTTTACCCTCTCGCGGGCGTTCCTGCCCATCTCCTTCCTCCTCCTCTCATCCGCCAGAAGCTGTTTTATCCTGAAAGCCGCGCCCTCTATGCTATTGATCAGATAGCCCGTTATGCCGTTTATAACCTGCCTTCTTATACCGCCTATGTTGCTACCTATAACGGGCTTCTCCTTCCACATGGCCTCTGAAACCACGAGGCCGAATCCTTCCCTGAGGGACTTCTGGATCACGACGGTCGCTGATCTCTGAAGGGCGTTTATCTCCATGTGGCTGTTGGGAGGCAGGTTCAGAACGAATATGTCCGGATCGTCTCCTTTGGCTTCCAGAACCTCCCTGTAGACCTCCTCGCCCTCGGGATCGTCGCTGGCGAAGGATCCTGCGAGAACGAGCTGGCAGTCGTATCTCTTCTTGACCATACGGTAGGTCTCTATCACACCCAAGGGGTCCTTGAGCCTATCGAAGCGGGAAACCTGAAGGAGTATGGGCCTCTCCGGATCTATACCGAACTTATTAAGAACGTAAGATACGTAATCCTCCTTAAGCTCCCTGTTTTTCTCGTGAAGGGGATCTATAGAGGGGGGTATCACAAAGGCGGGTATCCTGACCCCCTCCCTTACGAACTCGGGTATGTGAAAGATGCTCGCATCGTATCCGTTCACGAACATCTCCAGGAACTTCCAGGTCTCTTCGTCGGGGGTGGAAACGTCTATATGGCATCTCCATATCCACTTTTGTCCTCTTTTCCTTTTAACTATTAGGCCTAAAGGCTGGGGGTCGTGGATAAAGACAACGTCGAAAGGATCCGTATCCACGTAAGAAATGTTCTCGTAGGTATACTTCATGTAGGTGATAACATCTTCGTGGGTGAGCCTCTCCTGTCCGGGAAGGTGAAGGAGGTTGTGAATCTTCTTGGTAACCTTGAAAAACTCGAGATCGCCCTTTATGACCTCCCAGTGGGTCTCTATACCCAGCTCGTTCATAAGGGGAACCATCCTGTAGAGGATCTCAGCGACTCCGCCTCCCAATTTGGTAGAGTTCACGTGCAGAACCTTTACACCTTTCAGCTTCTCCGCTACCTTCTGAAGCTCTAAAAGGGCTCCCTCCTCTATAAACTTGGCGTATTCTTCAAGCATCTTTCAGCTCTCCGAAAGTATATCTAAGATCTTCTCCCTGACCTCATACAGGCTCGAGGCCATCAGATCTATCTTCTCTATCTTTTCAGCCTTTTCCTTCTCACCTATCTCCGTCAGCCAGCGGGAAAAGTCATTCACAGGCTCCCCGTGGTAGAGCCTGGAGGTAACCAGATGGTAAAAGAGGGACCGCACACCCACCTTCTCCACACCTTCCCTGAACTCCTTAATATCCTTTGCCTTTATACCCAGATCTACCGTTCTCCTGACCGCCCTTATAAAGTAGAAGGGTTTGCATATCTTCTCCACTCCCCCGATCTCCGAGTGTAGGATATCGAGCATCTTCTCCCTCATGTCCTCTATACACACACACTCTAAGAGATCGAGGGCGGAGAACTTCTCCGCAAGGACCGGAAAGCCATTCTCCGCAAGCCAGTAGGCGAAGCTGTTCCCGTAGTCCGTTGGGAGGAAGTGATACTCGAACATATTTCTGTAAAGATGGTAGTAGATGGTGTCCTCGTCCACCTCCCTCAGGGCTCTCGTAAAGGAGGCAAGGGTGTTCACCTTTATGCCCGTATACTGGGCTGTCCAGAGTTCCGCCCTAAAAAGAAACTCAGCCATATAATAATGTTAAACTTGAAAGGGAGGTAAGTAATGCTTAAAGAAGGCGACAAGGCGCCCGACTTCTGCCTTAAAGGTATAGACGAGAATGGAGAAGAGAAAGAGTTCTGTCTTAAAGACTTTAAAGGTAGCAGGCTGATTCTATACTTCTATCCCAAAGACGACACGCCCGGATGCACCACCGAGGCCTGCGATTTCAGAGATAACCTGAACGTCCTGATAGAGAAAGGATACAAAGTTGTAGGTGTTAGCCCAGACAGCGTGAGCTCCCACAGGAAGTTCAAAGAAAAATACAACCTCAACTTCCCGCTCCTTAGTGACCCGGACAAAAAGGTGGCGGAGGCTTACGGAGCCTACGGAGAGAAGAAGATGTATGGAAAGGTTACCAAGGGCATAATAAGATCCACCTTCCTTATAGACGAAGAGGGGAGGATAAAGAAAGCATGGTACAACGTAAAGGCGAAGGGGCACGTGGAAAAGCTCCTGAAAGAGCTCGAGAGCTGAAGGAAAAGGCGGAGAAGATAATAGAAAGCTTAAAAAAGCTATATCCGGACGCCCGTCTGGAATTGGAGTTCGATAACGCCTTCGAGCTCCTCATAGAGGCCATACTCGCCGCCCAGGAATCAGACAAAAAGGTGAACGAGCTTAGAAAGAAGCTTTTCAAAAAATACAGAAATCCTGAGGACTTTCTCAGGGTTCCCCTGGAAGAACTGGAAAGGGACATAAGCTCTGTAAACTTCTATCGCAGGAAGGCAAAGCTTATAAAGAAGTGCTGTGAGGCCCTTGTAGAGAAGTTCGGAGGGAAGATCCCAAGAACGGTGGAGGAGATGGTGAAGCTCCCCGGTGTGGGCAGGAAGACCGCCAACATGGTTCTGGGTGGAGCTTTCGGACTCCCTGCCATAATCGTGGACAGACACGTGCTCAGAGTGTCCCAGAGGATAGGATTCACTCAGGAGAAGGATCCGGATAAGGTAGAGTTCGAGCTGATGGAGATAGTCCCTAAGGAGAACTGGACCACCTTCTCCTTTTTGCTTCTCAATCACGGTAAGAACATGTGCACCGCAAAGAACCCGAGATGTGAAGAGTGCCCCATATGCGATCTGTGTGATTCCTGCAAGGTAAAGTTATAATGTCCGAAGTATATTTGAAAGGGGAGAGATGATAAGGAAAGTTCTTTTCAAGGATCTTGATGTAAACGTTGTAAACCTTGGGAACATACTCGAGGAGGCAAGGAAGAGTAGTCTAACAGGATTTTTCAGAGTCACCTATTGGAACAGGGACGACTTCCTTATATTTGTGGACGGATACCCGGTAAAAGTCATAAGCGTTCATCCGGATGGCAGAAGGCTGGCGAGTCCGCCGGATGCTTTCAAGCTTGAAGAGAGGGAAGGAACCGCCACCTTAGTCGAGTGTTCTCTCGACGACTTGGTGGGATTCCAGGAGTATCACCACGATCCGGGTAGGTCGGGAGCACTCTTCCTGTTTCCTCTGGGAGCAGTCGTTCAGGAGCCTACCTCTCTCAGTTTCCTTGATGTAAACAAAGAGTTCGTGCTCGCCCAGAAGAGCCACCTGAGCGGTTATATGGCTCTATACACAAGGGAAAAACTCATCGGAATGGTGATCTTTCAGGAAGGCAATCCAGTAGCGGTATTCGGCGGTAACTCCTCCTTTGGATCCCAGGCGATAGATTACATAAACGCCAACCTGGTTCTTACAAAGAGCTTCATGTCCATGTATACACTCGAGTATGAGATCCTCAGTTTCATGTATTCGATGCATTCGGACAACCTCAGGCTGGTAAACTCTACCTTCTCCGTCTTTCAGGAAGCAAAGGAGTTCATAGAATCCGGGAAAAGGAACGCCCTTGTAGTTATAGAGGGAGGAGGAATATACAGATACGACTTTTTCTTCAGGGGACAGCAGATAGAGAGGCTGGTTAAGGAAAAGGGCTTTTTTGTAAACGATGAAGATCTTATAGGAAAGTTAGCGGTCAAGGTAGAGAACATGCCGGACAGAAACATAAAGGTTTACGAAATCGCCCTGATAGAGAAGCCTCAACCTATAGAGATCAGAATAGAGGGAAGCGGTCAAGAGGTTTCCTCTGAAGGAGGCTATATACCGGCGGACAAGGTGGGGGAGATAAAAGCGCTATTTATAAAGGAGCTTGGACCTGTGGGCAAGCTGGTATGGAACAAGACCTTAGGGGATATGGGATTTAAAGAGGACACCATGGGACCCGCTCAGATGAGGATGCTGATAGACAGACTCATGAAGGAATTTCCAGAAGAGGAGCTTGCCAATGAATTTACCGAAAAAATAAAGGAAATTCTGCCCGATATAATGTAGAGGAGGTTGCAGATGGTAGGGAGGTATTTCAGAAACGCGTCCCTGATAGAGAAGTTTGTGATCCCCAACGTAATCATACTTGTGGTGCTGATAGTTGCCATAGGTGCCATAAGCTATGCACTCTTACAGCAACAGCTAAAAAAACAGGCCAAAGACAGCCTCAACAACGGATATAAGCTCTTTAATCAACTCGTTAAAGAGAGGGAGAGTTCGGGACTCGCCATAGCATACTTAGTTAGCTTAGATCCAGATGTTAAAAAGGCTCTTGCGAAAAGAGATAGGAAGCTCCTCTACAAGTATGTGAAGGTCAGAGCTGATCTTGAAATGCTCACAGGTATATACGATTTAAGGCTCCACTTTCTCACACCCCTTGCGGTTTCTTTCTTCAGGACATGGAACCCCGAGAGGTTCGGAATAGACGTATCCAAGTTCAGAAGGGTCATAGTCACCGTTGCCCAGAGGAGGACGCCTCAGAAGGGTATAGAGGTAGGACTGAAGAGAACAATAGTTACCGGAGCCTACCCAGTTCTTGACGGAAACGAGTATCTGGGAGCGGTAGAGCTGATAACACCCTTCAATCCTATACTTGATCAGCTCAAGGACCTGACGGGAATGGACACGGTAGTTCTTATAAACAGGAGGGCAGCCACCCACGCGGAGTGGGTCGCAAAGGCGGAAAGGATAGGAGATTTCTTCCTTTACTATGAGACTAACCCTGTTTTAAGAAACCTTATGCTCCAAGCTAAGGACAAACCCGAGACGGTTCTGATAGTCCAGAACTACGCGGTGATGGCCAAACCCATATTCGATTTTTCCAGGAGGAACATAGGATACCTGATCCTCGGATACGACCTGACTCCGATAATAGACTCCTACAAAGAGCTTGGTATATACATACTCATGTTCGTTTTCATAGGTCTCGTGATAAGCTTCTTTGTTTCATACATGATATTCAAGAAATACGTTGAGGAGCCTATAAACACGCTTATAGAGCATACAGAAAGGATAAGCATGGGAGACGTGGACCAGAAGATACCTATACAATCGAAAGATGAAATAGGTAGGCTTGCGGAGGCTTTCGATAGAATGAGGATAAGCATAAAGAAGGTTATGGACCTACTCAAGTGAGGCTTGATGAATATGGAAGGGAGAGTATCATTTATTTAGGAGGAGGGAAGTATGGAACTCGACATTGTCCAATACGAAATAGACGAAGAGGTTGAAAAGGAAATCATCAATGCCCTTAAGAATTTTGTCGCCAGGACGGACGCGGACCTGGTTATACTTTCGGATGATGCGGGAAGGATAATCTCCTTCTACGGTAAGAACTTAGATGAAACGCAGGCGGAGTTCCTGGCGAGCATAATAAGCGGTATATTCGGGGCCGCCTTCGAAATGGCTAAGATGGTCTCCCAGGAAGATCTCCTCGATGCTATCCAGTATGAGAGTAAAAAGCAAAATGTGGTGGTCAAGGCGGTAGGCGACAGATTTTTAGTGGGCGTTCTCTGTCCGAAGAACGTAGCCCTTGGAACGGTCAGGCTGTTCCTGAAAGAGCTTGCGGAGGAGCTTAACAGGATATTCTCCTCGGTAAAACCCAAACCCTCCAAGCTGATAAAGCTATCACCCGAGGCAGTTGAGGAGAAGCTCAACAAGATACTGGGGGCAACATGAAGCTCAAGGTAGTGTACTTCGGGGCTTCCCTTGCAGGTAAAAGCACAAACGTTAAGGTTCTTTACGAGAAACTGAGCCAGAGAGGTATAACTAAGGGGGATTATATCTCCATGGAAACTGACGAAAACAGAACGCTCTTTGTAGAGATGTTCCTGAGCTCTATAAACATAGACGGTGTGGATATAGATATAAAAGTTCTAACGACTCCAGGCCAGTTCAGACTGCATCCCCTCAGAAAGGTGATAATGAAGGGTGTAGATGGCCTTGTCTTTGTAGTAGACAGCTCCAAAGAGAGGGAAAACATAAACTTCCTCGTTCTGAGGGAAACCGCCGCGGTCCTGAAAGAACAGGGCTTTGACCTCTACTCACTCCCCGTTGTGGTCCAATACAACAAAAGAGACCTGCCGGATGCTCTCCCGATAGATGAACTCCAGCCTGTCTGCAATCCTTGGGGAACAGAATACATCGAGGCTGTTGCTACGGAAGGCAAGGGTGTGGTGGAAACCTTTCAGGCCATAGTGAAAAAAATACTCCTTGAGAAAGCCCTTGCTAAGAAGTGATTTAAGCTTTTTTAAGCTCCGCATGGGAGATTAGAAACTCCCTATCTCCCGCATACGTCTTTTAGCTATGTCCTCACTTTCAACTCCACCCGGCACATTATATTCGCATTCTTAACACCATAATAAAGACCATCCAATCCGATTTCAACTCCACCCGGCACCGTTAAGGTATTTGCCATTATCAATGGTAAACTCATATCCAATCCGATTTCAACTCCACCCGGCACCCCAAACGAGCGGTTTAATAATATAAGCTACTTCAACAACTTATACAACTCCCTGTATCCGCAAATGAAGTTAATTTCCGAAAACTGCCGGTCCTGCAAAAGACCTTAAAATTTGGCCCATTTAAAACCTTGTGTATCAACCGGTCCAGAAAGGTGTCATCAAAGCATCAAGACATCAAGGCATTTTGATGCACTGTAAAACTCTCTTACCTATTCCCTTGCCAAGGAGCCGGCAGGCCCTTTCGTCCTGCTGTAAAATTTTATACCATAGATTCCGTGATGAGGGGGTTAAAAGAGATATACAGACAGATAATAGAGGAGCAGGAATACAAGTTTTTGGGGTTCTTTGATCATGAAAGTCTAAAGTTCCTTGAAGAGCTTCTTGATACCGATCTGGGTATAAGGGGGAGGAAAGAAGTCGGCAAAGAGCCGAGAAAGGGAAGGCCTTTCATAGGCAGGAAAAGGGGAAATTCCCTTGAGGTGTGTTTTCTTACAAAGGAAAAAAGAAAGTACAGGATTAGTCTTGATCCATGTGAGAAGAAAGATACCTCATGCTCATGGATGGAAAGTGTATCTTATGTCTTTTACGACAGGAAGAGGGGTTACGGGAGGTTTTTATTAAAGGATTTCGGAGAATTGAATTATACCCTGTGCGGAAGGTGTGAGGATTTGGAAGTTATTGACAAACTTAGGGTCTTTGAAGTATGAAGGATGCGCTTATAGCTCTTGCTGAGGGCAGGGAAGACATACAATTTAGGACCTTCTTACTCAAAGAAATACAGTCTGTTATCCGTGAGAATGAATTAGAGGAGTTACTAAAAAGGCGCTTGGGGGATGATTACGCTGAAGAGGTTCTTGCGGATTTCAGACTAAGGGTTTTCCTCATGGTGAGATCTGGCAAGCTGGAAGAGAAAGAGTTTATAAGCAGGTATTATGTGAGGAAGATGATTCGTTCATGTGCGATAGACATCCTGAACGGGGACTCCAAACTCAACTTTGTGAGCGTAGAAGGTCTCAACTACGAAAACGATGAAGGAGACGTTGTGAGCTTTGAGGAAAATATAGCGGTAGAAGAGGATAAAGACCTGCAAATAAGCGCAGAAGATCTCTTTGATGAAATCGTGAGCAAGCTATCGGAAAAGGAAAGGAAGGTTATGTGCTACTACCTGTATAAAAGCCTATACTCAAAGGAGATCCCCTTAGAGGGCATTTCCAAAGCCAACCTCTATAAAATTTGGGAAAGACTAAGAAAGAAGATAGCCAGTGAAATCTCTTATATGCCCTCCGAGGAAGAGTTCAGGGAGTTTGCGGAAAGATTCTTGTCAGAAGTTTGCGGCAAGGAGGGTTATTCAATTAAGGAGCGTGGAAAAGATGGGAAGTAAACTGCAGGAGATCCTATACAGGAACTACGAAGAGAGCCTCGGAGAAGAACTTATAGAGGTTAAAGAAAAAGAAAGGAAACCCTCAAGAGAGGGGCAAGTAAGGCTCTTCTTCATGACACCTCCTGAGTTTGTTCTCGTTCTCAAAAAGGAGGGAGACTTAAACGTCATAGTTCCACTTACAAGTTACCTTCAGCTTGCTATCACAGATAAATATCCACCGCTCATAAAGTGGAGAGGTTTGAATTTGGTTCCTCTACCCTTCTGGGTTTACGTAAATGAAAAACTCCTCCAAAAATACTCGGTTCCCGTTTTCAAGATCAGAAAACTTGATCCAATAAGAGAATATGTCAAATCCGCAAGAACGAAAGGAATAGGTGAGTGGAGGGAGAAGTTCATCAGAAAAACCGCAGAGAGGTTTAGGGATCTGAACCTTTCCAGCATTATCTACGAAGTTGTGCGTGAAGAGGAAGGAAAATCAGGTGTAGTGGTCAAATTCCCGACCGCACTAAAAGAAGAGATAGAAAGGAGAAGAGAGCTTGCCCTCGCCGCACAACCTGCAAGCTATATGAGAGGGAGTAATTGGCTCGGTGTTGTGGAAGAAGATAAGTTGATACTTTACCTGCCCGAAGATTACCTTGGTAAAAAAGTAGCCATCTCCTTAGGTGATAAGGTCATATACGAAGGGGTAGGCAAACAAAAAATAATTATTGAGGATATTCCAAAAGTTTCCTCTTACACCTTCTTGGAGGAGGATCTAAATGTTCAGGTTCTCGGCGATTGAACCGGAGCACTTTAAAGGTCTTCTCAGTAGCGGTAAACTGGATGAGGACTTGGACGAGATTTTTGAGCAGTTCTGGGAGCTGAGTTCTTTTAGTCAATTTGAGTTGATCAAATATGTAAAGGAAAAGGGTATCAATCCAAGCCTTGGTGTTCTTTCCTCGGTATTTGACATTTCAGAAGAGGAAGCCAAAAAATTTCTAAGAAACCCTTACAGGGAGTTTTACGTTCCCGTAGTTGGGCAAGAGAGTAAACTGGTAAGAGGTCTCTCTGTAAAGGATCTTGATAGCATCATTACCAATCACGACCACCTTAAAAGCTCCATGGAGGTTATAAGGGACTTTCTCGGCAAAGGGTTTGCCCTCTTTTTTGATGAGGAGTTTAGCGGTGAAAGTTATATGCTTCCTGCGGTTGTCAGCTTATACGTTGAAAACCCACCTAAGGATGCGGTCTTTACAGGAAAGATAGACAAAGAAGGTAACATCTATGAGGTGAACGGTATACCCAAAAAGAGGGCTTTGGCAAAAAAACACAACCTTAGACTGATTGAACCCTCATACCTTGACAATGTCCAAACCCTTAAAAACTGGCTTGATGCGGACAGATACGACGTTCCCCTTTTTATAACCAAAAGCAAAGAAAATTACGAAGGAGAACTGAAGAGCCTTTACTCTCACCTTACCTTTGATAATCCGGAAAGGACTTTGGAACTCCTTGAGGTTCTAAACGGCATACCAAAAGAGAAACTTGTTATACCTACAGGTCAGATACCTCCAGAGGAATCAGCATGGGAGAGCATAGTTAGAGAGTTCTATAAGAGAATCAAAGAGATAGAAAAGGCTTTGGGGGGAAGGGAAGTTTGGCATATGGCTATAAACGGGGCAAGTGCCCTCGCCTTTTCCTTGGGGGCGGTATTCGGAAGCCAGAAACCTTTTGTCTTTTATCATTTCCAGAATAAAGCTTACAAACCTATAAAGGTAGATAATGTAAGGATCCTGAAGGAAAGACTTAAAGAATACAAGCACATAGACTACACCGTTGAGGGAGATGGTGACGAACTTGCAGTAGCCTTTGCCATAGCCCACCACGAGTTGCAGGCAAGCGTTAAAGAGTTCATGAAGGAAATAAACCCTACAATCCTTGTGATACGCTACAAAAAAGCAGGTCATGTGCCCGTTGAAGATATCTTTGAGGTGGCAAGAGAGAGTGCAAGCCTTATACAGGATATAAGGAGTAAAAGGGATTACAAGAGCTTTCACTTCTTCTTTTCCACACCTGTGGCTATCGCCTTTATGGTAGGTGTAGCTTTCGGATACTACAACCAAGGCTATGTCTACAACCTCCAAAGGGGGCAAGGTGAAAGCTACGTAAGGGTAATAAGCTTTGAAACTATAAGAAAAATCAGAGAGGAAGGGGATGAGGTTTCTGCTGAAGCTCAGAAACGTTGACGGCTCGCATGTTAGAGTAGGGATAGACTACAGGAGAAGATTTATATCTCTTCTAAAGAGAATATTAAGAGAGGAATACGAAAAAAAGAGGACAAGACCTTACGCCTTTGCGGTTTACTTCGGCAGGGAGGCTAAGATAGGAAAGGATTTCGTGGAAGGTGTGAGAAATATAAACTTCAGATTCTCAACGGGAGACAGCCTTTTGGCAGTTAAGTTCTACAACGGGGCGCTAACCTTAAAAAAGCAAAGAGCTTCCCACAGCATAGGTGAGGGGAAATTTATTGTGGGATGGATAAAACAGGAAAGGGAAAAGGAACTTACGGGGGTGTTCAAAACTCTATCACCTGTAATTGTAGAGCGTATAGGTTTTTCTTCCCGAAAGCCCACGGATAGGTATGTAATCCCTTCCGAAGAGGGGTTTGAGGAGTCCATGCTTGAAAATATTTTAAGGAGATACAGGAACGTGAAGGGGAAGGACTTAAAAGTAAAAAAGTTCGCTTTTGAAGGTCTAAAAATAAAGGAAGAGTTCATTAAACACTACGGCGGGTATCTGAGGGGATTTATAGGAAAGTTCAAAATAGTGTCAGATTCCGAGGAACTACTGCGTTTTATATATCAGTATGGTCTCGGTCTCAGGACCGGCCAAGGCTTCGGATATCTGGAGGTGGAGGATGGAGAAGCTTGAGTATGAGATTGAGTTTATAACACCTGCGTTTATCGGAGGAGCGGATCAGCAGGCGGAACTGAGACCCGCAAGTTTTGTAGGACTGCTGAGGTGGTGGTGGAGGGCTTTAAAGGGATGGAGGAAACCAGAAGACTTGTTAAATGAGGAAAGTGAAATATTCGGAGGTGCGGGGGACAAGGGAAAGGCGGGTAAGGTTTGGTTAAAAATAAAAGATAAAGATATCGAAGTTGGCAAAGATATAAAGGGAGAAAACGGTCTTGAGTGGGGATATAACAAGCGTCTTGGTAGGCTTGATGGTAAGCACGCAGGAATAGGATATTTGTTCTTCTCGGTGTTACTTCAAAGGAGGGACTATTTAAAACCTGAAGGTAGGTTTGTGCTTGAGCTTGTAGGTAAAAAAGAATATCTTGCGTATGCAACAGCAAGCCTCTGGGCTTTGTCAATCTTCGGTGGCGTAGGTACGAGGGCGAGGAGAGGTGGCGGAAATATCCGAGTTGTAAACTCTCAAGAAAGTTTTATGGATATGGTTCCTAAAGAACCTTTCTCCGATTGGTTAAGGTCTCAGTATGAAAAAGCGCTAAGCTTGGTTCAAGGAAAGGGTTTGATAAAAAGCGTATATGTCAGCAAGCGAGCGTTTAACAACTGGGTGGAAGCTCTAAACGACATAGGAAAAGCCTTTATGGAGTATAGAACCAACAATAAGCACCGCATATTTGATATGGGAGCTTTCGGACTTCCCATAAGACACAGGGGAAACATTTTTCTAACACCTCAAAATCACAATAGGAGAGCTTCACCTCTAATATTCAGGACTATAAGGGTAAGAAATAGATACAGATGGATGGTCGTTTGGTTAGACGGACCATTTTTGCCCAGAGGTGAGAAGCTGAGATTTAAAAGAAAGCTGGGTAACGTAAACCTAAAACCTATAGAAGAATTCTTGAGCACTTTGGATGCTCAGAAAATTGCCTTTAATCAAGGAGGTTAATCTATGAACCTGCTAATTTTCACCTTCTCACCTGTTCAGGGGTTCATACAAAAATCAAGGAAACTCAGAGATCTCTTTAGTTCAAGCTATATGCTCTCATACATAACTCAGGAGCTTGTTAAGTATGCAGAGAACCTCGGAGCTTCAATAATATATCCAGTGATTTCCGAAGATTCCTCAGACAAACTTACCGCCAACTATCCCAACAGGTTCGTAGCTAAGGTAGAAAAAGATATATGCGGTGAGTTGGCAAAGAGGTTTGAGGAAATCTGGGAAGAAATATATACCTTTGTAGCGAACGAGCTCGGTCTCGAAGGGAAACTAAGGGAGCAGTTTTTCCTTCATACAAAACACTACTTCAAACACTTTTGCCACGCTCAGCCTTTGGGTGAGGATTACGGAGAAATTTACGACCTTGCAGAGAGGTATCTTGGGGCTAAGAAGAGCTTTAGACCGTATTACGGACTTGAGGATGGCTATAGGTATACTTCCGAGGACGGAGAAGAGAAATATCCTAACGGCTGTTATCTGTGCGGTGAGCTTCCCGCTCTGGCGGTGGATTGGAAGGAGTTTCTGAAAAAGCTTCCGAAGAAATACAGATATGCCCTTGGAGATAAACCTCTTTGTGGTGTCTGCACTACCAAAAAGATGTTTCCTTTTTATCTTAAGAAAGCTAAAAAGTATAAGGTTCCGACCTTTCCCAGCACGAAGGACCTCGCTTGGGCAAATCTTAAGGAGAATCTAAAAGGTGCTCCTAACGCGGGTGAGATCCTTTATTTAGTAAACACTATAGAGGAAAACTTTGATAGGGAAGACATAAGAGAAATAAACGCAGACTTTCTTGATCCTGAAGATGTAAAGGATATGAAGAAAGAGACAAATCTGGAGGACAAAGAATTTTTTGAAAAACTCCTAATAGAGCTGGAAAAGCTTTACGAAGATTTTGGTTTCAAAAAGCCCAAAAATTCCTATTTCGCCATCCTCATGGCGGACGGGGACAATATGGGAAAGTGGCTCGGTAAAGACGACTCTTTGAGAGGTATGAAGTTAACAGAGAAATTCCACAGTGAATTTTCGCAGGCGGTTTCAAGCTTTGCCAAAAATGTAAAGGAATACGAAGATAACCTGTGGCTCAGCGTAGTTTATGCGGGTGGGGACGATGTGCTTGCGGTTATGCATCCTTCAAAGGCTCTGGGGTTTGCGGACTCTATAAGGAGGAAATACAGTGAGTTTATAACGAGCAAAATCAAAGGTCTTGCAAGCGAACCTACCATGAGTGCAGGAATCGTGATAGCCCACGAGAAGGAGAACTTAACTTTTGTCCTTGATGAAGTTAGGAAAGCGGAAAAGCTCGCAAAAGATAGTGGTAGGAACAGGGTATGCATAAGTGTCATTAAAAGATCGGGTGCTCCGAGGTCTGTGGTCTTGAAATGGAACGAACTTGAAATTGTAAATAGACTTGTGGAGCTTTTCCCTAAAGAAAAACTTTCCTCTACTCTCGCCTACGCCTTGGGACAAGAGCTTGAAGGTTTGGACCGCAGTGAGGAGCTATTTTTTCCGGTTGTAGCGGTTATCAGGAGAACGATCCGCAGGAAGAGCACGCTTTCGGAAGGGGAACTAAAGGATCTTATGGATTTGATTGAGCGCTTTATATCTCAAAGGGATGATTTCGGAGATCTGCTAAACATCCTTTATATAGCCCGCTTCCTGAGTCAGAGGGAGGAAACAAATGAAACTGTATCTGCTTGAACCTTACGATGTTCTGAGCTTCGGAGGGCTTAAGAACTTTTCCGCAGGTGAGAGCCACATTCAAAAAAGCTCCTTCCCCCCGCCGATAATGAGGTTCTTTCCGTATTTTAGGAAAGTCTATTCGATTCTACTGGTAAAAGGTAATGAAGCCTACCTTCCTGCCCCTGCGGACTGCCTTGTGCCGAGAAAGGGAGAAGAAGGGGATCCGATAATAGCACCTCTCAAGTTTCCGCCCGTTCTGGAGGAGGAAAAACCTTACGAGCCTGCAAAGGGGTTTGTTTCTGTAAGAGATTTCGTAGAAAGGTATGCCAACGGAAAGGGGAAATTTGCTCTTAAAGAACTGAGTGAGTTCTTAAACACGGAAATGAGGGTTGGGGTAAAGCTGAGCGTTTCCTCAAGAACCTCTGAGGAGTCAATGCTCTACTCTCAAGACTTTCTGAGGTTTAAGGAAGATACGTTTTTGGGAATACTCGCCTCGGAAGCGGACAGACTAAAAAGCCTTAACAAGATGGGGGGAGAGGGAAAACTTGCAAAGTTAAAGGGAAAGAAGGACTTGGCGGAGTTCTTTAAGAAGAAGCTGACATTGAAGAAAGGAAATATCTATAAGCTCTATCTTCTTTCCCACGCCTTCGTTGAGGGAGGAATTGAAAAGGGGAAAGTGATCAAGATTGAAGGTAAAGAGTTTAAGGTTCTGTGGCTACATAGCGCTGGTTCGGAGTTCATATCGGGTTTTAGAAAACCTTTTGTGGAAATGCTCAGACCTGCAAGTGTCCTTATTCTTGAAGCTGCGGAAGATGGAGGAATTCCAAGAGTCTGTCAGATAGATAGTTCTCCGAGCGTTATAGATAGAAAGAAAAGCTTTTTAGAAAGGGGTTGGAATTCGGGAATAATCATGGAGGTGAAGGGATGAATAGAGAAACTTATTTCCTGAGGGTGTTATCACCACTCCACGTAGGATCCGGTCAGGGACTTTCTCACATTGACCTGCCCATAGTCAGGGAGGTGCACACAGGCTTTCCTTACGTTCCCGCAAGTAGCATAAAGGGGGTGGTAAGGGAGTATTACATAAGGGAGGCGTCAAAGCAACCGGACGCTTCTGCTAAGAAAATAGACGAGTGGCTATCCAAAGGAGAACTGCCAAAGGACGAGGATCTTAGCGAGAAATTTAAAAAACAATTTGAAAGGCTCAAAAACGTTTTCGGTTCTCAGGACAGCGCGGGAAAGGTTTACTTTACCGATGCACGCCTGCTTCTTTTCCCTGTAAAAAGCCTAAAGGGTGTTTTCCAGCTTATAACCTGTCCCTATGCGGTGAACAGATACATTGAAGATGTAGAGGCGGAAAAGATAGCCCTGAAAGTAGACGAGGCAGAAGCACTCGTGTGCTCCGAGGAATTTACCGTTGACAGCAAACTTATGCTTGAAGAGTTCGTTTTCTCCGCAAAACCGGATGATAAACTCAGAAGCTTTGTGGAGAGCTTACCTATTGACGATAAGCTGAAGAAGAGAATAGTTTGCGTTGATGACTCTGTCTTTAGTGACATGGTAAAGAGCTACACGGAGGTTCAGACGCACATAAAGATAGATCCTGATACGGGAACCGTGAGCGGAACTGCTCTGTTCACCACAGAATACCTACCTGCGGAGAGCTTGCTTTACTTTAACCTTTTCTGCGATGATGGGATTGAAGGTTTTGATATACCAGACACACTTCACATAGGCGGTGATGTAACCACTGGCAAGGGTGTCGTTAAGGTGATAAAAGGAGGGCAAAAATGAAAAGCAGGGTCCAAGAGATCGCCCTACTGGCTTACAGCTGTATCAAAGAGGTCAAGGGTAAAGACTTTGAAGGTAAATACTCCTCCCATGCGCGCAAATTGCCCAGTCTGATAACTCAGAATGGTCTCATGACCACCATAGCCTTTATGAAGGCTAAGGCAAGCTCCGACGAGGGATGGAAGATTCTTCTTTCCCATATTGAGAGATACATGAGGGAGATAGAAAACAAAGAAAGTGACAACCTACTTAAGCTGTTCGGGGATATGGATCTTTCCGAATATAGACTTTACACTCAAAAGCTCCTTTACTTTGCCCAGTGGCTGAAAAGAATAGCAGAAGGGGAGCTGAAAGATGAGCAGGGTTCTTGAGACGGTTAGCAGGTTACTTTTTAAGAAAGGTAAGGTAGAGAATACAGCATTGCTTTTTAATAAGCTTCTTACCTTCTTTCTCGGAGAGAATCTATACCAAGTGCAAAAACCTGAAGACTACAGAGAAAAAGCGTGGGAAGAATTCAAAAAATCCCTCGCCTCTTATACAGATTTCCTTCCAGAACGTATGGGAACGCACCTAATGGACATCAAAACTGCCTACCGCCTTGCTATAGGCATGGGACTTCCTTCCCTTTTTGAAAACGGTCTTTTGTTCCATCACACCTACGGTGTGCCTTACATACCGGGTGAGAGTTTAAAAGGTCTTGCAAGGGCTGTTCTGCTTGTGTCAATTTATGAAAATGAGGAAGTTAAGAAGAAAGTAGACTCTCTCTCAGACCTTGAGAAATACCTCCTTAACAAGAGAGAAGACTTTGAAAATGACAAGCGTGGGCTAACTCGCATACTTGATGAACAGAAAATCAGCTTAATTTTTGATGAAAACAACTTTCAGATTGAGAAAGCCCACAGACTGTTTAGAGACATCTTTGGAACTACCGAGAGAAGGGGGCAAGTAATATTCTTTGACGCCTTTCCGAAATCGTTTAAACCTAAAGAGCTTCTTGATATAGACATAATGAATGTCCACTACCAAAGCTACTACCAAAATAAAAAAGAGCCGGGAGACTGGGAGGATCCTAAACCTATAAAGTTTCTTGTAGTTAAGAAAGGAGTAGAGTTCTCTATACACATTGATGTAGCACCACTCAGCGGTGATTTTGACGAGCGAAAAGCTATAGATATAGTTAGAAGACTTCTCAAGGTAGGGCTTGAAAACTTCGGACTTGGTGGTAAGAAGAGGAAGGGGTATGGGTGGTTTGAGGTTACCGAAAAGCGTCTTTGATGAGACAAAACTTATACTGCTCTATGGGCTTGTATCTACCGTAGCGATACTTTGGTGTCCCGCTTTTATTAGCCCTCTTGTGGCTTTAGCTATGTCGGTTTTCTTTTTAATCAAGCAGATAAATGAGAAACCTGAGGTTGAACTGCGCTCTCTCGTCAGATCCCTCATCTCTGGTTCAATTCCGGGCTACTCGACTTTCATGATAGTGATCCTCTTTATCGTCTATACCTCTTGGTTTGCAGATTTTTTAGCTCAGGGGAGTTTCTATAAGGCTCTGGCGAGCTTCCTTTTCACAGCAGGGTTAGCGCCTCTATACGCTATGCATATTGAATATAAGCTGGGAAAAGAGACTGACAGGGTTCCTAAAAAGATACTCATCTCAGCACTTTCTAAACCAAGCGGAAAAGCAAGTCTTGAGGAACTGAAAGAGGCTTTCACAAAGGGAGAAAAAGCACTGATTGAGCTTAATAAGGAAAAGTGGCATAACTGGGTTCCTTTTCTAAGGCTATATATCTTCCATAAAGACACCTTACACAGGTGGTTTATGTTGGTCAGTAAAGAAAGCCAAGAGGAAAAATTTAAGGAAATAATAGGTGAGCAGGAAAAGATAGAAACCTACGAGGCGAATTTTGATAACTACAATGATATAAGCTCCAAGCTCTTCAGGATCTTGAAAGAGATAAGAAGTGAAGGCTACAGTGATGATGACATATCCGTATATATAAGCGGAGGGACCTCCGCGGTTACACTTGCACTTACACTGTTTGCGGTAAAAGACGGAAGGCAGGTGGAGTACATAAGGCAAGATACCAAAGAGATCGTAGCGATAAACATAAGCTTTGAAGATCTATACTCCTTCAGTCCGGAGGAGAGGTAGGTGTCAGATTTCTTTTCCCAAAAGCGTTTTACATAAATAAGGAGGTGCAAGATGGGAGGACTAACGCTTACCATCATCACCGCTAAGGCGACCAGCCTCAACTATGGCGAGAGCGTGGGGAACGTGTCTGTTCTTAAAAAGCTCTCTTTGGGGGACGGCTCTCAAAAGACCTTCGTTTCGGACAAGGCACTAAAGTATGACATGCGAAGGAAAGGAAGAGATGAAAAGGGCTGGAGACTTCTGGATCAGGAGCTGAAAAAGCATATCACGAATAGTCTGCGCAACGACGAGTTTGACGTAGACTCTTTCGGAAAAGCTTTAATCAAGGACTATGAAGAGTTTGACCTTTTCGGAGGATTATTTACAAACTTGAGGACAGAAGACGGGAGAAAAATAGTGAAAAAAGATAAGAAAAGAAAAAAGGATGAAATACATCTAAGCTACGGAGATAGTGTAAAGAGAACCTGCCCAGTTAAAGTAACCTATGCGTTCTCTATCTCTAAGTTTTCAGGGGATATGAATTTCCTCAACAACATAGATGCTTACAATAGATACATAAAGCATGTAGAAGACGAAAAGGAACAATCTATACCGACCTCCGAGGAGCACACTTCCCACTACCTCTACACAGTGACCGTTGACCTTGACAGGGTAAGCATGTGGGAAAAGGAAGATGGAACGACCGAGGAAGTTTTAGACAACAAAGAAAAAGCTAAAAGAGTTCTTGACCTGCTGGACATAATCAAAACGCTCAATCGTCAAATAAAGGGAAGGTGGGAGAACCTTTCCCCGGTCTTTGTAGTTGGAGGAGTTTTTAGCATCAAGCATCCCTTCTTCATAGAAGGCGTGGAAGCGGTAGAGGACGGGGACAAGCTTTGGCTCAACGTCCAAAGGCTCAAAGAGAGCTTTGGGTATCTTCCTGACGGTGAGAGTCCTGTCGTGGGCATACTTTCGGGAATTTTCGGAAATGAGGAAGAGATAAGGGAATCTCTTGGGGCGGTGTCTGTGGCGGAAGCCTTTGACAAGCTAAAGGAGCAGGTGAGGGAGCACTATGGAGTGTCTGAAGTTTGAACTCTTCTCTCCCTGCGCTACCTTTAAAACTCCTTTTTCTTTAAAAGGGATAGAAACCTATCCGCTCCCGCCCTACTCTACCATAATCGGGCTTCTATACACCGCTTTGGGGAGGAAGTGGGAGGGGGAGGAGTTCTCCATCTCGGTTCAGGGAGATTATGAAGCGATCTTCAGAGACTATATAAGGTTTAGGAAATACAACCGCAAAGATAAGGAACTGCAGGTTCTCCCTCTTGAGGTGCCGAGGCTTTACAACCTGCGCTGTGTGGTTCATGTCTTGGGGGATGGAAGCCTGATTGACAAGTTTATGAGCGCTCTACAAGAGCCGAAGGTATACCTCTTCTTAGGGGGAGGTGAGTATCCGGTGCTCGTTAAAAATCCGAGGAAAATTGATGTGGACGAAAGAGAGGTTGAGCTTGAGACAAAATACTCTGCCTTCGTTCCCGAGTCCAAGGCTTCGCTCTTTGACCAGAGGGGTATCCCTTTCCGCCTGCCGTCTTTCTACGAAGAAGGTGGGGAAAAGGCTTACCGGTGGGAACAGGTCTACTTCCTGCCTAAGCTCAGCATAGTGGAAGGTCCACTCCTAATGGACAGAGAGGGGGACGTGGTATGGGTATAAAGTTCTATGCAGACAGCTGGCTTACAGCTTCCGCAGGTGTGGGGCTTTTGAGGGCTTTGGAGAATGCGGGATACAGGTGGGAGGGTTTTGTAGAGGGAAATACCGTAGAGCTTGATGAGGGGATTTTTAATAAACTGGGTCAGATTTACAGCCAATATTTGCTCAGAGACTTAAGCCTTGAAGGGTTTAAAAAGATCTTGGAAAACAAAAAAGATAAGTTCAACCTTTACAACGTTGTAGTCTATGAAAAGATAAATGACTTTTTCTCCAACAGCCCGCTCACAAATCCTTCGGCAACCAAGAAGGTGGGTGAGTCTTTTAACTCTCTACTCGGGCAAGGGGAAAGCGTAGAGAAACTACTTGTTGAAGGCAAAAGGCTGATAAAAGAGTTCATAGAAGAAAAGTTTTCGGAGATTTTAAGTTATCCGAGGAGCCAAAAGGTTTGCTTTTTTTGTAAAGAGAGACCTGCATACAAGAAAAAGGGCAAGGTAAAAGTCCTTGACGCTACCAACTTTACACCTCTCGCTGCCAGTCTTGACACAGTAGAAAACTTCTTTTGGGAAGGCAGGAGCAACATGTATCTCTGCCCCGAATGTGAGATATTTCTATACTTCTCAGCCTTCGGCTTCCACAGAACGCCTATGAGGACTTATCTGTTCGTATATCTGCCGGATCTTGAGAATACCAAGCGAATGAACGACCTTCTCACAGATGAACCAGACCTTCGGTCTTTCATGAATAGAACCATAGTTGAAGCATCAAAGAAGCTTGAAGGAAGGAAGGCGGACTGGATTTTAAGAAATATTTACATTGTTGAAATTGAGAAAGTAGGAGATGCCCAGTCTAATATCTACACGCTCAGCATAAGCCCGAGGCTGGCAAGGGCTATAAGGGAAAACATTGAACACTATCCTAAAGTCTTTAACGACCTCTTTGGGATCTTCCTTGACTACGTATACTCTGGCAAAAGTCTTTATGAATTCCTCTATAAGATCCTGTCAGGATTCTTCTTCAAAAGCCGTTATAAGAAGTTGATGAAGGGCATGTATGCTAAGCTTGTAAAAAAAGGCACAAGCTTCAAAGACTTTTTACCTCGTAATTTGACCTACTTCATCAAATTTCAGGAGGTGCTGGACATGGAGGACAAAGAGAAGGTTAGAAAGCAGATCAACTGGGCTTACAGCGAGGGTTTGGCACTTAAGGAGATCTATGAGCAGGGTATGGGAAAAGAGAAGGCAAGCAGAAAGATTGAAGGGATATCCTACAAGCTCCTTGACGCTGTCCGCAGAAGGGACACGGATGCCTTCCAGCAGAACCTGATACGGGCTTATCTTGAGGCGGAGAGGGAGATTCCCTACATCTTTGTGGAAGCTCTAAAAGACGGGAGCTTTAACAGGATAGCTTACGCCTTTTTGATAGGGTTGAATGGGAGAGGTAAGGAGGAAGTGGAGTGATGGTTAGGGCAGTAGTTTTAGTCATCTTAGGTTGGCTTGTTTTTTCTTTCGGGCAAACTCAAGAGGGAACAGACAATATACAAAGAGCCAAATATTTAGGTAAATGGGTCGGAGATCCAAGAGTTTTTTTAGAGCGAGAGGGTTTTATCATATTCCCGGTAGGAGGTGATGCCTTCCTTTGCGTTTACGGGGCATGGAACAGTAAGGAGTTCTTAGAGGAGGCGAATAATTGTATAAAGAAATTTACTAGCGGGTATGCTCTCTTCTGTGCTCAAAAAGGCTTTACTCACTATGGGATAGCAAACTTCAGAATATCACACAGCAATCTTATAATCGACGCAGGAAGAAAATATGGGCATTTTATGGTTATATACGGCGACATATTCTGCGCTATGAGGGCAAAATAATCGGGAGGTATAGGGTATGAGGCTTTATATCTATGCGCTTCTGACAATACTCGTAGTTGGAATTTCATTTGCAAAACCTCCGACCCCTTTCGGACTTGAGCTAGGCAAAACTACGGAAAAGGAGTTCTTAAGTTTAGTGAAGCAAAAGGGCTGGCGGATAGAAAAGTCGGGCTACAGGATAATAGAGGGGGATTTGACGAATCCCGACGTAACCGGATACATAATATCGGGCATCAATCTGGACAGACTTGAATCCGCAACTTTCTGGTTTTACAAAGGCACGCTCTTTAAGATCGTCTACACACTTTCAGAGAATATGGACAAGAAAACCTTCTACCTCTATTTTGATCAGCTGAAAGCTAAATACGGGAAGCCCATATCCTATACCAAACCTTGGCTTGCAAACGGGGAAGCAGTATGGAGATTCGGAAATGTTAAACTTAGCCTTTACTGCCCGTGGGTGGGAAGGAAAACCTACATAATGTATGTCCATACTGCCCTTGACAGACAGGCGGAAAAAAGCGACGAGGCTTACTACAGGAAGTATATAAGGGAAAAGAGCAAGAAGTTAGAGGCTCTTTGATAAACATGGAAGCTCTCTCCAGGCTCTGGGCTAAGTCCGACGGCACCACCATAAGGGAACACACGGATAAACTTCTGGAGAACATGAAACTCTTGCGACAGCTTTACGGCGATCTAATAGAAAATACCCTTGATCCTGAAGAGAGTGAAGCCTTCTGGAAAGCCCTTGAACTGGCCTGTGAGTATCACGACTACGGGAAGATGCACTGCTGGTTTCAGAAGAAGGTGGGAAATCCTGATTTTAAAAGGGTTAGAACCTCCCTCCCTGAGGTCAGACATAATCTTTTGTCTCCTGCATTCCTGCCGGATATAGGGGAGAAAGCTCTTAAAACGCTCGTGTCCCTTGCCATACTCCACCACCACGATCACGAATCCTCAAGGGACAGCGTAGATAAGGTTGAGAAGGTCCTCAAGGAGGAGTTCGGCAAAAGTCTGGACTTGAGCCTCAAGAGAATACTGAGACAGTCCGAATGGGAAGCGGTCAAGAAACTGGAGGAAAGGGAAGGTAAAGAGTTCACGCGTTTTTATACGCTCTTGAAGGGATTCCTTCTCAGAATTGACCACGCCAGCAGTTCAAAGCACGGTGCGAGTGTGGAAAGCAAGCGATTAACGGATAACGAAGAGAGGGTTAAAAACTACCTTGCTGAGAAGAAAAACAGTCAGCTCAATGATCTTCAGAAGTTCGTCTTAGAAAACAGGGAAAACAATCTGCTGGTGGTCGCATCAACGGGCTATGGGAAGACAGAGGCGGGCTTTATATTCCTAAAGGACAAGGGATTTTTTACTATCCCTATCAGAACTTCTGCAAACGCTATATTCAGCAGGGCGAGTGAGGTGTTCTCTGAGGAAGATGTTGGGCTTTTACACTCCACCGCACCTCTCTTTTTGCTTGAGAACTCGGAGAGCAAGAGGAATTTTGATAGGAACACTATTGTAAGCGATATATTCCTTACTAGAAATTTTGCAAAGCCTCTGATAGTCTCAACTCCAGACCAGCTCTTTCCCTTTGTCTTCAGACCTAAAGGCTTTGAGAAGTTTCTATCTATGTTCTCCTACTCAAGGGCGGTGATTGACGAGATCCAGCTCTTTGAACCTCACACGCTCGGGTTTCTGGTAAAGGCGATAGAAAAAGCTCATGAGATAGGCGGAAAGATCATGGTGATGACTGCAACACTTCCTTCCTACGTTCGCAGAGACCTGCAGGACATAGAGTTCAGGGAAGGAAGGTTCATAACCGAGAGCACCAGACACAACATAAAGCTAATTCCGTCATCTATTACAAGTGAGGGAGGGCTGAGTTTGATAAAGAAACTTTCCGAAAGGGGCAAGGTTCTCGTAATAACAAACACACGGACTAAAGCTCTGGGACTGAAGAAAGCTCTCAGGGAGGGAGAAGTTATTCACTCATGGTTTATTCAAAAGGACAGGAAGAAGAGGGAGGAAGATATAAAGGGCTTCTTTGACTCGGAAGAAAAAGGCTTGTGGATTACCACTCAGATTGCGGAGGTCTCCCTTGACCTTGATGCGGACTTTCTGGTAACGGAACTCTCCACCGCAGACTCGCTCTTGCAGAGGATGGGAAGGGTGAACAGGAAGGGATTGAAACCTACGGACGAGCCAAACGTCTTTGTCTTTACCGAAGAGAGTTCAGGGATAGGCGGAGTTTACAGAAAGAGCATTCACGAGATAACCAAGGAAAAACTCAGGGAGGGCTTGATTGACGAGGAGTGGAAACTTAGGTTCGTGGAGGAAGTTTACTCAGCTCTGGAGGAGAGGGATAGAGAATACATCAGCAAATACGAAAAGGCTAAAAGATACATAGACAACCTCTGGATACTGAGGGAAAGGTTCTTCAACAAGAGGGAAGCTCAGGAGATGTTCCGGGAGATTCTGAGTGAGGTGGTTATCCCTGAAGTCTTCAAAGAGGAAGTAGAGCCTCTGGTAGAGGAATACCTACGTGAGAAGGATACAATTAGGAAATTAGAGCTTTTCTCAGAAATACTTGGATACACCTTCAGTTTGCCTTATTATTGGGAGGTTAGGCTCCAACCTGTAAAGGGTCTTAAAGGAATTTTCTGGGCAAGCGGGGATTACTCATCAGAGACGGGCTTCGTGGAGGGAGCGGGTGGAGGTAATATCCTCTGAGGAGAAAAAAGAGCTGAAGTTCAAGGGCACGCAGGTAGCCTACGCTGTGGTCTGTCCGAGGAAGCTCTGGCTATTTTCCAAAGGCATCACGATGGAACATACCTCCGATAGGGTGGCTCTGGGAAAGTTCTTGGACGAAGAGAGCTTCAAGCGTGAGGAGGGCTTTTCTGACGAGAACGTGAGTATTGACTTTATAACCTCTGAGGATGGTCTGATAGTCCACGAGGTCAAAAGCTCAAAGGCTCTGGAGGAAGCTCACATAATGCAGGTCAAGTATTACATCTTTTATCTCAAGAACAAAGGCGCTCAGGTTTCCCACGGACTTTTGCACTATCCGAGATTGAGGAAAATAGAGAGGGTGGACTTATCCAAGGAAGACATCAAGGAGCTGGAGAGCGTCCTGTCCCGTATAGAGGAGGTTCTATCACTTCCTACTCCGCCGAAGGTTATAGACAAGCCTTACTGCAAGAAGTGTGCTTACTACGAGTTTTGCTATGGGTAGGAGCTACTTTATCCTTAGCGATGGCAGTATAAAGAGGAAGGAAGACACGGTTCTTTTCCAGAACTCCGAGGTCAGAAAGGTTATACCTATTGAGGACATAGATGAGATTTTTGTGCTTGGAGAGGTTTCCTTGACCTCTAAGGTTCTAAAGCTGATGTCTCAAAAGGGAGTGGCTCTGCATCTTTTCAACCGCTATGGCTTTTACACGGGAAGTTTTTATCCGAGAGAGACTAACGTCTCTGGGTTTCTGATAATCAAGCAGTCCGAACATTACCTTGACCACGAGAAGAGGCTCTTCCTTGCCAAGTCCTTCGTCCTCGGGGCTATTGAGAATCTGGCTCATGTATACAAACTTGAGGCAAGGGACTACCTTGAGAGGCTATCTGAATGCAAAAGCGTGGAAGACGTCATGAGCGTGGAGGGAGACTTCAGGAAGAGGTGCTATGCAGAGCTTGAGAAGATAACGGGCTTAGAGTTTGGCTCAAGAAGTAAAAGACCGCCGCAGAATCCGCTCAACGCTCTCATATCCTTTGGGAACTCCCTCGTCTATGCCAAGGTCTTGGGAGAGATATACTTCACTCAGCTCAATCCCACAATCAGCTACCTGCACGAGCCTTCTACCAAGAGGTTCTCTCTCTCGCTGGACGTGGCAGAGGTATTCAAGCCCATACTTTCGGACGGGCTTATAGTAAGACTCCTGCGAAACGGTAAGCTAAGAAAGGAACACTTCGTAAGCGAGTCCAGCATGTGTTATCTGAATAAGGAAGGGGCAAAGATATTCCTCTCCGAATTTGACCAGCTTTTAAACAAAACAATAAAACACAAGAAGCTCAAGAGAAAAGTCTCTCACAGGAGCCTGATAAGGCTTGAGCTTTACAAGCTCATAAAACACCTGATAGGAGATGAAGTCTATAGACCTCTCATATACAGGAGCTTAAGTTGAAGGTAATTCTCGTTTACGACATAGCCACGGAGGAGCCTAAAGACCAGCAGAGGCTGAACAAGGTCAGGAAGATTGTGAGGAAATACATAACTCACGTCCAGAAGTCCGTTTTTGAAGGTGAACTGACCAAGTCCAAATTGGAGAGAATGAAGTTGGAGATACTGAGGGTGGTGGATAGAGAAAGGGACTCGGTGATTATCTACGTGCTTGAGGACAACGCTAAATACGAGCGCCAGCTACTTACGGATGTGCCGGATCCGACGGACAATATTTTGTAGCTTTAGGGATTAACCATGTTAAGCTTTGAGCGAAGGTCCTTCAGTTCCTTTAATTTCCTAGCTATAAGCTCTCCCATGGTGGTTTTCTTTTTTATGCTTTCTATTCTCAGTTCTTCCCACACGTCCTTGGGTAGGGACACAGTGGTTCTGACGTAGCCTCTTTTCTTTTTCCTCATACTAATAATGCTATACTATTTCCCAGCAGGACGAAAGGGCCTGCCGGTTCCTTGGCAAGGGAATAGGTAATAGGGCTTTTTGGTGCATCAAAATGCCTTGATGTTTTGATGCTTTGATGATACTGTTCTGGGCAGGTTGATACACAAGGTTTTAAAGGAGGCAATTTTTAAGGTCTTTTGCAGGACCGGAGATTTTCGGAAATTAACTTCATTTGCGGAGATAGAGGATTGCATAAGTTATTGAATTGGCTTATATTATTAAACGGCTCGTTTGGGGTTCCTAATGTGCCGTGTGGAGTTGAAAGCGGTCTTATGTATCAGTGTTCACTGACAAAGGAAGCGTTCCTAATGTGCCGTGTGGAGTTGAAAGATTGTAAAGCCCAGATAGAAACAGGGCACGTTAAAATGTTCCTAATGTGCCGTGTGGAGTTGAAAGACCTGTATTCTCTTAACGCTCTCCTGCCAAATTTTAGTTCCTAATGTGCCGTGTGGAGTTGAAAGAAAAGTTCTTAAAGGTAGGGCTAAAAAGCTTCCTTTCGTTCCTAATGTGCCGTGTGGAGTTGAAAGCAAGTGAATATATGGCTGATTTTACAGGCATATAAATGTGTTCCTAATGTGCCGTGTGGAGTTGAAAGAGTTTTTATTTTGACTATACAAACTTACAGATGCATTAGTTCCTAATGTGCCGTGTGGAGTTGAAAGAGGAAGAGAGAAGCCGCGGAGTGATACCTAATTACTACAAGTTCCTAATGTGCCGTGTGGAGTTGAAAGGTTTATCGGAAAACACAGGTGATTAGAAAATGAAAAGTTCCTAATGTGCCGTGTGGAGTTGAAAGAGGTTTTGGAGTTATACCTAACTCTGATGGAACGAAAGTTCCTAATGTGCCGTGTGGAGTTGAAAGGAGCGCAGATGCGCTCTGGAGAGACATCAGGAGGGCAGGTTCCTAATGTGCCGTGTGGAGTTGAAAGATGATAGTTCCAGCCAGGCCCCAGACACCAGACAAAGTTCCTAATGTGCCGTGTGGAGTTGAAAGTAATGTTTTCCATGCCTTCTAAGGCTGTCCTGATCTTCGTTCCTAATGTGCCGTGTGGAGTTGAAAGTAATGTTTTCCATGCCTTCTAAGGCTGTCCTGATCTTCGTTCCTAATGTGCCGTGTGGAGTTGAAAGTAGGGATGCTGGACGAAGCCAAGTCCGCCTTTTCCTGTTCCTAATGTGCCGTGTGGAGTTGAAAGATAAGCGAATCAACTACATAATCATTAATCCTATTGGTTTCTAATGTGCCGGGTGGAGTTGAAAGTTCTCAAGAGCTTTCTTAAGCTCTTGGGATAGTTGCTGTGTTCCTAATGTGCCGGGTGGATCTGAAAGGTAAACAAATTAGACAAGTGGATAGCGATTTTGTGCTACCTAATCCGCTGTCAATAAATTCCCAGTTGTTCGGTTCAACTTCTTGATGTTCCGCATCCGCCGGGTGATAATACTTAATAGGAGCGGGTGTGGCGGAACTGGCAGACGCGCCGGACTCAGGATCCGGTGCCCTTCGGGGCGTGAGGGTTCGACTCCCTCCACCCGCACCATACACGGAATATGAGATTTTTGATATTTGGAGATATAGTGGGGAAACCGGGTAGAAAGGCGGTAGCCCAGTCTTTGAAAACTCTAAAGGAAAAGGAAGGAGCGGAAGTGGTCATAGCCAACGTAGAGAACTCAGCGGGGGGGTTCGGGATAACCAGGAAGGTATACGAAGAGCTAAAGTCATACGGGATAGACATATTTACCTCTGGAAATCATATATGGGACAAAAAGGAGGTGTACGAGTTTATAGACAAAGTGGAGGATCTTCTCAGGCCCGCCAATTACCCGAAGGGAGTTCCCGGAAGGGGATACGGTATATACGAAAGGAGGGGGATTAGGTTCGCGGTGGTAAACCTTATGGGAAGAATATTCTTAGACCCTAATCTGGACAATCCCTTCAGGGCTTTTGATTCAATATATGAAGAGATCTCAAAAGAAACTAACATAATCCTCGTAGACTTCCACGCGGAGACAACCTCTGAAAAGTGGGCCTTCGGTATATACGCGGACGGTAGAGCATCGGTCGTTTACGGAACACACACCCACGTCCCGACCGCGGACGAAACTATACTGAAGAAGGGAACCGCTTACATAACGGACGTTGGAATGACCGGGGCCATGTATTCGGTTATAGGTATGCATAGCAAAGAACCTATAGAGAGATTCCTCTACGCCCTCCCGAGGAGGTTCAAGGTTGAGGAAAAAGAAGGTGTAGTTCTTAACGCCCTTGTGGTGGATATAGATGAAGAGAGCGGAAAGGCAAGAGAGATAAAAAGAGTGAGGGAGTTCCTGACTTGAGCGGGCTTCTCCTGACGATTCTCCTGTTTGTCTGCATATCTCTCGCTCAGAATCCGGTAGAGTATGAGCTCCTGAAAAAGTTCAGAAAAACCAAGGACGCGGGTATAGCCCTCTTTCTGCTCGAGAACTACCCGGAAGCGGTCTTTGGGGACGAGCTCAGAATCGACCTCGCCTCTATACTCCTCGAAAGCGGCGAAAAAGAACGTGCAAGAAAGGTTTTAGCAAAGGTCGATATTGAAAATGTCAGGGACGAATACGGAGATAAGACCCTGAGACTCTGGAAAGCTCTCGGTTTAGATCCCAAACCTTTCGTGCTGAGATTCCCGGAACTGGCTACAGATATGCTGGACAAGGTGGATCTGACTCCGGAAAAAGAAGAGAAGGTTTTCAGCAGGCTTATAAGGAAAAGGAAGCTTCAGGAGGTTCTCAGACATTCAAAGAGCTGTTTCCACAGAGGTCTTGCCCTTTACAGGATGAGGAAATACAAAGAGAGCGTGGAAGAGCTGAAGGAGTGTGAGGATAAGCGTTCGGGTATATACGCACTACTTAGCTACGTTCGCCTGAAAGATCTCGATGGAGCGGAGAGGTTCGTAAGGAGCAAGGACGATCCCGAGCTTTACTTCAGGCTGGGCTGGATCTTTCTGAGTCTGGGAATGTATCCGGAGGCGAGAAAGTATTTCCTGTTCTCTGGACCCGACAGCAGGAGCTACTTCTACGCGGGGGTGGTGGACTTCATAAAGGGAAGATACCTCCTTGCTTACGAGGGTTTTTCAGAGGCGGAGAAGTTCGCTCGGGGAAATATAGATAGGGCGAGGATATACTTCTGGAAGGCCAAGGTTTCCGCAAAGCTCGGATTTGAGGACCTTTCCGATCACTATCTCAGGCTGGCTTCCGAGATGGCAGGCTTCTACTCCGCTGTGGCGAGAAGGTTCCTGGGCAAAGGTGTTTACGAAAAGGTGGACCTCTCCTACCCAGAAACGAACACTGAGCTTGCGGACAGGCTTATAACTATAAGAAGGCTCGGATTTCCCCATTACATGAGGCTTGAGGCCTTTAAAAGCTTAGATAAATTTACTCCCGCGGACGTGCTCAAACTGGTAAAGGTAGATCCCTACGTGGCCATAAAAGTGGCTGTGAGAGCCTTCGGTGCTAACTCGGACGTATACAAAGCTGTCGCCTTCCCTACCCCTTTCGAGGAGATAGTCCGCAGAGTTTCCAAAAAGTTCGGCGTGGAGAGGGCGCTCATATACGCTGTTATGAGGCAGGAAAGTCTATTCAACGAGAGAGCCTTATCGAGTTCGGAGGCAAAGGGTCTGATGCAACTTATAGACAGAACCGCGGAATGGCAGGCAAGGAGGCTCCGCATAAAGCTGGAGGACGTCTACGACGTGGAGACAAACATAACCTTGGGAACCGCTTACCTGAGATATTTACTCGATTTATGGAAAGGAGATCTCGTGAAGGCGGTGGCCTCCTACAACGCCGGTCAGGGGGCTGTGGGGAAATGGATAGATTACGAGGATGACTTCCTGTTCATAGAGACTATACCTTACAGCGAAACGAGGGACTACGTTCGAAAGGTCCTCTGGTATTACTATGTTTACTCGGAGAAGCTGTCTAAATGAACTTTTCCTTTTCCGCGCTGTCCAGAAACTCTATGGGCTTCCTCCCTGCGAACCCGTCGTTCAGCTCGTGCCAGAACATTATGGTCTCCTCGTCCTCCTTCCAGCAGAGCCATATGTATCTGCCCTCGTGGTAGGAGAGGAAGTCTACGAGTATTGGATCCACACCTTTGATTACTCCCCCCAGCTCCTCTATCCTCATAAAGCCCTGCCGGACAAGACTCTCAAGCTCCTTCAGTTTGGTCTGGTAATACATCCTCTCGAGGTCGTCTTCCTCCTCTTCAAGGCGAGAGTAGATCTCGAAGAGCTCGTTCTTTTTCAAGTTTATGTCCTCCACTATCGGTTTTATCTTCACAAGAAGGTTCCTCGCCTCTTCAAGGGTAAAGACCTTCATGCTCTTAAATATGTTGTCAACAGGCTGTATGTCAATAACTTTGAACCTGTTGGGAACTCAAGACCCGCTTGAAGGGGAGGCCAACGGCTCTATATTAAATCCGCCATGGTGAGGAAGGCGAGGCTATCGGATGCGGAAGTTATTCATTCTCTCGTAAACTCTTACGCCCAGAAGGGCCTGCTTCTTCCCAGGAGTATGAGCTCCATATACGAGCACATAAGGGACTTCTGGGTTTACGAGGAGGAGGGGGAGGTCCTCGGTTGCTGTGCCCTTCAGATAGTCTGGGAGGACCTTGCGGAGATAAGGAGCCTCGCGGTAAGGGAGGACAGGAAGGGGGAGGGGATAGGCAGAAAGCTGGTGGAGGCCTGTCTTGAGGAGGCGAGGGAGCTGGGGATAGAGAAGGTCTTCTCTCTCACCTACGCCAAAGACTTTTTCGAGGGTCTTGGCTTCAGCGTGGTGGACAAGAGCGTTCTTCCCCACAAGGTATGGGGAGACTGCGTGAACTGCGTCAAGTTCCCCAACTGCGACGAGATAGCGGTTATACTTAGGCTCGATGGGAAAGCCTCTCCTGAGCTTGAGAGGAATCTTCAGGCGGATAGAGGGTGAGGAAATACTGAGGGGGATAGATCTGGACGTCCGCAGGGGAGAGTTCCTGAGCATAGTGGGGGCCTCAGGATCGGGTAAGAGCTCCCTCCTCTACATAATGGGGCTTCTGGACAGGCCCTCAGAGGGCGAGGTTCTCTTCGAGGGGAGGAGGGTGAACTTCGACAGGGAGGAGGAGATATCCGAGATCAGGAACAGGAAGCTGGGTTTTGTCTTCCAGTTCCACTACCTCCTTCCCGAGCTGACCGCTTTAGAAAACGTGATGGTCCCCATGCTAAAGCTGGGCATCCCGAGGGGGGAGGCCTCTGAGAGGTCTGCTCAGCTCCTCGAAAGCGTTGAGCTGAAAGGAAAGGAGGACAGAAAACCCCACCAACTCTCAGGTGGTGAACAGCAGAGGGTGGCTATAGCGAGGGCCCTTGCCAACGATCCCCTCCTCATCCTCGCGGACGAGCCTACGGGAAATCTGGACTCCAAGAACACGGAGGTAGTTATGGACATATTCACCGAGCTCAACAGAAGGGGGACGACCATAGTCATGGTAACCCACGAGGAGCACCTGGCCATGAGGACGGACAGGATTATCCAGATGAAGGACGGGAGAGTGGTGGGATGAAGAGCTTCAGGGACTTTATGGAAGAGAAGGTCCTCGAGTACTACAGATCTCCCCGTGAGAAGTTCTCATCGAGGGGGGACTTCTTCACAGCCCCCGAGCTGGACAGGGCCTTCGGGGAGGCGATAGCGGAGTTCCTGCACCCTTACCTGAAGAATCTGAACGATCCCGTTCTCTTAGAGCTGGGAGCGGGAAGGGGCCTTATGGCGAGGGACATGCTCTCCTATTACAGGGAGAAGGATCCTGATCTCTTCGGAAGGATCAGATACCTTATCTACGAGGCGAGCCCCTACCTGATCGAAAGGCAGAGGAAGGTCCTTGAGAAGTTTGAAAAGGTGGACTGGGTGGAGGAGTTTCCCAAAATGGAAGGAGTCATTCTCTCCAACGAGTTCTTCGATGCCCTCCCAGTTCACGTGGTAAAGGGAGGGAGGGAGCTATACGTGAACGAAAAGGGTGAGGAGGTATGGCTGAGCCTCGAGAACGAAAGTATCAGGGAATTCTTGAGGAGGATGGGATACGAGGGGCTCGACCAGAGGATAGAGGTCTGCCTCGACTGTGTGGAGATGCTTAAAAACATAGCGGAGGCTCTCATAAGGGGATACCACCTAGTCATAGACTACGGCTACACCTCCGAAGAGCTTACCAGATTTCCTGAAGGGACGGTGGTTGGGTATAAAAAGCACACCCTCAGGAACGATATATACGTGGAGGAGGGTATGGACATAAGCGCCCAGGTGAACTTCTCTGTGCTTATGGAATACGGGAAGGACCTTGGACTTAAGACGATCCTCTACGACTCCCAGAGGAACTTCCTCGCCAGCATCCCGGGCTTTCTTAGTAAACTCGAGGAGCTGAGCTTCGATGAAAGTCCAGAGGCGGTAGAGAGACTCTCACGCCTTAAGACCATGCTCATCAGCATGGGGGACAGGTTCAAGGTTCTCTTCCAGAGCAAGGGCTTGTAAAATAGATACTTCGGAGGAGAGAAGATGGAAGACATAGTTGTGGGCGGATACCTGGTAAAGGGGGACAGATACTACACGAAGGATCATGAGTGGGCTTACATAAAGAACGGAAAGGCCCAGGTGGGCATAACGGACTACGCCCAGAAGATGCTGGGGGACATAGTCTACGTGGACCTGCCCGAAAAGGAACAGGAGGTAGAGGCCGGGGAGACCCTCGCCAATGTGGAGTCGGTAAAGAACGTAGCTCCCATCTACAGCCCCGTTACGGGGACGGTGGTGGAGATAAACGAGGACCTGATGGACGAGCCTGCCCTGATGAACGAGGATCCCTACGACGCGGGCTGGGTGGCGATAGTTGAGATGAAAGATCCCGCGGAGGTGGAGGATCTGATGCCTCCCGAGGACTACGCGGAGCTCCTGAGGGAGATAATAAAAGAGGAACAGGGAGAGGAGGCCACCGAGGAGATGCCCGTGGAGGGGCTTGAGGAGTCCCTCGAGGGTCTTCCCGAGGAAGAGCTGGGCTACGAAGAGGAAAGGTAATGTTCATTCCCCACTCGGAGGAGGAGACAAGGGAGATACTCTCCCTTTTGGGTCTCAAATCCCCGGAAGATCTCTTCTCCCACATCGATCCATCCCTTTTGAATCCCCCAGAGAACCTGCCAGATCCAAAGTCTGAGGAAGAGCTGAGAAGATATTTCAAGGAGATCGCGGATAAGAACAGAAGACTGGTTTATTTCGCCGGAGCGGGGAGCTACGACAGGATAATCCCCTCCGCTATCTGGTTCCTGATAGAAAGGGGAGAGTTTCTAACAGCCTACACACCCTACCAGGCGGAAGCCTCACAGGGGACCCTCCAGGCCATATTCGAGTACCAGACCCTTATAACCCGGCTCACGGGCATGGAGGTGGCCAACGCCTCCATGTATGACGGGGGCTCAGCCCTCGCGGAAGCGGTTCTGATGGCGAGAGCTGTAAAAGGTAAAGGTAAAAGGGTGGTCCTCTCCTCCTGTGTGAACCCCTTCTACCGGGAGGTGGTTAGAACCTACCTGAGGGGATACGGGGACGAGATAGAGGAGATCCTATACACAGAAGAAGGCACAACGGACCTGAATGCCCTCGAAGACTCTCTTAAGGACGGAGAAGCCCACGCCCTCGCGGTCCAGTATCCCAACTTCTTCGGATACGTTGAGCCTCTCGAAGAAATAGGGGAGCTCGCGAGAAGGTTTGATGTCCCCTTCATCGTTGTGGCTGATCCCGTCGCCCTCGCCATACTGAGACCTCCCGGCGAGTTCGGGGCTGACATAGTGGTGGGTGAGGGCCAGCAGATGGGGATTCCCATGAACTTCGGGGGGCCCTACGTGGGCTTCTTCGCCACCAGGGAGAAGTATGTCAGGAAGATGCCCGGAAGGATCGTGGGCCTTGCGGAGGATGTGGAGGGAAGGAGGGCCTTCACACTCGTCCTTCAGACGAGAGAACAGCACATAAGGAGGGAGAGGGCAACTTCGAACATATGCACAAATCAGAACCTGATGGCTCTGGCCAACCTCATCTACCTCTCGCTTTTGGGAAAAGAGGGTCTAAGGGAAGTTGCCAGACAGAGCCTTTCTAAGGCCTTCTATCTAAAGAGGAAGCTCCTCGACCTGGGCTTCGAGGAGGTCTTTACGGGAAAGCACCTGTGGGAGTTCCCCTTGAAGGTAAAGAATGCACAGGCGGTATGGAAGGGCCTTTTAGAGAAAGGCTACATGCTCGGTATCCCCCTGGATAGGTTTTACACCAATCTTAACGACACACTCCTGATAGCGGTTACGGAGAAAAGGACCCGTGAAGAGATGGACAACATGACCTATATTTTGGAAAGGGAACTCCTATGACGTCCTCGCCCCTCGTGAAGGAGCTTATGGTCTGCAACCCTATCGTCTGCGGCCTCGATACAAAAGTGAGGGAAGCCATAAAGATAATGGAGGACCACCACATAGGGAGCGTAATAGTGGTGGATAAGTTCTCCCGCAGGCCTCTGAACATAATCACCCACAAGGACATCATCTCCGCCATCTACCACAGCATGCTCGACAACACGGTGGAGGAGCTGATCGAACTCCTCCAGAAGAGGGAGCTCATAACCATACGGGAGGACGAGCCGGTAATAGAGGCCCTGAGGATCTTCGAGGAGAAAGGAATAGAGCACCTGCCTGTAGTGAACTCGGAGGGCTTCCTGGTGGGCATAATCACGGGAACGGATATACTAAAGGGGCTTCCCAGGTTCGCCCTGATAGATCCTCTCACGGGCCTCGAGAATAGGAGAGTTCTCGACTACCTGAATCACAAGCTGTCTGTCCAGAAGGCGAGGGAAATTTACGTTTTATTCGTGGATATAGACAACTTCAAGAAGGTAAACGATACCTACGGACATATCTTCGGAGACAAGGTTTTAAAAGAGGTCGCCCAGAGGATACTCGACTCGGTCAGAACCTACGACAACGTGATCAGATACGGGGGTGAGGAGATAGTAGTGGTGCTCCACAGGGTAGGCGAAGAAGACGCTCTCAAGATTGCGGAGAGGATAAGGGAGAACATCTCCTCCCTCAGTTTTGAGGAACATCCGGAGGTAAAGATCACCGCAAGTGTAGGTGTGGCGCCTTACAAAGAATCCCTCTTCAAGACTATAGAGCTTGCGGACAAGGCCATGTATCTCGCCAAGAAAAGGGGTAAGAACCGGGTAGAGATCCTCAGAGAATCTCCCTGAGCACTTCCACGGCCTCCTCCACGTGCTCTCTCTCAACTATCAGAGGAGGGAGGAATCTCAGAACGTTCCCAGCGGTGCAGTTTACGACAAGCCCCCTCTCGAGGGCTTTCAGGACCGCATTCTTGCACTCCCTCTCCAGCTCAAGGCCGAGCATGAGGCCCCTTCCCTTCACCCTCCCCGCTCCCAGCTCCTCGAGCTTTTCCCTGAAGAACTCCCCCACCTCCCTGATCTGGGGAAGGAGTTTTTTCACCTCCTCCACCACCACGAAGCCCGCCCGACAGGCCAGGGGGTTCCCCCCGAAGGTGGAGCCGTGGCTTCCAGGCGTCAGGTGTTGGGCTACCTCCTCCCTCGCGAGCAGGGCACCTATGGGCACACCTCCTCCCAGCCCCTTCGCGAGGGTTATTATGTCCGGCTCTATACCGAAATGCTGGTATCCGTAGAACATCCCAGTTCTACCTATACCCGTCTGGACCTCGTCCACTATGAGGAGGAGCCCCTCCTCCCTGCATAAACTCTGGACCTCTTTCAGGAACTCAGACTCACACTCGTTCACACCGCCCTCTCCCTGGATCACCTCGAGCATGATGCCTGCTGTGTTCCTGTTTACGAGCTTTATCACCGAGCCTATGTCGTTCAGCTCCGCGTAATCAAAGCCCTCCAGCATAGGCTCAAAGCCCTCGTGGAACTTCTCCTGAGCGGTTGCGGAAAGGCTCCCGTAGGTCCTTCCGTGAAAGCCCCTTCCGAATGTGATTATCCTGAACCTGTTCTCCCCCCTGTCCCTGAAGAACTTCCTCACAAGCTTTATCGCCGCCTCGTTGGCCTCGGTTCCCGAGTTGCAGAAGAAGACCTTCCCGGAAGCCCAGAACTCCTCCACGAGCTTTTGAGCCAGCTCCTCCTGCCATGGATTCTCGAACAGGTTGGATACATGGATCAGCTCCCTCACCTGAGAACATATAGCCTCAACGAGCCTGGGATGGGAGTGGCCGAGGGAGCAGACCGCTATCCCTGAAACGAAGTCCAGATACCTTTTCCCCTCATCGTCATAAAGGTATACACCCTCTCCCTTTACGAAGCGGACGGGAAGTCTGGAGTAGTTTTCGATCACATACATGCTCAATATCTTAATCCATGGGAATGGTCTCTCTCACTTCCCTTACCTTTTCAAGATACGCCTCCGCCAGAAGCAGTGTGTCCCCTTTTTCAGAAAAGGCGAGGACCTCTCCCCACGGAGAGTATATGGCGCTCTGGCCTGCGAACCTCGTCCCCTTGAACTCTCCCCAGGTATCGGAGACGACAGCGTAGCTCTGAAGCTCAATCGCCCTCGCCCGGGAAAGGGTCTTAAGGTGCTCCCTTCTGGCGTATCCCCACTGGGCGGGGACAAGGAGGATGTCTATGCCTTCCTTCCTGAGTTCGGAGACCATCTCGGTAAACCTGAGCTCGAAGCATATGAGAACACCCACCCTGCCGAATCCCGTTTCAAAGACGGGATTTCCCTCACCGGGAACGAAGTATTTGTCCTCCTCGAAGGGAGAGAAGAGCTTAACCTTTGCCCTCTCTCCCAAAATCCTGCCTTCCTCGATAAGGAAGAAGGCGTTCTGTAAACCCTTTTCCCCTCTCTTAGGGAGCGTTCCGCAGATGGTTATACCTTTCCTTCTGGATACGTCCTTTAAGGTTTCGAGGACACTCACGGCCATCTTGGAGAAATGCTCCATCCTTTCGTAATCAAAACCGCAGAAGAACATCTCGGGCAGAAGGAGTAGCGTGTTCTCCGGGACGTTGTTTGTAAACAGAAGGACCTTTTCAAGGTTAATATCCGGATCCTCCTCAAGGGATATCTGGAGGGAGGCAAGCCTGAACCTCATCCCCTAATATAATAGAGAACCTCCATGGAACGGATCCTGATCGACCCCTCGGAGCCTAAGATTACAAACGCCAAGAAGATAATCAGACTCGCCTTTCCCATAATAGTGGTTAACCTCCTCTACACGGTCGAGAGCATGTTCTCCCTGATACTTGTGTCGGGCATATCCGCCTCCGCGGTGGCCGCGGTGGGCTTCAGCTTGTCGCTCCTCTGGTTCATCTACTCGCTCATGGCTCTATCCTACACCGGGACGAGCGTCCTCGTGGCCCAGAGGGTTGGGGCGGGCGAGAACCCCTCCCCCGTTCTCTTTACAGGGCTCCTGATCTCCTTCCTGATAGCCCTTCCCCTGACCTTCTGGGGAAAGGATCTTGTTCTATTTCTGATGGACCTCCTGGGTGCCTCCGAAAGGGTGATCTCCCTCTCGGAGGAATACCTGACACCCATATTCTGGTTCATCACCGTGGGGTTCATGACAAACACCTTCTACGGAGCCTTCAACGGAGCGGGAGATACAAGAACACCCATGAAGGTGGCTCTCTTCATGAACCTGATAAACATATCCACTGCATACCTGCTCATATACGGGAAGTTCGGACTCCCAAGGCTTGGCGTTCAGGGAGCGGGCTGGGGAATAGTCCTCTCGGAGCTCTTTGCCTTCCTGGTTTACCTTTATCTGACCCGCTTCAAGGGAAAGCCCTTCAGGCTGGAGATTAAAGTGGACAGAGATCTGCTGTTTAGGTTCCTCAGGATAGGGACTCCCACAGCGGTGGAGAGGGCCGTAACGAGTCTATCCTTCAACGTCTTCGTGGGGTTTCTGGCCCAGTTCGGGGACAAGGTCCTCGCAGCCCATCAGATAGGTCTGAGGGTGGAGAGCATCTCCTTCATGATAGGTTTCGGCTTCATGGTGGCGAGCACGGTAATAGCGGGCCAGAACTACGGGGCAAAAAACCTGCCCGGTCTCCTCTACGGGGTAAGGTTCACCGCCAACCTTACAGCCTTCCTGATGGGAGCGCTCGGCCTGGTTCTCATTTTATTCCCCAGGCTCCTAACCCTGCCCTTCAGCAGGGATCCTGAGGTGATAGACTGGGCGGTCTACTACCTGGTTATAGTGGGTATCTCTCAGGTTCCCATGGCATACGCGGTCATATACTCGGGAGCGCTCAAGGGAATGGGAAGGACGACCGTTCCCATGCTCATCAACATACTATCCTTCTGGCTCTTCAGGATAGCTCCCTCATACCTTCTTCTGAAAACTATCCACTCGCCCCTCGTCCCCTGGATCTTCATGACCGTGGAGATGTTTCTGAGGGCAGGCATGTTCTACATAGCCTTCAAAAAGGTTATCTCAAGGGAGGATATCAGAGCCTCATAAGTTTGTGTTATACTTTACAGGCCATGGTTAAGGTGGAGATAGTCACTCCCAAGGGCCTCGCCTTCTCTAAGGAGGTGAACTCGGTAAATATACCGACCTCCGAGGGAGAGATAGGGGTCCTCGAGAACCACATGTATCTTATGACACTCCTGAAGCCGGGTCTTGTATACTTCGACGGGGACGAGAAGAAGGGTATGGCGGTCACATACGGGATAGTGGACGTAACACCCGAGAGGGTCCTCATACTCGCGGAGGAGGCCTACGAGGTGGGAGAGATAGACGTGGGCAAGGCCAAGAAAGAGTTCGAGGAGGCCATCAAGAAACTCGCCACAGCCCAGACCTTTGAAGAGATAAAAGAGTGGGAGAAGGTCAAAGAAAAGGCCCAGGCCCTCTTAGAGGTGGTTGAGAGGCTCAGATAAAAGGTTTCCTTTTTTCAGAGGAAAGCTCCAGATAGTTCAGCCCAAAAAGCACAGGGTATCGGTAGACCTTGTCCTCTTCCTGTCCAGGATAAAAGGCATAAAAAAGAATTCCAAGGTGGCGGATCTGGGTGCAGGGTTCGGCTTTCTGTCCCTCGTGGTAGCAAAGAAGTGGGGGTGCGAAGTTCACGCCATAGAGAGGGACGGGGACATGCTCAAACTCCTGAGAGAGAACGTGAAGATAAATGCTCTCGGAGAAAGGATAAAAATAGTGGAGGGGGATGTAAGGGAGGTAGAGAAGCTATACAGCAGGGGTGTTTTCGATGCGGTAATCTCCAATCCACCCTTCTATCCGAGGGAATACGGCAAGGAGGACGGGGGTTTCCACTTTGAAGGGGACACGACCCTCGAGGACTTCATCAGAGCAGGATCATACCTTCTCAGGGACGGAGGCTACATGAACCTGCTCGTTCCTTCCTTCAGGTTGTTCGAGCTGATGGGGTATCTAAGTAAATACAACCTCCCTCCCAGGTTCCTGAGCGTTATATATCCTAATCTACGTAAGGATGGAAAGCTCTGCGTGGTGTCCTCCATAAGGAACGTCCCAGGCCCCCTGAGATTGGAACCGCCCCTTGTGGTGAACCGCGACGACGGAGGATACACGGAGGAGGTGGAGGCCCTCTTAGAGGGTTTTCTGTGATGTGCTATAATTAGGGGAATGAAACTTCCCGAGAGGCTCGTGGAGAGGATAGCGGGCAAGATAGTGGAGGACCTTTCAAAGGAAGGGATAATAGAGGCTGAGGATCCTGAACTCTTCAAGAGAAAGATAATAGGTGTGTTCAAGAAGGCGGAGGAGGAGGAGAGGCTCTTAGACGAAAAGACCAAAGAGATACTTAAGGAGAGAAGGGACCTTCTGGAGGAGACGGATCTCGACTACAGGACCGCCTTCAGGGCGGTGAAGGCAAAGCTCGCGGAGGAGATGAAGATAAACATAAACAGAAGGGAGAGGATGAACCAGGTGGCCAACATGATAAGGGACCTCATAATGGAGGATGACACGGTAGAGATCTACGAAGATCCTCCCATAATAAGAAAGAGGATAGTGGAGATCCTCAGGGAGGCGGTCGAGGAGGAGGAGCGCATCCAGAGGAGGGTGAGGGAGAGGATAAGGAAGTATTCTAAGAACATCCTCGAGGGCACCCCAGAGTGGAACCTCCTCTACAGGAGGATATACGAGGACGAGCTCCGTCAGAGGGGGCTCGCCTAAGGCAAATACAGGATAGGATTCTGTCTGATTCCGTATTTTATTACCTCGTAGTGAAGGTGAGGCCCTGTGGTTCTACCGGAAGACCCAACATAACCTATGACCCTGTTCTTTGAGACCAGATCTCCCCTCTTCACCGCCACCGAGGACATGTGGGCGTAAAGGGTAGCGTATCCGTATCCGTGATAGAGAACCACGGTATTGCCGTAGCCCCTCACCCAGCCTGCGAACAGGACGTATCCGGGAGCGGTAGCTACCACCTTGCTCCCGTAGGGTGCTCCTATGTCCACCCCCGCATGAAATTCCCTTCTCTTCCTTATCCTCCTCCAGCCGTAGTCGGAGGTGATTATCCCCACCACAGGCCAGATGTCGGGCCTCGCTTCCTCGACGGTTCTTATAGAGAATAGATCCTGCAACTCTTCAGGAACCTCAACCGAGAGAGGCTCCGGGGGAATGGAGGGAATCCCTTCCCTCTTAGAAAAACCCCCTCCTACTATAAACAGGAGGAGGCTAAGTAGTAGAGCCTTCCTCATCGAGGTAGAAGACTTCGTCCGAGATGGGTTCGTTCCATCTCTTAAAGCCCGGGAGGGTCTCTATCCTATACCAGGCGGACCTATACCAGATATCGGTGGGATTCCTCTTCACGGGAGCTATCTGAGCGGCCCTCGTTTCCGGATGGTATTCCCAGTTCATGTAGTGGTTGAAGTCTTGGACTATATCCGTTATGACGGTTCCATATTCGTTTATTAGAGTCTCTTGGAACTCCTTCCACCTGAATATGGATGAGTCCCTGAGTGTAAGACCGAAGTACCCAGAGCATCCTTCCTCCTTAAGGGTGGCTATCCCCCTTCCTATGAAGGCCCTGAAGGCGGCGAAGGTCTCCGGAGGATCCGTTATGAAGACATCGAACTTCCCGAGCATGTCCTCGGGGAAAGGATTTCTCAGATCCCAGACCATCGCCTCCGCGTTCTCTATTCCAAGCTCCTTGAATATCCTGTTATCGAAGTCGATCAGTCTCTCATCTATGTCTATTACGAGAACTCTTCTGGCCTTCCTCGTGAGGGCCACCGCAAGACCGGTAAGGTCGTCCTCCGCACCCATCACTATGATGTCCTTTCCTCTCAGATCACCCCTCGAGTCTATGAAGAGAACCCTCGAAATTGTGGTCTCAGGTGTCACGGCCCCCTGATCGTAATCCCTTATCGCCTTAGGTCTGTCCTTGGCAAGCTCTACGAAAGTTCTGTAGAGCTCCTTGTCCGCGTAGAAAGGATACCCTCTTCCTTCACAGGCCTGACAGGAGTAATCAACCACCGGCTCCAGTCCGAGCTCCGCCACCAGGTCGTAGCCCTTCTGGGTGAGAAGTATGTCTTCTTTGTCGTTTATGAACAGTATGCCCTCCGAAATGAGTTTCTTAACTATCTCTGAAGCCGCCGGAACGGGAAGATCGGAAAGATCCACTATCTTCCAGAAGTCGCCCGTAACGAGAACCGCGGAGAGAACCCTTTCCACATTCCTTCTGTGTAACCTTACCTCGGTTTCCTTCTGAACCTCTTCCGCAATACGTGAAAGCAGTTCCAATCCTTCACCTCCGGGGAAACTTTGGAATCAGCAGGCTTAATATTATAACGCTTCTTTAGAAATGATATGTAAATCCAAGAACGAAGGAGCTGTTAGAAAGGTCTATCTCTATTGTGTCATCTATTCTCTGTGTGGCACTGTTACCGAGAGAATCCACACACTGGGCGTTGCCAGATATATCCATATCGATCTTTCTTACGAACATCTGCTTGTATTGGAAAAACAAGCCCCAGTTCCCACCCACATAGGGTATACCGCCAAAGGCATATTCTCCACCTATGAACAGCTGTGCCCCAGGAGCGAATTTTGTTTTTCCTGTCGCGCTCGCTTCACAATACAATCCATTGGACAGATCAGCGTAGGATAGATACACCTGAGCTTGAGCTATGCTTGCGTTTACACCGCCTCCTGCCCAAGCGTTAAACTTTCCTGCAGATAAGATGTAAGCCAAGTTGAACTCAAAGGGCAGATGAATGCCAACACCCGTCGCTGTTGCAGCGAAAAAGTTTCCTGAGTTATCTATACCGCTCGCTCCCTCTACTACCACGTTGGTGTTTGCGGAAAGAGCGTATCCAAAGTAAAGGTTTTGATGTAAAGGAGTTCTGGCAAAGAAAAAGGACCCCACATTTAAAGGATTGGTTTCTCCATCCTTGTAAGAAGATTGCCCTATCCACACACCACCGAAGGACTTAGGAGGCTGGGCTTGGAGGAGAGCTGGGATCAAGAAAGAAAATAGCCCAAGGACTACCGCCTTTCTCATTTGCCTTCCCTCCAGCCTTGTTAGAGAAAAATTATAAGGTTAAGATGAGACTCGACAAACTCCTCTTCGAAAAAAAGCTGGCTCCTTCAAGGGAGAAGGCGCAGGCTCTCATAATGGCGGGACTTGTCAGGGTGAACGGGAAGATTGTGGACAAACCGGGCTACAGGGTGAAGGGAGACGAGAAGATAGAGGTTCTCGAGCCACCGAGGTATGTCTCGAGGGGAGGATACAAACTGGAGGGAGCACTGGAGAGGTTCGGTCTGAACGTGGAGGGGAAGGTTATTCTCGATGTCGGATCTTCAACGGGAGGATTTACCGACTGCTTCCTCCAGCACGGGGCCAAGAAGGTCTACGCGGTGGACGTGGGCAGGGGCCAGATGGATCCAAAGCTCCGAAATGACCCGAGAGTGATCCTCTATGAAAAGACGGACGCAAGGAGCCTGACCCAGGAACACATACCGGAGAAGGTGGACATAATCTCCGTGGACGTCTCCTTTATATCAGCTACAAAGGTTCTGCCGAGCGTCCTTCCCTTTTTAAAGGAGGAGGGCCTTCTTCTCGTTCTCGTGAAACCTCAGTTCGAGCTCTGCCCCAGAGAGGTTAAGAAGGGAGTGGTGAGGGACAGAGAACTCAAGAAGAAAGCTATACTAAAGGTGGCAGGCTTTCTAAAGGAGATGGGCTTTCGCATAGGGGGAGTCATCAAGGCTTTCCCAAAGGGAACTAAGGGCAACGAAGAGTTCTTTCTGCTTTCAGGAAAGAAGGTAGAGGATGTAAACATAGAAGAGGAAATAGAAAAGGCTCTCGATTATACTATTTGAGGGTGGGATATGGACACGAGGGAGGAAGCTATAAAGCTGTCCAGAGAGTTCATACCTAAGATCTTGGAGTGCGGGACGCAGATAGACGAATACTTCAGACGCTTCAGGGAGCTGAGGCTAAAAGAGGACGACCTTTCCTTTCAGGGAGCACTTCTCAACGTGGAGCACGCTTTCTTCATGGTGGTTCAGTCTATGAACATACTCCGGGAGAACTTAAGGCTTTTAGAAGTTGCAGTTAAAAAGAAGGAGATAGAGTGATGGCGATAAAGGCGCTTCTTCTCGACAGGGACAGGGAGGTTTTTCCATTACTGGGAGACATATTCAACGTCACGGGCCACAAGCTCCTCATAGCGGCGGACGACGACATGTATAGGGATCTCGTCTCCTCCACGGACATAGACATTGTGATACTGAACCATACGGACATAAAGGCCTGGTTCGACTCCTGGAAGAAGGATAGGGGAACTCTTCCCTTCTTTCTGGTAGACAGGGAAGAGGAAGAGAAACGCCTGCTCAATATGGGCTTTTCCGATCTTAACTTCGTGAGAAAACCCTTCAACCCTTTAGAGCTTCTGAACAAGTTGAGCTACCTTCACAAACTCGATCCATTCGAAGGGGCTCACCAACTCGGACTTATAAACACCCTTGTGAAACTCGCAAACCTTAGGGAGAGCAGAATCGTAGAGATCTCGGACGGTATAAACTGCAATATCCTCATGAGAGAAGGTGTTCTGGAGGGTATGGACTGCACCCTCGATGAGCTGAGGAACCTCTTAGAGAACGAGAAGCCTATAGTGAAGGTCAAGGACTTTAAGGAGATAGATTTCGAGCAGAGGTTCGGGGGAACCTTAGAGTTCATAAAAACACTCATAGAGAAGTCCAAACCGGTTCAGGTTGTTCTGTCCGAAGGGGAAAAGATAGTTAAGGAACTAAAACCGGTGGAGGAGATCGACGAAGGTCTATACAGAGTTTCCAAGTTCGCGAGTGTCCCCGTGCTTCTGAAGAACGTCTACCTGAGAATATACGAAGGAAGGGACAAGAGGGTAGCCTTCCTGATAAACGTGGGATCCCTCGACGAGTGGAGCGGTGTAAGAAATCTGGTAGAGGATGTTCTCTTCAATATGAACGAGCTGGACGCGGTTATCTTGCTCACGGGAGATCTCTCGAGCGTTTACAACACCTTCATAATGGTTGAGCAGGAGATAAACGTTCAGTTCATAACCGATTACTCGGTTAAAAGGGGTCTCTCGGAATCGGGATGCAAGTCCGGCAGGATAAGGACCTTCGAAGACTTCCCCTCCTACTACGTGACGGTCGCGACTGGTCACAGGTTGAGGTTCATTCCGGTTAACTTCTCGCCCTCTTTGGGGGGCTTCTGTTTATACGAAGAGGATACCGGATACCTCTTTACACCCGAATTCCTAAGCGCCTTCTTCAACGAGAAGGGGGAGGATCCCATAGATGAGGTAAAGCTTTACCACAGGGTTTACATGCCCTCCGGGGGAGTCCTGAACAACCTGGTGGGCAGGGTGAGTGATCTTAAGGTCAGCAAGGTCCTCCCCAGATACGGACATCCCTACGAGAACTTCGCAAGGGCACTTACGGAGCTTTCCGGTATGAGGGCGGGCCTCGATTACAGCCCTATATCAGAAATGGAGCAGGCCATCGAGGTCCTGAACAGCATAGTTCATTTTGTCATGAACAACGAAGAGAGCGAGGTCACCCACAGGTTCCTCGAGGAACTGGGCAGATTTGCCACAATAGAGGGCGGAAACGTGACGGATATATACGTGGATCCTCCCTTCACGGTAGAGCTCCTGCTCAACGCTACCATGCTCGTTCCCGGAATAAAGCCCTCCACCGTGGTGGGCGTCCTGAAGAAGCTGGACGAGGCGGGAGTCTTCATAAATCCCTTCTAATAGATAAAGAACTTCCCTATTCTCTCGAACCTCGGGTTCAGCAGGGCGAGAAAGAGCTGTCGGAACCCTGTAAAGGGCGTTACGTCTTCGGGTGTTAGGGGAGGGACCTTCCCTGAGAAGTATATTACGAAGGCCTTGCCGAGAATGTTCTCCCTCGGGACAAAGCCCCAAAACCTGCTATCCTCACTGTTATCCCTGTTGTCTCCCATAACGAAATAGTAGCCCTTTGGAACTCTGAATTTAACGCATATCTCATCTTCCACCTTAAAGCAATCTTTAAAGCTAAAGGCTCTGTTAATAATGGGGCCCCACGCTCTGAAAGGCTTAGGGCTGAACCAGATTTTGTAAGATAGATTTTCTGAACCTACTTTAATACGTTCTTCAAACTCGTAAACCTCCTCCCCCCGAAAATTCTTCTCTCCCAAGAAGGAAAGACTAACTTCTTCGCCGTTAATCGAATATGTATATATCCAAAGATCAGCTTCTTCACTGTAGAACTTTCTAAATTCAACTATGTCACCAGGGCCTGCTATAACCCTCTTTATGTAATCAAGGTTCGGATTTACGGGATACCTGAAGACGACTATATCACCCCTCCTGGGTTCAGATAGCCTGTAAACGAGCTTGTTCACCAGGATGAAATCTCCTATGAGAAGGGTGGGTTGCATGGAGGCGGAAGGTATGTTGAAGGCCTGAACGAGGGTAGCCCTGATCAGGAGAACGGCTGCCACTATAAGGGCGAACTCTATCAGCCACTTAGGAACCTGTTTCATGTGGGTGAGATTTTAACACAGGGAGGTTTAGAGTGATGGAAGGGGAGCATCATGAAGAGTTCTAATTCCTTCCACCCTTCTGCTCCTCAACTGCCCGCAGGCGCCGAAGACGTCCGCCCCCTTGCTGAACCTTACGAAGGTGGAGATACCCCTATCCCACAGCTCCCTCTGGAATCTCAGGATCCTATCCATGGAAGGCCTCTCGTATGGCAGGTTGGGGTCCGGGTTGTAAGGTATAAGGTTGACCTTGAACTTTTTTTTATGAGGGCCTATCAGATCCGCAAGCTGGCGCGCCTCTTTGACGGAATCGTTCACGCCCTTAATGAGTATATACTCCAAGGTTATCCTTCTGTATCTGGACAGGGGAAACCTCACCAGCAGGTCCATAAGCTCCGAGAGGGTATTTGTCTTGGTGAGGGGCATGAGTTTTTCTCTAAGATCCTGTCTGGGCGAGTTTATGGAAACCGCAAGGTTGAGCTCTCTCATGAAGGGATCTTCCGCCATCCTCCTGAGCTGGGAGATAATACCGCTGGAGGAAATGGTCACCCTCCTCTTGGAGAGATCCAATCCCCAGGGGGAGACCATTATCATGGCTGCCTTCCTTACGTTCTCGTAGTTTGCGAGAGGCTCCCCCATGCCCATGAAGACCACGTTTCTTATCTTCTCTTTCGTTCTCTGCTGAACCTGAAGGAACTGATCCACTATCTCGGAGGTGGTCAGATTTCTAATGAGGCCGTCTATGGCGGTTGCACAGAAGGAACATCCGACCGCACACCCGATCTGGGAAGAGACACAGAGGGTAAGGTGATCCCTCTCCCTTATCAGAACCGTTTCCACGAGGTGGCCGTCCAGGGTTCTGAAGAGGAACTTGGTTGCATCGGGAGCCTCCACCTCACTTTCGAGCTTAAGGGGGTGGGAACTAAACACAGCGGACAACTCTTCTCTGACCTTCTTGGGAAGGTCGGTCATCAGGGAGAAGTCGGTGGTGAACTTCTTGTATATCCAGGAAAGTATCTGCTTCGCTCTATATGGCTCGAGCCCGAGGGAAGAGACCTTTTCCTTCAGCTCCTCGAGGGTATAGCCCGTGATGAAGTCCATACCAATAAGTTATTCCGCCTTTACCACCTTGACCTTACCGCTCGCTATGTCCTCTATAGCCTGAAAGGTCTTCTTTATTAGCTCCCTCTCGCCCCTTATGAAGAAGTCCTCTCCCTCTTCGAGGAGTTGTCTCGTTCTCTTTACCGCAGCGTGGACGAGTTCGTATCTGGAGCTGACCTGTTTAAGGGCATTTTCTATATCAGGCCTCTTTGACATAGCAATCTCCTCCTTCTATAAGGTTTAGTATCTCCTCGCTCCTTACCAGGCTCTTTAAGTTGCTCAAAATGCTTTCTCTCTCACACCTGGAGGCGAGGATAACACTTTTTAGCTGCTCCACCGCCTTGTCCACGAAGTCGTTAATTATAATATAGTCGAACCTTTTGGCACAGGGGATCTCTCCCCTCGCGGTTTCCAGCCGGACCTGGGCGTTCTTGTCCCTGTATCCCCTCCCTATCATCCTTCTCTTAAGCTCTTCAAGTGATGGGGGAAGCAGAAATACGCTGACCGCGTCCGGATATATGCTCTTCACCTTGAAGGCTCCCTGAACGTCTATAACCAGCAGAGAGTCGTAGCCCTCCCTCAGGTTTTTCTCCACCTGATCCCTCGGTGTTCCGTAATAGTTTCCGTATACGTTGGCGTATTCCAGAAACCTCCCCTCCTCTATTCCCTTTTCGAACTCCTCCTTCGAGAGGAATATGTAGTCCACTCCCGGCTCTTCGCCGGGCCTCGGTTCACGGGTTGTGGCGGTGACGACCCTCCTTATTCCTTCAAGTTGCTGGAGGAGCTTTCCAGCTACCGTGCTCTTTCCGGTTCCAGAGGGTGCGGAGAGTATGAAGAGCTTTGCCATATATGAAAATTATATCACCTTGCCCTCTCTGAATATTTTGAAGAACTCTCCCTTCTTCTCCACGAGAGTGTAAAAGCTTCCCTCCTCCACAAGCTTCCCTTCCTTCATGACCACTATCCTGTCACATTCGGTTATGTTGGATAGCCTGTGGGCCACTATGAACATGGTTCTGCCCTCGAAGAAGCTGAAGATGTTTCTGAGGACCCTCTTCTCCGTGTTCATATCGAGGGCGGAGGTTGCTTCGTCGAGGATCACTATGTCGGGATCCTTCAGAAACAGCCTCGCTATGGCGAGTCTCTGTCTCTCCCCTCCCGAGAGGGAATACCCCCTTTCTCCCACAAGACCGTCGAGTCCTATCCTCTCCACAAAATCACAGCCAGCGAGTTTCAGTGCCTCCCAGATCTCCTTCTCTGTGGCGTCCGGGTTGGCTATGAGCAGGTTCTCCCTTACAGAGGCGTTCAGCAGAAAGGTCTCCTGCGTGGCCATGCCTATCCTGTCCCTCAAACTGCTTAGCTCAAAGTTCTTAAGCTCCTTACCGTCCAGAAGGACAGATCCCTCGTAATCCACGAGCCTGGGGATTATCCTGACGAGAGTGCTCTTGCCCGACCCGGTGTGCCCCACTATGCCGAGCCTTTCCCCTTTCCATACTGAGAGGCTTATACCGGAAAGTATCTCCCTGCTGTTTACAGAAACGCTTACGTTCCTGAACTCTATGCTCTCCTTAAGGCCGGAGAACTTGAGGCTTCCGGATCTTTCCTCCTCAAGGGATAGTAGCTCCCTAACCCTCTCCACCACGGGAAGGCTACCTTTCAGGTTCATGAGGGCCTTCTGGGTGTTTAGGATAGGTGGCTGGACCATGAAGAGGGCTGTTAGGTAAGAGATGAAGTCCCCGGGTGTAAGGCTCCCTGAGATTATCCTGAAACCGCCGTAGAAGAGAACTCCCGCGACCACAAGGTATCCGAATATGTAGTTGAGAGCTGTGTTCCCGGTTGTGTAGAACTCAGCCTTAACAGAAGATTTAAATATCTTCTCGTTGAACCTTTTGAAGGCCTCCAGCAGTTTACTCTCCGCGGAGAAGACCTTCACGTTCTCTATACCCTGAAGGGTCTGAGAGAGAACTTGGGTCAGCTGGGCGGTTCCCTCCTGAGTTCGCCTCAGGTGCTTGCCCTTCTTACTGCCGAAGTATTTGACCGTAAAGCTCATCGCGGGCAGAACCACTACAAGTATCAGGGTGAGCAGAGGATCCCTGTAGAGGAGAACGCCTATAAGGGCTACGCCCACCACAGGCTCTCTTAGCAGGGTCGGTATATGATCCACAAGTATCTGCCTTATTTTGTCTACGTCGCTCACTATCCTGCTTATAAGGTCCCCGGCGGGATGCCTTATGAAGTAGGTGTAGGGAACGTAGAGGAGCTTGCTGAATATCTCGAACCTTATCTCCTTAAGAACCTTCTCCGATGCGAGGCTGACCAGATACTTGGAGATAAAAAAACCAGCCTGCATCAGAAGGGCGGATCCCAAAAGCAAGAGTATTATCCTTATAAGCTTCTCTTGATCTTTAAGGATAAAGACGTCGTCCACCACACCCTTTACAAGGAGAGTTATGGCGGTGGCCCCCGCGGACTGCATCAGAGATCCGAGGAGGGCAAGGAAGAGAAGAGGGAGGTGAGGCTTTACCTTGCTGAGGATCCATCTTATGTTCTCCATTCTTCAGGGAAATTATAAACATTTGGAGCCTCTGACCGATAAATCCTCAGGAAGGAGGTGGATATATGTTCAGAGCGCTCTGGACTTCCGCGTCCGGAATGACAGCCCAGCAGACTAATCTCGACGTCATATCCCACAACATGGCCAACGTGAACACGGTGGGCTTCAAGAAGATGAGGGCCACCTTCCAGGACCTTGTCTACCAGACGGTAAGGGAACCGGGTGCTCCCACATCACCAACTACCCGTTCGCCCTCGGGATTTCAGATAGGTCTCGGAACTTACATAGCGGATACCTACGGGATATTCACACAGGGGAACATAGTCCAGACGGGGAACACCCTCGACGTGGCCATTCAGGGAGACGGCTTCTTTAAAGTGGTCCTGCCGGACGGGACGATAGCCTACACGAGGAACGGCCAGTTCAGGCTCGACAGAGACGGCAGGATAGTGAACAGCGAAGGATATCCCCTCGATCCCGAGATAAGCATACCTCCGGATGCCATAAGCATAGGTATAGCAGCGGACGGGACCGTAACCGTCCTAAGGCAGGGAGCTACCACCGTGGAGGAGGTGGGAAGGATAGAGCTTGCCAAATTTATAAACCCCGCTGGCCTGAGGAGGATAGGGAACAACCTTTATCTACAGACTGACGCCTCGGGAGATCCCCTGATAGACAACCCCGGCAACCAGGGTATAGGAACGCTCCTTCAGGGATACTTGGAGTCCTCGAACGTGAACATAGTGGAGGAGATGGTAAACTTGATAATAGCCCAGAGGGCTTACGAGTTCAACACGAAGGGAATAACCGCTGCGGATGAGATGCTCTCCCAGGCCGCTAACCTACGTCGTTAAGCTGCTTCTGGTTCTCGCTTTAGTATCCTTCGGGGGGGTTCTTGACGAGAGAAAGGCCAAGGAGATAGCCCTTAGAAAGGTAGAGGAGGAGCTCGGAAGCAGGATTAAGGTAGAGAGGGTTTCTCTTATCCTGAGTAGGCCGGTCAGATATAAAAAGATCGAGAGGGTGGATTTGTCCCTCCGGGAAGGTGCTCCGAGGGGTTTCGTTCACATATACCTCCTCACCGATAGAGGTATGAGGAGGATAAGCGTGTTTCTGGACGTTCTCTGGAAGTGCAAGGTGCTCACAGCTACGGAGGATATACAGAGAGGGGAAAGGATTTACCCCTGGCAGGTTAGCCTTGAGAACCTATACATGAAGAGGTGTCCACGGCAGGAGATAGAGAATACGGAAGAGCTTATCAACTACGTCGCTCTGAGGACCATAACAAAGGGGAGCATTATAAAAAAGATCCTTTTTAAGAGAGAACCTCTCGTGAGGAGAGGAGAACAGGTGAACGTGATATTCAGAAGGGGAAACCTGGAGATAAGCTTCACGGGAGAGGCCTTAGAGAACGGCTTCCTCGGAGATGTGATCAGGGTTAAATCCTCCAACACGGGCAAGATACTCAGAGGTAGGGTGGTCTCGGAGGGTAGCGTCCTCGTAAGGTGACGTAGCTCTATAAGAAGGCTTCATAAGAGTATTAGAAATTCTTTATATGATTATCGGCATATGAGCGGTGATAAAATACTGGGTTTAGGAGGTGTCAGGATGGAAGCTTCAAGAAGGGATTTCCTGGGCGTAGCCCTGGGTGGAATGGGCGCTGTAGGAGTTTTGGGAGTTCTCTACCCTATAGTGAAGACACTCGCACCGAGCGCTGCCTCCACCACCGAGGCCAAGGTGGAGGTTGACATAACCAAGATACCCGAACTCGGAGTAAGGGTAACCTCCTGGAAGGGGAAGCCCCTCTTCGTCCTGAGGCTTCCGAAGGATCTTACGGAAGATAAATACAACGTTAAGAAGGACTCGGTGAACAAGGCTGGAAAGCTCAACTACGATCTCCTGAAGGGACAGGAAGCCTACGCCCTCGTAGGTGTGTGCACACACCTTGGATGCATACCTCTGTGGAAGCCGGAAGGTAGCGATGCGGTAAAGGCTCCCTATCTCCACTGTCCCTGCCACGGAGGACTTTACACACCTTGGGGGGACAACATAGGAGGTCCTCCTCCCAGACCACTCTTCGTTCCTCCCCAAAAGAGGGACGGGAACAAGCTGATAGTGGGAGAACCGGGCTTTGTCAAGGAGCTTGTGTAAGGAGGTAGAGGAATGATAAAGAGAATAGTGGACTGGATAGACGAAAGGACGCACGTGAGGGACCTTTACAGGGAGCAGATGGTAGAGTACAAGGTCCCCAAGAACCTCACCTTTCCTTACGTCTTTGGTGTCCTTGCCCTGATAACCTTCGCTATCCAGATCATTTCGGGGATAATCCTGATAATGTATTACAAACCTGTCATAGCCCACGCCTTCGACAGCGCCAACTACACCATAATGAGGGAGATCTCCTTCGGGTGGCTCTTCAGGCACATCCACGCAGCAGGAGCAAACTTCTTTCTCGCTATTGTATACCTCCACATGTTCACGGGAATATACTACAACGCCTACAAAAAGCCCAGAGAACTCGTCTGGATAGTGGGATGGGTGATATACTTCGTTCTCCTCGTTACAGCCCTGACCGGATACCTCCTGCCCTGGGGCCAGCTCTCCTACTGGGGAACCGTCGTCACTACCGAGATACCTGCATCACTTGCTGACGCTCCCATACTCAAGGGCCTGTTCGGAGCCATCGGTGAAACCATATCCATATGGATGAAGGGTGGATATAAGCTCGAGGACCTGGCTCTCGGAAGGTTTTTCGGCCTGCACGTTCTGCTACTCCCCCTCATACTTCTGGCCCTCGTGAGCATACACCTCTTCCTCGTCAGGGCAGCGGGCATATCCAACCCGGAGGGATACGAGATAGACAAGAAGAACGAACCCGAGAAGGTGGCCCCCTTCCATCCCTACATGACACTCAAAGAAGGGGCTTTCGCTATGTGGTATCTTGCTATCTTCTTCTTCTTCGTATTCTTCTACATGCATCACTTCCTGCCCGCGGACAACTTTGAGCCTGCGGATCCTCTAAAAACCCCTCCCCACATAGCTCCCGAGTGGTATCTGCTTGGTTTCTACGAGGTATTTAGATCCATACCCAGCAAGTTCTGGGGATTCGTAGCCTTCAACCTGATACTCGTTCTCCTGCTACTACTTCCCTTCCTCGACTTCTCCCCTGTTAAGAGCGCGAGGAGAAGGCCCCTCTTCTTCATAATGTTCCTCGTATTCCTCTTCTCCTCCATGGCTCTTACGGTATTGGGAACTATGGCTCCTACTCCCACGAACGCCAAGCTGGGAATGTTCTTCACCGCGCTGGTGTTCCTTTTCTTCCTGTCTTTGCCGGTGATATCCTTCCTGGAGTGGGGATGGTATAAAGCGAGAGGAGGTAGAGCATGAGCACCTGGGGACTTGTAAAAACGGTATTCTTTACCGCGGTCACGGTGATCTTCTTCTTTATAATCTGGATACACAACCCCTTCGCCCCTCACGAGGAGTATGAGCTACCGGATGAAGCTGAGAAGATAATAGGGGATCCGAAAGTAGCGATTGAAGGAAGGGAACTCTTCAAGCAGAACTGCACAAGCTGTCATTCTCTCAGATACGACGGCATATACCTTATGTCCGTTACCGCAAAGCCCGAATGGTCCGCAATAGAGAAGGCCCACGGCAAACCCATCCTTGAAGAGAAGGACGGCAAAATCCAGGTAAGGGGATACTTCGTTCCCAGGGACGTCTACGAGGCGGTCGCTCAGGCGGATCTTCAGAACCTGAAGGCTTCCTTCGGTAAGATACCTCCAGATCTCTCTACCATGTACCTTGCAAGGGGTGCAGGATACCTTTACAACTTCATAATGGATCCTCAGAAGATACTTCCCGGAACCTCCATGCCCAAGCTCTTTTACCCGGAATACGACAAGGAGGCTCCCCAGAAGGTAGCCAAGATAGTAGCCTACATGAGGTCAGTAAACGAACCCCCTCCCGGTGAAAAGGCCAAAAGGACGTTGATGGGCATAGTAACCATCGGCTACTTCATAGCTATGGGCGCTCTCCTCTGGATATACAGGAAAAGGCTCCTGGCAAAAATGGGATACTGATACCACCGCCCTCCGGGGCGGTCCCTTATATTCTCTGAACTATCCAGCTTCCCTTTATCCTGACCAGCTTCGCGCTCTCCGTTATGTAGCAAACCCTCTTTTCCTCGAGGTAGGCCCTCCCGCACCTGCTTACAAGATCGTTCAGCGCTAATATATTCACGAACAGGCTCATGTTCCTGTAAATGTCCGCATTCCTCAGCTTACTGCTCAGTTCCTTCTCTATCTCGCTCAGGCTTTTCTTAAGACGTATCCCATACTCTATCTGGGCAAAGTAGGTGTTCTCGTCAAGTTTGACCATGTTCAAAACTTTCACATCTTCAACGTCACCAAAAAGCCTGTATCTGGACTCGAGGCCCTTTTCTATATCCCGCACAGAAGGCTTTTCGGAGCAGGAGAACACAAAAAGCAGAGCTACCAAGAGAATTCTTATCATGGCAATAAGTGTAATTTATCCTCTCCAACTCAGGGGAAAGATATATTTTCAGTATGATGAAGATCCTTTTGGGACTGCTTTTGACACTGCTCCTTGCGTCCTGTGAGGGAGAGAAAGCGAAAGAGTTCAGAATAGCGGTCTTTATATCGGGGGAGGGTAGGATGGGAAAGGTAAAGGGTTTCATGGATGGCCTGAAGGATCTCGGGGTTGAAAAGGTAAGCTATCACTACTTTAAGGGGAACAACACCCTAAGCCTGATGAGGGAGCTGGCCCAGGAGCTCGCCCTCAATCAGGAGGACTACGATCTGATAGTTACAGGGGGGAGTCTGGAAGCTTACATGGTGAAGAGCGCCAGCGGGAAGCTGAAAACTCCCGTGGTGATACTCGGGGGAACAAGCATAAGGCAGTGGGGGCTTACCAAGGATCTGGGAAGGCCCTCCGAGGGGATAACCGGTGTAGATAACCTCAACGCGGAGCTTATGGAGAAGAGGGTGGAGCTTTTCTCCAGGATGTTCCCTCACATAAGGAAGGTCCTCGTTTTTTGCAACCCTCAGTTTGAAGCTTCCAAGAACGCTACGAGGATAACCATAAGGGCGGGAAGGAAGTTCGGCATAAAGGTGGTTCCCGTAAATGTAAGGGATGTGAAGGAGCTTGAATACATCATAAGCCACATGAGGGAGGACGGCTTTGAAGCGATAATAATTACTCCCTGCTTTTACACCGAGAACTTCCTGACCTCCTACATACTCCACTACGCCAACTTCTATCAGATACCCGTTTTTTGTCACTCTCCAGGGCTCGTTAAGAAGGGCTGTCATGTAGCCTACGGGACCTCAGGATACGAACAGGGCTATCAGGCAGCCCACATAGCTTACAAGATCCTGAGAGGAACACCCGTAGAGTTCGTCCCCTTCGAGAGGGCCTACTATCCGAGACTGGCGGTGAACGAGAAGGCTCTGGCTGAACTCGGCGTGGACTACAACAGAGAGTTCTTCACCTACATAGACGAGGTGGTGAAATGAGACTCTCCCTCAAGTTCAGGGTAGTTCTCCTGCTCATCCTCCTGACCTTTATTCCTGTGATCCTCTACTTCTACCACTACTCGGTAATGAGGGAGAAGATCATCGAGGACAGACTGAGGTTCGACAAGCTATACGCCTCATCCATAGTGAGCAGGATAGAGCTTTTTTTGGAGAGGGTTATGTCCCAAACGGAATCTCTCGTTTATCTATACAGAAACCTGGGCTTTTCGGAGGAGGAGATAATCTGGAGGATCACGGGACAGGTAAAGGGCGTTTTCGAAGGGGCCTTCTACTCCCCGGAAGGCATACTCATGGGTTGGGCAAGCAGGGAGAAGATACAACCCAAGTTCGAGAAGTTTGTGAACTTCAACGGCAAAGAGGGAATTCTTGGAATAGAGTATACAGAATATAAAGAGCCCTTCCTGAGGTTCATGATCAGCGATGTGGAGGACGGTCTTCTCAAAGGCTACTTCGTTTTCTCACTCGATCTATCCCTCTTCTGGCAGTCGGTGGTCTCCACGAGACCCAATCCCAGCGCGGAGGTATTTCTTGCGGACAGTAAGGGGAACATCCTTGCCTTCAGCGACATGAGGTTCTCCTCGAGGAAGAAGGTTGAACTGAAGGAAGGTGTTTACAGATCCAGCATCACTGGTGTGGAAGTGGTGGGGGTCCACAGCTCCAGCGAGGACGGAAAGTGGGTCGTGGTGGTGGAAGAGCCTGTAAGCACTGTTCTGGAGCCTCTCCAGGGTTTCCAGAAAAAGGCCATGGTCGCGGGATCCGCCTTCGTCCTGAGCGGAGGTCTATTTGCCATTCTCGTCTTTCTGAGGATATTCAAACCTCTCGAAAGTCTGAAGAACTATATAGTCTCGTGGGAAGAGAAGAACATAAACAAGCCCATAAGAGCGGGAGACGAGGTAAGCGAGCTTTCCCAGGCTTTTGAGAATCTGATAAGGAGGCTGGAAGAGGAAAGAAAGCTCTACTCCGCCCTATTCGAGAACACCCTCGACGGGATAGTGGTCTTCAACGCCCAGAGGCGTGTGATAGACGTGAACAGGACGGTCCTGGAGGAGTTCAAGGTCAGCAGGGAGGAGCTGATAGGCAGGTCTATGAAGGATCTGATCGGTGAGGAGCTTCCCCTAACAAGTATGTTCTTCTCCGAGAAGAAGGTAAAGCTGAGGGAAGAGATCTACTGCCAACTGAGGCAGGAACTTCTCAGGATAGAGGGAAACCTGTATATCCTCTGGAGGCTCAGGGACGTCTCTCAGGAGAAGGAGCTGAAGGTCCTTCTCGAGCAAACCGCAAAACTCTCTCTGGCAGGGGAGATAGCCTGCTCGATAGCTCATCAGATAAACAACCCTCTCGCCTCAATAATGGGATACGCGGAGAGCATAATCCTTAGCACGGAGGACGAGAAAGTCAGCAAGAAGGCGGAAGTTATAATGAGACAGGCCCAGAAGTGTGCGGAGACGGTAAGGAAACTCCTCGACATAGGTAAGCCCTTTGAGGGAAAACCCGAATACGTGAAGCCTGAGAACGTAACCATAGAGGTTGTGAATATGCTATCCCCCAAGGCTAAAAGAAAGGGAGTGAAGATAGAGTTCAGTTCGAACCTAAACGGAGAGAAGATCTTTACCTTCCCCTGGCAGATAGAGCAGGTCCTCGCCAACATCATAGACAACGCTATAGACGCATCCCCCGAGAATGGTTCCGTTGAGATTAAACTGGAGCGTGCAAACGGGAACATAGTGTGGAAGGTTAAAGACAGCGGGCCGGGGATACCCAAGGAGGAGCTGGAGAGAGTATTCAAACCTTTCTACACTACCAAGGACTATGGAACCGGCCTTGGACTTCCCCTTGCAAGGAGACTTATGAGGAATATGGGAGGAGACGTTAGGATATACAGCGAGCCCGGAAAGGGAACCACGGTGGAGATATACATAAACAGGAGGGAAGATGAGAATACTGATAGTTGAAGATGACAGGGATTTTAGGGAACTATTGGTGGATCACCTGAGGGAACAAGGCTATCAGGTGGACAGCGCCTCGGACAGAGAAGAAGGTTTTGAAGCCTTAGAGGAAAAGGACTACTCGGTGGTAATTCTGGACCTCTTCCTGCCGGACGGGAACGGTATGGATCTGCTCTCATGGATAAAGGAGAACACACCTCTCACGGAGGTGATAGTGATAACCGGGCACGGAACCATAAAGACCGCGGTGGAGGCGATGAAACTGGGAGCATACGACTTTCTTACCAAACCCTGTTCCCTGAAAGAGGTTGAGATCCTCGTAAAGAAGGCTCTGGAGTCAAGGGGTATAAAGAGGGAGAACCTCCTATACAAGAAAGAGAAGAGGATCAATCTCGATTACGGAGGCTTCGTCTTCGCGAGCCCGGCCATGAAGGAGGTAATGCGCAAGGTAGAGAAGATAGCCTGCTCCGATTGCCCGGTCCTCATAACGGGCGAGAGCGGTGTGGGGAAGGAGGTTATAGCCAATCTGATACACAAAAACAGCGACAGATCGGAAAAGCCTATGGTGACTCTGAACGTGGCCTCCGTTCCCAAGGAGCTTCTCGAAGCGGAACTCTTCGGATACGAAAAGGGGGCCTTCACGGGGGCGGACAAGGGCAGGGCAGGCTTCTTCGAGCTTGCGGACGGGAGCACCCTATTTCTGGACGAGATAGGAGAGATGGAAACCACACTCCAGGCCAAACTCCTGAGAGCTATAGAGACAAAGAAGTTTTACAGGATAGGTGGCAGGAGAGAAATAGAGAGCGACGTCAGAATTATAGCGGCCACCAACAGGGATCTTAGGAAGCTTATGGAGGAAGGTAAGTTCAGAGAGGATCTTTACTACAGGCTGAACGTGGTGGAGATAAAGATACCTCCCCTGAGAGAAAGGAAGGAGGACATACTCCCCTTAGCCTACCACTTCTTGAAGCTGTTCTCAAGGAAATACTCTAAGAACATAGAGGGTTTTACCAAACGGGCTGAAAACGCTCTGCTCAGTTACCCTTGGTATGGGAACGTCAGAGAGCTGAGGAACGTGGTGGAGAGAGCGGTTCTCTTCGCGGAGAGCAAACGCATAGATGAGAGCGATATCTCCTGCCTCTTTGGTGAGAGCAGGAACAGCGGGAGCTTCAAAACTATAAAAGAACTTGAAAAAGAATACATCCTTCAAGTTCTGAAAACGGTCAATTTCAACAAGAAGAGGGCTTCCGAAATACTTGGAATACCACTAAGGACCTTTTACAGAAAGCTGGAGGCCTACGGTATAGAATGATTGCCATTTTGGCAAACTCTTTGCCAGTTTGACAAATAGAAAGAGCGCTCCAGAAAGTTCTCTATCAACTCCAAACCTACTTACACAAAGCTCGTATAACTTTGGCACACAGCTTGCAGGTGTAAAAACAAAACCTGAGGAGGTACAGAGATGGACAGAAGGGACTTCTTCAAGGTAGGGGCTGCAGCCATAACGGTTCCGCTTATAGGTTCTGTGGCTTCCGCCAAGAACGTGAGGCTGAGCTTCGAGGACATGAAGAAGGAGGCGAAGGTAAACGTCATATACCACGCGGACTTCCCTCAGGAGAAGAGGTTCAAGACCATGCTCAGAAATATCACCAACCACCTGTCCGTTTACGACTTCGATCCTTTCAGGATAAAGATAGTGGTAGTCTCCCACGGAGCGGGCGCCAAGTTTATGCTGAAAGATCTGAAAGGGACCAAGTGGGCCAAGGAGCCTATAGATCAGAAGGCCCTGAGAATAAAGATGGAAGAGCTACTCCAGTATGGTGTAGAGTTCTACGTCTGCGGTATAACGGTTAAGAGGGCAAAGCTCGCAGGCAAGCTCTATGACTTTGTGAAGATAGTTCCCTCCGGTGTGGGAACGGTAGCCCATCTCCAGACGCTCGGCTACGCCTACATAAAGGTTCAGTAATTCCATAAAGGAGGGGAAAAGATGAGAAAGCTGGCTCTCGCAGGGACAGCGCTTGGAGCGGTCGCTCTCTTTGCACCGGATACCTCCCACGCCATAAGGATATGGAGCGCTTCCACCCAGCAGTTTCTCGACATCAACTTTTTGATCCAGACCTGGTTCAGGTATCAGAAGATAAGCGATAAAAACAGGCCCAACTTCGTAAACGCTCCCTCCAACAATTTCGATGTTTCCTTCAGAAGGATAAGGGTCCGTATGGGAGGAAGTTATAACAAATATTTCAAGTTCAACTTCGTCTTCAGGCTAAACAACACCGGTAGGGACGCCTATATAGCCCCCTTCGGAGGACAGCCTCAGGGCTACCTCAGGCAGGGAGGTCTCTTGGGTGGAAGGAACTTCGCCCTTCACGAGCTTGATCTCAAGTTTGCCTTGCACGAGATGTTTAACGCCAAGGGCTGGATAATCGACGCCCACCTAGGTTTCCCAAGGCTTCCCCTCGGAAGAGAGCAGTATGGGAGGACAGGATTTGACAACCTCGAGTCTGACAGGACCTTCGCCACGCTCAGGTGGACACATCTAACGGTGGCAAATGTGACAGGAAGGGCTTACGGTGGATACATACACGTGAGAAAGGGTAACAAGGCTAAAGGTTTTAAAAAGATAACCTGGGATGGATTCTTCGGTATCTTCGATGGATTTAAGGGTATAGAACAACCGTGGGATGAAACCATATCTACGAATTCAGGGCTGGCTTGCCCAAACAACTTCGCCCAGTGTCTTTCTCAGCTAAGAAGTAATTCCACTGACTCCTTTTTATATGTGTTCAGAACCACGCTCATGTTGGGTAAGCCCGAGGGGAAACCCAAAGGCTTAAACTGGCTATATAGGGATACCTATCTTGGAAAAAGAAAGGGGATTACCCTGGGTGTATCCTATGCCATCCAAAACGATATAGACCAGGAACTCATAACAGACGTCCAAGGTCCTGCTCCCGGAGTGAGAGGAAACGGTAATTTAGGAAACGGCTTCGGAACAGTTCAGGTTCGTGTCCCTTACATGATACTTCCCAATCCCTTGGCCAGCCAAACCAACTTCAACAACATAGTTAACAATCCAGTAGACATGCAAATGTATGGTGCAGACCTTGCAATTCATTACGGACCTCTTACTCTCATAGGAGAGATCGGCCAGCATCAGTTCAAGAATGTATGGTTGCACTCATCCAAGCCGAGTGAGGACTTCAAGAACAAGTGGCTCATAGCAAAGGCTGCATGGGTTCTCAATCCGGGAAGTGTTCACCTATGGGAACCTTATGTCAGCTATTATGTCTGGAATCCTGATATAAAAGAGGCTCCCTGCGGAGGAGGAAACGTTTGTGCTTACGGTGATGCAGCAAACTTTATAAAGAAAAATAAATGGCCAAATAACGCGGCGGAAAGAGCCACCCTCGGAAAGATAAGTGTGACTTCCATCGGAATCAACTACTGGTATGACAAAGCCAAGCTCTTCGGATGGACCTTCGAGTATCAGATGTATGACGAGGAAAGGAACGAGATAGAAAACGATGCCTTCACGGTCCAGTTCAGGTTTGTCTTCTGAGCCCAGCATGGCTGCTTCTGGGTAGCTTAGAGTCCAGCCCCTCTGGACCGCCCCCTTCCTCTTTTTTTTCTTTTCTCTTATAATTCTTCCCTCCTATGGAGGAGAAAGAGGTTGTCCTCAGGCTTTCTGAGGAGGGAACCTATACCGCGAATATGCCTTCTGGAAGCATACAGGTCGGCGAGAAAGGACTAAGGCCTATGGAGCTTCTCCTTTCCGCCCTCGGCGGGTGTTCAGGTGTGGACGTATACACTATTCTAAAGAAGAAAAGACAGCCGGTAGAGAGCATAGAGATAAAGGTGAAAGGTATCAGAAGAGATACACATCCCAGAACATACGAAAGGATAGAGGTTGTATTTCTTACAAACGAGGAGGTGGATATAAAGGCTCTTGAAAGAGCGGTAAGGCTCTCGGTGGAAAAATACTGCAGTGTCTACGCCATGCTCAGCGGATCAGCAAGTATAGAGGTAAAATACAGCAATGGGAAGGCTGAAGGAAAGGTTTGAACATCTGAAATCTAAAGGAGAAAGAGCTTTAGTCTCATATCTGATGGTAGGATATCCAGATTTTGAGAGCTCCCTCAAGGCTTTTCACGCCGTCTTGGAGAACGGAACGGACATACTTGAGATAGGTTTTCCCTTCTCCGATCCGGTAGCGGACGGCCCAACCATACAGCTTGCCCACGAGGTAGCCCTCAGGAACGGAATTAGATCGGAGCATGTATTTCAGCTCGCAGAAGAACTCAGGCGAAGCTATCCGGACGTTCCCTTCCTGCTGATGACCTACTACAATCCCATATTCAGGATAGGTTTTGAAAAGTTCTGCAAGCTCGCAAAGGAAAGCGGGGTAGATGGTTTTATAGTTCCCGATCTGCCTCCAGAGGAGTGTGGATCCCTCAAGGAGGTTATGAAAAACTACGATCTCTCCCTCGTCCTGCTCGCATCTCCCACAAGCACGGAGAAAAGGCTCGAAATCATATGCAGGGAATCGGACGACATGGTTTACTTCGTTTCGGTAACGGGCACAACCGGTGCGAGGGGAGAGCTACCTTTAAAAAGTATAAAGGAAAAGATAGAGCTTTACAGAAAGGTATGCTCAAAACCTGTTGTAGTAGGCTTCGGGATTTCGAAAAGAGAACATTCGGAGCGGATATCAGAGTTTGCGGACGGCGTAGTGGTGGGCAGTTTACTTGTAAAGCTAACCGCGGAAGGGAGGTTGGAGGAACTCGCCATAAAGGTAAAGGAACTCAAAGAAGGGACTATAATTAAATAAGCAGGGCGGTTAGCTCAGATGGGAGAGCGCCATCCTCACACGATGGAGGTCGGCGGTTCGAGTCCGCCACCGCCCACCACTTAATTAAGCCCCTGTCCCTGTTCCTATACATCGCAGCACCCTTTAAAATCTGCTTTAAGCATGGACAAGAAGCTTCTGGTAATAGGTGGTCCCACCGCGGTGGGGAAATCAGAGATGGCCTGCTGTGTCGCAAAGAGGTTAAATGGTGAAATCATCAGCGCGGATTCGATGGCCGTCTACAGGGGTATGGACGTGGGAACTGCCAAGCCGAGGGAGTGCATGAAGGAAATCAGACATCACCTTGTGGACATACTGGATCCCGGAGACTACTTCGACGCCAAAATCTTTGAGAGTCTCGCCCTAAAAGTTATAGAAGATATACAAAAGAGGGAAAAGGTGCCCTTAGTTGTAGGCGGGACATACCTCTACATACAGGCTTTCCTGTTCGGTATAGAGGACACACCTGAACCCAACATGTTCTTGAGAAGAAAGCTATACGATCTGGCCCAGAGGAGGGGAAAACTCTTCCTCTACGAGAAACTTAAAGCAGTGGATCCAGTTTACGCTGAAAAGATCCATCCTAACGACCTTAGGAGGATCGTAAGAGCTTTGGAGGTGTTCATAGAAAGCGGTAGGCCTTTTTCCTCCTTCCACAGATGGAACAGGCCGAGATTTGAGTATACAGGTGTCTTCTTGAACAGAAGTTGGGGAAACCTTTCAAAAAGAATAGAGCTCAGGGTAAAAAGGATGATAGAGGAAGGGCTTGTAGAGGAGGTAAGATCCCTTTTGGAGAAAGGATTTGAGAACTTCCTGACAGCCTCTCAGGCGATAGGATACAAGGAGCTTATCCCCTACCTAAAAGGGGAGACCAGCCTTGAGGAAGCTGTGGAGAACATCATCAAGAACACAAAGGACTACGCCAGAAGGCAAATAAGGTGGTTCAGAAAGCAGGGATGGAGGGAGATAAATCTGGACGAGACCCCGGAGGAGGAGGCCTGCGATCTCATAGTCAAGGAGTATCAACAAACTCCTTTATCCTGATCTCTACACCCTGACTCCCTTTCTCTATCTTCTTTACCGTCCTGACCTCGTAGATCAAATTGTCGTTCTTTATAATCCCCGCCTTTTCGAGAACGTCCCACAGGCTCTTGAGCATATTGTCTATGTCCCTCTTTCTATGGTTGGGAAGTATGAGGGTTATATCTACGGAGATCTTTTTATCTATAGGATCTCCCTTATACTGCTGTTTCAACTCCCAGAGGGCCCTGACCTCCCAGTTTTTTACCCTCGGAGGTTTGAAAACCTTCCCTCCCTTTCTCCTTATATACCTGTTTGTCTTGGGAACGGGTATTTGAGAGAGCTTAAGAACCAACATCCTTGGTTCTTACTATAAGATACACGATCGCCCCGAAGGCAAGGAACAGAGACACGGTGCTCATAATAACGGATATGAGATGCATCTTAACGAAATCGGGCGATCCCGCAACCTTTAGTGCATGCGCCTTCGGAAGGACATAAAATTCAAGGGCAAGAAGAACAAGAAAGTTCACAGCTAAGAGCGTCAGAAGGAATTTTCTCATCTTGGAGGTTATCCCTATAAGCAGGGATATGCCGACCGCCCCGAGACCGACGCCAAAATAGAGGGGAAATATCTTCTCTACTATACCACCTGCGACGCTCCTCTCCAGACTCTTGAACAGTTCAGGGGCTACGATGAAGCTGAAAAAGGATCCGAGTCCGAAGTAAAAGGATAGAAGAAATATCATCACCTTATTCACAGGCTATCTCCTTCGGCCTCCTCTTTTCAGCTATGAACACTAAAAGTGTAAGGAAGAGGAAGAGACCTATCAGATAGAACCTGGTGACCCATACAGTCCAGTGGGTCTCAGCGACCACCTTGGGAATATACTCCTTGCCCCACGCACCCAGAAGGATTAAAAGGAACAGAGGTGTTACGTATCTCATCACGTAGTAGTAAAACTTCGGAACCTTTATTATCCCGCCCCTGTTTATCTCTTCCCAGGCCCTTTGTCCTCCGAATATCCACATGAAGATTATCATCTCAAGAAGCCCGAAGAAAACCACACCTATGGTGCCGGCCCAAAAGTCCATCTCATCGAGGGACTTGTTCAGAAAGATAACAAGATGAGCGCTGAAGAAGACTATTCCCGCGGTAATGAGAACGGAGCTTTTCCTCGAAAGGCCGAACTCGTCCTCAAAGAAGGCTATGAGAGGTTGCATGAGAGCTATGGACGAGGTAAGCCCCGCAAAGAATAGAAGGAAGAACCAGAGGAACCCCAAAAACTCCCCCGCAGGCATGTTGGCAAATATAGCGGGAAGGCTTATGAAACCCAGATTGAAGGCTCCCGACTTGGCTATGGCTACCGCGTTGGCAACGCCGAAGAAGGCCACAGCAGCGGGGATGGCCAGAGAACCTCCCAGAACTACCTCCGCGGTTTCGTTCAAAGAGGCTGCGGTGAGGCCACTAAGAGTAATATCCTGGTTCCTTCTAAGGTAAGATGCGTAGGTTATTATGGCCCCGAAGCCCAGGCTGAGGGTGAAGAATATCTGTCCCGAGGCTGCTATCCAGACACCTGGATCGGTAAGCTTGGAGATGTCCGGCTTCCAGAGGAAGTTGAGCCCCTCGAGGGCAGTCCCGTTGGGAGTCTCTAAAAGGAAGACTCTGACCACAAGCACTACCGCAAGGATAAACAGGGTTGGCATAGCGATCTTTGCGAAGGCTTCTATTCCCCTGGAAACTCCCCTTATAAGGATCATCACGTTTATAGCCATAGTTATGCAGAAAACCATGTAGGCATACAGGGAGGGAGTTATAAAGTCTTGCCCCGACCCAACGTAGCTTACAAGAAACTCTTTAAAAGGTTTCAGGTAGGTATCGGGATCGGTTCCGTTTTCAGGAACGCTCGGAACTAAACCGAGTAGAAACTTCACCGCAAAGCCCAGGGTCCAGGACTCTATGTAAACATAGTAGATGATAACCACCAGAGGTATCCAGAGACCGAAGACGCCTATGACCTTGGAAATCCTGTTATTCCACAGAAGATAGAATATAGCGGGTGTAGTTCCGTGACCCCTGGCCCCTCCGTATCTTCCTATCGCCCACTCTATCCACATAAGAGGTATGCCTATGATCAGGAAGGCTATTATGTATGGGATCATGAAGGCACCGCCCCCGTTCTCCGCCGCCTGAACGGGAAAACGGAGGAAGTTCCCGAGGCCCACCGCGTTCCCCGCCATAGCGAGGATAAGACCTATCCGGGTAGCCCACCTCTCCCTTCCGTAGTTCTGAACCATAATGCAAATATTATACTTTCATGCCTATAGCAAAACCTACAGCGAAGCTACCCCCGAAGGAGACAGTCCGGACCGCGTTCTTTGCGAAGCTTTCGAAGGAAGAGAAGAACTCACCTGCAAACCTCTCTACCGCGCCCCACTTAACCACTATTACACCGTTGTCCGCAAGCCATATGAGACTGAGTATGTAAATTCCGAGGATGAAGGCCAGCATTTTGAAAACTCTCTTCAGCGTGAAGCCGACGAGAAAGCCCAAAGCTCCCCCAAACCCGAGTTCCTTCAGGGCCTCGCTTCCAAAGATCTCTTCCATCCTTTATACCTCCGCACCTTCCAGAACTTCTGAGCATCCGCAGGTCTTCTCCTCAGGAAGTCTCCTTGCAAACTCTTTAAGGACTTCCTTTATCTGGGCCTCCTTCTCCGCCATAAGCTCCAGGACCTCATCGCTCGTCAGTCTGCCAGAGGATATACCCGCGGCGGGATTCGCCACCACGCAGAGGGAGGTGTAGCACATGGTAAGCTCCCTTGCCAGAACAACCTCAGGATACCCGGTCATGCCAACCACGTCCGCACCGAGAGCGCTCAGAGCCTTTATTTCCGCTGGAGTTTCAAACCTCGGGCCTTCGGTGCAGGCGTATACGCCAGCGGGATGGTATCTAAGGCCCTTTTCCTGGAGTATCTCCATCAACAGCATCCTCATCTGAGGGCAGTAAGGCTCCGAGACATCTATGTGAACAACCTTCCCCGAGTTCAGAAGCCGAGCTACCTTATCGCTTCCTTCCACCTTAACCGAGAACTTACCTTCGTAGAAGGTGGACTTCCTCCGCTTGGTAAAGTCCAGAAAGCTGTCTATTATCACGAAGTCTCCGGGATTGAAGAGCTTGTTTATTCCCCCTACCGCGGACACCGCAAGAACCCTGTCCACTCCCACCTCCCTAAGCGCCCAGAGGTTTGCTCTGTAAGGGACGAGGTGGGGAGGATAGGAGTGGTCCCTTCCGTGCCTTGCAAGGAAGGCGAGTTTTCTTCCCTCAAGCTCGCCCAGAACTACCGGAGAGGAGGGATCCCCGAAGGGCGTTTTTATGAACTTCTCTTCCAATACACTCAGACCCTCAATTTCATATAGTCCGCTCCCCCCTATGAAGCCGAGCATGGAAGAATTTTACTACGAGACCCCTACGAGCTCTTCCGCCTTAACTATCTCCTCCGGATGGGCTATCCTGCCGAGAACCGCGCTCGCTGCCACCACCGCAGGATTGGCGAGGTAGGATTCGGACTTGGGATGCCCCATCCTTCCGGGGAAGTTCCTGTTGGAGGTGGATATGCACCTATCCCCTTCCGCCAGGACTCCCATGTGTCCTCCCAGGCAGGGTCCGCAGGTAGAGGTAGAGACCACACAGCCTGCCTCTATGAATATGTCTATCAGCCCCTCGTGTAGCGCCTGGTGGTAAACCCTCTTGGAAGCGGGAATAACTATACACCTAACGTAAGGGTGAACCTTCTTACCCTGCTTCATGGCGGACTCGAAAACCTTGGCCGCTATTCTGAGGTCCTCCAGCCTTCCGTTGGTGCAGGAGCCTATAAAGGCCTGATCTATGCTTATGTGTGTGGATTCGCTGACGGGATGAACGTTGGAGGGGAGATACGGCCATGCAACGAGGGGCTCTATCTTGCCTGCATCCCATTCGTAGATGGAGTGGTAATCCGCATCGGGATCGCTCGTGTATACCTTCCACTCTTTCTGAGCGCGCTCTTTAACATACTCTATTGTCTTCTCGTCCGGGGCTATTATTCCGCTCTTTCCTCCCGCCTCTATGGCCATATTGGTTATGGTTAGCCTCTGTTCCATGGAGAGCTCGCGGATGGCCTCCCCTTCGAACTCCATAGCCCTGTAGAGGGCCCCGTCCACACCTATCTGACCTATGGTGTGCAGGATAAGGTCCTTGCCCATCACCCATGGCTTGGGCTTTCCGTAGAAGATGAACTTCATGGACTCAGGAACTCTGAGCCATATCTCACCGGTCGCCATGGCGTAGGCTATGTCAGTCGATCCCACACCGGTCGAAAAGGCACCGAGCGCTCCGTAGGTGCACGTGTGGGAGTCCGCTCCTACTACAAGATCCCCCGGAACTACGATGCCCCTTTCTGGAAGTATTGTATGCTCTATACCTTCTCCCTCTTCAAAGAAATACTTTATCCCGTGCTTTTTAGCAAAATCCCTTACTATCTTGGCCTGCTCCGCGGACTTTATATCCTTGGCGGGGACAAAGTGGGATAGAACGAGAGCTATTCTATTGGGATCGAAGACGCTGTCTATACCGTATTTTTCAAGTATCTTTATGGCCAAGGGCGCGGTCACATCGTTGGCCATGGCGAGGTCTATCTTTGCGGTGATCAGATCCCCGGGTTTTACCTCCTTCCTTCCCGCGTGGTCCGCAAGGATCTTTTCTGTTATCGTCATACCCATCAAACGACCTCCTTCTCGGTTTTTTCTTCTTCAGAGGGTTTTGTATCCTCAAAGGTTTTGGCTTCGTCCTTCTTACATCCCGTTTTTACTTCCACTCCGTAGAGTTTCAGTATTTCTACGAACTCCTCACAGGTTATGGACTCCTGCTCCAAGAGCTTCTTTACCACCGCCTTGAGGGGTTCTTTGTGAGCCTCTATGGTAGCCTTCGCCTGCTCGTAGGCTTCTGTGAGGATCCTCTTGACCTCTTCGTCTATCTCCTTCAGAAGCTCGGGACTTGTATCTATACTGTTGGTCATCCCGCCGATGAAGGGGTTGCTGACCTTTTTTATAGCTATGGGGCCTACCTTGTCGCTCATGCCCCACATGGACACCATCTTGTAGGCGAGTTCGGTGGCCCTCTGGAGGTCGTTCTCCGCTCCCGTAGTTATCCCTTCCTTACCGTAGAAGACCTCCTCCGCAGCCCTTCCTCCCATCATAACCAGTATCCTGTTGAACAGGTTCTTCTTGTCGTATATGTGCTTGTCGTCCACCGGGAGCTGTTGGGTGACACCGAGGGCCATACCTCTGGGGATTATGGAGACCTTGTGAACCGGATCCGAGTCCTCGGTCATAAATCCCATAAGAGCGTGTCCCGCCTCGTGGTAGGCTATCTTCTCCTTCTCCTTTGGGGATATAACCATGCCCTTCCTCTCGAGGCCCATCGTTATCCTGTCTATGGCCTCCTCCACCTCTTCCATAGATATGAACTCTTTCCCCTTCCTCGCGGCGAGCAATGCTGCCTCGTTCAGGAGGTTCTCAAGATCCGCACCGGTAAAGCCCGGTGTAGCCCTCGCCACAAGCTCCAGGTCCACATCGGGGGCGAGCTTCTTGTTCTTGGCGTGAACTTTCAGTATCTCATACCTGCCCTTGACGTCGGGCCTCGGTATGAATATCTGCCTGTCGAACCTTCCGGGCCTCAGGAGTGCAGGGTCCAGAATGTCGGGCCTGTTGGTGGCAGCGATGACTATAATCCCCTCGGAGGTATCGAAGCCGTCCATTTCAACGAGGAGCTGGTTCAGGGTCTGCTCCCTCTCGTCGTGTCCTCCCCCGAGGTTCAGCGCGCCCCTCGTTCTTCCTACCGCGTCTATCTCGTCTATGAAGACTATACACGGAGCGTGTTTCTTTGCTGTCTCGAACAGATCTCTCACCCTCGCTGCGCCCACGCCCACAAACATCTCCACAAAGTCAGAACCGGATATGGATATGAAGGGGACGTGAGCCTCTCCCGCTATCGCCTTGGCAAGGAGCGTCTTACCCACTCCGGGCTCACCGTATAGGAGAACTCCTTTGGGGGGTCTTCCTCCAAGCTTCTGGAACTTTATGGGATCCTTCAGATACTCGATTATCTCCTTTACCTCCTCCTTCACCTCGTCTATGCCCGCCACGTCGTTGAAGGTGACCTTCGGCTTCTCCTCTATGTAGACCTTAGCCCTGCTCTTCCCAAAGGAGAAGGCCCTTCCGGGACCTCCCTGGGGACCTCCCCCGCTCATCTGCCTCATCAGGGCTATCCATATTCCGATGAACAGCAGGATAGGAAGCCAGGATATGAAGAGGTTCAAGAGCCATCCGGATCCCGCATCCCCCGCGTCCACGTCCACCCTTACACCCTTCTTAACGAGATCGTCCACGATGGTAGAGCCCGGGGGGATAACGGTTTCTACCCTCTGGCCTTCCTTTGTGGTAGCTACCATCGTTCTGCCTTTAACGTGAACGCTCTCTATCTTTCCTTCCTCGACCAGCTGAACGAAACTGTTCAGCGGTATCTTAGTGGCGAGCTCATGTCTCTGCTCAAATATGTTGAAAGCGATAATAGTCGCTCCGATTATGAGTATCCACACGAAAAGACTCTTGAACATCTGCACTCTCGCTTCCTCCTAAATGGGTCCGTTAGAAATAGAAGATAGGCTGTCCTCAGCCCTTTTTCAAGCACAGGAGCTTACCCTTCCTGACCGCCCTCAGGCCCTCTCCCAGATCTACCTCACCTCCCCTTTTTAATAATCTCCTCACCTGCTCTATCTTGGAGAAGTTTAAAACTCCCGTGAACTTAAGAAGAACCCTCCTCTGAAGGGCTACGTGTTCCCTGGAAAGCTCACCTGCCCGCAAGCACCCGCCCTCTAAGAGCCTTTCCAGAGTTTCCGAGGCAAGTCTTTCCATCAGATCGTTCTCCCGCTTCAGGATCTCCCTCGTCCTGTAGAGAGTCTCCTCGAGGTTAGGGTTTATCTCCTTGAGAATGGGGATGATTTCGTTCCTCAGTCTATTCCTAAAGAACCTCGGATCTCTGTTGCTCGTGTCTTCGACCCAATCGAGCCCCTTTGCCTCAGCGTAATCGAAGATCTCCTTTCTCGTGGCCCTGTAAAGGGGCCTGATTACGTCTCCTTCTTTCGGATCAAAACCTATCAGTCCCTCGAGACCGGCTCCCCTCACGAGCCATATCAGTGAGGTCTCCACAAGATCGTTAAGGTGGTGGGCGGTCGCTATCAGGTCAAACCCCCTTTCTTCCTTTACCTTCCGGAGAAAGGAATACCTCCTCTCCCTCGCCACTTCCTCCAAGTTCCTTTTCTCTTTCTCCGCGGTCTTTCCCACATCTTCCCTCCCCACATAGATCTCGAGACCGAGCCCTCCCGCAAGCTCTTTGCAGAACTCCTCTTCCTCCGTAGCCTCCTCCCTGAGCATGTGATTGAAGTGGGCAAGGGCGAGATCCTTTATCCTCAAAAAATCTTTAAGTTCCAGCAAAGCGTGCGTTAAAACGACCGAGTCCACACCTCCGGAGAGGGCCACGAGCACCCTGGATCCGGGAGGGATAAGCTTCTCTTCCTTTTGGAGGGCTATGACCTTTCTAAGGAGCTTACTGACCTCTTTCATTCTTCAGCTTCTCTTGGAGTCTCTTTTTTACCTCCTTGTAGTAAGGATAAGCTATCCCTTCCCTCTTTATAAACTCGACCAGATCGAGGGCCTCTTCTATCCTACCTTCCCTCTCAAGGAGGTATACCATCACCTCAAAGGCGTTTATCTGGGGAAGCTGACCTCCCGATCTCTCCCTGAGGGCTTCCTTGTATTCTGGGTAGAGTCTTACATCCTCTTCGCAGTATTTCTTTATCTTTTCAAAGTCCTTCAGCTTCTGGGCAAGGAGGACGAGGTCGTTAAGGATCAGGTGGGCTTCGAGGGGAGTTCCTTCCATTTTAAGAGCCTCGTTGTAAAGCCACTCCGCAGTCTCGTAGTCTCCTTCGAGCAGGGCGGTCTGGGCTATGGTAGCCAGGAAGGTTCTTTTAGTGTAAAGGGGATTCTCTATCTCCCCGCTGTCGAAGTGCTTTGCCTTGTATGGGAAGCTCAGGTTCTTGATGACCTTTATAGAGTAATACTTCTTTATCGCCTTCTGCTGGCGGGCATCTAAAGACTCATACCAGTCCCACAGATCGAGGGCCTTGAGGAGCCCTCCTTTCTCACGAAATATCTGAAATACTTTTCCGATCATATTTCTTAAAATTAAAGCTTAAAAGCTCGAGGTGGAGTTGACATTTTAGTAATTGAGAATAGTTTTCAATTAACCGGAGGTAAAGGATGGACAAGAGGGTTTACATCTTCGACACAACGCTGAGAGACGGAGAACAGGCACCGGGCTTTTCCATGACCACCGAAGAAAAGCTCCAGATGGCCCAACAGCTTGCGAGACTTGGTGTGGATGTGATAGAGGCGGGTTTTGCTGTAGCCTCCAAGGGGGACTTTGAGGCTGTGAACAGAATAGCCCAGGAGGTAGAGGGACCCGTCATATGCTCCCTCGCGAGGGCGGTCGACAAGGACATAGAGGTAGCCGCTCAGGCCCTCGAGCCCGCGGAGAGAAAGCGCATACACACCTTTATAGCTACTTCCGAGATACACATGAAGTATAAGCTCCGGATGGAACCCAAAGAGGTTCTGGAAAGGGCCGTTAAGGCGGTAAAGCTGGCCAGAAACTTCACCGATGATGTGGAGTTCTCCTGTGAGGACGCTACCAGAAGCCAGAGGGAGTTCCTATACAGGATCATCGAGGAGGTCATAAAAGCGGGAGCGACGGTTATAAACATACCGGACACGGTCGGCTACGCCATACCGGAAGAGTTCGGAGAGCTCATAAGCGACATAATGAATAACGTTCCCAACATAGACAAGGTCATCCTCAGTGTCCACTGCCACGACGATCTGGGTCTCGCGGTTGCAAACTCGCTGACCGCGGTAAAGCACGGAGCCCGTCAGGTAGAGTGCACCATAAACGGAATAGGAGAAAGAGCAGGCAACGCAGCACTGGAAGAGATAGTTATGGCCTTAAAGGTCAGAAAGGACTACTTTGGGGATCTATACACCAACATAAACACCAAAGAGATATACAAGAGTTCCAGACTCCTGTGCAGGATTACGGGTTCCTTCGTTCCGCCCAATAAGGCTATCGTTGGAGACAACGCCTTTGCCCACGAATCGGGCATACACCAGCACGGTGTCCTGAGCCACAGACTCACATATGAGATAATGAACCCTGAAGATGTAGGGTTCCCCGCCAGCAGGAGGATAGTGCTTGGTAAACACTCAGGTAGGCACGCCTTGAAGCAGAAGCTGGAGGAATACGGTATCAAATACACCGATGAGGATGTGGAGCGCATATACGAAAAGCTGAAGGAACTCGCTGATAAGAAAAAGGAGATCTACGACGAGGATGTGGAAGCCCTAATATATCAAGAATTTATGAAAGTAGAGGACGAGGAACCTGTTAAGGTAGAACACTTCCAGGTCCAGAGCGGGGACAACCTCATGCCCACAGCTACCGTAAAGCTTTACTACAAAGGAGAGGAGAGAACGGCTACAGCTACAGGGAACGGGCCCGTAGACGCCACCATAAAGGCTATCCAGAAGGCGCTGGATCTCAGCCCCAGGCTTCTTGATTACTCTATCAAGGCTCTGACACCCAACACGGACGCTCAGGCTGAGGCGAGGGTAGTTTTAGAGCTCGATGGTGTCAAGGCCTCCGGGAGAGGTGTGGACACAGATATAATAAAGGCGAGCGTGAGCGCTTTCGTAGACGCCCTGAACAGGGCAATAATGAGGAAGGAATACATACTCCAGAGAAGCTCCCTCAGGGAAGAGGGCACGGTCTAATTGCTGGGCCTTCTGTTAAGACTTAGGTTTGTTCTTCTACTGCTACGCTTCCTCATAGTTCCTGTTCTTGCCTTTTCTTTGGCCTTCTTTGTGTTCTTTCTGATAGGCTGGAGTCTATACGCCCTGATAATTGCCAAAACACTTAAGAAGCTCTTAGAAAATCCGTATCTATACGGACCACTCTTGATCCTCGAAGTGATGGTAGTCGTCCTCCTCCTATATTTCTCGGTTGTGTATGTGAATAGGATCAGGAGGAAATACCTAAAGTGAAAGGTGCTATACTATTCTCGAAAACTGAGCAGGACGAAAGGGCCTGCCGGCTCCTTGGCAAGTGAATAGGGGGAGAGTTGTTTAAGATGCATCAAAATGCCTTGATGTTTTGATGCTTTGATGATACTGTTCTGGGCAGGTTGATACACAAGGTTTAAAATGGGCTAAATTTCGAGGTCTTCTGCAGGACCGGCGATTTCCGGAAATTAACTTCATTTGCTGATACAGGGAGTTGCATAAGTTATTGAATTGGCTTATATTATTAAACGGCTTGTTTGGGGTTCCTAATGTGCCGGGTGGAGTTGAAAGTTTATTTCCAATGCTTTTTCTGAATAATCGTGTTTTGGAGCAGTTCCTAATGTGCCGGGTGGAGTTGAAAGAGGTCTTAATTTTGTGGAGTATAGTTCTTCTGGACAGTTCCTAATGTGCCGGGTGGAGTTGAAAGTATAGTCAAAAGGTGGTATCACGAAAACGTCTTCCATGTTCCTAATGTGCCGGGTGGAGTTGAAAGTTTGCAGGGATTTTGAAACTTATAGTATCCAAGGCAGTTCCTAATGTGCCGGGTGGAGTTGAAAGTATGGATGCTAATGAACACAGGTATTTTGTAACTAAGTTCCTAATGTGCCGGGTGGAGTTGAAAGTGCTGATATAATTGTCAATGTTTTCTATATGAGTTTGTTCCTAATGTGCCGGGTGGAGTTGAAAGTGTGGTTATCTTTGTATCCCAACCTTTGGAGTTCTTATGTTCCTAATGTGCCGGGTGGAGTTGAAAGTCAGAGGTTGTTAAGTCTATTGAACAAAACTTTGTTAGTTCCTAATGTGCCGGGTGGAGTTGAAAGTTTTTTATAAAATTTAGAGTGATTGTAAACAACGGCGTTCCTAATGTGCCGGGTGGAGTTGAAAGTAAACTTTATGAGATGCTTAAAGATTACAATCCTCTCGTTCCTAATGTGCCGGGTGGAGTTGAAAGTCAGGGAGTTATCTATACTCATACTGAAGGAACGATGAGTTCCTAATGTGCCGGGTGGAGTTGAAAGTAGCTCCTGAGAACATCTGTATATAATTGACTTAAAGTTCCTAATGTGCCGGGTGGAGTTGAAAGTTGGGGATAAACTCTTTTACCATGAAAGGTTCTAATGATGTTCCTAATGTGCCGGGTGGAGTTGAAAGCCTACTGCCACCGCTTCTGATAAGGAAAGGGCTGAAGTTCCTAATGTGCCGGGTGGAGTTGAAAGTCAAAGAATTTGGTGGTAAGAAAGTTTTGTATGTTAGTTCCTAATGTGCCGGGTGGAGTTGAAAGCTTAAGTTGAGGATCATTAACGATCCTCAATCTTGCTAGTTACTAATGCGCCGGGTGGAATTCGAAACCCTGAGAGCAAACTTTGACTTGCTCCGAATTCATACATCTGCTCTTAATCCGCTGAGGGAAAGGATATCCCCATGGAGTCATATTTAGGAAATCCGCGAACCTGAAGCTATCTACCCTTTACAGACCTTTGAACACTTCTATGTCTTTCCGGTGGTGTATATTAAATAAGACTATAAAGAAAACGGAGGTAAGGGATGAGGAAATCTCTTCTCGTTCTCACAGCGGTTGGTGCGCTTATTTACTCTTGCGGGACCGCCCAGAGCGGTTCCTGTCCGGGAGAGGGAGAGGTAAAGCAGAGCCTCAGCAAGCTCATAAACAGGGATTTTGAGGTAGAGAAGGTAAAGCCTATGGAATCTGCTAAAGGAATCTGTGAAGTGGTGGTAAAGGTTGGTCTAAGGCCCGTCGTCCTTTACACAGACTCACAGGCAAAAGTTGTAATAGCGGGGAATGCCTTTAAGGTGGACACGAGGGAAAACCTCACCCAGAAAACTATGAGCGAATACATGACCGTCTCGAAAGAGATCCTTCAGAAGTTGGAAGGGCTTGTAAACATGACCTACGGTAAAGGGGACAAATACATATACTACATCACCGACCCAGATTGTCCCTTCTGCAGGAGATTCTCTCCTATACTGAAAGACTGGGCGGACAAGAACAAGGTCCAGATAAAGGTAATTCTGTATCCCCTCCCCATACATCCCCAAGCAAAGCCCAAGGCTATAGCTATGGTTTGCGACAAAAAGGGATACGATTCTATCCACAAAAACGTGAACACCAAGAATCAGTGTGAGGAGGGCAAGAAGGCCATCGAGAACAACCTGAAGTTTCTCCAAGAGATAGGTGTTTCCGGAACTCCCACGGTTATAGGAATGAACGGTAAATACATAGTGGGGCTCCCCCGCTCCCCTGAAGAGCTGAATTCCCTCGTTCAGTGATCAGTCCCTTCCTCTTAGGATCAGCTTAAGAGGGGAGTGCCTTATTTTAAGGTGCTCCCTGAGGCGCTTTATAAAGAATCTCTTGTAGCTTTCCTTCCATCCTTCGGGATCGTTGGTTATTACCACGATCGTTGGAGGCTTTATATCCTCTTGAAAGGCGTAGTATACCTTTATCTCTTTGCCCTTATAGGGGGGAGGAGGTTTTTCCCTTATTATCCTCTCTACAGCCCTGTTCACGAAGGAGGTTTTATGTTTCTTTGTATAGTCTTCGTATACGAGCAGTGTTTTCTCAAGAAGATCTTCCACACCCTTTCCTTCGGTCGCGACAGTAAAAGCGATCGGGGCAAAGTCGAGGAAAAAAAGATCTTTGCGGATGAGCTCTTCTACCTCTTCTTCAGAAAGGGGGCAGAGGTCCATCTTGTTCGCCACTATCACACATCCTTTAAATCTCCTCTCTATTAGGCCTCCGAGCCTCTTGTCCTGCCTCGTCACACCTTCGCTCGCATCGACTATTAAGCAGACCACATCGGAGATATCTATAGCTTTGAGCGTCCTCCCTACGGAGAAAAACTCCACGCCGTATTCAACTCTGGAAGGCCTTCTCACGCCTGCGGTGTCTATAAGAACAAAATTCTTATCCTTCCACTTGAAGGGCACCTCAACCGTATCCCTCGTCGTCCCCGCAACGGGGGAAACTATCACTCTCTCTTCCCTCAAAAGAGCGTTCAGTAGAGAGGACTTACCCACGTTGGGCCTTCCCACGAAAGCGATCCGCACACCCTCATAATTCAGGTCTACCTTTTCCTCTTTTAACCTCTTCACGATCTCGTCGAGTAACTCCCCCACACCTCTGCCGTGGACCGCGGAAATCGGGAATAGATTTTCAAAACCGAGGGAGTAAAACTCGAGAACATTTTTCTCGTCCTTCTCCGTATCCACCTTGTTCACAACGAGGAGGACCTTCTCCTTTTCTGGATACAGAAGCTTTGCTATCTCCTCGTCTAAAGGAGTTATACCGTCCCTGGCGCTGACAACAAAGAGAACAACGTCCGCACCTTTAACTTCCCTCTCTATAGCCTCGCGAACTTTCCTCAAGATTTCATCCTGAGTCTCCGGGACAAGTCCCCCCGTATCCACCACTACGAACTCTTTACCACCCCAGGAGGCAATACCTTCTATATAGTCCCTCGTAACACCGGGAACGTCTTCTACTATTGCCTTTCTTTTCCCTATAAATCTGTTGAAGAGGGTGGACTTGCCCACGTTGGGGCGTCCGATTATGAGGACCCTGTTTTTCATGAGTTATCTATGTTATCACTACTCTATCTCCCCTACCTTATAGGTCTTTATAAGCTTCCTCTGCTCTTCCAAGATGAACCTGTCTATGACCTTTTCCTCCTGTCTCGATATCTTCAGGAACTTTATACCCATACAGACCTGCGACTGCATGGATCTGACGTTGACGATCTGACCCACCATATTCTCGAACTTGTAGTCCCCTATGCTGAAGTTCATTATCACGTATTTACCCTCCCTCGGTTTTACCATCGTTTCGGTGCATATTCTGACACCCTTCGTGCTTATATCCTCTATCCTCCCCGTTATGAAGTCCGCCCCCAGCATTGCCTCTTCGGTTATATCGTCCACCACCGCGAACTCCACCGGGACATTTACCTTCCAGCGCAGGCTCTCCCTGAGCTGAACCCTGTGTAGGTTCTCGGTGTGCTCAAGGACCAGAACAAGCCTGTCTCCCTCGGTATATTTATCCCTTACTACACTTTCGAAACTGTATCTGCCCTCATTCTCCCTGACAAAGTGAAACTTAACACTCTCGCCCACTCTAACAGGCCTCGGGAGTGCCCCGAGAACTACTATGTGAAGCTCCGTTTCCGTTTTGTCCCAGACCGCCGCGTCCACATAAACTCCGTCCACCACCAGCTTTCCCGTCTGGTAAAGGTCTATATCCCTCGTGCTCGTAAGCGGGATAAACCAGGGTATTGTGTCGAACCTGAGCTTGGCCCTTATCGAGGGTATCAGCCTCACACCGGCTATGTTCTCATGAACTATCCTTGATACTATCCTCTCAAAGAGAGGCTTGTTGTCGTATATCATCTGTGGGTCGTAGGGGAACTTCCTGGCGTAATTCCATAGAAGCTTTATCTCTTCATCAGTAAGTCCCAAGGATCTTCCCCTCGCGTAGAAGGCCCTCTCGATCTCCTTTAGTCGAGACAGCTTACCCCAGAGGTAAGGAACAGAGATTACAAGGAGGGTAATCCCGAGGACCACGAAAAATATGATTATCTCCTTTGCGGAGGGGCCTCTGAACATATAGCGGGAGGCTTCGACCAGAGTATCCCATGCGGATTGGGCTTCCATAACTATATATTAATATCCCTCCCTTCCTAGTAAAGTTTTAGTTGTTTGAGGATTTAGACGTGGCTCATGACCATCTGCTTGAGGGCGTCCTTAGGTTGAACGCCTATCCTGGTATCCACGACCTCTCCGTTCTTGAAGAGGATGACGGTAGGTATGGCCCTTATGCCATACTGCATGGCTATGTTGGGATTTTCGTCCGTGTTGAGCTTACCCACCTTTATCTTGCCTTCAAACTCTTCAGCCAGCTCCTCGATTATGGGAGCTATTATCCTGCAGGGTCCGCACCAGGGCGCCCAGAAGTCTACAAGAACAGGTTTATCCGAGTTAACGACCTCTTCGTTCCAGTTGCTTTCAGTAAGGGTAAGGACCTTTCCAGCCATTACTACTCCTCCTTGATGAGCATGTCGTAGAGCTTCAGGATCCTCTCATCCTTAATATAGTAGCATATGATAGACCCTTCCCTTTTCCAGCCAACTATTCCCCTGCTTCTGAGGATCGAGAGGTGCTGGGACACGCTCGGCTGGGACATGTTGAGAAGCTCCCCCAAGTTCTTAACACACTGTTTCCCCTCGATCAGGATGGAAATTATCTTCAGCCTGACCGGATGGGAAAGGGCTTTGAAGAACTCCGCCAACTCCTCCAGCTTCTCTTCCTTTAGAAGTGTTGTATCCATCCTCTCGCCCTCGCTGAGAAATTTTAACACAATTAGAATATAAGCAATTAGTGAATTTTTCTCAACAATCCGTAACCCTCTTCCAACTCCTCCCGTCTAACTCCCTCCTTAGAGAACCTGTGTCTCTGGTAGAGTCTGACTATGAACTTCACAATCCCGTAGTAATCCTTTCCTTCCGTCTGTTTGAGTATGTCCTCGGGTAGCATCTCTCTGAAACTCCTGCCTTCAAGCCTCTCCAGCCTCCTCAGCAATGCTCTGTAGAGGTTGACCGGACTCTTTTTCAGTCTCAGGATGTAAAATCGGACGGAGAGTATGAGGACTGAAGAAACAAGCAGGATAATCAGCATTTTCTTTACCAAACCTTTCAGATCCTGAAGGCTGATAGATCTGACACCTTTTACAATTTCCCTGAACAGACCCGCCTGCTTCTGGGCGGAGAAGTCCACCACATTTTCATACCAGAAGGAGATGATAGCATCCCTTATGAGATCGAGCTTGGATATGCGTCTGACCGCGGGCGTAATGTAAGGAGGCGTGGCGTCCACCCTGACCCATTTCCCGTTTATATATGCCTCCACCCAGACGTGAGCCATGGAGTTGGTGATTATGTAGTAGTTCCCATACCGGTTCTTCAAGGCTCCTTTGAAGCCTCCGACCACCCTGCTCGGGATACCCATCAACCTCAGAAGTAGAGCTGTAGCGGAGGCGAAATACTCGCAGTTCCCCTTCTTGCTCCTGAAGAGAAAGTGCTCTAAAGGATCACCTTCGTAGGACTCCAGCTTCAGGGTATAAGAAAAGCCTTTTCCGAAGAAGTCCACCACGCTCTTTAACTTTTCTTCCGGTGTCTTTTTTCCTTCAGATAGCCTTCTGGAGAGTTCCGCAATTGACTCCGGGATGTCCTCCGGAACTACGAGGTATACAGGATCCGCAGGATCATCAGGAGGCAAAGCGGTTGAGATGAAGGTGTATCTGACTGGTCTCGATATCGGCTCTTCGCTCTCGTAAAAACCTCCTTTGAGCCTGATAATCTTTCCTTTGAAACCTTCCAGCTTCACGGGCCTGACAGGATAATCAAGCACGGGAACGAAGGTGTCGAAGGTAGGCTCCAGGATAACCGTGTATGTGTAGAGACTATCGTATACTCTCTCCTCCTTCTCCAAGAATTCCAAGGTCTTTATCCACCTCCTTCCCAGAAGGGTATCGAAGACGGAAACTCTCCAGTAGGGATTCGCAGGGATCTTCCCGTAAACCCTCATCACAACCGTGTTGTCTTCCTGGATCTCCCCCACCTTCCCTATCTCCACCTCGTCCGATATACCGCTCACAAGGCCTCCCTCTTTTTTGGTGAATATGTCTATGAGGGGCGTGTGGGTCCTGGGAAGTATGAGGAAGAAGGGGACGCTAAGGATGGCCACGATTAGAGGAAATACCAGAGAGAAGAGAAGATACCTCCTCACGAATTCACCGCTCAGGGGAACATTCCTGAGGTTTGCCTGCAGGTTTATGAAGGTGAAAGCAACGCTCCCTAAGAAGAGCTCGTAAAGGAAGAAGGCGAGAAAGCTTATATCAAAGCGGAAGGTAGTCGTTATGGCCACGCCGAACAGGCTCAGAAGGAGCATCTGGTATAGATCCCGGGGTTTCTTCTCCTCGAGGGACTTTATCACGAGCAGGAAAAGGAGCATGTCCGCAAAGGGCTGGATAAGGTTTTCCAGGCTGAGCTGTGAGAGGGCCAGAAGGGAAAAGAGTATGCCCCCCGTGTTGAGGAGCCATCTGGGGAGGTATGAACGGAACCTGAAGTCGTTGATAAAGCCGAGGAAAAACATGAAAAGGAAGGGTAGAAAGAACACATCGCTCGCTATATCCTTTAAGGAGAGAAAGGCTCCTAGGCTGACCAGGTAGGTTAGTGTTAAGCTGATCTTTTCAGGAGTGAGCATACCTCTTCCCTTACGGAAGGTTCCGCATAGATCCTGTAAAACTCTATAGGCCTGAGTCCCGCCACCACGTCGGAGACCTCCTCTATGCTTTTGAGGGAGTCTCCCTCCAGAACGAAGATCCTGTCGTCGTAAGGTTCCTTGTATACCGAATCAAAGCGGAGTAGCTCTTCCGGAAACCTATCCAGAATAAAGCCCCTCACCCCCTCGAACTCATCTCTGTCCTTTGTAGAGAAGACTTCCTTGAAGTGCTTCCTCCCGAATATCCTCTCCACATCCCTCCTCAAACTATCGTCGAAGAAGGCTTTTGAGATTACAACCGTATCGTCCATCTTAAGAAAGCTATTTATATCCTCGAAATGCTCCCTCCGAAATATCTTGCTCATAAGCTCTACCAGGTGTATGTTCAGTATCCTGACGACCTTGTGAAAGTATACCTGAAGATACATGAAGTATCTCCCTATCAGGAAGTTCTCAAGGGCTCTCAAACCGCTCGAGTGAACCGCGAGGAGCTTCCCCTCCGAGTCATGAAAGACCTCCACGGTGCTGAGCAGTCTCTCGTGATCGAAAAGGCCGTAGGAAACTCCGCAGAAGAAGGCGTCCCTCCTGAGGTAATCCATCCTGTCCGCTCCGAACTGGCCCGTTATTAACTCTGTCAGAAGTGTCTCCTCACCGCTTTCTGGCTCCCCGAGGGTAAGGCGCACGAGAAGTTCCACCTCCTCGTGACTGAATTCAAATACCTTCCTAAGGATGTCGTATATCTCTGTTTCGAAGATTATCCTCTTCGTGAGATCTTCGTGAGTTTTCTCTTCAGGAAGAAGAACCTCTGTGGTGTGGGAGAAGGGAGGGTGCCCAAGATCGTGAAGAAGTCCCGCGAGCCTGATTATGCTACGAAATCTGGTGTCTCCCTCATCTCCGAGCTTGCTGTAAAGCCTGTCCGCCAGATGCAGGACACCCAGAGCGTGCTCGAATCTGGAATGCTGGGCGGAGGGGAAGACGAGATAGGTCAGTCCCAGCTGTTTTACGTGTCTGAGCCTCTGGAAAATAAGGGAATCTATAAGACAGAGTTCTCTGTGATCCGCCCTTATAAAGCCGTATATGGGATCGGAGAACTCTTTGAACACCTCAGTTGTGCTGTAGCCCCTCCTTCTCAAGCTCCTTTATCTGCTTCATAGCCTGATCGAACTTGTATAGGGAAGAGGCTACGTCCTTGAGATGTCTCGCTGCGGTCAGATAAGCTTCCTTCAGACGGGGATCTGACGCTCTCTCTGCCTTCTCCAGGAGGTTCCTGTGAAAGAGGAGAAGACCGTTCCTGAGTTCATTAAAGTCCATCTCTTTCCTCCGATTTCCCTGATCTTACCTACGAGCTTAGATATTAGACGCCTTACTATGCCCCTTCCATGATTTGAAGCAATAGTAAAGTTTATTTTGATTATGAAGTACTTCTTGCCTCTGGAAACGTCTCTGAGGAGGGCCTCCACGTCCTTCCTAAGCCTATCCACGTTTATTCCGTAGTAAGGGTTTTTGAAACCGGAAAGCAAGGACAGAGCCTTTTCGAGAAGATCCGTATCGAACTCCCTTCTCTCGTTTATCTTGATGTAGAACTCGGAAAGATCCCTGATAACTTCGAAGAAGACCTTCTCCTCGGGAAACCTGAGGGATTGAAGCCTTACGAAGTGAACCACCTCGTTGTATAGCTCCTCGTTGAAGATGACCGCGGACAGATACACAGCCTCCGCAGGCGTGTTGCGCTTGGAGTAGCTGGAAATCTTACTGAGAACAGTCCAGTATTTAAGGAACCTTGCGTAAACCTCGTAAAATACCTCCCTGAACTCGGGAAGGAAGGAAACCTTTATACCTTCGGAAGCCTGAAGCCCGAGTATATCCTTCCCCCACAGGACCTCACCCTTAGGGGTTATAAACTGGAAGAGGTCAAGCTCCAGAAGTATGTCCTGCCACTTACCCCTGAAGGTGTGAAAGGTCTTGTTGGCACAGGAAAGGAGCTTTGGGAGGTCCACATCGAAGGAGCCTTCCTTCCGAACCAGCTGACAGTAGCATATTGGATACAGAAGCACCTCTTTCTTGCGGGGGTCATCTATTATCTCCAGGAATATGCTCTCGAGCCTCCCTATCTCCTGCCATGTGTCTTTGAGCATAGGAATAATTTAAACTGGCGCCTTTTCCCTTGCAACAAGTAGACCTTATTCCGTATATATTTACTTGATGAAGGTAAAACTCCTTCCCCACTACACCGTTGAAGACTGGGAGAGATGGGAGGGTAGGTGGGAACTGATAGAGGGAATTCCCTACGCCATGTCTCCGATGCCCACACCGAAGCATCAGCTCATATCGACCAACATAGCGCGACTCCTTGCCCAGGAACTTGAGGAGTGCGAAAAGTGCATCTCCCTCATATCGATAGACTGGGTGATCTCCGAGGACACAGTTCTGGAGCCGGATAACCTTATAGTGTGTTCGGACGATCTTGAGAAAGACCTTTTATCTAAAAAAAGACTTGAGTTCCCTCCCGTAGTCGTCTTCGAAATCCTATCTCCCTCCACACGAGAGAAGGACAGGATAACCAAGTTCCAGATCTATGAGGAGCAGGGTGTCAAATACTACGTTATGGTGGATCCGGAGAGTGAGGAGGTGGAGGTATATCAGCTCAAAGATGGTAAGTATAAACTTGCTGGAAGGTTTCACAGGAGCGGAGAGTTCACCTTTGACCTGGGAACCTGCAGAGCTAAATTAAATTTCTCAAAGATCTGGAGGTGAAGGAATGGTAGACTACGAGAAACTCCTGGAGAACGATCCCTTCGAGATAGCAGGAAGGCGCTTCAGATCAAGGCTTATAATAGGCTCCGGAAAGTTCAAGAGCTTTCAGGAAAACAAGGAAGTCCTCGAAGCCTCCGGAGCGGAAATAATAACGGTCGCTGTCAGGCGGGTGAACATAACCGATCCCACCAAGGAGAACCTACTGGACTACATCGATCCGAAGAAGTATCTGATACTCCCCAACACAGCGGGATGCTATACCGCGGAGGAAGCCATAAAGACCGCCATGCTCGCAAGGGAGGCGACGGGAATAAACTGGATAAAGCTCGAGGTGATAGGAGACCAAAAGACACTCCTGCCCGACATGGAACAGACCTACGAGGCGGCGAAGGTTCTTGTCAAAGAAGGTTTTATAGTCCTTCCTTACATATTTGACGATCCCGTCTACGCGAAGAAGTTCGAAGACATAGGATGCGCGGCGGTCATGCCACTCGCAGCTCCGATAGGTTCAGGACTTGGTCTCCAGAACCCATATAACATAATGTTCATCAAGGAGGCGGTCTCCGTCCCGGTTATAGTGGACGCGGGGATAGGTAGCGCCGCGGACATACCTCCTGTCATGGAGCTGGGTGTAGACGCTATATTGACCAACACAGCCTTAGCGGAAGCCAAGGATCCCATAAAGATGGCGGTAGCCATGAAGCATGCGACCATAGCGGGAAGGCTCTCCTACCTCGCGGGAAGGATGCCCAAGAGGACCTACGCGGTTCCATCTTCGCCCCTCAGAGGAGTGCCCTTCAAGGGGTAGAAGGTATGGATCTGGCCCTTAGATACCTTCCCCGCTATACAGTTAAGGATTACGAGAAATGGGAAGGTGACTGGGAGCTTATAGAGGGAGTTCCTTACGCCCTCGCTTCCCCTTCATTTGAGCACCAGAGGATAGTAGGCAGGATCTTTCGCTTTCTGGACGAACAGCTTGAGGAGAAGTGTCCGGAGTGTAAGGTGGGGATAGACACGGACTACGTGATAGACGAACACACCGTGGTCAGACCCGACGTTTTTGTAGTCTGTGGTGAGGTAAAGGGAAAAATTCTCAATACTCCCAGAGTGATCTTCGAAGTCGTATCGGAAGGCACCGCGGAAAAAGATGAAAGACTGAAATTCGAACTCTATGAAAGAGAAGGCGTGGAGTTCTACGTGATCGTTTTCCCTTCCCTTAGAAAGGCAAAGGCATACCGGCTCTTAAACGGGAAGTATGTAAAGCTTATGGATATTATTACAAACAACCTTGAAATAGATTTGAAAGACTGTTTAATATCGGTCGATTTCAGAAGAATATGGGAGGGTGAAATATGAACATAGCTTTTAAGCATCCCCCCAACTACACCGTTAAGGATTACGAAAACTGGGAAGGTGACTGGGAACTGATAGAGGGCGTTCCCTACGCTCTGGCTTCACCTTCTTTCGAACATCAAAGAATAGTCTTGCGCATAGCAAGGTTTCTGGACGAACAGCTTGAGGAGAAGTGTCCGGAGTGTAAGGTGGGGATAGACACGGACTACGTGATAGACGAACACACCGTGGTCAGACCCGACGTTTTTGTAGTCTGTGGTGAGGTAAAGGGAAAAATTCTCAATACTCCCAGAGTGATCTTCGAAGTTGTTTCGGAAGGCACCGCGGAAAAAGATGAAAGACTGAAATTCGAACTCTACGAAAGAGAAGGCGTAGAGTTCTACGTGATCGTACTTCCCTCCTTGAAAAAAGCCAAAGCTTACAAACTTACGGAAGGCAGGTATGTGAAGCTCAAGGACGTTATAAAGGACATACTGGAGCTTAACGTAGATGGTTGCAGTGTGTCTTTGGATTTCAGCAAGATATGGGAGTAAGTTCTTGCATCTTCAGTCCACGGTCTCCCAGTTTTCCAACATTTCATAATATTCCTTCGATAAGCAATCCTTGCCTTTGAGCAGGTGACCCAGGTAGCCTCTGGCAGGCTTCAAACCCTCTTCAACTTTGTCCGGTCTCGCAACGTAAGTGATAGCCTCTACCTCTTCCCCATTTCTGAGCTTAACCTTAACCTTTATCCTGTCGTAATGGTTCGGGTAGCCTTCATATCTATCAAGTTGTTCAATATCTTCATCCTTTATGGTGTATAGAACACCTTCGACTACGCTGTTCTCGTCTCTTTCTATGTTAGCATAACCTTCCTGCGGATGCGTAGGCCTGGAAGGTTTTTTATTAAACATCAATCTCCAGCCTTCCAGAACTGCACACTTACGATCTAAAAAGTTTACTCCTCTTTTCCTCATACGCTCAGGATTCATATTGGAGCCGTAAGCAAAATACTTCATGGGCATACCTCCTCACTTTGCATACTCCACGTGCCTCAGCTCCCTTATGACCACCACCTTTATCTGACCCGGATACTCCATCTCCTCCTCTATCTTCTTGGCTATCTCCTTCGAGAGCATAAAGGCCTGCTCGTCCGAGATCTCTTCGGGATTTACTATAACCCTGACCTCCCTTCCCGCCTGGACCGCGTAGGCGTTGGCAACACCCTCAAAGGATTTGACTATCTCCTCCAGCTTCTCGAGCCTTTTGAGGTAGGCCTCGAGGGTTTCCCTCCTTGCTCCGGGTCTCGCTGCGGAGAGAGCGTCCGCGGCACAGACGAGGGCTACCTCAGGATACCTAACTGGTTCCTCCTCGTGGTGGGCCTTTATGGCGTTTATTACCGCATCAGGCTCTCCATACTTCTTACAGAGCTCCACACCTATATCCGTGTGGGAACCTCCCAGCTCGTGGGAAACCGCCTTACCTATATCGTGCAGGAGTCCCGCCCTCCTTGCGAGTTTTGCATCCAGACCCAGCTCCTCAGCCATGAGTCCCGCAAGATGAGCTACCTCCTTGGAATGGAGGAGGACGTTCTGGGAGTAGCTGGTTCTGAAGTATAGCTTACCTATGTAGTAGTAAAGGCCCGGGTTTATGTCGTGGAGACCCAGCTCGAACACGGTCTCTTCCCCCATCTTCCTTATCTTCTCGTCCATCTCCTTCTTCACCTCGTCCACTATCTCCTCTATCCTTGCAGGATGTATCCTCCCGTCCTCTATCAGTCTCTCGAGAGCTTCCTTGGCTATTTCCCTCCTAAGAGGATCGAAGGAAGATATGGTAACTACGTCCGGTGTGTCGTCTATTATCAGATCCACTCCGGTTAGAAGCTCGAAGGTCCTTATGTTCCTACCTTCCCTTCCTATTATCCTTCCCTTGAACTCGTTGCTGGGGAGTTCTACAGCGGTAGTGGTGTAGTTTATCGCTATCTGGGGAGATATCCTCTGAACCGCTGTAGTTATTATCCTCTTGGCCTCAAGCTCCGCCTTCTCCCTGGCCTCCTCTTCTATCTTCTTCATCAGCTTGACCGCCTCAAGCCTTGCCTCTTCCTCCACCTTTTTAAGGAGTTCCTCCCTTGCCTCCTCTACTGTCAAAGAGGCTATCCTCTGGAGTTCAAGCATCTCCTGTTCTTTGAGCTTCTTTATCTCCTCCTGCTCTTTGGCGAGCTTCTCCTCAAGCTCGAGGATCTCCTTCCTCCTGGCTTCCACCTGCCTCTCGAACTCCCTGACCTCCTTCTCCCTTCTGTAGATCTCCTCCTCCCTCCTCTCCACGATCTCCCACTTTCTCTCCAATTGCCTCTCTTTGGAGTGGAGGCCTTCCTCGAGTTCCTTTATCTCTTTCTTTCTCTCCTCCGCCTCCTTCCTTATTCTCTCAGCCTCTTCTTTGGCCTGAGATATTATCCTCTGAGCCTTCTCGTCCGCCTCCTTCAGGAGCCTCTCCGCCTTCTCCTGTGCCTCCCTAACCAGTTTTAGAGCCTCCTCTTCCGCTCTGCGGATCTCCTTCTCAACGTCCACCTGAGGTGTGGGCTGAGGTGCGGGAGCGGTTTCGGTTTCCTTCTTTCCTCTCAAGAGGAAAAAGGCTAACAGGCTGATTACCAAAGCTCCAAAACCGATTCCTATAAGCACCATGGTAGTATCCATCTCACAACCTCCTTATCATTTCTTTTTCCGTAGCTATAAGGTCGACCGGCTCGTCCCACTCTTCCCTTGGGACATAGTCAAGCACCTGAAAGGAGTAAGCCACCCCGACCTTTGGAGCGCTTACTTTCCTCAGAAGCTTATCGTAGTATCCTTTGCCGAACCCTATCCTGTAGCCTTCCCTATCGAAGGCCACACCCGGGACCGCCACAAAGTTGATCTCTTCCGGATCCACAACCTCACCCGACACGGGTTCGGGTATGCGATATTTGCCGGGCCTTAGAGCTGATATGTCTTCAACGCGGACAGGCTCAAGCTCACCGCCCGCCACCCTCGGAAGAAACAGCTCAGCCCCTTTCTTCAGAACCTCTTCAAAAAGAGGAGATATGTCCGGTTCACCCCTTACGGGGTAGAAGAGAAGGACCTTCTCCGCCCTTTCAAATTCCGGAAGGGAAAGGATATTCTGGACGATTAGCTCACTGCATCTCCGCCTTTCTATAGGATCTAAAGCTTCCCTCGCCTTCAGGAGTTCCTTTCTTAACCCTTCCTTGCTCGCCAGCAATACTTCCACCTCCTGTTGCCAGGAGGGGAAGGCAAGATTGTTGGGACCCGCCCTGTCGTGGCCACCTGGGACTTTTGTGGGCCTCGAACTTCCAGGTGGGTACCCTCTCGGAGAGTCCTTCGGGACGTCTCCGAAGCCGGGTTCCCTTTAGCCCACGTGTAGGCCCCAATTTTTATCCCGGGACCACGCACAGGGCAGGAGACTTTATCTCATCTCCACGCCCAGCCTTTCTCTCAACCTCCCGATCAGTTCATCGATCAGGGAACCCACTTCCTCACTGGAAAGGCTTCCTTCCTTACTTCTCAGCACCAACCTAACACCAACGCTCTTCTTGCCTTCCCCTACCTTTTCACCTGCGTAAAGGTCAAAAACCATAACCTCTTCCACCTTATCACCAAGCTGAGATTTAATCTCATTTAATAATTTACTCACCGACATACTTTTGTCCACAAGTATGGCCAAGTCTCTGATAACCGGGGGGAATTTGGACAAGGCCTTGTAGTGAGGCAACCTTTCTTTCAGGAGAGGCCCGACTCTGATCTCACACAGAACAGGATCCGTTTTCAGCTCGAGCCTGGCCACTATATCGGGATGGAGCTTTCCCACAAAGCCGATCTCCTCTCCTTCCACAGAGACCCTCGCCTGAACGTGCGGATGCAGGAACGGCAGATCTGAACTGTCAAGATAGATCTTCTTTCTGAAGATACGCCCGAGACCCTGAATTATCTCGGTAAGATCGTAGGGTCCCCACTCCTTCTCCGGAAAGCTCCTGACCTTACCCTTTAGCAGTATCCCCAGCCTCTCCTCCTCGCCATCGTCCGGGAACACCCTGCCGAGTTCAAAGATGGCAATATCGTAGTTGTAGTGGTGCTCGTTAAAGAGGGCGGTCCTCAGCAGGGAGGGGATGAGGGAACTTCTCATGAACCTCTGGGTCTGGAGTAGGGGATTCACTATTTCTACCTTTGGTCTCTCGAGGCCCAGAAGCTCGTAAAGTTCAAGATCTTCATAGGATATGTTGATAACCTCACTCAACCCCCTGGATCTTAAGAACTTCTTTATCTCCAGAAGTTTATCCTCCCAGAGGGAGCCTCTGGAGGGAAGGTTTATGGTCTCGGGGGCGTAGCTTTCGTATCCTTTAACCCTCATTATCTCCTCTATGATATCTACGTCCCTGGAGATATCGAAGCTTCTGTGGGAGGGAACGAGAACTTCTATCCCGCATCTCTTTATCTCATGGGGGATCTCGAGGGCACTCAATATCCTGCTGGCCTCCTCGTTCCTGTAGCTCTCACCCGCGTATCTTATGAACTTCCCCATGGGAAGGAAGATCTTCTTGGGTTCGTATTTCTTCGGATACACGTCCTTTACTGCCCTTACCTCCCCGCCGGCAACTTCCCTTATCATGCTGACCGCCATATCCTGCGCCCTGTCAACCCTCTCTATGTCCACGTTCCTCTCAAACCTGTAGCTGCTTTCGGTCTGTATTCCGAGCTTCTTGGAGCTTTTTCTGATCCTCCTGGGATCGAAGTAGGCGGACTCGAGGAGTATCCTCCCCGTCTCAAAAGTCACCGCGCTCTCGAGCCCTCCCATCACGCCTGCTATAGCGACCGGCCCCCTTTCGTCCGCTATAACGAGAACCTCCCCGTCCAAGATCCTCTCCTCCCCGTCGAGGGCAACGATCCTCTCTCCTGCTTTGGCTCTCCTCACTCTTATACCACCCTCGAGCCTGTCGAGATCAAAGGCGTGGAGGGGCTGGCCCTCCTGGAGGAGGATGTAGTTGGTCACGTCTACCACGTTGTTTATAGCCTTAATCCCGCACTGCCAGAGCCTTCTCCTGATTCGGAGGGGAGAGTCCTTCACCTTCACTCCTTCCAATATCACCCCCCTGTATCTGTGGCAGTCCCCGTCCTCTATCTCTATGGTCAGCTCTCCCGTGTCCGTAAGAGGCTCCGCTTCTACCTTCTTTTTGGGCAGTCCGAGGATGGCGCTCAGGTCCCTGGCAAGGCCTCTCACGCTGAGGACATCCCCCCTGTTGGGTGTTATATCGAGCTCGAGGATTTTCTCCCCGAAACCGAGGATATGCCCTCCGTCCGTTCCCGGCCTGAAGCCCTCCTCTATCTTGAGAACGCCCTCGCTCTTCTCCTCGAGGCCGAGATCCTGGGCGGAAAGGAGCATCCCCTCCGAGACTACTCCCTCGAACTCCCTCCTCGTTATGCATCTGTCTCCCACCTTGGAGTTGGGTAAAGCAACAAGAACGCCGTCCCCCTCCTTCAGACTCCTGTCCGCTGTCACGATATGGACCTTCGTATTCTCTCCAACCTGAACGAGAACCACATACAGATCTCTCCTTTTAGTGTGCTCTTTTACCTCAAGAACTTTCCCAAATACCACTCCGTCCAGCTCCGTTCCGAAGGTGTCCACGGTGGCCTCGACGCTCTGGAGGGAGAGTCTCTCCGCTATCTCTTCCGCGGACACGCCCTCTATTTCCAAAAACTCTTCCAGCCAGGAGAGGGGAACTCGCATAGCTTTGTTATTTTATCACCGGAGACTTGCTGAAAATAATTATCAACTAAGAATTGATAAATCGCAGTTATAGGGGCTATAAAGAGTTTTTATTGCGAATGATTATTACTTGACTGAATTTACATACAGGAACAGATCGCAGGAGGGAGAAGGATGAAGAAACTGGCGCTCGGTCTGGTAGTTCTCTTGGTAGTGGTGCAGGAGGCTAAATCTACAGAGGTTCAGGGAAAGCACTACAACTACAGGTATGTGAAGTTCTTCCCTTCCGCACAGACGGTAGCCAAGGCCTCAGGCAGAGGGGTGATAGAGGGAAAGGTGGTCTACGTGGGAAAGAGGAAGCTAAAAAACAGGAGGAAGCTTATAACCAAGGACAAGGAGGTATGCGGGAGGGGATACAAGATAGACAAAGTGTATGTCATTTCCAAAGACGGAGGTGTTAAGAACGCTGTGGTCTTTGTGGAGGGTGTGGGCGGAAAGGCGAAGGAGGTTAAGAGGGTAGTCCAGGAGAGGTGCGAGTTTCATCCGAGAGTGCTGGCCATGAGCGCGGGATCTGTTTTGGAAGTTGTGAACAGGGATCCCGTTAAGCACGAGGCGAACGGAGTTCAGGACTTCGAAACCATATTCCAGCTGTCCCAGCATAAGAAGGGGATGGTAGACAGGGTGGAGCTGAAAAAGCCCGGAGTGGTGGAGATAACCTGCAACATACACGGCTGGATGAAGGCCTGGGCTGTGGTAGTAAACGGACCTTACTACGCGGTTACTGACGAGAAGGGAGCCTTCAGGATAGGCGGTCTGCCTCCCGGGAAATACAGGCTCAGGATGTGGCACGAGGGCTTTGGAGAAAAGACTATGACTGTGGAGGTGAGGGAGGGAAAGCCCGCCAGCGTGGTCATCGAGGTCAGATAGAGGAGGGAATGCTATGAGGAGAACGATCTTCCTGGGTTCCCTTTTGGCCCTGTTCGTGATGAGCGCGGACTCTGCCAAGAGACCCTCCATAGCTCCCCTTCCGGACAGACCTCCAGAACCTAAGGACAACCCAACAACTCCGGTGAAGGTGGAGCTCGGTAAGCTCCTTTATTTCGATCCGAGACTCTCGGGAGACGGGAGCACCTCCTGCGCCACCTGTCACGATCCCAACCACGGGTGGGCCAAGAGGAGGTTCATGTCCCCCGCCTACCCGGAGAACAAGCACTTCAGGCACTCTCCGACGGTCCTGAACGTGGCCTACAACACCATAATGTTCTGGGACGGAAGGACCAAGACCCTCGAGGAGCAGGCCAAGAAGCCCATAGCCTCTCCCTTCGAGATGAACATGAACTACGACCTCCTCGTGGAGAGGCTGAAGAAGATTCCCAAATACAGGAAGCTCTTCAGAAAGGCCTTCCCAGAGGACAAGAATCCCATCAACATAGACAACATCGCCAAGGCGATAGCGGCCTTTGAGAGGACCATAGTCTGCAACGACTCCCCCTTCGACCTCTACATGAAGGGAGATAAAAGTGCCATGGACGAGATGCAGATAAAGGGTATGAAGCTCTTTGTGGGCAAGGCTGGATGCGTCCAGTGCCACAACGGACCCAACTTCACCGACGAGAAGTTCCACGTAACGGGAGTTCCCAAGAACAGTGTGGAGGACGACGCCCTCGTGAGGGTGACGAGGAACTTCGTTATCAGGAGCAACGGCTTCAAGGACCCGGACAGGTTCGACAGGGATCTGGGGCGTTACTTTATAACCAAGAAAGAAGAAGACAAGGGTGCCTTCAAGACACCCACACTCAGGAACGTGGCTCTTACACCGCCCTACATGCACAACGGGGTTTTCAAGACGCTCAGGGAGGTGGTGGAGTTCTACAACAAGGGAGGTGGTGATGTTCCCAACAAGGACCCGAGGCTTAAACCTCTGAATCTGACCGAGGAGGAGAAGGAGGCCCTCGTGGCCTTCTTAGAGGCCCTCACCTGCAAGACGGTTCCTCAGGTGGAGGAGCCTGAGCTTCCGCCCTTTGAGGGAGAAATCGTGAAGGGAGGTGGTTGAGATGAAGATGGACAGGAGAAAGCTGATCAAAGTCTCCGCCAAAGCGGGGATGGCCGCCTTTACAGCCTCGGCACTGTCGCCCTTCCTGGGGATGGTGAACGTTGCAGAGGCGGTGTCCTCCAAAAGGAACAGGATAACACCCTTCAGGTTCGTCGTTGTGGGGGACGCTCACCTCTACGAGATGCCCAACCACAGGTTCGACAAGACCTTCTCGAGAGCCATCGAGGACATAATCAAAATGAGGCCCAAGCCCGACTTTGTTCTCTTCATAGGGGATCTCGCCCAGTTCGGAAAGGTGAAGGAGCTGGAGAAGGGAAAGAGGTTCCTCGACAGGCTCAAGAGGGCCGGGATCGATTACTTCATAATCCCCGGCGAGCACGACTGGTATCTGGACATGGGCAAAACCTGGAAGAAGATGTTCGGAAAACCCTTCTGGAGCTTCGACCATAAGGGAGTCCACTTCATAGGCATGAACTCCATCCTCGTTGAGGACTACTGGACCGCCAGGAACATGTCCCCCTGGGAGAGGATGCTCGCCATAGCGGAGCTCGAGTGCCACATATGCGGCCTCTGGGGTGTGGGAGAGGAACAGCTCGAGTGGCTCGAAAGGGACGTGAAGAACCTCAGACCCGACACGCCCATAGTGATCTTCACCCACTCACCCCTCTGGAACTACTATCCCAGGTGGAACTTCCAGACCAAGGACGCTCCGCAGATAAGGCAGATCCTCTCCAAGTTCGAGAAGGTTATAGCCATACACGGACACGTCCACCAGGTGGTATACAACGAGACGGGGAACATGGTCCACATAGGGAACCTGGCAACCGCGTGGCCCTGGCCATACCCGCCCGTAGAACTCCCCTACCCCAAGATCAGGATGCTGAGGGTGGATCCCGGGGACATATACGACGGCGTGGGATTCGCGAGCACATACATAGACGAAACCTTCCTCGGAAAGATGAAGTATCACACCTGGGCCGAGCTCATACCCGATGAGCTGAAAGACGGTGTGCCACTCTAATTAAGGAGGTGAGGTGCCATGAGGTTTGTGAAGGCTGGAGTGCTTCTCGGAGCCGGAGTTCTGGCGGGGCTGTTGGTCAGCTTCTTCATCAACGTGGCGGAGGCGAGGAAGCCCTTCGCAAAAGAAGATCTCGAGCTCATGAACGAGGAGCTTATGGCTCTGGTAAAGAAGGGAGACGAGCTCTGGCACAGTCCCAAGCTTGGCAAGAACGGACTCACCTGCGCCAACTGCCACCCCGACGCTGCCAACACCAACCCCCACACCTTCCCCAAATTCCAGGACAACGTGGGAAAGGTGGCGACGCTGAGGGAGATGATAAACTGGTGCATAAAGAGACCTCTCGAGGGCAGGGAGCTACCGGAGGACAGCGAGGAGATGAAGGCCCTGGAAGCTTACGCCATATACATGTACAGGGGTTTCCCTCTCAGGCCGGGAGACAACACGAGGGAGTATCCTCCCGTGAAGGTGGAGTCGGGACCGGGGTATCCCTGATTCAGATTATCCTTATGCCGAGGGTGCTCCTGACCCACTCTCCCACGGTGTAGCCCACGCCTATGTAGAGAAGCACGACCCCCAGGACCAGCCGGAGCCTCCCCTCCCCCAGAAACTTTGAGAAGTGTGGGCCTAAAAAAGAACCCAAAACCACGCCGAGCACCTCAACACCCAGAAAAGCAGGATCCACGGGTGCGCCCATCTTCAGGTAGTTGCCCGCGCTGACTATCATCGTAACGAGTATGGACAGGGCGCTCGTCCCGGGGACCAGAAACATGGGAATTCCCATGACAGACACCATGAAGGGAACCAGAAGGAAACCACCGCCCACACCGAGGGCGGAGGAGACTATGGCCACCAGAAAACCTGCCAGGAGAGGCGTAAGAGGGCTGAAAGAGTATTCCCTACCGTGGAACTCAAGGACAACCTTTGAAAGAGAGATCCTTTTAGTCTTCAGATCCGAAGCACCTCTCTCCCTTATGCCGGCCTCTATCTCCTTTATCTTCTCCTTGCCCTTTTTGTGGAAGAGATCGTAGAAGATCTTGAAGGCCACCAGCAAGGTAAAGATACCGAACAGAGGCTTGTAGCTCTTGAGATCCTGCAAAAATCTGTAAGACAGCGTGGAGCCTATATAGGCACCGAGGACGCTCCCTATCCCCAGGAGAACCCCGAGAACGAACACCACCCTCCTCTGCCTCCAGTAGGAAGGAACGGAGACCAAAGTGGATGAGAGTATCAGGATCTGATTCATCAGCTTTATGCTGTTGGCCTGCGGGATGCCGAAGATCGATATGTGCCCCACTCCCGCCAGTATTCCCCCCGCCGCGCCTACCGTGGAGAAGACGAGACCGGCGAAGAAGCTCCACGCAAGGAGAAGGAGCGGATTTACGTCCAGGCCAAACACTTCGGAGTGCATGGCTTAAAGTATACATTATGGAGCTGAAAACACCCTACCTGGCCACCGACGTGATAATCAGGCTCTGGAAGGGAGATCACTTCAAAGGCATAGTTCTGATAGAGAGGAAGAACCCTCCCGTGGGTCTCGCCCTTCCCGGAGGCTTTGTGGAGGTGGGAGAGAGCGTGGAGGAGGCAGCGGTGAGGGAGATGAGGGAGGAAACGGGTCTCGAGGTAAGGCTCTCAGGACTTCTCGGCGTTTACTCGGATCCTAACAGGGATCCCAGATTCCATGTTGTCTCTGTGGTCTTCGTGGGGGACGCGGAGGGAGAGCCAAAAGCGGGATCGGATGCAAAGCGGGTCAGAGTTTTCAGGCTTGAGGAGATACCTTTGGATCAGCTCGTCTTCGATCACAGAAGGATCATTCTTGACTTTCTTCGGCGAGAGTGAGGTCTATCTTTCCCCTCTCCTCGTCCACTGCGAGGACCTTAACCCTGACAGTATCTCCGAGCCTGTAGACCTTCCCGGTCCTCACACCCACAAATCTGTGGGCAGGCTCGTCGAAGACATAGTCGTCGTCCGTCAGTGTATTTATCCGAACAAGCCCCTCTACCAGAGTCTCTTTCAGTTCCACGAAGAAGCCGAACTGGACCACTCCCGTTATGATTCCTTCAAAGACCTCCCCGAGCCTGGAGCGCATGTAGCGGGCCTTAAGAATGTCTATGGCCTCCCACTCCACCTCGTCCGCAAGCCTCTCCTGCAAGGACAGGTGCTCCCCCGCCTCCTCCAGCTTCTCCACAACCGCATCGTAGTCTATATCCTCTCCTCTGAGGGCACTTTTGAGGAGCCTGTGGACTATTATGTCGGGATACCTTCTTATCGGGGAGGTGAAGTGGGCGTAGTGTTCGGAGGCAAGGCCGAAGTGCCCGAGGTTGTGGGGGCTGTATCTGGCTCTGCTCATCGATCTGAGGGTCAGGAACCTTATGAGCTGTTCCTCGGGCTTGCCTTCGAAGTCCTCTATTATCTTCTGAAAGAACTTCGAGTTAAGTTCCTTGGGTTTCCTTGCCTGATAGCCGAGTCCGTTGAGAATTTCAAGGAGGTTTTCCACCCTCTCCTCATCCGGAGGTTCGTGGATCCTGTAGAGGCAGGGATATCCCGCGTTCTCTAAGTGGAGGGCAACGGTTTCGTTGGCAGAGATCATGAACTGCTCTATTATCCTGTGGGCTATGTGCCTCTCGTAGGGAACCACCGCGGTAGGCTCCCCGAACTCGTCCACTATCACTTCTGCCTCGGGGAGGTCGAAGTCTATGCTTCCCTTCTCCCACCTGCGCCTGCTCAGGATCCTGTAGAGGTCCTCCATGGTTCTGAGAGGTTCCACCAGATCGGGGAACTTTTCCTCGAGGGCGGGATCTCCCACTATTATCGATAGGGCTTCGTTGTAGGTGAGCCTGGCCTTGCTCCTTATCACACTCTCGTAGATGTCGTAAAAGAGGAGCTCCCCCCTATCGTCGAAGACCATCTCGCAGGTAAAGGCCAACCTGTCCTCGTCGGGCCTCAGACTGCAGAGGTTTGCGGAAAGCTTTTCGGGGAGCATGTGGATGGCCCTGTCCGGTAGGTAGAAGGTAAAGCCCCTTTTGTAGGCTTCCTCATCCAGAGCGGTTCCGGGCCTAACGTAGTAAGAGACGTCCGCTATGTGAACGAAGAGCCTGTAGTTTCCTTCGGGAGTTCGTTCTATCGCTACCGCATCGTCAAAGTCCCGGGCCTTTTCCGGATCTATGGTGAAGCAGACCTGATCTCTCAAATCCCTCCTCCTCCTTATCTCCTCCTCGGGAATGCCTTCAGGGATATTCTCCACCTCCTCCATAACCTTTGGAGGATATTCCGTGGGAAGATCGTATTTCCTTATGAGTATGTCTAATGCAAGGAACCTCTCCTCAGGATGGCCCAACACCTCCTTCACTTTCGCCCTGGGAGACGAGTCCTTCCCTGGGAAGCTGGTTATCTTTGCGAGGACCACGGTCCCCTCCTTAAGCTGGGAGCAGGTCTTTTTGGAGAGTTCGAATATAAGGTGGGTGTTCTTGTCGAGCGGTTCGAGAATACACCTCTTTTTATCCTTCCTGACTTTGCCGAGAACCTCCTGCTTTGCACGTTTGAGGATCTTCTCTATCCTCACCTCCTTCTTTCCCCTGAACTCGACTATACGCGCCCTGACAAGATCCCCTGCAAGAACCTTCTGGAGTTCAAAGGGAGGGATGTAAACGTCCTTCTCCCTTCCCTCCACCTCGAGGAAACCAAAGCCAGCAGGGTATGGAATCACCTTACCGACCACAACCTCCTCGCTCTCCACCGAGAATTTTCCCCGCACTACCTTCACCTTGCCTTCCTTCTTCAGCCTCCTGAGGAGCTTTTTCAGAGTTTTCCTGCCCTTTTTGTCCACCTTCAGCTGGCCCGCTATCTGGAGGAAGGTAAGGGGTCTTTTGCTTCTTTTGAGGAGATCGAGAACTTCCTTGTCCTTTATGCTCTTTTCCTTGTCGCCCATCCGCTTTAAATTATAGGTGATATTCCGATTTATTAACTCAGTGAGATGGATCCGGGAGCTTTAATAGGCATAGGTGGTGCTTTCCTTCTAATAATTATTGCGATAGTTATGGGCGGTAGTCCGGGCGCATTTATAAACATACCGTCCATACTCATAGTCGTGGGGGGTGGGATGGCAGCTACCCTCGGTGGCTTTCCCCTGAAAGATTTTATAAGGGGTGTCAGCTCCATAAAGGATGCCTTCCTGTGGAAACCTCCCGATCCCTTAGAGACGGTTGAGTTTCTATCCGAGATAGCCACCAAGGTAAGGAGGGAAGGAATACTCGCTCTGGAATCGGAGATAGAGCTCTACTACGAGAGAGATCCCCTCCTGGGAGACATGGTAAGGATGCTCGTAGACGGCCTTGAACTCGAGGAAATAAAGGTTAGCGCGGAGGGAGCCATAGCCCAGCTCGAGGACAAGCTGGGGACCAACGTGGCGGTCTGGGAGAGGCTCGGGGACCTCTTCCCCGCCTTCGGTATGATAGGAACTCTCATAGGGCTTATACAGATGCTCAAGAACCTCAACGACCCTTCAGCCCTCGGTCCCGGTATGGCGGTCGCACTTATAACAACCCTATACGGGGCGATACTCGCCAACGCCTTCGCCATACCGATAGCTACGAAGCTCAAAAAGGTCCGGGACACTGAGGTTCTCTACAAAACCATATACCTCATGGCCATAGAAGGTATTCAGAAGGGTGTGAACCCTAACATACTCAGACAGGAGCTTTCCATAATGCTCGGTCTCGAAGTGGCCGAGGAGGCCTGAGGTGAGCTATGGCTTTAAAGAAGAAGGAAGAGTGTCCTAAACCGCCGGCCTGGCTTACCTCCTTCGGAGACCTGATGTCCCTGCTCCTGACCTTCTTTATCCTGCTCTACTCGATGAGCATCATCTCCCTCGAGAAGTTCTACCAGGTTCTGAAGGGTCTCATAGAGGCCTTCGGGGGCAAGCAGGTTATTTTCTCCGAAAGCGGAGCAATGAAGGCATCACGTATCCCCATAAACATGGAGAACATGCACTACCGGGTGAAGAAGTTCGCGGAGCTGAAGAAGGAGATAACCAAGATAAAGGAAGAACTCATAAGCATGGGCATTCAGGCGGACTATCTGGTTACCGGGACGTGTATGAAGCTGAGAGTCAGCACGGACAGGCTTTTCCCCCTCGGATCCGAGGAACCGTATCCAAAGGCAAAACAGCTCTTCCTGAATGTATGCGAGAGACTCAAGCCCTACTCACTTCCCATAACCTTTGAGGGCTACACGGACGACCTTCCCATATCTACCCCGAGGTTCCCTTCCAACTGGGAGCTGTCCGCAGCGAGGGCTCTGAGCGTCCTTAAACTCTTTGTCAGCTGTGGATACCCTCCCGAGATACTCTCCGCGGTGGGCTACGGAGAGTTCCACCCTATAGCCCCGAACGATTCTCCCCAGAACAGGGAGAAGAACAGGAGGATAGAGCTGTGCATAAAGTTGAACCCATGAGGTGAGCTATGGCTTTAAAGAAGAAGGAAGAGTGTCCCAAACCACCCGCGTGGCTTACTTCTTTCAGCGATCTGATGTCCCTGCTCCTTACTTTCTTCATTCTTATATACGCCATGAGCAGTCTTGACGTGGCACAGTTGGAGAAATTCATCTCCTACTTCCAACCCGAGAGGCAGATGTTCATCAAGAAAACCTCCATACTCCCCCCGATAAACCCGCCTCCGAAGGAGGTTGCCCTGAAGATAAAGAGAAGAATACAGAAGGTCCTACCGCCGTGGGCATTCCAGATAGTTATAACCGCGGACTTTGTAAAGCTGAGACTCTTCGACAAGATCTTCTTCGAGGACGGAAGTTACACGCTGACCCCGAAGGCTCAGGAGACACTTAAGGAGCTTGCGGATGTTCTTAAAAAACTCCCCGAGGACGCCTTTGTCAGAGTGGAGGGGCACGTCAGCAGTCTGGTAGAGGTAAGGGATCCCTACGTGAGGGACAAATGGGAGCTCTCCCTCAGACGGGCAACGGAGGTGGTCAGATTCCTTCAGGCCCAGGGTGTAGATCCGAGGAGGATGTCCGCCGCAGGGTTCGGAGACATGAAACCCCTATACACCTGGAGACAACCTATCCTTATGGAAAGGAACAACCGGGTGGAGATATACATAACGCTGAGCAAGAGGAAGGAATGAAGGTAAAATAAGCCCTATGAGGCTCGGTGTAAACATAGATCACGTGGCTACGGTCCGTCAGGCGAGGAGGACCTTCGAGCCGAGCCCCGTTTTTGCAGCGCTCATAGCCCAGCAGGCAGGAGCGGATCAGATAACCCTGCACCTGAGGGAGGACAGGAGACACATCCAGGATAGGGACCTCGAACTTATAAAGGAGCTGGTGATAGTCCCGGTGAACTTAGAGATGGCTCCAACTGTGGAGATGAAGGAGATAGCCCTGAGGGTAAAGCCCGATAGGATAACCCTCGTTCCAGAGAGGAGGGAAGAGATAACCACAGAGGGAGGCCTCGATGTGGCTGGAATGAAAGACTTCCTGAGGGACTATGTAAGAGAATTTAAAGAAAACAGCATAGAGGTCTCCCTCTTCATAGATCCTGAGATAAAGCAGGTGGAGGCGAGCGCGGATATCGGTGCGGACGCGGTAGAGCTTCACACGGGGACGTATGCGAACCTTTGGAACGATCACAGGTTCCATGAGGCGGAAAAGGAGCTGAAGAGGCTCGAAGAGGCGGGCAGGCTCGCAAAAGACCTGGGGCTGAGAGTTTACGCCGGCCACGGCCTCACCTATCAGAACGTTAAAGGCGTACTCAGGCTTAAAGAAATAATAGAGGAGCTGAATATAGGCCACTCTATAATCGCCAATTCGGTCCTGTTTGGTCTCGAGCGGGCGGTTAGGGAGATGATATCTATAATCAAGGGAGGGTAGACATGGAAACTATAAGGAAGGCTGTTCTTCCCGTTGCGGGATGGGGAACCAGGTTCCTGCCGGCCACAAAGGCCATGCCCAAGGAGATGTTTCCCATAATAGACAAGCCCGTAATCCAGTTCATAGTGGAGGAGCTTTTGGAGGCTGGAATAGAAAACGTTATCTTCGTAACGGGAAGACACAAAAGGCCCATAGAGCACCACTTCGACATCAACACAGACCTAGAAAGACACTTGGAGGAGGCGGGTAAGGAGGAGATCCTCAAGAATATAAGGGAGATCAGCCACATGGCCAATCCCATATACGTGCGCCAGAAAGAACAGCTCGGCTTGGGCCATGCGGTCCTAACAGCGGAGCCCGTGGTGGGATACGAACCTTTCCTTGTCTCCTTGGGAGACATAATTCTGGAAAATGGAAGCGGAGCTTTAAAAGATATGATCGACATATACAACAGGTTCGGAAAGAGTGTAATAGCTCTCTTCGAAGTGGCTCCCGAAGAGGTGAGCAAATACGGTATAGCCAAGGTGAAGGAGATCGAGGATGGTGTTTACATAATCGAGGACCTCGTGGAGAAACCCTTACCCGAGGAAGCACCCTCCAACCTCGCCATAGTGGGCAGGTATATATTCACACCCAAGATATTCGACAAGCTGAAGGAGACCAAACCCGGGAAGGGAGGAGAGATTCAGCTTACGGACGCCATGAGACTGCTGTTGGAGGAAGAGGCCATCTACGCATACAAGTTCTCAGGTAAGGTATACGATACCGGAAATCCCCTGGACTACCTAAAGACCGTCTTTGAATTCGCGCTCAAAAGAGAGGATATAGCGGAGGAACTTACCCAGTTCATACAGGAAGCGCTCAGTAAACGAACCCAATCGATAGATATACCTTGATCTTAGAAGTTGGTTTTCCTATCTTACTGAGGGGCTTGGCCAGATCAAGCCTTATAAAACCCGCAGGGGTCCTCGCACCTACAGCTACACCCGCGTCGTATTTGAGATCTTTAAAGGTCTCAGAAAACCTCTCTCCGACATTTCCCGCCTCAGCGTAGGTTCCGACCCAGATAGGCTCCCGGACCGTGAAAAGGATTTCAGCCCTGCCAAAGGCGTAGGTTCTACCACCGTTAGGGGCACCTATGGATTCGTAATCGTAGCCCCTCATATCCCTTAGACCTCCCAAGAAAAACCGGTCGAAGATTGGAGCATTTTTCCCAGCCCATCCGAAGGCGAGCTTTCCGTCCAGCGCAAGACCCTTAACGATCTCCCTGAGTAAAAAGTTGTTAACCTCTACCGTGTAGTAGTCCCTGTCCCCTTGAGCCTTGGTCAATCTTATGCTGTTATGGGTTATGTTGCTCGGATTTACAGGATCGTCTCTCCTCTCACGAACCAGATATAGTCCTGCTCTGAACAAATCATACGTTCCCGCTCCGGCACCGGTCACCTCGTTCCTGGTTTTCGATAGAAAGAGCGTTATGCTCACCCACCTGAAAGGTCTGTATCCCGGTGATACAGAGTATCCAGTGCTCTCCAGATCGAAGCTTCCGCGGAACTCCAACCTCCTGAAGAGAGCTATGTCCGCAAAATACTTCCTCGAGAAGAGGAACTTGTCCGAAAGGCCCAGCTCGTAGGTTTGATACTTCTGGCTCTTAGAGGCCAAAACCCTTGCCATTATTCCTACTCCGAAGAGGTTTTTTAATTTCACTCCTCCTTCGAGCTTCAGCTTCTCCTCGGTGTTGTAGCCGACAGCAAGTTCCAGAACACCCCTCTTGTCCTCCCTTACTTCAACGAGTCTGTGAACCACCTTCTTTTCCCTGTCCACGAGGTTCTCCAGGCTCACGCCGGTGAAGTTCTCACTCTGAATCAGGTTCCAGAGGCTCTCCTCCTCCGCCTCACTGGAAAAATACTTCTGCTTTACAACCGTGTAGTAGATCTCCCTGTAGCGTGTCTTGTCGTTCCCGTATACGAGCAACCTCCCGTATCTGTATCTTTTGCCTTTATGGACTCTGTAGTTGTAGGAGAAGAACATATTATCTTCCTCCTCCTCCACCTTTACCTCTACCGAGAAGTCCCCGTCCAGATAGCCTCTGTTGTCGAGGTGCTTCCTTATCTCCCTGTGAAGACTCTCGAGCAGTTTTTCATCGAGGATCTTCGGAAGAAGGGCGTCGTATTTCTTGAAGATGCTCTCAAGCTCCTTGTCATCACCTGTATACTTTATCTCTTTGAGGACCAACCTTTTGCCCGGGTAGAACTCCACGAGCAGGTAAACCCTCTTCCTCTCCCTGTCCAGATCCTTTAAGATACGGATCTCAGCGGTAAGGTAGCCTCGTTTTCTGACCTCCTTAAGAAAAGAGGTTTTGGCTTCCTCTATGAGCTCTCTATCGTAGAACTCGGGCAGTTTAAGACCTTTAAAACCTACAGGAACAACTCTGTATCTTTCCCCTTCATCTATGATGAACTTTATCCTTCCCTTGTTAAAAGAATAGTCCACCCGAACGTCGAAGAAGCCTTTGCTCCTGTAGAAATCCTCTATCTTTTCGCGCGTGCCTTCGAGAAAAAATATATCGACACCAGGAGTGTTCCTGTCTACAAGTTCGAGAAGTTCCTCCCTCTTAAAGCTCTTATTTCCTTCGAACTCTATTCTGAACTTTGGCCCCTCGTTTACCAGATAGACTGGTATTGCGAGGCTTCCCTTCCCGAATAGGGCTTTGGTTACCGCTACAGGATGGGATATTAGATTGGATATTCCCCTGAAGACGGAGGCCAAACCGTCTAAGAATCTTCTGCGAACACCTTCCGCTCCCGGGAAGAGAACGTACACGAAGGGCCCTTTTGCCTTCACCTTTTTAGTTTCCTCATAGTAGACAAGGCTCTCCAGAAAACCCCTCCTTCTGTAAAAGTCCTGAACTCTATAGCTTCCCTTCTTAGCTTTGTCCTCGTTGTAGACCTCACCGAGCCTGAGACCTGCTTCCGTCAGAAGTCTGATATTACCGTAGTGTTTGGCACCCTTGAATATAGCTCCTCCGAGGAGGTAAGGATCTCCCTCCTTTACCTTTACCTCCAAACTGGCGAAACCCTTGTCGTCCACGCTTAGCTTTACCTTCACTTCAGCGTCGAGAAAGCCTCTGCTTTTGTAGAAGATCTTCAAAGTCCTCTCCGCCTCCCTCGGGTCGAAGTCTACGAGGGGCTCACCCTCCCTCGCGAGGATAAGGTTCTTTATCTCCTCGTCCCTCGCGAACCAGTTACCTTTTATCTTCACCTTTCTCAGGATCGGATACCTGTATACGTATACGATGGTGTCCTTGCCCACACTCATTATTTTTATGTCTCTCACATCCTTGAGCTTCTGGAGTGCCCAGAGTATCAAAAATAGGTTCTCCTCGGAGGCAACCTTATGAAAGTTGTTGTTCCTGAGAGGGTAGTTCGACTCTATGAGAACCTTAGAGAAGCTTAGGGAGATAAGGAGGAGAAGGACGAGGGGGAAGTATCTCATTTAAGTTATGAGTATAATGTAAAAGCCATGATAGAAAGGTATACGAGAGAAGAGATAGGAAGGGTATGGTCTGAAAAGAACAAGTTTCAGAAGTGGCTCGAGGTAGAGATAGCGGTATGCAGGGCGTGGGCTAAGCTGGGAAAGATACCTCCTGAGTCGCTCAGAAGGATAGAGGAGAAGACGCGTATAGACGACGAGACCTTAAACAGGATAAAAGAATACGAAAGGAGATATAAGCACGACGTCCTTGCCTTCGTATCCGCCGTATCAGAGCAGGTGGGAGAGGACGGACGATACATACACCTGGGCCTGACCTCCTCCGATGTTATAGATACCGCCCTCGCACTTCTTATGAGGGATGCCCTGAAGATACTGATAAAGGACGTGAACGAAGTGATGGAGGAGTTGAAACGTCTCGCCTTCGAGCATAAGGATACCCTCATGATAGGTAGGACCCACGGTGTCCATGCGGAGCCTATAACGTTGGGAATAAAGTTCGCTGTATGGTATGACGAGATGAAGAGAAACAGGGAGAGACTCGAGAGGGCCTTGGACAGAGTCTCCTACGGAAAGATTTCGGGAGCGGTCGGCACCTATTCGAACGTCCCCCCTGAGGTGGAAAGGATAGCTCTCGAGGAGCTTGGATTGAAGATAGAACCTGCTTCAACCCAGATAGTCCACAGAGACAGACACGCGGAGTTCATGGGAGCTATGGCACTGACCGCCTCCTCCCTCGATAAATTCGCCACGGAGATAAGGCACCTGCAGAGGACCGAGGTCCTCGAGCTTCAGGAGCCCTTCACAGAGGGCCAGAGAGGATCTTCCGCCATGCCCCACAAAAAGAATCCGATACACTCCGAGAGGATATGTGGCCTTGCAAGAGTCATAAGGTCCAACCTTATCCCTGCCCTTGAGAACATAGTCCTCTGGCACGAGAGGGATATATCACACTCCTCCGTAGAGAGGGTTATACTGCCCGACTCCTCAATAGCTCTGGACTACATACTGAACCTCTTTCTGGAAATTCTAAAGGGCCTCGTTGTCAATAAGGATAGGATGCTCGAGAACATGGAGCTTTCGAAGGGCCTTTACTTCTCGAGCAAGGTTCTGGTAGCACTGACCGAGAAGGGAATGCTCAGGGACGAGGCCTACGATCTCGTTCAGGAGGCAGCAATGGAGAGCTGGAACTCGGATCTCAGCTTCAAAGAGGCCCTTCTAAAGAGGGAAAAGGTAAGGGAGCTCCTCTCCCAAGAGGAGATAGAAAGGATATTCGACCCCTGGGAGTTCGTGAAGCACAGAGATTACATCTTTGAAAAGGTATTCAGTTAAGAAATAAGCTGTTCGAGCTTTTCCTTAAGGGCCTGGTAGGTAGCCTGCCTTACAAGATTCTTTATGTCGAGCTCTTCGAAAGCTTTGTCCACCTCCTGCTTGACAACCTCCGAGATCATATTTCTTATGTCTCCCATGCTCTCACCTATAGCCTTTAAAACAGCCTCCTTCATCCTATCTTCAGAAAGAGCCCTCGATATGGCATCTTCTATGACTTTCTCAAAGTTTATCTGGCTTATATCTACCTGGGGAGCGACCGTAGCAGGTTCCACCTCTTCCCCAACTTCTTCTGTTTCCTCCACACTCTCTTCCGCAAGTTTCCTTTCCTCTATGATCTTCTCGAGGGCTTCGAGAGCGGGTATCTCCTCCTCTTCCTCTTCCTTGGGTGCTACCTCTTCAACCTGGACGTCCTCCACCTGAGGTATCTCCTGAACTATATCCTCTACGCTTTCCTCTTGCACCGCTGGCTCTTCAACAGGCTCTACCTCTATCTCCTCGGGAACCTGGGGTATCTCCCCCACGATCTCCTCAACCTTCTGCTCCTCAGGTTCTTCCTCTTCAACCCCAACAGGTTGTTCCGTGGGATGTTCCTGTGTAGAGACCTGAGGTGCAGGAGCCTTCTCCAGCGCTTCCCTGACTATTTCCTTGAGCCTCTCCGGGTCCGTATCCCTGGATACAGCGACCTTGTTCTCAAGGGGTATGTTGTCTACGTTTATGGGAAAGAGATCATCTACGAGGATCACGAAGGGTTTGGAGGCTATCTCCCTGTCTCCCGCCATCTCTATAAGACCCTTCTCCGCTATAACTCCCGATATTGCGTCGAATACTATCAGCCTCGCTTCCCTTGCGTGATCCATAGCCTGCTTCACAGTCTTTACGCTGACCACATCGTACTGCTGACCGAAGGCCGCCTTAAGAGAGTCTATGAGGGCCTGATCGAAGGAGACTATAAGAAGCTTTCCACCCTCCTGAACCTCCCCCGCAGGAGACACGGGTTCTTCCACAACCTCTTCCGGCTGAGAGGCCTCCTCCTGAGCAGGGGGTTGCTCTTCCTGAACCTCCGCCACTTCCTCTACGGGAGATTCGGTAAGAGCGGTAGGCTCTATCTCGAACTCCTCGGGAGCTTCTGGAGGAGCCTCTTCCTGGGGTTGCGGAGCTTCCACCTGTTCCGGTTTGAACTCCACAAGCTTTTGGACTACTTCCTTAGGCTCGGTGTCCCTCGGAACGAGGAGCTTCTGGGGGGGCACTATGTTGTTCTCGTCTACGGGGAAAAGCTCATCGTAGAGTATCAGGTATCTGGCGTTGCTGAACTTCTTTGTATAGAGAGCGTTTATGTCTTCTTCGGAGATGGCTCCGGAGATAGCGTCGTAGATCACTCCCTCCACGTCCGAGGGTATCATCTTTATGGCTTCCTCGCTGTTCTTGGCGGTATAGACCTCGTGGCCCTGATCCTCGAGCGCCTTCTGAAGGCTCTCGGTAAGCGTCTTGTCAAAGGAAACTATCAGCACCTTCATGTCCCCACACCTCACTTCTTACTTGATTTATTGCCCAATATGCTATCTACAACCTTCTTCATCTCATCAACGCTCTCCTCGGGTATAACCTTAAAGGTCGCCAAAGTTAGCCTGAGGGCCTTCAGCTTGTTTATAAGCTCCTCGGTTATACCACCTCCCTGGGCAAGCTCAAACTCCTTTACGGTGAAGTAGAAGATGCTGAGGTATAGGAGAACGCTCGCTACTATCAAACCGGTGTAGAGCTGGTTCTGGCCTACGAAGTTGAGGTAGTCCATAACATCCACCTTTTTAACGTAGGCGTATACCTTATCGTTGCCTATTCTGACCGGAACGAGGTCGTATTTATCCCTGTCCACACCGGAAACCGCGTTCGCACTCAGGAGCTTCTCACCCGCCTTCTTTACATACACCAAGATCGTATCTTCCGGGAAGGGTAGCTTTACTTTCTCTTTACCTTCCTTCGCCATAACGAAGAAGGTGCTTATGTTGGTGACTATCCTTCTGTCCCTCTCCTTGAGGTAGGCTGTGAAGGTTATGTAGAGGGACGCCACTACGAAGAGGAGCAGGAAGAGCCAGAGGAAGAATACGAATGTTCTTCTCATATCAGTTTCCCCCCACCGTTATGTCCTTCACGAGCACAGAGGGGGACCCTACATTTCCGTAAAACTTAAGATCCCCACCCACCGCAACTATTTTATTCCAAAGATCGAGGACGTTGCCAGCCACGGTAACGCCCCTGACCGCATGCAGGGGCTTCCCGTCCCTATACAGAACACCCGAAGCTCCGAGGGAGAACTCCCCGGAGACAGGATCTACCGTGTGAAGCCCCATAAGATCGAGGACGAGGAAAACCTCCCTTTCTGAAGATAGAAGGTCCTCCAGGCTACCTTTCCCCGCCTCCAAGTAAAGATTGGTTATACCGGAATGGGGCTGGCTCTTGTAGCTTCCCCTCTGGGAGTTGCCGGTAGGCTCCTCCCCGGAAAGGGTGGCGGTGTAGAGGCTGTGGAGGAAACCCTTGAATACTCCCCTCTCGAGGATCACGTTTCTACTTCTAACGACTCCCTCCGCATCGTAGGGAGCGGTTTCGAACCCACCTTCAAGAACACCGTCGTCCACGATAGTGAGAAGCTCACTACCGACCGACTCGCCCACCTTATCCTTGAGAAGTGTCTTTCCTTTCACCAGAGAGTCGCCAAGGAACATACTCGCAAAGGCCTCAAGGAGCATGGCAAAGCTCTCTCTGAAGAACACAACGGTCATAACCTTGGTCTGGACTGGTTCAGGGTTCAGGAGAGAGGTGCTCTTAAAGACCGCGTCCTTCACCATGTCCTCAAGATCAAGGTTCCTCAACCTCCTCGATCCCCTGAATTCCCAGGATATGGAAGAGTCGTTCCCATCCTGCGCCAGGGTGGATATAAAGGAGGTGTAGTAAGTTCCCTCGTATCCAAAGCGCACTCCGTAGGAGTTTGCAAGCTCCACCTCTACCAGACCCTCCGTTAGGCTCGCCTTCCTGACACCCTTCACCCTCCCGTCTATTTCCTTGGCTTTTCTCTCCAACCCAAGAGCCATGACTACCTTTTCCTCTAAGGGAACCTCCAAACCTTCTTTATCGAATACGGACTCAACCTCGGAAATTTTAAGCTCCTTATTGAACACATTTCCCCTGTCGGGGACCTGGAGCTGGCACATCTCCATAGCCTTCTCCACCACGTCCTTCACACTCTCCTCCCGCAGGTCCGAGGTGTAGGCAAAGCCGATTTTCCCGTCCCTGAGAACTCTTACGCCCACGCCCGACTCCTCGGATGTGGAGAGATTCTCTATCTCCTCCTGTGAAACCTCTATCTTGAGCTTTTTTATCCTCTGGCGGAAGACTTCGTATTCGAAACCGCCCTTCAGATACTTCTTTACCAAGCTCTCCAAGTCCTTCATCGCCAAAATTATAACCTCCTTCTGTCCCTGCCTTTGATGTACAGAACCTTCGTCATCTGAAAGATCCTCGATACCGTCCCGGGACCGAGCCTTTCCACCATAAGCGATCTCGGAAGTTCTATATCGGGTGCTGTCTTCCTTATCTTCTTTTCCTCCTTCTCGTCCCCAGTCAGGGAGAAGTTGGTGGTTATTATAGTGCTCCTGAGGTTGTTGTATCTGTGAGAGATTATGTAGGAGATTATCTCCCTCTGCCACTCGGACAGCCTCTCACTACCGAGATCGTCCAGAACTATGAGCGGATAGCTGAGAATCCTTTTTATGGCTTTGGAGGTCTTGCCCTCGTTTATTAGAGCTTTTAGCTTGTAGATGAGGTCCTTAGTATCGAAGAACCTGCCCTTTATCCCTTTATCCCTGTATATCTTCTTGAGTATGCCTACCGCCAGGTGAGTTTTCCCAACACCGGGTGTTCCTACAAAGGTAAGCCCCTTTCCCTCAGAAGGATCAAAGGAGGAAGCGAAAACGAAGGCTTCCTTGTAGGCGTTCTCCTCGGAAGGGTTTTCATACTGATAGTTATCGAGCTCCGCCTCCCAGAACCTCCTGGGGATACCGAGAATCTTGTTTATATTCTCCTGTTCGAACCTGCACTCACACAGGTCTACCGATCCTCCCCCCCTCGGGACGAACCCCGTTCCACCGCACCTCGGACAAGCCCCTTCCATTAGGGATAATTTAGTCCCGAAAGCTCCCTGAGATAAGTCTTAAGGTAGTCGTAAGCGGACACGTAGGCAACCAGAACGGAAAGCCAGAGAACGTGCACACCGTAGGGATACTCCACGAGAAGGAGGATAACCGCCAAGAACTCAAGTGAGGTCTTGAACTTGCCGAGGGCTGAGGCTTCCAGCACAACTCCCTGACCAGCAAGCATACTCCTAACAAAGGTGATGCTGAGCTCTCTAAGGAGCAGGAGAATAACCGGCAAAGATCCTACCCTGCCTATTTCCACGAGAGCTATAAGGGTGGAAAGGACGAGAACCTTGTCCGCGAGGGGATCGAGGAACTTTCCCAGGTTGGTGGTCTCCCCGTTCATGCGAGCCAGCCTGCCGTCCACCAGATCGGTAAGGGCACCCGTCAGGAAGATAATCAGGGCCAGGCTAAGCTGACCGTTCACTACCGCCAGAACGGTAGGAAGTGCAAGAAGGATCCTGGAAAGTGTTAGAAGGTTTGCCATCCGTTTAAAATTATAAAGCGGTGGATCTCTTTATTTCCCTGCTCGTGGGCTTTCTTTCCGGACTGTTATACAACGAACATATATACAGGCAATCTCTCAGATTTCCCAAGAGCAGACCTTATCTATCCTTTCTGATCAGATTCTCCTTCCTCGGGGTCGTGGCCTTCTCCGTAGCCCTCCTGTGGGAGGCGGAAGGTCTCTTATCCTTCCTGGCGGGGAACCTTTTAGGGAGATTCCTTCATACTCTTTTGAGGGCTTTCGTGATTGTAAGATATTAGAATGGAGGCCCTTCAGAATGTAATCCTTCTCCTCAGCGAACCCCTCGTTCAGTTCTTCATCTGGGTGGCGGTGCTGTTTGTAATAGCAAATATATTTGTGGACAGGAGGCTCTCCTTCTGGATAGCCTCCGTGGGAGCCACCTACTTCTGGATAAAGACCCAGGACCCCAGAGTGGCCCTTAAAGCCTGGCTCGTGGTTCTGGGCGTTTTCTTGATAATACTCGCTGTTAAGAACGTCTTTAACCTGAACATAATTCTTCTCCTCAAGGGCAAAAAGAGATGTCCCATGTGCTGTGAGGAGGCCTACAGGAAGGCCAAGGTCTGTCCCCACTGCCACTACAAGTTCGCGTCCGAAACAGACGAGTGCGAGACCTGACTTGCCCCGGCGGTAGAGTTTTCGTAGATTAATAGGCGGAGAGGTGGGAGATGTCCATGAAAAATCTGATGGAAAGGATGAGAGAGGAGGCTCTCAGGAGGCTTGAGGAAGAAAGGAGCAGGAGGAGAGAGTGCCTACGCATAAGAGTGCTTCTCCCGAAACTGAGGGAGAAGAGGATCGAGCTTGAAAGGAAGGGGCGGTTGGTGTAAAATTTATAATTCCCTGGTAGGGGCCGTAGCTCAGCTGGGAGAGCGCCGATATGGCATGTCGGAGGTCACGGGTTCAAGTCCCGTCGGCTCCACCAGGGGCTGAAGCGAGAGCCGGTAGCTCAGTCGGTAGAGCAACGGCCTTTTAAGCCGTGGGTCCCGGGTTCGATCCCCGGCCGGCTCATTTTACCCCCATGAAGAACGACAACGTCTTTATAGCCCTCCTCCATTACCCAGCCATGGACAGGGAGGGGAAGATAATAGTTACCTCCTTCACCACTATGGACCTGCATGACATAGCTCGCCCCGCCAGAGCTTACGAGATAAACAGGTTCTACATCGTCCAGCCCATAGACGCCCAGAGACTCGTGATAAAAAGACAGATAGATTACTGGCTCTCGGAGGAGGGCAGAAAGGCGAACCCTACCAGGTTCGAGATAGTTCAGCTGGTCCGCTTAAAATATACTCTCGATGAGGTCGTGGAAGAGCTTGAGAAGGAAAGGGGAAGGAGACCGGTGCTCGTGGGAACCGACGCGAGGAAGTATCCAAACACCGTGGGATACGATGAGCTAAAGAGGGAGATAGAAAAGAGAGACAGAGATTACCTCATAGTCTTCGGAACCGGATACGGTATACCCCCGGACATGATGAGAACCTTCGACTATATACTCGAGCCTGTATACGGTGCGGGGGATTGGAACCACCTCTCGGTCAGAAACGCGGTAGCCATAATACTGGACAGGCTTTTCAGCAGGAACAGGTGCTGAGGCATGGTATACCACCTTGCCCTGATCTTAAAGGATTACTTCTTCCTCTTCAACGTTTTCAAATACATAACCTTCAGGTCCTTCACAGCCATACTGATAGCCTTCTTTATAACGCTGATACTATCACCCACCTTTATGGAGAGAATTTCCCGGATACAGAGATTTCTGGGAGGATACGTAAGGGAATACACGCCAGAGCATCATGAGAACAAGAAGTATACACCCACGATGGGTGGAGTGGTCATAATAACTGTGATTCTCCTCTCCACCCTATTACTCATGAGGGTGGACATCAAGTATACTTGGGTCCTTATCTTCGCCACCCTCTCCTTCGCTCTCATAGGGCTGATCGACGACTGGATAAAGCTCAAGGATAAGAAGGGGCTTTCCATAAAGGCCAAGCTCTTTCTCCAGATATTGTTCGCCCTTATGATCTCATACTTGATCTTCTACTGGGTAGGCCTCGAGACAAAACTCTACTTCCCCTTCTTCAAGGAGCTTACCATCGATTTGGGATGGCTGTATGTTCCATTTGCCACCTTCATAATCGTGGGAACCGCCAACGCGGTGAACCTGACCGACGGTCTGGACGGCCTCGCCATAGGTCCTTCCATGACCACCGCCACCGCCTTCGGCGTGATAGCCTACGCGGTGGGACACTCCAAGATATCGGATTATCTGGGCATACCTTACGTCCCCTACGCAGGGGAGATAACGGTCTTCTGCTTTGCCATAGTAGGGGCAGGTCTCGGGTTCCTCTGGTTTAACGCTTTTCCAGCACAGATGTTTATGGGAGACGTGGGTGCCCTCGGCCTGGGAGCAGCCCTTGGAACCGTATCTATATTGACCAAGTCCGAGTTTCTCCTTGCTGTCGCGGGAGGTGTCTTTGTATTCGAGACCATAACGGTTATACTTCAGATAATCTACTTCAGAATAACCAAAGGGAAGAGACTATTCAAAAGGGCACCCTTCCACCACCATTTAGAGCTTTCCGGACTCCCAGAACCGAAGATCGTGGTCCGTATGTGGATAATTTCCGTCCTGCTGGCTATAATCTCGGTAGCTATGCTCAAGCTCAGGTAAACCTCTTTACAAAGCTCGAGATCCCGTCAAGAATTATGTGAACTATATCCGCACAAATAACGCCCGCCACAAAGTAAAGGCTATTCTCACTTCTGAAAAGGTCGTTGAGGAACTCGAAGGGGTTAAAGCTGGCAAGAAACATAGCAAACCCCCTGTCGAGGGTAGAGACTACACCTATAAGAACGAAGTATAGGAAAAGGACCACTCCCACTATGTAGGCGAGTCTGAGGAGACTGCCCACGACGGGAACGTGAGACAGCCCCCTGTGTTTTGAAAGGCTCTGGTAAGGTGCCCAGAGACATCTTAGGAAGCTCCATCTCTTGGTGGGTCTTGAGTTTGGGAGGTCTATGTCCGGCGACAGGAGGAAGGTTCCCACAAGGTATCCGAGGCCGAAGGGAAGGTAAAACTCCTTGGGAAGGAAGTAGAAAAAGGCGGGCAGAGCGGTGAGGTTCACAAGGTCGTGGGTTCTACCGAGCGCCATTCCTGTCCTCAGCGTCTATCAGGTTGAACCCGTCATCACCGATAGAGTAGACCACCCTGACGGCACTCCCAGACCTGAGCCTATCGAACACCCTTCTGTCCCAGCAGGTCATGTTCACCCTATCGAACCTTATCTTAGCCCTGCCATAGCGCACACTTATCTCCTTTACCCTCAGCTTCTCCGATAGGAAGGTAGGCATGGGGTTCCTCTCACCGTAAGGCTCCAGTTTTTTGATCGCCTCCAAGTGTTCCCTTTTCACAGAAAGGGGCGAAAGCTCCATATCTACGTAAAGGGAGGGGAGCTCCCTGGGAACATGGCTGAAGATCTCTTCCGCCCTCTCGCTGAAGCTCTCTAAGAGGGAGCTTTCCAAGGTAAGGCCAGCCGCCTGGGGGTGCCCGCCCCACTTTATGAACATGTGGGAGAGCTTGCTCAGGCCCCTGTAAACGTCTATGCCCTCCACAGACCTGACGGATCCCACCGAATGGTTCTCTCCCTTGGAGAAGACCGCAACAGGCCTACCGAGTTCACTGGAGAGCCTCCCGGCCACTATACCCAAAACGCCCACATGCCAGCCCTTGTCCCAGAGGGATATAAAGTTCTCACTTCTGAGCGTGAGGGCCTTCCTGTAAGCCTCCTTATAAACCCTGTCCGTTATTACTCTTCTCTTGATATTCAGGGACTCTATCTTCTTGGCGAGTTGCAGGGCGGTTTTCTCATCTTTCTCCAACAGGAGCTTGAGGGCAAGCTTAGGATCCCCGATCCTCCCCGGAGCGTTTATCCTGGGTGCTATCGAGTAGGCTATGTCTTTGGAAGTTATGGACCCCTCTACACCCGCGGTTCTGAGAAGTGCTTTTATCCCTGCCCTATCTATACTACCCGCGAGGATGCTCTCGAGGACCGATATACCTTTTGAGACGAGTATCCTGTTGGTTCCGTTCATCGGCATAACGTCTCCAACCGTTCCCAGAGCCACGAGGGACAGAAGCTCCCTCACATCCTTTTCAAGGCCCAGCTCCCTGCTAAGGACCGCTCCTATGTAAAAGCAGACCGCGGAGGAAGATATCTCCTTCAGCTCCCCCGCATCCTCCGAAAGCTTAGGGTTTATCAGTATCGCCTTCTCCGGAGTCTCCTCCGGAACGTTGTGGTGGTCTATCACTATAACATCTATCCCGGAACTGTCTATCTCACGGACCGCGGAGGTCCCGTTGTCAACGGTTATGAGCAGATCACCGTACTTGGAAAAGATGGAGATAAGCTCTCCATTTAGGCCGTATCCGGTAGATCTGCTTGGCAGGACGGGGACGACCTTTGCTCCCGCCTCCTTCAGAATTTCGTAGAGTATAGCGGTCCCGGTTATGCCGTCCACATCGTAATCCCCAAAGAGTATTATCCTTTCCCCTTTCCTGATAGCTCTCAGAATTCTGTCTATACCTTCCTCCACGTTCGGCAAAAGCGTGTATGGAAGAAGGTGCTTCAATCTCAGATCGAAGAGTCTGTCGTGTTCTTTTTCTAATCCTCTGTTGGCTATCAGCTGGGCGAGGAACTCCCCGTATAGGGATACTATTTCAGGGGAAGGTTTTATGTTTTCAGATAGCAGGATCCACTCTTTGCCCGTCAAGCCTCTCATCTTTTCTCAATTATAAGTTTACTCCTGAGGAAGCTTACTCCCCTCAGGGCGTAGTCTGTCCACGATATAAGAACCAGTGTTAAAGAGAGTATCTCCAAACCTTTGAGAACAACGTTTAGAGTCTGCACTGGATAGAGATTAAAGGAAAAGGCCAGGATCACGGTTAGGGAGACGAAGAAGGTTGTGAGTTTCCCCGAGGGAGAAGGCTCGGGGATGAAGCCGAACCTTTTAAGAACCACTGAGCCTGCTATCAGGAAAAGATCCCTTGCGAACAGCAGGATCAGCAGGAAAGGCTCTACCCTCACAGGGGTGAAGAAGGTTACCGAGACAAGGCCGGATAGCAGGAGCACCTTGTCCGCAAGTGGATCGAGGAGCTTTCCGAGGAAGGTCTGAGCACCGAACCTGCGGGCTATGAATCCGTCCACCGCATCACTAAGAGCAAGCAAAAAGAATAATAGGGAGGCAAACTCGTGCCTTTCCCGGTATGAGAGGAACAGAACAAGCGGAGATAAAAGCAGTCTGCAAGCGGATATGAGGTTAGGAACTCTTTTCATTCTGAATCTTCAGAACGATGCCCAGTGCAGTTTTTAGACTTTCCTCGGGCTCCATGTCTGTTGTATCTATAACCACCGCATCCTCCGCAGGTCTGAAAGGATACTTTTCCCTCTCCATGTCCCTTCTGTCTCTATCGAGTATCTTCTTCAACACCTCTTCCAGGCTAACCTCCATGCCCTTTTCTCTCAGCTGTTTCCATCTTCTCCTTGCTCTCTCTTCAGGTGAAGCTGTTATGAAGAGCTTAATTTCCGCGTCCGGAAATATGTGGGTCCCCGCATCTCTGCCCTCTATAACAGCCTGTCCTTCTCCTACCAGCTTCCTGAAAAGATCGTTTATGAACTCCCTGAACTGGGGTATCGTTCCCACAATAGATGCAGCCCTGCCCACCTCCTCACTCCTGAGCAGATCCTCCTTCACCTCTTTGCCGTCTATCAACACCCTCGTCCTTCCCACCTCCGGGACTATCTCGAGCCTGCGGAGGAGAGGCTCTACAGCGCTCCAGCTGACCTTCTGGAGGTCTTCTTCGCTAATCAAGAGCAGATAACCGATCGCCCTGTAGGCAAGGCCAGTTTCGAGGTAGGGTATGCGGAGCCTTTCGGATATACCCTTAGCGATGTAGCTCTTTCCGCTTCCCGCTGGGCCGTCAACGGTTATCTTCATGGGGGATAAGATTTTAATAGGTTACACCGCCGGAGGATATTCCTTTGAGTTTGAGTTCGAGATCGGAAGGTTTAGACGCATAAAGAAGTGCTGTATGGAAGTCTATCAATCCTTTCCTGTAAAGTTCTTCCAAGTGCTGGTCAAAGGTCTGGGTTCCGTAGGCGGCCTTACCTTTGGCTATAAGCTCGGGTATCTCGTCCAGCCTGTCCGGATCGAGCAGGGCCTCCTTGATGGCTCCCGTGTTTATCATGATCTCGACCGCAGGTATGGATCCTTTCTTGTCCGCTCTGGGAAGGAGCCTCTGGGAGAAAACCGCCACAAGGGTGCTCGCGAGCATCTGTCTGATCTGGTCCCTGACCTCGAGCTTGAACATACTGATCAACCTGTTCACCGTCTCCTTGGCGTCGAGGGTGTGCAGGGTGGAGAGGACGAGGTGTCCCGTCTCCGCTGCCTGAAGGGCTATCTCGGCGGTCTCGGTGTCCCTTATCTCACCGACCATTATGACGTCAGGGTCCTCCCTGAGAGCCGCCCTCAAACCCCTCGCGAAGCTCTTTGTATCAAGCCCCACCTCCCTCTGAACTATGTAGCAGTTCCTGTCCCTGAGCAGATACTCTATGGGATCCTCTATGGTCACTATTATCTTCCTTTGGGTCTTGTTCATCTCCTCTATGATGGAAGCGAGGGTGGTGGACTTCCCTGAACCGGTCGGACCTGTAACGAGGACAAGTCCCTTACTGCTGTCCAGAACGGTTTTCAGAATAACCTCCGGAAGGTTCAGACTTTTGAAAGGCGGAATCTCGAAAGGTATGACCCTGAAAGCCATTCCGGAGGTTCCTCTCTGCTTGTATACGTTCACCCTGAACCTGGACACCTTCGGCAGAGAGTAGGAAAGGTCTATCTCACCGAACTGCTCGAACTCCTTTTTCTTTGCCTCGCTCTTGCCTACAACCTCTTGGAAAAATAAGGAGAAGTGTTCCTCGTCTATTATGGGAAACTCATCGTCCACATGGAGCTTCTTGTGTATTCTGTAAACTGGCTTGGAGCCTACCTTAAGGTGGATGTCCGAGGCCTCTAAATCAATCGCCTTCTTCAGTATCAGCTGCAACAAGGCCCGCTACCTCCCTCACTTTTTTCTCTATCTCTTCGGCCACCTCAGGATTCTCTTTAAGATACCTCTTGACCTGCTCCTTGCCCTGACCTATCCTCTGCTCCCCGTAGCTATACCAGGAACCGCTCTTGGTCAGGACGCCCTTGTCCACCGCAACATCTATCAGATCGCAGAGCTTGCATATACCCTCTCCGTAGATCATGTCGAACTCCGCCTCCTGGAAAGGAGGAGCCAGCTTGTTCTTTACAACCCTCACCTTTACCCTGTAGCCTATCTTGTCGTTGCCATCTTTTATATCTCCCATTCTGCGAACTTCGAGTCTCATGTCCGAGAAAAACTTGAGAGCACGCCCTCCGGGCGTAGTTTCAGGATTTCCGAACATTACCCCTATCTTCTCCCTTACCTGGTTGATGAATATTAGGGCAGTGTTACCCTTGTGAACTATACCCTTGAGTTTTCTGAGAGCCTGGGACATCAAACGGGCCTGCTTACCCACCTGGGCCTCTCCCATTTCGCCCTCAAGCTCATCACGGGGGACGAGGGCCGCAACAGAGTCCACAACTATAACGTCTACAGCCCCGCTGTTTATCAGACTTTCCGCTATCTCCAGGGCCTGCTCTCCGTAGTCGGGTTGAGAGATGTAAAGGTTTTCCACGTCCACACCCAGCTTCCTTGCATACTTCGGATCGAGGGCGTGTTCCGCGTCTATGAAGACCGCAACTCCTCCCCTCTTCTGGGCCTCCGCTATAACGTGGAGTGCCAGCGTTGTCTTTCCTGAAGACTCAACGCCAAAGATCTCCACTATCCTTCCCCTGGGTATTCCACCTATACCAGTCGCTATGTCCAAGGCGAGGGAGCCTGTGGGAATAACTTCAACCTTTACCTTCTCCGCAGCGTGAAGGGGCATTATGGCACCCTTGCCAAACCTCTTCTCGATGTTGGCTATCGAGGCCTCAAGGGCCTTCTTCTTCTCACTGAGGATCTTGTTCGCAGTTTCCTGAGCCATCTAAATCAAACCTCCACTATTCTCGGCACCACGAAGAAACCATTTTCCCTCTCAGGAGCGTTCTTCAGGGCCTCTTCCTGAGACAAGCCCTCCTTAGGCTCGTCCTCCCTCATTGGTGTGCCTTCAGCTTTTTGAATATAAGGTTCAACGTCAGCAGTGTCGAGTTCCTCGAGCTGTTTCACAAAATCGAGTATGTCCCCGAGCTGTTTGCTGAAGATCTCCACTTCTTTCTCCGTCAGCTTCAACCTCGCAAGGTGTGCGACCCTTTTAACCCACTCTCTGTCTACCATAGGGTATTAATATACACTCTCACCCCCCGGGCATGCACCGCATAGCTTCAGAAACTCCTTCCAAGTTTCTCGTATATGTCTTTGAGGTGAATCCTGTAGTATATGGGCCTTCCGTGTGGGCAGACGTGGGGGTTTTTCAGCTTTTTCCATGTCTCTATCAGCTCTTCCATCTCCTTTTCACTCAGTCTCTTTCCGGACTTGATGGCGGATCTACAGGCTATCTCGTCCGCCCCCTTTCCCTCTCCGAGACTCTCGTAGTTTGCCCTTTCGGAGATAAGGTGCTGATCGAAGAAGTATAGATAGTCCCCCCTCTGAGCAAGGATTATGGTGTTGTCGAGCTGTCCTATAACCCTAAACTCGGTTTCGTATCGGGGAATTTCCTGATCCAGATGAAGTATAACATCCTCTTCTCTACTGAGAAGAGCATCTCTGATCAGAGAAAGCGTCTTCCTCTCCTTTACGAACTTTACCTCCCTCTTTTTGGGATGAACGTTGAAGTCCACCATAAAGGGAGGCATATCCACAAATATTACGCCGAGAGTCTTGTATCCGAGAATTTTTCTAAGGAACTCCTTGAATGTCCTCGTGCTTACCGGTCTTGAATTTACGAAAAGATGAAGCTCTCCCCTAGAAACGTTCCTCTTAACGTAGGCTCTTACCTTGAGAAATCCTGCTTCCCGATATATCCTCTCAAAACCTCTCCCGAACAACCTCTCTATCCTATCCAGTTCATCGGAAGGCTTCAGATTGAGAACTTCCCGAGCATTTGAGAAGAATACAAGCTCCACACTCGGCCTCACGAGAGCGTATTCCTTCAAAAGGTCCGCGATCCTCCTTCTTTCGGTATCTTCCCTCTTGAGAAACTTCCTCCTAACGGGCAGGTTGAAGAAGAGGTCTCTTACCTCCACCTCGGTTCCGATGGGCATGCCTACCTTCCTTCTGGACACTATCTCACCTCCCTCCACCTCTATCTCGTATCCCTCCCTCTCCTGGAAGAACCTGGATCTTATCCTCATCCTGCTCACGCTCGCTATGGAATGGAGCGCCTCTCCCCTGAAGCCGTAGCTGGAGAGATTTAAAAGATCTTTCTCGCTCTCTATCTTACTGGTCGCTCCCTCCTGGACAACCTTCTCGAGGTCCTCCGGATGTATACCCGTTCCGTTATCTCTAACGAGTATGAGTCTCTTGCCACCCTTGGAGATCTCCACCTCTACACTGGTGGCCTTGGCGTCTAAGGAGTTCTCCACGAGCTCCTTTACCACGTCCGCAGGGGACTCGATCACCTCCCCCGCAGCTATCCTGCTCCTGACCTCCGGGGGCAAGATCTTGACGAACATATCAGTTAATTTAGAAGAAAATCAGCCACCATACCCGCCCCCGTTGCAAAGAGAAACCAGGAGAGCGAGTAAAAGAGGACGAGTTTTTTAGGCAGGAAGCTGAGAAGGGCGGTTATGGTGGGAAGGCATATCCCCGAGGAGGCAAGCATGAAGGTAAGGGCCTGCCCTGGACTGAAGCCAAGATCGTGCAGGGACCTGGCGATAGGGACTTCCTCTCCCGAGCAGACGTATACGGGAACGGAAAGGAGGCTTATGAGAGGGTAGGAGAGGATTGAGCTGGAAAACCTCAGAACAAGATCCTGAGGTAGCAGGACCTTCAGCAGTGAGGCTATGGCGAGTCCGAGGAGAACATACTTTCCCGTAGACAGAGCAAGAGCTCTCAGGTTTTTCAAGAACTCGGCCAATCTGTCCTTTTTCTCAGCGGAAGCTCCCTGAAGCAGGGGAAGACCTGCCCTCTTACTGAAAAGAAGAAGCGCAACGTAGGAGATCAGAAGTGCAAACAGAAAGGAGAGCATGAACCTCAGGAGGGTTATATCGAGGCCGAACATCCCAAAAGTCAGGAAGAGCGTCACGGGCGATAGGACCGGGGCTGTGATCAGGAAGGCGAGGACGGGAGCGTAGCTTCTGGAGAAGCTGTCCATGCTCCTTGCGAGAGGTATCATGGAGCAGGAACAGACGGGGATCGTCGCTCCGAGTGTGGCGGTAGCGAGGGGGGCGTAAGGTTTGCTGAGCAGATCTCTTCTCAGGAGCTTAGATCCGAGGAAGCCCTGAAGGAAGGCACCCACAAAGGAAGCGAGCAGAAAGTAGGGCAGAACATCGAGGGTATAACCGATGAAGGTATTTAAAAAGTCCGAGATCATCCGGTCTCTACTTTCTGAAGGATCTCTTCGGGGATCTCGAAGTTGGCTATAACTTGCTGAACATCCTCCAGATCATCGAGGGCATCTATGAGCTTGAGAACCTTTCTGGCGGTTTCGGGGTCGTCTACCGCTACGGTCGAGACAGGGATCCAGGTTATCTGAGCCTTTTCCACGGGAACTCCGAGCTTTTCAAGGTTTTCCTTAACGTCGTAAAGCTCATCGGGAGAGGTGTAGATCTGGTGTATCTCCTCACCCGTCTGGACGTCCTCCGCTCCCGCCTCTACAGCCTTCTCAAAGATCTCCTCTTCAGAGATCCCCTTTGCAGGAACCTCTATGTATCCCTTCCTCTCGAAGAGGTAAGATACACACCCGGAAGAGCCGAGGTTTCCCCCGTGCTTTGAGAAGGTGTGCTTTATCTCCGCAGAGGTTCTGTTCCTGTTGTCCGTAGTGGCGAGAACCATTACAGCCACTCCTCCGGGAGCGTAGCCCTCGTAGATAACCTCCTCGTAGGTCTCACCTTCGAGCTCACCGGATCCTTTCTTTATAGCTCTCTCGATGGTTTCCAGAGGCATATTCGCCCGCTTGGCCTGTTCTATCGCGGTCCTGAGCCTCGGATTGAACTCGGGATTGGGGCCCCCGAGCCTCGTGGCCACGGTAATCTCCCTTATCAGTTTGCTGAAGAGCTTCCCTCTCTGAGCGTCTATCTTGGCTTTCTTGTGCTTTATCTGTGCCCAGTGGCTGTGTCCCGCCATGCTTCGAACCTCCGAATTTAATAATTTAAGACAGGGAGGCTGTCAGTTGTATACCTTAACAACCCTGTAAAAGGTGTCCCTCTCGACGGGGATCTTCCCTGCCTTCTTTATAAGTTTTACGAGTCTGTCCACCGAATGTCCGTAGGCGGATTTGGTTCCCGCAGCGTGAACGATCTTCTCCTCCTCGATTGTCCCGTCGAGGTCGTCCGCACCGAAGTTGAGGGCTATCTGGGCTACCTTCTCGCCGAGTGTGACCCAGTAGGCCTTTATATGGTCAAAGTTGTCCAGGAATATCCTCGATATGGCTATGGTCTTGAGGTCGTCCACGGAAGAGGTCCTCCTACCGCCCAGACGAGTTCCCTCGGGCCAGTAGGCGAGGGGTATGAACACCTGGAAGCCTCCGGTCTCGTCCTGGATCTCCCGTATTTTGGAAAGGTGCTCTATCCTCTCCTCGAGGGTCTCAACGTGTCCGTAGAGCATGGTGACGTTAGTGGGTATCCCGAGCCTGTGGGCGGTTTTGTGAACCTCCAGATACTCCTGTGCGTTGGCCTTGTTGGGAGCTATTATCTTCCTCGCCCTTTCAGAGAATATCTCCGCGCCACCTCCGGGCAGAGCCTCGAGGCCAGCCTCCTTAAGTTCGGTGAGAACCTCCTCGTAGCTCTTCTTGGATATCTTGGCCATGTGGTGGATCTCTATGGCGGTCCACGCTTTTACGACTACTTCGGGGAAGTTCTTCTTTATCTCCCTAACTATCTCAAGGTATTTATCGTATCCCCAGTGGGAGGGAATACCGCCCACTATGTGAACCTCCCTGCCTCCTTCCCTGTAGGTCTCTTCCACCTTTCTGAGTATCTCCTCCATGGACATCTCGTAGGCTCTCGGATCGGACTTCCTAACACCGAAGGCGCAGAAATCACACTGGTAGACGCACACGTTGGTTGGGTTTATCTGCCTGTTTACTATGAAGTAAGCGTTCATTCCATTTTTCTTTCTGTTCACATACTCCGCAAGATGCCCTATAGCTGTAAGCTCGTTGCTTTCGAAAAGATATAAGGCTTCCTCTTCGCTTATCCTCTTATCCTCGAGAACCTTCTCCGCTATCTGGGAAAGCCTTCTGTCCCCGATAGTTCTGAGAACGTCATCTATAGCAAGTTCCATTTTGCCTCCTCCGGAAGGGATTAAATCATAATATAAACCGCCCTACTATTCTACGTTGGCCGCCTGCTGTTTTATCCTGTCGATCTCCGCCTTTATCTCCACCACATACTCAGACAGGTCAGGTATCTTGTTCCCGAGGGTGGTTACCTCCCTGTGCATCTCCTGAGCGAGAAACTCGAGCTTCTTTCCCACATCACCTTCGCTATCAAGGAGCTTTCTGAATCGGGAAAGATGCGTTTTTAAGCGCGTCACTTCCTCCTCCACATCCATCTTCTCCAGGAGAAACATTATCTCGTTCAGGACCGTTGGATGTTCCTCCGGCAGGTCGAGGCGTTTTGCCCTATCCAGGACTTTCTCCTTTACCTTATCGATGATAGCGTCCTTCTCTTTCTCTATTTGGGAAAGAAGACTCTCTATCCTTTTAGCCCTCCCCAGCAGGTCCGATCTGAGCGCCTCTCCCTCTCTCCTCCTGCTCTCCAGAAGCTCCTCAAGAGCCCTCCTAACCGCGGTAAGGATTGTTCCTTCAAGCTCCTCGTCTACTTCAACCGTCATCTTCTCAGAATACTTCCAGCTGAGTTCGAAGATAACATCGTCGCTGACAGAGAGACCAACACCTTCCCTTGAAAGTTTCAAGAGCATGTTCACATTCCCCGCGAGCTTTTCTGTGTCTACGGGGGGAATTACCCTCTTTGACTCTACGTCAACGACCACATGGAGGGTTCCTCTCCTGAGTTTACCCTTTATAGCTTCCTTTACCTTTGGTTCCACAGGCATGAGAAAGGTAGGTGCCCGGAGGGATATATCGAGGCCCTTACCGTTCAGAGATCGGATCATCACACCTACCTTCCAGTTATCGCTCTCCGCATCCCCCCTGCCGAAGCCCGTCATGCTGAACATGCCTATAATTTTAAGGTCAGGCGGGGTGGCGGAGCGGACGAACGCGGGGGATTCGAAATCCCTTGCAGGGTGATTTAGCCCTGCCGTGGGTTCAAATCCCACCCCCGCCGTGATAAGATCTTTACATACTCCCGCTTTCAGGAGGTGGCTATGGAGGTTCAGCACAAGGACGAGGCTCTGGAGGCCCTAAAGAGCGCCAGGGTGGTGGCGGTCATAGGCATATCCCCCAATCCTGAGAGGCCCTCCTACTACACGACCGAGAAGGTTCTTAAAAAGGGAAAGCACAGTGTCTATCTGGTGAATCCCAAGTATGCGGGGCAGAAGATATTCGATATAGAGGTGCTCCCCTCCCTGAAGGACATCCCCGAGCCCGTGGACATAGTTAACGTCTACAGGAATCCCGCTCACATAGAACCTATAGTCCAGGAGGCGATAGAGATAGGTGCCAAGGTGGTCTGGCTCCAGCCCGGAGCCGAAAACTACGAGGTTATAGAGAAATACAAGGACAGGATAAAGTTCGTATACGAGGCCTGCATAGGCGTGGAGGCGGGATACCTCTAACGCCTTACCTTCTGAACGAGCCTCATCAGCAGGCCCGGAAGCTCTTCCTTTCTGACCACGTAGTCCACACAGCCCGTTTTTATGGCGTTCTCGGGCATGGCCCAGAGGATCGCGCTTTTGGGATCCTCAGCTACGGTGATCCCTCCCGCCTTTTTTACCTCCACTATCCCCTTCGAGCCGTCGTTCCCCATGCCCGTCATGATCACACCTACGGTGTTCCTGCCGAAGACTCTCGCGGCTGAGGAAAGGAGCAGGTCAGCGGAGGGCTTGTATATGTAGCTCTCGTCCTGGATGTAGTTCACGAAAGCGTTGGCGGGCGTTCCCCTCACAACCATGTGAATCCTTCCCCTCGAGATGTAGACGTGTCCCTTCTCTATAACCTCTCCCTCCTTGGCCTCCTTGACCTTGAGCTGGCAGAGGGAGTCTAAGTGCCTTGCGAAGGTCTCGGTGAAGGTGTCGGGCATGTGTATGGCTATGAGGATGGGGGAAGGGAAGTCCGCGGGTATCTTGGGAAGGACCGCGCTCAGGGTCTGGGGCCCTCCCGTGGAGATACCTATGGCCACTACGGGCGTCAGGCTGAACTCAGCCTCCACCTCCCTGCGTATAAGCTCTGGGGGGGCTTCCTCCACGGTCTTGGTCTTGGCCTCGTAGGCGGATCTTATCTTGCCGAGGATCTCCTCCTTGAAGTTGAAGAGCTCCTGGTAGTCGGTGGGCTTGGTTATGAAGTCGAAGGCCCCTCTGTTCAGGGCCTCTATGGTCTCCCTCGCTCCCTCCTTTGTGAGGGCGCTTATCATTATCACCTTGCACTCGGGACAGACCTTCCTTATCTCCGCAAGGGCGGTGAGGCCGTCCATGACGGGCATGTTGATGTCGAGGGTGATCACGTCGGGCCTCAGGGTCTTCACGAGCTCGACAGCCTCCTTACCGTTGGAGGCTTCCCCCACCACCTCGATGTCCTTTTCCGAGGAGAGGAGCTTCTTGAGAGCCAGCCTCACGAAGGGCGAGTCGTCGACGATGAGAACCCTTATCATCCTCAAGTCCTCCTGTAGAAGAAGAACCTGTCCTCCTTGAAGGGCTCGAAGAGGTGGTAGAACTCCTTGCCGAGGATCTCCGTGGAGGAGAGAACCAGGATACCTCCTTTCCTGAGGGAACTGCGCAGGTTCGAGAGGGCTATCTCCTTGGATTTTGTGTCGAAGTAGATGAGGACGTTCCTGCACAGAACCACGTCGAACCTTCCCTTCAGGGACGCAAAGCTCTCTGGCTCTATCAGGTTCACCGATCTGAACTCCACCATCCTCTTTATGTCCTTCCTGATCTCCAGAAGGCCGTTCTCGACCGCAACGAACTCCCTGTATTCTTCTGGTATGTCCTTTATCTCGGAAGCTTTGTATACTCCCCTCCTCGCCTTCTCGAGGACCTCCTCGTTCACGTCCATCCCGACAACCTTCCCTGATATGTTCCTTCTCTTCATCATCATCGCCAGGGTGTAAGGCTCCTGTCCCGTGGAGCATCCCACGCTTCCCATGTCCAGAAAGCTCCTTCCCTTCAGGACCACGTCGAAGAGAACCTCCAGCTGTTCCCTCTCCCTGAAGAACCTGGTCTCGGGAACGGTCATCAGGTTTATGAGCTGTTTCCTCCTCTCGGGAGTCCGCATGAAGAAGGAGATTATCTCCTCTGGAGAGCTTGACTCGAGGCCCGTCTCCTTCAGGAGCCTTTCGAGCTTGTATTCGAGTATCTTCATCCTCTCATCTGGGTAGTAGTTCCCCGTGAGCTCGTAGATGAGTTTTCTTAAGAGCTCTATCAGCCTGCTTCGCTCTTCCGTCTTCACTCCGCTACCTTGCGCTTTTATTTTAAACTATTTACATTAGAGACTCGGAGCTTAAGATGGTAGGCTGGCTACTCAAAAGGATCCTCGGAACCAAGAACGAGAGGGAGATAAAGAGGCTGAGGCCTTTTGTGAAAAGGGTGAACGAGCTGGAGAGAGAGTTCGACGAACTCCCCAACAGAGACCTCGTAAAGAGGGCCCAGGAGATCTACGACAGGATAAGGCTGGACGAGAACCTCAAGGAGAGGGTCATAAAGGGCGAGATAACCGACGAGGTGGTGAAGGCCTTCGCCCTTGTGAGGGAGGCGGCCAAGAGGACTCTGGGCCTCAGACACTTCGACGTCCAGCTTATAGGGGGCTTCGTCCTCCACCAGGGGAAGATAGCTGAGATGAAGACTGGGGAAGGAAAGACGCTCGTTGCCACGCTCTCCGCGGCGGTGAACGGGATGACGGACGAGGGGGTCCACGTGGTAACGGTGAACGACTACCTGGCCAGGAGGGACGCCCAGTGGATGGGCCCCATATACAAGTTTTTGGGACTCGAGGTGGGGGTAATAAACTCGGACGGGATGTCCTACAGGGTGGAGTGGGCGGACGAGAAGGCCTTCGAAGAAGCGATAGAGAAGGATCTGAGGGTCTGGCCCAGAGGCTACTTCGAGGAGATCCTTCCCTCCGATAGGGTGAACATAGACGCCAAGAAGGCTTACTTTACGATTCTCAAGGAGGTCCAGAGGAGGGAGGCCTACACCGCCAACATAACCTACGGCACCAACAACGAGTTCGGCTTCGATTACCTGAGGGACAACATGGCCTTCTCCAAGGAGGACATAGTCCAGGTCAAGGGCCACAACTACGCCATAGTGGACGAGGTGGACTCGATCCTGATAGACGAGGCGAGAACTCCCCTAATAATCTCTGGTCCAGCCCAGATGGACATAGAGATCTACAAGGTGGCGGACCGTGTGGTTAGAAAGCTCGAAAAGGACAAAGACTTCACCGTGGACGAGAAGAACAGGAACATAACGCTGACCGAGGAGGGGATAGCCAAGATAGAGAGGATGCTGGGGATAGACAACCTATACGATCTGAAGCACATAGACCTCCTCCACGCCATAGTCCAGTCCATCAGGGCTCACCACCTCTTCAAGAAGGACGTCCACTACATAGTCAGGGACGGGGAAGTCCTCATAGTGGACGAGTTCACGGGAAGGGTCCTCCCAGGGAGGAGATGGTCGGACGGCCTCCACCAGGCGATCGAGGTTAAGGAAGGAGTCAAGGTAAAGGAGGAGAACCAGACCTTAGCCTCGATAACATTCCAGAACTACTTCAAGCTCTACAGGAAGCTGGCCGGCATGACGGGAACGGCGGAGACCGAAGCCCTCGAGTTCAGGGAGATATACGGCCTTGACGTTGTGGTTATACCGACGCACAAGCCCATGATAAGGAAGGACCTCCCAGATCTCGTCTACAAAACCAAGAAGGAGAAGTGGGAGAAGGTTGTGGAGGAGGTCCTGATAAACCACCTCTTCGGAAGGCCTGTCCTCGTGGGAACGGTCTCGATCGAGGACAACGAACAGCTTTCATCACTTCTTAAGAACAAAAGATTACTCAAGCGCATACTGGAGAAAGAGGAGGTAAAGGAGAGGATAGAGGAGCTCAAGAAAAAATACGGAGTCTCCGAGGAGGAGCTCGAAAAGAGGATAAAGGAGGTCCTAAAAAAGGGAATTCCCCACAACGTTCTGAACGCCAAGCACCACGAGAAGGAGGCCTACATCATCGCCCAGGCGGGAAGGGTAGGGGCGGTCACCATAGCCACCAACATGGCCGGAAGGGGAACGGACATACTGCTCGGTGGCAACCCCGAATACATGGCCAAGGAGATAATCCAGTCCTGGGGAAAGAACCCAGAAGAGGCCACGGAGGAGGAGTGGAAGAAGGCCTTCGAGGAGGCCTACAGGATAACAGAAGAAGAAAAGGAGAAGGTCCGCCAGCTGGGGGGACTTCTGGTCATAGGGACAGAGAGGCACGAGTCGAGGAGGATAGACAACCAGCTGAGGGGTCGTGCCGGAAGGCAGGGGGATCCCGGGGAGTCCAGGTTCATCCTATCCCTCGAGGACGATCTTCTCAGGCTCTTCGGAGGAGAGAGGGTCGGGAAGCTCATGGAGATGCTCAAGATCCCCGAGGGGGAGCCTATAGAGAGCAGGATGGTAACCAAGGCCCTCCAGAACGCCCAGAAGAGGGTGGAGGCCCAGAACTTCCAGATAAGGAAGAGGCTCTTTGAATACGACAGCGTGATGAACACACAAAGGGAGGTTATCTACTCCCTCAGAAGGGACATCCTCGAAGGTGAGAACCTCAAAGAGGAGATCCACGAGTTCATAAGGGACGTCCTGGAAGTGGAGATAAACAGGCTCCTTCCCGAGGAAGATCCCGAACTCTGGGAGATAGAGCCTCTGAGGAACTTCCTAAAGGAGTGGACCGGAAAGGACATAGAGATACCCCAGGTCAGGGACAAGGAGGAGCTGGTAGAGGCTCTATTTGAGAAGATCAAGGAGATCTACGAGGAGAAGGAAAAGGAGATAGGAAGCTCCGAGGCCGTGAGGGAGCTCGAAAGGGTGATCCTGCTGAACATTTTGGACACACTCTGGAGGGAGCACCTCCACGTCCTCGACAGATTGAGGGAGGGGATATACCTGAGGGGCTACGCTGCGAGGGATCCCCTTGTCGAATACAAGAGGGAGGCCTTCGAGCTCTTTGAGGAGCTCCTTCACAACATCAAGAAGCACACCATCTCCGCCCTCCTTCAGGTTCAGATAAAGTCCCAGGAGGAGATAGAGAAGGAAAGGGAAGAGGAAGAGAGAAGGCATGAGGAGCTTCTCAATCAGGCGGTCTATGCGGGAACTGACGGAAACCAGAAGAAGGGTCCGAGGCCCAAGACCCTAAAGGAGAGGCTCAGGAGCGAGAGACTCAGAAAGCAGAGATTGAAGGCCAAGAGGTTCGAAAAGAACCAGGAATGAGCACCGCCATCCTCCTCATATCCTGTCCCGATAGAAAAGGAATAGTAAAGGAGATAGCCAGCTTCATAGCGGACAACAATGGAAATATAATCCACTTCGACCAGCACATAGACCCTCAGAAGGGGATATTCTTCGCAAGGGTCGAGTGGGACATAAAGGACTTCCGAGTTCCAAGGGAAAGGATAGAGGAGGCCTTCAGACCCACCGCGGAGCGCTTCTCGATGAGCTACTCCCTCTACTTCGGAGACTACAGGCAGAGGGTTGCCATCTTCGTCTCCAGGCAGGACCACTGCTTCTACGATCTGATGCAGAGGTTCAGGAGCGGAGAGCTCAAAGGGGAGGTGAAGCTCGTTATAAGCAACCACCCCGATCTCAAACCTATAGCGGACTTCTTCGGAGTTCCCTACTACCACATACTCAAGACGAAGGAGAACAAGAGGGAAGCTGAGGAGAAGGAGCTGACCCTCCTGGAAGAGCACGGGATAGACACTATAATCCTTGCCAGATACATGCAGATACTCTCCAAAGACTTTGTGGACAGGTTCAGGAACAAGATAATAAACATCCACCACTCCTTCCTCCCCGCCTTCCCGGGAGCCAAGCCCTACCACAGGGCCTACGAGAGGGGCGTGAAGATAATAGGGGCCACGAGCCACTACGTGACCGAGATCCTCGACGAGGGGCCCATAATAGAGCAGGACATAATAAGGGTCTCCCACAGGGACTCCCTCGAGGACTTCATAAGAAAGGGAAAGGATATAGAGAGGATAGTCCTTGCGAGGGCGGTCAAGTGGCATTTAGAATACAAGGTCCTCGTCTACGACAACAGGACGGTGGTCTTCGACTGAGGGTGCAGGGATGGAAAAGATAAGGCGCTACGCGGAGCTTGTGAAGTTCGAGCACACTATATTCGCCCTCCCCTTCGCCCTCGCGAGCGTCCTGCTCCTTGCTAAGGACTTCCCCTCCTTCTGGAAGCTCCTTTGGATCCTGATAGCCCTCGTGAGCGCCAGGACCCTCGGGATGGCCCTAAACAGACTGATAGACGAGCCCTTCGACAGGCTGAACCCGAGGACAAAAAGCTGGCCCTTAGCCTCGGGCGCCTTATCCAGAGAGGATGTCAAGAGGCTGATAATCCTCTCGGGAGGGCTCTTCGTGATCAGCACCCTCTTCATAAACTTCCTTGCCTTCCTGCTGTCTCCCGTGGTTATCTTCCTGCTCTGGATCTACCCCTACTCCAAGAGGTTCACCTACTTTCCCCATCTCTTTTTAGGCCTCGTATACCTCCTGATACCTGTAGCTGTGGATGTAGCTCTTAACGCATCCGTTTCCCTGAACGCGGTAATTCTCGGAGTAGCCATGGCCTCATGGGTTGCTGGCTTCGACATCCTATACTCCCTACAGGATTACGAGTTCGATAAGGAGCACAACCTGAGGTCCATACCGGTAAGGTTCGGAATAGAGAAAGCCCTTAAGTTTGCAAGAGGCTTCCACACAATCACCTTCTTTTCACTTCTCATTCTGGGCTTCAGGCATCCAGACCTTGGCTTTATCTACTTCCTCGGTCTTCTGCTTCTGAGCGCCTTTCTCGTCTACGAGCACAGGCTCATAAGGCCCGACGATCTTTCTAAAATAAACAAGGCCTTCTTTACGGTGAACGGATACATAAGCATTCTATTCTTCTTTACGGTTCTCCTGGATTACCTGTTATAGGTCGAAGAGCTTCTCTATGTCCGAAATCCTCCTTCTATACTCCTCGTGGGATATCTCCCCCTTCATTAGCATATCGGTCAGTATCTGGATCTCCTTTTCGATCTCCTTGAGTCTCTTGATCTTCTCCTCACCCCTGCCCGCGAGGATATTGTAAAGGAAGAACTCCTCTATCTCGAAGTGCTTGAGATGCTTCTTTATGGAGGGTATATCACCTTCCAGGATGAACTTCTTTATCTTCTCGAGCAGTTCAAACATCTCCTGGATCTCTCTTCTACGCTCCGCCTTAAGGAAAACCTGCCCCGTGTCGAGGATCTTGCCCACTATCATGTAGCTTTCCTCTGGAAGTCTGTAGAGCTCGAGGCTGATCTTAATCCCCTCCAGCTCAAAGATGTCGTGCAGGATCTTCTCTTCGCCCAAGGGCCTCTTCTCCAGCTTCTCCCTTTCCACATACTCCTTAAAGGACATCCCCCCGAAGACCGCTATTATCTCCTTGCTGTATTCGTTGGCCAGGTTCCCCACGTTTATGGAAACGTAGCTGAGAAGATCCTTGTTTACGAAGTCGAACTTTATCTTGGTTCCAAGGGCTATGTCCACGAGGCCCTTCTCCAGTTCTATGTAAAAGCTACACATCTTTAGGGAAGAGTTCTCCATTAGGAGAAACCTCATCAGATCTTTATCGGGCTTAACTCTCAACACCACCGGAGAGTAAACGTTCAGGAAGATCTCCTCTCCCTCCACGAATACCTCCACGTTTATTACCGTGGATCCCCAGGGGACCAGAAACTCGTTGTTTTCTTTGTAGACTCTGATGGATCCAAAGATTTGGCTGAGGTATCTGTCTACGAGGAGGACAAAGCGCCCGAGTTTGTCTTCCATGCTGTTATTTTAACAGCTCGCCCTTACTTACAGAGTAGCCTCTGAGAAACTCCTCCCTGCTCACCTTTCTGCCCTTGGGTGTGGTCAATTCAAGGATTTCCACCGAACCTTCCCCGCAGGCGACCTCAAACCTTTCTGGGTCTATCACCTCTCCGGGTTCGCCGGATCCGTTGCTGACTCTTACCTTGAGTATCTTCAGCCTTTCACCCCTGAAGAAGGTGTAGGTGTTCGGGTAAAGTCCCCTAACCCTGTCCCTAACGCTCCGGGCAGGCGCCTTCCAGCAGATTCTCAGCTCCTCTTTCTGAATGGGAGGGGCGTAGGTGGCCTCCTCTTCATTTTGGGGAATCGGTGTGATCTTTCCCTCGAACCACATAGAGAGGGTCTTTACCAGCAGGTCAGCACCTTTTCTGGAGAGCTTTTCTGAGAGAGTTTCCAGATTGTCCTCCTCCTCTACGGGGATCTCCTCCTGCGATAGTATGTCCCCCGCGTCCATCCTCTCGTTCACGAGCATGACCGTGTTTCCAGTCGTCTCCTCGCCCGCCATAAGGGCCCTTTGGATGGGAGCTGCGCCCCTGTATTTAGGTAGGAGGGAAGCGTGCAGGTTTATCACCCTGTAGGGCGGGACCTCGAGTATCTCCCTCGGGAGGATCTTTCCGTAGGCGACAACCACTATGCAGTCGGGCTTTAAAGCTCTTATCCTCTCCACAAAGTCCCTTATCCTCTCTGGCTGATGGACGGGAAGGCCAAGTTCCTGGGCAAGGATCTTTACGGGAGGGGGCCTCAGCTTCTTTCCCCTTCCCCCGGGTCTGTCGGGCTGGGTGATAACTCCTACGATCTCAAAGCTCTCGGAGAGCTTCTCCAAACTCGGGACCGCAAACTGGGGAGTCCCCATAAAGAGGATCCTCATCAGGAAACCTTCCAGTTATCTATAAGTCTCGTGTTTCCCACCCAGACAGCTACAAGTATCCTATCCCCCTTCTCTACCTCCTCCTTATGATTGAGCTCGCTGTCCGTTATCTCTATGTAGTCTATCTTCTTAACGTGGGGGTGTGAGAGTATGAATCTTTCCATCACCTTCTTTATAACCTCGCTCCTTTTCTCCCCTTTGTTTATCATATCCTGAGCCAGTAGAAAGGATCTGTATATGGAAAGGGCGGATTCCCTTTCTTCCTTGGAGAGGTATACGTTCCTCGAGCTGTAGGCGAGGCCGTCCGGTTCCCTAACTATCGGAACTGGGACTATCTCCACGGGCAGGAGCAGATCCTTTACCATCCTCTCCACCAGCTTGAGCTGTTGGTAGTCCTTCTCGCCGAAGTATACCCTGTCCGGCTGGACAGCGTTGAGAAGTTTAAGAACTATGGTGGCAACACCCTTGAAGTGGCCAGGCCTGAATTTTCCTTCCAGTATGTCGCTGATACCCTTTACGTATACCTCAGTTCTGAACCCTCCCGGATACATCTCCTCATCCGTTGGAGCGAAAACCGCGTCCACTCCAAGCTCTTCACACACCGCCATGTCCCTGTCAAGGTCCCTCGGATACCTTTCGTAGTCCTCACCGGGCCCGAACTGAGTGGGATTTACGTAGATGCTCACTACGGTCACATCGTTCTGCATCTTAGAGTTCTTTATGAGTGCCTTGTGCCCCTCGTGCAGGTAACCCATCGTAGGGACGAAGCCCACACTGTCCCTCTTCTCACACCTGAGTCCGTGAAGAAAATTTCTGAGATCCTTAACTTTCCTAAAGAGGAGCGGCACTCGAACACCTCCGGAACAAAGGAGGAAAGTATTATAAAGGATCGATGGGCCTCAAAACCAGGATACTCGTTCTTAAGAGGATAAGAGCCGGGGATCAGGATCTGCTCGCAAAGGTTTACGGACAGGAGGGATTGATAGATCTTCTCGTCAGGGATGGATTTCTTACCACAAACAGGTTCTTCGGTATTTTTGAACCTTTTAATCTCGTGGAGGTGGACCTAAGACAGAGAGGCGGTATAGCTGTTCCCGAAGATGTTCTTAAGGTGGAGAGGTTCTCCTATCTGTGCAGGGACTACCGGAGATACAGGTGGATGTGCTGGGTGTCTCTGTTCGCACTCAAATACATAAGGTTCTACGACGAGAGATTGTTCTCGCTAACTCTGCGGGCCCTTCTCGCGGATCCGAGGGGAAGAGAAGGTCTATTCAGAATAAGGTTTAAGCTTGAGTTCCTTTCCCTGTCGGGCTTTGAGCCCAAGTTCATGAAGGAAGCTATTCCGAAGGGCAACGTCAGGATAAAGCTTTCGGATGGTAGTGTGGGTGAGGAGGGTGATGTGGAGATGAAGAGCACCTCTTTAAAAGAGCTTCTCAGGATAAAGAACCTGAAAAGCCTTAGGGGATTTAGAGCAAAGAAGGAGCATCTGGAAGAGATGGAGAAGCTTTTGGACCTCCTGATCGAGTATCACACCAAGTAAACGAGTAAGCTGGCGAATATAGGAATAAGCAGGTTGTCGTCGAGCTTTGTGTCCACAGCCTCCAGAAGGGCACACAGGGCAGAAACCATAAGGGCGGTCCTGAGGTCCGTTATAAAACTCAAAACGAGGAAGCTTCCGAGGAAGAAGGCCAAGGACCCCTCCCAGCTCTTGGAGGTGTTGAAGAATATCTCACTCTTTCCAAAAAGCTTACCTATCAGGGTGGATAGGCTGTCCCCGACGCTGAGGACTAAAACTCCGAACAGGGAGAGCTTTCCAAAGAGCAGGAAGGACACAAATATGCCCAGGTTGGCGTAGAGAGCCTGAATGCCCGGCTTTTCCAGGTTCTTCTCCCTCTCCAGGTTGTCTATCAGCAAGCGAAAAAGCCCGTAAATAGGTTCTATCCTGAATACCACCGCAAGGTTAAGGGATATGACAAGGAGGAAAGATAGCAGAGTTAGAAGATGGGGGAAAAACAGTATGGGAACGAGCCAGAGGGATATCAAGACCAGGTGGAAGAGCTGTCTCCTTACCTCTAAGGAAATCTCCTCAGCCTCTGAGGATCTCCCTGATTCTCGAGTATACGTAGAACCTGACTTTGACGGTGTCCGCATCGTCTATGAAGAGTTCAAAGCCCAGCTTTATCCTCCCTTCTGAGAGTTCCTGTATGTTTACCATCCGGGCGGTTCCCCCCACCTCCTCCGCCTCAACCGGAAAGTCTATGTGAACCTCCACGTCCCTGCCTATGTATTTGTCCACCTCCGAAGGGTTCTTGACTATTATGGAAAAGCCTCCCTCCGATATGTCCTCCACCTCGTGTTCAACTTCTTGCCCGTCCTCCTTTATGTATAACCTCACCGGATGAACGTGGGAGGGTTTTACCCTCGCGCTCTTTCTGTCTCCCACCGGTTTCTCGGGGCTCAGGGATGGAAGCGTTACTATTATCTCCCCCTCGTTCTTGCCCACCACCTTTACGGGAAGGGCGAAAGTGGAATACCTTATGTGAACCTTCTTGCCTATTATGGCGAACCTGCTCAGGAGCGGTGTGGTGGAAAGTATTACCTTATCTCCTTCTACCCTCCTTATCTCCACCTTGGTGGTGAAGAAGAAGGTGTCTTCGAATATAAAGATCTCCGCTGTCCTATCCTGATTCATACCTTGAAGGCTCCCCTTACCTCCTCTATAAGGGTTTCCATCCTCATCCCCCTCGAACCTTTCAAAAGAATTATATTTTTATCCTTCAGCCATTTCAACATTTCTTCAAAAACAGCTTTCTTATCCTTTGAATAAGCTCCCTTACCTCCTCTTCTAACAAGCTCCCGGTAAGAATGATAGGTTTCCTTCCCGTAGAAGATGGCAAAGTCTATGCCCATAGCTTTTATAAAGGCACCTACCTGGGCGTGGAGCCTCGAACTTTCCTCCCCGAGCTCAAGCATGTCCCCGAGAACTATGATCCTCTTTGAAGAAGTTTTGAGCTGGGCGAGAGTCCTGATGGCGTTCCTTACGGAGGGAGGATTGGCGTTGTAGGTGTCGTCTATGAGGTAAAAGTCTTCGAACTTGAGGACGTTCATCCTCCCTTCGGGAGGTCTGAAGCTCTTCAAACTGCCTCCGAACTCCCTCCAGTCCATCCCGAGGGCTCTGAGGACTCCGAAGGCGGCGAGGGTGTTCTCCACCGCACCTAGACTCAGGACTGGCAGGAGGAGTTTCTCTCCTTTGAGGGTAAAGGCGGTCCCTTCAGGAGTAAGCTCCACTCTATCGGGTTTCAGCTCCCCTTCACCGAAGTAGATCACCCTATCGGGCGGAAGGCGGTAGTAGTCCCTCGCATAGTAAGGAAGGACCGCCCAGTCCTCTTCGGAGAAGCCGTGGAATATCTCCCCGTTCCCCTCTATGACGTCCTTCAGGGTTCCGAAGGTCTCAAGGTGCTCCTCTCCGAGGGCGGTTATGACCCTGATCGAGGGGCGGGCGAGTCTGGTAAGCTTTAGAACCTCCCCTTTCCTGCTCGCCCCCAGCTCCAGGACCGCAAACTCGGCCTCCAGATCGAGGTTCGAGAGGACCAGAGGTAGGCCTATCTGGGAGTTGAGGTTCCCCTCGCTCTTGAAGGTGCGGGCAACGGAGGAGAGGAAGTGGTGTATCAGATCCTTTGTGGTGGTCTTTCCCACAGAACCAGCTACGCCCACGACCTTGCCCCCGAAAGAGCTCCTTTTGTGCTCGGCTACCTTCCTGAGGGCCTCGAGGGAGTAGGGAACCTTCACAAGGAACTTCCCTGGAAGGGGCTTCAGATCCCTCTCAGAAATGGCTCCGACAGCTCCCTTCTTAAAGGCGTCCCGTATAAAATCGTGGCCGTCATGCCTCTCCCCCTTCAGGGCCACGAAGACCTCCCCTTTCCCGATCCTTCTGCTGTCTATGGAAAAGCGCTCCGCTGAAAGGTTAGGATCCCCTAAGAGGACTCCTCCCGTTATCTTTGCAAGATCTTTTGCCCTCATTCCTCGATGAATCTTATATCCTCCATAGCCCTGTAGTTGGTCAGGTCCAGCTGGAGGGGAGTTACCGATATATAGCCGTTGAGGACCGCCCAGTAGTCTGTCCTCTCCTCGGGGCTCCACCCGAACTCCTCCGCCGCTATCCAGTAAAGAGTTTCCCCGTATGGGGCGAGATACTTGAAGACCTTCTCCTTGTAGTCCCTCTTTCCCTGCCTGGTTATCTTTACTCCCCTTATCTCATCCGCTCTGAGGTTTGGAACGTTCACGTTAAGGTAGGTGTCCTCGGGCATGCCGCCTTCCAAGACTTTCTCCACTATCCTCCTGCAGGACTTGGCTATCTCCGAGAACATTATGTCCCCCCTGCCGAAGGCGGAGAAGGCAACGGAAGGTATCCCCAGTATTCTCCCCTCCATGGCTCCCGAGACCGTTCCCGAGTAGGTTATGTCCTCTCCCAGGTTCGGGCCCTCGTTTATCCCTGCGCAGACCAGATCGGGCTTTTTGCCCTCGAGTATCACGTAGTATCCCAGGTGTATGCAGTCCGCGGGAGTCCCGTCCACAACGGTGTAGAAGTCCTCCTCCACCTTCCTGAGCCTGAGGGGCATGGTGAAGGTAAGGGAGTGACCCACACCGCTCAGGTTCCTGTCGGGGGCAACCACTACAACTCTTCCGAGGGGCTTCAGAGCCTCCCTCAGAGCCCTTATGCCTTCGGAGAAGTAGCCGTCGTCGTTGGTGAGGAGTATGGTGGGCATATCTAATCCGTCAAGAGGAATCCGTAGGCCACACGCCCGAAGTAGGTTCCCCCGAACTCTTTGGTAAGCTCTCTGTATATCTCCTTTGCGGACTTTCTGTCTCCACTCTTCTCAAGGGAAAAGGCCTTGAGGAGCAGGGCGGAAGGATAGTTGAATTTATCTTTACCGACCTTCTCGAGGATCTTGAGGGCTTCCTCGGTCCTTCCTTCAGAGTAAAGCTCGTAAGCTTTTCTCTCCTCCAGTAGGGATCTGACCTGCTCCTCCTTCGTATGGGAAAGGGCCTTCTCCACATCCGAGCCCGAGATCAGGAGGAAGTAGGCGTATATAGGTGTTCCCTTAACCTTTTTCTCTACCTCATTCCTTTTAATCTCTCCCAGCTCATAGCGGTATACGAGCGTGGTGAGCTCCTCCATCTTCTCTCTCTGATGCTTTCTCCAGTAGCTAAAACCTCCCACCAGAGAGGCTATAAAAAGTACCAGCAGGATGCCCGCGAGGATCTCCCTGCTCAGTATCATACGGTCATTATCTCCTCTTCCTTGGCTTCGAGAATCTGGTTTATCTCCTCTATGTGCCTGTCCGTGATCTTCTGAAGCCTTTCAAGGGCCCTCTTCTTCTCGTCCTCCGAGATACCTTCGAGCTCCTCTATCATCTCCTTCGCGTCCCTCCTGAGGTTCCTTACCGCCACCCTCGCCTCCTCAGCCAGCTTGTGGAGCATGCGGGCTATCTCTTTCCTCCTCTCTTCGGTGAGGGGAGGCAGGTTTATCCTTATGAGGTTCCCCTGAGTGTTCGGATTCAGATTCAGCTCTTCCCTTATGACCTTCTCTATGGCAGGGATGGCGTTCGCGTCCCAGACCTGGATCGTTATCTGGCTCGGCTCGGGAACGGATATGGTTCCGAGCTGTTTCAGGGGGACTTTGGAGCCGTAGTAGTCGACCTTGAGCTCCTCCACGAGGGCTGTGGAGGCCCTTCCCGTTCTTATTCCCGCTATCTCGCTCTTGAAGTGCTGGACGCTCTTTTTCATGTCCTTCTCGGTCTCTTTAAGGATGTCCTCTATCTCCTGCACCATGGTTTTACATTATTATATGACAGAAGACATCAAAAAGCCCCCCGCCCGCTGGTAGAATGGCTACAAAACCAGCAGGAGGAGGTGAATCATGGCACAGACGGTAACTCTGAAGGGCAATACAGTGAGCCTGGTGGGACCGGATCTGAACGTGGGAGATGAGGCTCCCGAGGCGGTCGTGGTCACCAAGGACTTAGAGGAGAAGAGGATAGGAGGAGCCAAGGGAAAGGTCCAGCTCATCATAACTGTTCCCTCCCTCGACACTCCTGTATGTGAGACCGAAACCAAGAAGTTCAACGAGCTGGTCCAAGATCTGGGGGACAAGGTGGACGTTACCGTGGTCTCCATGGACCTTCCCTTCGCGGAGAAGAGGTTCTGCGAGAGCTTCAGCATAGGCAACGTTACGGTTGCCTCCGACTTCAGATACAGGGACATGGAGAAATACGGCGTCCTTATAGCGGAGGGAGCTCTGAAGGGCATACTCGCCAGGGCTGTGTTCATAGTGGACCCCGAAGGCAAGATAGCCTACAAACAGCTCGTTCCCGAGATAACACAGGAGCCCAACTACGACGAGGTGATGGAGAAGCTCAAGTCCATGGTCTGATCGGGGGCCTCTCCCCCTTTAGAATATCTCCCTCAGGTTAATCTTAAAGCCTTTTACTATCTTGGAGCTGACCTCCTCCTTTCCCTCCCCCAGACAGGCTTCGTTGTGTATTTCGTATTTACCTCTACCGCTTAGGACCAGAACCTCCACGCACCCCATCTCGGGGTAGACGAGCCAGAACTCTTTAACGCCGAAGCTTTCGTAGACCTCCTTCTTTTCGAGGGTGTCCCTCCCCAAGGTCGTTGGAGAGACGACCTCTATCACCAGGTCGGGAGGGCCGAATATAGCCTTATCCTCGTCTATTATCCCCAACCTTTCCTTTGAGACGAAGACTATATCGGGCTGGAAGACAAACTTCTCCCCCAGAACCACATCGACGGGAGCGTAGAAGACCTCTCCCAAGTCCTTGCTTCTAACGTAGCTCCAGAGGGCGAACTCGAGGTTCCTGGATATTTTCTGATGCCTCGGTCTGGGTGCGGGCGCCACGATCAGCCTCCCCCCTATTATCTCGTATCTCTTGTCGTCGTTCAGTTTCAGATAATCCTCGTATGTCCACTCCCTCTGGGCGGTCCTCATCCTCGGTATCTAAATATAGGCTTCCTGTTGGCCTCCGCCTCTCTGATTCTTCTGACGGGTGTCCTGAAGGGAGCCTTGTTAAGCTTCTCGGGGCTCTCTTTAGCCTCCTTAACTATGTTCCTTAAGGCCTTTGCAAACCTCCTGAGGGTGTCCGGGCTTTCCGTCTCCGTGGGCTCTATCATGAGGGCTTCCTTGACTATGAGGGGGAAGTATACGGTGGGGGCGTAGAAGCCGTAGTCTAAGAGCCTCTTGGCGACCCCCATGGCGTTTGTCTTGTATTTGAGCAGGTTCACTGCGGAGAGGACGAACTCGTGCATGCAGGGAGCCTGAGGGTAGGGGTCCACGAAAACTCCTCTGAGCAGGTGCCTGAGATACCTGGCGTTGAGGACCGCGAACTTGGCTATCTTATCTATCTCCCTTCCGTAGCTTAGGATATAGGCCAGGGCCCTCAGCCAGACCCCGAAGTGGCCGTGGAAGGCCAGAAGCCTCCCCACGCTCTTGGGGATATCCCAGTTCAGGTAGTATCTCTCCCCGTCGAACTCTACCTGGGGGACGGGCAGGTAGGGTTTCAACCTCTCCGAAACTCCCACGGAACCGCTTCCGGGTCCTCCTCCCCCGTGGGGCGTGGAGAAGGTCTTGTGAAGGTTAAAGTGCATAACGTCCACACCCCAGTCCCCGGGCCTTGCCACCCCAACGAGGGCGTTGAAGTTGGCCCCGTCCATGTAGAGGAGCGCGTCCCTTTTGTGAAGTTCTTCTGCCATGTCTCCCACCTTGCTCTCGAATATCCCGAGAGTGTTGGGGTTGGTTATCATCAGGGCCGCGGTCTCATCGTCGAGCTTCTTCATAAAGTCCTCCCAGTCGAGCTCTCCCCCCTCGTTGCTCTTTACCGTTATCACCTCAAAGCCGCATATGGCCGCCGAGGCGGGGTTGGTCCCGTGGGCGGAATCGGGTATTAGTATCTTCCTCTTGTGATCGTTCCCCCTATCCTTGTGGTAGGCGTGGATCAGGAGGAGACCAAGAAACTCACCTTGCGCCCCCGCCGCCGGCTGGAGGGAGACCTCCGCAAAGCCCCCCAGCTCCTTTAGGAGCTCCTTGAGCTCGTAGGCCACCTTCAGAGTCCCCTGAATGAACTCCTCGGGAGCGAGGGGATGGACATCTTTAAAACCCTCTGTATTTGCCAGCTCCTCGTTTATCCTGGGGTTGTATTTCATGGTGCAGGATCCTAAGGGGACCATGGTAGTGTCTATGGAGTAGTTGAGCTGGGAGAGCTTGGTAAAGTGCCTGACCACGTCGAGCTCGGAGAGCTGGGGCAGGGGGAGGTCCTCCCTCAGGTATCCTTCCGGAACGACCTCCGATGGATCAACCTCGGGCACATCGAGCCTGGGAAGTCCATATCCTTTTCTTCCCTCTTTAGACAGTTCGAAGAGAAACTCCATGGAGGTGTTATTTTAACTCAGTTTGATTAAAATCTACTGCCATGAAGCTTCTGGCCATAATGCTTGCGTTAGCCTGTTTCATCTCAATGCTACCAAACATAAACGACTACCAGTTTAGGGGTGAGGAGGCGCTCAGAACAATAGTCGCCTACGAAATGTCCAAAAGCGGAAATCTGGCACAGCCTTCCTTTCTCGGAGAGCCCTACTACAGCAAACCTCCCCTGTTCAACTGGTTCATACTGCTAAGTTCCGAGCTAATACCCTGGTCCGAGCTCACCGCGAGGGCGGTTACGCTAACGTCTCTGCTATTAACCCTGTTAGCCATATACGCCCTTTCCCGCGTGGTCGCGGAGGATAAACCTGAAGTAGCCTTCGTAGCTCCGCTCGTTTTCATAAGCTTCTCCGATGTTCTCTTCTGGTATGGATACCTCGCAGAGATAGACGTAACGCTGACGATGGTAAACACGCTTGTCGTCCTTACCTTAATAAAAGGCTTCAAAAGCTCCAGTTACACATACCTCTGCCTCTCCGGTCTGCTAACGGGTGTTTCCTTTCTATTAAAAGGAATTCCCTCTTACGCTTTCTGGTTTTTGAGCAGTGTAGCTCTAATCTTGTTTTACAGGAGAGAAATGAATGTCAAGTTCTATGCGAGTCTGGTAGTCGCAGGTCTACTATCTCTCATAATACCTCTCCTGTGGATTTTACAGACTAAGGATCCACAGATTTACGCCTTCACCCTCCTGCGGGAGACCTTCTCCAAAGTCAAAGGAGACTCAAACTTTTTAGACTTTTTCACACATGCGCTCTCCTATCCTCTACTCAATCTTAAACAGCTCCTGCCAGCGAGCCTTATAGTGCTTTATGCAGTCTTCAAGGACAGATCCAGCACCATACATGAACTGCCGAGGGATCTGAAAGCCTTACTCTTGATTTGCCTGCTTAACTATCTGCCCTATATAGTGTCCGCTGGTAGTAGAGGAAGGTATGTTCTGCCTCTGTTCCCTATGCTTGCCATAGTGTTCGCCTACATAATTTTGCAAAGCAGAAAGTTAACAAGGGTCTTTCTTGCAAGCGTGGCCCTGCTGGTTGTGCTCAGGTTTGCCTTCGGTGTGTGGGGTTTACCCCTTTTGGAAAAGCAGAGAGGGCCTCTCAAAGAGACAGCCTACACCATAAACTCCCTTATGAAACCGGAAGACGTTCTGGCCTGTGAGTGCAGATCTGATGAGAGGAAGGCGGTGTGCCTTTATCTTGACTTCCTACGGGATGACTTCATAAAAACCCGCAGGTTGACGCCAGATTGGAATTATCTTATAGCCTGCGTGCCGGTAAAGGAGCAGGGGATAAAAGAGATTTTAAAGGTTCACATACGAAAGAATCAATATGTATACCTTTACCTCAGAGAATTTCAAGACCTGAAAAGATAAAAGGTATCTCGTAACTTGCGGACTCCTTGGAGTCGGAAGCGTGTATAGCGTTCTTTCCCTTATCAGTCCCGAAGAGGGCCCTTATGGAGTTGGGGGCGGTTTTCCTCGCCTCTTCACTATCGGTAGGACCTATTATCTCACGGACCCTCTGGATCGCATTCTCGCCTTCGAGAACCGCAGCCACAACGGGGCCGGAGATCATGAACTCTACAAGCTCACCATAGAAAGGTCTGTCTTTATGAACTATGTAGAACTGCTTAGCCTGTTCCTCTGTAAATCTGAACATCTTGAGGGCCTTTATCTCAAAACCCTCTTCCAGGAACCTGTCGAGTATCTTTCCCACAGCCTTCTTCTCGACAGCATCGGGCTTGATGATTATGAGCGTTCTCTCCATGGGGATCAACCTCCGTGAACGAGGAGTCTCTCCAGCTGTCTCTTGACAGAGGTATCTATCACAAAGCCTGAGGTCTTAAACAGGAAGCCTCCTATGAGCCTCTCATCGTATCCTACCTGAACTTCAAGCTCCCTACCGAGAACCTTCTGAACAGCATCCACTATCCTGTCAACTTCTTCCTTATCGACCTCCTTAGCCAGGTAGAGGTAACCTTTGGACATTTTCATAAGTTTCTCAACCTCGTGGTCGTAGAGCCTCTTCATCTCCGGGAGAAGTGAGAAGGCGTTTATGTCGACTATGTATTCGAAGATCTCAAGGGCCTCTCCCGGAACTTTAAACTTCTCCATCAAGCCTTTGAGAAACTCTATCTTCTTCTCCTTGGGGACAAAGGGGCTAACGAAGTAGTTCCTCGCCTCCCTGCTCTTTCTGTATAAGTTAGCGAGGAAGCCCACAAATTCTCCGGTGGCTATCAGGGTCTCTCTGTCTTTGGGGAGCTTTCTAACGAGTAGTCTTACCGCCTTCCTGGCTATCTCCTTTCTTTTAAGCATTTCCCTTCTCCTCCAGAATCCTGAGCTGTCTGTCTATGTATTTCTTTTGAACCTCCGGATTTTTGAAAGTGTCCTCGAGCATGCTGACCGCTATCTCCTCAGCCTTCTTCATTCCGTATAAAGCAAGCTCTTCCTTAGCTTTCTTAAGCTCTATCTCAACAGTTTCGCGAGCTTTCTCTTTAACCCTCTCCGCAACTTCCTGAGCGTGCTTTCTGGCCTCCTCTATCTCCGCTTGAGCGGATTCCTTGGCGAGGGCTATGGATTCGTCCGCTCTCACTTTGGCCTTTTCAAGCTCCTCCCTGGCCTTCTGGAGTTCCTCCTTGGCCTTTATAAGCTCCTGTTCGGACTCGTCCACACTCTGAGTCAGAGATTTCCAGAAGTTGTTAAAAGCCTCCCCTACAGGCCCTCTTCCGAACCAGTAAACTATCCCCAGGAAGAGGAGTATGTTAAAACCTTTCCAGAAAAGCTCCAGCGGGCTGTGATGGCCTCCCTCTTCCGCGGCAAAGGCCAGGGTAAGAGTAATCAACGATAAAAAGAAGACTTTTCTCATGCCGCCTCTCCCAGTATCTTCTTCACTATGTTCTGGGCTATATCGCGAACAGCGCTTTCGAGCTTTTTCTTCTCCTCCTCGAGGGAAGCTCTTATCTCACCGACCTTACGCTCCGCCTCCTCCTGGGCCTCTCTCTCCGCCCTCTCCACTATTTCCGTTCTTATCTTGTTGGCCTCCTTCTTGGCCTCCTCGAGGATGGAGTTGGCCTCAGAGCGAGCCTTCTCGAGTATCTCTCTGGCCTCCTCAAGGATGCCACTTGCCTCTTCCCTGTATTTCTTTGCCCTTTCCAGATTTTCTCTGACGAGGGCTTCCCTCTCCTCTATAACCCTCGTGTAAGGCTTGACGAAGAAGATGTTTACGAGGAACACGAATATTAGAAAGAGGATGGCCTGGATCAGTAGCGTGATGTTGGGTATAACGCCTATATCCATCTCCGCCTCCGATTTGGTTAAAGAATTATCCTACAAAGGCGGTGGGATTTCAAGATCAACTTGCCTTGGCGAGCTTGCTCTGGAGAACCCTGTCCCTCTCCACCACCCTCTTGACCCTCTCCTTTATTCTCTTTCTATCCTTGCCCTTAACGACCTTTATTATGTTGGTTATCAAGCCCGCCATAGGGTTAACTATAAGCTTCCGATCCCCAAGCCCCAAAGCGAGTTTTTTCGGGTTCTCAGGAACTTATGAACTCACAGATATGTTTTTGAGATCTTGGAGTTTTTAGCGTGAAGAGGGCAAGTCCTTGAATTATAATGCTCTAAGGTTCAAGGGAGGTGGCGTTATGTATAAGTCCTTGCTCTTCCTGCATATATTCTTTGCGATGGTCTGGATAGGGGGAATGGTGTTCAACCTGCTCTTTCTTCACCCCGCGGTCAAGGATCTTTCCCCCGAGGAGACGAGAAAAGCCCTCGCCCAAAAGGTTCTTAAGAGGTTCTTCCTCGCGGTCTGGCTCTCGATAGCGGTCCTCTTCCTCACCGGTATGGCCATGTGGCACTCCTTCAGACCCGATTTCAGCACCAATATACTTTTTCACATAAAGCTCTTCGTCTTCGGGATAATGGTTTTCAACTTCGTCTACATATACTTCTGGCTCTTTAGAAAAAAACTTTTCAAGCATATCCCCAACTTCGTATGGATAAACCTTATACTGGGGATATTTATAACACTCATAATCACCTATATAAGGTGATTCAGGTAAGCTTGCCCACCACCCTCTGGGCGGTCGGATTGGGAGCTATCGTGGCCTCCACCACCGAGTCCTCCAGCGCCCTGAAGCCGTGAAGCTCCTGAGGCTCGTAAAAGACCGTATCCCCCTGACTCAGCGTTTCCTCCTTTCTCTCACCGCAGGTAAAGGTAAGTCTTCCCTTAAGAACGGTTATCAGCACGCTCGAGGGGGATCTGTGGGGCTTTATCTCCTGGCCCTCCCTTAGGTAAAACCTTATCACCTTTGCGTTCCCGTCCTCGTATACGAGCTCCCTCTGGGGGGAATGGTCCGAGAACCTCTCCTCAAACCTCTTCACCACCGCCATTTCTCACCTCCTTGAGCTTTCTGAAAAGATGTATAAAGGTCAGCCTGAAGAAGTATCCGAGTATGAGCAGGTAGGGCAGGGGAGATAGGACGTTCAGAGGATAGAAGGATAGGTCCATGTATAAGAAAAGAGCGAAGGCCACGAGGGAGAGCTCCAGGAACCTGGGAAAGCCCTTCTCGTCCACCAGCTCGTTCACGGGGGGAGCCTTACCTCCTTTCGATCCTGCGAACCTCCAGTTCCAGATTATCCTGGGAAGCAGATGGGACATACCTCCGAATATGGTGAAGGCGGTAAAACCGTAAACGAGGAGGTCCACGTGGAGGCTGAGAGCACCGCCTATAAGCTCTGGACGGGAGGCGAGGAAGGATCCCACGATGAGACCTAAGGGGAGGAAGGCAAGGGCGACCAGAAATATTCTGACCACGTAGGGAAGGGGGGAGGGCATCCTCCTGCCCTTTATAAGGGAGTAAATGAGGTAGAGAAAGTAAAGGGAAACTCCTATCTCAAAAAGGGAGGCGAGGGCTATTAGGCGATACTCGAGCAGGTAGAAGGAGGCAAGGAGCAAAATGGTGGACGCCTGCTTTGCGAAGAAGAGCTTCCTCGCCTTCCTGATGTTGAGGGTCTCCATCAGGAGCATGGGGATCCAGGCGAGCTCCACTCCGTAAACTGCACTCAGCATGGCCCCGACCGTGAGCGTATGAACCGCCAGCTGAAAGGGAACAAGACCAAAGGAGAGGTTCAGAAATAGGAAGAGCGAGGCCAGGAATATGTAAAAGGCGGAGGCTCCCAGAAACTTGACCGTAACGGGCATCCAGTTTTTTATTCCAAGAAGAGTGTGGGTTAAGAAGATCCCCGAGGCCAGAAGCAGAAGCCCAGAGGCGGGAGCGAGCATGCCCCCGTAGGCGAGGAGGAAGGAGGTTAAGAATAGGACAAAGACCAGGTAGGAGAGCCAGGGCAGGGGGAGCCTTCTGTTCTGGGAGTTGGGGACTATCTGATACATGGCCCCCACGAGGGTGGTGCCTATGAAGCCGAAGACCAGCAGGAAAGAGAACAGGGCAAGATCCGAGCCGAGGGACCTGGCCAGAAGGGAGAGAAGGAGGTTCGTCAGGGCGAGGAGGAAGAAGAGGGGAGATACCTTGGATACGTAAAACACTTTCGCCTCCTTCGGAAGTAATCAGTTATTTACTATAGGCCTTTCGCCTTTTAAGTCAACGAACGTTTACTCTTTGAGTTATATTATTAGTAATGATGGAGAAGCAGACTCAGGATTTTGGAAACGCCTGGGAGTATCAGGGGTGCATGATCCCCAAGGATCTATACTACGACATAGAGAACCAGGTATGGCTCAGGATAAACGAGGACGGAACGGTCACCATGGGCCTTACGGACGTGGGCCAGACGAGGGCGGGAAGGCTCCTGCATGCGAGGATCAAGCCCGTGGGAACTAAGGTAAAGAAGGGAAAGCCCGTAGCCACGCTCGAGAGCGGGAAGTGGGCTGGCCCCGTTCCAGCGCTCGTTGAGGGTGAGGTGGTGGAGGTGAACGAGAGGGTTATGGAGGATCCCAACTTCATAAACATAGATCCCTACGGGGAGGCCTGGATAGTTAAGCTAAAGCCCACGGACCTGGAGAGGGACATAAAGGATCTCGTCATGGGAGAGGAAGCCCTCGAGAAGATGAGGGAGCACATCGACGAGTGGGATATAGTATGTATGAGGTGTATGTGAGATGGGTGCACAGGACAGGCACGTGATACTTCTTGTCTCCCAGTGGTGTCCCACCTGCCCCCACGCGGACGCCCTCTGGAGGAAGCTCCAGGAGGAATACGGCTTCAAATACGAGGTCCTCGACATAGCTACCCCCGAGGGGCGCTACTGGGTCAGCAAGCTCATGGTAAGGAGCGTTCCCTCCTCCATAGTGGACGGGAAGCTGGTCTTCGTGGGAGTTCCCGAGGAGTCCGAGGCGAGGAAGGTGGTGGAGGAGGGAGTTCAGACAGACTAAGATCATAAAAGCTCCTCCCCGCACGGGTAAAATAAAGCCTATGAAGGTCAGGATAAACGGAAAGGTCTTCGACATACCTAAGGGCGTCAGGTTCGGGGAGCTCAGCCACGAGATCGAGAAGGCGGACATAGAGTTCGGGTGCACCGACGGCCAGTGCGGGGTCTGCATAGCGAGGGTCCTCAAAGGCCTCGAGTGCCTGAACGAGCCTTCGGAGGACGAGGAGGAGACCCTCTGGAGGATAGGGGCTGTGGACGAGGAGGAGAGGCTCACCTGCCAGCTCATAATAGAGGACGAGAGCTGTGACGAGATAGTGATAGAGTCCGAGGACTGATGTTCAAGGTTCTCCAGTATCAGAGGGAGGTCCTCGAGAGGGGGGAGGTAAAGCCCGTTAACTTAGTCCACGGGGAGGAGGAGTATCTGATAAAGACCCTGGAAAACAAGCTCAGGGAAGTCTACGGGGAGAGCTTTACTTTAGTCTGGGGAGACGAGATCGGCCTCGAGGACCTCTACGAGCTCGCCTCGGAGGGCTCCATGTTCTCCCAGAAGAGGGAGAGGGTTCTCTTTCTCAGGAACTTTGAAGACTTCCTGAAGAGGCTGGGAAGGAGGAAGAAGAACCTGGAATCTTTCCTCAACTTTCTTAAAAAGCTCAAAAGCTCCAGGCTCTTCCTCGTGGTGGTGAGGAAGCTGAGCGCCCAGGAGCTTTCAAAGGAGCCTTTCAAAACCATATCCTTCCTCGGAGACGTGATCTCGGCGGACAGGGTTCCGAGCTTCAAGGTCAAGGAGATAGTGAGGAAGAAGCTCGAAAGGGAGGCGGGAGGAATAGAGGAGGAGGCCTTAGAGCTTCTTGTGGAGATGTGTCAGGGGGATCTGATGATCCTTAAGGGAGAGACGGATAAGCTCATAGCCTACGCTGAAGGTAAGAGGATAACGGAACAGGACGTGAGAAAGGTATGCACGCCCTGGGGAAGCTACGGGATCTTCGAGTTCCTGGACGCCTTCTTCGAGAAGGATCTGAGAAGGGCCCTCCTGGCCCTCAAGGAGATGTTCTCCTCGGGCATCCCTCCCCTCCAGATCATGACCACACTCGGGAACTACGCCATGAGGATATACACCCTGCACCTGCTTTTAGAGGAAGGGATTAGCCTGGACAAGGCTTTTGAAACCGTTGGAATAAAACACAAGTTCAGCCAGCTCAAGTTCAAAAGCTACCTGGAAAAACTCCCGAAGGAGAAGGCGAGGGATCTTATCGAGTCCCTCTACAGGCTCGATCTCTCCGTGAAGCTCTACTTCGCAAACCCAGAGACCGCCCTGAGGAACTTTACCATCTCCTTCTCCCTCCGCTGACTATCTTTTTATCCTATGAGGGTAAGGCTCAGGCTCTTCAGGGACGGGAAGTATGTTCTGAAGGAGTTTGACTTAGATGTGGAGGACAGCCCCACGGTCCTCGAGATCCTCCAGAGGATCAAAGAGATTGATCCTACCATCTCCTTCAGGGCCATGTGCAGGTCGAGCGTCTGCGGGACCTGTGCGGTAAAGGTGAACGGAGAGCACAAACTGGCCTGCAACACGAGGGTGTCTGGAGAAGAGGTCCTGATAGAACCAGCGGACGGCTACGCCCCCATAAGGGACCTGGTCGTCTCCCACGAGGAGATCTTCGAGCCCATGAAAAGGAACAAGATCTGGCTGGTCCCCAGGGAGGAGAACCTTAGGCTCTCCCCCTCCCAGCTGGGGAAGACATCAAAAGCCTGGGACTGCATCCTCTGCGGTATATGCAACAGCGTCTGTCCTCCCCTGCTGGAGGGCAGGGACTTCGGAGGTCCATCCCTGATTACCAAGCTATACTCGGTGGAGGAGGATCCGAGGGACTCCCTCGGTGAGGAGAGGCTAAAGGACGTTTTACAGCTCAACCTCCAGAACTGCGTTCACTGTAGCAACTGCAACCTCTTCTGTCCGAAGGGATGTATGCCCGAGAGGTGGGTAAGCCTGCTGGAGGGAAAGCTCGTCCAGAAGGGATATATTCAAAAGAAGACGGAGGACTTCGGATTTTTGGGTTTTTAATATTAGGAGATGGCCGAGGCCACGAGCAGGGAGCTTTCTAAGGTAGAGAAGGCGGCGGTTCTCCTGATGTCCATGCCACCGGATGTGGCCGCCAAGATACTCAAGGAGCTTTCGGAGGAGGAGATACAGAAGATCTTCCTGACCGCCGCGAGGCTCAAGGATCTGTCCCCTGCGGACATAGAGGCAGCCGTCCAGGAGTTCCTGGAGGACTACAGCTACGTGGCCACCCAGTATTCGAACCTGGAAACTCTCCTCGAACAGCTCCAGGGGGTTCTCCCCCCCGAGGTCTACGAGAGGATAAAGAGTCTCCTCGGAACCGCAGGCGTGGCGGAGGGTCTCGAACAGCTCGAGAAGATAGACACGAGGGTTCTGGTAGGACTCATAAAGAACGAGCACCCTCAGACGATCGCGGTCCTCCTCTCCCAGCTGACGCCCAGGAAGGCCTCGGACATCCTCACCTGGCTCCCGGAGAACCTCAGATACGAGGTGGTGAAGAGGATAGCCACCCTCGAGAACGTCTCACCCCAGTTCCTCAGACAGCTCATAGAGACCATAACCGAGGAGATAAAGGCCCTCGGCATAGCGGGAGGTCTTAAGAAACAGGAAGGTGTCGCCATAGCGGCGGAGCTCATGAACATGCTCGATAAGGAAACTGCGGAGAATTTGCTCAGGAAGATAGGGGAGGAGGATCCCACCCTCGAGGAGAAGATAAGGGAGAAGATGTTCACCTTCGAGGACATAAGAAAGCTGGACAACAGGGCGATAATAGAGATCCTCAAGGCGGTGGACAAGAACACCCTCATAATAGCCCTCAAGGGTGCTCCCGACGACATAAAGGAGAAGTTCTTTTCCAACATGTCCAAGAGGGCGGCCAAGATAATGCAGGAGGACATGGAGGCCCTCGGGCCCGTCAAGAAGTCGGAGGTGGAAAAGGCCCAGAAGCAGGTGGTGGCGGTCATAAGGAAGCTCATAGACGAGGGCAAGATAGAGCTGGGCGGAGAGGAAGCCTATGTCTAAAGAGTTCAGACCCATATTCGGGAGCACCGAAACCAAGACACCCGAGACCAACTTCAAAGACGAGGTTCAAAAGCTCAGGGAGGAGAAGGAGAGGGCTGAGGCCAGAGCCTCAGAGCTCGAAGAAAGGCTGAGCCTCCTGGAAAAAGAGAACAGGGAGCTCCTGGAGGAGATAAAAAACCTCAGAGAGGAGCTCGCAAAGAGGGAGGAGAGGCTCGAAAAGGCCCTCGAGGAGCTCAGAGCCCACGAGCTACAGAAAGATATAGTTGAGGAGATCTCTAAAAGACTCGAGGAGAAGCTGGAGAAGGTGAAAGAAGATCTCAAAGGGGAGTTCTTGGAGCTCTCTAAGGAGATGATAAAGGAGTTCCTTCTCACCGATGCGGTTCCAAAGGAGGAGCTCGTTACCAAGATCCTGAGCGATGTCTTCGATAAGGTGGTGGATCTGAAGGGGAGCGTGAAGGTGATCCTCAACCCCTCCGACATGGACAGGGTGTTCGAGTTCATAGCGGGGATAAGGGAGAGGCTGGAGGGGAAGGTGGACATAGAGGTGGTGGGGAGCGAACAGCTCAAACCGGGAGAGCTGAAGATAGAGACCACCAAGTTCGTGATAGAGCGAAAGCACGAGGAGATCCTCGAGGAGGTCTTCAGGGAGGCGGTAAGGCGTGTCCTTGAAAGGGGTTAGGATCTACGGCAAGGTGGTTAAGGTCAGCGGTATATACCTCGAGGCCTACAATCCGGGTAGCGCCACAGGGGACCTTGTGGAGATCTACCCCTCCTCGGGCGAGAGGATCCTTGGAGAGGTTATAGGCTTCAACGAGGACAGGTGCATAGTTATGCCCTACGGAAGGCTCTCGGGCATAAAGCCCGGCGACAGGGTTCTCATAAGGAGCGAGCACGTCTCCACCCAGGTGGGGGAGGAGCTCCTGGGAAAGGTGGTGAATCCCTTCGGAGAACCTCTTGACGGATCCCCCGTCTACACACCCGAGAAGCTCCCCATAGAGCTTTCAAACGTTAACCCTCTCGAGAGGGAACGCATAGTGGAGGTCTTCGACACGGGGGTGAGGTCCATAAACGGCATGTTCACCCTCGGAAAGGGCCAGAAGGTGGGGATCTTCGCGGGAGCGGGGGTGGGCAAGAGCACCCTCCTTGGGATGATAACCAACTACAGTAGTGCGGACGTTGTGGTGATGGCCCTGATAGGGGAGAGGGGAAGGGAGGTGAGGGAGTTCGTGGAGGACGTTCTGGGAGAAGGTCTTAAGAGAAGTGTGGTAGTGGTCTCCACAGCGGACGAGCCCCCAGTTGTTAAAGTGAAAGGAGCCCTCAGCGCCATAGTTCACGCCAGATACTTCGCCTCCAAGGGGGCGGACGTCCTTCTCGTGATGGACTCGATAACCCGCTTCGCCATGGCCCAGAGGGAGATAGGCCTCGCCGCAGGGGAACCCCCTACGCTCAAGGGATACACCCCCTCCGTCTTCCATATGATGACCAACATAGTGGAGAGCTGTGGGAACTTCCGCGGGGGCGGGAGCATAACGGGCATCTTCAGCGTTCTGGTGGAGGGGGACGACATAACCCTCGACCCTGTGGCGGACGCCCTGGTGGGGGTCTTCGACGGCCACATAATACTCTCGAGGAAGCGGGCCAACGCCGGCCTGTATCCCGCGATAGATCCCGTCAGGAGTCTCTCCAGGCTCATGCCCAAGCTTGTATCGGAGGAGCATCTGAGGATGGCCATGTATGTGAAGGAGCTCCTGAGCTCCTACGAGTCCATGGAGGATCTCGTTAACCTGGGGCTATACAAGAGGGGATCGAACCCGGCGGTGGACAAGGTCCTGGACAACAAGGAGCTCATAGACGGCTTCTTCAGACAGGACTTCAGGGTGGGAGTATCCTTCGAGGAGAGCCTGGAGGAGCTCAAAAAGCTCTACACAACACTCACGGGCGGATGAGCTTGAGGCCGGCTTTTTCAAACCTCCTGTTGAAGGAGATGACCTCCTCCACCTTCCTCTTCTTGGCCTTGGCCATCTTCAGGCAGTCGAGGAAGCTGAGCTTGGTCTTGGTGTAAGTTTTCACCGCGCTCTGGATAAGGTCCCTGTCCTCGACCGAAAAGAGGCTGTCGAGAAGCACGGTCCCCACCACGTCCGCCACCACCTCCCTCTCCCATCCCTGAACCTGCTCGAGGAAGTAGACGAGCTCTACTATCACCTCCTCGGTGATCAGGAGCTTCTCCTTCTGCTTCTCCATCTCCCTGAAGAGCTCGTCGATCTTCTCTATCTCCTCTTCCGATCCCGAGAAGAACTCCAAGAGGACTCCCGTGTCCAGAAGCTTCATGACAATTAATTTTGTCAAACACTCGAGAATGTCAATACATTTATCCGAAATTGAGGTTGAAAAATTTTTGAGAGGTGCCGATATTTATACATAGCCATGGACGAGATCGTCAAGGTGATGGCAAGAGGCTTGATAGCTCTGCCGAGCGACGTCCGCAAGAAGCTGGGCGTCAAAGAGGGAGACATACTCAAGGTGGAGGTCAAGGACAGGGAGGTGGTCCTCAGGAAGGAGAAGAGGATATACGACCTCAAAGGAGCGCTCGCCCAGAAGCAGGCAAAGACGGAGCACAAGAGCTTCGGAGAGATCCTGGCGGAGGAGCTCAAGAGAAAGCAGGGGGAGAAGAGATGAACCACATATTCACAGATAGAGGTCCCGCATACGAGGTCAAGCCTCCGGAACCAAAGATAGTGGGGCCCGACTACGTTCAGTCCTTCGACACCATGTCAGCCACGGACTTTATGAAGATATACCTTGAAACCCTTAGATTTCAGGATCCCTTCAACCAGCAGGATCTGTCCAAATCCCTCGAGGACATGGTCCGGCTCAACCAGATCAGATTCTACACGGACATGAAGCAGTTTATGGACAACTTCACCGCCTGGATGAATCAGATAACCTTTATGCAAACCATAAATCTAATAGGTAAGGAGTTCGTCTTCGCTACGGACACACTCGACACAGTAAAGGGCGGGGATTACTACATACTCACGGGGGAGAGAATTAACGACGTGAAGGTAAGGATATACGACGGAGACGAGCTTATAAAAGAGATAGAGATGGATCTGGACAAAGGTCTCAATCCTATCGACATATCGGATCTGCCTACGGGTCAGTTCACGGTTAAGGTTTTCAAGGGAGACTTCGAGGTTCCGGGCTGGCAATTGGGATACAAAGACTCGGTCAGGTCCGCCGGCATAGTGAACGGGGAGCTTGTTCTCGACCTTCTTTCGGGAAGGCAGACCTCCGCTTCCCAGATCATATATACGGGAGGTTAAGCCATGCTTAGGAGCTTTTTCAACGCGGTCACCGGAATGGACGCCTCCAGATTCTGGATCGACGTGACCTCCGACAACCTTGCGAACGTAAACACGGTGGGCTTCAAAGCCCAGAGGCCCATATTCCAGGATGCCATATCCCAAGTGAACATAGGTCTCAACGTGGTTACCGGAACACTAAAGTCCACCACCTATGGTGCAGGCGTTCTGGTAGACAGCACCCAGAAGATATGGAACATAGGAAACTTCAAACAGACGGGAGTGAACACGGACCTGGCCATACAGGGAAGGGGACTTTTCATACTGAAGGATCCTATAACGGGAGCAAACCTCTACACGAGAGACGGCCAGTTCAGACTTTCGAGAGACGGCTACATGGTAAACTCGGGAGGTTTCTATCTGCAGGGTTTTAGATTGAATGAGAAAGGGGAGGTTGTAGGAACGGGGCTTGAAAGCATACATGTTCAGCAACAGCTTCCACCTAAGGCTACAACCGCCCTATCCTTTCTCAATCCTACAAACCTGAATGCGAACGCCATAGTTCCTGCAACACCGGTTTTCGATCCAGACAACCCTAACTCATACAACTACAAATACACTATGACCATATACGACACCTTGGGGAATCCTTACCAGGCGGACGTCTACTTCAAGAAAGTGAGCACCAACGTCTGGGAAATGTTCGTCCTCGCGGATTACGACGGCGACGGCCAGGCGGAAGATCTGATAGCTAACGCTTACGCGGACGGACAGGACGGCGGGAAGAACTATGTGCGCCTCGTGTTCGACAACGATGGCAATCTTATAAATCTATCCAACGATAAGATAATATCCGCCACCATCGGAACAAAACGCTACTATTACTTCAACTTGTTCGATAGCTCGAATCCTCCCCCTGAGGGTATAAACACCGTATCCGGGGGTCAACTGGGAGGACAGGTGGACAGGCTCGGGCTGTCGGATCCAAACCAAATGGTGTTTATAGTTGGTGAGGAGCTTACGGTAGATTCGTTAAGCGATATATCCACTTCAACCACAAGCGTAACTGGTCCTGTAACAGACAACTTCACAGGAGATGGTTCTACAACTACGTTTACACTATCCGCTCCACCGGTAAGTCCAAGAACAGTGACCGTATCCTCCGTAGATTTCGGTTCTGGATCAATCACTCTATACGATGATGGCTCCGGGAACCTTGTAGACGCTTCTAACACTGTATACGGTTCCATAGATTACTCCACAGGCCAGATCACCTTTAACTCTCCTCCTGTAAGTGGTAATAACTTCTCCGTATCCTATAACTACACATTTCGTGCGGACGGAAGCACACGTGAGTTCCAACTGGCCTATGTGCCGGTTGTGCCTGGGAGCATCTCAACATCGGTTGATTTCGGAGGCGGTCCGGTAAACCTATCCGACGACGGAACGGGAAACCTTGTAGACTCAAGCAATAACATTTATGGGAAGGTTGACTACACTACAGGCTTAATAGAGTTTTTCACTCCGCCAGCAAGCAGTACTACCTTCAGTGTAAACTATAGCTACGGATCCTACGACGGGGATAACAGCGACGAGGATATTATCGCCAACACATACGTAAACCAGTTCGCTGCGGACTTCATAGTTACTGCAGAACAGGATGGCTACGCAAAGGGAGACCTCATAGACGTTTACGTTCTGTCTGAAGACGGTTCGGTGGTCGGCGTATACTCGAACGGGAAATCGATACCACTATACAGAGTTGCATTGGCCGTGTTCACCGATCCCGAGGAGCTTACGAAGAAGGGAGCTAATCTCTACACATCGATAAACACGCCCACCATACTCCTTGCAGGCGGTGCGGAGAAGGTAAGATCCGGAATGCTCGAGATGTCCAACGTGGACATAGCCAAGGAGTTCATAAGCCTGATTACGGCCCAGAGAGCATACCAGGCGAACGCGAGGGTGGTTACGACCTCCAATACCATACTTGACGAAACTGTTAATCTTGTTAGATAATCAGAGCCATGGCTGACGAGGAGAGGGAGGCTCAGCAAGCGGAGGAGGCGACCGGCGGAGGCAAGGGCAAGCTCCTCCTGATCGGCCTCCTTCTCCTCATCCTTTTAATAGGGGGAGGAGCGGGCGCTTACTTTTTCCTCTTCTCCAAGAAATCTGAAGAAAAGAAAGAGGAAGCCCCTAAACCCAAGGTATCCCCCGAAGCCGTAGGGGTTATGTATAAACTCGAGCCCGCTTTCATAGTAAATCTGGCGGATCCCGAACTTACCATGTATGCGAGGGTTTCCATAACCCTCGAGCTCTCCTCTCCGGAGGTGGTTCTGGAGGTCCAAAAGAGGGAACCTATCATAAGGGATGCGATAATAGAGATACTCTCCAACAAGACCTCTCGTGAGCTTAGATCCCCTGAAGGGAGAGAACAGCTCAAGCTCGAGATAATAAAGCGTATAAACACCATCCTCGTTCAGGGAGGGGTCAGAAACGTCTACTTCACCGAGTTCGTGGTCCAAGCGGAGTGATGGATCTCACCGAGTATCTGGTAAAGCTCATAATCTCTCTGCTCATAGTCCTCGGTGCTCTGTTCCTTCTTCTGCCTTTTGCTCTGAAGAGATTCATGGGAATAAGGGGCTTCGGAGGCAGAGGGAGCTTCGAGATAAAGAAGGTGTCTCCCATCTCCAGAAACCTATTCGTGGTCGAGCTCGAGATAAAGGGCAGAACCTACGTCCTCGTAGTGGGGGAGAGGGGGGCTGATGTAATATATAGGGAAGATGATAAGGATAATCCTTCCCCTGCTGGCTCTCGCGGGGACCGTCCTCGCCCAGGAGAGGGTGATACCTCAAGTAGAGCTTAAGGTAGGCGAGGGGGATCTGGATACCGCCATAAGGCTTCTCATACTTCTGACGATCCTTGCCCTCGCTCCTTCCATACTCATAATGACCACCTCCTTCATAAGGATCGTAGTGGTGCTTTCCGTCCTCAGGCAGGCCCTCGGCGTTCCCCAGGTCCCTCCCAACCAGGTGATAATCTCCCTCGCACTGTTTCTGACCTTCTTCATAATGAAACCCGTTGTGGAGGACATAAACACGAACGCCCTCCAGCCCTACCTGAAGGAGGAGATATCGGATCGGGAGTTCTTCAACAGACTCTCCAGCTCAATAAAGGGTTTTATGGTAAAGCAGACACGCAAAGACACCCTGGAGGTTTTCCTGGAGGTATCCAAGCTGAGCGGGGAAGAGAGGGAGAAAATAAAGGAACCTGAGGACGTCCCCCTCTCCATACTCATTCCCGCCTTTATGGTGAGCGAGCTGACCACAGCCTTTGAGATAGTCTTTCTCCTCTACATACCTTTTTTAATAGTGGACATAGTGGTGGCCTCGGTCCTGATCTCGATGGGAATAATTATGATCCCTCCCCAGATAATATCGCTCCCTTTCAAGATAATGCTCTTTGTCCTCGCCAACGGCTGGGAGTTGGTCGTCCTTTCCCTTGTTAGAAGCTATCAGTAGGAGGTCCATCATGAGCCCCGATATGATCGTATCACTCGGTCAGAAGGCCCTCGAGATGACGATGATCCTCGCCATGCCCATTCTGTTGGCCACCTTCCTCGTGGGCCTCGCGGTCAGCATATTCCAGGCGGCAACCCAGATCCAGGAGATGACACTGGCCTACATTCCAAAGATAGTGGCGGCGATGGTTACCATCTTCCTCTTGGGCGGATGGATGATGAGCAAGCTGGTGGACTTCACCAAGGAGATAATGGTCAATATACCCATCTGGATAAGATGATTCTCTTCGATACTAACAGCTTACTAACTGTCCTTCTCCTCTTCATGAGGGTCTTCTCCTTCATCGTGATGGTTCCCCTCTTCGGAACCTTCTTCCTGCCGAACTTCGTGAGAGCTTATCTTGCCTTCGCCGTCAGCTTGTCCATCCTCACCTACGCGGACCTAAAGCCTGTGGAGGTGGACTCCTTCATCACCTTTGTGGGCCTCGCGCTCCACGAGGTAATCTTCGGCTTCTTATCGGGCTTCTTTCTGAGGCTCCTCTTCGATGCGGTCTTCGTGGCGGGAGAGATAATAGCGGTTAACACGGGCCTGGGTTTTCTGATGATGTTCCTGCCCCAGCAACCCCAGACGACCGTCCTGGCGGGCTTCTCCACACTCCTGGCCTCCACCCTCTTCCTCTCCCTCGGCGGGGCGGAGGCGGTTTACTTGGGCCTTCTCAAAAGCGTGGAGAGCGTTCCCCTGGGATCTTTTGATGTATACTCACTCAACGGCAAGGTCTTCTTGGAGCTTTTCTACAAGAGCTTCTCTACGGGCGTGAAGATAGCGCTACCCGTTCTCATAGCCGCACTTCTGACGAACGTCATTCTGGCGGTGATAAACCGCTTCATACCCCAGATAAACGTCTTCATGGTGGGCCTTCCCCTTCAGGTTATGGTGGGGCTTACGGTCTTCATGCTCTCCCTTCCCGTGATCGGAATAGTTCTCGTATCTTACATGAGGAGCTACATGATGGATTTCCTTAAGTTTCTGGGAGGGGGCTGAAGGCCTATATTTAAAAGTCCATGGCCCAGGAGAACAAGACCGAGAAGGCAACCCCTTACAGGAGGAGGAAGCTAAAGGAGGAGGGGAACGTAGCCAAGAGCGTTGAGATAGCCAGCTCCCTCACCGTCCTGATCTCCTCCCTGATCATCTTCTTTACGGGGGCTTTGATATTCAAGGAGGTCGTCTCCTTCCTTATGGCCCTCTCCGGCCTCAAGCCCATGGAGTTCTCCACCTTATCGGGGCTTGCGGTTAAAGAGTCCTTCGTAAACGTGGTCAAGCTCCTGGTGCCCTTCTTCGTGGTCACCATCCTCGTGGTCATCGGTGCCCACATAGCCCAGTTCGGCTTCATATTCACACTAAAGCCCCTCCAGTTCAAGTGGGAGAGGATAAACCCCTTCGAGGGTATAAAGAGGATGTTTTCACTTACAACCCTCTTCGAACTTTCCAAGAACTCCCTCAAGGCCCTACTTCTCTTCGGTATAGCCCTCTTCGTCCTCAAAGGGAGCGTGGAGCTCATCCTCAGCTCCGCCCAGATGCCTCTTCTGGAGGGTGTGAATTTCCTCATAAACCTGCTTATCAAGGTGGTCCTGATACTCGGGGTTATCGCCTTCTTCATAGCCCTGCTGGATCTTGCCTACAAGAGGTGGGAGTATGAAAGGAAGATAAGGATGTCGAGGCAGGAGGTGAAGGAGGAGTTCAAACAGCTGGAGGGACATCCAGAGGTAAAGGCCAAGATAAAGTCCAGGATGAGGGAGATGGCCCGTGGGAGGATGATGGCGGAGGTTCCAAAGGCGAGCGTCGTTATCACGAACCCCACTCACATAGCCATAGCCCTCCGCTACGATCCCGACAGGGACAGAGCTCCCGTGGTGGTGGCCAAAGGTAAGGGAACGATAGCGGAGAGGATAAGACAGATAGCGGAGGAGAACGAGATCCCCGTAATAAGGAAGCCCGAGCTGGCAAGGGCCCTGTATCCAGCTGTGGAGGTGGGAGACGAGATACCGCCCGAGTTCTACAGGGCGGTGGCTGAGGTGATAGCCTTCGTGATGTTCAGGAGGAGAAGGACTTACGTCTAAAGTTTCCAAGTTCTATCAATAACTTTCCCTTTCCGATAAATTATCCCGTCCAGACAACGATATAGGATTTCACGGGCGGTTTCGCCCGACTCCTAAAATACCCTCATGGAGGGGACAGCCATGGAAGTTATAAAGAGAAGCGGAAAGCGCGAGAAGCTTGACATAAACAAGATCAGGATAGCCCTCGAGTTCGCCTTCAAGGGCCTCAACGTGGACCCCCTCGAACTGGAAACAGATGCCCAGATCCAGTTCAGGGACGGGATAACCACAGAGGAGATACAGGCGGTTCTCATAAGAACCGCGGCGGAGAAGGTATCTCCGGAAAGGCCCGACTGGCAGTTCGCGGCCGCGAGGCTCCTCCTATACGACCTCTACAAGAAGGTGGCCCACATAAGGGGATACGAGGTCAGGGACGAGCTTTCCAGAGAATACAAGCCCTACAACACGGAGGGCTTTTACGATTTCGTGAAGGAGTATGTAGAAAAGGGAATATACGGGAGGTATCTGATAGAGAACTACTCCAAGGAGGACTTCTTAGAGCTCGCCAGATACATAAAGCCCGAGAGGGACCTCTACTTCAACTACACGGGGATAAAGATCCTCGCGGACAGGTATCTGGTGAGGGACGAGGAGGGGAGAGTTATAGAGCTCCCCCAGGAGATGTATATGCTCATTTCCATGACGCTGGCCCTCCCCGAGAAGGACAAGGTCAGGTGGGCCAAGGAGTTCTACGATCTCCTTTCCGAACACCTTGTTACCGTCGCCACCCCCACCCTCATGAACGCGAGGCGCCCCTTCACACAGCTCTCCTCCTGTTTCATACTTACGGTGGACGACGACCTCTACGACATCTTCGACAACGTTCAGAAGGCCGCCCAGATCTCCAAGCACGCTGGAGGCCTCGGAATCTACATCGGGAAGCTAAGGGCCACGGGAGCGCCCATAAGGAAGTTCAAGGGGGCCAGCTCGGGGATAATCCCCGTGGTTAAAGTCATAAACGACGTGATGACCTACGTGGACCAGCTGGGGATGAGGAAGGGATCCGCCTCCATCACCCTCGACATCTGGCACAAGGACATACTGGACTTTCTGGAGGTCAAGACCAACGCGGGGGACGAGAGGAAGAAGGCCCACGACATACACCCCGCGGTTTCCATTCCCGACATCTTCATGAAGAGAGTCATAAACAGGGAGAAGTGGACCCTGATGGACCCCTACTACACCAAGAAGGTGGCGGGAGACAAGAACCTGGAGGACCTCTGGGGAGAGGCCTTTGAAGAAGAGTATCTTAGGCTCGAAAAAGAGCTCCCTCCAGAGGCCAAGAAGGAGGTGGACGCCTTCGAGCTCTGGAAGAGGCTCCTTACGGTCGCCTTCGAAACGGGAGAGCCTTACATCTTCTTCAGGGACCACGCCAACAGGATGAACCCCAACAAGCATGCGGGGATGGTTTATTCGAGTAATCTCTGCGTTACGGGAGACACGCGCCTCGCCACCCAGTTCGGCCTCGTGAAGGCGGAGGATCTCTACAGGATGGGAGAGCCGATAATAGCGACCTACGACAGGAGGACTGACGGAGACCCCAGAGCCTACGGAACCGATAAGGCCCTCTGCATAAAGATGCACAGGACCGCGGAACGGGCGGACGTCTGGGAGGTAATTACCAGAGACGGATACAGGATAAAGGCTACAGAGTGGCACGACTTTTACGTCCTGGATGAGGGTAAGGTAATTAAGAAAAAGCTCAAAGATCTTAAAGTGGGAGACAGGCTTCTGATCCAGTCAGGGGAGGGGCAGTTCGGTCAGGAGGGATCCTACGAGCTCGGCTTCCTCCTCGGATGGCTCACAGGAGACGGAACCTTGGCCAGGGACAAGAGGACCGGAAATCAGGTGGCCATCTTCGATCTATACAACGAGGACATAGCCCTTAGGGATCTTATATACACCGCCAAAGAGCGTGTGGTCGAAGCTTACTATCCGCAAGTAGAGGGAAGAAAGGTTCTAAACGATTACGAAAGGCCCGTAGCTACGAAGGTGGTAAACCATACACAAAACAGCAAAAAACTTAGAATATGTTCCAGCAAGCTGGGCAGGATCTTCGAGGAGAAGTTCGGCTTTAACGCCGAGACCAAGCACAGGGTTCCCGAGGTAATCTTCAGGGGAACAAGGGAAACTGTAAAAGGATACCTTCAGGCACTTTTCACCGCGGATGCGACCGTAGAAGTTATAAAGAACTCGGGCATCCCCACCTTCACAATCCAGCTCACCAGCAAGAACAGAGAACTGCTCGAGGGTGTTCAGATGCTCCTCGCCAACTTCGGGATAAAGTCATCCATATACACAAGCTCTCAGGCCTATAGGTTAGACATAAAGGGAAGAAACGCCGTAAGGTTCGTAAAAGAGATAGGTTTTATAGGTAGCAAGCAGGAAAAGGCCCTTAAGGTTATCAGGGAGAGGATTTCGAAGGGCTATCCTGCGGAGGGCAGAAAGGGTGAGAAGTTCCTCAGCGAGGTGGTAAGTATAAATTACGCTGGGAAGGAAGATGTTTACGATACAACCCAGCTCTACAACCACTCACTGATATTCAACGGCATAGTTACGGGGAACTGCCATGAGATAATCCAGAACATGAGTCCCACCAAGCACCTCGGAAGGGAGCTGGACCCCGAGACTGGGGAGATAATCTACAGGAAGGTGTCGGGGGACGTGGTGGTATGCAACCTGGGATCGGTGAACCTCGGGAAGGTTCATACAAAGGAGATGATGGAGAGGGTTGTTCCCAAACTGGTGAGGATGCTCGATAACGTGATAGAGATAAACTACTACGCCATACCCGAGGCTGAATACACCAACAAGAGATACAGGGCTATAGGGATAGGTGTCTCCAACTACCACTACTGCCTGGTAAAGAACGGGATCCAGTGGGAGAGCGAGGAGCATTTGAGGTTTGCGGACAGGCTCTTCGAGCTTCTCGCCTTCTACGCTATAAAGGGCTCCGTGGAGCTCGCCAAGGAGAGAGGTAAATACAGGCTCTTCGAGGGTTCGGACTGGAGCAGGGGCATCTTCTTCGGGAGGAAGATAGAGGATATAGAGGAGAACTCTAAGGAGAACGAGAACAACCTCCCCTGGAGGGAGCTGGCGGAGGAGGTCAAAACCCACGGTATGAGGAACGCATACCTTCTGGCCCTCATGCCAACGGGCTCCACATCCCTTATACTGGGAGCGACCCCCTCTGTAGATCCCATATTTGCCAAATACTACAAGGAAGAGAATATGAGCGGAATCCTTCCCCAGGTCCCCCCCGAGATAGACAGGTTCTTTTGGCACTACAAGAGCGCATACAACATAGATCAGGAGTGGGTGGTAAGGGCCGCGGCGGTCAGGCAGAAGTGGATAGACCAGGCCCAGTCTCTTAACCTCTTCGTAGATCCCGAGAAGATAGACGGCCCTACCCTCTCGAAGATCTACCAGCTCGCCTGGGAGCTGGGCCTGAAGACCATCTACTACCTGAGATCGAAGTCCATAACTGACATAGAAGAGTGTGAGAGCTGTGCTGTTTGAGGTTTAAAAACAAGCACAAGGAACGAAATTTATAAGCTGGAGGAGGTAGGAAGATGCTGGAAAGCTCCGAGAAGGTCCTCTCAAGGAAGCTAATCTTTAACCCCGAGGGGGAAAGGGACGCGGCCAACAGGAAAGTCATAAAGGGAAACCCCACCAACATAATAGAGCTGAACAACATCAAATACGGATGGGCCTTCGACCTCTACAAGACGATGGGCTTTTCCAACTTCTGGATACCCGAAGAGATACCCATGATGGAGGACAGGAAGCAGTACGAGAGAGTTCTGTCCGACTACGAGAGGAGGGCCTACGAGCTGGTCCTTTCGTTCCTCATAGCCCTCGACTCCTTCCAGGTTGACATGCTAAAGGACTTCGCCCGTATGGTAACCGCTCCTGAGATAGAGATGGCCCTCACCGCTCAGGAATTTCAGGAGTCCGTGCACGCTTATTCCTATCAGTTCATCTTGGAGTCGGTGGTCGATCCCATAAAGGCGGATGAGATCTACAACTACTGGAGGGAGGACGAAAGGCTGAAGGAGAGGAACGAGGTGGTTGCGGAGGTCTACAACGAGTTCATAAGGAAACCCACCGAGGAGAACTTCGTAAAGGCGGTCGTTGGCAATTACATACTCGAGTCAATCTACTTCTACTCGGGCTTTGCCTTCTTCTACACCCTCGGAAGGCAGGGCAAGATGACCAACACAGTCCAGCAGATCAAATACATAAACAGAGACGAGCTCACACACGTGACCCTCTTCAGGAACATGATCCTCTCCCTTCAGAAGGAGAACCCGGAGCTCTTCACACCCGAGATAAAGAGCTGGATAAGGGAATACTTCAAATACGCTGTGGATCAGGAGATAAAGTGGGGCCAATACGTCACTCAGGACCAGATCCTCGGTATCAACAACCAGCTGATAGACAGATACATAAAGTATCTGGGGAACCTGAGGATAACCCAGATAGGCATGGAGCCCCTCTACCCCGAGATAACGGAGAACCCCATGAAGTGGATAGATGACTTCAGGAAGATAAACAACACCAAGACCGACTTCTTCCAGAGGAAACCCCAGACCTACGCGAAGGCGAACGAGCTGAAGTGGTAAAATTCTCTCCCTATGGAAAAGCTCGACCTGCTTATAAGGTCCGCCTTACTGCCCGGCAGAGGTGAGCTGGATATAGGTATAAAAGGCGGGAAGATCGTAAAGATAGAAAAAGACATAGAAGCGGAAGCGGACAGCGTTATCCACGCCAAGGGAAAGCTCGCCCTCCCCTCCTTCGCCAACATGCACACCCACGTTCCCATGTCCCTGCTCAGAGGCATAGGAGCGGATCTTCCCCTGATGGACTGGCTTCAGAAGGTAATATGGCCCTTGGAGGGTGAGTTCGTCTCCCCGGAGTTCGTGAGGGCAGGGGCTCAGCTGGGGATCCTGGAGATGATAAAGAGCGGGACCACCCTCTTCATGGACATGTACTTCTTCGAGGAGGAGGTGGGGGAGGTGGCGAGAGAGGCGGGGATAAGGGCAGGCC
>JALWVU010000074.1 GCA_027079305.1 Aquificaceae bacterium
TTTAACTGATGACACGCTTTTAATTATAACCCGTGAGGTTTTAGTTTCTTTTTTGGGTTTATGACGATAAAAATGTGATCATGTGAATATATTTTGCGAGGGATTTGCAAAAATCATGAACTATATCTCAAGGGCTTCCAGCACTTGTCCTTTGTTGTGAACCTTCACACTTTTGAGTTTTATCAGTTCTCCTAAAATCTCAGAAATCTCCTTTCTGCTCACATTGTAAATTTTCTGAAGAACGTAAACCACCTCCGCGATTACAGACTCAAGGATTAGAACTTTTGCTCTTCCCTCCATAACTTCGTTAAGAACCTTCTCCGCTCTGGCATAAAGCTCTTCGTCATCTCTGAGTAGGTATCTCAGGATTACGTTCGCATCAATCAGGAAGATGTTTTTCTCTGAGGGCATTAGCCATAGCCTCCTTCTCCATCTTCATGACCTCTTTTAAGGTCTTTCCCTTGATAGCGTACTTATGAAGAGCCCCTCCAAATTTCCTAACCGGTCTTATTACCACCTCCCCTTCTCTCATTGTTATCTCCACTATGTCCGTCCCGAGCTTTTTCCTTATTTGGGCCGGTATCGTGACCTGACCCTTTCGGGTAATCTTGACTATAGGCATACTTACCTCCTGCAGAGGTATTACTCTGATCTAAGGTAATGCACCACATGGGAGTAGTCAACATTCCTCCTCAAGACTCATAAGCTTGCAGATGTAAAACTGTCTGGAACCGGCTTTCTATTGCCTTCTACACACTACGGGAGATTAAAGGATGACGTAGTTAACCCGTCTTGGCCTCTTCTTTTTTCTCTTCCTTGACCTCTTCCGCCTTTACCTCTTTTATCTTCTTTTCTTCCTCCACGTCGATCTCTCCAGAGAGAGCCTTCTTGAAGTTCCTTATACCTGCTCCGAGGGCCCTCCCCGCCTCGGGTATCCTCGAGGTGCCGAAGAGGACAAGGATTATGGCGAGGATGATCAGAAGCTCGGGCAGTGATATGTTTCCTATGAAAGGCATCACCTGTCCTCCTTTGTATCTAATTTGGATTTTGCCCCATCTCCTTCGGAAAGGCCCTTTTTAAAGTTCCTTATTCCCTCTCCCAGTGCCCTTCCGATTTCAGGAAGCCTCGAGGCTCCGAATACGAGGACCACTACGAGCAGGACTAAGATAAGCTGCCACGGCAGTGGAAAGTGCATACCATGAACCTCCTCTATTTAATATAACCCCTTAGCAGCATCTTATCCAATCGAGAGGAGAGTGGTTCAGACCTACCCTCCTGTGCCAGGCGTGGAACTCCTCCAGGAGTTCAGGGTAGACTTCCAGAAACAGTAGCTTGTATGGATTGGGAAGGCCGAAGTAGTCCGAAAAGAGAAAGAAGAGGAACACCTCCTCCAGACGCCTTGCCTCCCTTGCGAACTCCTGACCGAACTTGAGCCTGTAGAACTCCTTCAATACATCGGAAAGCTTCATGCCTGGATACTCCTCTCCGCTCTCACGGCATTCACAGCTTCCAGGATTATGGCTATCTCGAGGATAAGTATCAGCCCGCTCACGAAAGAGAGCAGGTAATCTCCCTTTACCGCATTGTTAATCGCGTTCATTAACATGGCCACCGAGGTTATTATCAGAACAAGTATCAGGGGAGCGAGGATAGGTAGCGTGGGCCTTCCTTCCCTCCTCAGATATAGGTAGGTAACCAAGAGGGCAAGGCCCGCCAGAAGCTGGTTTGCCGCACCGAAGACGGGCCAGAATACCAGACCTCCCTTACCACCTTCCTTCGCGAGAACGAGACCCATCGAGGAGAGAACCGCCACCAGGGAGGCGAGCCAGGCGTTTTTCAGAGGTTTTATAGAGTATATCTGTCCCAGCTCGTTGAGGATGTATCTCTGTATCCTCACGCTCGTGTCCATCGTTGTGGCCGCAAAGAGGACTATGAGCGTAGCTATGAGTGTCGTTCCCAGATCGGTGGGAATCCCGAGGGAGGATATTAGGTTGGCTCCCCCCTCAACCACCGCGGGGATCGCGGACTTCTTTATCGATGCCCAGGAGGAGTAGAGCTGGGAAAACTTGTCAGAGGCGAACATGGTAAGACCCGCGGTGCAGGCGATTATTACCGCTACCGCGAGGGAGCTCTCTCCCAGAAACCCCAAGTATCCCACGGTCCTTGCGTCTGTCTCCTTAGCGAGCTGTTTTGAGGAGGTTCCCGAAGAGACGAGGGCGTGGAAACCGCTCAGGGCCCCGCAGGCTATAGTTATGAAGAGGAAGGGGAATATGGGGGGTGCTCCCTCGGGGGAGAGGTTGAAGGCGGGAGCGGACACGCTTGGGTTTGATAATATCGCTCCCAAGTATATCAGTAAAAGGAGTATTACCACCTGAAGGCCGTTGAGGAAATCCCTGGGCTGGAGCAGGAGCCAGACGGGAAGGGATGAGGCGAAGAAGGTGTATGTGAAGAGGATTAGGATCCAGAACATTATGGGATCTATCCCTAGGAGAGAGGCTACGGGATCTACCTTAACAGGGAACTGCTTCCCAACGAGCATGGAGGCGTAGAGGATCAGCAGGAAGATCACCGTCGGGATCAGGAAGTTCACCCTGAACCTGTAGACACTGTAGCCGAAGGCTATAGCGAGGGGGACTATGGTCCACGCGGGAATAACGCTCGAGGGGAACTTGGTAAAGAGAAGGGCTATCACATATGCGAAGACCGCGTTCACGAGGATGGCGAGAGCAAGGATTATCAGAAGGAATATCACCCTCGCCCTCTCTCCCGCGTACTCCCCCAGGATCGTTCCCACGGACCTTCCCTTGTGCCTTATCGATGTAACGAGGGCGGAAAAGTCGTGGACAGCGCCTATGAATACAGCCCCCAGAACCACCCACAGGAGCGCGGGGACCCATCCCCATATGACCGCTATCGCCGGGCCGACTATAGGCCCCGCTCCCGTTATCGAGGTGAAGTGGTGTCCGAGAAGTATCCACTTGTTGGTGGGGACGTAATCAACACCATCGCTAAACTCGTGAGCGGGAGTTTTATTTTCATCGTTCAGTGAAAAGACTCTCTCCGCGAGGTATTTGGAGTAGAAAAGGTATCCGATAAGATACATTACCAGAGCGAACCCTATCAGCCATACAGCGCCCATGTTTTGAAATTATAAGACCTGCTGAGGCAGAGACGTTTTATATTAAAGTTTAATGAATATCCTTATAATCGGAAGCGGAGTAATAGGTCTTTCAACCGCTTTTGAGCTTGCCCTTTCGGGACACAACGTCCGGGTAGTAACGAGAAACTACGAGGAAGGCTCTTCTTGGGTGGCGGGAGGAATGCTCGCACCTTACTCGGAGGGTTTGACCGGGGATCTTCTCAGATTTTCCGTAGAGAGCTTGAGTCTCTATTCTGACTTTATAAGGAGGCTTGAGGAAGTTTCCAGACTCAACGTTTACTTTAACAGAAACGGCATACTCAGGCTCTTCTTGAATGAGAAAGAGTACGAGGAGGCCAGGAGGCAGGCTTCCGACGATTACAGGAACACAGATTTTGAAGAGCTTTCGGGAAAAGATCTCAGATCCAGGGAACCTTTCCTGTCTGGTGAACCTATTGGGGGAATCCTTTTCAAGGAAGAGGGAAATGTAGACTCGGAAAAGCTCATGGACGCTCTCCTCTTTGCCTGTGAGAACCTGAGTGTAAAAATACTGCTGGACGATATCGTAGAGATAGAAAAAAAGAACGGAAAAGTAGAAGGTGTTAAAGGGCTAAAGGATTCTTATACAGCGGACTTTTATGTCTTCACCACCGGAGCCTGGAGCAGACCCCTCTTAAACCTCCCCGTTTACCCTGTGAAGGGACAGATCCTCAAGATAAAAGGCCCGGAGCTGGAGAAGGTCTACTACTCCAATATCTCTTACATAATACCTAAGGAAAACTACATACTCATAGGCGCCACCTCGGAGGATGCGGGCTTCGACTCGAGGCCGACGGTTGGTGGAGTTAAATCCCTTCTCGAGGGCGCTGTAAGGATAATACCCTCTCTTGCGGAGGCGGAACTCCTGAACGTAAAGGTCGGTTTCAGGCCCGGAACGCCCGACGAAAAGCCTGTCTTTGAAGCGGGAGAGAATTACGTTATATCGGTTGGACATTACAGGAACGGTATACTCTGGGCGCCTCTCAGCGCGAGGATGGTTCTTGATCTGGTAGATAAGGGTATCAGGTCTCCCTACTTCGATACCTTCAGCGGGAAAAGGTTTTCCGAATGAAAATCATATTGTTAAAGGAGAGCGAGGTTATTAATTTTTAAAACATCATCTCAGGAGGAAGGATAATGCTAAGAGCTGAGTGGGTCGAGAAGAGGAGGAAGTTTAAGAATAAAAGCCAGATGCACCTGGCCCGTCAGGGCATAATCACCGAGGAGATGGAGTATGTGGCCCGCAGGGAGGGCCTTCACCCCGAGTTCGTCAGGCAGGAGGTGGCGAGCGGTAGGATGATCATACCCGCCAACATCAACCACCTCCACTTAGAGCCCATGTGCATAGGTATGAACTCGAGGGTGAAGGTGAACGCCAACATAGGAAACTCGGGCCTCGCCTCGGACATTCCCACGGAGGTGGAGAAGGCGAAGGTTGCCATAAAATACGGAGCGGACACGATAATGGACCTCTCCACCGGTGAGGCCATACCCGAGACCAGGCAGGCAATAATTGAAGCGAGCACCGTTCCCGTAGGGACAGTTCCCATATACGAAGCCTGGAAGATAGCCAAGGGTGACGTTAAACAGCTGACGGTAGACCTCATACTGGACGTGATAGAGGAGCAGGCCCGTCAGGGAGTCTCCTACATGACCATACACGCGGGGATACTGAGGGAGCACCTTCCCCTCGTCCAGCACAGGGTGATGGGCATAGTCTCGAGGGGCGGAGCGATCCTCGCCCAGTGGATGACCGAGCACGGCAAGCAGAACCCCCTCTACGAGCACTTCGACAAGATATGTGAGATTTTCAAGAAATACGACGTCTCCTTTTCACTCGGGGACGCTCTCAGGCCAGGATGCATAGAGGACGCGACCGACGAGGCCCAGCTTGCGGAGCTTAAAGTCCTCGGGGAACTGACAGAGAGAGCCTGGAAGCACGACATCCAGGTGATGGTCGAAGGCCCCGGACACGTTCCCCTCAACGACGTTGAGTTCAACATGAAGATACAACAGCTCTGGTGCAGGGAGGCTCCCTTCTACATACTGGGTCCCCTCGTCCTCGACGTGGCCCCTGGATACGACCACATAGGTAGCGCCATAGGTGCCGCCCTGGCGGGATCTGTGGGTGCGGCCATGCTCTGCTACATAACTCCAAAAGAGCACCTCGGACTTCCCAACGTGGAGGACGTCAAGCAGGGAGTGATCGCCTACAAGATAGCGGCCCACGCGGCGGATATAGCCAAGCACTGGCCCGGAGCGAGGGACTGGGACCTTGAGATGTCAATAGCCAGATACAACTTCGACTGGAACAGACAGTTCGAGCTGGCCATGGACCCCGAGACCGCAAGGGCCTACCACGACGAGACTCTCCCTCAGGAGGGCTACAAGACCGCCAAGTTCTGCTCCATGTGTGGACCCGAGTTCTGCTCCTACAAGATCTCCCAGAAGGTTCAGGAGAAGGTTCAGCCAGAAGAGCTTCTCGCCAAGGACAACTGGGTGGCGCCATGAGATCCTGGACCTACTTCATCCAACTGGTGGGAAGGAACGAGAAAGGCGAGAGCATGCAGGAGGGGGCCCTCTACATAGTGGCGGTCCCCACAGATAAGAACCTCTTTCAGGCCCAGAAGCTCAGTTGCTTCTCGGAACACTACCTTCCCGAGGAGAGTGCGATAAACCACGGTAAAGCCTTCGCGGTCGGTGTGGAGTTCGAGGTGAAGAAACCGGAGGATTACGGGCTCAGCTTCTTCAGGGAGGAGGACGAGCTTTACATATTCAGGGAAGGTATACCCATGAAAGAGGGCCTCAAGAGCGTTTACAGACTTCTCATGGACCGTCTCAGGGAGCTGGGCTACGGGAAGGACTTCGATACGGTGGTGGATATGGGAAACCCCTCCGAGGATCTGATGAGGGAGTGTTTACTCGAAGCCATAAAGGGAGGCTGAGGTGATTGTAAAACATCGTTTTAAAAAGCTTGACCTATCTCATACTTTTTGCCTTGACAATATAAGGAAATCCTTATAAATTGTAGGCATCATCGAGAGCGGAGGTTTAATAATGGATCAGGAGAAGAAGCTTATAACACCGGGACCTTCAGGTTATATCCCCACGCCCGGAGCTTTCATGGGCGTTGAACTTCCCCCACCCGGGAAGGCGCTCCTCTACGGGGAGATAGTTGACGAAGAGACCGCTATGAGGGAGGCCGCCAAGGCCATGCTCACCAGAAGGAACCCCACCATATTCCCCGGCCCTCTCGTCCTCTGGGGGTGGAACGCGGGCGCGATGGAGAAGGCCAAGGCGGTTCTCGAGCTGGCCATGGAAATACCCAACTGCAGGATAATCCCCATGCCCGACTACAGGCCCAAGTATCCCAAGATAGATCCCGAAGCGGAGATAAACCCTAACCACCCGAACCTGACGATCCTTCACAACAAGATAGAGGCTTGCATATTCGTCGGAGTCCACTGTCACTACGCGAACCTGTCTCTGAGGATGATAAGGGCGGGGACCAACTGCTTCACGATCGCCCTCTGTGCTGAAATGGGACACGAGGACGCAATGGTATCTCTGAGGGACGTCCACGCGGAGGAGATAAGGAGGTTCAGGGACGTTCTCGTTCAGGTCAGAAATGAACTCGGTATAGAGTGGGAGCCCAAGCTCCCTCCCGAGAATCCCTCCCTGCCCAAGGAAGACTGGACCAAGATATCTCCCCTCGACTTCGGGGAGTATGCAGCCCTTCTCATGCCCAGAAGGGGCGAGGTTGTAGAGGAGACGGAGTAAAAGTCTTAGGAGGTGTGCCATGCCTGAACAGAAGGTTGTGGAGCCCGAGCACCTTCTCTTAGAGGCTCCGAGGGAGAAGAAGTTTATTACGGGATCTCAGGCCTTCGCGGAGGCCGTTAAAAGGGGGAACGTAGATATAGCCATAGCCTATCCCATAACTCCCCAGTCTGAGACCATGCACCTGGTTGGGGATCTATACGCCCAGGGCTACGTTAAGGACTACTACAGAGCGGAAGAGGAATACGGAGCAATGTCCGCCATAGCGGGAGCGGTCAGAGGCGGAGCGAGAGCCTTTACCGCCACTTCAGGTCCCGGACTACTCAGGGGCCTTGAGGCTATAGTCTCCTGGCCCGGACACAGGATACCCGCGGTCCTCGGTGTAATGACCAGGGTCGTAAACGCTCCCCTTTCTATACAGCCCGACAACGTTGAGATAGCCTACCTGCTCCACTCGGGACTGGTCGTGCTCCATGCGGAAAATCAGCAGGACGTTTTCGACTTCACGCTGGCGGGTTTTGTTATATCCGAGAAGGTGGACGTCTACCTGCCCGTGGTGGTGGCCACCGAGGGCTTCTTCGTTACCCACGCCAAGGGATACGTGGAGCTACCTCCCGAAGATATGAAGCTACCTCCCAGAGACCCCTACAAGGCTCCCGTTCCACCTACCGACTGTGAGATACCTCCCGCGAGGATCCAGAGGGACGCTCCCGTTCAGAAGTCCAACTTCATGAGCTACCTGATCCACGCGGTCTGGCAGCAGGAAGTCTGGTCCGCCAACAGAAGGGCTATGAAGTGGATCTACAAGTATCTGGGCGGACCCATAGAGGTGGTGAACCCAGATGCGGAGGTCTTCATAGTCGCTTCAGGCTGTGCTGCCGCGCAGGGAAGGGAGGCCCAGAGGTATGCCCAGATGGAAGGTCTCCCTGTGGGACTTGTCAAGATCAAGTCTCTCAGGCCCTTCCCTGAGAAGGAGGTAAGGGAAGCTCTCAAGAAGGCCAAGGCGGTCATAGTGCCCGAGCACAACATAGTGGGATGGCTCGCCAAGGAGGTTAAGGCGGTCATTCCCAACAGCGGTATAGTTGTCGACGGTCCGAGGGTCTACGGCGGAATGACCCTGCCGGTCGAGCTTATAATGGACGAGATCTACAAGGCCCTCGGCATCAAGAAGGAGAAGAAAACTGTTGTTTAAAATCCCTATAAAGGAGGTGTGTCATGGGACTTGAGTACGTAAAGATATCGCCGGGGTTTGAAAAATACATGCCCAGGGACTACGTGGACCTGGTCAAGTTCGGCCAGTTCGGTAAAGAGATCGACGTTATGCAACTCGGCCAGTTCAAGGAGCTGGTCGAAGAGCATCCCATGTGTGCGGGATGCTACATGGCCTACTTTATAAGGGTCTTCTACGCAGCCCTTCCCAAGCCCGAAGACACCATAGTCCTTGGAACCGCGGGATGCGCAAGGCTTGCCCTCTCCCAGGCGGCGGTTCCCTTTATCTACGGAAACTACGGGGACACGAACGCGGTCGCTTCCGGTCTCAAGAGAGCCCTCTCGATCAGGTTCCCCGACAAGGACAAGGACGTTGTGGTCATAGCGGGTGACGGCGGTCTCATGGATATAGGTTTCGGAATGACCATGCACTCCTGGTTCAGAAGGGAGAAGTTCACCACCATAATGGTGGACAACGAGGTTTACGGAAACACGGGAGGACAGGAGAGCGGAATGTCCCCCAAAGGGATACAGCTCAAGATGGCTCCCAAGGGTAAGCAGTTCGACAAGATAAACGCTGTCGAGCTCGCCCAGGTTGCCGGGTGCGTTTACGTGGCCAGGATATCCCCTACCAACCCCAAGAGGATCGCCAAGGTTATAAGGAGGGCTATCCTCGCTGCGAGGAAGTTTGGACCTACCTTCATACACGCCTACACCTCCTGCAACATCGAATACTCCATACCCACGAGGGAAGTTCTCGCGGACGCGAGAGCCAGAGAGAAGAAGGACTTCAAGTTCTACGAGTGGATGACCGACGAGGTCAAGGAGTATCTCGAGGAGATAGAGAGAAAGGAGAAGGAGAAGGCCAAGCAGGAGGTGAAGTCATGAAGAGATACAACATAAGGATAGCGGGTGTCGGTGGGCAGGGGGTCGTCACCTCCGCCCACATACTCGGTAACGCCATGTCCGCGGCGGGTAAATACGCCTCCCTCGTTCCCTTCTTCGGTTCAGAGAAGAGAATGGCTCCCGTCGAGGCCTATGTCAGGGCTTCTGACCAGCCCATATACGAGGTTGGTGAGGTCGTCTACCCGAACGTGATAATGATCTACCACCCCCAGGTCATAACCCACGGCAAATCCTACACCATGCCCTTTTACACGGGCCTCAAGCCCAACGGGATGATACTTATAAACTCCGATGCGGACATAATACCCGACGAGGACAAGAAGGTCCTGGAGGAGCTGAACGCGAGGATCTACATGATACCTGCTACCCAGATAGCGAGGGACATAGCTGGAACGGAGCTCGCCACCAACATGGCTATGGTCGGCCTCTTCTTCGGTATAACCAAACTCGTGAACCTCGACCACATAGAGAAGGCTCTGATAGAGAGGTTCCTGGGTGGTAGCTTCGTGGCCTCGGGAGGAACCACCGCCCTCGACTCAGCTATAGAGAAGAAGTTCAAGAAGAAGCAGGAGCTTCTGGCGAAGAATATGGAGGTCATAAAATACACCATAAAGCTGGCTGAAGAGAACGGATGGGTGGAGGAGGAAGAGGAGAAAGTCGCCACCTGAGGAGGTTGTAGATGTATTTCGTAGCGGAGGTAAACGAGAAGGAGTGCGCCAAGTACAACTGCAAACAGTGCGTCCTGTTCTGTCCCGAGCCTAACTGCCTCAACTACAAGCAGAGCGACCACACCGCTTGGGTCTGGGCGGACAGGTGCAAGGGCTGTGAGATCTGCGTCTACGTCTGCTCTGACCTTCTCAAGAGACACTGTATCGAGATGGTCATGGTGAAGACAGGGGACTGAGAAACACCCGCCTGACGGCGGGTCCTTTTCCTTTACAAAAATCCGCCTTTAGTCTACCATATTAACCCGAACACCCCGGGAGGAAGAGTATGGATAAGGAGATCAGAGAGAAGCTAGAGAAACTCGCCCAGGAACTCAAGGACGTTATGGTAAACCCGGACGTGGACATAGAGGTTCACTTTGACGAAGAGGGCAGGAAGTTTCCTTACGTGAAGGTCAAATACATAACCGAGGAACACGATGTTCACGAGAAGGACATAGAGATAGCGGAGGACAATCTGAACAAGAGTGTGGAGGAGCTTAAAGAATACGTGACCTTCATGATAGAGCAATTTATGGAAGAGATAGACAGCGTGGAATACGGGGGGGAGTAAGGCTCTTACACTTCTTTAGTGCTTAAAGCTCTGGAAAGGTGGTAAGGAAGGCATGGAGAAGTTTATCCCTCTCGTGCCTCTTATAAACTTTCTGTCAGCCTTGCTCGTTTGGATAACTAAAGACGACAAAGTCTTTCCGAGGCTCAGCACCTTTATGACTTTCTTCGCCTTCCTTCTCAGCCTACTGCTACTTATACTGGGCGAGAGAACCTCGGTCCTGAGCGGATTCTTTGAGCTTTACGGGGACAATTTGGGATTACTTCTCTCCACCTACATACTGCTGGTCAGCCTGGTGGTTCACAAGTTCTCGGAAAAATACATGGCGGACGAAGAGGGATACAGGAGGTTCTATGTGCTCCTGGACCTCATGACCGGAGTCCTCGTCCTGCTGGTTCTGTCCGCCAACCTTATAACTCTCCTCGTGGCCTGGCATCTTATGGGCCTACTTCTTTACATGCTTCTTAATCAGAACCACAGAAGGCCCCAGGCTCTTAGGTATGCTAACCTTACCTTCTTTACCCACAGACTGGCGGACATCCCCCTCTTCATAGCGATCTTCCTCCTATACAGGGAGTTCGGGACACTCAGTTTACCCCAGATAAGTGAGAAAGTTCTCCAAAGCGATTCGGAGATACTTCCTGTCGTAACCACCCTCATAACACTGAGCGCCATGCTCAAGTCCGCCCAGTTCCTTTTTCATCACTGGATAGTCTACTCTATGGAAGGACCCACTCCCGTATCCGCCCTGATGCACGCGGGGATAGTGAACGCGGGAGCTTTTCTGGTTAACAGGTTCGCCCCCCTTTACGTCCACGACAAGCTCGGGCTTACCCTGGCCTTCATAGCCGGATCTGTAACTGCCATAATCGGCTCGGTTTTAATGCTCCTGCAGACGGACATAAAGAAGTCCCTCGGATACTCGACGGTGGGCCAGATGGGATACATGATTATGGAGCTCGGTGTGGGGGCCTTTGCCCTCGCGGTCTACCACATGATGGCCCACGGGATATTCAAGGCGACCCTCTTCCTCTACTCGGGAAGCGTCATACACTCCGCCAGGCACGATCCCAACATACCCGAGGACGAGGTCTACAGGGCTCTGACCAGAAAGGAAGAGGTGGTCAGGAAGGTTCCCTGGCTCCTCTACGGTCTGGTAACGGTGGCGGTTCCCCTGCTGATCGTTTTCTTCACCCACTACATCTTCGAGGAGAGAATTTTAGAATACAAGACCTCTCTCATAATCCTCTTTTTCGGTTGGGTCACCGCTGCACAGGTTCTCGTGAGCGTGTTCAGGCTCGGTAGGGAGAAACCTATATTGACCGCCTTCCTCGCGATTCTTTCCCTCCTCGTCGTTATGACCGGATACGTCCTCATAGGCCACAGTCTCCAGAACTTCCTCTACGACCGGGCTCTGGTAGGGAGGATATACGAGGTAGCTTTCACCTCCTGGTGGGTCTTCCTCGCTGAGGTCATATTCATGGGTGCGGTTGTGCTGATCGGTTGGATCTTCATATACTACGCGAGCAGGGAAAAATTCCTCCCCATATACCTGAACCTATACACCCACTTTTCGAGGGAGCTTTATATACACGATATATACGATCTCGCGAAAGACTGGTTCCTCAGGGCGGTCTCCCGGATCTCCAAGAGGACCGCCGTTCCCGCCGGAGCCTTTGCCTTCGGCGTGTTCGCTTTAGGGGAGCTGACTCCCCAGACGGCCCTGCTACCTTTGGTAGCCCTTCTCATTCCCATATTCCCCTTCAGCCTACTAACCTCGAAGCTGATAGATAAGCTTGGCCCCGTGGCGCTCGTTTTCCTTCCCGTGGCCGGATTCCTCCTATTGAAGGCTCTCGAGCCTCCCCACTGGACCAGGGAGCTGGCCCTCTTCACCGTGCTCTTCCACTCCCTGCGCATCCTCTCGGTCAGGAACCTGAGGGGCGGGGCTTCGGAGCTCTATCCTGCCCTCCTCGGCCTCTCCTACATCTCGGAATGGGCCATCCTGCTTGCGGTCCTCCCACTATCGCTCATGCTCCTCTCGGGCTTCCTGAGGAGAACCCTACTGACGGACGAGATCCACTTCCTCAGAGGCCTCATACTCAAAGCCCCCTTCCTCTCGACCGTTTTCGTGATCACTCTCGTCCTCTCCTACACGCTCCCCCTTTTCGTTTACAAAGCGGACATGGACGCGGGTGAGCTTTTCCTGTTCGCTATGGGCTGGTTTTTCTTAGGTCTTTCCCTTCTCACGAACCTGGGGAAGTTCCTCTGGGGCGAGCCCGAGGAAGATATGGTATACAGGGATATCTGGAGGAGAGCTTAAATGAAGCCGGGCAGGAAGCTCTGGATAAGGTCCTTAGTGAACGTCTGTGCTGAGCCCGTGCCCTTCTTCTGGCCCATGAAAACCTTCGTCCACCACAATCCTCTCCACGAGCTCGAGGAGATGCCCTTCGAGGAGGCGGTCAGGCTCGGGAAGAAGCTCTTCGGGGGAAGGGGCTTCCTGAGGAGGGAGGACTGCCAACATCTTATGGAGAGGGGAAAGATCTCGAAAGAGAAGCTGATGGAGAGGATTGAAGAGTTCCTCGATAGAGAAGGTGTGGACGACGCGGGACTTCCCCTCGTTGATCTGGTTCTCGAGCTTCTCATCAAGGGGAAGGATCTCAGGCCCAGGAAGAACAGAGTGGATACGAGCTTACCGAAAGAGCTCCTCTCCGAGGTGGCGGAGAGGTTCAGGGAGGACCCGAGACGGAAGGTAGAGGAGTTCTTAGCGTCCGTTGGGGAGGAGAGGACCCTATACGAGGCGGTGGAGGAGCTGAGCGGTCTGAACCTGGGAGAGGTGATAGACGACCTGGTGGTCAAGAGCGTTATGGGCTTCCTGGACGAGGGTCAGGCGGCCATCAGCATGCCCCACAGGGAGGAGGGCCTCTTCAGGTCCTGGCAGAAGCTGGCAAGACACAACCTGAGGTTCCTCCTCAGAGCCGGCCTCGACTTCTGGAGAAAGGTTCAGGAGTTCCAGGAGCCCGAGGAGGCCATAGAGGGCGTTCTAAGGGATCTGAAGATTCCCGAAAGCCTCTGGGAGGGATACATAACGAAGGAGCTCACCCGCCTGAAGGGCATAGTAGGCTTCATCCGCTGGAGGCAGAGCAACAGGGACTACTTCTGGCAGAGGATCTATCCTGTTGACGTGGTCGATTACACCGCCATAAGGCTCCTCGTGTCCCGCTCCGTCCTCAAGGCGAGGACGAAGAGGTTACCCTTCGGGAGAGACTACGAGGCCCTGAGGGAGTTCCTGACCGAGAACTGGGAGAAGGCTTACCTTCTCATAGAGTATTACGGGAGGAAGGCCCACCCTTCCTACGCCCACACACTCCCCGAGTTCTTCGAAAGACCCCGTGAGATACTGGAGCGCTACGTGAGAGAAAAGGCCCTCTGGGAGGCGGGAGTGAGGCTCACCTTCCTCAAGGAGTGGCTCTCCCTAAAAGGTATAGATCTCCTCTCCCTCAGCTACGAGCAGGTAGAAAGCTTGCTGAACCTTTGGGAGAAGCTGGAGGAGAAGGAGGGAATGATATGGCTGAAGGCCATGGAGGACACCCTCGTGGAGGGCCTGATCTCTGGGATAAGGTTCTCCGACAGCAAAGAAAACATAACCGCCCAGGCCCTCTTCTGCATAGACGTGAGGTCCGAAAGATACAGGAGGAACCTGGAGAGAGTAGGAAGCTATGAGACCTACGGTATAGCGGGCTTCTTCGGAGTTCCCATGGCTTTTGTGGAACTTCACAAGGGGCACGAGGAGTTCCTCTGTCCCGTGATAATAAGGCCCAGGAACGTGGTCCTCGAGATGCCCGTGAGGAGGATAGGATCCCACAGGAAGGGGATCCTCGAGGAGGTCCTCCACGACCTTAAGGAGAACGTTCTCACCCCTTACGTGACCGTGGAGGCCATAGGCTTCCTCTTCGGCTTCGACTTCATAGGGAAGACCTTCTTCCCCTCACCCTACACGAGGGCGCGGGAGAACCTGCTCGGCAAAGGACCCAAGACCCAGCTCTTGATGGACAAGCTGAGTCCCGAGGAGATAGAGAGCATTACCAGGTCCATCTTCACGAGGATTATAAGGATGGCCCTCGAGAGGGAGCTCGGGATAGAGGATGCGGAGGAGGCGGTGGTCTCGGAGATCTTCGAGGTTGTGAAGGAGGGCGGTAGGGAGTCCAAGGCCCTCCTGAGGCTCGGTGTTGATAGAAGGATGCAGGAGGAGTTCTTCAAAAGGCTCAAAGACACCTACAGGGCGGACAGGGGATACGTTCAGGTGGTGAGGGAGAGGCTGAAGCAGGTGGGCTTCACCGCCGAGGAGAAGGCGGTCCTCGTGGCGAATGCCCTCAGATCCGTGGGGCTGACCCGCTTCGCTCCCATAGTCCTTGTCCTCGGGCACGGGAGCAGATCTGAAAACAACCCCTACGAGTCAGCTTTAGACTGCGGTGCCTGCGGAGGTGCTTCCGGCATACACAACGCGAGGGCCTTCTGCAGGATGGCCAACGACCCCAAGGTGAGGGAGCTCCTGAGGGAGAGATACGGAATAGACATTCCCGAGTCCACCTTCTTCGTCCCAGGGCTTCACAACACCACCACCGACGAGGTGGTCCTCCACGACCTCGACCTCCTCCCCCCCAAGCTCCTGCCTCTTATAGAAAAGATCGAGGAGGATCTTAGAAGGGCCAGCGAGGCCACCGCCCTGGAGAGGGCGAAGGAGCTGGGAACCGACCCAGATTACGGGAAGGTCCTCGAGAACGCCTACGACTGGTCCCAGGTGAGGCCCGAGTGGGGCCTTTCGGGAAACTACGCCTTCGTTATAGGCAGGAGGGAGACGACCAGGGACCTGAACCTGGAGGGCAAGGTCTTCCTCCACTCCTACGACTACAGGATAGACATGAAGGGCTTCCTCCTGGAGAACATACTCTCGGGCCCCCTCGTGGTGGGACAGTGGATAAACATGGAGCACTACTTCTCCACAACCGATAACGAGATTTACGGGAGCGGGAGCAAGGTCTACCACAACGTGGCGGGCAGGATAGGCGTTATGACGGGGAACGTGAGCGATCTCAGAACTGGCCTCCCCTCCCAGACGGTCTTAAGGAAGGGAAAGCCCTTCCACACTCCCGTGAGGCTGATAGTGCTGATAGAGGCTCCACTTGAGTTTGCGAAAAACACCCTATACAAGGTCCACAAGATAAGGGAGCTGATGCTCAAGGAGTGGATAAACGTAGTTATACTCGATCCAGAAACCAAGACCTTCCACAGGTTTATAGACGGGGAGTGGAAGGAGATAGGTGCTCTGAGAGAGGAGGTGAGAGCATGAAGAGCCTGAACCTGTATCCCATGAAGAAGGTGGAGATAGTGGTGAGGGGAGAGGACCTTCCCTTCGTGATCGACCTCCTCGAGAGGGCCCAGATCTCGGGCTACACCATAGTCCACAACCTCTCGGGCAAGGGAAGCCACGGCTTCCACGAGGGGCACCTCCTCTTCAACGAGGAGGACACGCTCGCCATGGTCATCTCAGTGATGCCCGAGGAGAAGGCCCTCTCCATACTCGAGGGACTCACCCCCTTCCTCAACAAGCACTCGGGCGTGGTGTTCGTATCCGACACGATGGTGAGCAGGCTTGAGAAGTTCAAGAAGTGATCTCCTTGAGGTTTACGAGCTTCTCCTGAGATCTTACGGGGAGCAGAACTGGTGGCCCGTGGACGAGGAATACCATAGAGAGCACGGGACCGACCCGAGGGAGGAGATAGTTATAGGAGCAGTCCTCACCCAGAACACCAGCTGGAGGAACGTGAAGAAGGCCATCGAGAATCTTAAAAGGGAGGGAGCGCTCAGCTTCGAGGGAGTGCTGAATACCCCCTTAGATAAGCTCGAGGAGCTGATAAGACCCTCAGGATACTACAGACAGAAGGCGAGGAGGCTCAAGGTGGTCTCAGAAAAGCTGAGCCCCGTTTCCAAGGTGGAGAGTATAGGTAGGGAGGAGCTTCTGAGTATAGAGGGGATAGGTAGGGAGACCGCGGACGTTATCCTCCTGTATGCGGGAGGCAGACCCTACTTCGTCATAGACGCTTACACCAAGAGGATAGTGGAGAGGATCTTCGGTGTTAGGGGGAGCTACGAGGAGCTCAGAAGCTGGTTTGAAGGCAATCTTCCTAAGGACGTTGAGCTCTACAAGGAGTTCCACGCCCTCCTGGATGAGCATGCGAAGCGCTTCTGCAGGAAAGATCCGCTGTGTGAGGGATGCCCCCTCACTCAGGTCTGTATTCAGCCTTCGAGGTAGCGGTCTCCCAGAGAACGACCTTGACCACCTTCACCTCCCCCAGAAGCCCAGCGTCCTTCAGCTTCTGAGTGAGAAAGTCGTAGAAGAACTTGGCCAGAGCCTCCGCGGTCGGGCAGAACTCCACGGGGAAGATCTTCATGGCACCGAACTTCTGGGCCACCTCTTTGAGCTCTGGATACATGGGATCGTGGACGTCTATTATGAAGCTGTGGTCTATGGTGTCTATGAGATCCTTTAGGGCGTTCTTCACGTGGTAGAAGTCCATCACCATGTCCTGCTCGCTCAGAGTGTCCGATCCCACCGTCACCTCGAGCACGTAGCTGTGCCCGTGGAGGTTCACGCACTTGTTCTGGGGAACCTCCACATTCCTCGTGAACTCAGCTCCCCTTCCGTGAGTCAGGTTCTGCTTCCAGACCCTGTGCCCAGCCTCGAACCTGAAGGTCTTGGAGATCTCCCACCTCACCAGACGATCACCCTCCTCGCCTTCTCTATAAGATCCACTATCTCCTCGTAGCTCTTCATCATACTCTCGGGAACCTTCAAACCCCTCGCGACCGCGTCCTCCCTGCATACATACCAGCCCTTCCTCGTGGGCCACCTCAGGACCCCGTCCTGGATCAGGATAACTATATCCTCGTCGGAGAGGAGCTCCGAGGAGAAGTCCCCCAGCTTTCTGACGAGCCACAAGGTGTTCACCATACGTAGACCGCCTCCGAGGAGTTTATTATCTCACTTATCTCCTCCGCAGACCTGATCTCCACCTCACGGACGAGGTCCGTCTCCTTTATACCCCTCTCCTGCATGGAGGCGTCCTCGACCACGAGCCTTATGTTCACGAAGTCCAAGGTCTCGTAGAACTTCTCGAAGGTGTCCACTCCCAGGTCCTCGGGAGACCACCTCGTCAAGGTATACACACCGTCCCTTATGAAGACGAAGGTGAGCTCGTGGTTCATCCCCACAGCCACCGCCACCCTGAAGGCCTCGTGAGCCTTCCAGGAGAAGGGATCTCCCTTGAGTATGAACACAACCCTCATCTCGCCCCCTTCAGTTGAAGACTATGACCTTATCGAACTCGCCCATCATGCGGGAGAGGTTGTAGGTGGAACTGCTTTCCGCCCAGGAGGGGACCTTATCCACTCCCCTCTGGTGCGCGGAGTGGGAGCAGAAGTGGACCTTCGCACCGAACTCGGAGAGCACGTTCGCGTCTGGCCTTATCAGGTAGTAGACTCCGTTCCCCGAGAGGAACAGGTGAACCTCGTGGCCCTTCCTGGAGAGCCTCTCCACCAGATTGATTATCGTGCTGTAGTCCTTGGCGTAGGGAACGCTCGTGATGACGAAGAGCACCTTCATCTCTTCTTTCTTACGAGGATCTCCCAGAGGTTTTCACCTATCTTGTTTACCGCGAGAACCTCCTGACCCTCTTCCCTCATGCTCTTGGGAACGTTCTCCGCGGAGGGCTCGTAGTCTATGATAACCCTGAGGACCTCTCCCTCCTTCATCTGCTCCAAGACCAGCTTGCTCTTGACGAAGGTAAACGGGCACACCTCGCCCCTTATGTCCAGCTCCTTGTCCACCTTAACTTCCTGCATAGTTATAAAATTATAGTGGCTATGCGCGAGTGGGCAAAGGGAGTTGTTAAGAAAGTTACTTTGGAGCTTGTATATGAAGTTGTAGAGGAGAGGTCAAGGGACATCTACGAGAAGCTCGAAAAGATCGAAAGAAGACAGGAGGAGGACTTCAGATACCTGAATCAGAAGATAGACACACAGATAGGCCAGGTGAGGCAGGAAATAGGCCAGCTCAGGCAGGAAGTGCGGGAAGAAATTAACCAGTTCCGCCAGGAAGTGAAGGAAGAAATAAACCAGCTCAGGCAGGAAATGAACCAGCTAAGACAAGAAATGAACCAGCTAAGACAGGAGATATCTGGCATCAACAACAGGATAGACACTCTAATTCAGATAATGCTCGAGAGGAGGTAGTTATGGAGGAGATAGTTGCCAGAAGCGTTAAGATAGAGGTGGTGGGAGAGATCAGAAGGTGCGGATCTGGAGAGGACTCCAAGTTCTACTGCCTCCCCGTTAAGATCCACTTCGACAACGGGGAGGTGAGGAACTACATGCTCAAGTCCCACAACGAGCCTAAGGGGCTTGAGAACTTCCTCGCCAACAAGAAGGGGATAAGGGACAGGCTCGAGAAGAGCTTCGTCCTTCTGAAAAACGGCCAGATAAGAGTCATCTACGAGAGGGAGGAGGAGACTGCCAAGGCGGAGTGAATATCTCTCTCTATCTGCTCTTTTAGCTCCTCCACGCTCGGGAACTTCCTCTCCTCCCTCAGGAACTTCAGAAACTCCACCTTTATGCTTCTCCCTCTCAGGTCCCCGCTGAAGCCTGGTATGTGAACCTCGAGGACCTTTCTCTTTCCATCGAAGGTGGGCCTCAGCCCGTAGTTAGCCACAGCGGGAAGCTCGTCGTTCACGAGAACCGCATAAACCCCCGTTCTCAGGCATAAGTTCTCCGTATCCTTCAGGTTGGCGGTGGGGAAACCGAGCTTCGAACCTCTCCCCTCTCCCCTTACCACCTTCCTCCTTATCCAGTATCTCCTTCCCAAAAACTCCTCCGCCTCCTCGAGCCTTCCCTCCGAGAGGAGCCTCCTCACGAGTGTGCTACTCACTATGTGGCCGTTCCTCTTGAAGGGGCTGACGAGCTCCACCTCGAAGCCGAGCCTCTCACCCACTTCCCTTGCCAGCTCAATCTCCCCTTCCCTCCTGTGCCCGAACCTCCAGTCGTAGCCCACGAGCAGGAACCTGCACCCGAGCCTCCTGTAGAGAACCTCCTCTAAGAACTCCTTGGCTCCCATCTTAGAGAACTCTTTATCGAACCTTATGAAGCAGAGGTAATCCACACCCTCCCTTTCAAGGAGCTCCGCCTTCTCGTCGGCGCTCGAGAGCTCGCACAGAAGCAGTCTGGGGGCGAGGACCTTGAGAGGATGCGGGCAGAAGGTTACCACCGTGGTTCTGAGATTTCTCTCCTTTGCCCTTTTCTTAAGGATCCTGATTAGGTGCCTGTGCCCCAAGTGAAAGCCGTCGAAATTTCCCACAACTATCGCGGTTCTGTCCTCGACCTTCTCGAGAGAATCAAACTTTATGGGACACTTTTTGGAGGAGAGCTTGAGGAAGAAGGATCTCATTCCTCAGCCTGGAGGCCAGCCCATGGATCTTCCGCCGATCAGGTGCAGGTGTAGGTGAAAAACGCTCTGGCCCGCATCTTTGCCCACGTTGAAGACGAGCCTGTATCCACCGCTGAGGTCCTCTTTGGGAGCGAGGCCCTGTTCTTCCGCGATCTTCCTCGCCACGTAGAACATGTGTCCCACCAGGCGCTCGTCCTCGGGCTCAAGGGTCTGAATGCCGAGGATGTGCTTCTTGGGAACTATGAGTATGTGAACGGGCGCGACGGGGTTTATGTCGTGGAAGGCGTAGACCTGGTCGTCCTCGTAAACCTTCTTGGAAGGAACTTCCCCCTTAACTATCTTACAGAATATGCAGTCCTGCATGGTTTTTATTTTAAACTAACTGCGGTGGGGAGTATAAAGAAAAGATCAGGCATAAGCCACTTGCTGTTTGGTATGACATTCTGTAATTTATCTTACATGAGCCTGATAGCAAGAGTGAGCAAAAGGTATCAGGTAGTTATACCAAGGGAGGTGAGAAAAAAGCTCGGTATAAAGGAAGGGGACAGAGTGGTGTTTGAAGTAGAGGGCGATGAGATAAAGATAAGGAAGATAAGAGACTTCATGAGCTTAGCTGGAACCCTCAAGGGTGAGCCTATATCCCTTGAACGTATAAGAGAAGAGGTGGAGAAGGAGATAGTAAAGGATGCACTACGAAGGGATTTTAGATACTAACCTTTTTCTCAGATATCTCCACGACGGCACCGAGAAAGACAAGAAGAAGTTCAGGAAACTTGTAGAGAATGCATTGCGAAATGGGACAGTGTTCTTCATCCCCTCCATCGTGGTGATCGAGATGGTGTATGTCCTTGAACGGTTTTACGGCCTTACAAAGGCACAGGTGAGGGAAGTGGTAGAGAGTCTTCTCTCCCTTCCTGTGGAGATGGAAAATCTTGACGTTTTGCTTAAAGCTCTTGCTCTTTATGAGGAAGAAAACCTCAAGTTCGGAGATGCTCTGATACTCGCCTATGCCAAGGTGAAGGATATCAAGCCAGTGTATACCTTTGACAGGGATTTTAGAAAATATGAGGAGGCGGAGGTTTTATCCAACAGGGACTAAACTATCTTCCCGAACTCATCAAAGGTGAACCTGTAAGCTCTCGGGAGAAGCTCCTTCTCGGGGTGTTTGTATCCCACGGCTATTATAAGAGGAACTACCCTATCCCTGCCTATTCCGAGAAATCTCTTCAGCTTCGCCTCGTCGAAGCCCTCCATGGGATGAGTCTCGAGTCCGAAGTAGCGCGCAACTATCATCACGCACATCGCAAAGAGAGCAGAGTCCCTTATTGCCTTCCTCTTCCTCTTTTCGGGACTCTTCCAGCCTGAGAGAATCCTTTCCCTAAGAGGTTCCCTTTCTTCCTTTTTTATATAGCCGAGCTCCACCCAGCTGTCGAGAACCCTGTCCACGTGCTCTTCCGCAGCCTTCAGGTTGGCTACGATCACTATATTGGCGCTCGCGTCCTCAACCTTCTGCTGACCGTAGCATATCTCCTTCAGCTTTCTCTTCTTCTCCCTGCTCTTTACCACTATCACCTCCCAGGGCTGGAGGTTGTATCCCGAGGGGGCGAGGGCGGCTATATTGAGTATCTCCTTTATGACCTCGTCCGGCACCTCCCTATCGGGATCGAAGTAGGTTACAGATCTCCTCTCCTTTATGTATCTTAGGCATTCTTCCCTCCTCTCCTTCTCAGAGGCCTCTTCGATCCCCTCTATCACACCGCCCACTATCTCCGCCAGGCCTGAGGTGGCCTTGGAGGTCAGGTCCTGGAGCTTTTTTACAACATTCTCGAGCCTTTCTCCCATATGCCTGCGGGTATCCTGTATGCCCTCTACTATACCCTCCGTTATCTCTTTGACCTTCTCTTTGGAGGGCTGAACCTCTTTCAGCGTCCTCTCGGTTATCTCCCTTATGGTCTGGACGGTTGCCTTCTGGACGTCCTTGCTCTTCTCGAAGAAGGTCTTGAACAGCTCCCTGGCTTCCTCTCTGAGGTCCTTCTCCCTTTTCTCCCCGCCCATGCTTATTAATAAAGCCCCCTCTCAATCCTTTTCAATAGCCACCTCTCCTCCCATTCCTACCCTAAGGAGTTCCTTCCTGCCTTTCACTATCCTAACTTTAACAGGTATCCTCTGGGCCACCTTGGTGAACTCCCCCGCTGTGATGTCCCGCGGTATAAGGGCGAACTTGGAGGCGGTAGCCCTACCTATCTCCTCCACTACACCTTCGAACCTCTCGTCCGGAAAGGCGTCTATCTTTATCAGAACCCTGTTTCCCTCCTTTACACCTTTCAGCTTGGTCTCTTCCAGAAGAACGAGGATGTAGATGTCCCTGGGATCGTATACCGCGTAGACAAACTGACCCTGCCCTACCACCTCTCCTTCGCTCACGTATTTCTTAACCACGTATCCCTCCACCGGACTCTTCAGCGTTGTTTCCTCTATCAGGTTCAAGAGATCTTCCCTCTTCTTTTCAATCGCACCGAGTTTCTTTCTGAGGGAAAGGATTTTCTTTTCCAGGCTTTCCAAACCTTCCAGCTTTGCCTTCAGAACCGAGAGCTTTGAGCGGAGCTGTCCTCTCCTCGCCTCGAGTGCTTTCTTCTTGTGAATGAGGGCTCTGAGCCGGGTATCTACCTCCTCGAACTTCCTCGAGGGTATCACTCCTTTTTCGTATAGTTCTTTGAACCTTTTCCTGTCCTTTTTGAGCAGGTCAACCTTTGTGTTCAAAGAGCTTATCTCTTCCTCGAGGTATCTCATCTCAGCCTCGACACCCTTCATGCTTTCAAGGATCTCCTTGCGCCCCGAGGAAAGCTTGATCTGAAGGGCCTTCATCTCCTCTTTCAGGCTTTCTATGTTCTTCTCCACCTCCTCCAGCTTTATCCGGTAGTCCCTGTCCTTTATCTTGGCGAGAGCTTCCCCCTTCTTCACGTAGTCTCCCTCCTTTTTAAAGAGCCTCTCTATCCTCCCCGCGACCCGTCTGTAAGCTACTCTTGTGAAGGTCTCGCTTTCTACGAAGACCGCGTTGGTGATTGCGTGGGTAAGCCTGTAATGGATCCACTTGATTCCTAAAACGAGCATGCCTATGGAGAGAGACAACAGCAGGAATATCCCGAGGACCTTGAGCCTATTCACCGCCGACCACCTCTCTAAGTTTGAAAAGCTTGAGCATCAAGTCATATCTACTCATCTGGAGGGTTTCCTCAGCGGTTTTCAGGTAGCTCTGTGCGTCGAGAACCTCCGCGTTGGTCCCGAGACCCGCCCTGTATTTCTCCACCGCTACCCTGAAATGCTCCTTCGCCTCCTCGACCTGTTTACGGGCCAGCTCTACCTTAACCTTTGTGGTCTCGATCTCCTCAAAAAGGTTTTGTAGCTGGAGTCTCAGCTTTTGCCTCAGATCCTCATAGCTTTTCACCGCCTTAAGGTGCTCTATCTTCGCCTCCTCTATGGCCCTGAACCTTTTTAAACCGCTGAACAGGTTCCACCTGAAGACGAAGCTTACAAAATACCTGTCCTTGGGAAATAGATCCGACTCCTCTGTCCGCATATACACCGCTTCGAAAACCGCCCGTGGATAGAGGTAAGATCTCGAAAGCTCCACCGCTTTTTCGGATAGGCGAACGTTCTCCTTCAGATACCTTAGCAAGGGTCTGTTATCGAGTTCGGAGATAAGCTCCTCGTAATTCAGGTCTACATCTGGATCTTCCGAAAGATTTTCCACCTCCGTAACCTTTATACCGGTGAAATAGGATAGGTAGTTGAGGGCTTTTCTATAGTTGGCTTCCGCGGAGGCGAGCTTTTCCCTTACCTCGAAGAGCTTTACCCTGGTTTCCAGAAGATCCTTATAGGCCACTATCCCCTGTCTGTAAAGCTCTTCTACATCTTTCAGATGAACCTTGACGCGCTCCAGGTGCTTTCTGTATATCTCTACCGCGGATCTGGCCTTTAGAGCGTTTACGTAGGCTTCCCTAACCCTGTATAGGATTTCGTTTTTCTTCTCCTCAAGGAGGTATCTCTGGGAGATCTCCGCTCTTTTGGATATCTCGTATCTTCTTATACTTGTCAGATTGAAAAGATCCTGAACGAGCTGGAGTGTAAACTTGGGATAGCTACCTTTCACGAAAACGAACTCCTGCGGAGGTGCCGGAGGTATCTGGAAGGTGAAGCTCTGCTTTCTTGCGAGGTTGAAGGAGGCTTCAAGGTTCAGTGTTGGAAAGAAGTTTCCCAGCTCTTTCAATCTCTCCTGGTGCTTCTTATCAAGTTCCAGTTTCTGGACCTGAACCTCGTAGTAGTTTTTGAGGGCGGACTCCTCCGCCTCTCTCAAACTTATTCCGAAGGAAAGTGTGAAGAAGCTCAGGAGTAAACACCAAGCTCTTTCAATACTTCCACCCATCTGGCTTTGACCTCTTCTCCTGTGAGTATAAGGATCTCTATCAGGTGCCTTGCGGTCCCCATGAGCATGTGAGCTTTTATCTCTGAATTCTCTATGTTGAGGAGCTGAAGGGCTTCCCGGGTCTCCCTCAGCAGGATTTCCTTACTCTCCTTGTAAAACTCCTGAAACTTTCTGTCCGAGCATATGGCCTCGAAGAAGAGTATCTTGGCAAGCTCCCTCTCCCTTACCATGAGGTCGAAGGGTTTAACGAAGACGAGATCCTTACCTCCTTTAAGGTTCCCTTCCGATATGGCCCTCCTTCCCTCCTCGATTAGGGATAGTATCTCCTCCCTTACCGAGTGCAGGAGGCTGAGAAGAAACTCTTCCTTGCTTCTGAAGTAGATGTAGAAGGTTCCGTGGGCGAGGCCGGCTTCTGCGGTTATGTCAGACACCCTCGCCCTGTGAAAGCCCTTCTGGAATATAACCTTCTTCCCTGCCTCTATCAGTCTCTCCCTGGTTTCCCGGTTTGCTGACTGACTCATCAGTTAGTAGTATAGCACAGCGGTTCATCTAAGGATTGGGGCTTACTTTACTCGTCCTTGTATCGCTCCCTTATCTCCAGAACCTTGTCTATGCTGTCAAAGAATATGTCTATCAGCTGGGGATCAAAGGCCTTTCCTCTCAGGCTTTTCATGTATTCGGTCGTTCTTTCAAGGCTCCAGGGCTCTTTGTAAGGCCTCCTGGACATCAGAGCGTCGAAGACGTCCGCTATGGAGGTTATCCTCCCCCAGAGGCTTATCTCCTCTCCCTTTTTCCCGTTAGGATAGCCTGTTCCATCCCACCTTTCGTGGTGATCGAGGGCAACGAGAGCAGCCATCTGGAGCAGTTCGCTTGCACTGTTCTTAAGGATTTCGTATCCGATTATGGTGTGCCTCTTCATAACCTCCCACTCCCAGTCGGTTAGCTTTCCCTTCTTCAAAAGTATGGCGTCCGGTATCCCTATCTTACCTATGTCGTGCATAGGAGCTGCGAGCATTAAATTCTCACACACCTCCTTCTCCAGACCCAGTTTCTCCCCCATAAGCCGTGCGTACAGACCCACCCTTACTATGTGATTGAAGGTTTCCGGATCCTTATATTCCGCGGCATGTGAGAGTCTCATGATGGCCTCTTTGTAGGCTTCCTTGATCTTGGCCTGGAGAAGGGAGTTCTCTATTGCGGAAGAGGCGTAGCCCGCGAGTAGGGTGAGGAGCTCCACATCTTCTTCCGAGAACTTTCCAGAGAGCTTGTTCACCGCCTGGAAAACACCCAGAACGTTTCCCTTTTTGTCGAAGAGGGGAACCGCCAGTATGTTCCTGGTCCTGTAGCCGGTTTTTTTATCCACCTCCGGATTGAACCTGGGATCCGAGTAGGCGTCTTCCACCACAAGGTTCTCCCCGTGCTTTGCCACCCAGCCCACTATTCCGCTTCCCGAGGGAACCCTTATCTCCTCCACACCGTGGGCAACCTTGGTCCACAGCTCCCCCTTCTCCCTATCCAAAAGGAAGAGACTGCACCTGTCCACCTGGAGAATGTCCCTCGCAAGGTCCGAGAGCATGAGTAGGAGCTTGTCTACATCCTGCTCCCTGCTTATCTTTTCCGCGGAGGATAGGAGGAGTTTTATCCTTCCGAGCTCGGACATAACTAAAATCTAACACCGCATATAATTAAATACCATGCAAAAGGTTAGGGTAGGCTGGAGCATAACTCATCAGGAGTTTACTATAACCGACTACTACTACTTCTCTATACTTCAGAAGGAAGCCCGGGAAGCGGGCATAGATATAGATGAGGTGGACGACTGGAAAAGGCTCAGGGAATACGACACCATAGTCTTTAATTACCCGGAGATACCCTTTACCGAGGAAGAGGCTAAGGAGGTTGAGAAATGGGTCTGGGAGGAGGGCAAGAAGGTTATACTCCTTGGATACTACAAGAACGAGGACCACATAGCGGACACCTGCAACACCCTTGCGAGAAGGTTCGGTATGGAGCTGAATTCGGACGAGGTGGTGGATGAGAAGAGCAATCACAACGGAGACAAATACTTTGTGGTAACCTCAAAGATAAGGAGATACAACAAGAACGACAAGAACGAGGTAAACGTGGAGAAGATTCTCCTCCCCTGCACCGCCTCCATAAGGCCCATAATGCCTGATATAAAGATAGTGGCGAGAGCTGAGGACACCGCGGAGTCCAACCAGGGGAACTACACGCTCCTGATAGCGGAGCAGATAGCACCTCCCTCGGGGGGATACTTCTGCCTGGCGGGGACCTGCGTCTTCTGGGATAACTACTCCATCTCCCTGTATGATAACCTGAACTTTTCCCTTAACCTCCTGAGGCACAAGCCCCCCCTCAAGGAAGTTCCCGGGGGAGGCAAGCCCGTAAGGTTCGGGCTCTAATGGATCAGGAAGAATATTCCCACGTTGAAGTGGTGGACCACGTTGTTGTTGTAATCACCCGTCATGAATATCTTCCCCTTGTATTCACCGAGGACGCCGAAGTTGGGGAAGATGTTGTATTTGGCCCCTACGAGGAACTGAAGCCCGAAGTTGGTATCCTTATTGATCAGGCCTCCTGCCCTCTCCTTAAACCTGTTTATGGAGCCTCCAAAGCCTGTAAAGGCCCTCAGCTTTTCTCCGAAGGAGAACTCCACGGAAGGGTTCAGCTCCAGGGAGCTGTATATGACCGTCCTTCTGTCGCTCATCTTGCTTCCTGAGGAGAGTTCCATTGAAACCCCCGCGGTAAAGCCCGCGGTAGTTCCGGCGCCCAGATAGCCGTATACGGACAGAAACTCGTCGAGGGTCTTGTCCGGTTTTGATCCGTCTACGCTGTCGTATTTGACCGTTACAAGGCCTGTCTTCACACCGAACTCACGGATCACATCACCCTCGAAATACTGGGCGAAGCTGATAGAAGCCATAAAGGGTAGTGCTATTAGGAACCTTTTCATCCTCTCTCCTCCTTTTGATGTTCTCTTATGAGAAGAAGTTTATCACCTTTCCTGAGCATATGGGAGGTTCTCGGGAAGTATATAACCCTTCCGTCCCTGACCACGCCCACTATCCTGTAGCCTCTGTGCTCGAGTTTCTTCTCCGCCTCCCCCACGCTAATCTCATCATCCCAGTCTTTGATCTCCATCTCCATGTGCTCGACTATGTGATTGAGAAGGTCTCCGTAGAACTTCTGCTGGGCAAACTTGGATATGATCACCCCGAGCATCTCTCCGCCTATGATTATGTAGTCCGCCACCCTTCTCCTTTTTATCAGCTTTGCGTTCTCCCTCAGGAGAAGTTCGAGAACAAGGATGGCGTTCCTGTTAAGGTCCTTGACCTGCATACCCGTGAGGATGGTCCTCGCGTCTATGGAGTCTTCGGAAAAACCCGGGAGTTTCTCCGCAAGGATTATAACCATGTAAGCCTTTTCAACGCCCGCGTCCTGAAGGACCTCCTCCCTGCCGAAATCTCCCTTTTTGTAGTAAAAATCTCCCGTCTGGGGAACGTCCTGAGTCGTTATGAGGACTATGTCCCTCCCCAGCTTGCTCAGGTTCTCGATAACAACCTTGGCGGTCTCGTTCCAACCGCAGATGACTATGTGGTTTTTCATGTCCTTAAAACTTATCATACCCATCTTCAGCATCTGCACGTAGTTGAAGAAGCCCGCGCTTATGGTGGCTATCGACATGGAGAATATAAAGAGACCTCCCGCACCCAGAAGCATGGAGAGGACCCTGCCCTCCCAGGTTATGGGAACTATGTCCCCGTAGCCCACCGTGGTCATGGTGATCACGACAAGGTAGAGGGCATCGAAGAGGCTATTTACGTTCGGATTTCCGGCTCCCGCCTCGAGAGAGTACATGATCACGAGAGCGGACAGGAAGAAGAATACGAAGAAGGATAGGAGGAAGTAAAACTCGAAGGATATGCTCCTGAATATGAAAGTAAGAGCCTTGGCGAAGAACCTGTATCTATAAGCTATCCGCAGGAGCCTTGCCACTATCACGATGAATCTTAGGACCCTGAAGGGCTGGAAGTAGGGGATTATGGCTATCAGGTCTATGATAGACAGGGGGTTGAGGACGTATTCGAGCTTTCTCTCAGCGAGAATGAACCTCCCAGTATATTCGAAGGCGATTACACAGGACACTACGAGCTCGAGCTTGGATATAAAAGGGTGTAGCTCCCAGTGAAATCCTTTCAGCTCGTCGTAGAGGCCCAGGACTACAGAGAGCATAAGAACGCTGAAGGAGAAACTCTGGTAGAAGATGAAGGCCCTCGAGCGGTCGTTCTCGAGTATCTCGTTCAAAAAGTGCTTCAGCATATTCAGGCTCTGGGTCATCTTAAACTTCCTTCAGAAGCAGGAAGCGAACCGCCTCCGACTTTATATTGCTCATAAGTGCTTTGACCTCCTCCCGCTCTACGTGGCTTGAGCAGTGCTTCGACCTGTCCCTAAGTTTGGTATCGGGCACCCTGTGTAAAGCTTTAGAGGATTTCTTGTTTTCATCTACCTGTTCTTCCTTTAAGGTTCCGTTTATAACGGAGAGAACTTCCCTCCTGCTTGTGGTGAACACGTAAAGGGTCTCTAAGGGTCTTACGAGATTACGCCTCCGCCTGTGCTCACCGCGGTCATCCATTATCTTTACACGAACTCCCCTGCCGAGGGATTGAAGGAGGAACTTCCGGGCGTTCCTGCTCCCGATGTTTATGTAGGCGATTACGTTAGGCCTCGGACTGTCCCAGCCCTCGTAGAAGCTCCTCGAGCCTGCGAGTAGGCTCACACTCTCTTTGTTATCTATGTTCAGAAAGAAACTTTCCCGCTCTATCAACTCCCTGATTTCAACATTATTGGAGAGGCTCCTCAGCCAGTCTGTAATGTCGCCTATCCTGACAACCGCAAAGGGCTCCTCCGCGTTCTTCAGCTTGAAGGCTATCTCCTGTCTGTTTTCGGGATGGTGGATTATCTCCACCTTGGAGGGGCCCGGGGCGGAGAAGAAGTGCAGGTGAAGATCCTCCAGGCTAAAAGAGATTATTCCGTTTACCTCCTCCGCTCTCAGCCTGTCTTCCTCAAACCAGAAGGGGATGGTGGACAGCTCCCTTAGGAGCTCTCTCTTGAGTTCTTCGAAAACATTCACTTCAAGGCTTTCCTCTGCTATCCTGAAGAGCTCCGAGAAGAAAAGTCTGAGATCCGCATCCTTCGTATTCACCGTGTTTACGAGAACCACCGCCAGTGGGGAAGGATACCTGTCGTCTCTTATCTTTCTGAGAAACCCGGTGAGGATCAGCATCTTGGCTAAGATTCTCCTTTTCTCCTCGGGTGTATAATCAGCCCTTTTGCCAAGGGCTTTCGTCTGGGTTTCCATAACGAGGATGTGCTTTCCGTATCCTCCCCTGATGAAGTCCGCGAGGTTAAACTTGAAGACGGTGCTCGCCCTGTCGAACTCGTCGGTGAAGGTGGCGGAGAAGTTGAACATAAAGCCCCTTTTGGTGAATACCTTGAAGATCTGTCTCCTCTTGCTCTCCTCCGCATCCCCCTTGTGGGCCTCGTCCAGTATCAGATACCAGTTCCCCTCGTTGTGGTAGTTCTCGTAGTGAAGTATCTTTTCTCCCCTCCTGTCCGATATAAGATCCGCCCTGTAGTAGAAGACGAGTATGTTATCCCTGTCGAAGGGTTCCGGATTGGCCTTCCTGCGGTGGAAGTTCTTAAGCTCTTCGAGAAGTATCTTCCTGCCAGCTCCGAGGTTGTATTCCTCAACGTGTCTTTTAAAGGATTCGACGAGATCCTCCCTCTGGGTAAGAAAGAGGATATCCCTCCTCGGGATAATTCCCGCTCTCATCATAGAGTCGAGGAGTTCTATTAGCTTAACTATAACGAGCGTCTTACCGCTTCCCGTTGCCATCCAGAAGCAGGCCCTGTTTACGAAGTTCCTGTAGGAGATATCCTCCCCTCTGAAGTGAAATCTGAGGATCTCAGAACTACCCTCCCATTCTTTATTGAATCCCCTCCTGACGTATTCATTCCAGAGCTTTCCCTTATCTTCTTCTATCTCACGGTAGAAGTAATGAAGTAGCCTGTGTATGTTTACAAGTGCTCTGATTTGGTAGTCGTAGAGTCTTTTCTTGGCTGAGAAGTGCTCGGGATCGCTCGGAAGTTCCACAGGTGGTAGAGATTCCACAAAGTCCTGTAGCATTTTCTTACGCCTCTCTTAGCCTTTCCACACCCCTGCTCTCCAAGTTCAGAAGATATACGAGCTCCTCTTCCGAGACACTCCTGCCGTTGAGGCGTATGTCTTCGTCATTCGGATGGAACTCGAGGCTGTAAAGTCCGAGGTATTCGTAGGTTGCTCCGCTTTTGGGGTTGAAAGCCTTTTCCTCAGATTCGTTATACCTGCGGAGCAGGTGGTCTATGTATATCAGCCTCCGGTTTATGCCCGACTCGGTTATAAGGATGAAGTAGCCTGTGCAGTAGTTAAGCAGAACCCAGTCCACGGTGAAATGCTCAAGGCTATAGTTGTCCAATACCTTTCCAAGGTTCGAAGGGCGGGAACCGGACCTCTCGGAGGCAGTTTTGCTACCTGCGGATCTTCCCCTGCAGTCCCAGAGCCGATCGAAGTTTTCCTCTATTACCTCTTCAAACCAGTTGCTGATAAAAGTTTCCCCTGCCCTCACTCCTCTTATGAAGCTGTGAAAGTCTCTCTCCACATCTCTGAGCCTCACGCGGGTGCATTCTTCGCTGATAGCATAGATCAGAAAGTAGCCGAGGAATCCCTCCGTCACCTTGGCGAGGATGTCGCTCATCATCTTAGCTATGACCGCCTGCGGTGGGGAGACCCTGGCCCTCTCGCTTGTCTTCTCCTCCGCGAGAAAGAACCTGTCATCGTTGAGGAAGACCACATAGTCTATATCCTGGCTTATCAGGCCGTGAGTTGCGGGCTTAAGATGGTCCCTCATCCATACCGAGAAGTCGCTCGGGCCATTCACAGGCTCATCTCCACCAGAGGGCTTTGGCTATCTCATCAAGCTCTACCCTTCCTTCGTCGATCCGGACTTTAGATCCGTCTTCCAGCTCGACCAGCCCGTCTTTGATACTTCTTATCCTTAGGCCTTTTATTAGGGACAGGGTCTCCGCAAGATCGATCTGTTTCTTCGGATAGAGCTTGTCGGGCCTGAAGTAAAACTTTCCATTCTCCTTTTCTACGCTGTGAAGGAGCTTCGTATCGACCGAGAAGAGGAATTCCTCGGGGAAGTTCTCGTGATCCTTCTCTATATCGTTGTACCTTATAGTTCTAAGTATGTCTTCATATTGCTCGAGTTCAAAGTATTTGAAAAAGCCACCTGCACTGCTCTCGTTGTATTCCTTTTTCACATCCTCCTCCTTGCTAATGCCGGATCTGTCGTAGGCTAAGACCTTCTTCATCCGTGGCAGGACCACCCTGTAGAAATGCTCCCCCATCTCTATACCTATCCACTTTCTTCCCAGCTTGTGGGCGACCGCGGTGGTGGTTCCCGAACCGAGGAAGAAGTCCAGGACGATATCTCCTCTATCCGATGTGGACTCTATGACCCTCTTGAGCAGGGCCTCCGAGTTCTGGGTCTTGAATCCGAAGGTGTCCTCGTAGGAGGGGATGTCCTTCCAGTTGTCCGTTATCTTCCTCTTTTCGGAAGTCAAGTACTCTACCCTCCAGTCGTCCGCTCCACAGTTCAGGCATCTGTCTACCTCAGATACACCGTAAACCTTCCTGCCGTTCTTGAGGCCCATGAACTTGAACCTTTCCTTCTCGTTTTTTAAGACCTCTTTCAGGAAGTTTTCTCCTCTTTTAAGCTCGTCGTAGTAGTAGACCGCCCCGCAGGCTCTGCACTTGAGCCTCAGGTATCTCTCCTTCAGGAGCTTGTCTACCTTCTCCTGCTTCAGGGAGAAGTGCTGTCCCTCTGGAGGATACAGCTTCTTTCCCAGGAACACCCTCTCTCTCGGGTTCCTCTCCTCCTGCTTTAAAAAGCCCGTCCACTTTATCTCCGAGAGTTTCCTCGGAACGAACAGGTCGTATCTCTTGACCTTCTCTTCACATTTTGAGTAGAAGTAGAGGAACTCGTTTTCTACCTCGAACTTGCCGGGCGTCCCTATGGCCTGCCTCTTCCTGTTTATCAGGATCTCGTTCCTGAAGTTTTCCTCTCCGAAGATCTCGTTCAGCAGTAATCTCACGTAAGCGTTCCCGTTGTAGTCACACCTCACGAATATGCTCCCTTCCTCCTTAAGAAGGTCCTTACCGAGCCTTATCCTGTTCTCGAGCATGGTTATCCATGTAGTGTCCTTGTAGTCCACCAGATAGTCGTAGTCCGCGTCCTGACCCTTGTTGAAAGGAGGATCTATGTATATTGTCTGAACCCTCCCTTTGAATTTTGGCAGGATTGTGTTTAAGGCCTGAAAGTTTTCACTCTTTATCAGCCAGCCGTCAAGCTCCTCCTCGAGATTCTCAAAAAGGGAGAGTATCTCCTGCTCCAAGTCTTTGAAGTATCTGGTATCCACGGGAAGGAATCTGTGCTTTTCGTTCAGCCTCAATCCATGGAGATCTCTGACAAGTATGTCTTCCTTTCGGAAAGAGCTCTCCACTATCCCGAGATCTACCCACTCTTTAACCTGAGTATCCATATTCGGATGGGAGATGATCTTCTCTATTACTTGAATTCCTCCTTTCTTTTCTATCCTGTCAAGAGTGATCACGTAGTTGGAGTTGAAAACAAAGCGGGGCTTGAGCCATACCTTTAAAAGCTCGTTTTCAAAGAGAGCTATCCACTTTATTATCCTGTGCGCTATCTCCTTGAGAACTTGGAGCTGTCTTATCCTCTTCTCCGTCCAGTAGGTAAACTCTTCCTGTCCCACGAAGCCGAAAACATACTGATACATCCAGAGATCGAACTGCTCCTTAAGGAACTTTTCCGCATCCTTACATATGAAGTAGTCCACTTTCCTCTGCCTTTCGAAGATCCCTATGGCTTTTCTTATGACCTCTTCAGGAGGTACCTCCTCTGTGTATCTCTTGAGTCCGAGTTTCTTCTTTATCTCCCTCCTTATACTCTCCACCCTGGTCTCCCTGTTCCCTTCCCTGTATGCGACCTTCAGGATAAGCTTCTTTTGATCCTTAAGATAGTCTTGGTAGGTGTATATGAGGGCTTTTTTCTCATTCCCCTTTTTGTATTCGAGGGAGGACACGGCAAAGAAGATCTTAAAGCCTTCCACCTCTACCTCCATACTTCTCAGAAGTCTGTCCGTTTTTACGTAGTAATGACGGGAAGTCTTCCAATAGAGCCTCACGTCCGCCTCCCCGTATATGCGGTCGAAAACACTTGCGTGGTAAGGTGTAAGTGCCATCATAGGCGTCCCGGTATCGTTGAGGTATCTGTGGAAGAAATCGTAAAGTCTGTCGAGCAGTTCTTCCCTGAACTCGGGAAAGTCTCTGGTTCTGTCTTCTATGAACTTTTCCAGGTCTGGTTTTACTTTCTTTGTAAAGAACTTGCTTTTGACTTTCAGCAGGTTTACGTATCCTCCCTCTCCCTCTATCTTCTCGCCCACGAAGGTCTCCTCGAGGAGTTCAAAGAACCTGTGTGTATTTTTATCCATACTTAATAAAAGCTTAACAGATACCGCCTATAGGTAAGGTGCCTGAGAACTGCAAATCAGGAACAAAATGTGTTCAGAAACAAAATGTGTTCAGATGATTAGATTCTACAGTCCTCAGGCTCAACCCACAGCTACTACCCCCTATCCCCAGAAGGGACTCGGG
>JALWVU010000075.1 GCA_027079305.1 Aquificaceae bacterium
GCGGACAGCTAAGGTGCTGTCGAGCCCTCCGCTGAGCAGTGCGACAGCCCTGATCTTTCCCATCTCAGGTGCTCAGGAACTCGAACTCGCCCTGCTCTTCCTCTTCCTCCTCCTCGTAGCAGTCGGGGATCTTGGCGGCCTCTTCTTCCCTTCCCTGCTTCATCAGGTAGTCCTTGATGGCCACGTGCAAGGTCTCGAGTCCGAGGTTTGTGCAGTGGATCTTCTGGGGAGGCAGTCCTCCCAGCTCCTCGAAGATGTCCTTGTAGGTGAGGTTGAGTGCGTAATCTATTGGCTTGCCCTTTATCATCTCGGTGAGCTGGGAGCTGACCGCTATGGCGGAACCGCATCCAAAGGTCTTGAACCTGACATCCTCTATGACGTCGTTCTCGGGGTTAACCTTTATGGTAAAGAGCATCGCGTCCCCGCAGGCGGGGTTTCCGCACTGCCCCACACCGTTGGCATCCTCCAGAACGCCCACGTTCCTCGGGTTCAGAAAGTGATCCAGAACCTTCTCATTGTATTCGAAGCTCATCTTTGCACCTCCGTATTAAGATTTTACAACCATAATTAAATATCCTCCCGCCGAAGTCCTTAGTTATGATGGAAGTCAATGGTCATGTTTCAAGAAGCTTCCTCAGCTCAGCGGGTGTGATTATCCTTATGCCTCCGATCTCACCTACGGAGATAAGGTCCCGATCCCCACTGACTATGTAATCCGCCTTGCCCGATACAGCGCACTCTAAGAACTTAATGTCCTTTCTATCCTTGCATACTCTCTCATTCACTTTGGTAACTTTCCTTACAATCCCTGTATCTCTCTCAAGACCAATGCAGGATGGATAGTTTCCGCAAGTTTTAGGAACTCTCCAGTGCAACCGACACCATCTCCTTCAGGAGGTCTCTCTCCACCTCCTTCTTAAGCCCCTTTACCTCCACAACAGGGAGAACGCCGACGATGGAGTTGGTTATAAAGACCGCCCGAGCTTCCTCCAGATCCCTGAGGCCGAGCTTCTCCTCCCTTATGTCGAACTCCCTGCTCAGGATCTCGAGTGTCGTTCCCCTCAGGAGGCCACTCTCCCTGCGGGGTGTGAGGAGCTTTCCTCCCTTCAGGAGTATCAGGTTTGAGGAGGAGCACTCGGTCAGCTCTCCCCTCTCGTTGAGGACGACCGCATCGAAGAAGCCCTCTCTCCTTGCCTCCCTCTTGACGAGGACGTTGAAGAGGAAGTTGGTGGTCTTGTGTCTGAAGGTGGGGTTTTTGGAATGCCTCCTGTAGCTGGAGAGGGTGAGCCTGACCTCCTTAGGGACCGGGGGGAGCGCCTTCACGACCACTCTGACCTCGTAGTCCTCCGGCTCGTCCCCGAAGTAGTCGCTTCCCTTTGAAAGGAGGCAGAGCTTCACGTATACGTCCCTATCACCGCCGGAGGCGGTCCTTATGTAATCGAGGAACTCTTCGTAGGAGGGGTATTTAAGTCCCAGCTCTATCGCCGAATTCTTCAGCCTCTCGTAGTGGAGCCTTACCTTCGGGGTCTCCCCCCTCCACCTTATGGTCTCGAAGAGTCCCTCTCCGAAGTAAAGGGTCCTGTTCATACCTTGGCCTGGAGCTTCCTGAAAGCCCTCCTTATGCCTCTCACCGCCTGCTTGATCCTGAGCTCGTTCTCCACGAGGGCGAACCTCACGTATCCCTCCCCGTATTCACCGAAGCCTATACCTGGAGAGACCGCCACCTTGGCCTCCCTCAGTAGGAACATGGAGAAGTCGAGGGAGTTCATCCCTATCCACTCGGGTATCCTTGCCCAGACGAACATTGAGCCTTTGGGCTTTTCCACCTCCCAGCCCGCGCTCCTGAGTCCCTCCACGAGAACGTCCCTCCTCCTCTCATACATCCTCGCGTTCCTCTCCACCATCTCGTAGGGACTGTCGAGGGCTATTATCGCGGCCACCTGTATGGGTGTGAAGACTCCGTAATCTAAGTAACTCTTGAGATGGGCCAGGTTCCTGATTATCCTCTCGTTCCCCACCGCGAAGGCTATCCTCCATCCAGCCATCGAGAAGCCCTTGGACATGGAGTAGAGCTCAACCGCCACCTCCTTGGCCCCCTCTACCTCGAGTATGGAGGGGGGTCTGTATCCGTCGAAGGCTATGTCCGCGTATGCGAAGTCGTGGACTATCCATATCCCTTTATCCCTGGCGAACCTGACCAGCTCTCTGAAGAAGTCCTTTTCTACGCATATGGTAGTGGGGTTGTGGGGGAAGCTGACCACTATAACCTTGGGCTGGGGCATGGACTCCTTAACTATCTGGTAGAACCTCCTCAGGAAGCCCTCCTGGGGGTCCTCATCGTCATCGAATATGAGAGGGATGGATCTGACCTCCCCTCCAGCGATTATGGGGGCGTAGTAGTGTATGGGGTAGGTGGGGTTGGGGACTATGACCGAGTCCCCGGGTGTGATCATGGCGAGCATCAGGTGGGAGTATCCCTCCTTGGCCCCTATGGTCATTATGGCCTCCCTCTCGGGATCGAGCTTGACTCCGAAGCGCCTCTCGTAGAAGTCGCATATGGCCTTCCTGAGCCTCGGTATCCCCTTGGAGGCGGAGTAGCCGTGGACGTTGGGACGCCGGGCCACCTCGCAGAGCTTCTCGATTATGTGGGGGGCCGGAGGGGTGTTGGGGTTCCCCATCCCCAGGTCTATGATGTCCTCCCCCTGCCTTCTGAGGTTGTGCTTGAGCTCGTTCACGACCGCGAAGACGTATGGGGGGAGCCTCTTTATCCTGGGGAAGGCCCAGTCCATGTTCTCCTCAGTCATTCTCCTGCTCCTCCTCCAGCTCCTTACACTCTATACACATCGTCGTTACGGGTCTGGCCTTGAGCCTCTCGAAGGGTATGGGCGCTCCGCAGTTCTCGCAGACTCCGTAGGTCCCCGCCTCTATCTTCATCAGTGCGTAGTCTATCTTGTGGACGAGCCTCGCCTCCCTTCCCTTTATCCTGAAGGTGAGATACCTCTCCCCCTCCAGATCCGCCCTGTCTATCTCGTCTCCCCCCTCGAAGGTGACGTTCGAGGGATCCCTTATCTGCTCCTGAGCGGACTCGAGGAGTCTCTTCCTCATATCGAGGAGGGCTTCCCTTATCTCCCTCACCTGCTCTTCCGTGAGATGTTTCAATCCCTTACCTCACAACGGTGTATACATTTAAGTATATTTCACTTTCCCTCCGAGAGCCACTCCGCTATAAGTCTTATCTCCATCTCGGAAAGTCCCCTTCCCCAGGGGCACCTTTTGGCCAGCTGTAGGACGCCTTCGGCGTTGTTTCTGTATTTGCTCTTGAGATAGCTCAGGGGCTTCTTGCTCCCCTGGGCGTGGCATCTGAGACAGTGGTTCTCGAATAGGAGCTTTCCCTCGGGAGTTGCCGAGGAGATGTATGAGAAAGCCATAAGGGCCAGCAGCACTCTTCCCATGGCTCACCTCCGTATTAGAATTTATTGCCCATGAGGCTGGCGGTCTCGGGCGGAGGAACGGGAGGCCACTTCTTCCCTGCCCTCGAGGTTCTCAGAGAGGCGAGGGAGAGGAGGGTCGAGACCTTCTTCGTGGGAACCGAAAGGGGCATAGAGAGAGATTTCGAGGGCGAGATACCAGGAGAGAAGGTTTTTCTGGAGACCTATCCCCTAAGGGGAGTCCCTTTTAAGGAGAAGCTCAGAGCCCTGCGGGGCTTTTTGAGGGGCCTTTCCCTGCTCGGATCCAGGGTGGAGGGAGACTTCAGGTCCCTCGTCTTCGGGGGATACTCGAGCGTTCCGCTGGGCCTTCACACGCTCCTCAGGAGGAAGCCCCTCTTTATCCACGAGCAGAACTCGGTCCCGAGCATGACCAACAGGAGCTTCTATCCCTTCTCGAGGAAGGTCTTCATCACCTTCGAGCACACGAGGAGGTTCTTCAGGGGCGATCACGTGATCAGAGCGGGCCTTCCCGTGAGGAGGGAGCTCACGAAGGTAAGGATGGACAGAAGGAGCGCCAGAGAGGCCCTCGGCTTCGATCCAGATTCTCCCCTCCTGCTCTTTATGGGTGGGAGTCAGGGGGCGAGGTTTCTGAACACCTTGGCGGTGGACTTCGCCAGAAGGACGGGGGCTCAGGTCCTGCTCCTGTCGGGAAATCTGGATTACGAGAGGGTTGTTGAGATCTCGAAAGGGGTGAAGAATCTGAAGGCCTTCCCCTTCAGGACGGACATGGGTCTGGTCTACTCTGGGGCGGACGTGGCTGTTTGTAGGGCGGGAGCCGGAACTATTTCGGAGCTTTCAGCCTTCAGGGTTCCAGCTTTGTTCATTCCCTATCCCTTCGCGGTGGGGGACCACCAGTTTTACAACGCCAAAGAGATAGAGGACCTCGGGGGAGGGTTCGTGATCAGACAGGAGGAGGCAAGCTTGGACAAGGTGATAGCCCTTGTGGACAGGATCTTCTCCAACTTAAAGGCCATGTCCGAGGCGGTTGGAAGCTTCGCCAATCCGGATTCCGCCAAGCTAATCCTTGACAGCATCCTCGAGGATTGATACGAGCTCCTCCCTGCTCCTTTCCGTGCTGATTTCTACAAAGGGAACCTCGTCGGGAGGTTCGAAGACCTCCTTCTGTTTAAGGTATATTCTGAAGTCCGCGTCTGAAACGTCCTCCCTCTCCGAGAGCCTTTTTCTTATTTCCTCCTCGCTTGCGGTGGCGAGGATGAAGAGGGGTCTTTCGAAGCTCTCCCTCACGAGGTCCCTCTGCCAGCGCTTTAAAAAGGTGGCGTCCAGGACTACTCTCTTACCTTGAGAGAGGAGCTCTCTCGCTCTTTTCACCATCTCTTCGTAAACTCTCCTCGTCATCTCCTCCGTGTATATGCCCCTGCCGAACTCCGCGCCGGCCTTTTCTCCAGGATCCATCCCCACCAGCTCCTTCCTTATCACGTCGCTCCTGAGCCACTCGTAGCCGAACTCCTCGTGGAGTATTCTTGAGAGGAAGGACTTTCCCGATCCCGAAAGGCCCATCACGACCACGAGACTTCTCATAGGGTCAATTTTAATTGACTTGAAGCTCTCTTTTTCATAAATTAGAAAATATGAATATTCTTAAGAGCTTAACTCTCGGCGTGGCGGTGCTTGCGACGGTGTCCTCCGCCGTTCCGGAAGCGGACAGGGAGATCATGGAGAGGGGATACAGGGTCTACAAGGAGAACTGCTCCCTCTGCCACATGGAGAGGGCAACACTCTGGGACTTTCTGAAGGCGAGGCTCAGTGTCCTGAGCGGGAAGAGGCCCGAGAACATAGATGCACCTCCCATGAACCTTGTCTCCGCGAGGGTGAAGGAGTTCTATCCCAACGAGATCGAGTTCGTCGAGTTCGTGAAGGACTACATAACCAATCCATCCAAGAGCAAGGGTGTCTGCAAGCCCGCCGCTTACACCTTTTTCGGCACCATGCCCCCCATAGGCCAGGGCATGTCCGAGGAGGACAAGGATGCGGTGGCCAGGTGGCTCTACCACAACTACTCTGATGTGTGGAGCGAGCTTTTCAAAAGGGTGAAGGAGCTTCAGAGGAAGAGGGAGGCCATCCCCGAACTTCCGTAGAGCCTTATCCTTCTCTTAACTATCTCCTTAACCTCCTCCATGGCTGGCTTGAAGAACTTTCTGGGGTCTATGTTCCCTTTCTCCTCGCTCATTATCCTCCTCAGAGTCGCGACGAAGGCGAGCCTAAGGTCCGTGTCCGTGTTCACCTTGTTTATGCCGAGCTCCACCGCCCTCCTTACGTCCTCATCGGGCACTCCCTTTGCATCCTTTATCTCCCCTCCGAAGGTGTTTATCTCGTTAACGTATTCGTAGTAAACTCCCGAGGCCCCGTGGAGGACGAGGGGCATGTTGGTCAGCTCCTTGACCTTTCTGAGCCTCTCGAAGTCCAGCCTGGCCTCGCCTTTGAACTTGAAGGCACCGTGGGCTGTTCCTATCGCCGGGGCGAGGGCATCCACACCGGTTCTCAGGGCGAACTCCTTGGCCTGCTCGGGATCGACGAGAAGCTCCTCCTCGCTCTCGACGTTGTCCTCGATCCCCACGAGCCTCCCGAGCTCCGCCTCCACCGAGATCCCGAGGGGAGCGCACAGGGAAACCACCTTCCTCGTTATCTCAAGATTCTCCTCGTAGGGCCTGTCCGAGAGGTCTATCATCACGGAGGTGTAGCCGTGCCTTATGGCCAAAAGAACGGTGTCCAGGCTCCTTCCGTGATCCAGATGGAGGGCGAAGGGGACCCTGAACTCATCCTTCACCGCGTGGACCATGCCTGCGAGGAACTCGATCCCCGCATACCTTAGGGCGCTCTCGGTGGTCTGGAGGAAAACGGGGGCCTCTTCCTCTTCCGCCGCCTCCAGGATGGCTTTGAGAAATTCCATGTTGTTAAAGTTGAAGGCTCCCACCGCAAAGCCGGACTCGTTGGCCTTCTCGAAGAGGACCTTCCCAGAAAGCAGAGGCATGATTTAATTTTATGTGAACTCGATCACCCCAGAAAGATCAGCCCAGTTTAGATTATTAAGTTCCATGGCTACTAAGCTCGTTATACCGGAGGATCTCGTTCTTAAGTGCGTCAAGTGTGGTCTGTGTAAATCCGTCTGCCCTTCATACCATGGCGAGGAGGGAAGTTACGCGAGGGGCAGGCTCGCCCTTGCGGAGATGGTGGCCAGAGGAGAGATCCCCCTGAACGAGGAGGTCGCCTCCCAGTGGAACGAGTGTGCCATGTGCAGGCGCTGTGAGTGGATCTGCCCTAACGACGTCCAGTATAAGGAGGTTCTCATCCAGGCGAGGGAGCTTCAGGAGAAGGAACTCGGGAGGGATTTCGTTTCCAGAATGGGCCTCAAGAGTCTCGAGTTCATGCAGTCGGATCTGGGCCGTAAGGTCATAAAGCTGGCGGGAAAGCTGAGCTCCCTTCTGCCTTCCGAGATAAAAACACCCTTGCCAACGGGGACGGTCAAGTTCATGCCAAAGCCCGACGGGAAACCCTTCGGAATAAGGGGAAAGACCTTCAGGGCTGAGAAGGAAAAGGGCAGGCTACTTTTCTTTACAGGTTGCATGATAGATGTCTTCTACGGAAAGACGGGAGAGAGCGTTGTCAAGCTCATGAACAAACTCGGCTACACGGTGGTGGTTCCGGAGGATATAAAGTGTTGCGGAGCACCTCACCTATACCACGGAAACAGGGAGGCCTTTGAGAAGCTGAAGGATCACAACCTGAGGGAAATGGAAAGATACGAGTTCGATGCGGTAGTGGTGGCCTGCCCCACCTGCGGGGGAGCACTGACCGAGGACTATGGTAAGAACTGGAAGGTATACGACTTTGCGGAGCTTATATTCAAAGAGCAGGAAAATCCGAGGTTCAAGACCGCCAACGAGAAACTCACCTTCCACGTTCCGTGCCACTCTTATACCGCCATGAGGGTCGATCCCAAGGTCTTTTACGGGGTTATGGAGAGGGTAGAAGGTGCGGAGGTGGTCAGGGCTGAGAAAGCCCAGTCCTGCTGTGGCTTTGCGGGACTATGGAGCATAAAGAATCCCGAGCTTTCTGAAAAGGTCCAGAGAGAAAAAGTGGAAGATTTTGAAAGGACGGGGGCGGATTACATACTCACCACGTGTCCGGGATGCGTTCTCCAACTTAGGGATGGAGTGAGAAAATTCAAAAACACCCAGAAGGTCATGCATCTGGCGGACTACCTGGCGGATAGGCTCGAGTAAACTAAGATCTATGGGCGAAAAGCTCTTCGTCTACGGAACTCTGAAGAGGGGATACGGGAACCACCACTACCTTTCGGAGAGCGAATTCCTCGGAAAGGCTATCACGAAGGAAAGATACGCCTTATACAGCGACGGCATTCCCTTCCTCGTGAAGGAACCCCCCGTATCGAGGATAAAGGGGGAGCTTTACGAGGTGGACTCGGAAACTCTCGAAAGCGTAGATCTCCTCGAAGGGCACCCATCCGTATACAGGAGGGAGAAGATAGTGGTCATCCTTGAAGATGGAAGGGAGGTAGAAGCCTGGGCTTACTTTTACCCACATCCGCGGGGAGAGTTGCTGAGGTCGGGTGAGTTCTGAATTACCTTCTGAAGCGTCTAAGTTTCCTCACGTTCTTCCTGTGCTGGGCATACGTTGTGCTGAAGATGTGTCTCCGGGTCTTCGGATCTACCACAAAGTAAAGATACCTGACCTTGGCGGGACGAAGAGCTGCCCAGAGGGAGGTAAGACCGGGGTTGCAGATGGGAGTTGGAGGAAGTCCAAAGTATAGGTAGGTATTGTAGGGGTCGTCTATCTGGAGATCCTCCTTGGTGAGCTTCCCGTCCCACATACCTTTTCTCTTAAGGGCGTATATGACTGTCGGGTCTATCTGAAGCTTCATCCTCTCCCTCAACCTGTTGTATATGACCGCGGCGATCATAGGTTTTTCATCTTCCCAGAAGGTCTCCTTCTCCACCATCGAGGCTACGGTCACAAGCTCCTCTATGGGAATTCCCTTCTCCGCAGCCTCTTTCCTTATGGCCACCGTCTTCTTAAGGAAGTTCCTATACATGGTGTCTATCACCCTGAGTGGGTGTGTGTTCTTGGAGAAGAAGTAGGTATCCGGGAAGAGAAAGCCTTCCATGGTGGGCGTAGACAGGCCGTAGCTCCGGGGAACACTCTCGTCGGTCGCGTATCTCAGGAAGTCCTCCGCCCTGCAAACACCCTCCCTCTCTAAGATCCTGGCGATGTCGTAAATATCGCTACCCTCCACCACAACGACCCTGTGGAGTTTGTGGAGTCCCTTGGAGAGCTTCTCGTAAACGTCGAAGGGTGTTACATAGCCCCCGAACTCGTACTCGCCCGCCTCAAGTTTGGACTTCCGGAGGACGTGGATCACTATGAGGGATAGCCTGCTCCTTACAATTCCCTCTTCGTGGAGAATCTCAAATATTTTCAGCGTGGGCGTGCCGTAAGGTATTTCGATAGTTTTCCGGGGTATGTAAACGGGAAGGAAGGCGTAGGAAAGATACAAAAGACCGATGAAGAAAAGGACAGAGGCGAGGAGTATCTTCTTCATAAGCTACTGAGGTATTCCTCGAGTATTATCTGGGCGGCCACCGCGTCCAAATCTTCTCTACGTTTCCCAACTCTTCGGAGGGCCTCCTGGGTGGTATAGCGTTCGTCCCAGAGAAGTACCTCGATCCCGGGCAGGAGTTCCTTCAATCTACCTACGAAGTCCCTGACCGCCTTTGCCCTCTGCCCCTCCCTGCCGGAGGGTGTCAAAGGTAAGCCCACGATTACCTTCTTTACTCCACTCTCCAAAGCGGTAGACCTTATCCGTTCCAGAAGGCGATCGTCGTTCTTTATCACACCCTTGGGAACAGCTATCTTAAGTTCAGTGTCACCTACCGCGAGGCCTACTCTCTTTTCCCCGTAGTCTATGGAAAGGACCTTCAAGACTCGGACAAGGTCTTGAAACCCACCACCTTGTAGAGGGGACAGAAACCTATCGCGGAGGTTATGATGAATACTATCCCTATTATCCCCAGTATCCACCAGGCTCCCCCGTTCTTTACCGCGAGGGCGATGAATACGATTGCGAGGATTACCCTCACTATCCTGTCCCAGGACGCCATATTCTTTTCCATGGCTCTTCCCTCCTCACAAGGATTATAAAGGATTCTGGCGGAAGGGGAGGGATTCGAACCCTCGGTGCCCGAAACCGGGCACACGGCGTTTCCAGCGCCGCGCCTTCGTCCGCTCGGCCACCCTTCCTCAGGACTTAATAATTATAATCTCTCAGGGGGTCAAACCCAAGGCCTCGCCGAGGGTTTCCACGAGCCTCTCGTAAAGCCTTCCCGTCGCGAGGATATCGTAGAAGTTGTAAAGGGCTATCTCCCTGTATTTCCCTTCCAAGAACTTTTCGTTTACCTCTTCCGCCTTCATAAACTTTTTGGGAGTATCTATCCCGAGCCTTCTGCAGAGGAAGTCCAAAGAGTAGAGCCTTCCGACACCATGGAAGGAGAGAAGGTCAAGTATGTCCAGGTGACTGCCGTAATCGTATCTGTTTCCCATCAGGCTCCTCGTCGCCTTCACGCCCAGCATAAGGGACTTTAGCATTAAAAAGTGGGAATCGAAGCCCCTCCCGTTGAAGCTGACAAGTCTCCCAACGCTCCTGCTTGAAACGACTCTCCAGAACTCCTCGAGAATCCTCCTCTCCGCCTCTTCTATACCCTCCGAAAGGGGAAAGGATCTGAACCTGACCTCCACACCGTCCACGTCCTCCACTTCTTCACCTTCTTCATCTCCCACGTAGAGGACGAGGGCTCTCTTCTTTTCCAAAAGGAACATCCCCACGCTCACCAAGTGGGCTGTGAGGGCCCAGAAGCTCATCATACCCCTTATCTTCTCTCTCTTCTCCTCACTGTCCGCCCTTTTGAACAGATACTCAAGTTCCTCTTCGGAGAGGTTCTCCTCCCTCGTTGGGACCGTCTCTATATCAAAGATGAGTGTGTAGCGCCCCATCCCAAGAATTATAATTTGTGGAAAGTGAAGAAGTTAAGTCCTCCGAGGATAATACTCCTTTCATACCTCGGTCTGATCCTGATAGGAACATTCCTTTTTAAGGCACTTCCCACCACAAGGGAACCGGTAGGATGGGTAGATTCGCTCTTTACGATTACATCCGCGGTTACTGTAACGGGTCTTACCGTCCTCGATACAGGGAAGGATCTTACATTTCTCGGCCAGACGCTCATCCTTATCCTCATTCAGATAGGTGGCCTCGGCTACATGACCCTGACCACCTTCTTCCTTATAACCCTCGGCAGGAGGATAGGCATAAAGGAGAGACTGATACTCTCAGAAGCACTGAACTATCCGGGAGTATACGGCCTCGTGCGCTTCTTAAAGAGGGTTATTCTCTTCGTCTTCGCGGTGGAACTTTTAGGGTTTATACTCCTTTTTGTAGACCTCCAGGGTAAGCTTACCTTACGGGAGGCCCTCTTCGTTTCCCTCTTTCACTCGGTTTCCGCCTTCAACAACGCTGGCTTCTCTACCTTTTCCAACAGCCTCGAGAACTTCAGGGGGGATCTATTTCTTAACCTCGTAGTCTGCCTACTGATAATCGTAGGGGGTCTCGGTTTCTTTGTTATAAACGAGATTTACCTGTATCTGAGGGGAGACATAAACAGGCTCTCCACCCACACAAAGCTTGTCCTTACCACCACCTTCCTGTTTATCCTCGGAGGATGGGTGTCTCTGATACTCACCGAACTCTTCCACTACAGCGGAATTTGGTCCCTGAGCTGGAAGGAGAGGCTTCTTTCAACCTTCTTTCTGAGCGTATCCTCGAGGACAGCTGGTTTCAGCACCGTGGACCTGGGAACCCTCTCCGAATCCTCCCTCTTCCTGCTGATACTGCTCATGTTCGTGGGAGCCTCGCCCGGAGGGACCGGCGGAGGTGTTAAAACCACAACCCTTGCGGTTATGCTCCTGTCAATACTCTCCTACATAAGGGGAGTTTCTGAGGTGGTTGTGTTCAGGAGAAGCGTTCCCCGGTCTCAGATACACAGAGCTATGGTGATAATAACACTCTCCTTCACCTACATCTCCTTCGTGAACCTACTTATAGACAGGTTGGAGGAGAAGGACTTTCTGGCTACTGCGTTCGAGGTGGTCTCCGCCTTCTCCACTACAGGCCTTTCCCTCGGATCCGGGGAGGGACTCAGCTTCTGTGCGGACTTTTCCGCCATCAGTAAGCTCCTGATAGTTCTTACCATGATAGTGGGAAGAGTGGGGATACTGAGCTTTGCCATTGCTATGATAGGTAGAGAAAGGGAGCCGAGGCTGAGACATCCTGAGGCGAGGTTGCTCCTATGAGAAAGGTTTTCGGAGTTATAGGACTCGGAAAGTTCGGCTACCACGTGGCCAAAACTCTTGCGGAAGCGGGAGCGGAAGTGATAGCGGTGGACAAGGATCCGGACAAGGTGAAGAAGATAAGCGATCTTGTGACCCACGCCTACATAGCGGACGCCCTCGATGAGAAGGCTCTCGAGGAGTCGGGCATATTCACAGCGGACACGGTGGTTATAAGCATAGGGGTGAACATAGAGGCAAGTATACTCGTGGCGGTCATTCTCCTCGGGAGAGGTGTCAGGGAGATAGTGGCCAAGGCGATAAATCCCCTTCACGGAGAGGTTCTGAGGAGGCTGGGTGTCAGCAGGGTGGTGTATCCAGAGATGGAGATGGGGATCAAGCTCGGCAGATCCCTCCTGATAGGAGGCATGCTCGAGGAGATTCCCTTCGCCCCCGGATACAGCATCTTCGAGATAAAGGCCCCCCACAGGATAACCGGCAGAACGCTTAAGGAGCTGGATCTGAGAAAAAAGTATGGGATAACGGTCCTTGCCATAAAGAGAGGAGAGGAGGTGATAGTGAACCCTTCCGCAAGGGACGAAATCAGAGGAGGGGACGTGCTACTGATATTAGGAAGCGAGGAGAAGATCGCTAACCTTTCGGGTTAAAAGCTCATGCTCTTTAGCTCCTCCATCCACTGCCTGTATTCCTCCGCCATGCTGGGATGGTTATATTTGAGGGCCTGCTCTATCCCCTTTTCCAAAGCCTCTATGGCTTTGCCGAACTCCCCCAGCTCCTCGTAGCATTTGGCGAGCAGTCTGTAAACCGCTCCCTCGTCCTCCTGTAATCTCAGATACTCCTCTATGTGTCTTATCGCATTCTCGTAGTCTTTAACCTTGTAGTATTCCTGAGCGAGAGAGTAGTGGACCATGGGATTGTTCGGAGCCTTTTGGAGGAGCTCTCTAAAGTAATTCAGCCTGTTCATTTTTTACCTCCTTGAGAAGGTATACGTCTCCCTTGAGATCTTTAAGATAGATCCTCGCACTGCCTATGGTGAAGCTCACCTTCAGCATAACGGGTATGTTGGTCTCCTTGTCCACCCATACATACCATTTCCCTTTAGGTTTAAGCACGCCTTTCGTCTCTATGTTTGGGATCAGGACGACCCTCCACGTATCGTAAACCTTACCGTTGACTTCAAGCCTCTCCTCACCGACGGTTTTGTAATCTACGCTCTGGACCTTGCCGTCGTAGAATACGGGAATAGTCCCGCCTTTAAAATTGGGTGTGTCCAGGTATACGAGCAGGGATGTAGAAAAGGGATCGAATAGGTATACGGAGCTCTCGAAAAAACCTTTCTTGACCTCATTACCTTCCTCCTTATACCTGACTATCTCATACTCTATCCCCCTGTCTCCGAACAGGTATAGGTGATCCCTTATGTAGGATCCTTCCCTCTGGTATAGGGCAAAGCTCTTGGGCTTCAGTTCAAACAGGGTGGCCATTCCCCAGCTGTTTACGGGCTTTACCAGCCTTCCCACCACTACGGTTCTGGCCCAGGACCTGATCCTGATCTCCCTTCCCTCTTTCTTATACTGAACACAGCTCTCCGCCACAGGAAAGAACCAGAAGTAAACCCTGTAGCAGGTCTCCAGCTCCTTTGCAAAGACGATCAGGGGGAGTATAAGCGCTGACAGGAGTATTTTCATTGCATGAGAACTCTGTTTATCTCCTCGAGGGAGGTTATTCCCTTTTTGACTTTCAGAAGACCGCTCTGGTATAGGGTCCTCATGCCCTTCTTCACCGCAAGGTCCCTTATGTCGTCCGCGGTTCCTCCCTTTATTATCAGCTTTCTAAGTTCCTCGTCTATCTCCATTATCTCGTGGACCGCTGTCCTGCCCTTATAGCCGGTGTTGTTGCAGACCTCACAGCCTTTCTCGCTGGCCTTGTATATAACGATGTCCTCGTCGGGAGACTTTATCAGGCCGAGTCTGACGAGGGCCTCTTTGGGAATGTCATGGGGCTGTTTGCAGTTGGGACAGAGCTTCCTTATCAACCTCTGAGCGACGACGAGTATGAGCGATGAACCCACAAGGAAAGGTTCTATCCCCATATCGGTCAGCCTCGTAACGGTGGTGGGGGCGTCGTTGGTGTGGAGGGTGGAGAAGACGAGGTGTCCTGTGAGGGATGCTCTTATGGCTATGTCCCCCGTTTCATGATCCCTGATCTCTCCTACGAGTATGATGTCCGGATCCTGCCTCAGGAAGGCCCTCAGGACGCTGGAGAAGGTCAGACCTATCCTCTCGTTCACCTGAACCTGATTTATGCCGGGGATAGAGACCTCTACGGGATCTTCCGCGGTCATTATGTTTACGTCGGGATGGTTCCTCTCCATAAGGGCTGAGTAGAGGGTGGTCGTCTTACCTGAACCTGTGGGACCGGTCACGAGGATCATCCCCCAGGGTTTCCATATGGCGTTTCTGAACTTTTCAAGATCGTCCGGCTCAAATCCGAGATCTTCAAGCTTTACGTTAAGATACTTCTCCGCCTCCTGGATCCTCATAACGACCTTCTCGCCGTAAACGGTAGGAACGGTGGATACCCTGAGATCTATCTTCTTCTTCTCTATCCTTATCCTTATCCTTCCGTCCTGGGGCTTCCTCTTTTCCGCAATATCAAGGTTCGACATTATCTTGTATCTGGCGACGAGGCTATCCTTAACGTTTGCGGGAAGCTGGTGGTATATCCTGAGAACTCCGTCCACCCTGTATCTGACTATCACTTTTTTTTCGAAGGGCTCTATGTGTATGTCCGAGGCTCCCATAGAAACAGCCTCGTATATCAGACCGTTGGCCAGCTTGACTATCGGAGCCTCTTCCGTAGCGTGCATGAGTTGGTCTATGGGTGTCTCCTCGTCCTCCTTCTCTATCTCCACCTCTGTCTCTTCTATCTGACTGAGGACGTCCCCCAGCTTCGGGAACTGGCGGTCGAGGATCTTCTCTATGGTTGAGAGGGGAGCAAAGTAAGGTATCACGCTGTTGGCCTTTGTGTAGAACCTTATCTCGTTCACAAGGTTATGGTTCAATGGATTAAGCATAATTACGTGGAGCTTCCCTTTGTCGTATTTGACGGGGACCACCTTGTACTTCCTCATGAACTCCTGAGGTATGGAGTTGAGAATGTGGGAGGGGACTTCGAGCTTGGTCACGTCCCCCCTCCAGATCTTCTGAGGGAGTATGTTCTGGAAGAAGTCCATTATGTCCTTTTCGGTCAGTATGTTCAGCCTGAGGAGCGTCTGGAAAATGTCTTCGTCCTCGTTCCTCTCCTGGAGGACCTTCTTCACGTCCTGATCCTTTATGAAGCCCGCCTTTACAAGCAGGTTAAGGATCTTCTCATGTTCCATAGCTCTCCTCTTCCGAAGGGAATCTCCCCTCCTCTACATCTATTTTAAATCTACGGAGTGCATCTTTAAAGATCTTTGCACCCTCCGCATACCTCCTGACGAACCTCGGCTTGATATCCTCGTAAAGGCCTACTATATCGTGAAACACAAGAACCTGACCGTCGCAGAATTTCCCCGCACCTATGCCCACAGTTATAACTTCGGACGTTTCGGTTATCTCCTTAGCGACCTTCCAGTGAACGCTCTCCAGAACCACCATTAAGGCCCCCGCATTCTCGAGTGCTTTGAAATCCCTCTTAAGAGCCTCCGCCTCTTCCTCCTCCTTCCCAAAAACTTTGGGCCCTCCGAACCTGTGAATGGACTGGGGAGTGTAGCCTATGTGCCCCACAACGGGTATGCCTATCGAGTTCAGCCTGTAAACGAGTTCCGCTATATCCTCTCCGCCCTCCAGCTTGACCGCCTGCGCCCCGGTTTCCTTTATAATCCTCCCACAGTTCCTGATAGCCTCCTCCAGAGACACCTGATAGCTGAGAAAGGGCATGTCCACTATTAGGAAAGCGTTCGGAGCACCCCTGCGGACCGCCTTGGTATGGTATATCATCTCCTCCAATGTCACCGGCAGTGTGGAGTCAAGGCCCTGGAAGACCATTCCCAGAGAGTCCCCCACGAGGATCGAATCTATACCCACCTCCTCGCAGAACTTGGCGGAGAGGTAATCGTAGGTGGAGACCATCGTTATCTTTTCCCCCCTTGCCTTCTTCTTCTGGAGGGTCCGCACAGTGATCTTTGCCATCCCAATCCTATTTTAAGTTAAGCCTTCTCCTGTAAACTAACCTCACAATCAGACAGGCTACGAGCTTTCTCGTAAGGCTTCCCCTTTTGCCACCGAGCCTTTTCAGTGCTCTCAAGAGCTTCTTCCTTTCTATAAGACCGAGAACGTAGAGAGCTATTAGAAAAAAGGGCCACCCCGGTATGAAAGGTAGGACAACACCGAGCACCCCCAGAAGAAAGAGGGAAAGGGCTATCGCGAACCTTTTCACTTCGACAGGGTTATAAGTATAACCCCGAGGACCACGAGAACCGTCCCGAGGAGCTTCAGAAGAGAGAAGCTCTCACCGAGCAGTAGAAAGGCGAGCAGGCTCGCCCAGAGGGGTGAGCTGGCCACTATTGGGGCCACCACGGACACCTCCCCCACCTTTATGGCCTTGTAGTAGAGCAGAAGACCAAGGAAGCCCGAGACGAACCCGCCGAAGGAGACTATGAGAAGGTCCCTGAGCGGGTAGCTGAGGGACTCCCTGATAAGGAGTATGGATACGAGGGCGAAGACCGCCGCGGTAAGGTTGTGGTAGAAGATCCCCACCAGAGGAGGGACCTCACCCTTGAGGCCTATCTTGAATATAAGGGGGGCGGTTCCCCAGACGATGGCGGAAAGAAGGGCGAAGATAACCTCCTTCATAGCTCGAGGATCCCCACAACGGGAGCGTGATCGGAGGGCTTGGGCTTTCTCCTCTTTCTGGGCCACAGATCCACAAACACATCCCTGAGCTTATCCTTTAAAGGCTCGGTTACGAAAATGTAGTCTATCCTCATGCCCTTGTCCTTCCAGATCATACCCCCTATGTAGTCCCACCAGGTGAACTGGACCTTATCGGGATACAGGTATCTGAAGGCGTCCGTAAAGCCCCACCCTATTATCCTCTCCAGGGCTTCCCTTTCCTCCCTCATCGTCCCTACGGTGTCTCTCAGAAGCTCCGGATCGAATACATCCCTGTCCTCTCTCGCCACGTTGAAGTCCCCGACCATACATACGGGTTCCTTCGGGGAGAAGTTCTCCTTCAGAAACTGAAGGAGTCTGTCGTAGAACTCGAGCTTGTAGTGGAACTTCTCAGTTCCCCTCAGATCCCCGTGGGGAGCGTATACGTTCACAAACCAGATGCCCTTTATCCTCGCGGTTATTATCCTCTTCTGCTGGTCGAAGAAGTCGTCCCCAAAACCCTTCCTCACCTCCTCCATGGGAATTTTGGAGCATATACACACGCCGTTGTAAGCCTTCTGGGAGAAGACCTCGCATCTGTAGCCTATATTACTAAAATCCTCAAAGGGAAAGTTCTTCTCCTCCTGCTTCAGCTCCTGAAGGCATAGGATGTCCACGGGCTGTCTCTCGAGCCACTGGAAGAGGAGCTCTTTTCTCGCCTTTATGGAATTTACGTTGTAGGTGGCGACCTTCATGTTTCCTTTTATGCCGGAGGCGGGAGTCGAACCCGCACGCCCTTGCGGGCAGAGGATTTTGAATCCCCCGCGTCTGCCAGTTCCGCCACTCCGGCTCGGATCTTAATTATAAATTAGCAACTTGTTCCACAGGACCTCATAAGTAAATTCATATATTCTGATGAGGCGATCTTGTCAGAAAATAAAACTTACATTCAGTCTCAATTTTCTTTATAATGTTTCTATCATGAGAGTGATTCTCGCCTCCCTCCTGCTGGCCCTAGGAATATTCTCCTTCTCCGAGGAGAGGGACTTCACAACCCCCGAAAAGGTTCTGGGAAAGCTCTACCCCGGAGCGGAGGTGGAGGTAAAGAACATAGTTCTCACAAAGGAGCAGCAGAAGAAGATAGAAAAGCTGGCGAGGGCGAGGATCCCCTCGAGGCTGGTGTCCCTATACCTCGTGAAGAAAGGTGGGAAAGTCCTCGCCTACGGCTACGTGGACACCCACGTGGTCAGGACCCACACCGAGAGCGTCCTCTTTGTGATAAGCCCTCAGGGAAGGATAGAGCTTGTGGAGGTTCTGTCCTTCAACGAGCCCTTGGAATACATGGCTGACGAGAACTGGCTGGCCCTTTTCAAGGGGAAAAGTCTTGACGAGGGCGCCTCCAAGCTCAGGAGGCAGATACCCAACATGACCGGAGCCACGCTCACCGCGAGGGTTATCAAGAAGGCGGCGAGCAGAGCCCTTGCCATCTGGAAGGTCCTCTTCGGAGGTGGGAGGTGAGGTTCTTTATCTCTTCCAACATAAAGAACAACAGGCCCCTCTACTTCACGGTGGTGGTATTTCTGCTGTCCGCTCTCCTTTACTGGATAATAAACTGGTTCTTCTACCACACCAAGTTCGGTATAAGCTACGAGAGGATGTTCAGATACTTCTTCACAGATCCGGAGTTCCCCGAAAGACTTCCCCTGGGTCAGCTCCTTGAGGACCTTCACATCCAGTTCTTCCTATACATAATCTTTCTGGTGGTTCTCGCCTCCCTCTTCCTCCACAAGTGCGTCAGGGACACCTTCAAGTACTCCCTCGTGGGCCTCTCCTTCCTCTCAGCCTTCGGAGACACAGCCTCAAGCCTTCTGGTCTACTTCCTGGGGCCGGCCTTTATACACTTGAAGATCTTCATGTTTTTCCTCTTCCAGACCTCCACGGGTTTTATGCTCCTGCTCACCTTGAAGCTCTACCTGACGAAGGAGAGGGAGGAGCCCCCCGAGAGGTCACTACTCTACTTGATCGTCCTCGTGTTCGCCATCTCCACTATCCTCTTCGCCCTCCTTAACCTCTTCCTGTTCGTCAGCAAGATGGGGATAACTCCCCAGAGCGTGGCGGGCTACTACGCGGGGGATCCGGAGAGGTTCATCAGGCCAAAGAGCTTAGAGGGAATGCTGGAGGTTATAAGCCCTCACACGGTAGGGATGGGCGTATACCTCTTTGCCCTCGTTCACTTTGCTTTCTTCACCAATCTGAAAAGGAAGGTCTTCCTGAGCCTTATAACTCTCTCCTCCGCCCTCGTGGACAACTTCTCCCCCCTGCTCATAAGGTTTTTAAGTCCCGAGTTCTCCTACCTGAAGCTCCTTTCCTTCCTGACACTCACCTTCTCCATGTTCTTTATCTCGGGTGCTGTAATAGTCTCCATACTCAGGCACAGGGCAAAGACGATCCTCTACATCTGAGAGAGGCCCTCCTCCCTCTTTGCTACCTCGAGCATCCTGAAAACCTCCTCCTTCGAGGTTCCCCCGTAAGTTTTCCTCCTGTCCGCTACAACTTCAGGTTTGAAGAGCTCGAACACATCCTCCTCGAAAAGCTCGGAGAAGCTCTTTAGCTCCTGAAGTGTGATTTCTTCCAGCCTCTTGCCCTTCTCTATCAGGTAGCCCACTATGCTCCCCGTCACGTGGTGAGCCTTTCTGAAGGGGACTCCCTTCTGAACCAGATAATTGGCCACATCCGTTATGAGGACGAAGTTTCCGGCGTTCGAGACCATCCTCTGCTCCCTGACCTTGAGGCCCTCTAAGATCTTCCTCATGCCGATGAGGGAACCCTTCAAAGTTCTCACGCTGTCGAAGAGGGGTTCCTTGTCCTCCTGGAGGTCCCTGTTGTAGGCGGTGGGAAGGCCCTTGAGGGTGGTCAGGATCGAGATCAGGTTCCCGTAGAGCCTGCCCGTTTTTCCCCTTATGAGCTCCAAAAGGTCAGGGTTCTTCTTCTGGGGCATTATGGAGCTCCCCGTGCAGAGCTTGTCGGGAAGATCCACGTAGCCGAACTCCTCCGAGGCCCAGATTATGAGATCCTCAGACAGCCTGGAGAGGTGCATCCCCGTGAGGGCACAGGCGAAGAGGAACTCCGCTATGAAGTCCCTGTCCGCGGTAGCGTAGACGGAGTTCCTTACGAGCTTGTTAAAGCCCAGAAGCTCCGCTGTGTGGTGCCTGTCAAGGGGGAAGTCCACGCCCGCAACCGCACCGCTCCCGAGGGTAAGCTCGTCCACCCTCCTGTAGCAGTCGAGAAACCTTTCAGTATCTTTCAAAAACGCTTCCCTGAAGGAGAGGAAGTAGTGGGCAAGTCTGATGGGCTGGGCCCTCTGGAGGTGGGTGTAGGCTGGAAGGACAACGTCTACCGTGTTCTGGGCAAGCCTCACGAGGGACTTCCTCAGTTCTTTGAGGAGGTGGATCAGGCTCCCTATCTCCCTCTTCAGGTAGAGCCTCTCGTCCGTGGTGATCTGGTCGTTCCTCGACCTTCCCGTGTGGAGCTTTCCCCCCAGGTCCCCGAGCCTTTTTATAAGCTCCGCCTCTATGTTCATGTGAACGTCCTCGAGGGATCTCCTCCACTCGAACCTCCCCCCCTCTATGTCCTTCCTTATCCCCTCGAGGGCCTCGATTATCCTCTGGGCCTCTTCCTCCGTCAGAACTCCCGCCTTCTGGAGGGTTTTAACGTGGGCTATGTCCTGCTCGATGTCTTCAAGGGCCAGCTCTCTGTCGAAGCTGATCGATTCGGTGAACTCCTCCACGAACTCGTCCGTCTCCTCTGAGAACCTTCCAGACCAGGGCTTTTCCATAAGAGGAAATTATATTTAATAACCATGAAGAGGAAGCCTGCGGTAGCGGGGACCTTCTACCCGGCGGAAAGGGAAGAGCTCAGCAGACTCATGGATCTTCTCTGTGGGAGTGAATCTGGGGAGAAGCTCAGAGCCAAAGCGGTTCTCGTTCCCCATGCGGGACTCATATACTCGGGCAGAACCGCCTGCGCGGTTTATAAAAGGGTATATATCCCGGAACGGATAGTTCTTCTGGGTCCCAACCACACGGGTATGGGAGCGGACATATCAGTTTACCCTGGAGAAGCGTGGGAATCACCTTATGGAGACGTTCCCATAGATACAGAGCTTAGAAACGAAATCCTCGAGTATCCTTGGGCAAGGGCGGACGAGAGCGCCCACCTTTACGAACACTCCCTCGAGGTCCAGATCCCTTTCCTATTCAGGTATGCGAGAGGATCCTTCAAGATACTTCCGATAGTTCTGGGCTTCCTCGATTACGACAGGGCGAGAGACCTGGGCAGGTTCTTAGGTGAACTACTGAAGGGCAGGGAGGCCCTTATAGTGATAAGTTCTGATATGTCCCATTACATACCCGCGGAAGAAGCAAAGAGAAAAGATGAGATCCTCATATCCGCCATGGAAAGGCTCCAGACTGACGAGCTTTACCTGAAGAGAGTTCAGTACAACATAACCATGTGTGGTTTTATCCCTGCGGTAGTCGGTATAGAAGCATCAAAGGTTCTCGGGGCGAGGCAGGGAGTTTTAATAGACTACACCAACTCGGGGGAGGTTACCGGGGACTACGATAGGGTGGTGGCCTACGCGGGCATGGTCTTTCTTTGATCTGTAAAATTCAAATATTAAAAATCTTGAAGATAAAGACTCGAGTTAAGGTAAAGGAGTTTGGAATGGAAGCGGTGGTGCCTGGTGAGGACAGTTGGCGGATTGTAGTTAGGAATCCATACAGGTTATGGGCGAGGGAGAATTACTGAAAGAGGAGGAAGATTTATAAGAATGGGGGGAATATAGAAGAATAGTGAAGAACACAATGGGGAAGAGAGATTGAACTAAGGATTTGCGTATTACAAGATCTATTATTGAAGTTTCTCCCGACAGGCTCTTAAACTATTGTCCTGCACTTTAAAATAACTTATAATTTTCAAAGGTAAGGCGGGTAGCTCAGTTGGGAGAGCGCCGCCCTTACAAGGCGGAGGTCGCAGGTTCGAGTCCTGTCCCGCCTACCATTTTTGTTTCATTTCCCAGTTCCAAGCTGTTTTGATTATAAACTCAAGATCGTCATACTTAGGTTCCCAGCCTAACTTTTCCCTTATCTTCTTGTTGTCTGCAACGAGAACGGGAGGATCTCCCTTTCGTCTCGGCGCTTCAATAACTTTAAAGTCTTTCCCCGTAACCTTCTTTGTGGCTTCAATTACCTCTCTCACAGAGTACCCGTGCCCATACCCGCAATTAAAGACATCACTTCGCCCTCCTTCAAGTAGGTATTCGAGGGCAACTATGTGTGCACTGGCAAGATCCGCAACATGTATATAATCCCTTATACAGGTACCATCTGGAGTAGGATAGTCTGTTCCATATATATATAACCGCTCAAATTCTCCCTTTGCAGTCTTCACAGCTCTAATTATAAGGTGTGTTGGATTTGGATAAGCAAAACCTATCTTCCCCTCAGGGTCTGCTCCTGCAACATTAAAATACCTTAGAGAAACGTATCTGAAGTTCTTCCCGGAATTTGAAAGATCTCTCAATATTCTCTCCACGGTAGCTTTGGTTCCTCCATATGGGTTAATTGGATTCAGGCGCGCACTTTCGGGAACAGGAATTTTCTCAGGTATGCCGTAAACAGCCGCTGAGGAGGAGAAAATGAACTTATTAACTCTAAATTCCTCCATTACCTCAAGTAGGTTTATAGTATTCACCACGTTGTTTATGTAATACTTAAGAGGCTCTCTCACACTTTCTGGAACAACTATATAAGCTGCGAAGTGCATTACCGCGTCTGGTCTGAACTCTTCAAATATCTTCTTCAGCTTGTTCCTGTCTGCGAGATCATCAACTACAAGCTTCCCATAAAGGACTGCCCACTTGTGCCCTGTTGAAAGATTATCGTAGGTGAGAACTTCGTATCCATACTCCCCAAGTAGTTTTACTACGTGAGATCCAATATATCCTGCACCTCCGGTTACAAGAACTTTCATTATCTGAATCTTGATATTTTGGGTATTTTGAATTTAACTATCCTAAAGTAGAGCCATATGTAGAATATAACAAAACACATAGAAAAAAATATGAGAATAAAGGTATTCTTCCAAAATAGAACAGCAGGAACAAAGCACAAAAGCTCCATCACCCATAGAAAGGGCGTAGTGAGGTAATTCCTTTCCAAATCGTTTAAATCCCTGTCAAGTAAACTCTTTGTTATACGCCTGTAAAAAAGCTGGTGAAAGTGAAAGGCATCGGGCATATAGGGTGAAGATTTCTTTAAGAACTTCCTCCTGTATATAGAAAACACCGTCTCCCATACAGGATAAAGAACCAGGAGAAAGGGAAACCAGGGAGATACATCAGGATGTCTATTTACCAGAAGCACCCCTGTGGCCGCTGCTATAAAACCGAGCAGGTAAGCTCCCCCATCTCCGAGGAAGATATATCCAAAGGGATAATTCCACAGGAAGAAACCAAGCGTAGCTGCTAAGCTTACAAGGCTCAAATAGAGCAGAAAAAAATCCTTATGTAGAAAAGCCACGTAGGCATAAGCTCCAAAAACCAATATGGCAACACCCGAGGCAAGTCCGTTGAATCCGTCTATGATGTTAAAGGCGTGAGATACGCCGGCAACCGCGAAAGCTGTGAAAATAACAGATACGACAGGGATGCTCAGGACAAAGTCAATAGGAGGAATTTCTACTCTTGACACTTTAGCATCAAGGAGTATATACAAAGCCAAACCCGAAATAAATCCTCCCAAAAGCCTCCATTTGGGAGATACCTTCTTAGTTATATCTTCCAAGAGGCCACTTAAGAATACCGGAAGTGCAGCAATTATAAAGAGAAAAAGATGATTACCAAGCGGTTTGTTAAAAATAAGAAAGACTAAACTTACCGAAAATAAAGAGAAAAATAATGCCAGCCCACCTACTCTGGGGGTTGGAGATCTGTGGAATTTTTGAGGACCTTGGTGTGTGTCACGAGCTATGTTCAGCTTGATAATTAAAAAACAAGCAACAAAACTGATGATAAAAGAAATTAGGAGATATATCATAAGTCTTCAACATTTATACACTCTATGAACTTCTTCAGGCCTTCAACCCAGGGTCCGAGATCAATGCCCTTCTTTGTCCCAAGCACACTCCACAAAGGTCTCCTTGCTTTCGTCCTAAATTCTTTATGACTTACTGGCTCAATAAAAGCTTCTATATTTGCCAGTTCAAGAATCTTTTTGGCAAATTCGTACCAGCTACAGTATCCAGTATGAGTTATATGATAAATCCCGTAAGGATGTTCTTCTAAAACCAGCCTCCATATACCTTGCGCCAGGTCGTAGGTGTGGGTGGGAACCATGTATATGTCATCGACAACTTTAAGTTTCTCTCCCGCCTTTGCCTTCCTCAGGATAGTGTAGGGGAAGTTTCCTCCTTTCCCCGAGGCTCCAGCGACCCCGTATAAGCTTGAGGATCTGACTATGTAGTATTTCTCAAGATAGTTTTTCACTACATTTTCACCGGCAAGCTTGGAGATCCCATAGATATTTATCGGATTCGGTATATCATCCTCGTAGTATGGTTCCTTTTTTGAAAGTTTCCCTCCGTCAAATACATAGTCGGTGGAGATGTGGACTAAAACAGAACCTGCTTTTTCGCAAGCTTCCACAAGATTCTTCACTCCCACCGCGTTAACCACAAAGGCTTTTTGAGGTTCATCCTCACACAGATCCGTCTTGTGAAAAGCTGCCGTATTTATAACTATGTCGAACTTCTCCTCTCCTGCGAGAAAGTCAAAAACATCCTCCCTGTCAGTTATATCGAAGTCCGCGTGAGTAAAAGTGGTAAGCTCTACCTTCGAGGGAGATGTTCTAATAAGGTCTTGCCCAAGCTGACCCCTGCTACCTATAATAGCAAACTTCATATCATCACTCCTTCCTTGAGGAGGTTTTTATACCACTCAACCGTGATGGTTTGGGGATCATCAGGGTTGACCTTTCCAGACTCTAAGGCCTCCCATATCTCCACAGCTCCTTTCTCCGCGTCGTATTCTGGTTCGAACCCAAGCTCCTCCTTTATCTTTTTAAAGCTTACTCTGTAGCTTCTATGATCAGGAAGTCCGTACCACTCATACTCGAAAGGAATACCTATGGCTTCCGCTACCCTTCTGGCGAGATCAAATATCTGGTAGTTCTGCTCGTCTGAGCCAACGTTAAAGATTTCCTTGTTAACCTTTTCCCTTGGTGCTTTAAGAGCCATAATCATAGCTTTTGAGGTATCCCTTACATGAACAAAAGGCCTCCATTGGGTTCCGTCTCTAAGTATGGGTATCTTCCCGTTTTTGAAGAAGCCTCTTACCATACCGTTTATGGCAAGATCGAACCTCATCCTCGGAGAGAGTCCGTAAACGGTAGCCTGACGGAGTATTATCACCGTAAAGCGTCCATCCGCAAGATTCAGAATATCTTTCTCCGCTTTAAGGTTGGCTTTTGCATAGGTTGTCAAAGGGTTGGTCTTAGAGGTTTCATCTACTACCTCATCCTGAAAGCCGTAAACACTACAAGAAGAAGGCAGTATGTATCTTTTTACGTTCATCAGCTTCGAAAGGGTTGCCACTCTGAACCTTCCAAGGTAGTTGATGGACCACGTCTTAACTGGATCGAGCTCTCCCGCCGGATCGTTTGAGAGAGCAGCAAGGTCTATTACAGCGTCCACATCCTTGAGGATTTCCTTCTCAAAAAACCTTATATCCTCCTCCAGTATATCAAGCTTGCCGTTGGGAGGAGGTAACTTGTCCTTCCCAAAGAAAAACCTATCCAAGGCGAGGACATTGTAGCCTCTTTCGAGAAGCATTGGGACGAGAACACTTCCTATATACCCGCCCGCTCCTGTAACTAAAATTCTCATACATCACCTCCGTAAATAAAGTTGTTCTCTGCCTCTTTTAGTCTCGGGAGCTTTCTATCCTTATCCGAAAGGATAGGGTCTTTCACAGGCCAGTCTATTGCCAGATCAGGATCGTTCCAGATAATACCTCTATCCAACTCAGGGGCATATTCTTTAGTTACCTTGTAAACCACTTCAGTTCCATCCTCAAGGGCCACAAATCCATGGGCAAAGCCCGGTGGAACCCATAGCATAAGTTTGTTTTCTTCTGAAAGCTCTACAGCCACCCACTTCCCGAACCAGGGAGAACCTTTCCTTATATCCACTGCCACATCCCATATCCTTCCTCTCACACACCTGACGAGCTTCCCTTGCTCCATGGGCATGAGCTGATAATGAAGTCCCCTAAGAACTCCTTTTTGCGATTTAGAGTGGTTGTCCTGAACAAAATCGTAGCTTATGCCGTTTTTCTTGAACTCTGAAGCTTTGTATGTCTCCATGAAGAATCCCCTCTCGTCCCCGAAGACCTTGGGCTCCACCAGTATTACATCCGGAATCTCAAGACGTCTAAAGCTAAAGGGCATACCTTACCTCCTCAAATATGTATCGGGAAACTACGTATTCCGCAAAGGCAAAGGCACTCGTGAAGGCTGGAGATATGGCATTCAGGATGTGAACAGAGTTAGAGTCCTTTAGAACTAAGAAGTCCATCACCAGTTCCTTCCTCTCCCAGTCAACAAGCTGAGGTCTTATCCCAACCTTATCGGAAGGAATTATATCTTCCTTAGAAATCCCCTCCACCATAGGTTCTATATCTTTAAAAAAGAATCTGGGAATATACTTTTTTGGTTCGGTAAGTGCTACCCTCCGAAACTTGGGGTTTGTAAAGAGCAAGATAATGTTTTTAAAGAGTATACTCAGAGCTTCCCTATCCAATCCCTTTATTATCCCGTAATTTTCTCTTCCAAAAGCGGGTATAGCGGTAGGACCTATGTATACCTCCCCGTTGTAGCTTTTTGTAAAATGGACACCTAAAAAAGGATTCCTTATATCCGGAACAGGATATATGTTGCCTCGGACAAGATAACTCTTTTCTCTCTTCAGCTTTTTATAAGTCCCTTTGAAAGGGACTATGGTAAATTTCTTTCCCACATCAAACAAATGTGCTAATTTATCCGCATGAGCGCCGGCGGAGTTTATAAAGAAAGTAAAGTTAAAGTCTCCTTTTGTAGTTTTAAGAACATTGGACCCTTTCAAGTTTTTTACTTTTACATCTCTAATTATCTTCACCTTTCCGTTACTTTCAAGCTCAGAAGCTAAAGTTTTTAAAACTGTTTTAGAATCCACGACCGCGGTAAGAGGTGAGTAAAGGGCCTTTTCAACTGTTTTTGCATATGGCTCCACCTCTTTTAATTCTTCGGAGTCTACAAGCTTAACTTCAGTTCCGTTGGCCTTAGCTCTCCTATAAAGTTCATATAAAGTTTCAAGCTCCTCTTCCTTTTTTGTTACAATAACTTTTCCCGTTTCTAAAACTGGTATTCCTCTTTCTTTACAATACTCCTTCATCAACAGGTTTCCCTTAAGACAGAACTTAGCCTTCAAGCTATCCGCAGTGTAGTAGATTCCCGCGTGGAGAACTCCGCTGTTCCTCCCCGAAGCATGAACTCCAAGGCTTCTTTCTTTCTCCAATATAACTATGTCTTCAGCACCCTTTTTCAAAAGTTCCCTTGCAATAGAAAGCCCTACTATACCTGCACCACAGATAACTATCATTATTCCTCAGCAAGCCTGATTAAGTATCTTCCATATTCCGTTTTTTTCAAAGGTTCAGCGAGTTTTATCAGCTGTTCCTTATCTATCCAGCCGTTTCTATAGGCTATTTCCTCAATACACCCTACCATCAATCCAGTTTTCTTTTCTATGGTGGCTATAAATTCACTTGCTTCAAGAAAACTGTCGTGTGTTCCTGCATCAAACCATGCAAAACCCCTACCCAGAAGCTTTACCTTTAACTTTCCTCTTTTTAGATATTCCTCATTTACTGATGTGATTTCAAGTTCTCCTCTCGTTGAAGGTTCTACTCTCTTAGCAATTTCCACAGCCATGTTATCGTAAAAATACATACCCACAACAGCATAGTTTGATTTAGGATTCTTGGGCTTTTCCTCTAATGAAATAACATTACCTTCCCCATCGAACTCGACTACGCCAAACCTTTCAGGATCTTTCACATAGTATCCAAATATATAGGCTCCACCGTTTAACTCTATTTCTTTTTTAGCTTCGAGCATTATTCTGGGTAGGTCATGTCCGAAGAAAATATTATCTCCCAAAACATAACATATATTGTCATTTTCAATAAAATCCTCTCCGAGAACTAACCCTTCTGCCAGCCCTCTTGGCTTTTCTTGAATTTTGTAATTTATACTTATTCCTATGTGTGAACCATCTGCCAGAAGTTTCTCATAATGCTCTAAATCCTGTGGATTCACGATCAAAAGAATTTCCCTTATGCCTATAAGCATAACCAGAGAAAGCGGATAATAAATCATGGGCTTGTTGTAAACAGGAAGAAGATGTTTATTAACCACTTGAGTTACAGGATAAAGCCTTGTTCCACTACCGCCTGCGAGGATTATGGATTTCATAGATTTAATAAAAATAAAACTTTTTACTTTAGTTTATACCCAAGCTTTTCTAAAACTTCCTTATTTATTCGTTCTCTTTCGGGATCATTAAACCATCCCCATTTGTTAAAGTATTTTATAGCACTATTTATGTGATGATAAAGAAGTTTAAGATCTTTATAAGATCCTTTTCCATATTCATGATATATATATACATGTGGGAAATAAATATTTTTAGCAACTCTATAAATTCTCCTGGACAGATCAACGTCTTCCATATACATAAAGAATCTTTCATCAAATAAGCCAATTTTTTTAAGTACATCTACTTTGATAAACATAAAACACCCAGATAAGTAAGGGACTTCCATTATTTCGTTGTATCCAGTAAATCTTAATTCATAAATTTTATTTCTTTTTTCCAAAAATCTTTTAAAAGGCCCAAAATTCAAAAACCTCCTTCCGAATAAATCTAATGGTGTCGGCAAAAGCTTACATAAATACTGCAAGTTTCCATTAGGATACAAAACTTTTGGCATTAACAGTCCAACCTCTTTGTGTTGACTCATATATGTGTATATTTTCTCAAGGATGTCACCCTTAAAATACACATCTGGATTCATAACAAGATGGAAAGGAGTTTTGCTTTCTATAGATTCCCTGATTGCTATATTGTTTGCTCTTCCATATCCAAGATTTTTACCAACAAAAATATACTCTACTCTTGAATCAACAACGGGAAGCTTTAATATGTTCCTTTGAGGTGAGTTGTCAATCAAATATAATTTGATTTTTAAATTCGTATTCAAAATACTATCAACAGCCCTTATAACTTGGGACTCTTGTGGGTTGTAGAGAACTATTGAAACAAATATATCATACATAATTTTAGTTTTCACTATCCAGAACGGTTCACTAAAACCTCTTCTAAAAAGATCTTATATCTGTATGCCACATTTTTAAACAAAAATTTATCTGGTAGAAAAATATTTAATTTAGACGTATCTGCATTTATAGCTTTCTCTAGAAGTTTTTCCAATTCTTCTTTACTATTAAATAGGAAACCGTTAATATTATGTTTTATAAGCTCATTATTCCCCGGTATATTTCTAGCTATACACAACTTTTTTAAATATAAAGCCTCCATTAGAGACCTAGAAATACCCTCAGATTTGCTCGTTGATACATATATGGATGATTTAGCTATATACGGTAGAGGATTTTCTATATATCCAGTAAAATAAAATCTATCTTTGAACCTAGAGTTATTAACCATATACTCCAGCTTTGCTTTGCAAGGACCATCTCCAATAATCAATACATTAAACTCTAAACCTTTATACATTAAGCGTAAAGAAACCTCTATAAGGAGTTCTATATTTTTCCTCTTTGTTAATAGAGAAGCTGTAACTATAGTAGGAAGATTATTTTTAAATGGAAAATTGACATTCTCTCTTACTTTTTTATCAACATATTCTGTATTTAATCCATTCGGAATTATGTAGATTTTCTCTTCGCTTATGCCTGCGCTTTTAAACATTTCTTTCATTTGCTTCGACATAACAATCGTATAATCAAATTTTTTGAGAATTCTAAAATGCAAATGTGATAAGATCCTGCCCAAGATATTCCCATAATCAGCTACATACTGCATATTTGTAAATTCCCTTATTGTTGAAACCTTTAAAAAATCACCTTTTAATGGTGAGACTAAAAAATCTGATTTTAATAGAGAACTTAATACTACTTCTGGATCAATATAACTTACTATTTCATTCAACAAATTCATCGCTTTAAACAAATCTATTTTGTTTCTACAATTAAGGTAAAAAAATCGTAGCCCGTGATTTTTTATATAATCTTCTAAAGTTTTATTACCGCGATTGGCATCAATAGATATTAGATAAACATCAAAAAAATGACTTAAATATATTGATAAATCCACAATAAATTTAATAGGACTATAAGGCTTAAAGGAGGGTAACACTATTAAGATCCTTTTCATTTCATTATTCATTTTAGAAAAGACTAAATTTGTAAGAAGCTACAGGGTGCGCACTAAGAGCTAAGTTGAAAAATAGATGTAATAAGGCATATAGTATTAATGTGAAGGCAATTAGTAATTTAATTAATCTGTTTCGAAATATCATTATAAAAAATGTAATCAATATAGGTTCCACAGAAAAAAGAATATTAGATAATCTTGCAGATAGTATTGCAAAATCGGACAGCAATAATCTGATGATGACACCAGAAAGATAAAACGAAAATATAGATGTGAAATATGGTAGGGTTGTAAATCTATGCCATAAAAACAAAACCATTAGTGTTAGGAACAAACTCTTGATTGTTGTAAGATTAAAAAAACCTAATTTATAGTTATAAATAGGGTCTAATATATAAGATTCTATTTTATAAGCTATTGGTTCTATATTAAAACTGTTTAATATAAAAGCAGCTATTGTATTTCCCATACTTGTAAATAAAGATGCTAAGACTGCTAGAAATATTAATATTAATATTCTCTTACGAGAAAGCTTAAAACTTCTTAATACAAACGGAGCGAAGGCAACAAGTGCTGACATATGAAAAGAAAATGCTATTAATATATATTTAAGCGTTGTATAAAACCTTTTTTTTTCCACACTATCGACTGCTAACAAAATTATAGCGGAAGCTATGCCTGCTCTTAACTGAGTTATATCTTTGTGAAGAAAGTTATGAGCATAGTAAATTATAAATGCAAGCACAGGATATTTCGTGTATTTGTAAAAATTATAGCTATTCAGAGAGACTGAAATTGTAGATACAACTAAAAAGAGCAACATATAATGTTCTGATATATATCTTAACAAGGCATTTAACATAACAAATCCAGGTTCCATACGTATATGTTTATAATCATAATTAACCTTGCCTTCTGAAAAATCCAAGTAATTATGAATATTAGTAAACAAAGATATATAATTGAAATCATCTAATCCTACACCTGCTTCTCTAAATCCTGATAATAGAATCAATATGAAAGATGCAAAAACCAGACATGAAAATTTTAAAGTTCTGTTTGTAACCATAGATAAAAGTGCCAAAGCTGACAGAATTAAGAACACAATGTAGTAAATATGCATTACGACATGAAAGTGACAAATAAAGTTGGAATTATCACAACCATTTATCTCTCCATTGCTCAAAAACAAATAGAAGCCATAGTTTATTATGATTAATTCCTCTGTTTGCTAAAAAGTCTTTGAGGATTTTTTCAACTTCCAGAAAATTAAAAATCCCCTCTTCTTTAATTCTTTCCTTACTTAAGTATTCTAAGTATAGGTTTTTAAGGTCCTTTTTAAACCACTCATAAATTGGTACACTAAAACCTTGTTTTGGTCTTTCTATAAGTTTAGAGGGGATGTATTTGTATAAAATTTTCCTCAAAAGATACTTACTCCTTCTGTTTCTATATTTAAATTCTACAGGTAATCTACTAGTCCATTCAACTATTTTATGATCAAGGAAAGGTTCCCTTCCCTCAAGAGCCACACTCATAGTGGCTCTATCCACTTTCACAAGTATGTCATCAGGAAGATAGGCTTTTATATCCATGAGCATAAGAGTTGAGCATGGGTCAAGAGAATTTATATCCCAGAACATTTCTCTATAAGTTGTAAGTCCAAGATTTTTTAAGTCTTCATCTAAAAAATAGCTGATTGCAAGTTTATATTGTGAAAGCAAATCGTTAGCTTTTAAAACATTTCTTAACTTAATATATTTGTCCCTGAAGTTTGTATATTTAGGAAGTATAGGTTTAAACAGATTATAAAGTTTTAGAGCAAGATCAGGGTTTAGTATATTAAGAGTCCTTAATATTAACTCCCTAAAAGGTAAATGCGCAAGCTTATTTATTCTATCTACCACCATCCAATATCTTGTATAACCGCAGAATTGTTCATCTCCTCCATCTGCAGAAAGAGATACCTTTACTTGAGACTTTGCAAGTTTTGAAACTAAATATGTGGGAATAGCAGATGAGTCTCCGAAAGGTTCATCATAGATTTCTGAGAGTTTAGGGATTATTTCAAAGGCTTCTTTTGGTGTACAATAAAGTTCCGTGTGATCTGTTCCAAGATATTCTGCTATCCTTTTTGCGAAAGGGGCTTCATTATAACCTTTTTCATAAAAGCCGATGGTAAAAGTCTTAAGTTTTATGCCTTCCTTAGCGAGAAGAGCACTTACGGTTGTTGAATCAATACCTCCACTTAAAAACATACCAACAGGCACATCAGAAACAAGCCTAAGTTTAAAACTCTCTGTAAGAATGTTCTCTAACTCTTCAGCAAGCTCCTCTTCAGACCTCTTTAGCCAGAAATTTTTTTCTCCCATTCCTTTGAGGAAATAATCTTCTACATCCCAATATTTTTCCTTTTTTATTTTTCCGCTTTTTTCTACTATAAGAAAATGTCCTGGTTCTAGTTTGTTAGCATACTCAAAGATGCTGTAAGGTGAAGTTATATATCCGTACTGCAAAAACAACGATAGAGATTTAAAGTTCAGGGTTTTACTGAATTTAGGATGCTTATGAAAAGCTTTTAGCTCAGAAGAAAACATAAAAAGGCCGTCTTTCCAATACCAATAAAGAGGCTTTACTCCCATTCTATCCCTACAAAGAATTAATATTTTCTCTTTTTTGTTCCATATTGCAAAAGCAAACATGCCTCTGAACTTATGCACGGCATCTAAACCCCACTTATGAAAAGCTTTTAAGATGACTTCTGTATCCGTGTTTGAAGAAAAACTGTACCCATATTTTTCAAGTTCTTTTCTAATTTCCTTGTAGTTATAGATCTCTCCGTTGTATGTGATAACAAGATTGTCAAACTCCATAGGCTGATGGCCCGCTGGAGAGAGGTCCAATATAGACAATCTTCTATGACCTAAAGCCATTTCGTTTTTTGTATCTACATACTCACCAGCATCATCAGGTCCGCCGTGGATCATAGTATCTCGCATGGATTTTATAACCGCTTGAAGTTCATACTCTCCCTTATAGTTTAGGTCCCAGAAGCCAACTATTCTACACATTCCTATTAAAGCTTTTCGAAAACGAACTCATTACACCCCGTATTTTGTGTTCTTAAGGTTCCTAACAAACTTACTTTTTCTTCTTTACCACAGGGCAGTTTAGTTGGACTTTTAATTAATCTAAATCCCAGCTTCTCAACGAAGTTTTTTATATCTTCAAAACAAGCAAATTCATAAGGATAACCCCCAATCCAATCTATAGCATCATAGAATACGTGCATACCTCTGTCTCTATAAAGATTAAAAGTTTTTCTTCTTATAATGTATCTCAAACATACATATGTTCCATAAATAAGACCAAGAATTGGTTGTAGACCGGGGTAGTCGTTGTAAAACCTTTTTATTTTTTTCCAAGTTTTCGACGAAGGAGCATGGTTATAAATGGCAATAATCAAAAATCCCCCTGGTTTAACCAGTCTACTCACATTTTCAATTGCTTTCCACATATTACCTGTATGATGCAAAACTCCCCAAGAGTAAACTATATCTCCTCTCAGTTCAAGTTCTTTTACTAAATTTTCATTTAATATATCCCCCACAAAATATCCCCAGTATACATCTCGTGGTATTAAATGTTGAAATTTTCGCTTTAATATTTCTAATGCTTCTATACTTTCTCTTTGAATGTCAAAGCTTATAACTTTTCCTGCTCCAAGCAACAAAGCGGACAAGGAGAACAAACCGCTACCGCACCCAACATCGATAAAAGTTTTTCCTCTATAGAAGCTTTCCTTATTCGCATTCTCAGGCACATATCTTAATAAAGATGCCTTTGCTTTTTCCAAAACTTCTTGGTCCACCACATTTTTCACATAATTTTTCCAGTTTCTACCGAATTTAAACATTTTCACCATAATATTTCCTCCCACTGTGCAATAATTTTGTTTATATGGAAATCATAGGCTCTTTTTTCAGCCAATTGAGAATATTTTTCTCTTAATTCATCATCTCTTAGCAACTTCTTTATTGCCTCAACCCACATTTTTTCCTTCTCGCTTAAAGATTCATTAACATCTAAGAATTTATCCCTAAAAACCGGCATCAATACACCATATTTTGCAAACTCCGGTTTATTTGTTTCATATCTAAAATCTGTATCAGGTGCAAGTATCTCTCTCGGTCCACTTCTGCAGTCTGATGATATAGCGGGAACTCCACACGCCATAGCTTCTACAAGTGCATTTGGAAACCCTTCCCATAACGAGGGGAATATAAATAACTTTGCCTTTGATAAATACTTAAATGGATTCTTCTGAAACCCCATATAGTAAACATCATATCCTTCATTTAAACTATCTCTGCCCCGTACGTATGTCTTTAAACATAACCCTTCAGATAAATTCACTAAATAATCTTTAAGTTCTCCTTCCCCAAGTATTAAGAGTTTCAAATCTGGATAACATTTCTTTATTTCTCTAAAAATTCTTAAGAGATACCACTGACCTTTCTGTTTTGTTAGCCTTCCTGTGGTTACAATATATTGAGCTCTTTTAAAAACTTCTTCTACAGGTTCTTTAGCTTTCCCTTTTATCTCTTCAATAGGATATGGATTGTATATAACCTTTATCCTCTCTTCTGGAATGCCAAGTTTTATTAAACTCTCTTTTACTCCCTCTGATACCGCTACTATTATATCCGCTCTGGGATAAAGAAACTTTATTAAAAGCTTATATCCATTTACTAAAATTTTTCTTCTGAATCCAGTTAAAAGAAAAGGGTCTTTTTCAAAAGTTTTTATAATATCACTACGCACAGAAATAATTACTTTTTCTGAAAGCCTTGACAAAATATTAAGTATATTCGCATTCTCTAATAGAGAAATAGAAGCAATATAATCATTGAACTTTAATTTTCTTAAGAGTTTCCACCTTAAATAAAAATTCTTCGTTTTCTTCATTATATTCTCCGATGAAGTTATATTAAGACTTATTATGTTCCCTTTAACCTCATAATCTATTTTATTTTCAAAAATTACTATGTCCTTTTCAAGTCCTTCAATATTATTTACCAAAGTAGCTAAAACCCTTTCAGCACCTCCTTTTGCCAAAGTTGGGATTATGAAAAGAATCCTTCTATTCATTTTCGGATTTCCCTGGCCTGGAAGTAGAGATGTAAGCCATTTCCTTTTAATTTCCCTGAGTAAAATAATGCAATTGGTGTAAGCATAAAATTACGTAGCCTTTTAAGGCCCTTCAAAAGCTTTGCTTGAAAAGTAGACTTTATTTGCTCTATATCTTCTACAGCAACAGCATTGGCGAGTCTCTGATTTCCAAGAGCTTTACCTTTTAACCAAGTTTTTATTTTATCCAAATCTCCTAACAACTTCTTCTCAAGGTATACAGGAAGTTCTTCTCTGGGAAAATCCGTCTTGTAAACCTCTATTTCTTTAAATCCACAAATCTTTAAAGTATTTTCTAAAGCTTCTTTTGAAAATCTTAAGAAGTGATGAGGAGGAAAATCTATCCAAGGTTGCAATTTCCGATGCAAATTTATTAATATGCTTTCCCTATTTGGTACAGACCCTGCTATACAACCTCCAGGTTTTAAAAGTTCTCTTACTATTTCCAAGAATCTTTTGGGTTTATCTTGGTGTTCAAGAACTTCAAAAAAAGTTATGACATCAAATTTTAGGTTTTCCTTTTGAGTATATTCATAAAATTCTTCAAGGCTCATAGCATAAAGAGTATTTATACCTAAATGTTTTTTAGCCATTTCTATGCTCTTTGAGTCAAAGTCAATACCCCATACTTCAAACCCATGTTTCCGAGCTTCCTTTAGAAAAACACCATCCCCACACCCTATATCAAGCAATTTTCCTTTAACATTCTTAGGAAAGTGAGTAAAAAATTGTCGATGGTGAAATCCTATTTTAGACCTAACTCTTTCGTGAAAGGATATATACATTTCAAAAATCTCACTTTCATAAAATTCAGGAATTATTCTCAGAGGTTCCCACCAATGAAGATCGCATTTAGGACATTCACATTTTTTATATTCTTGGTTATCAAAAGGTGAAATATACCTTTCTGTAAAAGATTCTTCACTCACTTTAAATTCACAAATTGGACACTTTAGCATGTCTTTCTCCAGTTATCAAATTTCCTTTTAAGCATATTCTCTAACTTTATTATTTCGGGTTCAAAAAATTCCGATAGTATCTTTTTGGTATTACAATCGAGTTCAATCTTTTTCTTTTTGAAGGAAAAACTTTTCAAAAATTTTAGCAATCCTAAATTTGTTAATCTAAGCCTCTTACGTATATTAAAGGTTTTGTACGACAATTTTAATGCATTTGTATATATTTTATATACATATTGATTTTTAAGCACTTTTCTTTCGTTGTATACAGGGAACTCTGTCCTGCCATCGTCATTTAATTCTAAAAATTTCATAATTCTAAGCCATTCTTTTCGTGGATTTTCTTTTAAATCGTCTAATACAAGCACCAAGACTCTTTCTGGTGGGACTATTTTAAATAAATTTTCCAATTGAGTTCCCAGCGAGCAAACGTGAAGATATGCTCCTATCTTAGGGTCATACATTTCAGAATTCCAATAAATGGATTCACCCTTTATTCTTAAGTCTGAAAATTTAAATGCCTCTAAGAAATCATGAATGCATAGTTCACCTCCATCTTTTATAAGTTGTAACCACAAGGAAAAAGCCATATCAACCGGATTTCTTATGCCTACTATATATCTAGGAGATTCAATATTACTTTCTATATTTTTAATTGCAGTTTTGGAAAAAAGATACCATACAGAAGCTTCGCCTGCATATTTTATAGAATTGTTCATACTGTTAAATAGATTAAAATATTCTTCTTCCTTAAGTTTGAGAGGCGATTTTAGGTCTGAAGCCCAATAATGTGGCTCCACTTTGCCGTCCTTCTCATTTCCTATATAAAAGTAAATTTGTGGGTGCTCAGCCAACCAATGTGCTAAGGAAGTTGTTCCACACTTAGGAGCTCCTATTATGAATAGATTAGGGAACTTTCTTTTCATAGCATCACTCCATCAAATTTATTGTCCAAAATCCATATTTAACTTTTATATATAGCAGAAATACTAAATTCCAAAATATAACTGAAATTACGGAAGCAAAAGAAGCCCCAAATATACCATATATAGGAATCAGTAAGTAGTTAAAAACTATATTTATAATTAGGCTCATCAAGATTACATTTTGAACAATCACTTGTTTCCCTGTCATTTGTAAAATATACCCCACGCTCCCACAAGCCGCATTCACAAACTGTCCTACCGTTAATATAACCAAAGCCAAAGCCCCTTCCTTAAACTCCTCTCCGAAAAGCCCCATAAAGAAAGAAGGGAACAATAAGTACAAAACCAGAATGGGAGCGGATGTCCAAAAAATAAGTTTTGTGGACTGCTGGGCTACTTTTTTCAGTCCCTCAATATCTTTTTTCCCCCACAACTCTGCGAACTTGGGTGCACCTATTGAGTTTACCGCTGCGAGTGTGAAACTGGTTATCATTGAAAGCCTTACAGCAACGTTGTATATACCTACTTCCTCCTGAGTTCTGAATATTCCAAGCATTATTATATCTGTCCACGACATTACCATAAAGAGCGAAGAGGACATGAACATAGGTAGAGAAACTGAAAGTATAGATTTTAAAGGAACTTCCTCAGAGTTACCAGAAAGGTTTTTAAACTCTTTAATAAGAAATAAAAAGCTAAAAACACACGTTATAAAAATTGCAAATACAAAGGACAAAACTACTTCCTTTTCTGTTAATTTAAATGAGACCATTAAAAGCATAAACACAAAGGCGAAAGCCAAAAAGTAGGGAAAAATACTTTGGAAAAATGTATATTCTTTTATTTTCTTTAAAGAACGGAGGCTTTCCGAATTTATAAACAGCAATGTAAAGGGCAGTATTCCGAGAGACATGATCTGAAGGTATTCCGAGAGATAGTCCTTGTTAAAGACCTCGTTAGCTATGATTGGAGCTAAATAGTAAAGCAAAGCAGTGAGAAAAAGGGAAATAGGTATAACCACCTTTAAGCTTTTAAGATAGATAGAAAAGGCTGTTTTGCCTTTTCCCTGAGCTTTGTATTGGGCTATAAATCTAAGAAGTGCTCCGTCAAGACCGAGACGTGATAAAACGGAAGCTATCTGGAGAACCGTAAAGGAAAGGGCAAATATACCCCAAGCTGAAGCTCCGAGTTTTCTTGTTACCAGAAGGGTAAATGCATAAGCTATTACCATTCCAAAAATTCTTAAAATCAGAAAGGTAGCGCTTCCTTTTATGACTTCCTTAAGGTGGACATCCCTCTCCAGCTTTTCTACTAATTTCTCAAGCACAGCTCCGTTTATCATTTTTTTAGTAATCACTCTAACACAAAGCCTTCTTTTATCAGATACTCAAGTATCTTGCGGGTGCTTGCTTCAGGACTAAGGAGTGTTGTATCGATGTGTATCTCAGGACTCTCCGGATACTCATACGGATCGTCCACTCCTGTGAAACCTTTTATGAGACCCTCTTTAGCTTTCTTATACATACCCTTCACATCCCTTTTCTCACAAACCTCTACGGGAGCGTCGACGAACACCTCTATGAACTTTCCCTCCTCCATCATATTTCTTACCTGATTACGGGCACTCCTGTAAGGGCTGACAAGAGCGCATATCACAACACCATTATGTTTAACTATCTCGGAGGCTACGAAGCCCACCCTGAGGATGTTTGTTATCCTATCCTCCTTTGAAAACCTTAAGCCCTTGGAAAGGTGAGTTCTTACCACGTCCCCGTCAAGTAGTGTAACCTTTCTTCCCCTTGCCTGAAGCATAACCGCTAATATCTCTGCAATTGTGGATTTCCCCGAACACGGCAGACCTGTGAGCCATATGCAAAAGCCCTGCTTGTGCTTGGGGAGGTATGTCTCAAGAAGTATTTCAGCAACTTCAGGTCTGGTGAACCACTCGGGAAGTCTTCTGCCATTCTTTATGTAATCCTCTCTCACTTGAGTCCCTGATATGGTTACATACTTCAAACCTTTCTCTTCAGCTTCTCCTTTCTCCATATATTCATCCAGTTCAGGAGCGTATACGAGCTCCTCAAAGGGGATCATCTTTACACCTATCTCATCCTCGTATTCGGCAAAAAGCTCCTGAGCTTCGTAGGGTCCATAGAAAGGCTTACCTTTTGAATCTTTGCCGGGTCCTGCGTGGTCCCTGCCCACGATAAAATGAGTAGCTCCGTAGTTCTTTCTTATGATTCCGTGCCATAGGGCTTCCCTTGGTCCTGCCATACGCATGGCTAAAGGAATAAAAGCGAGAACGGTGTTGGATTTGTCATAGTACTTTTCATAAAGAACTTTGTATATACGCATACGCGTGAAAGTATCTATATCTCCGGGCTTTGTCATACCTACAGCCGGGTGTATAAGGAGTGCACCGTTCACCTTCTCCCTCGCCTTTTTTGTAAGCTCCTCGTGAACGCGATGCATTGGGTTCCTCGTCTGGAAGGCGACCACATTTTCGTAACCGAGTTTCTTCAGCTCCTCCCTAACCTGCTCGGGGGTTTTTCTGTACTCGGGAAAGTCGTAATGCTTGGGGAGCTGAAGCACTTTAAGCTCTCCGGATACGTAGTATTCACCCCATGTGTGCATCTCAGCAACCAGAGGATGGCGAGGGTCGGTGGTCCTGAGAACCTCCTTTGCCTCTTCCTCAAGATCCCACTTATAAACTTCTTCGACTACCATGACCGCCAGAGGTATGTTCTTCGGATCTCTGAGGACTATCTCCTCCCCCTCCTTCAAGGATAAAGCTATATCCTTTTCTACGGGAAGGGTTACAGGTATGGGAAAGAGGGTTCCATCTTTGAGTCTCATACTCTCAACCACACTCAGGTAGTCTTCCTGTCCCATAAACCTGTCAAGGGGAGAAAAAGCTCCAACGGCTAAAAGCTCAAGATCACAAACCGAACGGTGGGATATCTGAACAGACTTCAGATATTTGATTTTTTCAAGGAGATATGCCCTCTCTTCTTCGCCTACAAGCAAATTGACCAACTCAAGCTGCTCCATTTAACCTACCAGATCTTCAAATTCCCTTCTAAATACCAGAAAGTGTGGATTCACAAGACTCTGCTTATTGTAAGTGAGATCTTTACCTTCGAGTGTCCTTATTACGCAACCACTTTCCGTGGCTATCACATGTGCAGCCGCGGTATCCCACTCCATAGTTGGGCCAAGCCTCGGATATATGTCTGCCTTCCCTTCCGAAACGAGACAGAACTTAAGAGAGCTTCCGATAGAAGTTGTTTCAATGTCCACTCCTTTTTCTTCCAAACCTTGCAGAAATTTTTCTGTCTCCGCGTTGAGGTGAGATCTGGAAACCACCACGCGGACAACGTTATTAGGTGCCCGTTTTTCCAAAGGAAGCTTTTGAGCCTTTCTTAAGCCATGCTCAGCGAAATCACCGTTACTAAGATCCACCCTGAAAGCTCCCTTTCCTCTTTCGGCAAAATATATAAGACCAAGGGCTGGGGCATGAACCACACCCAAGACCGGAACATTTCCTTCTATAAGTGCTATGTTCACAGTAAACTCACCATTCCTTTTTATAAACTCCTTTGTCCCATCGAGGGGATCCACAAGCCAAAACTTTTTCCATTTCCTCCTTTCCTCATAACTGATGTCCTTACCCTCCTCGGAAAGCACCGGTGTATTAGGGGCTAACTCTTTCAATCTTTCAACTATAATCTTATGAGATTTTCTATCCGCCTCTGTAAGAGGAGTTTTGTCTTCTTTGTAGTCTACTGAAAAGGTTGTCTTATATATGTTCATTATTTCTGTGCTTGCCTCTAAAGCAATTTTCATTACATCGTATGCTGTCATCATTTGTTTTTGGAAAATCTGTTCCACCTTAGAATTTACACACTAAACCGCTTTCCTTAGGAAGATTATAAACTTAAGGAGATTCTTGCAGCAAGGGAATTTTCACATCCCAAGGTTGACAATAACATACTCACATCTAAAGGGCTCTAAAGAGCAACCACAGGTTTATAAGAGCAATAGGTATGAGCTTTGAATATCCTTTCAACAGGTAGAGCGATACTCCGCCAGCAAACGTGAGGAGGACTGCCTCGTAGAATCCCACCTGAGGATAGAGCTTAAAGGAAAAGTGTGAGGCGAGCCCAACAGCGCTTTCGAACACAGTTCCGACCAGGTTAAACATGTCTATGAATGGAGGAAAGCTCATTAGGGTTAGTAAAGATAGAACACCGAATAGGGAGTAGAGTAGGACCACAGGTGAGAGAAGAGGTGTAAATATAACGGACAGAGGGGATATCCCTGAAAAGGTGCTTATTAGAGGGGCTACACCTGTAAAGGCGGAGGCGGAAGCCACAAGGGTTTTAACCTTTGTATTGGCCTCAAGGTTTTTAATGGCAAGTATTATATATGCTGTCGCAACGAAAGAGAGCCAGAAGGAGTAGGAAAATACGTAGTGAGGATACGCCAGTAGAATGGCCGTGCCAGAGAAGAATAGAATGGCCAATGTGTTTGGTCTGCGGAAGGTTAGCAAGGAAAGAAGGATGAGAGACAGCATTATGGAAGCTCTGAGAACGGGAGGCTCATGTGGGACAATGAAGACTGTATAGAAAACTATACCTATAAGGGCAAGCTTCATTCCCTGAAATCTTGGTAGCATCTTTGATAACACAAGAGCGACGGTTCCTACGTGCAGGCCACTGACGACGAGGAGATGGACCAGGCCTGTATTCAAAAAGTTTCTCTGGACATCTGAGGGCAGGAGTTCCCTCGGCTGGCCAAAGAGGAAAGCTAAACCGAGATGTGTTATATATTTATCTCCAGAAATTCTTACATATCTGTCCATAAGAACATCCCTGAGAGTTCTTTCAGGAGTAAGTATGTCTATATCGTTTCCCTTTGCGTATAGAAAGATCCTGTTATTTATCACAGACACATCTCCTATAAGAGCTATTTCCTTAGCTTCCACAGGCAGGTATCCGTAGACCTTAAGAGTAGCTTTCCTGTCCTCTATTTCTTCTATCTCGCTCTCCTCTATCTTTATTCTGGTAAGGGTGTATCCGGGTTCCCTTAAGATGTCTCCCACTATAGTTCCTTTCACGTAGATCTCCCGTTCTTTGAAGCTGGGCAGGTTTGAGCGATAGTAGGAAAGTGCAAGGGCAAGCAGAAAGAGTAGCAAATGTATGAGCTCACCTCTATTCACTTACGGACAGACTAATGCCGTCGTAAACCTTCTTGAAAGCCTCGAGGACGTCCCCACGCGTTATTCTCTTATAAAGATCCTTCGCCCTTTCAAAGTCGTAAACGTGGACAAGCTCACTTCTTATCTTTATGAGTTCAGCGAGTATGCTCTCATAACTTTCCGGCACAACACCTTCCTTGATTAAAGCTTCAAAGCAGGACCTTGGAGAGAAGCAATCCACTCCCCCCTCTCCGAGAAAGTCCTTTGCGCTTTTCCACATAGCCTCGAAAGTGTATTCGAACCTTTTGGTAGTTATCTCCATAAGAAACTCCTCGGAGAACATCTCAGGAAGTGCCCTGGAAGTCAGGACTTCCTCAAACTTTCCAAGTGCTCTCTTAAATCTTTCAAGAGATCTGGAGAACTTTTCCAAACCCTGCCCTCCTCGAGCACGTTTGCAAGGAACTCCGGATCTTTTACCTCTCCCAGATCGACTATATCCACCCTCCTGAGAATCGGGAGCTCTTCCACTCTGTCCATAATACGCAGGTAAAGTTTAGGATCCAAACCATCCCTGCAGTATACACCCACATCTATGTCCGATGTCCTTCTCAGGTCTTTCCTCACCACAGATCCGAAGAATACTATGAGGCAATCCCTTCCTCCAAGGACATCCTCTATAGCGGAGCCTACCATACTGATATATTCCTCCGGAGTGTAGGCTTTCAAATTCCACTCCTGATAGCTTTTATAACTTCAGAGAATGCGTGTATATGTTCTCCCACCCTGCTAAATATCTCTTCCGCAATCTCCTCTCTGTAAGTGTGAACTGTGAGATTTTTATCCTCGAGGGTGCGGAACAACCTGCGCGTAAGATCCTCAGATATATAGCCTGTGGAGAAAAGATCCCTTATACAACCTCTTGGAGATCTGCAGATAATACCCTCCCTTTCCAGAAATGCCTTTATAGCTTTCCACATAACTTCAAAGGTAAACTCAAAACGTTGGATGGTAGAGTCTCTGTAAAAGTTGTAATCCTCCGCTTCCTTCAGCTCTTCGGTTCTCTGAAAAGCTTCTTCCGGTCTCATGAGAGCCTTTCCAAAATCATCTAAGTATTTCTTGTATCTATCCAAATCCTTCCCTCTCTGAGGATCTCCCTCCTGAGATCTTCGGGAACCTTCGATAGCTCTACCACGTCTACCTTTTGGGGGAGGTCTGACTCTTCGAATGTCCCCTTAAGCTCCACCAAAAGGTCGTATAGATCTTCTTCCGAGTCCACCGCTATATCCACATCGGAATGAGGATGGAAATCCTCTCTCGCCCTTGAACCGAAGAGGATAACTCGGACTCTGATATTTCTTCTTTGAGGAAGGTTTCCAAGAATTTCTCCAGGTCATCCACAGTGTTTATACTCAATTAATCTCTTCCTCCACTCTGAACTGGAGTGCCTGGGCCATATGGCTCGCTTCGATAGTATCGCTCTCCTCCAGATCCGCTACGGTCCTGGCAACCTTTAGTGTTCGGAAGTATCCTCTGCCAGAGAGCCTGAAGTGCTCTACCGCACTTTTAAGAAGCTTTTTTGCATCGGTGGATAGCATTCCCAGACAGAACTTTTCCACCTCCGAGTTGGTCATCCTACCGTTGAAGTCGGTATCAGAGTCCTTGAACCTTTCTTTCTGGATCTCGTAAGCCTTAAGAACCCTCTCTCTGATCTTTGAAGAAGTCTCTCCCTTTGCGTGCTCCACAAGGTTGTCCTCTCTAACGGGGTCTATCCACACCTTCAGGTCTATCCTGTCCTTTATCGGCTGGGAGACTTTGGAGTTGTAGGACCTTATCTGGTTCTTGGTGCAGGTGCATTCCTTGAACGGGTTTCCGAAGTTCCCGCAGGGACACGGATTCTGGGCGGTTATCAGGGTGAACCTGGCGGGGAATACGACCCTGCCCTGTGCTCTCGCTATGTTTACGTATCCGTCCTCCATGGGCTGACGGAGGACCTCTAAGGACCTTCTTGAGAACTCGGGAAGCTCGTCCAGGAAGAGAACTCCTTTGTGGGCTAAAGATATTTCCCCTGGCATCGGCACGGAGCCTCCCCCTATGAGGGCAACCTCCGAGGCTGTATGATGGGGAGATCTGAAGGGTCTTTCGGTCATCAATCCGTCCGTGAGGAGCCCAGCCACGCTGTATATCCTGCTCACCTCAAGCATCTCATCAAACTCGAGGGGCGGAAGGATCGTAACTATCCTCTTGGCAAGCATGGACTTACCGGATCCTGGAGCACCGATCATGGAGAGGTTGTGAGCGCCCGCCGCGGAAATCTCCAAAGCCCTTTTGGCAAGATCCTGACCCAGAACCTCCCCCATGTCTATATCCAGTTCCCTGTTACTTTTGAGTATGCTATCGTAGTCCACATCTACGGGACTCACCTTTAAACTTCCATTTAGGAACTCTACCACCTCGGTGAGATCCCCAAAGCCGTAAATCCGCGACCCCTTGACAACTGCGCCTTCCACAGCGTTCTCGAGGGGGAGAACAAAATTTGTAAATCCCTTTTCCTTCAGGGAAATCACTATGGGGAGCACTCCAGAGACTTTGTTCAGCTTTCCGTCGAGAGAAACCTCTCCCAAGAAAACGAACTCGCTCACCCTCTCGAAGTTTATCTGACCGCTGAGCGCGAGTATACCTATGGTTATAGGAAGATCGTAGATAGTTCCCTGTTTTCTTACATTAGAAGGGGAAAGGTTAACCGTTATCCTTTTTTGAGGGAAGCTGAAACCGAGGTTCTTCACAGCGCTCCTGACCCTCTCCTTGGACTCCTTTATGGCGGAGTCAGGGAGGCCTACGATGGTAAAGGAAGGTATGCCCGGAGAGATGTCTACTTCTACATCTACCTCGTATCCCTCTACTCCCCAGACGCCTCCACTCTTTACCTTTACGAAGCTCATCCTTTGCAGGACTCTCTGATCCTCCCGATTATAGCCTCGAAAGTGGGAATTACTTTGTCCTTGACGAACACAAAAACCTCTTCCGCAAGGGAGAAATCGTATATGTGAACCACTCTGTTTCTCATCCTTACTATTCTGGGAATCTCTTCGGAATACCTTTCATCTATTAGCCCTACCGCATAGAGGGATTTAAAGCAGTCCATAGGAGAGTTGCACTCTATTCCCTTCTCCTCTAAAAGAAAGAGCCGTATGGTTTTCCAGAGGGATTCGTATGTGTATTCGAACCTCTTGGCGGACACTTCATATAGAATTTCCTTGGGAAGAGTTCCCTCCAAATTTTCCAATTCCTTCAACTTCTGGAAGGCTCTCTCAACTTGATCCAGTTTCTTAAGTATTCTCTCCCCACATGCCATATTACGGCTTCCTTTAGAGCGAATAGTAGGAAGTCTTCGTCAAGCTCTTTCAACTCTACCAGGTCTATTTTCCTGAGTGTATCTACCTCCTCATTCAGCTTTCTTTGAAGCTCTAGGAACACCTCATCACGAATAGGCTCTGTGCAGTCTATACCCAGATCTATATCGGATCTTGAAGTAGATTTACCTCTTGCTTCGGAACCAAAGAGGACGAGCATACATCTTTCGAGGTCAAGACTCTCCTCCACGACCTTCATTATCTGCTCTTTCAAATCCTCAGAGATCATCTTCTATTCCTGTAGAACTTTACGATCTCTCCGTTCCTTGCATCCAGTATCATGTATCCCTCAGTTCCCTTAACCTTCCAGAAACACTCCCCTGTCCTTCTGGACTGGCTTATCCAAGCTTTGTAGGGAGTTCCAACTTGGGACCGTGCTATCTCTATAGCCCTTTCTATCCCTATGGCTCCCCTGATACAGTCATAATAGCCACCTGCCGATGTTATTCCTGAGATTGCCAGAAGAAGAATAAAACTTCTCATCCCTCACCTCCTTTATGTAGACTACCGCTAACGCTTCAAGATATTTTAATTCACGTAAGGTGTTCAGGCAAGGGAATTTCCAAGAAGTCTGTTTATATAACCATACTCAGGTTTTGGATACTTCTTGCTCGTGCCTTTTCCTCGCCTCTTCGAGCCACTCTGCAAAGAGAGCCAAGAAAATTCCCAGGAAAATTGAAGATACACCTGCTACTGCCAAGATTAACGCCTTCTTTGGCTTAGAAGGATTCCTCGGCACAGGAGGCTCATACAGAACTTCAAAAGGTTTTAGCTCCCTTATCAGATATTCCGTATACAACACTTCCTTCTCAAGATCCGCAATAATTTTATCCATCTCAACGAGCTTTGCGTAGTCCGAACCGCGTTTTTCCAGAATGGATCTGTATCTGCGGGCGTCCCTTAAGGTTTCCTTAAGCTTGCCGAGTCTTTCCTCAAGAGAGGATCTGAGGAACTCTACTTTGCTTGTTATGGTTTCGTCCGAGTTCAGGATCTCAAGAAGTTCCCTGTAAGCCTCTGGTATGGTCTCACTCTTATAAGCTTCTATTGTGATTTTTACTGGTGAAAAAAGTTCTCCAGATCCGCGTTTTATGATAGGGCTAGCGTCAACTGATTTTAAACCATCTACCTTTAAATTTGAAGCTTTCGCGTTTATCAACCGGGCAAACTCCTCCGGTAGAAAAATAAGCTGGACTCCCTTACTGGTAGCATTACCTAAGAGGATAGTAGGATCTTTTCCTATCTTTATAATAAAAGAGCTTGTGTAAATTGGCTTGGCAGTGAACACGTATATAAGGGAAGCAATCATAAACAGCAGAAAGGTCCCAACTACTATCTTCCACCTTTTCTTAAGCTTCAACCACAGCTCGTAGAGGTCTATCTCGTCTTCATAAAAGGGCTCCCTTTGCCTTTCGTCCATGGGAGTGTATTTTAGCACCTAAAGGCTTTTCCGTAATACCTGCCCATCAGGGTTATGTATTTCAGTATCTTCCTCAAGTTTCTTATGCCTTTCAAATCCTCAGGAGTCTTCAGAGCTCCCCTCAGGCGCCTCTTTATTATTTCCTTAGCGGTTTGCTTTCCTATGCCGGGAACCCTTATCAGAAGCTCGTAATCCGCTCTGTTGATCTCAACGGGAAAGAGGTGCATGTTCCTCTCCGCCCAGGCCTCTTTTGGATCTCTGTCCTCCGGGAGCCTGCCGTTTTCGAAGGGTAACTCTTTCCACGAGAAGCGGTAGTCCCTTATGAGGAAGTCCGCCTGGTAGAGCCTGTGCTCCCTTCTCTTCGACTCGGGAGGTCTGTTCTCGAGGGGCGTCTCCTTCACGGGGAAGAAGGCGCTGTAGTAGACTCTGCTGAGCTTCAGCTTTCTGTAGAGATACTCGGAGCTCCTGAGCAGTTCCTCGTCGGTCTCGTCGCTCACTCCCACCATCACCTGGGTTATGTGGCTCTTCTTCGGATAGTTTTCAAGGATCCTGCTTACCTGGGCTATGCTGGGGATTATCTCCTTTCTAAGGCTCTTTCCCTTGGCTATCCTTTTAAGCTTCTCCTCGTTCGGGGCTTCTATGTTCATGGAAACCCTGTCCGCCAGCCTGACCGCCTCCTCGAGGGTCTGGAGGCTCACGCCGGGCATGAGCTTGAGGTGGATGTAACCTTTATAGTGGTATTTCCTCCTGAGAATTTCCGCTGTCTCTATGAGCTTCTCCATCGTGACCTCCGGGTGGACGAATATGCCCGAGGAGAGGAAGAGGCCCTGCACCTTTCCTTTTCTGTAGAGCTCCATAAATCCCCTGGCCAGGTCCTCGGGCTTTATGAAGAGCCTGGGGGTGGATTCCCTGTCCCTCCTGAAGGCGCAGTAATCGCAGTTCTTATCGCAGTATGTGGAGAGCATGACCTTGAGTATGGGCCTCTTTCCCCCGGGGGTCGAGGCCTCGTAGATGCATCCGCTCAGGTCCGGATCCCTCTCGCACTCGAATCTGGCAAGCCTGGAGAGGAGCCTGAGCTTTTTCTGAGGATCCATGCCTAAAAAGATAGCCTCTTGACACAGGTCATCAACTCGCCAGCCGGGAGAAATAAGCTTTAACGAGATCTCTACGGAGGTATGGTATGGAGAATCTGCAGGAGCTTGCGGTGAACTTTGGAAGGTTCGTCGCCGAAAGGGACGAGATTCAGATAGAGGACATAACCGAGGAGACGGTTGAGGAGGTGGTTCGGGAGTTTATAAGGCAGGTTCTGAAGGGGAGGGAGCTCAGCGAGGAGGAGCTCGCCCTGGTTCATGTGGCGGTCGAGGAGGGGCTTTTCGACGGTGCCACGGTGAACGAGATGGAGGGCTAAGTTAAAATTTAACTCTGTGGAGGAGCTGAAGAGACTCAGGGAAAGGATAGACCAGATAGACGAGGAGATCCTGAGGCTTCTGAGTGAGAGGGCGAGGCTCGCCAAGGAGATAGGGGAGATAAAGAAGAAAAGAAACCTGGAGATACACGTCCCGGAGAGGGAGAGGGCGATATTTGAAAAGCTCCTCAGACTGAATAAGGAGAAGTTCGGAGAGGTTTTCCCCTCCGAGGCCCTCGTTCACATCTACAGGGAGATAATCTCCGCCTGTCTCTCCTTAGAAAAGCCCCTGAGGATAGCCTACCTGGGGCCCAAGGCCACCTTCACCCACCAGGCTGCCCTGGAATACTTCGGCTTCTCCGCCCACTACGTCCCCTGCGCGACCATAAGGGACGTCTTCGTGGAGGTGGAGTCGGACAGGGCGGACTACGGGGTGGTTCCCGTGGAGAACACCATAGAGGGTGTGGTCAACTACACCTTAGACATGTTCCTCGAGAGCGAGCTCAAGATCTCCGGAGAGGTGGTGATCCCCATAAACCTGCACCTGCTCTCGAACGCGGAGGACCTCTCGGAGGTGAAGAGGGTCTACTCCCACAAGATGGCCCTGGGGCAGTGCAGGAGCTGGCTGGAGAAGAACCTCCCCAAGGCCCAGCTGATAGAGACGGAGAGCACCGCAAAGGCCTGCGAGATAGCATTGGAGGAGGAAGGAGCGGGGGCGATTGCGAGCGAGGTGGCCAGCTACACCTATCACCTTAACATCCTCACCCAGAACATACAGGAGAGCACCGACAACTTCACCAGGTTCCTGATAGTTTCCAAGAGGGAGATGAAGCCCACGGGCAAAGACAAGACAAGCCTCATCTTTGCGGTCAGGGACGAGCCGGGAGCCCTATACAAAGCCCTCGAGGCCTTCTACCTTAGAGGTGTAAACCTTACCAAGATAGAGTCGAGACCTTCGAGGAAGAAGGCCTGGGACTATGTCTTCTTTGTAGATCTGGAGGGGCACAAGGACGAAGAGAATATAAGGGGAGTCTTAGAGGAGCTTAAAAACAGAACCCAGATGGTAAAGATCTTGGGTTCTTATCCGAGGGCACTTTTGAGGGAGTAGGTTAAAATAGAGCTTCCATGGAAAAGGTATGGGAGATCCACGGACTGACGGAGGAGGAATACAGAAGGATTCTTGAGCGTTTGGGGAGGGAGCCCAACCAGGTAGAACTTGGCATCCTGGGAGCTCTATGGTCTGAGCACTGCTCTTATAAGTCCTCCAAAAAAGTCCTCAAAAGGTTTCCTACCAAAGCGGAATGGGTAGTTCAGGGCCCGGGTGAGAACGCCGGGGTGGTTAAGATAGACGATGAGGTATGGGTAGCCTTCAAGATAGAGAGCCATAACCACCCTTCCTTTATAGAGCCCTTCAACGGCGCTGCCACAGGTGTGGGAGGGATAATCAGGGACATCCTTTCGATGGGTGCCCGTCCAATAGCCCTCGCGGACTCCCTCAGGTTCGGGGAGATGGAAGGGCCTCATACAAGGTTCCTGCTCAGGGGTGTGGTGAAGGGCATAAGCTCTTACGGAAACTCCATAGGTGTCCCCACCGTGGCGGGGGAGACCTTCTTCGAAGGTTCTTATCAAACTAACCCCCTCGTGAACGCCTTCTGCCTGGGCGTCCTTCCCGCGGGCAGGATGCTGAGGGCGAGGGCCACGGAGGTGGGTCAGGCTCTCTTTCTGATAGGCTCCTCCACAGGAAGGGACGGGATACACGGGGCTGTAATGGCATCGGGAGAGTTCGGTGAGGAGGTGGAGGAGAAGAGACCCAACGTTCAGGTGGGAGATCCCTACTTTGAGAAGAAGCTGATAGAGGCAGTCCTGGAAGCTGTAGAAAGAGATCTTGTGGTCGGCATGCAGGACTTGGGAGCTGCGGGACTCGCGGGGTCCGCCTCCGAGATAGCGAGCAAGTCGGGAATGGGTGTGGAGCTGTATCTTGAAAGGGTTCCCCTGCGGGAGGAGGGGATGAGCCCCTACGAGATACTCCTTTCCGAGAGCCAGGAGAGGATGCTCCTGATAACCGAAGAAGAGAACGTCCCTGAGCTCGAAAGGCTTGCGCGGAGATATCACCTCAGCTACGGGGTGGTGGGAAAAACTACCGAAGGGGACAGGTTCAGGGCCTACTTCAATGGAGAGCCTGTGGCGGACCTGCCCGTGAGCCTGATAGTGGAGGAGGCCCCTGTCTACGATAGGCCCATCAAAGAGCCGGGATACCTGCGTGAGGTCAGAAGCTTCGACCAGAGCACCCTTCCTGAAGTGGATATAAAAGAAGCCCTATACAAGCTCCTCTCATCCCCCAACGTCTGCTCCAAGGCCTGGATCTTTACCCAGTATGACTACCAGGTGGGAACCAACACGGTCCTCAAACCCGGAGGCGACTCGGCGGTCTTGAGGCTCAAGTGGCCCGTCCGTCCCGAGATAAGGTCCGAAAAGGGGATAGCCATCTCCTGTGAGGGGAACGGAAGGATAGTCTTTCTGGACCCCTACGAGGGGGGCAAGTCCGTGGTGGCGGAGGCCTGCAGGAATGTGGCCTGCGTAGGAGCGAGGCCCCTTGCCATAACCGACTGCCTTAACTTCGGAAATCCAGAGAGGCCTGAGATCATGTGGCAGTTCGTCAGAGCGGTAGAGGGTATGGCGGAGGCCTGCGAAAAACTGAGCGTTCCCGTGGTGAGCGGAAACGTCTCCCTATACAACGAGACGGTGGAAAAGAGGGAGATCAGGAACGTGTACCCCACTCCGGTTGTCGTCTGCGTGGGTGTGCTGGAGAAGGCAGACAAGCATGTGGACATAACCTACATATCCACCGGAGATATACTCCTGATAGGGGATCTGAGTAGGGCTTCGAATGTGGGAGGGAGTGAGTATCTTAAGGTGGTCCACGGACTCGTTAAGGGAAGTGTTCCACCGGTGGATCTGGACAAAGAAAAGCTTTTGATAGATACCCTTATAGAGCTTGTCTATAGAGACATGATAATGTCCGCCCATGATATCTCCACAGGGGGGCTTCTGATTAACGTTCTTGAGAGCCTTTTCCCGACCAGATTCGGAGCAGAGCTGGAGCTTTACGGGGACGAGAGGCCCGATTTCTTTCTCTTCGCGGAGATGCCCACGAGGGTCGTTGTAAGCGTGGAGAGTTCTCTGACGGACAAGGTGAAGGACTTCCTTGAGGAGAGGGGAGTGGACTGGATGTATGTGGGAAGGATAACGAAGGACAGGAGTTTGAAGGTAAGCTACAACGGGAAACTCATATTAGAAGAGAATGTGGACAGGCTCAAGGAGGTGTGGGAAAGATCCTTAGAGGAAGCTCTCTGATATACGTATACACCCTGATCACGGTGGTTTTGCTGGACCTATCCACCAAAAAGCTGGCGGAGGTCTACCTGTCCGAAAGGAGCTACGAGCCTCTTCCATTTCTGAAACTCTTTCTGATCCACAACAGGGGTGCAGCCTTCGGCCTGTTTGCAGACCTTCCGGACATTATAAGAGTTCCCCTCCTCCTTATAACACCCCTCGTGGCCCTCCTGATAACCTACCTTTACTCCCGCAGAAGTGAAAATCCAAAGGTAGCCCTCGCCATGGGACTGATAGCGGGGGGAGCGCTCGGGAACCTCTATGACAGACTGTTCCTGGGGGAAGTCAGGGACTTTATCCACCTCCACGTGGGAGATCTCTACTGGCCCGCCTTCAACCTGGCGGACGCATCCATAACGATGGCGATCCTCTTCCTTCTCCTCCACTACATAAGGAAGTAAAATCTAAGCGATGGGTTACATCTACACAACCTCCTTCGGAAAGGTTGAGGAGAGACTGCTTCTGGGGACTGCTGGGAACATAAAGGAGGTTTTCGGTATTGAAGTAAGGATATCTTCCGTTCCATTCCCGCCGAGGCTCGGCTTCGATCCGTCGAGAGAACAGTATCACGCAGGGACGCTACTGGGATACCTCAGCACCCTGGACTTTCCTGATCTTATAAAGCTCCTCGCCCTCGTGGAGTTCGATCTATACGAGAAGGGGCTCAACTTCGTCTTCGGGGAGGCCCAGCTGGGCGGTAGGAACGCGGTGGTGAGTGTATTCAGATTGAGAACGGAAAACGAGAGGCTCTTCTTCGAGAGGACCTTCAAGGAGGTGAACCACGAGCTCGGGCATACCTTCGGCCTCGAACACTGTCCAGATCCAGAATGCGTTATGAGCTTTTCCAACTCCCTTATGGAGGTTGACAGAAAGGGCAGGTTCTTCTGTAGATCCTGCAGGGAGAAGCTATCATCCGCTCTGAAGTCTTATTCCTGAAAGCCACAGGTAGACGAGAAAGAGCCAGATTAGGGAAAGGGAAAAGTTCGTAAGGAGCATGTAGGTGGTTCCCAACTTTAGAAAAAGTCCTCCCACTGCACCACCCGCAAAGGCTCCCACAAACTGGAAGGTGTTGTAGACTCCCACAGACATACCCCTCGTGTCCTTAGGGGAAAGCTTGGTGAGTAGGGAGGGCATAACAGGCTCCAGAAGATGGAAACCGATGAAGTACAGAGTCAGAAGTAGAACCACTCCCCAGAAACCTCCCAGTATCAAGTGGGAAAGGAAGCCGAGAGATATCAGGACCACACCCGTGAGGAAGACTCCCTTTATCTTCCCCTTTTTCTCTGCAAGGATGGTGGAGGGAACCATTATCGCCACCGAGAGGAGTATCACGGGCAGGTAGATCTTCCAGTGTTCAGGTTTGGGGAAGCGGTATCTGTCTATGAGCTCTATTGGGATCACAGTGAATATAGAAACCAGAAAGGCGTGGAGAACACCCACGGAGAGGTCCAGCATCATCTGATTTCTGTCCCTGAGTATCCTTCTCATACCCTTCAGAAGGGGGCCAGTTTCCTCCTGGTGCTTTTTAGGCTCAGGTATGAAGAAGAGGATGTAGAGCATGGCAACCGTGGAGAGGAAAGCGGTCAGGTAGAAGATAAAAGGGACACCCAGCTTCCCCGCAATTACGGGAGCGACCGTTATACTCAGTGCAAAGACCATCCCCACGGAAGCTCCTATGTGGGCAAAGGCCCTCGTTCTCACCTCCTCCCTTATCAGGTCCGCGGCAAGGGAGACCGCTGCGGAGGATATAGCCCCAGCCCCCTGAATGAGCCTGGCGAGGATCATGCTCCAGATGTTCCAGGCAAGACCCCCCAAAACGCTTCCGATTATGTAAGCGAGAAAGCCGAAGGTGATCACCGGCTTCCTTCCGTATCTGTCCGAGAGGTATCCGAAGGGTATCTGGAGTAGGGCCTGGGTGAGTCCGTATATACCCACAGCCACACCGGTGAGCACGGGAGTGCTTCCCTCCAGACCTCTCGCGTAGGGGGCGAGGACGGGAAGGAGCAGGAAAAGTCCCAGCATGCGGGCGACCACAGCAAATGTTATTCCCGCAAGGGTTTTCTTCTCCTGGGGGGTGAACATCAGGAAGTTATTATAGATCAGGAGCTTTCCAGGCTGTATCTGATTATCTCAAGGAGTGTTAGCAGGACCTTTTTGACGTCCTCCTTGTTTTTGGCGGAGAGGGGTATGACCGGGATGCCTTCATCATCGGATATGTCGAGAGCGAACTTAACGTCGTCGGGGGGCCAGGCGTTAGGGAGATCCTGTTTGTTGGCCCCCACCACTATTGGAACGGGGAACCTGGACTGGAAGAAGTTGATTATCCTTCTCGCCTCGTGGAAGGTTTTAGGATCGGTGCTGTCCACGAGGACTATTATCCCGAGGGCGCCTTCACCGAGGATCTCCCACATGAAGTCGAACCTGGACTGGCCCGGTGTCCCGAAGAGGTAAAGCTCGTGCTCGTCGTCTATCCTTATCTTCCCGAAGTCCATAGCTACGGTGGTGTAGTCCTTCACACTCTTCTCGTTGGTGGCTGACGTCTTCCTTTCGGTGGTTACGGTCTTTATCTCGCTGACGGTGTTTATAAACTGAGTTTTTCCCGCCGCGAAGGGTCCCGCGACCACTATCTTGATCTTCTTCAGCTCCTTCATACTCCCACCTACAGCTGTTTAATCTTGTCTATTATCTTCGCAAGAAGGTCGAGGGTTATGGAAGGCTTCTGGACCCTCTCCTTCCTCTTCCTCCTGATTATTCCGGAGGCGAGGAAACCGTATAAGGCCCTGTCAACCGTCAGCCTGTCGAGGCCCGATTCCTTCCTTATGTCCGCCACTGTTCTGCTTCCGTTCACAAGGGATAGAACCTTCTTCTCTTCCTCGGTCAGGTTCACTTTGGAGAGTTTTGCGTCCGCACCGGGGGATTTCTCAAAGACGAGCATCTCGTCCGAGATCTTCCTCTCCACCTCCTCTTCGGTAAGGTTACGGGAGGCCCTCATTATAAGCTCTTCCACAGGATAGTAGACGGGAACGTCGCTGTCATACTTTATAAAGCCCGGAGTGAAGGAGAATATACCCTCCTTCTGGTTCAGCCTCGGGAGGAAGAACCTTTCTATGGTCTTGTGGATGTCCTCCTTCCTGATCCTGAGCTTCTTTATGAGCTGATCGAAGTTCCTGTCCGTGTATACGCGGAAGACCTTATCCACGGGTCTAGCGAACACTATCTCGCCGTCCTTGACGTAGTAGGCTACTATCATGTCCTTCCACTCTACGAGAAGGACACCGCTCTTTTTGTCCTTTGCAAGGACCTGAAGTATGTCCGCAAAGTTGAAAGTAGTAAGATCCCCCGTCAGAGCCATCTATTAACCTATAGCCTCCTTAAGTTGTCCCTGTGCTTTCTTTATCTCCATAAGTAGAAGCCCCAGCTTGGCCGCGTTGCTCGCCAGAACGGTCAGAACCGCATCCTGACCTATACCTGTCAGAATTATGTATCCGTCCTCCCCCTTTATGGTTATCTGCTCAAGAACGCCCTTTTCGAGCTCTTCGGTAACCTTCTCACCGAGGGAGAGTATGGCCGCACTCATAGCGGCAACCCTGTCCTCCTCTATCCCAGGCTTCAGGACTGCGGATATGGGAAGCCCGTCCGCGCTGACGAGAACCGCTCCTTCGAGTCCGGAACTCTTGATAAGCTCCTGAAGGATCTTTTCATACTTGTCCATACCCTATGACCCTCCTTTAAATGTCTTTCAAAAATCCAAGCTCTCTTTTTATCTCTCCCTGCACCTCTATCAGCTTCTCTAACCCCTCCTTGATCCTATTTAGATCTATTTTATCGCTTTTTTCTTCGAGAAGTAAAATTAAGGACTCGAGCTCCCTCCTGCACTCTTCGTTCAGCGCTTTTATCTTGGAAAACTTCTCCCTGTAAACCTCAAGCAGATGTTCCAAGGACTGGCCTATGGCACCCACCGGATCCAAACCGGTAGGTAGCTCTACCTGAGTTCTTCCCTCCTGAAGCTCTTCAAGGGCCCTAAGTATGGCGGCAGCGTTTTCAGATATGGAGTCGAGCTGATCCTCAAGCTCCCTTATGCTCCTTTCGTATCTCTCCTCAAAGGTCTCCACAAGCTCCTTTATGCTGTGGACTACATCGAGAACCTCCTCATGGAGCGGTATGGGAACCACCATCTTCTCCCTATGCTTTTCCTCGAGTATGTCGATAACATACATGAGCCTTCCGAAAAGCTCCTCTATCTTGGTCTTCATCCAGAGTATGCTCAAAAACACCCACAGGAGGGCCACACCGAATCCTGCACCCACCGCGTAGTAGGGATTTACTCCGCCCAGGAAGAAGAGAGCGCCTGATATAGCCAAACCGAGAACCAAAGAGGAGAATAGAAAAAACTTGAGAAGCTCTCCCGCCAGGGACGATAACTTAGGAGTTTCAACCATGGGCCCGCCCTCTCTCATTTTTTGCTCTTAAAAGATATCGTCATTTCCGCTCCACCTTTTCAGCAAACTACTCTCCCGCCTCTTCCGCAAAAAGCTCCCTCCTCATGGCGACCTTGCCCGTTCTGGCCATCTCCTTTATCCCGAAGGGCTTGAGAAGCTCGAGCATGGCGTTTATCTTGTCCTCATCGCCGGTGACCTCTATGGTGTAGGTCTCGGGAGAGACGTCCACTATCTTGCCTCTGAATATCTCCACTATTCTCAGGACCTCGTCCCTCGCCCTGGAGGTAGGGGTGTGAACCTTTATGAGAACCAGCTCCCTCTCCACGTGGGGAACGTCCGTTATGTCCCTGACCTTGAGGGTGTCTATCAGCTTCCTGAGCTGTTTCACCACCTGGTCTATGACTATATCGTCCCCAACCACCTCTATAGTCATCCTCGAAATGCCGGGTTCGTGGGTTTCACCAACGGAGAGGCTCTCTATGTTGTAACCTTTTCCCGCTATCAAAGTTGCTATCCTTGCAAGGACACCTATCTCGTTCCTTACCTTTACGTTTATGATGTGTTTCCTGACCTGGCCCTTTCTCGTCTGTCTGAACTTGGGAGCCTTCGCGACGGTTATATCCGCTCCTCCAACGATGTCCGCCATACTCTTCCTCCTTCAGCCTACCAGATACATGGTCTCTGCCTCCGTCCCCCTTCCGTCTTCGAGAATCATATCCCTGTAGGACTTACCGGGTGGCACCATGGGAAGGACGTTCTCCTCCCTGTCCACAACGAAGTCCATTATGACGGGCCTGTCGTCGATTCTCATGGCTTCCTCAAGTATCTCCCTAACCTCTTTAGGTTTCTCAGCCCTGAAGCCCACAGCTCCCATAGACTCCGCGAGCTTGACGAAGTCCGGCTGGAGGCTGAGATCCACCTCCGAGTATCTCTTGTCGTAGAAGAGCTCCTGCCACTGGCGGACCATCCCCAGATAGGCGTTGTTTATTATTGCCACCTTGACGGGGACCTTATACTGGACCGCGGTTATTATCTCCTGCATCGTCATTATGAAAGAGCCGTCCCCGTCCACGACGAAGACCTCCTTCTCGGGCCTTCCTATCTTTGCCCCTATTCCCGCGGGGAGCCCGAAGCCCATGGTTCCGAGACCGCCCGAGTTGAGGAACTGCCTCGGATAGGAGAACTTGTAGAACATGGCGGCCCACATCTGGTGCTGTCCAACTCCGGGGACTATTATCGCGTCCCCGCTCGTTACCTCGTAGATCTGCTCTATCACATACTGGGGCTTTATGACCTTCTTGGAGTTCTTGTAGGTCAAGGGGTGGAGCTTCTTCCACTTCTCTATCTGCTCGAGCCACCTCTCCCTCTCTTCGAGGTAAAGGATCTTGGCTCCCTTCCTTTTGAGCTCGTTTATCAGCTTCCTGAGAACTATCTTCACGTCCCCCACTATGGGAACGTCCACGATTATGTTCTTGGATATGGAGGCGGGATCTATGTCTATGTGAATTATCTTCGCGTCGGGAGCGAACTCGTCTATCTTGCCCGTGACCCTGTCGTCGAACCTGGCTCCGACAGCTATCAGGAGATCCGAGTTGTAAACCGCCATGTTGGCGTAGTAGGTCCCGTGCATGCCGAGCATTCTGAGCGAGAGAGGATGGTTCTCTGGAAAGGCCCCCTTGCCCTGGGTGGTGGTGGTTACGGGAATCTTCATGAGCTCCGCGAGCTCTATAAGTTCCTCCTGGGCTTCCGCGTTTACAGCCCCTCCTCCCACGTATAGAACCGGTCTTTTAGCTTCCATTATCAGCTTGGCCGCCTTCTTTATCTGCTGAGCGTTTCCTTCCACGTGGGGCTTGTATCCGGGGAGGGCCTTTTTGACCTCTTCCAAGGAAGGGATCTTCACGTCCGAAAGCTGCTGGGTTATGTCCTTGGGAATGTCCACGAGAACCGGTCCCGGTCTTCCGGTCTTGGCTATGTAGAAGGCCTCCCTTATGATGAGGGGGAGCTCCTCTATGTCCCGGACGAGGAAGTTGTGTTTGGTTATCGGCCTCGTTATGCCGACTATATCGACCTCCTGGAAGGCGTCGTTACCTATCATGTGGGTGGGAACCTGTCCTGTTATGACTACGAGAGGAACGGAGTCCATGTAGGCGTCCGCTATGGGCGTGACTATGTTGGTGGCTCCCGGGCCGGAGGTTGTCATGGCGACTCCTACCTTCCCCGTGGCTTTTGCATACCCTTCCGCCATGTGGCCGGCACCCTGCTCGTGACGGGCGAGTATATGTTTTATACTCCCGTCCCTATAGAGGGCGTCGTAGACCTCCATTATGGCCCCGCCGGGAAGGCCGAAGATCACCTCCACATTTTCCTCTTTTAGGGTTTCTATGACTATGTCCGCGCCTTTCCTCGACATTATCCTTTCTCCTCCGGAGTAATATATAAACAAAATAAGGTAAAGGCATCACAAAGCCAAGGGAATTTGATATAATTTGAAGGCACAAAAAGAGGAGGTCTGAGTATGGGAATGCTCAGCTACGAGGAGGCCCTCGACATACTCCGTCAGCAGATAAAGGACTTCGAAGCTGAAGCCAAGATGGAAGAGGTGGGCGTCGTCTACTACGTGGGGGACGGCGTTGCGAGAGCCTACGGACTTGAGAACGTTATGGCTATGGAAGTCGTTGAGTTCGAGGGAGGAGAGAAGGGCCTTGCCTTTAACCTGGAAGAGGACAACGTAGGTCTGATAATACTCGGAAGCGAAACGGGAATAAGGGAAGGTTCTATAGTCAGGAGAACAAAGCAGATACTCTCCGCCCCCGTCGGTAAAGGCCTTGTAGGAAGGGTTATAAACGCCCTCGGGGAGCCTATAGACGGTAAAGGTCCGATAGATTACGAATACATGTCTCCCGTTGAGAAGATAGCTCCCGGCGTTGTGGCAAGAAAGCCGGTTCAAGAACCCCTCCAGACGGGGATAAAGGCCATAGACTCCATGATCCCCATAGGAAGGGGTCAGAGGGAGCTGATAATCGGTGACAGGGCAACGGGTAAGACGACCATATGTATAGACACGATCCTCAACCAGAAGGACACGGACGTCTACTGCATATACGTGGCGATAGGTCAGAAGAGGTCCACGACCGCGAGGATAATAGAGCTCCTCGAGAAAGAGGGCGCTATGGAGTATACCACCGTGGTGGTCGCTTCCGCCACCGATCCCGCCTCGCTCCAGTATCTCGCTCCCTTCGTGGGGTGCACCATAGGTGAGTATTTCAGGGACAACGGTATGCACGCCCTCGTGGTCTACGACGACCTCTCCAAGCACGCGGAGGCCTACAGACAGCTCTCGCTTTTGATGAGAAGACCACCCGGAAGGGAGGCCTATCCCGGAGACGTCTTCTACCTCCACTCAAGACTCCTCGAGAGGGCTGCAAAGCTCAAGGACGAGCTGGGAGGAGGGTCTCTTACCGCCCTTCCCATAATCGAGACCAAAGCTGGGGACGTGGCAGCCTACATCCCCACCAACGTTATCTCGATAACCGACGGGCAGATATATCTTGAACCCGACCTCTTCAACAAGGGAGTTAGGCCCGCCATAAACGTGGGCCTCTCTGTTTCCAGGGTCGGGGGAGCGGCCCAGATAAAGGCCATGAAGCAGGTGGCTGGAACGCTGAGGCTGGATCTGGCCCAGTTCAGAGAGCTGGAAGCCTTTGTCCAGTTCGCCTCCGAGCTCGACAAGGCGACCCAGCAGACGATAAACAGAGGTATGAGGCTGGTGGAGCTCCTCAAGCAGGAGCCCTACAACCCCCTCCCCGTGGAGAAGCAGATAGTTGCCATATTTGCGGGGACCAACGGATACCTGGACGACCTGCCCGTCGAGGCTGTCAGAAAGTTCGAAAAGGAGCTCTACGCCTTCCTGGACCATGAGAGGCCCGACATACTCCAGGAAATAAGGGAGAAGAAGGCCCTCGACGATGACCTGAAGAAGAAGATCAAGGAGGCCCTCGACACCTTCAAGTCCAAGTTCGTTCCGTGAAAAGGAACATACATATAGGGTGCAGTGGCTTCTCCTATAAAGACTGGAGGGGGACCTTCTACCCCCCCTCCTTAGACCAGTCCCAGATGATAACCTACTACGAGAGGTTCTTCGACGTCCTCGAGGTAAACTACACCTTCTACTCCATGCCCCACCCCTACACCTTCGAGAGCTTCCTTGAAAAGACCAAAAGACTCAGGTTCTCTGTCAAGGCAAACAGGGTGTTCACCCACGAAAGGAACTACTCGGAAAAAGACGTGAAAAGGTTCCTGGAAGGGATAAAGCCACTACTTGAGGAGGAGAAAAGGTTCATAGCCCTGCTTTTCCAGTTTCCGCAGAGCTTTATATTCTCCGAGGAAAACTTCGAATATCTGAAGAAGCTCTCCCACATCTTTGAGGGAATAGACAGAGCTGTGGAGCTCAGGAGCAGGAGCTGGGGCAGACCTCACCTGGCGGAGGAGCTGGAGAGCCTGGGATTTGTTCTCGTGAACGTGGACGCTCCAAAGGTGAAGGGTCTTCTGATAGGTCCCTGGAAATCTGTGGGTAGCTTTAACTATGTCAGACTGCACGGAAGAAACCAGGAAAAATGGCACGAACACGAGGAAGCCTACGAGAGATACGACTACCTCTATTCTGAAGCGGAGCTTGAGGAGCTGAAGGAGAAGATTCTGAGAATATACGAGGGTAAGGACACCTACGTTTTCTTCAACAACCACTACAGGGGAAAGGGAGCGCTGAACGCCCTTCAGATGAAGGAACTTTTCGGTGAGAGTGTTCAGATACCAAAGGGGCTTAGGGCCACCTTTTCAGGGAAGCTTTGGGAGTAGAAATCGATAAGGATTTTCTTATATTATTAATCTGCTTAGGAGGTGCGCAAGTTGAGGAGGCAGATGCTCAAGTCGAAGATACACAGGCTCACGGTTACCGGCGCAGATCTACACTACGAGGGAAGCCTGTCCCTTGACGAGGAGCTTATGGAAGCTGCGGATCTGACTCCCTTTGAGAAGATAGACGTATATAACATAAACACGGGGGACAGGTTCACCACCTACGTTATTCCAGCACCAAGAAATTCTGGAACGGTTAGGTTAAACGGTGCCGCCGCAAGGCTGGGAGCCAAGGGAGATCTGATAATAATAGCCTCCTACGCGGATTACGATGAGGAGGAGCTTAAGTTCTACGCACCGAAGCTCGTCTACGTGGACTCCAACAACAGGATAAAGACTGTAAAAAGATCTATGGAGGAAGAAGATGTTCAGTGTGCCGGAAGTAACTCCGGAAGAGGCTAAGAAGATACTCGAAGAGGAAGGAGATAAAGTCGTTCTCCTCGATGTGAGAACACCTCCCGAGCACTTTCAGCTAAGGATTCCTAACTCTATGTTCATCCCCCTCGACGAACTCAGGTTCAAGTTCAACGAGCTTCCCAAGGATAAGAAGTATATAGTCTACTGCAGGAGCGGAGAGAGGAGCGCCTTCGCCACATACTTCCTCAGACAGCTGGGATACGAGGCCTACAACCTTGCGGGCGGGATAATAAGCTGGCCCTACGAGAAAGAGTCCGGGGCGGCTTAGATCTTCAGTATCTCCTCCGCTTTAGTTTGGGCTTCAAAGAGAAGGTTTCTTAGCTCTCCGGGTCCCATACGGAGCTTGTAAGAGAACTCCTCCACGACCTCGTCCAGCTTGGGCGCCCCTATCTCAAGAGCCTCCTCCAGAGCAAAGGCGTCTTCAAGGATAGTTTTGAGCTCCTCGTTCTTTCCCGTATAAGCGTCTATTATCTCCTGTTCTATGTTGACCTCCTTCAAGAATTCTATCTTGTCCACACCGAGTATCTTATCAATTAGAGAGAACAGACCTGCCAGATACGCCTCGTTGGCTATCTGGGGATTTCTTCTCTTAGCTATCTCCTCCGCAAGTATGGCCCTCACGAGTGATCTCTTCCAGAGATAGGGGTCTTCAACAGCGACGTAGTCGTTGGTCGCAACCAGGAGGGTGAACTTCTTCAGGTTCTCCATACCAAGGTATGAACAGGCCTGAACTATGTCCTTTATCTCCTTCCTCCTGGAGAAGTAGGCGGAGTTTACGAACCTGAGGAGCTTTGCGGACATCCCCACATCGCTCGCTATTATCTTGGCAAAGTCCTTTATGCTCTGAACGGTGTTGAGTGCCCCGATCATCCTCATAAGGGTGCTCTTGAGGAAGGGGGCTATCTCGAACTCCTTTATAACGGTAGGTTGACCAAGGAGGTTGCCCTGAAACAGATCCCCGAAGGCAAAGGCCTTCTCTTTCTCCTCCTCAGTCTCTATCCTCGTTATCAAAACCTTCTTGTTGTTCCTCTTAACCGCGGATGCCTTTCCCTCGTCCACGCTTCTGACCGTAAACTCTACTATGTGGGCTTTGTGAAGCAGATCCACAAATTTTCCAGAGTAGAGCTGTTCTGTAATTGCAACCATGGCACCCTTCTCTCTCAGATCATCTATTCTCTTCAGTATGCTGTTCATCAGGGTCCTACCCACGTCAACCTGGGAGGGAATTATCGCGAAAACCACCTTATCGATGGGAAGCAGATCGAGAACCTTGTTCAGAAGCGAATCCAAGGTAACGTTCACAAGTATCCTCTTTCCTTCGGACACCCTGTTTATGCCAAGCTCCGCTATGAGTTCCGCTATTATGAAGGTGGCCTTGTTGTAGGGTATATCTTCGGGATATTTATCGAGGTTGTCCAACCTCCTGAGATAAACCTCGTAACCGAATACCCCCCCTTCCTTGTCAAATACCGGCTGTCTTGCTATTGCGAAGCTCATCTATCCTCCCCTTGAGCTCCGGATAGAGCGGGAACTGTTCACAAAGCTCTTTAACCTCCTCCCTTACCCTCTCTATTATCGTATCATCCTTTATGTTCTTTACAACGGTCGATATCATCCGAGCTATCCTTCTCATCTCGTCCTCTTTCATGCCCCTTGTGGTCAGGGCGGAGGTCCCGATCCTTATACCGCTCGTTATCCAGGGTTTCTGGGGATCGAAGGGAACTGCGTTCTTGTTCACCGTTATGTTGGCCTTCCCGAGCGTCTCCTCGACCTCCTTACCGGTAAGGCCGAAGTTCCTCAGGTCCACAAGGACTATGTGGCTATCCGTTCCCCCCGTAACAATTTTGAAGCCTTCCTTCATAAGCTCCTCCGCCATAACCCTGGCGTTGAGTATCACCTGCTTTGCATACTCCTTGAATTCCTCAGTCATTGCCTCTTTAAAAGCCACCGCCTTCGCAGCTATTACGTGCATCAACGGCCCTCCCTGAATACCCGGGAAGACCGACTTGTCTATAACTTTGGCAAACTCGGACTTGCACAGGATAAAACCGCTTCTGGGTCCCCTGAGTGTTTTGTGGGTGGTCGAAGTAACAAAGTGGGCGTGAGGAACCGGACTGGGATACTCTCCCGCGGCTATAAGACCCGCGTAGTGGGCCATATCCACCATCAAAAGGGCACCAACGTCGTCCGCTATCTCCCTCAGCTTTGCCCAGTCTATGACTCTCGGGTATGCGGAAGCTCCACCAACTATGAGCTCGGGCTTATGTTCTTTGGCAAGCTTGTATATCTGGTCGTAGTCTATAAGCTCCGTCTCGGGATTTACTCCGTATTGGACTACGTTGTATAGCTTCCCGGAGAAGTTCACCGGAGCGCCGTGGGTCAGATGTCCCCCGTGGGCGAGGTTCATACCCATTATGGTGTCCCCGGGCTCAAGAACCGCCATGTAGACCGCCATGTTGGCCTGGGATCCCGAGTGGGGTTGGACGTTGGCATGCTCCGCTCCAAAGAGTTTTTTTGCCCTCTCTATAGCCAGGGTCTCCGCTATGTCCACGAACTCACAGCCTCCGTAATATCTCTTACCCGGAAGTCCCTCCGCATACTTGTTGGTCAGAACGCTCCCGGTAGCTTCCATCACCGCAAGGGAGGTGAAGTTCTCGGAGGCTATAAGCTCGAGATGGTAGAACTGCCTCTCGTACTCCTTTACTACCGCGTCGAATATCTCCGGATCTGTTCTGAGCAGGTGTTCCATGGGAAGATTATATCATCTCCTATCACATAGAACTTCACGAACCTTTAGAGCGCCTTGAAGTATATAGTTCACATTCGATTGCTCAGGGACCATCTCGCTCCATACAGCCTCTACCTCTGGGAAAAGACCCGTCTCGAATAGGGCTTCCATAACATACATAAAGTTATCAGGAACGCTTTCGCTCACCAGACGGGCGTCTTCTTCCGAAGGGAAGAACTCTTTGAGCTTATCCAGCGTGGTCTTGTCCGCAAATTCGATGAACAATCTCAAAGCGAGGCAGGAAATTTCTCTTATATCCCTCACCTTCTCTTCTCTAACATCATCGGAATCAGTCTCCTGGGCCTCCTCTTCCAGTAAAGGTATAAGTGTTGACATGTAAGCAAAGAAGTTACCGAGATTTAAAGGGAAGTCCTCGACTTTGCCCGATCTGAACAGTTCACTTACAGAAAATATGGCCTTCTGCAACAAAACCACCGCCAGCTCCCTGTATTCTGAGTCGCCTACACTCTCCCACAGATCGTAAAAGATCATGCCAAGATCACCGAATACGAGGGGTGCGAAACTCTCGATATAGGGGATGTATCTATCGAAAGAGAAAAGTATGTCCTTTAGGTATCTAACATCACCACCGCTTAGCAGAGTAATTACCTCGTATATGGTGAAAGCTCTATCTTCCGGGGAGGATACGCTCTCTACATACTTCCGGAGCATATCCTTTAGCCTTAGGTAGGCCTCTTTATTGCCCTCCTCCGCTACCAAGCGGGCGTATGCGTATATACCTGTCTCCCGCACTATCCTCTTAATCCTTTTGTCTCTTATCCTGTTTGCAGAGCTGGTTAGCATGCTGTAGAAATTACCGTAGTCTATGTTTTGCCCAGAAAAAACCATGTGTCTGAGAAAATTCTCGAGAGCGTCAGGATCACATTCCTCAGCACGCCCAAGAATAGACTTCAACACCTCTTCATCTACAAAAACATCATCGTTTGAAAAAAGCCTGTGAAGTTCCTCCGAGGCTCCTTCCTGAAGTATAGGAAGGATCTCTTCGAGGCTGAGCCTTTTGCCCATTGTTTATTATGATCGTTCAATCCAGCTTTTACATTAGGCGGGGAGTATACCCGCCTCCATCATAAAAACTGTGGAACAACAGCTTGGCGATAGGACGGGATCGAGACCTATGGACCTGGAGTAGGTGACAACTCCCTCCGCAGGGAAGGCTATCCCGTTCACACCCGCAAGTATGGAGTATATGTCGAACTTTATCCTCTCAGCACCCGCGGGTCTCGCACATCCTATCATTATTGGGGAGTTAGGTATGCTCTTTCTCGCATAAAGAACTATCTGGGCACTCTCCTCCACAGAAGGAGGCGGTAGTAGCTGGAACTTGGCCTTTCCGTAGTAGGGCATTACCACAACGAGAACGAGAGCGTCCGGGTTGTATTTGGAGATCATATCTATAGCGGTCTTCTCCCCCTTTATCTTCCCGTAATGGAGGCCGATGATCACGTGGGGAACTATCTTAAGCCCCGCCTCCTTTAGAAGCTTCAGAGATCTGTCGTAGTCCTCAACCGTTCTGTGGGGAAGCTTGTATACCTGGGATATGGTCTCGTTGTCCCCGATTATGTCCAGGAGAACCGCATCCACATCCGCATCTTTGAGCTTCTGAACGTAATCCTCGTCCACCAGACCAACGTGGCAGGTAACGAGCATGCCAAGCTCTCTCTTGATAGCCTTCATAGTATCGAAGAAGTCCCAGAGGGGAACGTAACCGTCCTTGTCCGAACCGCCGGAGATCAGAATACCCGTGACTCCCTGAGCTTTAAGATCTTGGCAGACCTTCCAGAGATCCTCAGGGGTGGTGGCGGGTATCATGTGCCAGAGGATCTTGCTGGCGCAGTGGTCACACATAAGCTCACAGTTTCTCCCGGTAACCGATATGTCCACAAAGCGGGGAGGAGTCTTTATAGAAAAGTCATCCACCTCGTAATGCTTGAAACCGGGACTGTGGAAGTATACCTTTTTCCCAAAGTTCTTCAACCTTATCTCGAGGCCTTCACGGAGCTGTTCCGCAAGCCTTTCGTCTATATCAACCTCTATCTCTACCATCCTTCGGATCCTGAGTTGAAATGATGAAAGGGGGCGCGTGCCCCCTTGAGGTTATTCGCACTTGACGCCTTTCTCTTCCGCTACCTTTCTGAGAGCCTCCACCGCTTCGGGACCTTTTAGGAGCTGATTCACTTCATCAGGATTGGTGGGCTTGAGCTTGACGATCCATCCCTCTCCGTAGGGATCGTCGTTCACGAGGGCGGGATTACCCTTGAGGGCCTCGTTGATCTCCACTATCTCCCCCTCGAAGGGTGCAGGAACGGGTCCGACCCACTTTCCGCTCTCGATGGTGGCCACGCTCTTACCCTTCTTGACGGTTTTGCCCACCTTCTTGGGCGTATAGGCGACGAGCCTTCCCGCCATGGCGGCCGCTATGGAGGTCAGACCTACCGTGTAGGTCCCGTCTCCATTGTCCCTGGCCCAGGTGAAGGCGTTGGCCTCGGGGTCAACGTGATAAAGAAGATCCTCAGGAACAAGGCATCCGTTTACCTCTGCCATTTTACACCTCCCATTTATTGGAATTTAGAGATATTGATATTGTATATCAATCAGAACACTATGAGTTTATCAGCTTCCATCGCCCTTATGGCGAACTCGCTCGCAGGGACTATGCCGTCCAGCTCCGGTATAAGCTCCTCTTCGGTCAGCCCTAAGGAGTCTACCGCCTGCTTGCAGGAGTAAAACTTAACTCCGGCCAGCTTTGCATCCTTCATAAAGTCGTAAACCGTTTTGGGTTTCCGTCCGTTCTGTGGGAAGCAGTTCCCCTCGCCTGTGGGACATATCTTCTCCGCTATCCCCTTCCTTATGAGGTTGGTCCCGTCCATGTTGAAGAAAACTTCAACCTCCGCATCGTTGGCCGCCATGAGGGCAGCTATGTAAAAGGGCGAGGCACACCGCCAGGGTGTCCTCGGCCCGCTCGTCATCAGTATTACTATCTTCTTCTCCTCTTCCAGCATCCTTAGACCAACCCCAATCTTTTGAGAACTGGAATGGGATCGGAGAGGTTATCCTTGAGCTTAACATCCCCAGCACTGTAGCCGAAGGCTATCCCGAGGAGCTGGGTGAAGTAGGCGGCGGGAACGTCCACATCGGGAACTCCCTTCATCATGAGTCTGTGCCTGTACATCTCCAGCGAAGCGTGGCAGAGGGGACACTCGGTAGCTATTATGTCCGCACCGTTCCTCTTGGCGGTCTGGAGGATCATCATGACGAACTTCTCGGAGACCTGCTCATCGGATAGGGAGTGGGGACCTCCACAGCACTGGGTGTGCATGGGCTCGAACTCAACGCTGGTGGCACCAGCAGCCTCTAAGAGGGCCTCCATGTAGTAGGGATGCTCATCGTCGTCCGCGGTCTCCCTCATCCTGGGCCTCTCCTGCTCTTCCGTTCCGGTGTGGGAGTATGTTCTGGCGTAGAAGTGGGGCCTCGTGTAGAGACAGCCGTAGTAGTTGGCCACCTTGAGTCCCTTGAGGGGCTTCCTCGTTCTCTCCTTCACCTTCTCGGGGCCAGCCTCGTGGTAGAACCACTCGAGGATGTGGTAGGTGTGAGGTATCTCCGTGAGAGGATCTACACCGCCCTCCTTGAGGAGAGAGTTTATCCTCTCGAAAACTTTCTTGTCCGTCTCGAGGAAGTATTCAGCCCTCTGGAGGGAGAAAGAACATCCGTTGCAGGGAGCGACTATGACGTTGTGGCCTTGCTTCTTGGCAAGGGACATATTACGAGCGTTCAGAAGCATCGTTCCCCAGAAGGTGACGTTCTTAGTCTCCATAGCTCCACAGCAGTTGTAGTCCTCAAGGTAGTCGAGCTCGAGGCCAAGCTCCTTGGCAACTATCCTGGTAGAGACATCGTAAGCTCTGGCCGCACCCTCGAGGGAACAGCCGGGGTAGTATGCAACCCTCTTTCCTATACCGCCCATGGGCGGTTTTCTTGCCTGAAGTGCTACCGCCATCTCATCACCTCCTGATTAGATTAGTGGGCAAACACGCCCTCTTCTTCCATAACCTTCCTGAGGACCTGCTTGAACCTGTTCCAGTTCTTGGTCCTCGGGTGGAAGAGCATGTGCTTGGCGTTGAGTATGAGGAAGCCTATGTTCATGTTCTTTATGGGCTTTATGGCGAGCTGTTTGAGCCACTCGGGAACTCCTCCCATGAAGGGGATGGGCTTCTTCAGGACGGGATCTTTCACAACCTGGTAGCCCTGCTTCTCTATCCATCCGAAGAGGAGTTCTCCGTCCTCTATCCTTCCGTATTCGTAAACGCTCTCGAGGAAGAACTTGTCGAACTTCTTGGAGGGATACTCCTCTATTATTCCCCTCTTGGCCATGACCCTCAGTATGGCCTTGAGGACCTCCTCAACGAGGACGCCCTTGGGACACCTGTGGGTGCACTTGTGGCAGGATACGCATCTCCACATGACGTCCGCGCGCTTCTGGAGCTCGTCTATGAGACCGAGCCTCGCCAGGTGTATGAAGTGTCTGGGGTTATACCTCTCGTCCCAGTAGTTGTGAACAGGACAGGAGGCGGTGCAGTAGGAGCACTGGTAGCACTGGAGTATTGTCTTGCCCTCGGGCTGTTCGAGGACCTCGTCGAGGAAGCTCAGATCGTAGTCCTCTATCACCCTCGGGAGGATTATAAGGTTCCAGTCTCCGGAGACGTCGATACCATCGATGACGAGCCTTTCCTTTCTCAGGATCCTTTCCGGATCCACAAGGCTCCTTTCGTGAATTGCCATCTCTCACACCTCCTAAGTGAATTCAACAGGCGCTCTGACTCCCAACAACCTCCTCGCCATAACTCCTGCTGGAGGGAAGAAACCCTTGGCGCTATGCATGGTAGAGAGAGTCATGTAGTCCACGTAGGTGGCGTATATCATGGCAAGGAATATGTCCACGAATAGATACCCTTTAACCTTTATGCCAAACTCCTGAAGCTTCTCCGCTATCTGTTCGTAGACCTGCTTGAACTGCTCGTAGGTTTCCCCGTACATCCTCCTTCCTCTGCCTCCCGTAGGAGGCTCCTCTTTCAGGAAGACTATCGCTCCCGTCTCGCTCTCGGGGTCCCATATCCAGCTGGTCCAGAGTATGTATCTGTCGGGAAAGGTAAAGTGCAGGAGCTCGGCGGCTATGTCCCTTGCGGACTTTCTGTCCACGCCCCTTATCTGTTTGGCAAACTCCTCTACCTTCTCCTCCCAGCTTCTCTCTACCTTCTTCTTCCTGAAGAAGCCTCCCTTCTCGTCTCCGTAGAGGAGGTCGCTGATAGCTTTCTTGAGCTTATCCACTCCGGTTTCCTCGATTATCTTCTTCCTCTTCCTTCTGGCGGCGAATATCCTCTCCAGAACCCTGTCGAGATCCTCTTCGGAGAGGGAAGGCAGCCTCTCTTTGGAGAGAGTCTCCTGAAAGAGCTGGGACTTTTCCAGAAGATCCTGGTAGAACTCCTGGACGAACTCTTCACCTTCTCCGAGGATCTTAATCAGGTAGTCTCTGATCAGCGCATCGTCCAGCTGAACAGCCTTGAAGCCGCCTTCCCTCTTTTCTTCACTCATATCAAGCGGACACCTTAGCTCCTATAAATGTTGCAGCTTCAGCTCCCGCAGCCTCTCCTTCCGCGAGGGAGGACTCTATGTCTATAGGTCCCTTACAGGCTCCGGCTATGAACACACCAGGCTTGTTGGAGATTATGTTGGAACCAGAATCCTCCGCGGGAACGAGGAACTGGCTGTCGGGATCCTGGGCGAGGCCGAGTATCTTGGCTACCTTCTTGGTCCCTTCGGAGGGCTCCATTCCGAGAACGAGAACCACCAGATCCATGGGAACCTCCGCAGGTCTCTGGACTATGGTATCCTCGTGCTTTACCCTGAGCCTTCCGTCCTGAGGGTTGTAAGTTATCTCGGCTATCCTGCCCCTCACGTATCTGACGCCGTATTTCTCCTGAGGCGCCCAGTAGAAGGGATACTCCCAGGTTCCATAGGTCCTAACGTCCATGTAGTAGCAGAAGACGTCCACGTCAGGATACTTCTCCCTTATCTCGGTTCCCTGGAGTCCGGAGAGGGCGCATCCGTATCTACAGCAGTGGACGTTGGTAACCCCGAGCTGTCTGTCCCTGGATCCGACGCAGAAGACGAAGGCGACCCTCTTGGGGAGCTGTCCGTTGGAGGGCCTGTAGAGCTTTCCTTCCCTGGAGAACATCTGCTCGAGCTCGAGGTTGGTTATAACGTCGGGGTATATCCCGTAGCCGAGCTCACCCTTCCTCTTGGCGTCGAAGTGCTGGAAGCCCGTGGCCACCACTATGGCCCCAACCTCGTGCTCCTCGCCGTTGGAGAGCTTCACCTTGAAGTTGGGAGCCTCTCCCTCGCAGGCTTCAAGCTCGACACCGAGCTTCACGTCCACGTTGGGATTGTTCTGGACCTCTTCGATAAAAGGTCCGATCACCTGCTGAGGAGTCATCTTACGGGGTATCAGGGTGTGGTAGTCCTCAAGAATGGGCCTACCACCGAGCTTCTGTTCCTTTTCCACAAGGATGGTGGGGATACCGAGTTTACCGAGGGTCCTTGCCGCAGCGAGTCCCGCAGGACCTCCACCCACTACCAGAACACTCTTTGCCATCTCTAACCTCCTTGATCATAGGTTTATCGGAAGGGGGAGCGGGCACTCCCCCAGCCTATCCTGTTTTAAGACTTGAAGAGAGGCATATCCGCGGTAGCGGACCTCTTCCTCTTGAATCCGTCGGAGGTCTTGCTGTAAGGCTCGTAGAGGTCATACTCCTTGAAGAACTCGAGAAGCTCGTCGTATTTACCCTCTTTCTCGAGCTCGGAGATCTTCTTGACCGCGTCCTCCCACTCCTTCTTGAGCTCCTTCCAGTTGGTTATGCCCATCTTCTCCAGAAGGGGCTCGTAGTTGGAGCAGTTCCAGTAGAGCTGGACCACCTTGAAGGGATGGGCACCGCATGCGAGGGCAGCGAACATAACGTCGGACATGACCGCTATGGGGTGATACATGCCGTGGGCCTTACCTATCCACTGGTTCTTCTCGAAGGTGGTGGTGCATCCAGTATCGTGGGTGACGATGAGGTCCGCCTTGACCTCCTCGGCTATGACCTTGAGCTTCCTCTGAATGGCGAAGGATCTGGTGAACTCCCTCTCGGTGAGGATGTGCCTGAATCCGAATCCACAGCAGTCATACCAGGTGGAGTAGTCAACCACCTGAGCACCGAGAGCCTTTATAACTGCGGTGGAAGCTGCAGGCCTCTGGCCGTTGTAAACCTCGGGATCGTAGGGGTAGTCGTCCGCCATCATCTTCCAGGTGTGGCAGGCGTTGTGTATGGCAACCCTTACGTTGGAGACGTCTATGCCTTTGGCCTTTCCTTCCTTCTCGTAGAGCTCCTTGATCTTGTGTCTCATAGCGTGGACCCACTCGGAGTAGTGGACCACCTCCTGAGGTATGACAATCCTTCCGTCTTCGGTAAGCCTTCCCAGCTTCTTGAGTATGGGCTTTACCGCGTCCCTGAGCTCTTTATTGAATATGAGCTGTTCCCTCGTCTCCTTGTAAGATCCGAAGGAGGTTCCACAGTGTATTAGGGGGTAGTATCCTGTCTTCCAAGCCTGGTGCATGTTCCTGAGCCAGACCGCAGCCAGAGCAACGGGGTTGGAGGTTCCAGATCCGTGGTAGTTCCAAGCTGTGCAGGAGGTCTGGTGAGGCTCGTTCAGGTAGTCGTAGCCGAACTTGTTCATGAACCAGAAGATGGACGCGGGGTATCCGGGTATGTTACCGCACTGACCGCAGGACTTGTGGTGCCAGAGCTTGGCGGCAGGTATGGTCTTTATCCTTCCGGTTCTGGTGTATACCTCAACGGGCTTGTTCTCCTCGGTGATTCTGTATACGAGGATCTCTCCCTTCTCCTCGAGTTCGTGCATCTCCTCGAAGAGATGATCGTAGTGAGAGTGTTTGTTCAGTATAGGAAAGGGTTCAGGATCCGCATATCTCAAGTATGGGCTCTTTCCATGTCCCATAATCACACCTCCTTTTGGTTTTTGTTCGGGGCACCAACCCCATTAATGAGCATATTACTCTTCCTCCTCCTCTTCCATGAGCTCTTCCCACCTTTCCTCGTTCTCCTCAACTATGTCCATTATGACGTTGTATAGGTTGGGATCGAGCTTCTCGAGCATCTCGAAGATGCCCGTTTCCCTCCAGATCTGATACATCTCTATGGCGGTCTCGAGGGATACCTCCCAAGCGGTCTTGACGGACTTTCCTACGTCGAAGGGTATGGCCATCCTCTTGGCCCTGAGGTTCTCCATGTTGTCGAGCATCTTGGGACCCCAGTCGGGGAAGAAGTCCGGCTGGAGCATGTCCGCGGAGAGCTGGTTTCCTGTGGTCATTACTTTGAGCAGAACCCTTCCGTAGGGCTTGAGAAGATCCTTGGTCGCCTCGAAGGCGTTTCTGACCGCAACCTCTCTCATTATGATCACGAGCCCGCCGGGGTTGTTCACGAAGGGGCACCTTATCCAGCAGGTAAAGCACTGGGAGCATGCCCAGATGTACTCGTGCATCATATCGTAGATGACTTCCACGTCCTCCTCGAGGAACCTCTGGACTATCTCCCTGGGGGAGTAGTCGAAGAATCTATTGGAAGGACAGGATGCGGTGCAAACTCCGCAGTTGAGGCATCCGAAGAGGAACTCTTTGAAACGGAAGTCGGATTTGACCTCCTCGTATATCCTGACCTTCTCCTCCCAAGGGACCTCCTTGGTCTTCTCAGATATAGGTATATTGTATCCGTAAGGGTGTCCTTCCATATCAGCACCTCCTGAAAGTGATATGCTCAGATACTAAGTTAGTCTCTTTTAAGTGTGAAAACAAAAAAATTTTTTTATAGGTATATAAAAATATGCTTATAATCATATTTACAGAAGGGAGGGAAGAAACCCTCCCCGTTGATTTACAAGGATATGACAGCATACTCACCGCTCATCAGCTTGTCGAGGAAGGCAGCTCCACCGATTATGCCGTCGCAGAGTTCCTCGTTCACGTCCTCTTTCTTGTAAACGTCCGTGAGATCGAGAGAGGGAACGCAGAGGTATATCTTCACTCCCGCTTCCTTGGCCATCTTGATGAAATCGTATACGGTCTGCTCGACGCCGGGTCTTACCTTCACCTTCTTGGCGTTGTCCTTCATGAGGAGAAAGCCAGCCTCGGAGGTTATGACCATCTCCACCTCGTAGTCCATGGTGGTCGCCGCGGTGGCGAGGAAGAAGGGCGCACCAGCCTGAGGGTTTATAAGCTCGCCGGTGGTAGGCTCGGCCCTTTCGAAGAAGGGAACGGTGAGAATATAGAAGAGTAACTTTTCATACTCCTGTCCTGCCATCAGACTCCTCCTAAAAAGTTTTTAAACGAAAATTATCATAGGTTTATCCGCCTCGAGAACGTAGTTGATAAAGGTGGCAGCTCCCCCGGGAGGCTCAAGTCCGTCTATGAGATCCTCGTATTTGTATCCGAAGAGCTCCATAGTCATCTGACAGGGTATGAGCTTCACGTCCGCATCTTTACAGAGTTCAAGAAGCTCCTCCACGGTAGCGACCCCGTGATCCTTCATGGTCTTCTTCATCATGGCGGTCATGAAGTCGGTCATGCCGGGTATAACACCCATCAGCTGGGGTGGGCCGGGGAATATTGCCTCCATGAGACCCGCCAGCTGACCCGCCACAGGGGTTTTCTTAACGGAAGGCGGGAAGGCCATGGGCATACCCGGATTTCCTACGGGAGCCACCTTGAGCTGTTTCATCTTCTCCTTGTGGATTATGTTGAGGCCGTAAAAAGTAAAGAAAATAGCGGTCTCTATACCTAAGGAGGCCGCAGTTGAGCCAAGGATGAGAGGAGGGTAAGCCCAATCGAGCGTTCCCTTAGATGCTATAATTGCGAGTCTCTCGGTTGCCATAGCTCCCCTCCTTTATTATCCCTTCTTCTTGATGTAGTAGATGTATTTGCCCCCCTCTTCCACGGTTTCGAGGAGTTCGTGGCCGGTCCTCTGGCAGAAAGCGGGTATGTCAGCCTTGGATCCGGGATCGGTGGATATCACCTCGAGAACCTGACCGGGCTGGAGTTCCTCGAGGGCCTTTTTGGTCTTTAGAACAGGAAGAGGACAGTTAAGTCCAGAAGTATCGAGAGTCTTGTCAGCGGTTACGCTTGCCATACTACTCACCTCCTTCTTGAGTTTCCAGAAGATCTCTTAGATTAGATTATCACCATATTTTTATGAGCGGACCATTACTTTTTATTAATAGAGGAATAATGCCCATTTATAGTTTACAGGTCCGCTGTCCTGCTGTATGTTAATTTAACATGAACAGGAAGGAGGAGATCCTCAGGCTTATAGAAGAGGGCTACACCACCGCCAAAGAGCTTGCCAGATACTTCGACGTCTCCCTTATGACCATATACAGAACTCTGAGGGAGCTTGAAGAGGAAGGGAAGATAATCAGAAGGCACGGCACCATAGAGCTTAAGAAGGAAGAAGAACTAAAGGAGAACACCTGTGCGGTCTGTGGTAAGGACGTGGATCTGAGGCTCGCCTTTATATACATACTCAAAGGTGGTAAGAAAGTTCACACCTGCTGTGCCCACTGCGGTCTGATAGCCTACAGGACACTGAACTCCGACAAGGTTGAGATGGCCATAACGAGGGACTTTATAAGCTGTAATCCGGTAAACGCCTTCGCCGCCGTCTACGTGGTGGGAAGCTCCGTCTCACCCTGTTGCAACCCGCCAGCTTTCGTCTTTGCGGAGAAGGAGACCGCAGAGAAGTTCGCCAAAGGATTCGGAGGCTATATAACGGACTTCAGCGAGGCGGTTGTCAAGATGGAAGAGTTAATGAAAAAGGGTCAAAGGGTCGATATAAACATATAAGGAGGATAAAGGAATGGCTCTGGACTACCAGCCCCTTTACATACTCTCGGGAGGAATGCTCCTTCAGGAAAGGAAGCTCTCCACGATAACCAACAACCTCGCCAACGCGGACACACCCTCCTTTAAAAAGGACCTCCTCGAGATAGCCACCTGGTATACGGACATGGGAAACAAGATCCCGGACAGCTCTCCCGAGAATCCTACCAACAACTTCGTTTACTCTATGGTGAGCGGTGTCTTCACGGACCTGTCCCAGGGTCCCCTCAGACAAACGGGAAACGATCTCGATCTGGCGATAGAGGGAGAGGGGTTCTTTGCTGTGAGAACGCCCGAAGGTATAAGGTATACACGGAAGGGAAACTTCAGACTCGACTCGGAGGGTTATCTGATCACCGAGGAGGGCTACAGGGTTCTCGATAGGAATCAAAACGACATAAAGATTATCGGGAACAAGGTTGAGTTCGATCTGGAAGGGAACCTTTACGTGGACGGGAACCTTCAGACCACCCTCGGTGTGTGGAACCTGCAGAATCCCGGTAAGGCGGGGTTCGATCTTTTCACGGGAACTCCCCAGCCAGCCCAGAACTTCAGGATCCTTCAGGGTTTCCTCGAGCAGTCGAACGTCAATCCTATAGTGGAGATGGTAAGGCTCATAGAGACCTCCCGTGCTCACGAGGTCTACGCAAGGCTTGTTCAGGCGGTAGACGAGGTTCAGGGAAGGGTGAACACTATAGTTCGTTAAAAGAGCGTTCCCTGAGATCCTACCCTAAAGACCTTTTCCAGATCACGCAGTATGCTCTTCATCTCAAGCTCCTCGAGTTTTACCCTCAGCTCAGGCAGGTCGGGCTTTCCGAGCCTGAGATCCTCTTCCCTTACCTCAATATCCGCGTCGAGCATAGGCTTTACAAGTTTGTAGGAAAGTTCCAAGTCCTCTTTTTTGGCTTCGGGATAGAGCCTTTTAAACTCTTCCCATCTCTCGAGTATTCCCTCCACACCTCCGAACCTCTCTATGAGCCTTATTGCTGTCTTTGGCCCCACACCCTTCACACCCTCCACGTTGTCTATCTTGTCTCCAACGAGAGCAAGGTAGTCGGAAAGTTTTTCAGGTGGAACACCGAACTTCTCTTCCACTTTTTTTGAGTCGAAGACCTCCCAGTTCATAGGATTCACTACCCTTACACTATCGCTTACCAGCTGTAGCATGTCTTTATCGGGTGTGTAGATCTTCACAAAGAAGCCCCTTTTAGAAAATTTGCGGGCCAGTATGGCTATCAGATCGTCCGCCTCGTATCCGGGAACCTCGAGAATCGGAACTCCCATGAGCTTCAGGATCTCCTTTATAACGGGGATTTGAACCTTAAGAGGATCAGGCATGGAGGGTCTTCCCGCCTTGTATTCCCTGTAAACCTTCTCCCTCTTCGTAGGTGCGGGGGCGTCGAAGACCACCACCAGATATTCGGGTCTTTCGGATTTCCAAAGGGAAAGCAGGGCCCTCAGAAAGCCGTAGATAGCTCCAGTAGGAAAGCCCTTCTTGGTGGTCAGGGGTGGCAGGGCGAAGAAGCTCCTGTAGATGAAGGAAGATGCGTCGAGAAGGTGCAGGGTCCTCATCGGTGAGTATTATAATTTCTGGGGATGATAAGGAAGGGGGTTCTGGGACTTCTCTCCGGTGTTATAGCGCTCACCTTCTTCGCGGATTCGGAGCTGGTAGAGGAGTTTGCCGGCATCGACAAGAGAAAGGTTCTGACCCTCGAGGTTCTTCTTCTGGCGATTTTCCTCTTTGTCTCCGAGCTGGTCAGGGTGGACGTGGTGGGTATCCTGATGATGGTTCTTCTGCCACTTCTGGGCCTCGTCGATCCGGAGAAGGCGATAAGCGGTCTCAGCAGTAACGCGGTGGTATCGATAATAGCGGTGATAATCATAGGTGCAGGTCTCGACAAGACCGGTGTTATGAACGTTCTCGCCAATCACATAATAAGGCTGGCGGGAAAGTCGAAGACGAGGATAATAACCCTGATCTCCGGAACCGTGGCCCTCATATCGAGCTTCATGCAGAACATAGGGGCGGCGGCTCTTTTCCTGCCCGCGGCGGTGAGAATCTCGAGGAGGCTCCACATTCCCGTATCCCACATCCTCATGCCTATGGGCTTCTGTGCTATCCTCGGGGGAACTATAACTCTTGTGGGTTCGAGCCCTCTTATACTCCTCAACGACCTCCTGGCCATGTATAACCTTCCTCCCTTCGGCCTCTTTTCGGTAACACCTATAGGACTTATGCTCGTTGCATCGGGAATCCTATACTTCGTGCTTTTAGGCAGGTTCATACTTCCAAAGGTCGAGCGGAAGGAGGAAGAGGGAAAGTTCATTCCCCCCGAGCTTGCCCAGACATACGACAAGATATGTGGCCTTTACGAGCTCCATGTTCCCGTAAACTTCCAGAGGAGGACGGTGGAGGAGATAGACGCCCGCAGAAGGTATCAGGTCACCATAGTGGCGGTCTACCACAGGAAGACGAGGCACAAGAACTTCGCCCCCCACAGGGAGGAGTTCATAGAACCCTCCGACGACATAGCGGTTATCGGCTGTCCCGAAACAGTGGAAAGATTTGCAAAGGATCTTGGACTTATTCTGAAGGACGAGCTGGAGGAGTTTGCGGACGATCTCTCGAACGTAAACGCTGGCCTCGTGGAGGGGATAATCACGCCCAGGTCCGAGCTTGTGGGAAGAACCCTCAGGGAGGTTCACTTCAGGAGAAGGTATGAGGTAAACCCGGTGGCTCTTGTGAGGAGAGGGGAGGTCATATACGCGGGCTTCTCGGACATGAAGCTGATGCCCGGAGACGCTCTTCTCCTCTTTGGAAGGTGGGACAAGCTTTTGGAGCTTAAGAGCAGGAACGTCTTTGCCTTCTCCACCGAGATAAGGGGAGAGATAATGAGGCCTGAGAAGGCAAAGTGGGCCCTCTTCTGGTTCGGTGTGGCTCTCTTCATGATAGTGGTTCTGAATGTAAAGCTATCTATAGCCTTGCTGACGGGTGCCCTCGGAATGATACTGACGAGAGTTCTCAGCGTAGACGAGGCTTACCAGTCGGTGGACTGGATGACGGTGTTCCTCCTTGCCGGGCTCCTACCTTTGGGGATAGCTTTTCAGGAAACGGGAACCGCGGAGTTTCTCGCGAAATCCATAGTTTCAAGTCTGGAGAACCTATCTCCCTTCACCCTGTATCTGCTGATAGCGCTACTGACCTCCTTTTTCACCCTCGTGGTTTCCAACGTGGGAGCTACAGTTCTGCTGGTTCCACTCTCGGTGGACATGGCCATGGACATAGGGGCTGATCCGAGGCTCGCCGCACTCGTGGTGGGGGTATCCGCCTCAAACACCTTCGTCATACCTACCCATCAGGTAAACGCCCTTATAATGAGACCCGGCGGATACAGAACCATAGACTATGTTAGGGCGGGAGGAGGTATGACAATCCTCTTCATAATCGTTCTGATGGCATCGCTGTATATCTTCTACTGATCTCTCTTATCCTGTCTATCAGGTTCTCAAGGCCCCACCTTTTTTCTGCGGAAACTATCACGGAAGGTCCCTCCACGAAGGCCCCGTGGGGCAGATGTCTTATCTCCTCCTCCCTTTCCACTATCCTGTCCGCCTTGTTGAGAACGTATATAACGGGCTTTTCGTCAGCACCAAGCTCCTTAAGAACCTCCTTGACGGTGTGGATGTAGTCGAGCCACCTGTCGTCGGAGATGTCTACCACGTGCAGTACTATGTCCGCCTCGGTCACCTCCTCGAGGGTGGCCTTGAAGGACTCTATCAGCTCCGGAGGGAGCTTCTTTATGAACCCCACAGTATCGGTGAAGAGGATCTTGAGATCGGGAGAGACCTTCCTCGAAGAGGTTTTTGTGTCGAGGGTGGCAAAGAGCATATCCGCCACGAAGGTCTCCCTGCCGGTGAGAGCCTTCAGAAGGGTGGACTTGCCCGCGTTCGTGTAGCCCACGAGGGCTACCTTTATAACTCCTTCCTCGGATCTCCTCTTCCTCTGGTGCCTCCTCATCCTCTTTATGTCTTCAAGCTCCTCCCTTATCTGGTGGATCCTTTTCTTTATCAGCCTTCTCCTTATCTCCGCCTCCTGCTCACCTGGACCCCTCGTTCCCACACCTCCCCCGAGCCTCGAGAGCTGTTTGCCCTTTCCGTAGAGCCTGGGTAGCTGATGGGTGAGCCTCGCAAGCTCCACCTGGAGCTTCGCCTCCCTGCTCCTGGCCCTTCTGGAGAAGATCTCTATAACGAGGTCCGTTCTGTCCAAAACGGTTTTTCCCAGAAGGCTCTCGAGGTTCTTCACCTGAGAGGGTGTAAGGAAGTCGTCGAAAACGACCACGTCCGCCTTTGTTCCCTTTGCCACCTCCTTGAGCTGGCCCGCCTTCCCCGCCCCAACAAAGTATCTGGCATCGGGACGGTCTCTCTTCTGAAGGATGTAACCCAAACTGACCCCGCCGAGCGCCTCTACCAGTCCCTCCAGCTCCCTTATCGACTCCTTAGCCTCCTCCCTCGGCGTCTCCTTATTCCATATACCGACGAGGATGGCCCTCATTTACCCTCCACGATGGTGCTGACCGCGTGTTTGTATATGAGGTTGGGCTGGCCCTCCACGTCCAGCAGGATAGTATACTTGTCGTGATTCAGGATCTTTCCCGTTATCCTGTTTCCCCTCGTTAGGTAAACTGTAACGACAGCCTCCTTAGCTTTGAGATTATCGAGAACCTCGTCCTGTATGTTCGTTTCCCTTTCCATAGGATACATACGGTCCACCTCCTTCTGCAAATTATAGCTTAGCTCTCACTAACCTCCTCCCACCAGCTGAACTATCTCTATCCTATCTCCCTCTTTAACCTTCCTGGTCCCGTATTCGGACTTGGGAACCACCTCTTCGTTTATGGCCACCGCAAGGCCTATCTCCCTGAACTTCACATCCATGAGGTCGAGAAGCTCCATAACAGTGATCTCCCTGTCCACTTCCCTCTCTTCTCCGTTAACGATTATCCTGGGCATAAGAAAAATATAATATACTTAAGCTCACAGGAGGTAGAGGGTGACACCAGACCTTATGCACGTGCCCGAGATCCCGCCAGAACCTAAGGAATACCCCCTAATGCCTTTGAGGGACATAGTCGTATTCCCCACAATGGTTCTGCCCCTGTTCGTGGGCAGGAACTTCTCTATAAAGGCGGTAGAGGAAGCTTCCAAGAAGGATAAGCTTATCTTCCTAACCCTTCAGAAGGACAAGGATATAGAAGAACCGAAGGAAGAGGATCTGCACAAGGTCGGGATAATAGCCCACGTCCTCAGGGTTGTCCCCATAGAAGAGAACAGGATCAAGGTCCTCGTCCAGGGGATAAAGAGGGGAGTGATCAAGGAGGTAGAACTCAAAGATGGATACTACACAGCCCTTGTGGAACCCGTTGAGGAGAAGGAGATAGAGGAGAAGGATCTGACCTTAGAAGACAAGGCCTTAATGAAGTCCGTTAAGGAGCTTCTGGACAAGGCCATATCCCTCGGCAAGCAGGTTATACCCGACATCGTAATGATAATAAGGGATCTGGAGGATCCCGGTAAGCTGGCGGATCTGATCGCCTCTATCTTGGAGATGAAGTCCAGCGAGGCCCAGGAGGTCCTCGAGACCTTCGATCCGAGGGAGAGGCTGAGGAAGATACACCACTTCCTGCTCAACGAGGTAGGACTCTTAGAGGTAAAACAGCAAATAAGCGCCCAGGCGAGGGAGCAGATAGAGAAGGAACAGAGGGAATACTTCCTCAGACAACAGCTCAAAGCCATTCAGGAGGAACTGGGTGAGGCGGACGAGAGGAGGGCGGAGATAGAGGAATACAGGAAGAAGCTCGAAGAACTACAGCTCGAGGAGTCCGCGAGGAAGGAGATAGAGAAGCAGATAAAAAGGCTCGAAAGGCTTCACCCGGATTCCGCGGAGGCTGGCGTCATAAGGACCTGGCTCGACTGGGTCCTGGAGCTTCCCTGGGATAAGAGGACTCAGGACAACTACGATCTCGACAGGGCGAGGGAGATCCTCGACAGGGATCACTACGACCTTGAGAAGGTCAAGGACAGGATAATAGAGTATCTGGCGGTCAGGAAGTTAACCGAAGGGAACGAGTCCACCGCCCAGATCCTCGCCTTCATAGGCCCTCCCGGTGTGGGAAAGACCTCCCTCGGGAAGTCGATAGCGGAGGCTCTGGGAAGGAAGTTCGTGAGGATAGCCCTCGGAGGCATAAGGGACGAGGCGGAGATAAGGGGACACAGGAGGACCTACGTGGGAGCCATGCCCGGGAGGATCATACAGGCCATAAAGCAGGCGGGAACGAAGAACCCTCTGATAATGCTCGACGAAATAGACAAACTGGCCATATCCTTCCAGGGGGACCCTGCAGCGGCGCTCCTTGAGGTTCTCGATCCAGAACAGAACAAGAACTTCACAGATCTCTATATAGGCCTTCCCTTCGATCTTTCGGAGGTGATCTTTATCTGCACGGGAAACAGGATGGACACCATTCCCACGCCACTCCTCGACAGGATGGAGCTGATAAGGCTTTCGGGTTACTCGGAAGAGGAGAAGCTCTTCATAGCCCAGAAGCACCTGCTTCCCAAACTCATACCCCTACACGGCTTGAAGGAAGAGGAGGTAAAGTTCGAGGACGAGGCAATCCTCGAGATCATAAGGGGATACACGAGGGAGGCAGGTGTCAGGAACCTCCAGAGGCAGATTTCCTCGGTTCTGAGGAAGATAGCGGTTAGGAAACTAAAGGGCGAGGAAGGGCCCTTCGTGATCACAAAGGAGGATGTGAGAAAGCTCCTCGGGGTGCCCAGATACAAGCCCGAGAGGGAGAAGGAACCCCTCGTGGGGATAGCGACGGGCCTCGCCTGGACGGAGGTGGGCGGGGAGATCATGTTCATAGAAGCTACCAAGATGAAGGGGAAGGGAGGACTGCTACTCACCGGATCTCTGGGAGACATAATGAAGGAGTCCGCCCAGGCCGCGCTCTCTTACATAAGGTCGAACGCGGAGAGCTACGGGATAGATCCTGATATCTTTCCCAACATAGACATCCACATACACGTTCCCGAGGGTGCGGTTCCAAAGGATGGACCCTCCGCTGGAATAGCCATAGCGACCGCTCTCATATCACTCCTGACGGACGTCCCCGTCAGGATGGATGTGGCGATGACAGGTGAGATAACACTGAGAGGTAGAGTTCTTCCTGTGGGGGGTCTTAAGGAGAAGATACTTGCTGCCAAAAGGGCGAACATATACGATGTTATCCTTCCCGAGAAGAACAGGGACGAGGTTCTGGAGGATCTTCCCGAATACGTGAGGGAGAAGATGAACCTTCACTTCGTCTCACATCTGGACGAGGTCTTCAAGATAGCCCTTACAGAGCACCCTAAAAGGTCCTGATCTCGATCCTGAAGAGGTCTCCCCTGTTCTGGAGGGGCAGTGTTCCCGTTCTGCCCGTTATCAAAAAGAGTTTGTCCCCTCCTGTCCCTGAAACCGCCTGTATGGCCTCCTCAAACTTCTTCCCCCTTATCTTCTTAAGCTCGTAAGCTCCCTTTCTGTCCTTCGTCAGAGCATACAGCTCTCCTTCGGAGAACTTGGTAACGTCCAGGAAGCGGTATACAGGTCCAGAGACATTTCTGATTACACCAAAGTATGTCCTTCCCCCGATCGAAAAGAGGAAGGGGCGGGGATTGAAGACATACTTACTTTCGTCCTCGTATGCCTCTGGAAGTTCCGCGGTGGTGTAGGAACCTCCGAAGTCCTCTTTGGAAAAGACCAGTTTGTCGCCCTCGAATACCCTCAGGTAACCGTCCGTGTCCGTGAACACCAGAGTATCGTTAAGCATTATCGCTGAGTCCGCCCTGAAGCCCGGAGGAACTTTAAAGTCTCCCTCCTCCACGATATCGTCGCCGACAAGCTTCAACCTCTTGACCTCTCCCCAGAGGTTCCTGCTGTCGAACCTCTGCCCCACAAAAGTCTCCGCGGGCCTGCTTTTGTCGAGGATCGCGAGGAAGTAGGGAACGTTCTCCTTCACCACAACGGGAGATCCCCCAACCACCTTGACTATCGCGGAGCTCATTTCACCACCGGAGACTATGTTCACGAGCATCAGATCCCTCTTCCCATCGAGACGAGCGCACTGGACCGAGACGGGGTATCCGGAAGGCAACCTTACCGTTGCGTAGTCTACCAGGTTCTTTTCAAGGACTTCGTAAATCTTGAGTTCGCTCTCAAACAGAACCGCGAGGTATTCCTTTCCGTTTCCCAGCAGATCACACACGTCCGCGGACAGGGGAAGGGAAGGAAAGGTAAAGACCAGCTTGGCGTCAAGCTCAAAATCCTTCTCGACAGGAGCAGGCTTCTGAACCACCACAGGCCTTGGTTTCTCAAAGAAGGCAACCGCCTTTCCGTTGAACTCTACGCCAAAGCCTTCCTCGAACTCCTTTATAACGTAGTCACAGCCCTCTCCTCTCCTTACCTCACCCACAAGGGAGCTAACCTTGAAGTAGCCCTCCTCACCACCTACGTAGCACACGCTCCCGTAATCTAACCTTACTCTATCCCCTTTTGAAATGCCTTTGTCCTCCAATATCTCCGCTACGGAGAACTTATCCTTTACTTCCGAGATCCTTACCTTACCGACCTCCTCGTCCATCTTCCCCAGGACCTCGCCCGTGACCGGGTGAACTATCTCCTTGCCTCCCCTGACAACTTTGAAGACCTCACCAACGCTGACCCTTCCCTTCCCCAGGTCCAGTATCACCTTCCCGTCCAGGCGCTCCACCACGTAGCCTTGCCTGTTGAAGAAGTCTTTCAGCCCGGAGATATCCTCTCCCAAGGAGAGGGAGATTGTAAAAAGGAGAAAGAGGAGGAGCCTTCTCAAGATTTAAGCCTCCCGAGGTTCTCTATTATCCTCTCCGTCATCTCCAATGTTCCTACCTTTTTGCATCCTTCCGAGTATATGTCCGGGGTTCTGTAGCCCTGCCTCAGCGTCTCCTCCACAGCCCTCTCCACGAGATCGGAGGCCTCGTCCATGCCGAAGGAATACCTGAGCATCATGGCGGCGGAGAGGATGGTGGCTATCGGGTTGGCGACGCCCTTGCCCGCTATGTCCGGAGCGGAGCCGTGGACGGGCTCGTAGAGGGCATACCTGTCCCCCACGCTCGCGGAGGGGAGCATTCCAAGACTCCCCACCACCACGCCCGCCTCGTCCGAGAGTATATCCCCGAAGATGTTACCTGTAACTATCACGTCGAATGTGCTGGGCCTTCTCACCATCTGCATGGCGCAGTTGTCCACGTAGAGGTGCTCGAGCTCCACCTCGGGGAAGTTTTTGCTCTCCTCCTCCACCACCTCCCTCCAGAGTCCGCTCACCTCCAGGACGTTCGCCTTGTCCACGCTCGTGAGCTTTTTCCTCCTCTTCATCGCTATCTCGAAAGCCTTCCTCACAACCCTCCTTATCTCGTCCTCCGTATACTTCATCGTGTTCACGCCCACCCTCTTGCCGTTCTCCCTGAACACTCCCCTCGGCTCCCCGTAGTAGATACCGCTGGTCAGCTCCCTCACAACGAGCATGTCCGTTCCCCTCACCACCTCGGGCCTGAGGGGGGAGGAGTCTATGAGAGGATCCCAGACCTTGGCGGGCCTGAGGTTGGCATACAGATCGAGCTCCTTCCTGATCTTCAGAAGTCCCTTCTCGGGCCTTCTGTCGGTGGGAAGATCGTCCCACTTGGGTCCCCCCACCGCGCCGAGGAGGACCGCGTCCGACTCCCTGCAGAGCTTGAGGGTCTCTTCGGGCAGAGGATCGCCCGCCTCGTCTATGGCTATCCCGCCTATCAGGCCCTCCGCATACTCGAACTCAACGTTAAAGATATCCCCTACCTTGTCCAAAACCTTCAGAGTCGCATCCACTATCTCCGGACCTATTCCGTCCCCTTTGAGGACCGCTATCCTGAACCTGCGCATGGTGAGTATTATAAGGGATCAAAAGGCGTAAGCTTTAAATTTAAGCCCCGTCTTTTCAGAAGACCATAGATCCTATCCCCTTGAAAATCCTCCTAAAAGAGGAACCTTATTCCTGAGGAGGTGAGAGGTATGTGCTTTTCCATGGAGGAGTTCGAGAGGCTCAAAGCTATAGTTGAGGAGAGGAAGAAGCTCAGAGAACAGCTCAAGGATATAAAGCCCTCCGACTTCGAGAAGAAGGAGGAAAAGGAAGAGAAGAAGGAGCCCGCCGAGGTCAGAGGATAACCTTCTCCAGAGTGAGGCCCTTGGCGGGAGCTGTGTAGGGGCACTTTTCTCCTCTGAGGAAGCGCTCAATATCGTGGAGGTTCAATCTGCCCTCCCCGAGATGCACCAGGGCCCCTACCAGCCTCCTGACCATGTATCTCAGAAAGTGGGAGGCGCGGAACCTGATCTCCAGAAGGCTTTCCTTCACAGTTAAATCCGCCTCCAGGTCTATCACGGTCTCCTTCTCCCCTTCGAGCTTGGCAAAGCCCGAAAAGTCGTGAACTCCAGAGAGAAGGGAGATAGCCTCCCTCATAGCCTCCAGATCGAGCCCTCTGGGAACCTGCCAGGAGAAGGGGTAGAGGAAAGGATTCCTCACCTCCGAGTTCCAGATCCTGTAGAGGTAGATCTTTCCCTTCACCGAGTAGCGGGCGTTGAAGTCTTCAGAAACCCTCCTCACTTCGTAAACTCCAATGTCCTTGGGAAGGAGGGAGTTTAAGCCCCTTAAGATCTTTAGCTCCTCCACCTCCTTCTCGCAGAGGAAGTTGGCCACATAGTCCTCCGCGTGGACCCCCGCGTCCGTCCTGCAACATCCTGTCAGCTTCACCTCTTCGGAGAGTATGGTACTGAGGGCATCTTTAACTGTTCCCTGAACCGTGGGGACACCGGGCTGGATCTGCCACCCGTGGTAGTTGGTTCCCACGAAGGCGAGGCGGATAAGGTAGTTGGGCATGGGTTAGAATTTTAAGGGAGATGAGGATCGGGATCCTCTGCTCGGGAGGGGACTCCCCCGGTATGAACGCGGTGGTCAGATCGGTGGTGAGGTGCGCCCATTCCATGGGCCACAGGGTGGTAGGGGTAAAGAGGGGCTATAGGGGGCTGATAGAGGGGGAGTTTGTCGGGCTCGGGCCGAGGGAGGTGGGAGGAATACTCGACAGGGGAGGGACCATACTTCTCAGCAGCAGGGAGGAGAGGTTCAAAAGGCTCGAGTTCAGGGAGAAGGCTTACGAGAACCTGAGAAGGGAAGGTATAGAGGGCCTTATCGTCCTCGGAGGGGAGGGGACCTTCAGGGGAGCGGAGCTGATCTGTGAAGAGGCGGGACTTCCCGTTATAGGCGTTCCCTGCACCATAGACAACGACGTGGGAGGGACCGAATACTGCATCGGATACGACACAGCCCTCAGGAACGCGGTGGAGGCCATAGACAGGATAAGGGACACCGCCAGCTCCCACGAGAGGATATTCCTCGTAGAGGTCATGGGAAGGAAGAGGGGCTTCATAGCGGTGGAGGCGGGCCTCGCTACGGGAGCGGAGCTTATCCTCGTTCCGGAAGAGAGCTATCCGAGGGAGAAGATCCCCGAAGAGATAAAGAAGGCAAAGGAGATGGGCAAGCTCCACTTCATAGTTGTGGTGGCGGAGGGATACGGGAGCGCGGAGGAGCTGAGGAACTACCTTCTCTCGGAGATAGGTGAAGAGTATGGAGAGATAAGGGCCACCGTCCTCGGGCACCTCCAGAGGGGAGGGACACCCACCCACACGGACAGGATAATGGGGATGAAGTTCGGCGAGGTGGCGGTGGAAGCCCTGCTGTCCGGAGAGAGGAGCGGTTTTGTAGCTTACAGGGAGGGAAGGTTTTACATAGAGGACTTTGAAAAGGCCAGAGAATACAAGGAGATAGACCGGGAGGCCCTCAGGCTATCGAGGAGGCTGAACCTCTAAGAGAATATCTCGAAGCTGAGAACCCCCTCGTAGACCTTATATACGGATCCTTCTAAGAAAACGTCTTTGAGATCTTTGTCGAAGTCTATCCTCAGGATCTCCTCGCTCTTGGTAATGACCTCGACTGGCCTTTCGCTGACCGCGCCCTCGAGGTATGAAACTATAGCGGAGGCGGTCGCTCCCGTTCCGCAGGCCAAGGTCTCGGACTCGACGCCCCTTTCGTAGGTCCTGATCTTTATCCTGCCCTCTCCCAGGGACTGGACGAAGTTCACGTTGGTCCCCTTGGGCTGGAACTCCTCGTGGAACCTGATGGCCCTTCCGAGGCCCACAACGTCGAGCTTTTCCACGTCCTCCACAAGGACCACAAAGTGGGGAACGCCCGTGTTTATGAACGTCCCCTCAACCTTTTGATCCTTAACCTGAAGGGTCTTCTTCACAGGCTCGGAGGGAGGGGTGAGCTGGACCTTAACCCTCCTTCCCCCATTCAGCACCTGTGCCTTTATAACTCCCGCAAGGGTCTCGAAACTCACCTTCTCGTCCACTATCCCCAGATCGTAGCAGAACCTGACCGCGCATCTGGAACCGTTCCCGCACATCTCCGCCTCAGAGCCGTCCGAGTTGAAGAACTGCCATCTGAAGTCGTTCTCCGGACTCTCGGGCTCCTCTATGAGTATGAGGCCGTCCGCCCCCACACCCGTATGGGGCTGGCAGACTTTGAGGACGAACTCCTTCAAGCAAACTCCCGCCCTCTCTATCGCCTCGTAGACCCTTCCGTCCCTGTTGTCTATGAGGATGAAGTCGTTCCCCGAGCCCTGAAGTTTTGCGAACTCCATGGGAATTATTCTACAATCTTTCCAGTATGAAAAAGAGAGCCATCCTCGCCCTCGAGGACGGGACTTACTTCGTAGGATACTCCTTCGGGGCGGAGGGAGAAACTCAGGGGGAGCTTATCTTCAACACCTCCATGACGGGATACCAGGAGATCCTCACGGACCCCTCCTACAGGGGCCAGATAGTGGTGATGACCTACACCCAGATAGGTAACTACGGGATAAATCCTGAGGACATCGAATCGAAGAGGGTTCAGGTAAACGGCTTCGTGGTCAAGGAGTCCTTCAGAAGATACTCCAACTGGAGGGCTAAAAAGTCCTTAGACGAGTATCTCAAAGAGAACTGCGTTGTGGGGATAGAGGGGATAGACACGAGGGCGCTGGTCAAAAGGATAAGGGAGAAGGGGGTTGTGAGGGGGGTGATCTCTACCGTGGATCTCGATCCAAAGAGCCTCGTGGAGAAGGCGAAGAAGGTTCCCGACATCTCGGAGCTCGACCTCGTCCAGGAGGTCTCCACGAAGGAGATATACTCCTGGAATCAGGGGGACTGGAGGCTTCTGGAGGGCTACGAGAAAAGGGAGAACGACAGGCCCCTGATCGCGGTCCTGGACTTCGGTGTTAAGTTCAACATCCTCAGGCGCTTTACCTCCGAGGGGGCCAGGGTCGTGGTGGTGCCTCCGGAGGAGGCGGAGAGGTTCATCCTGGAAAGGGATCCGGACGCGGTATTCCTCTCCAACGGCCCCGGAGATCCGGAGAGGGTGGTAGTGGGCGTAAGGCTCGTGAGGAAGTTCATGGAGAAAAAGCCCGTATTCGGCATATGCCTGGGCTGTCAGATAATAGGGTTAGCCCTCGGAGGTAAAACTTACAAGCTCAAGTTCGGCCACCACGGGGGGAACCACCCAGTCAAGGACCTCAGAACCGGGAAGGTGGAGATAACCGCCCAGAACCACAACTTCGCCATAGATCCCGACACCCTGCCTCCCGAGGTGGAGGTGACGCACCTGAACCTACTGGACGAAACCGTCGAAGGTATAAGACACAAAGAGCTTCCCATCTACGCCATCCAGTATCACCCCGAGGACTCGCCGGGGCCCCACGACTCTTACTATCTGTTTAAGGAGTTCGTGGAGCTGGCAAGACATTAGGCGATCTCACACCTGCCGTAGTCTGTAAGCTCACCGGTTATAAGATATTTTTTAGGAACCGAGGTTTTAACTGTATCTACCACCACCCTGATCGCACCCTCTACAAGCCTGTTTCTTTCCCTTACGCTTATTCCAACGATTCGGTAGCAGTTCATACCTTTGATCCTTTTGATTGAGATCCCAACGCTATCCATCAAACTCATCTCCGGAAGTATGCAGGCACCCAGACCACTGCTTACGAGGGAGACCGCTGCCTCTTCAGATCTTACCTTTGCAACCAGGTTTAGATTAAGATCCATCTTCCTGACCAAACTTTCAAAATCCTCGTGATATTCACAACTCTCTCTATCTATGAACGGTATATTTTCAAGATCTTTCAGCTCCACTTCCTTTTCGAGTGCAAGCGGTAAAGAGATGGGAACCGCAAGAACCATGTCCTCTTTCCATAGAGGCAGGAAAGTCTCTCCCTTTTCTACATAAATGTCCGACACTACTCTAAGATCCGCTTTATCTCTGAAATCTACTATTCTAAGCACAGTATCTTTAAAAGCCTTCCTGAGCTCTTCAACTATCCTGTATATGAGATCTGATCTTAAAGTCGGCATAAAACCTATTGATAGTTCTTTGTCATGGCCTCCAGAGGTGAAAAGAGAAAGAGTTTTTTCATAATTGCTTATAAGTTCTTTTACATGCTCGTAAAATCTTCGGGCATTCTCTGTCGGTTTAGCTCCCCTCTTATCCCTTTCAAAGAGTTTAACACCGAGTATAGTTTCAAGTTCCTGTATAACCGATGAGAGATAAGGCTGTGACACGTAACACCTCTGAGCTGCCTTGGTTATACTGCCCTCTTCGTAAACCGCTACAAAATACTTCAGCTTCTGTATGTCCACGCTCATAGCTCTAACATATGACAGTCATAGGGAAAAAGTATTTCACAGCTTCCAGGGAGGCAACTATCATTTAGCCCATGCTTTCGATCGTTGCTCTATCACTCTTAACAGTTCTGTCCTTAGTCTGGAGCTTTCCGAGCATACCAAAGGATTACAAGGTAGGCCTCATATCCACAGACGATCTATGGGAGAAAATTCAGAACAGGGAAAAGGTGATAGTAATAGATGCACGTAGAGAAGGATACAAGGAGGAGCACATACCCACCGCTATAAATGTGGATTACTTGAAGCTGACTCATGAAGCGGATGGTGTTCCAGCCATTATCCTGCCTAACAATAGACTCGGTGAGGCTTTATCCGAGCTTGGTATCAGGAAAAATATTCCTGTCGTAGTCTACGGTAGCGGTTCAAGTCTGAGGGACTGGACAGATGCTACAAGGGTAATACTCCAGCTCGTGTGGGCCGGTGTTAGGGAAGTGTATCTCCTGAACGGAGGTATAGCCAAGTGGGTTGATGAAGGAAAGCCCGTTGAGAAAGGTGAGGTCAGGCTAAAACCGAGTAATTTCGTAGTTGATTACAACCCTCCTCTCACCCTCGCATCCACGGGTATGGTCCTATACGCCCTCAAGCATCCGGAAGAAATCCAGCTCGTGGATGCGAGGCCGGAAGATAGGTTTACGGGAGAGCTCGATGATCCCAGAATGCCCAGGGACGGACATATAAAGGGAGCCAAGTGGTTAGACACAGGAGAACTCGTGTGGCAGGAGGGAGCTTATTACACACTCCTCGGGAAGGAAGATATTCTTTCTCTCTTCGAGGAAAAGGGGATAGACGTAAACAAGCCCGTAATAGCCTACTGCGGTTCCGGTCATGTCTCCAGCGGTATATGGTTCGTTATGAAGGCGATATTGGGCAAAAAGTTCGTCTGGGTTTACGAAGGGGGAATGCTCGAAGCCTCGAGGATAAAAGAGATACCGATAGTTAAAGGATTTGAAGAAAAATCACGGAGGTGGTAAACATGAGAGTGAGAGTCTTTACAGCTGCCATTGGCACTTTGATTATCGCCAGTGGAGCCTCTCATGCTGTAAAGATTGAAACGAAAAGCGGTTCTACAATTGACATTAAGTTCAAGTCCAAGATAAGGGCGGAGTTCTTAGGTAAGAGAAATAATTCCGACAGCGCGGATCTGCGTTTCAGAGTCTTGCACGGAAGAATCATGGGAAAAGCCAAGATTAATCCTAAAATCAAGTTTATATGGCAAGGTGATTTTGATTCAGGAGATGAAAGGTTTTACATTCTGGACATGTTCATGATGTTCGACCTGGCAAGGGAGTTTAAGTTCAATGTAGGTGCTCACAAGGTGCCTTTCCAAAGGAACTCGGGACTTAGATCCGGATGGTCTTTCCTTACACCCACCGGTGTAAATTACGGGCATCAGGTGAAGGCATTCACCAATCCTATAAATAGAGGAGATAAGCTCCAGAGAAGCGGTGCTTACTCGACAGGTGCTACCGTGTGGGGGCTTCTGGCGGGAGGACTGCTCAAATACTATGCGGGTATTTACGATAAAACTGACAAAAAGTCTTCGAACGATGTAGGATCAGCCTACGCCATCCGTGTGCAACTTACACCTACATTCCTGGGATACAAACCGGAGAAGAAGTATGTTCTTAAAGAAACTTATCTTGGCAAGTTTGATGTGCTCACTCTGGGAGCTGCGTATGTTACTCAAAAGGTAAGCGGAAATACAGTAAATTCCTATGGAATAGACCTAATGTGGGAACAGCAAATAGGGGTTATAACACCCAACATTCAGGTGGGGTTTGTAGACCATAAAAACCTTGGAGGGACAAAAGACAAGGATGTGAAAGGTTATCTTATCCAGGGCCAGATATTATACAATGGATCGGTTTTACTGGGTAAACCTGCGGTGGCTTTAAAGTGGTCCAAATCTGATGATAGAACACCCAACGATAAAGATACTACCACTATAGGCGGTGCGCTCAATATATACATAAAGGGAACAGGAAACAGAATAGCTCTCAGCGTAGACAGGGTAAACAGGAAATCCGCGAAAGATTATACGGACTATGTGATTGAATTCTGGTTCAGCTGGTAGAACTCAGCTCTTCCAAAATAGGCAGTATATCCTCCCTCTTGTTCCTGAAGGAGGCCCTGTTCCCTATCAGCCAGGCGGTGGACCTCTCGATCACCTCGAGTTCTATGAGGCCGTTCTCCCTGAGCGTCCTTCCCGTCTGGACCAGGTCGAGGATGAAGTCCGAGAGCCCAAGAAGGGGGGAGAGCTCTACGGATCCGCTCAGGTTGAGTATCTCAGCCTTTACACCTTTCTTTGAAAAGAAGTCTTTAGCTATGTTCACGTATTTGGTCGCCACCCTTATGTGGGAGCACCTCTCATACCTCTCTCTGCTCTCGGGTCTGCCCGCCACCGAGATCCTGCACTCACCTATGCCGAGATCCAAAAACCTGTAAACGTCGGGCCGTCTCTCCAGGTAAACGTCGTATCCGCATATACCCAGGTCCGCGGCCCCGTTCTCCACGTAGACGGGAACGTCGAAGGGTTTCACCAGAAGGAGTCTGAGATTTCCTATCTCGATAGTTAGCTTTCTACCCTCCTCTATCCTCTCCCCTATCAGGCCTCTGGAAAGGAGAAGCTCTACGCTCTCCTCGAATAGCCTCCCTTTTGGAAGGGCTATGTTTATCATCTCTTCTTGGGCTTGATCCTGATGAGGACCTCGTCGGGGTTCACGTTCTCTCCCACCTGAACCAGGATCTCCTCGACCACTCCGTCCACAGGACTGTGGATCTCGTTCTCCATCTTCATGGCCTCTACAACGAGTAGAACGTCCCCCTCCTTCACCTCCTGGCCCACGTTCACCTTAATGTTTACCACCTTCCCGGATATGGGGGAGGTTATGTCGCCCACGTCCCTCGGTTTCGGTCTTTTGGGAGTTACAGGAGCTCCTTCGGAGAGCTCATATCCGGAACCAGTTACCTCCACCTCTCTTATAGGCTGGAGCATGACCTCCTCGAGCCTGCCGTCGAGCCTGATGAAGAAGGTCTTGCCTCCCGCTGTTTCCTCTCCCCTTCCCGCTATTTGGACGTGATACTGCTCCCCGTGAACGGTAATGTTGAACTCCACGGGCGCCTTCTCCGGACAGGCCCCCGCCTCCAGCTCCTCCATGGGAACGGGAGGGGCCTCACCCTTCTCCACCTTATCCCTCCACTCGAAGAACTCCCTGGCAACCACGGGAAAGAGAACGTAGGAGAGGACGTCCTCCTCCGAGCGCGCCCCGGCCTCTTTTGCCTCCTCCCTCGCCTTCTCCAGCTCAGGCTCTAAGAGATCTGCCGGTCTTGTATCGTATATGGGCTCTTCGTCCCCGAGGATCTTCCTCAGGATCTCCTCCTTTATGGGGGCCGGGGGCCTTCCGTATAGGCCCTTCACGTAGTCCTTGGTTTCCTTGGTGACCACCTTATACCTCTCACCGTGGAGGACGTTCATGAAGGCCTGGGTTCCAACTATCTGGGAGGTGGGCGTCACGAGGGGAGGGTATCCCAGATCCTCCCTAACTCTGGTGACCTCCTCGAGAACCTCCTCCAGCTTCTCCTCCAGGTTCTGCTCTCTGAGCTGGTTTATGAAGTTGGTGATCATTCCCCCCGGTATCTGGTGGATGAGGACCCCCACGTCCGGGTAAGGGGGAAGGACATCGAACTTTTTATATTTGTTCCTCACCTCCCTGAACATGTCCCCCGCCTTCTTGTATAGCTCCGCGTCCACGTTTACCTCGTATCCGAACTCCCTGAGGACGTATATCATCGTCTCCCCGGGAGGGTGTGAGGTCTGGCAGGAGAGAGAGTAGAAGGCTGTGTCTATCATGTCCGCCCCCGCCTCTATGCCCTTGAGCTGGGCCATCTCCGCCAGGTCCGCGGTCGTCTGGGTGTGGAGGTGGACGGGGTAATCGGGAAACTCGGACTTGAGGGCGGAGACCAGATCGTAGGCTACCTTAGGAGACAGGAGCCCCGCCTGATCCTTTATGGAGATTATGTCTATCCCCATGTCCACCAGCTCGCCCGCTACTTTTACGTAATACTCGACCGTGTGGACGGGGCTTATGGTGTAGGAGAGGACACCCTTCACGATGG